>JBKJPL010000038.1:0-80265 GCA_046595005.1 Bacteriovoracaceae bacterium | reverse complement strand
GACAACGTCACTTGGGTCATTGATGAGGTTAAAAACTACGCAGGCAGAGAGATAAACGTAAATTTGCACCTTAACGGCGCTTACAGCTTCGATATCATGGGCAGAAAGGTTCACTGCAAAGTCTCAGATAGAAAGAGGCTCAATGATTATGGAGATAAGTCGAAACTACGAAAGTCCGGCTAGAGTCCAATAGGACATAATCGCTCAGAAATAAACCGGACACAATCGCCCAGAAACAACAACTGCTTAGAATGTGTCTAAACTTTTGACAGCGGTGGGAACCTTTTCCTGACCCCTGCCAGGTACCCCTGAAATCATAGATCATCTGAGAATGATTAAAATTATCCTCTTTTCAGTGCTGTTTTCGATGATTTCGTTTGCTCAGGCTTCGATTGAGGAGAGCTGCTGCTTCTGTATCGCGGATACCTCGGATAAGACCACTATTCCTGAATGCCAGCGCTGGTTAAAAGATAATCGTAAATCCCTGGGATGCACCCGGAATGAAATCATCGCCTCTCATAGTGACGTGAAATTTGAGCAGGAACTTTCCTGCAGAAAAGTCAGCGCCTATGGAGCTAATCACGGACTTTCTTATTTCTACACCACGGTTTTCCAGTTTGCTGCGAAGGCCGCTAAAAATCTCTCACCAGTTGAAGTGAATTACGACGGCTCAACCTGTCTCGTATTCAATAATGTGGAAATCGTTGAGAAAGAAGCCGTAAAACTTTCGGAACAATATCCGGACGTGAATTTTTCGCTCACCGGAAATCAGAATGTGGGTGTCGTTAAATACTTACAGCTTTTCGGGATCGGAAGTAAGCCCAAGGAGATGGTAGGGATGTCATCCAAGATGATCGTTCGCGCGCAGGGCGGAACGGTTGAAGCAGATTACGCTGATTGCAGCCGCGCAAAGAGCAGATGTGGTATTGCTGAATATGATATTGGTGCTACAAGTGATTCAAATACAAAATTCTGTCGTGAAGGTAATGAGATCATTACCCAGAAGTGCTGTGCACCTCCGAAGGCCAGTTTTGGTAAGTGGAGTTTTCCTGGTATGGAGTGCGAAGCTTAATGAAAAATATCCTCTGGCTCTTGATACTCATCTCAGTTGAAGTCTCGGCCCAGGTCGGGGATTTCCTTCCTACATCTAAGACCATTTCAAAACCGTTCGGTCTTCCGATCAAGATTGATCTTGATGGAAATATCAAATTTACCACGGGTGACCGTAACCTTGTTTTTTCGCCGGGACTTCAGCTTGGTATCGATAGAAGTACGGTCCAATACTCAATTCCAAAAATGGCCACAGAGTTCTCGCTTCGTTCTCCGGAAGAAGACTCCGGCTGGATGGAATATAAAAGACTGAGATGGGATTATGGTGCCGGTCTCGTTGCGGTTATTCAACAGCAGTTCAAGCTCGGCTTAGCTCCTTATAAAGGAGCAAAGCTTTCGATGAAAAGACTCAAGGTCAATAAAGCCACTCTTACTTCAAACGATATTCGTCTTCCGAAAAAGCTCTCTGAAGTGGAAGAGTGGTCAGTCGGTGATGAAGGGAAGTATCAAACTTACGGCGGAATTCAGGTCTATGCCGGTGCGGACCTCGGTCCGGTTAACGTCGTTAATGCAACAATCGGTTGGCAGAACCAGTTTATTGTCTCGATTCAAAGAAATGAAGATGGAATTGCACTTACTATTACTGAAGAAAAACTTCATCGCAGATCTCTAAACGTGGGACTTCAACCCGCCAACGCGACCATCATGAACTTTAAGGGTAAACAACTCCGTGCGGAGTTTAACTTGCAGTTGAATAATCCAGAACATCACGAGCTTTATCTCCATGCCTTAAAAGGCGAGCTCACTCAAGTTGAAGATAAACTCGCTCCAGCAAGGAAAAAAATCTCATGGGTTGGCCACGACTTCTCGGTGTACTGGGGAATCCCGTGGCTGGTGGGAAATTACAGATCAAAAGGTAGCTACGAAGTCTCTGACGATAATCAGGATTACTTCCTGGAAGTTCTCCAGAGTAAGAGAAGCGGAATCCTTGTCTCAACTGCTCTTCAGCAGAAATTTGTCTATCACAACAACGAAAGCATTCTTCTTATGTGGACGACGGATATGAAAAAATCATCTCCCTCGAGACTTCGTGAGCATTTCTTCGGCCCCGCTCGTGCTGTGGGGATCAGTGGCTTTGATATCGTTCTGGAAGACAATAAACATTATGGCACTGTCATCGGAGAAGTGGGGGTGGTCGTTACTAAAGACGATGTCGAAAATTTCGAAAAAGTCCCCACCGCAAATATTCGTGCCACACTCAAAATTCGCTGTAAAGAGCTGAAGATCAAATGTGCTGAAGAAAAAAATCTGAGATCTATTATGAAGAAATATTCTCAGTCGATGAAGACAGAGTGGGAAATGAGAAAAAAATCTCTCGGCATTCTGCTTGTGAAAGAGCCGGCACTTCTTCACTCACTCCTCAAAGAAACGCGAATCACGAAAGAAGCTTACTTCAAGTTCCTGAGTGACCGTTTTCAATCTCTGGAAGGACTGACAGTACTCGCGCTTTAAGTTCATTCTCTTTTACGTCATCAAGCCGTAAAAGCATCCTCACACTGTCATGACCACGGAGAACTGAAGGCGGACCCTTCTTTCTGATAAGTTTCACAATCCCTTCATTCGACGGAAGAAAGGTAAATGAGAATGTCTCAATTCCTCTTTCTTTTGCCGCCAGATAAAGCAGATCGAGAAGTAATGATCCCAGACCCATCTTCTGGTACTCGTCGATGATGGTTATCGCCACTTCTGCTTCTGTCGGCACAGTTCCTGATCTCACCATTCTGATGACACCAACGCCTCGATGCTCGCTTTCTGCCTCCTCTATTCCCAGAGCATAATGGTTAAACCCATCGATTGACGTGAAGTAATCGAGCTCTTTTTCAGTGAGCTCTTTTTTTGAACCCATGAAGCGGTTCCGGATACTTTCGTGCGACATGAGTTTGAGGCCCGCCTGGATCTGGGCGCGGTCAGTGGGAGTGAGACTGGCGATGGTGAATTTAATTCCCCTGAGCAGAAAGGTAAGTCTCAGCTCAGGGTGAAAGATTAGTTCTTGTTTTTCTCTGCCCACAGGCTTTTTGCTCTCTGTAGTTTTTCGTATGAAGTAATGAGTTTCTGGTGCATCTCAAAGCCAGCGAGATTGAGGTCAGTCTCAAAAAGGCCATCGAATTTATCAAATCCTTGAATGAGTTTTATCGCGTGTTCTACAAGGTCTTTGCCATAAAGTTTTTCAAGATTCGGCATGAATTCAGTTTCATTGAGCTCATCATCGCACTCAACCTGGAGAAGAGTATTGAGACAAAGCCACATGAGGCGTCTTTCAGGATTTAGTGGAGCAAAGTGCAGGCACCATTCTGATCCCGCTTTCGCCTGCTCATAGTCCTTGGCCGCAAGGCTGATCATCGCTTTGAATTCACCGACGCGAAGATTTGCCCAAACTGTTCCCGCATCAGGAATGACTCCGATTGCGTGAGAGAGAAGAAGCATATCATCGAAGCCCTTGTCTTCGAGACGATCATGGAGACTAGTAAGCTCATCCGGACCGAGCTCGTGGACGCCAAGAATTTCAGCACGGATATCAGCAGCGGAATTATTGTTATCCCACGCGAGATCGTGCGGCTGATAAATTTCAGACATTCCCGGAACATGAATCCGGCATCCGTAAACTCCGAGATGCTCGAAGTCCATGATGTAGACGTCTTTTTCCATTTTGTGGAAAATCGTTGCGAGAGTATCGAATTCTTCCTGAGTTGTTTTTCCGCCGAAGTTCCAGTCATTGAATTCAAAGTCTGGAGTTTTCTTAAAGAAGTTCCAGTGAATGAGACCGTTTGAATCAATGAAGTGCGCTTCAAGGTTCAGGTTGTCTTTCACGTCATCAAGTTCAAATGATGGGGGAGAGAATACATTCAGCTGATCGAGGCGTCTTCCCTGGAGAAGTTCTGTGAGCGTTCTTTCGAGGGCGACCTGAAATTTCGGGTGAGCTCCGAATGAAGCAAAAACAGTTCCTTCTTTTGGATTCAGAAGTGTGACGTTAATCACAGGATACTTCCCACCCAGAGAGGCATCTTTGCAAATGATCGGATAACCATTGGACTCGAGCTCAGCAATCGCTTCCATTACTTGTGGATAACGATTCAATACTTCCTGAGGTATCTCAGGAAGAGTAATGCCTTCGGCGAGAATTTTATTCTTGATCGATCTTTCAAAAATTTCAGAAAGTGCCTGAACACGGGCTTCAGTTTTTGTGTTACCCGCAGACATGCCGTTAGAAACGTAGAGGTTCCCCACGATATTCATTGGAATGTAATAGGCCTTGTTATCACTTGCCCGTGTGTAGGGAAGGGCACAGATACCACGCTCAAAATTTCCGGAGTTAGTATCTACGAGCTGCTCGGGAGCGAGTTCTCCTTCAGGATCATAGTGGGCCCAAAGTTCTTTATTCATGAGACCAGCAGGCATTTGATCATCCAGCGGAAACCATTTTTCCTGCGGATAGTGAACAAAGTCTGATTCAGAAACAGTTTGGCCGAGAAAGTAATCTGCAAAAAAATAATTACAGTTCAGTCGCTCAAAGAATTCTCCGAGCGCACTCGCAAGTGCTGCATCACGGGTAGTGCCTTTACCATTAGTAAAGAGGTAGGGACAGTAACGATCACGGATATGAACGGACCAGACATTCGGAACTGGATTTAACCAGGACGCCTCTTCCACATCAAAACCCCAGTCGAGAAGAAGTTTTCTCAAACGGGTAATGGTCTCCTCAAGGGGAGCATCTTTTCCAATAATCATCGTTTTCTGAGTCATAAATTGTCCTTTTGAACGGCGAGTTATATCTCATATACCTCACCCTCCTACAAGGACATCAAGCGAGCGGCATTGGCACAGGTCTCTTCATTCTTCGATGACAAAGAAAGGCATCCAGCAAAAATACAAAGGCCAGCGCCCCATGGAGAAAGTGGTCATAGTTCTTCAGGTCAAGAAATCCTGGAGCAATCTCTCTGACCAGTTGCTCATTGAAGACTGAACGGTCTTTCATGGCCTCGGGAAGCATAATTCCAGCGATGAGATTCGCCAGATAGAATAGTCCCAGCGAGAGACTGACTTTAAAGGCACGCTCACGGTTTTCCTCGGAAGAGAATCCGGCCCAGACCGCCAGGGCCCCGGTGCTTGCTAGAACCCCACAGTGCATAGCAGAGAGTTGCAGTCCCATGAAGCCTCGATCAATCATTCCGGCGAAGGCGAGAATGATCATCACGAATCCGATCACAACGGTGATCATTTCAGATGAATCATAAAGATCGGAATCGGTTTGATTAGTTGGCTGAGTCTGACGACGAGTTTGATTAATTACGGTGGCCATAAACTCCCCCTTTAGGAAAAGCTTATTCGATCCACCGGAAGAGTTCATATTGAGATTAAAGCAAGATAAAGAAACTAAGTAGCTTGATTATTTTCCGTGGCGCTTTTCATCAGCGATATAGATGAAAAATTTCAGGATTAAGAAGGCGATAATCAGAATAACCAGAAGTCCCCAGGTTGGAAGAGTGAAATAACCGTCCTTAGAAGGAAATCTAATGGGATGATTCATCACCGAAGATTCTGACTGAAATACTGGCTTTTCTACTTTAGCGTGTTCCATATAAGTCCTTTCGATTAACGATATACTGATTCAAGCACAACAAAAACCGCATAGAAGAATGCGGACAGCGGAATGAGTGCGACAAAACGCATCCACTTCGTTTCATCTTTCAAGTGCATATAAGACCAGCCCACAATTGCGGCCTTACCGAGAGCGAGTCCAGTCAGAGCACTACCCTTGGCGAATTTTCCGAGAGTCATGTTTGGGATAATCAGCTCAACGATCGTCAGAGCAGTGAGTATGAAGAATACTTTGTAATACTCTCTACGATGATTTGCATGTTTTACTTCACTCACAATATCTCCTTTAATTCATTTTCTTTTGATTAATGAGAAGGCCCATGTCGATCATCATCATATTGATGCCATTGCCTTCAGTGGAATAATAACCACGAATCTGGCCCTTCTGATCCACCAACACCAGTTTGTTGGAATGAGCGACATCCATCACAGAACCAGCGAGTTCTTTATCACCCACCGGAACTTTGAATCCATCAACGAGAAGCTTTTTTGTTTCAGTCATCGGTCCGTTAACAAAGCGCCACACATAGGGATTAGCTTTATATTCGCGGGCCTTGGTGAAAAGGATTTCCGGAGTGTCGACTACCGGATCAACAGTGAAAGAAACAATCGCTGCGCGATCAAGAACTCCGCGCATACGATGCTGAACGGTCTGAACTTTTTTAAGGAGAAGGGGACACGCAGTCTGGCAGGTCGTGAACATGAAGTTCGCGACATATACCTTGCCCTTGAGATTCTCTGTCCCGAAATTTTCCCCATTCTCAGCGATAAACTGAAAATGCGGAACCTGTCCGTAAACTGGAAGATCTGCCGGAAGCTGACGAAGCACACTCTTGGTGACCGGATAAGCGAAAAGGAAAGTAATCGCGAGAACCCAGAAGAGCTTAGAGGCCACTAACTTCGCAGCGAAGTTTGGCTTTCTCTCAAATGTATTCAAAGTCGCGGTTTCCATATTCATCCTTACTGGTTTTCAAGCTTCTGCATCAGCTCTTCACGGGCCGGATTATTCCGGAGCTCTTTGAGATGCTGAACGTAATAGGCCAGGGCCCAGAGTTCTTCATCGGTCACAACATCTTTCCAACCCGGCATTCCGGATCCATTCACACCATACATAAGGCGCTGAACGACTTCCTCAGTTGAGTGAGAGTAGCGAACCGGATGATAAGTAAAATCAGGTGGCATGGTCTTATAGCCGTAGTCACTGTCCTGCATTTTCAACTGATAAAGATCAGCGGCGTATTCATCGGCCTTGAGAGGAACTTTGTTGATCTCTTTATTGTAGGCAGACATGTCGGCCTTGGTTTCATAACCGCGGTGACACTGAATACAAGATGCAGTGATGTGATAAGCGCGTTTTCCTTTCTCGATGGCTTCAGCTTTCTTGCCTTCGCCAAACGGATCAGCTGGAAGCTCGTACTTTGTTCCCGGCTTCTTATCTTCGCCTTCCCAGGCGCTCGGCGCGAAAGTCTTGATGTATTGAGTGACAGCTTCGAGACGCTTGTCAGAGATATCCCACTTAAGCATCGCAGTTCCATGAAGACCCTGACGGATGATTTTGTAGAAATCCTCATCGTGTGGAAGTTCTCCCGACACGACATTTCCGAATTTGTAGATCCCGAGAGTGAAGTCTCTTGGTGGCGGGAACATGCCGGCAGATGAAACACCTTTGCCGTCGCCTTTTTTGCCGTGACACTGAACACAGTATTCCATGTACGTTGTCGCTCCGAGATTCAGGGTTTCTTTTGATACCTGCTTGCCCGCGAGAATCTTGCCTTCCTTGAACTGTCCGCCTTCATTGGAACAGCTGACAAGAAGAAGAGCGGTTGCGAGAAGTGAGACCATTTTAAGTTTCATCATAATCTTCCTTACGATCTTATAAGACAAAAAGTGTTAAAAACATGATCAGCCAGATTACCCCGAGGAAATGCCAGAATTTTTCGACATTGAGCACTTTCACTTCAAGGTTCCGGGTCGTGGGCCTCAGAACAAAACGAAGCCACACAAGAGACAAAAGACCCATCACCACATGAGCGGCATGGATCCAGGTAAAGCCATAGAGAATCGAAGAAAAAATTCCCGAGCTGACGAGAAGTCCGGAAGTATTGAGCTCATTCCAGAAGAGCGTTTGAATCCCGAGAAAAAGAAAACCCAGTACCAGAGTGGCATCCAGGTTCATCTTTGCTTTTTTGATATCAGAGACGTCTTTTTTCACCTGATGCATGAACCATGAACTTAAAAAGATTGTGAGTGTCGAGAGAAGCGGATAACCGAGTCCAACAGGCGCAGTCCCTTCGGGCGGCCACGACGTTGCCGACGTACGGTAAATCGCGTAACCCATGAGTAGGGTCGCAAATAGCATGGTCCCTGAGATCAGGACCATGGTCATACCGAGGCCGTGCTGGATTTCGCTTCTTTTCACTTTATGCCTTCACCAATTCTTCGGTCTGATACTGGAAGTCACGACCAGTTTTCAGGTTCGGGTTTCCAAGCTCGTGTGGTCCGCATCTCACGACAGGAATTACGTCGTAGTTGTGGTGAACCGGCGGAGATGGAATCGTCCATTCAAGAGTTCCGACTTCCCATGGATTCTGAGGAGCTTTCGGACCTTTTCTCAGAGAGTAAAGGAAGTTGATCACGAAAATGATCTGGAAAGCACCCATGAAAATTGCAGAGAGAGTAATGAACGTGTTAATCGGAATCAGGCGCTGAAGCGACTCATAAACGAATGGGTTATAGATACGACGGTGCATTCCACCGTATCCCACCATGAGCATTCCGAAGAAGATGCCGTTGAGACCAATCATGGTTCCCCAGAAATGGATCTTCGCCATCATTTCGTTCATCATTTTTCCGAACATCTTAGGGAACCAGAAATAAATTCCGGCAAATCCACCGAGGAGAACGGAAGCTGCCATTGTGTAATGGAAGTGACCAACAACGAAGTATGTATCGTGAAGGTAAAGGTCAGTTGTTACCGTCCCGAGATGGAGACCAGTAAGACCGCCGAGACCAAAGACGAAAACAACTCCGAGAGAGAAAAGCATCGGAGAATCAAAGCGGATTGAACCCTTCCAGATTGTTCCGAGCCAGTTGGCAAAGAAGATCGCAGAAGGAATAGAGATCGTCATAGTCAGGGTCATGAACGACTGAGTGAGCAGTGGGCTCATCTGAGTTGTGAACATATGGTGACCATAAACGAGTGTAGAAAGAATCGTTACTGCTGTCATCGCCAGAGCAGTAGCTTTTGCACCGAACGCAGGCTTTCTAGAGAAGAAAGAAAGGAGATCGGAAACAATTCCCCAGGCCGGGAGAATGAGAATGTAAACTTCCGGGTGACCGAAAATCCAGAACACGTGCTGGAAGAGTACCGGGTCACCATTCCCTGAAGTGGCAGAGGCCCCAGCAAGGAAGAAGGTCGTTCCAAAAACACGGTCAAGAAGTAGAAGAATCACACCAGCACCAAGAACCGGAACGAAGATTGCGTTCAGGATAGCTGTGAGCCAGAGGCCCCACACTGTAAGTGGCATATCGAAGTAGCCCATGCCCGGAGCGCGGAGAGTGATCACAGTTGTGACGTAGTTAACCGCACCCATGGTTGATGAAACACCGAAGAGGAAGATTGCTACTGACCAAAGAGTCTGACCCATACCAGGCTGACCCAAGGTCGTAGATAGGGTTGGATACGAGGTCCATCCACCCGCTGCTGCTCCCAGTGGAAGAGAGAGAGAGAAAAGAAGAACCACACCCGAGAGAAATGCAAACCAGAAGGAAAGCATGTTCAGCATCGGGAAGGCCATATCGCGCGCGCCGATCATCAGCGGAATACAATAGTTACCAAACGCTCCGATCAAAATGGGAGTTATGGCGTAGAAGATCATGATCGTTCCATGCATAGTGAAAAGCATGGCGTAGGTGTCCGGTGGAACAACTCCTGCTGAATCCGGGAAGAAGAGATTTCCGATAACCGGAAAAGCAACTCCTGGATAAGCGAGAGTCCAGCGAATAAGGATCGCCATCATACCGCCGAGACCGAGGAAGAAAATTCCGTACCAGAGGAATTGCTTAGCGATCACTTTGTGATCGAAAGAGATGATGTATTTGCTCCAGAAGGTAGTAGGTTCCGGATGAATTTCGTTAAAACCGCCGCTCATAAATTAAATCTCCCACTTCCAACCCCAGGCGAGGTTTTTGTCCTCAGGGTCATTGGTGTTTAGTGCAATTTGTTCAGATGTTTTCATCCACTTCGTGAAATCTTCTTCAGAGTAAACCGTCAACTGGGCCTTCATGAGATAGTGAGGATTTCCGCACATCTCGGCACAGGCGATATCATATTTTCCGGGAACGTTTGCGTCCCACCAGATACGAGTAACTCGACCTGGGATCGTATCAACTTTCAGTCTTACGTTTGGAACGAAGAAAGAATGAATCACGTCTTTTGAAGTAAGGTGAAAAAGGATTTTTGTTCCCTGAGGAATGCGAAGATCATTGTTTGTCACAACGTCATCAGCGGTCGCGAACTCACCATCAGCTCCGGCATAACGGAAAGACCACATCCACTGCTGTGCCATGACTTCCACTCGCAGAACTTTTTCTGTTTTTGGATCCGGATATTTCCAGAAGACATCCAGGAGATCGTTACTTGCCATGCGAGTGATGTTCAAGTCGATCGTGAGGAACACGGCCGCACCGATAACCGCAGTTGCGATGATGTGCTGCTTTTTGTTTCCGTAAGTGTAGTAAGGAGTCTTGTGACGTCTTCTCGAATAAAGAAACGAGAATCCGAAGAGCCCGATACATACAAGTACGAAGTAAAAAATACAAAGTGCCGTCGTGTAATTCCAAAGACCATCGATCAAGTGACCGTTGGTTGAAATGTCTTTCGGCGGCATCGAAAGGGTGAACCAGTTCATTCTGCTTTCCTTGAAGAAAATACTAATTATCTAAAATATTTAACTGATATTTCTAAAATAAATCATCAAAATAAAGACACATGGAAGATAAATCAAAGATCCGTAAAAATATCTTCTTGCCCATTGCAGCAATCCAGGCGTTCCTTCATCGAGGGCATGACCCCAGAGAGAATACACAAAATATCCTCCACCAATCAAAAGCACGGCGTATTTGTAACCCTCTGTCACAGCTCCGATATAAAACGGAAGCATGGAAATGAAGAAGAGCGCCAGAGTATAGACACCGATCTGGTGAATCGTGGCAGAGATACCGATATGGCCGGGATGAGTTTTGATATCAGCACGGTTGTAATCATTGACGTGATAGATCGCGATTGAAAGGAAGTGCGGAAGTTGCCAGATGAAAAGGAGTGCAAAAAGAATGACTCCCAGAATTCCAATCGAGCCAGTGACTGAAGTCCAACCCATGAGGGGAGGAATCGCACCGGGAATCGCACCAGCAAACAATGCCCATGCTGTGCGGGTTTTCATTGGAGTGTAGAGGAGAATGTAAACGACAGCAGCGATGAAGCCGAGAATCGAAGTAAGGGGATTGATGAAATAAAAAAGTACCAGAAGACAAATACCCATGAGCGCGAGTCCGAAACTCAATGCCATTGTTTCGGAAATTCTTCCCGAAGGCAGTGGACGGTCTTTAGTCCGGTCCATCAATTTATCAATGTCTTTTTCGAGGTAACAGTTGATGGCACATGCTCCGCCTACGAGACCGGAAGTAGCAATGATAGAAATGGCTGCGTGCCAGAGATCAATTGATCCCGGAGCGAGCCACATTCCCAGCGCACTTGTGAGAATCACAAGCGAGGAAAGTCGCGGCTTCGTCAGAGAAAAGATATCCCCGATGAACGTAGGTGTTTTTTCAGACAACAGAAGTGTGCTTTGTGTAGTCGTCGTCATAACTCTCAATTCTTAATGATGAGCTCAAAGAATATAATAATCATTACGTTTTTCAAACCTTAAACCACTGATGAACCATGAGATAAATCACGACTCCGGTGAAAGAAACATACATCCAGATGGGAAAGGTAATGCGGGCCAACCGACGATGCTTTTCGCGATTATTTTTGAAGGCGTGAAAGAAGGTCACGAGGATCAGCGGGACCATTATGACAGCGAGCAACACATGTGGAATGAGGATCGCCAGATAAAGAGTTTTGATCCATCCAAGATCAGGGAAGACCGTACTGCCGTGATGATAATGGTAAGTGAGATAGCCCATGAGGAAAATGCTTGAAAAAACGAAAGCAGAAATCATGAATTTCTTGTGAGTCTCTTCGCGCTTTTTCCTGATGGAATAATAGCCAAGGATCAAGCAAATCGTAGAGAGAGAATTGAAAAAAGCATTAATCAGCGGGAGTTTTTCAGTGCTCATTGAATTCGTGAGTAGCGTACTTTTTGGTCATCCGGAAGAAAAAATACATCGGGATGTAAGTCATCGCAACGAAGATACCGAGGATAATCAAAGTATAAGGAGGACCTTTTGAACCCATCTTTACTGTCTCGTGACAGTTGGGGCAGGCCCCAGCTGTCATCGAAAAAAGTAGAAATGTAATCAGCGCAAATACTTTCATTACAGAAGGTAGATGAAAGTGAATACGAGAATCCAGACCAGATCCACGAAGTGCCAGAAGAGTCCGAGAATCTCCAGGCGATTATAGTCGCCGTTATCGTAATCTCCACGAAGAGCAAATCGATATTCGCAGCAGAGATAAATCACACCTGTGAGAACGTGAAGTCCGTGGAAGCCGGTTACAATATAAAAAGTCGAAGCGAAAAGATTATTTCCGTGAGCAAAGTTTGAGAGAGTAATGCCGGCGTGAATGAGATGGTTGTACTCGTAAACCTGGATTCCAAGGAAGATTACTCCACCAGCAATAGTTGCCAGGAGCCAGTTGAGCATTTGCTTTCTATCTTTGTGTTTACAGGAATCGATTACAAGAACCATCGAAACCGAACTACAAACGAGAATGAAAGTAGCGAAACCAGAAAGATTAATTCCGAGATATTTAGCAGGTTCCGGCCAGTCTGTTGTTGAACGGAGAACAGCATAAGCAAGAAGAAAACCAGAGAATGACATGGCATCTGTAACGAGAAAAATCCACATCGCAAGCTTCCCAATTGAAGCTTTTCCGAATTGAGGATCGTTTCTTACTTCTTGAACATGAGCATGACCATGATCTGCCGCGTGAGACATTGGATTTCCCTTTTTTGCACCTAATTAATATGATCAATTTTATCCCATTGAAACGGGTAAATGAACTAAAAAGTGGTTAGCTACTCTGCGTCAGTTTTTTGAGTTAAGCTGGGACTTGCTTCCGTCGATTGTCCAAATTAAGATACGTTCCTATGATCGATCTAAACGAACACAGAAAATATATTCACGATCTCGCCAATAACTTTTCCATCATGGATGCTTCGATTAATCGTGCGATGACCATGATCACAAGAAATCATCCGGAAATGGCTGAAGAGCTAACTCGTCTCCGCAAGGCAGATGAGTATATGAAGAAGTCGATTCACACGCTGAAAGCTTTCCGTGAGCATCTTCATGCTCAGATCCAGGCCGAGGGTCAGACCCAGCCTCCCGCATCTCAAACTACTCCATAGTCTAATTAGCAGAAAAATTCGTCACATTCCCTTTAATCCATTTTAAGTCCCTTACAGGGGACTTCAGTTATTCGTCTGAAGTCTATGGATTGAATAGGCTTTCAAAATTCAGCTAGGGAGAATCCCTGATGCAACCGATGATAGGAGCATCAAATCCTTATCAACGGGTATTTATGAAGTGGATTTCTGTTCTTTTTCTGACGGGCCTGAGCTTAAACGCATTTGCATGTGATTTTCCCAAAATAGAAGTATTGGGGGGCGGCTGCATATGTCCTTCTAATATGGCAACATCTCCGCTTGGATTTTGTATTACCTCCCCCTCTGTCGTCGTAGATCCAGCTTTGACAATTGTTCTGCCTGAGCCTCTTACTGCCGTACCAATTGCGGATGCGCCGGTAGATGCGCAAGTGGATGTTCCGGTTACGGTGCCCGTAGCTGATCAAGGTGCAACTGCAGTTGCACCAACTCCCTCGCCCACGGTTTCTACACAAGAGGGCCCCGATACCTTCGCAAGCTATAATCCCGCCACATGTGTGTGGGCCGCTGATCTTCCGAGAAAACTTCACACTGCTCCTGGATGTACCCGCAGTACCACGAATCAAATCTGTGTTGGTTATGTTGTCTGTGATGACAAAGCTGGTACTGGAAAGTTTGTCCGGACTGCAACTTGCGGAGGAGATAAATGCGGAAGCTCTCCAGTTGCATGTGTAAATGACCGCTCATTCTATTCACGCCCTCCCGAAGAGAATGTTGGTAAATACATGAGCGACAGAGTGAAAACTCAGGTCATCGGCCAATGAAAATTTTCATTCTTCTGTTACTTTCAATTTCCGCTTTTGCTGAAGTCAGTAAAGAAGTCTTAATTCAGGGCAAGATTGGCGGCTATTTTACAGATAAAGAAGTGAAGATCATCGATAAGTTCGGGCAGACGATGATTGTACCCAGAAGTGCCTTCCCAAAGGATTTCAGAATTGAGCAGGGGAAGGAGTTCAGCTTTGAATTAAATCCTTCAGAAATCAAACAGTTCAAGGCAGCCAAGAAGTAAACCCGATCTTTCCGCTTAAGTTCTAATCTCTTCGTTTATTCCTGCCATTTCCGAAACGTCGTCTATGACATTTATTCTCATAATTCTTTTTAGTTTTCCCGCTTTCTCCGGAGAACTTCCAGTGATGGCCTGTCCCGACAAAGTGAAAACTTTTCTGAAAGATTGGAAGGCGACTGGCGTATGGCAGGAAGAGCGCGAAGCTGGTCTGGGGAAGGCATTCTATGCATCACCCACTAATGTCATCGGGGAGTGGGTTCTCGTCCGTCGAATTCCGAAAGGAACAGTCCTCTCACGCTCCCGTGATACGGGAAGAATTGAAGTCTTGCTGGATGAGAAGAAGTGCTCGCCCGAAGTGAAGACATTCACTCATAAGCGAACTCAGGGCTTCAGTGATAAGGAGCTATCTGAATTTGTTTTGAAAAATAAGACCGGTGTCATCTACGTCTGGTCTCCGCGCATGGATCTTTCGGTTAAGGGAATTTCTGAAATCAGAAAGGCCGCTCAGGATAAAAAACTTCCGCTTCTTATTCTCCTCGATAAAGATGTCACTCCAGCAGAAAAACTAAAACTCGAAAAATCTGTCGGGAAGGATGCCGTGAAAACGGTTGATTCCTTTGAACTCAGAATGAGACACGCAGAGCTGCATTTTCCCGCAATACTTGTATTTAAAAATAAGAAAATATTATCAGAGGTAAAATACGGTTATGAAAAAGCTGATCGCTACAAGCTTGATCTTGATAACTTCCTGGGCACAGGCAAACGTCTGTAGTCTCCGCGAAGGAAGTTTTGAAAGTGCTGTCCGTATTAACGGACTTCCGGGATATTTTTTCAAAGTTCATCCGGAAGGCAAGTATATTGCGTTTATTGAAGCTGGAAACCAGCTCCTGGATCTTGAAAGTGGAAAACAATTCAAGGCCCAGGGTGGTGTCGATCCCGTCTGGTCACCCGACGGAAAGTTTCTCACTCATCCAGGTGATGATAGCGGAATGGCCTTTCATCACTCGCATGAAGCGATTCCTGCCGCTTTAAGAGGGAAGCCTGAGGAGACAACCCCTTTCATTGATAAGCGCCTCGAGGGCGTTTATCAGTCAATTGGAAAAAACGGGGACACTTATTCCGTCATAACAGACCAGATGGGTGTATCCATCGGACGCTATAAAGTTGAAGGCGAAAAAATCACTACAGTGGGAGAGGTCACTCAACTTTGTAAAAATATTTCTGACTTTAAGTCCGATCTTCCTATGCTTTCAAAAGACGGGAGGTATCTATCGGTTTATGACGGGAACTCGCGCTCCACTAAGATTTTTTCCTTGAACGGCAATGATTGCAAACTCGAAGTTGATCTTGGCTTTCCAACCGGTAAAGTTTCCTTCAACAGTGATTCATCACAAATTACTTTCCACCTGGATCAGTTCGGCGATTTTGATGACGGGTGGTTCTCAGGAATAAGTAAAGATAAAGTAAAAAATGTTGTTTCCATGAAGCTCAATAAAGACGGAGATAAACTTACCGCGGGAGATTGGTCCCTTGTTTCACGTGCCACCGAGGCCGGGAATGGCGGGTACTATCCGGACTATGATGCCGCAGGAAATATTTACTATCTTGAAGACCGTGATAACTTTTTTCAATTCGTAAAAGTTGGTCAGAAGCAGCTTGAATGGTTCCCATTTGATCAAAATGTCTTCCGCACGTCAGGTGATTGCACAAATTGCGTTGCTAAAACTCCCAAATCTCCCCTTGAGATCCTGAGTTCCATGTGGGGAAGAGTGTGTGACCAGGCCGGAGTGAACCTTAATAATTCGCCACTCCATGTTTCTGCAATTGATCCGATTGAGTGCCGCAAGATGGTGGATATATTCTGGACTTCGTCGCTGGAAGTTTCGAAAGAAAAACTTCTCGCTTTCTGTCCCAAAAAAGCAGTTGAGACCGGGCAAATTACAGGTGAGTGGGATACGACTTCCATGGCAAATGGTGAGGCGCTTTTTAATCAGCGCTGTATTATGTGCCATTCTCGTCCAATGGAATTCGAGAAGAAGATTACTGTTCTTGTAAGTACTGTGCCTGATGAGTATGTCCCGGGTGAATCTTTCAATGTTATTTCAAGGCTCCCAAAAATCAATCTTAATGAGAACAGCGCCAGAGACATTCGCCGGTTTCATAATTCTATCAATACGGGATTGATGCCCAAAGGTTCTGCCTTTTCTGTTGAACAGCAAAAAATGGTATCTCAATTTCTCGAGCGAAAACTTCTCGATCAGCCAGGCGGATCCGATGCTGAGGGATCAATATGGTCTCCGAGAATTAATCGCTACAATCCTGAACATCTAGCTACAAAGATGGAGCAAGAACTTTCACAATATCAGGATCAGCCTGAAACGGTGAAGGATTCCATGCGAAGGATGGTGAATTGTGTTTACGGTAATATTGACTGCGAAAAATATGTGGTGGAGTTTGAATCCCAGCTTCAGAATTTGCCATCGGAAGAAAAAGAGAAACAGGTTATGATGATGAAGTGTTCTGTGCTGGCAGGAATCACTCCCCAGCAGTGTAGTGATTGGTATGAAAAAAATGAGATCGAAGATTAGATAAAAAAAAAGCCCCTCTTTCGAGGGGCCCTTTTTTTTGTATTACTTAACTTTCCAGTAGTACTCAATCACGAGGCGTTTTTCGAACGCGAACGGGATGTCTTCAGCGAGTGGTTTTGAAACCATTTTCGCTTTTTCTTTCTCAGCAGTTGCTTCCTTAGTAAGGAAAGCTGGAACCGCAGAGATTCTTGGACGCTGTTTCGCCTGGAGATAGTTACCAGACTTAGCACCAGTATCAGTGATTTCGATTACGTCGTTTGGAGATACCTTGAAGCCAGGAACGTTAACAGTCTTACCGTTAACTTTAATGTGCTTGTGAGAAACCATCTGACGAGCAGCTGGAATCGAAGGTGCCCAGTTACAACGGAAAACCACGTTATCAAGACGTGATTCAAGATTCATGATCATGGTATCAACCCATGAAGCAGTCTTAATCTTCTTAGCGTTCTTCACGTAGTTACGGAGTTGAGACTCACGTAAACCGTAGTTGAACATCACCTTTTGTTTTTCAATCAAACGGACGGTGTAATCCGAAAGCTTCTTGCGGGCCATCCCGTGTTGACCTGGACCATAAGGTTTTCTTTCGAGAGCGCCGGCCTTGCCGAGTCCCGGAAGTTCAACACCCAGGCGGCGTTGAATTTTGAAGCGCGAACGCCCCATGCTGATTTTTGCCATGAAATTCTCCTTCAGGCGGTAGCAGGAAACAAATTTTTAAAAGACTTCACCCAAGGAGCCTGCGTCCTCGCTTAGATTAAGTTTTCCGTGAAACGGTCTGACTGTTATAAGGGAGGTGACCCTCCTTGGCAAGCAATGTCAGCTATTTAATGCATGGCTTCGCCGGCGCAGGCGAAGCCATGCGTTATTTGATTTGGTCCAGAATTTTATGATATGGAAATCGTATGGAAAAACACAATATATCTAAGTATCTCCCTCTGGTTCTCGTGGTGATTGCCCTCATCCTTGGCGTTTCATACTTCCACGAAAATGAAGTCATGACTGAAGTTCGTGACGAAGTTCAGAGTGGAATGGCGGCACCTCAGCACAGATCTGAGATACCGCTCTAATACTTTTTTATTATTTCAAAACGCAGTTGATTTCAACTGTCTCTTCCATCGCTTCTTCAGAATCGTTCGCCTCAGAAAGAGCAACGTCTGAATAAGTGAGTTTCCCCGTAACAGAGTTTAGCTTTCCTTCAATCATCTGCTCGAGCTCATAAAGCGGAATAGAAATCTCGTAACTATTATCGCACTCATTTGATAGACCCATGCTCATCACACCGTCGCGGATCTCGTAGCCCATGAGACTTGCGTCCAGGATTGAAGATTCGGGATGAGTGGTATTGAGATCGATGAGCGAGAACGCCTGAACGTTTTCCGAAGTCGCTTTCGAGGTACAGTTGATGGTGTCGGGCATGCGTGTTTTCGCAAAGGCCGAAGACGAAATAAGAAGAAGGACGAAGAAGTATTTCATAGAGATTCCTTTGATGAATCCTCTATAGCATGGTCAGAATTGAATGATTACTTACCCTGTAACTTTGGCATGAGGTTCGCCATCTCAATAGCGGCCATTCCGGCATCCCAGCCCTTGTTTCCGGCCTTAGTACCCGCGCGCTCAATCGCCTGCTCAATTGTATCTGTCGTGAGAACGCCGAAGATAACGGGAACTCCGGTCTTCAAGGTAGCGTGGGAGATGCCTTTCGCAGTTTCATTACATACGTAATCGTAGTGAGAAGTGGAACCCCGGATAACAGCTCCGAGGCAGATGACAGCATCGTATTTTTTTGATTCAGCAAGAGTCAGGGCCGCGAGAGGAATTTCGAATGCACCTGGTACCCAGATCTCATCGATGTTTGATGGATTGATATCGTGTCTTGTAAGAGCGTCGATTGCTCCGCCGAGAAGTTTCGAAGTAATGAACTCATTGAATCTTGCAGTCACAATTGCGACTTTAAGTTTAGATGCTGAGAGGTGACCTTCAATTTTCATATAGACCTACTGTTTTGGAAATTCTTGCGTGAGTAAATGGCCCAGCTTCATTTTCTTTGTGAAGAGGTACTGCGCATTCCGGTGATGGGCGTCCATCTCAAGCGGGAAGCGTTCAATATTTTTCACGTCGAGCTTTTGAAGGCCGTCGATCTTTTGAGGATTATTCGTCATGAGACGAAGTGACTTAACCTTGAAGTAATTAAGAATCTGGGCCGCCATCGTGTAGTCGCGAGAATCAACCGGGAAACCCAGGTGAAGATTCGCTTCTGCCGTATCCATGCCCTTATCCTGGAGCTGATAAGCTTTCACTTTATTAAATAGTCCAATGCCTCTTCCTTCCTGGCGAAGATAGATAACCATTCCGTTATTTTCTTCTTCGATGAGCTTCATCGAGCAATCAAGCTGATCACCGCAATCGCAGCGGGCCGATCCGAAGATATCACCGGTAAAGCATTCCGAGTGAACACGAATGAGGGGACAGCCTGAGAGTTCACCTTTAACGATCGCAATATGTTCCTGCTTAAGAAGATCTGAGCGGAAAACATACATCTGGAAATCACCGAATTTTGTCGGAAGGGGAACCGATTCAACGTGAGAAATAAGATTCTCATTGATACGGCGGTACTCGATGAGATCAGCAATCGAGATCATCTTGAGATCATGCTTAGTAGCGATCTCACAGAGCTCGGGCATGCGTGCCATCGTGCCATCCGGATTCATGATCTCGCAGATCACTCCAACAGAAGTAAAGCCAGCAAGTCTTGAAAGATCAACTGAGGCTTCAGTGTGACCGGGGCGTTCGAGAACGCCGCCGTCTTTCGCTATCAGCGGGAAGATATGTCCCGGACGAACAAAGTCATTCGGAACAGTCGTTGCTTCCGTCATGAGTTTAATTGAGTGAGAGCGATCGGCAGAAGAGATTCCGGTTGAAATTTTTTCTCTGGCATCAATCGTGACAGTGAAAGCTGTTCCGAGAGAAGCAGTATTGGTCTGAACCTGGAGTGGGAGATCGAGCTTCTGAGCGACTTTAGTGGAAACCGGAGTACAGATCAGACCGCGTCCGATTGTGGCCATGAAGTTAATTGCTTCAGCTGTAATCATGTCGGCCGCCATGACGAAGTCGCCTTCGTTTTCGCGGTCTTCATCATCAACGACAATAATCATCTTGCCTGCGCGGAGATCCGCGAGTGCAGCTTTAATAGAATCCAAAGGCCGAAGATCAGTCTTCATATTTTGCATTAAAAAAATTCCGTGCCCATTCTTTCTTCTTGGTTTTGTCTTGATCAAAGCGAAGGAAGTTCTCGATATATTTAGCAACGATATCTACCTCGATATTGAGGAAGTCACCAATCTTTTTGCCTGAGAGTGAAGTCTTTTCAAGGGTGTGTGGGATAATAGCGACCGTAAGGTCGCTTGTCCCCAACCGAGCGATGGTGAGGCTGATACCGTCGAGTGCAATTGATCCTTCCGAAATCATGTACTTACGCAAATTCTCCGGAAACTCCACCTGGATCTCCCAGTTTTCCCCTGTCTTCTTAATGTTCTTTATTTTCCCGAGGGCATTCACATGCCCCTGAACCATATGGCCCCCCATCCGGTCGGTCGGACGAAGCGAGAGTTCGAGATTTACTTTATCACCCTGTCTTAAATATCCAATGGAGGTCTTCTCAAGTGTTACGTGAATCGCCTGAACGCGGAATGTGTTCCCTGAAATTTTTGTGGCCGTGAGACACACGCCATTAGTTGCAACTGAATCATCAATTTCAATTTCATTGATAAGACCGGGAGCTTCGATCACAAATTCTTTGCCTTCTGTGTTCGTGGAAATGGATTTGATAATTCCTACTTCCTGGATGAGACCCGTAAACATTATGAGATCCTCCCGGTGAGGAAAATATCCTCTCCGAACATTTTAGTTTTCACATTTTGAAGAACTGGTCTGTCTTTAAGATTCTTAAGTCCGAAATTTCCCATCACCCCAGGGCCTTCACCGAGAAAGGAGGGATTCAGAAACAGAGAAACTCTTTGAATCAGATTTTCTTTGATCATTTCTCCAGCGAGACTTGGCCCGCCTTCAAAAAGAATATTGATGATCTTCCTTTCATAAAGATTTTCCATGGCCTGGCGAAGCGACTGTACCCGGATCACCTGGTTGGAAGGAAGATCGACGGAGCATTCACTTTTCGTGAAGACGAGGGTTTTCTCTTTCAACTCATCAGTGAAAAGATTTTTATCGGAAGGAAGATTTCCCGAAGAAGTGAAAACAATTCTCCAGGGCTGTTCACCTTTATAACCAGCAAGTCGTACGTTTAGCTTTGGATTATCTTTCCGGAGAGTTCCTGCACCAATCATCACTGCCTGATGCTGAGATCGCATGAGGTGAACTTCAGATCTCGCTTCCTCGCCGGTGATCCATTGAGACTCACCACTATTCATGGCAATTTTTCCGTCAAGAGTTGAGGCCATTTTGAGATGAACAAACGGAAGCTTTTTTCTCTGAGCATGGAAGAAAACTTCATTGAGTTCTTCACCAATGTCTTCGTGAATCCCGTAAATGACCTCGATGCCAGCTTCGCGAAGAAGAGTCATGCCGGTTCCATTTACATCTGGATTGGGGTCACGGTTGGCGATCACAACCGTACTCACTCCTTCCTGAATGAGTCTCTGCGCGCAGGGAGGTGTTTTTTTATTTGTGTGACAGCATGGCTCGAGGTTTACATATACCGTTGAACCCCGAATAGATTCTTTCGCATTGTTGATAGCATCGAGTTCAGCGTGGGCCTCACCGGATTTTCGATGAAAGCCTTCGGCAATAACTCTGCCGTCTTTCACGATCACACAACCCACCATGGGATTGGGCCAGGTCGATCCATGTCCCTCTTGAGCTAACTCAAATGTGCGAAGGATGAATCCGCTCATGCTTCCTCCAGATCCTGGAAGACCATGGCGGCTGGGTCTTTTTTAATCTCTTCAGTATAGAGCTCAAGGGAATAAGCAGGAGTTACTCCCATCCATTCCTTGATCGTTGTGTGATTCACATTCATATTAAGCCACTTCATGATGCACGACTGGCGAAGAGACTTCGCAGTCATGTCGGACTTCAGTTCTTTCCGGAGACTTTCAAAAAAAAGCTCAATTCCTCTCGGTGATAATCCACCAGAGAGAATGCGGTAAGGGTTTGCGTTGAAGAGAAGCTCATCAATTTCAAGATCCTGATTCTTAAGCATCGTTTGATATGCCTCTTTGTATGCCAGGAAATCATTCTTGAATATTTCTGGTAACGGAATTGAATAAGGATCGCGCTTCGGATGATCCACCATAACCCGGTAACCATTTTTATCTTTCAGCACATTTCCCAAAGAGAGTTTCGCCATGTCCGATACTTTGAGACCAGCACCAAAAATCAGATGAAACACAATCAGGTTTCTATGATTCACGAGTTTAGTGATGCCTTCAGTGGTGGCAATTCGCTTAATGAGTATCTGGTAGGCCTTAATCACTTCCGGAAATGGAGTAGGCGTAGGATTATCGAGAACCTTGGGTGACACCGCCATTTTCTTCAGCGGATTTTCAGGAAAAAGATCCTGGCCCATGAGAAAATCAAAGAAAAGCCTTAGCGCCTGAACGCGACGTCTGACTGAATTCGACGACCCGTATTTATTCCCGAGGAACTGAGAATATTCATTCACCTGAGTAGTCGTGAAAGATTTTAGTTTTAAATTCTTTTGTTTATCGATCAGGAATCCATTGAAGCAGGCGAGGTCGGCCTTATAATTTTTCACGGTGTTGAAGCTTTTTCCCTGACGTTCAAGAAGTTTCAAAAACTCCTGCTGCTTATCGATCAAATTCCATTCCATAAATGTGTCCTCGTGGGTGCGTATATTACGAAAATTGCTTTTCGATGTACAGGAAAACGAATACCTTAAGAGCACTTTCCGGAGGCAGAATGATTACCGTTTCTAACTTATCCAAATCTTATGGAGGCCAGGTCCTCTATACCAATGGCTCAATATTTATTGGTCCTGGTGAAAAAGTGGGTCTCGTCGGTCCCAATGGAGCGGGGAAAACTTCTCTGTTCCGCATAATTTCCGGAGAAGAGCGCGCTGATACCGGCTCAATCGATTACGCAAAATCGCTTCGCATCTGTTACTTCTCGCAGAAAGTGGGAGAGATGAAAGGCCGCTCGGCACTTGAAGAAGTGATCCACGGAAACGAACGCCTGGGGTTCCTCAAAACTGAAATTGGAAAAATTGAAAAGGCCCTGGAAGAAGGCGAGTACTCAGATGAGATGCTCGAAAAACTTGGTGACTATCAGACTGAATTTGAAAAGCTCGGTGGATACGATATTGAGCATCAGGCAGCTGCAGTTCTCACTGGTCTTGGGATACTTCCCGATGAACATCAGCGTCCGGTAGAAGCATTCTCCGGCGGTTGGAAAATGCGGATTGCACTCGCGAAAGTTCTCGCCCAACGTCCGGAATTTATCCTGATGGATGAGCCAACCAACTATCTTGATCTCGAAAGTATTCTCTGGCTCGAAGAATGGCTGCGCGCTTTTAAAGGCTCAGTCCTCATGACCAGTCACGATCGTGATTTCATGAACGGGCTTGTGAAAAAAATCGTTGAAGTGAATCACAAAGCGATCACTGTTTACTCCGGTAATTATGATTTCTACGAAAAAGAACGCGAGATTCGTCGCGATCAGCTTGTTGCCTCAAGTGAGAGACAAGAGGCGATGCTGAAAAAAGAAGAAGAGTTCATCGCAAAATTTGCGGCCCGTGCCTCGCACGCAGCTCAGGTTCAGTCGCGTGTGAAGAAGCTCGATAAGATCGACCGGATTGAAGTGATGCCGGAAGACCAGGCGATTAATTTTGAATTCCCGAATCCTCCGCGTTCAGGGAACGATGTTGTAAAAATCGAAAATCTTGGCAAAGTGTGGACGACACCTGAGGGGAAAGATAAGCGCGTCTTCTCGAATGTCACAGGCCTTGTGAAACGTCTCGAGCGTATTGCTGTCGTCGGTGTGAACGGCGCAGGTAAATCAACACTCTTAAAATGTATCGCAAATCTGACTGATCCAACGGATGGCAAAGTGGAACTTGGTTCCAATGTTTCTGTGGGCTATTTCAGTCAATATTCGATGGATGTCTTAAATCCCCAGAATACGGCCTTTGAAGAAGTCAGAAATCGCGTGAAAGATAAATCAGACGGCTATATGAGAAATCTTCTCGCCGCCTTTCTTTTCCGGGGCGATGACGTCGACAAGAAAGTTTCTGTCCTCTCAGGGGGAGAGAAGTCGCGTCTCATTCTTGCGACTATCCTCACGAACCCTTGTAATCTCCTGATTCTCGATGAGCCTACCAACCATCTCGACATCCGTTCGCGCGAGGTTCTCATTGAGGCCCTGAAGAAATATGAGGGTACCATCCTCATCGTCTCCCACGACAGGCACTTCCTGAAGCAGTTAACCACGAGAGTTGCTGAAGTCAGTAAAGGGGGGGTAAGATTTTATCCAGGTAGTTACCAGGAATATCTTACGTCCGTCGGAGATCATTAAATGGCCAAACAGATTAAGCTCGCACCTGATCAGATTCTCTTACGAGAGGGCGAGCATTCTCACAGCATGTTCTGGGTTCAAAGCGGACAACTTGTTGTGACGAAAAAAAGAGGAACTGAAGATGTTCTTCTTGGTCACGTTTATTCAGGCGAACTAGTGGGTGAAATTTCTTTTCTGGATAACGAGGCCCGCAGTGCCACTGTCAAGGCTGTCGCGGAATGTGATGTGATCGAAATCCCGCAGGAAACTCTGGATAAGGTTTTCAGTTCTCAGCCTAAATGGATGGAAATTTTAGTTAAAACCATGGCCGAGCGTCTCAGAAAAGCAAACGCTCGGATTAAGGTTTAAAAATCAGATTAAGGAAGAGTGACTGTAGCTGAAGACGGCTTGCCGTTCATATCCATGTCACCAGTAATCGTCAGAGATCCGTTCGCAAAATAGGAATCATTCATACGAAGATCTGCCAGATTCATTTTTACTGTTTCTGAGATAAGCGCCTCACAAGCATCAAAACCACCTACAGTTTTCTCGATCAGTTTTGCCTTACAGCTCACAGGATAAGTTTCCTGGCAGCCGCTTACTTTCAGAGTGAAAGTGTGTTTCTTGCATCCACCACCGTAAGAAACATCAATGAGGAGATTTTCTTTAAGGGAATCGATTTTGGCCGAATGAACAGTTGCTGCGAATGAAGACAGACTGGACATGGCCAGTACGATAGCGATGAATTTCATAAAGACTCCTTGGAATTTTGGTTGGGGGTTCTCTACCAGAATTCATACGCTTGTGCGGCGAGTCAGTGTAAAACTTCCACTGTGATTGCCACATAGGGTGAAATCCCTTACAAGGGTTCATTCTTAATTTTTGCCCGGTATTCTTCGAGGGGACCGGGATAGACGACCTTAAAGGTGATGTATGTCACGGCCTCGCATTTATGATGCACTTTCTGAGCTTTTCGCGCAGAAAGATGCTGAAAAACTTTCTCAACTTTTCCAGCATGAATCGTATGCTCGATTCCTTTCCCTTCACGGGATTGGTGATCTTAATACTGAGTTTGTTCAGGCCTTCATTCATAAGTCTTTCTCACACGAATACGAAGTTTCTCATCAGGAGCAGCTCGAGTTTCTCGGCGATGCTGTTCTTCAGCTCATCCTGACGGAAGAACTTTATAAGAGATTTCCTTCCGCGCCTGAAGGAAGACTGTCTAAGCTCAGAAGCTCGATAGTGAATGAGAGTTCTCTCGCGACACTGGCCCGTGGTTTAAAACTGAATGAACTGATCCTCGTTGGGAAAGGTGAGTTTAAGAAGAACCTTTTTGATCAGGACACTGTGCTTGCTGATACTTTCGAAGCGATGCTTGCTGTGATTTACAGAAAACAGGGAATGGCTTTTTCTAAAGAGCTTCTCTTTCGCTGGATTGATGAATTTCTTCCGGGTGTATTTGAGAATGATCTTGAAAGTTTTGACTGGAAATCAAAACTCCAGGAAGCCACTCTCGGTAAATATAAGACTCTGCCAAAATATACTTCACAGGAAAAAGGGCATGAGTTTCTCATTGAGCTCTGGATAGAAGGAAAGAAGATAACGGAAGGGATTTTTCCGAACAAGAGATCGGGAGAAAAAGAATTAGCTGAATCAGTTTTAAAGAATGGTCTCATTTAGGAGTAGATATGCTTTTTGAAAATCAACATCCCCTGAACAAATCAATCATGATTGCTGTTTTAGGGAAACCGAATGTCGGAAAATCTTCATTCATCAACCATCTTCTGGGATTTGATCTTTCGATCGTAAGTAATCTGCCCCAGACGACAAGAAACCAGTTTCATTGTGCTTTCACGATTGATCGCACGGAAGTTGTCCTCGTCGACACTCCGGGTGTACACGGTTCAAACATGGAACTTAATAAGCGCATGAATGGCCAAGCGCAGATGGGATCGGAAGGAGTAGATATCAACTTCGTTCTTCTTGATCTCACAAAACACATCATGGGAGAGTTTAAAGACTTCCTGAAGAACTTTGAACATGAACTCACGCGCACATGGATCATTTTCACCAAAGTTGATCTCGTTGATGAATCAAAATTTGATTTTCCGAAGATCGTCGAAGAATTAAAGGCACTGTGTCCTGCCATCGAAAAACATTATGTGATCAGCGCTCAGAGTGGTCACAACATTCATACTCTCACCGGTGCGATCCAGGATGCGGCCCAGTCGGCAATGCACCTTTATCCGGGTGGGGACGCTTCGAACATGAATGAGCGTTTCTTTGCGGTTGAATACATCCGCGAGCAAGCCTTCAAATTTCTCAAGGAAGAACTTCCTTATGAGATCGCGGTGGTTATTGAAGAATATAAAGATGTGCGGAAACCTGAAGGTGAAACTCCTGAAGCACATATCTCAGCTTCTATTCTCGTGAACCGTCCATCGCAGAGAGCGATTGTGGTGGGGAGTAAGGGAAGTATTATTAAGGAAATCGGAATGGGTGCCAGAAAGAAGATTGAGGCCATGACTGGGGGAAAAGTTCATCTTAACCTTCACGTTAAAGTTTCTCCGAAATGGATGGTGAATAATTTTGTCCTTGATGAAATAGGACTGCCGCGTACTCAAAAAAGTGCCCGTGTATGGAGATCTAAAAAATGAGTACAAGATCAATGGTAGTTTCTATTATCGGAAGACCGAACGTAGGAAAGAGTACAATCTTCAACCGCCTCATGCGTAAGCAGTATCTCGCAATGACTCACGATCAGCCGGGTGTCACCCGTGACCGTCACTACGGCATCATGGTGATGGAAGAAGAAAGAGAAGGCGAAACGAAGAAAGAAGAAGTGATCCTGGTTGATACCGGTGGATTCTATCCGGAAAAAATCGATATCGATCCGAAGAAGAAAAAAAATAACGTCGATCCTTTCTTCAATATCATGGCCGAGCACGCGAAGCTTGCGATTAACGAATCAGATCTCGTTCTGTTCGTTGTCGATGTCCGCGAAGGCCTTCTGCCTTTTGATGAAATGATCATGACTCACATTCGTTCAGCGAAAAAGCCCGTGTGGCTCCTGATGAACAAATTTGATACTGAAAAGCAGGAAGGGGATCAGTACGATTTCTATAAGCTGGCACTTGAAGAAGAAGAAATGATGAGTCTTTCGGCCGAGCATAATCGCGGGTTCTATGATCTTCGCGAGAAGCTTTTTACGAGAGCAATTGCTTTCCGTGAAACTGAGAAAGCGAAAGAAGAAGCTGAATATCTTCAGCGTGGAGTCAGGCCCCGTCATGATGTTGTTTCGTCAGTCGCTATCATTGGTGCTCCGAATGCAGGTAAGTCGACCCTTCTCAATTGTATCGTAGGTGCTCAGCGTGCTCTCGTTTCTGAGATCGCAGGGACGACCGTAGATCCGATCGAGGGTTACTTCGACCTTTATTTCGGGCCGGATGTTGAGATGCTGAGCTCGCAGAATAATCAGTTCCGTAAAGATTCAGAAACCATCTTTGAAGAGATGAAGACACTCGCTTCCGAAGGGAAGATCGTGGATTATTCTCTCGAGGATGAAGATGACCTGACGGAAGAAGAAAAGAAAATCTACGTTGAATTCGGACAGGAATCTGAACACGCGTTTGAAAAAGATGATGAAACTGTCATGAACTCAAAGGAATTTGAGTTTGATGACTCCAGTGAGGAAGAAGAATACTTCACTGAAAATAGCATTATGAAGGAAATCGAGCAGGGGTGGAATGCTCCCGCAGCTGAGCCCGTCGCTGATATTGAGTTTGCTAAGGAAATTAATCGCTGGCGCTCAATCAAGATCGTAGATACTGCCGGAATTCGAAAAGCAAAACTCGTCGAAGGTTTCATTGAAACTCAGAGTGTTTATCGATCACTTCGCTCTATTTCTGAATCTGATATTGTTCTTTTCATGGTGGACTCTACTTTAGGAATTACTCACCAGGACAGGCGCCTTCTGGATATTGCTCTTGAGAAAGGAAAATCCCTTATCATCTGTTTAAATAAGATCGACCTTCTCCGCGAAACCTTTGGTGATGCGAAGAAGAAAAAAGAATGGCTCCTGGATCTTCAGGATTCTGTTCCCTGGCTTGGTTTCTGCCAGCTGATTACAATCTCTGCGCAGAAGAACCGGAACATAAATTATCTTCGCGAGGCCCTGAAGCGCACAATTGTGACCCGTAACCGGAAAATTCCGACGTCTCAGCTGAATCGTTGTCTCACTGTTCTGACTGATACCAGACCGGTTCTTGTAAAGAGAACAAATGGCATTCGTTTCAAGGTGAAGTACGCATCGATGCTTAAGTCGTCGCCGCCGACATTTCTTCTTTTCAGTAACAAGTCCCAGGGAATTCCTGAGAACTACAAGCGCTATTTGATTAATGGACTCCGTAAGGAATTCAATCTCACGAACACGCCGGTGCATCTCATTTTCAGAACATCGACGGATATTGAAAGAAGAATGAAGAAGATCGAGAAGAAAAACACTAGTACCGGTAAGGTTTTTACCAAGTAAAATTATAGCTGATGACGATCGAATAGACATTTCCTGTGAGGTCGTCAAAGCCGAAAGTTGATCTCGAAGCATTTGGATTCGGGGTTCCATCCGGGAGAAGCGGGGGAGTCTTTCGGAAGTCCTGCGTGAATTTGTCGAAGAAATTCACTACGTGGAAAAGGAATTCCACACCGATATAAGATTTTTTAAGCTCTACCGGAAATTCAAGTCCAAATCCTACTCCAGATCCGATACCGCCGCCTTTTTGTTTTTCAAATTCTGGATTATCAATGAACTTATTAGTCTGGTACCAGTACTCCAGGCGGCCGATAAAGTAGGGATTGGAATATGTGATGGCAGTCCCAAGATCAGTGGTGTCGATATAGTACTTGTATCCTACAAACACTCGGGTCATATCGGTTTGAACGGCACCAACATTACCCAGCTGAAATTTATTGGTAGCAGTATCGAGAACCATTGTGTGTTTCGAATACTCCACGCCAATCATGATCGCTTGCTGGAAATCCATGAAGTAATTTGTGGAAAGGTGAAAAGTGGGATGATTGTCATCGTAAGCATTCCCGCGGTTGCCGGAGAATGTTGTGAAACCAGCACCCAGGTTTACTGAAAAGAATCTTCCATAACGGTAAAAACGCTCGTCTTCCAGAACCTGTGAAGCTTCCAGGTCTTCGTTAAAATCAGAAAAAATATCGCTTCCGGGATTGAGCTCATCTTCCAGCTCAGATTCGATCTGCTCTGGTGATTGGGCCATCACCCCGAAATGAAATAGCACGATAAAAATTAGAAAGATTTTTTTCAGCATATCTTTTAGAGGTAAAAGTGAACAGCGGCCTTGAGGAAATTATCCCCCAAAGTCTCAATACTGCTCCCGCCCTTAGGGTCGGTGTTTCTCGCCGAGATGCCAAACTCGAAGCTAAAGCCAATGCTTTCTATACCGGAGAAATGAAACTCAGTTCCGAAAGTTCCGTCGACCTGATAGCCGCTTTTTGTTTTATCGTCTGCGGGATCAACGTAATTCTGGGTGGCCACCAGCCCCGCCAGGTAAAAATTGAGCTGTGGTTCGTCAAAAATGATGCGGTAGAACTTAAGTCCGGCGCCATAGAGCGTATTATCCTCTGCGGACTTAAAACCAACTAGTCCGCCAATGGCGAATGTTTTTGACTGCTGAATCTTGAGAGAAATTGCAGGCAGTTCATTGGCCAGCTGATTCGTGAATCCTACACCCATGCGCCCACGAAGATCCGCCGCCATGAGAATTGTCGGGCAAAGGGCCAGAATGAGGATGAAAATTTGCTTCATTCTTTAAGTCTAGGGAATCTTTTGATCTTTGACAACGCTTCCTCACGCGTTTTAAACTTCTTGGGAATTAAGAACGTTAAAAGGATTTTTCATGAGTGAAGCTACTCAGTCTCCGTCAGTTCAACAGACTCTGGATCGCACAGATCTCGGGCACTTTCTGTTTGAGAACCGCAAAATGTTTTTCGGCGCTCTTCTTGCTGCCGTTATCTGCATTATTGCTTTCCTTGGTTGGAGACAGGCACAGGAATCAAACGCGATCGAAAGGTCAGTAAAAGTTTTCGAGTTCCAGTCAAAAACCTGGACAGAGGCGAAGGCCGGTAAAATTACTCCTAAAGAACTCACAGACAAATATTCTGCTCTTCCTGATGATGTGAAAGCATCTCCGGTAATGATTCCGGTGGCGCTTGAAATCGGAAAATTTCTTTTTGAGAAAGGCTCTTACACAGAAGCGGATGCAGTTCTTTCTAAAGTTGATGTTTCAAAAAATTCTCTCGGGAAATTCTTCGTGGGCATGCAGAGATATGTGATCCTCGAAAAACTCGGAAAATTGGATGAAGCCATCACGACTCTCGAAGATGTGGTTAAGCTTGAAGATAATTTCATGAAGCCAGTCGCTGGTGTTGAGCTGGGACGCCTTTATCTCGCCAAGGGTGACAAGGGTAAAGCGCAGACTCAGTTTGATTATGTTGTGACGACTTTCCCGAATGATGAGCACGCAAAACTTGCGAAGCTTTATCTCGCACAGATGTCTAAATGAAATTTTTCTTCCTTTTTATTCTCCTTCTGGGCTGCTCGAAGTTAAAACTCGAGGCACCCGAAAGAGAAGAACGCTTCTTCAAGGTTTCATGGGCCAAGAATCTTGATCCAGGATACGAATCCGGAAATCTTCCTGTTGGTTTGGGTGCCTCACGCATCTTCAACGACATCGTTTATATGGGAAGTACTGCCGGAGTCATGAACGCGTATGACCTAGAAACAGGTCGCCCACTCTGGTCACAGGATGAGAAAACTCAGCTTGGTGGACCGGTCGAATTTTTCAAGGATCACATTGCCTATGGTGGAATGAGCGGAAGACTTTTTGTCCGCCACTATCTTTCCGGAAAACTCAAATACGCAATTGATTTGGGTGCTCCGGTTGAAAGTGCACCGTTTTATTTCAACGAAAGACTCTTCGTTTATCTTCGCGGACATCAGCTGGTTCATCTTGATGCTGAGACTGGAAAAATTCTCTGGGTCTACAAGCGCGCAGTTCCTGTTACAACAACACTCCAGCGTACGACGAGACCTCTGGTCATCGGTAATAAAGTAATCGTGGGCTTTGCTGACGGATTTTTAGGAGCCCTTTCACTTCAGGAAGGTCTTCTTATTTGGGAAACAAAGCTCGTTGAAACTTCAAAGTTTGTAGATGTGGATCTGAATCCAGTCCAGGCCGGTGGCATGATTATCACCGGATCACCATCCGGTAAACTCCAGGCCGTGAATCCTGATAGTGGGGCCATTTCCCGCACATTCCCGGTGAGTGTGTTGGCACATCCTTATTTAAAGGGTGAGCAGCTTATCCTTGGGACCAACGATGGCGAAGTTATGATTATGAGTCTCGGGGGAGAGATATTAAAATCCGCTAAAATCTCCAAACAGCCGGTAAGTGCTGTAACCTGGTGGAAGGACCATATCGTGGCCGCCAGCTTCGATGGCGAACTTCGGGCCGTAGACCCCCTTACGATGAAAGTGGTTGATTCCTTTGCCCTTGGAAATGACATTTCAGCGATCTTCTCTGACCTGACGCATACCCCTGAATATTTGTCGCTCTATACCTCTAGGAACCGCCTGTATCTTTTTCAATAAACAGGCGTGATCTTAAAAAAGATGTCAAATTAAGTCCGGCTTTGCCTAATACGAATGGCGCTTGGTAGCATGGTTTCCACCTCGGGCGCCTATCCGTCATTCTATCGAAGGAATTACTATGAAACAGATTCTTTTTCCGGTTCTTCTCTCTCTTTCATTTGGTGCTCTTGCGAACATCAAAATTGAAGAAGAAGTGTATGTTCCTTCTCAAAATCCATCAGTGGTTAAAGAACTTATTGATACCGGTTCAGTGATTGTAGATCACGTGAGCTCTGAAGGTTTTGAACTCTACGGATCTAAGGGCATGACGACGTACCTCGATGAAAATAAAATTCTTTATTTCAGTACGAAGAATTTTAAAAGTAAAATCCTCGCTGATTATCCAACTCATGCTCAAATCACTGCTAAGCTTCAGGCGGCAGTTGCTAAACTTCCCGGTCGTATGAAAATGTTTTCTGTCGGTAAGTCGATCAAAGGGAAGGATCTCTGGGTTGTGAAGATTTCTGACAATGTTGAAACTGACGAAATTGAACCCGAATTCAAATATATCTCCAGCATGCACGGAGATGAGATCACGGGCCGCGAGCTCACAACTTTCATGATCGAAGAAATTGCTGAGAAATACGGCAAGGACAAGATGATCACCGAGCTCGTCGATAATACCGAAATTTTCATCATGCCTTCAATGAATCCGGATGGGTCTGAACTTCGCCAGCGTGGAAATGCGAGTGGTGTTGATCTAAACCGTAACTTCCCGGACTGGACTGTAAATGCAGCTAATACTTCTGCAGCCGCCCAGCTTGAAAATAAGCACGTGATGGCATGGCAGGCGACAAGGAAATTTGCTTTATCAGCAAACTTCCACGGTGGTTCGGTTTGTGTGAACTATCCATGGGACGCAACTTACGACAGACATCCGATGGATAAATTTATCCAGGAACTATCGACTGTATATGCTGATCTCAACCCTGAGATGAGAGCCTCGACTGAATTTGAAGGCGGGATCACAAATGGTGCTGACTGGTACGTTGTGAAGGGTGGAATGCAGGACTGGTCTGTGTTCTATCACAATGACCTTCAGGTCACGATCGAGCTCTCAGGTACAAAGTGGCCGAACTATTCTGAAATTCCCGGGTATTGGAAAAGTAACCGCGACTCGATGTACGCATACATGAAAGAAGTTCACCGCGGAGCTGGCTTCAAGCTCGCTGGCGCAAATGTCGCTGGCACGGTGACCATTAAGCAGTTGAGTCCGATAGTAAAAGACCTAGGAAGCTTCGCTTTCAAAAACTCAGAGTTCTATAAAGTTCTTCCGGAAGGGGAGTATGAGTACTCTGTGACTGAAAAAAGCGGAACTTCGAAAAAAATCAATGTTCGCGTAGAGCAGGACATGATCCGCTCTAACGGAAATTACATCTCTCTCAGATAATCTTCAAAATCGTTTCATATTCTTCAGGGGTGACCGGCAATATCGAAAGCCGGTTACCCTTCTGAAGAAGCCGCATCTGTTTTAAAGCAGGTTCTTCTTTCAACTCGTTCAGTGGCAGATGTCTCTTGATGTCTTTTTCAAATTTCACATCCACCAGAAACCAGCGTGGGTTGTCCTTCGTTGCTTTCGGATCAAAATACTCGGATTTTTTTTCAAATTGAGTAGGGTCTGGATAAGGGGCCGAGGCAACTGAGGCGATCCCAGCGATCCCGGGAATCTCACAGCTTGAATGATAGAAGAAAATCATATCTCCGACCTTCATATCGTCTCTCATGAAGTTTCTCGCCTGATAGTTCCTGACTCCGGACCAGGGTTCGGTTTTTTTCTTTTTCAAGTCTTCAAAGGAGAAGGCATCGGGTTCGCTTTTCATGAGCCAGAATTTTTTTGTCATATGTCTATATTGGACAAGAGCACACGGTTAATCAAGTTCCCTTTGGCATCGCCGAAGAGTGGGGTGAGGTATCTTATGAAATATTCCATTCTGGTTCTTCCTATTATTTTTATTTCCTGCTCACATATGCGGGAAGATAAGAAAATCGTGGAATTTCCCTACGCTGAAGAGCTTGTGGAAAGAGTTCAGAAAGTTTCCGGCAGAACACCGGCTTCTACGCCTTTGAGTGTGGATGAAGAGAAATCTCCCCGCAGAACTTATTTTGTAACTCTGTATCACCAATACCTCACTTTCTCTCACTACCTGGGGAAAGAGAACGATCTCAACTCATGTCCACAGTTTCATCACGATAAGCTTGAAACTGAGGCGATTAATGTTCCGAAAGTTTCTCTTTATAAAAACGCAGGCGCAGTTGAATCAGGGAAAGCTTATTTTCCGGAAGTTGTATTTCGCGGAAAATTCTCGCTGGAAGATTACCATGCTGATCTCTCGAGCGAACTAGTTACTCTTTGTGAAGTAGGTGTCTCTGACAACTTCTATAAGTTTGATAACCTCATCACTCATTATGCTGACAAAGCTTCTTTCCATAAGAATGCCAAAGCAATGGCCTCGGTTCTTAAAATCCCGGTTTTTGCTAACTTCTATCTTCTGAAGATGATGGATACAGAGAAAAGACAGAACTTTTCTCACCCCGAAGAAAAACGCTTTATTGAACTCACTAAAACTCATTGGTTTCCGGAGTACATCCGTGAAGCTGGAAAAAGACGTAACAGCTTTATGGATAATAAGCTGGTAACGAGGTAATTATGAAATTTACTACACTCCTATTGGTTGCTCTTCTCTCTGTTTCCTGCGGGAAAATTGAGACATCGGGAACTGCCGGAGTAGGCGGAGTCCGAGAGCTTTCTTCACTTGCGATATCGACTTCTGACCTTGTTATTTTTGATCAGATTTGCCAGGCCTTGACGAAGAAAGAACAGAAACTCATTTCATCACTTCCCAATTCACTCGTCTTTGATGTTTCGGAAAAAGATTGCTCAGGGAAAACTGTGACTTTTAATTCTCAGCAGGTCCGGATTGAAACTTCAACTACCGGGTATCAGTTCCGCCGTCAGGATACCAATGGTCTCTTTTTATTCCCTCAGGTGGAAACCAGTACCAACGGATTCATGAAAGAGATCTGCGCAGGTGCCTCGAAAATGCCTTATAGCCGCTCCAATGATACAGAAGCCGTATGGGTTTCTACCGGCGGATTCAGCAGCTCTGATTGCCCTAACGGCCCGAATGAGCAATGTCTTGTCGTGGAATATGGAAGCAGACAGGGGACTTCGACAACTTATCTTATTCACACCATCGAATACGTGAGATTCAATCTTCTCAGCACCAGCGGGAAGTATGGTTACTTCACTCATCGCAAGTCGATCGCGACCAATAACTGCGATCAGGGTGAAAGTACCGAGTCTCAGGCAACTCTTCGATAAAACTCTTTACGGCTCATTCTAATTATTGAAACAATCTGGATATATCGAATATCCGGAGGTTTCATGAAATCTGCACTTGTCATGCTCGCCTTACTTTTCACTGTCATTAGCTGTACTCAGCAGCCACCAGCATCTGAAAACGGAGGAAATCCGGGTGACGAGAGATCAACAAATCCCATTACCATTGGCACCGAAGAAACAGGCCTCATCTCTATGGTCTGTAGCTCTCTCAACGAGAAAATGTATGTCCTCGATGATTATGTCGTACACCGCGAATTACTTCGCGTGATTTATCAGGAGTCAGACTGTGGTGGAAAACTTCCTGGTGCCATCCGTGATGATGTCAGAATCATTAAAAATGGCTCTGAGTATGCTTTCCAGAATGACAGCATTAACTTCCGTATGACCGAAGTCGAAACTCTGAATTCAGGATCAATGAAGGAAGTCTGCGCGGCCCTAAATATTGGATCCCTCAAAAATCCTGTGATCACAGCTTCTCATACTGCTGTTGAGGTCACCGCTGCTGATACGGAGATTTGTCGCAGTGACAGCCAGCATGTTTGCGTTCAGATTCGTCGCGGACCGGTTTCTGAAGATGGTTTGTCTTATAAAGTAAGTGAGACGACTCAGCTGAAATTCAGAACCGTCGGTGATCACAGAGGCTTCTACGTTTTTAAAAATCAAAAAAACTTCAGCACTTGTTCAGAAGGAAAATTCCGCACGAAGATCGCGAGCTTCTTCTAAGCATTACAGCCGGCGTGCATCCGTACGACGACCGGCTTTTTCAGATCTTCATCCCATACAGATTTACAGAACGGGGCCCCGAATTCTTTCGGGATCTTTTTTTCTTTCTCGGCCGGACAAGTGACATATTCACGTTTGTCTTCCCACTCAGATAATCGCGTGAGATCGACATCCACGACTTTCCAGTCACCACTTGATTCCACTTTCAGCACAAAGAAAAATCCTTCTTCTTCGCGGACGATATGCAGGGCCTTCTCGCGGATAAATAACGGCTGATCATCAATTGGAATAACGTAATTAACGGCACCGGTTGAAGTAAAAACAGTGATGGGCTGAGGAATCAGAAGTGCTCCGACCGGAACTTCAATCTGTGCCTGATCTCTCCAGACAGTGGCCTTAGTACTCGTCATAGATTTCAGGAATGAGGTGCCGCGAAGGACTTTGTCTTCTTCTTTTTTAGGATTGTGCTCCTTACAGGGAGAGTTGAAAAAGAGGGGACGGAATCCCTGCTGGGACTTCCGGTAAGTATAAAATTCCGCCGGAATTCCTGTTCGGGCTCGAAATTCTTCCACTTCCTGAACTTTTTTTGCCTGTGAGATTTCACTCTCAGCGAGCTTTTTAATGAGCTCTTTCCAGTTTTTCATCTGATGGCCCATCACCACATCACACTCCGAATTAGCAGGGCAGCCCTTGTTCTGATGCTCAAAATCTTCCAGCGATTTTGGCTCTTCAATGACTTTTATTTCAGGCTGAGCGCCTGAAAGGGCCGGTATGAGGAAAAGAAAAAAGAAATAGTGAAGTCTCATGAATGGTCCTACGTATCCAAAGGGCTTCTTTTATTATAGACTCAAATGAATTCGTTAAATCAGGAGGAATCATGAAAAAGCTAAAAAAGTCGCGTCCAGCAAAGAAAGCTAAGAAGAATAAGAAATCAGGTCTCAAGCTCAAGCGTCTTGCTCGTAAGAAGAAGCTTCTTAAGAGCCATAATAACTAGTTCCATTTAGAAAATTTTCAAGTTTGGGCCCTCTGATCATCGCTGATTCGAGGGCCTTTTCTTTTGGAGAACAGGATTGGCGCAGCGCTAGATGTGGGCGGTTGCCAAATATTTGACAAGAAATAACACCATATCTTGTGTTTTAGGTTTGACGGGTCGTCGATTTGACAGCGATGATGAATATATAAGTTTTTTAAAAGAAGACTTTAATTCCTGCACGCACACACTAAAAGGCCTCCGAATGGAGGCCTTACTTTTTTCCTCTGACCCAAGTCACTTCTTCTTCTGCGTATCCCTAAAAGCCTTCTTGTTCTCGACTCTGAGCTTAGCGTTCTCATTGCGACGAATCTCATCTTCGGTTTCAAGCACAAGTCCAGGAACTTCCACCGGACGACCAATATCATCGAGAGCAACGAAAGTGAGATAGGCCTTGGTGGTTTTTCTCACTTCACCAGTATAGGGATTTTCTGAAGTCACTTTCACGCCCACGATCATAGATGTGCGGCCAACGTAGTTCATCGAGGCCTGAATCAGAACGTGGTAACCGGCCTTGATAGGTGCGATGAAATCAATGTCATCAATATGTGCAGTAACCACGGGTTTTCCGCAGTGACGTGCGGCGACCATGGCAGCAGCAATATCGATCCAGCTCATAACAGTTCCGCCGAAGACAGTATTATGATTATTCGTGTGATTCGGCATCACCATCTCACGCATTTCAATAGCAGTTTCAGAAGCTGTCTTCGGGTTCTTTTTCATATTGGGCCTTTAGTCATTACAGTAGAGATGATGGTTCCAGCGGAATCCCTGCATGAACGGAGTATATCCCGTTGTCACACTTGTTCCGGCGTTTGAATTCTGGCCGGCATCGTTGGTTGAATCAACGATATTATAAATCCTGCTCGAAAAATTTGTAGCAGGTCCCTGAGGCTCTGGTTCATAGCGACCGAAAGCTCCGCCCTGACGAACTTTAGCGGACGAGCAGTAGGCGCGACCAAGCTCAGTGATTTTGAGATTTACGGCGGCAGAGAGTTTTGGCTCGCCGGTATCAGCTTCAAAGTCTGCGTCCACAAGTCCGCCACCAGGTTGTTCAGTTCCCCGGCCTTCGTTAGAAACGAAGCTGTTGAAATAAACCATGAGATCAGTTTTCGGTGGAAGCTTACAAGTAACCGATCCTGTACCTGATGCCGTTCCGAATCCAGAACAACATTTAGCTGAGGCTGTTGCCGTTTTTCCAAGTGGAGTACAGCATTTAAAATCATTCGAAGAGAATACTGGTTCATTCACAAGCGTCTTGTGATTCATATAAGTCGTAGTTCCGGCAGTATTCTTGAAAGACATCGCAAAAGCTGCAGCATTCGTTTCAAGGTCTGCAAGATTATCGACATCTGAAAGGAGATCGAAAATTCCTGGAACCAGAACATTCGAGTTGTCATTACAGTAAATCGGCTGAGCAGGTACTTGAGGAATTCCTGAGAGCTCAAGCTTACCAAAGCGTTTGAGGTAAAAGGCATTTGACCCTGGTCTCGTTGGATCAATTGTGGCAACACTTTGTCCAGCAGGACTACCTGTAAAGTTCACACCTACAGTTCTGCTGGCGAAGGCACCGGCCTGTAGAGCGGCACTTGCAGAAACTCGAAGAATTCTAGCTGCAACATCGTATGTGTAACAGCATCCAGCCGCGCAACCAAGAGCAGCTCCATCCTGGGTCGGATCAAGTGTCACGATCGGTGCAGATACTCCGGTACAAACGACATCCGCACCGCTGTCCGGATCCATCGCAACTGATGCAAGTAATGCAGCGATGCTGGTTTCCGGAATAAAGCTTGGAATTTTTAAAGCAATATTTCTTCTTCCACCGGTAGTTCCATAATTGATTACCGTGAGAGAATTTGTATCTGCTGAAAGGGGACTAAAATAATGATCAAGGTTTGTGCTGCCAAATGTCGCTGCCCTTGTGCTGAATGAAACATTCAGTAAGCTGACTGGAACCGGAGCAGTTGCAGTCATGGAATCTGAGAAAGAGTACATGGCACAGGCACCAGTGGTGTTTGTACCATCTTTACAATAGTAACCCTCATCCTGGTCTACCAGAGTTTGCGGATCTAGTGGAGTGTACTCGGCAGAAGCTTCACTCGGACGAGTCAGCATCACTGTGCGTGAATTCAGACAACGGAAGTTTGAAACATCGTATGAAGCGCGGTCAGTTTTCGTCCAGTCAGTTGTGTTATCAGCGAATTTTCTGATCCAGCCACCACCGCAACAAGATTCCTGGTTGGCTTCCGTCAAAGTCTTCCACTGATTCGTATCGAGGACATTTGCACCGAGAGTATCATCTTCAATGATGCCGGTTGTTTCACTGCGATTCTGATAAGAAGAAAGAAGGGGCTTCGCCGCAGTATTGAGTCCTTCCACAGTTGCCAGACGAGAGTATCTCAGAGGATCGTTCGGGAGAGTAATTCCTGCTCCGTTATCAAGCGACATCTTGAGACCCAGAGAAGCGGAGTCATAATTACCTTCAGCTTCTGCAGTAGGAACATAGTTTGTGTATGTCGTGAGATCTTTTCCGACTTCACGACAGCAGCGATTCTTCGACATGTCGTATGCTTTGTACGCTGTAAGATCACCGAAAGCTGGTTTCGAAGCAGTCTGACCGCAAATCATGTATTCAGAATAATAATTTTTCTCGGCCTGATTTCCAAAATAAGAAAGCGAGAAGACATCAGTCTGCTCAGCATGGAATTTATTTGGTGAGCAATCAAGATCTGTCTGACAAACCTGTCCCGGACGACGGAGACATGCGTCTCTTACGAGAGTTTTCTCAATCACAGTTGTGGTTGAAAGAGTCTTCGCTTCAAAAGAGCGGAATGGTGATTGTGCCACCATTGTGTCAGCACTTGAAGAGAGAGCGGTATCGTTAAAGAGACTCTGAAGTCCGCAGACGTTCTGGTTTCTCGCACGCTGGTGATAATCAGAAGCTACTGTAGCTGTCGCAAAGATTTCGTAGTTACCATCTGATCCGATGACCGGACAAGATGACTGGCGATAGGCCGTATAGAGAGTCGAATTACAGCTTGCAATCTGGTTAATGAAATCAGTTCTCCTGGAAGCATCTGCAAACTGGTGCTGAGTAAGAGGATTACTCATCGTTACCTGGTTACTCGATTCAGGAAGTGCTTTACCCGGCTGACAGACACCCGCCAAAGTAGAACCCAGACGATGGTTGTGACCCATGTTCTCACGAAGAGTGGTCTGGATATCTGAAAGGAGAGATGTCGAATCTGATGAAGGAACATATGAAAGCGGACGACCAAGGACATTGGCATCTTTTCCGAAGAAATGATTTCTTGGTGTCGGAATTTCTTCCAGGCTCGCGGCATAGCGGGCAACTTTCTCGTTGAAGAGACCACCACTTGAGACATTGGCGCAGAAAAAGTTAGGAGCACAGGTCAGAACTTTTTTACGGTTAAGATCAGAGATGGATGTTGTATTTACCACACATGGTGCTCCGGCCCCGCGATAAACACAACGTTTGGTAGCTGAAGAAGGGAAGCCTTTCTTAGCGAGAACCTGGTCAATCGTTACTGCTGTCGATGCCGTAGGATTTCCATTTGTGTCGTAAGTTGATGTAGCAGCTCCCGAAGCAGCAACTTCATTTCCATTGGCATCGAACTGCGGCCACTGAGTGCGGATTTCTTTGGCGTCAGCACACATGTACTCCCAGCCAAGTTTCGTCACGCAATCCGTATCTGTATTACACATGTGATTGGACTGGCACGTGCCGCCCTGGTTCTGTTTGATGTCTGTCACGTGGAAAGCTGGATCGTAGTCAACTGTGGGAGCAGTTACGATTCCGTTATAAGCTTCAATATTCACTTCATGCGTAGAAGGAACAGCAAGGTCTGCAAAAGGTGCATTGATAGCGAGGAATAGCTTATTTGTTGTGGACCTGACAATGCGTCCGCGACCAACAGCAAACCATGTCACACCATCAAATGATCCGATGAGAGCACCTTTATTAAAACCATACCAGTCGCGCTGATATCCGTTAGCGTAAAGTGCTGCCTGAGTCTGAAGACGATTCAGACGCTGAGCTTGAGATGTCGATTTTGATGAATGAGAGAATGGAACCATTGTCGGCGGGAGCCAGCAGGCACGACCAAAGATCGTGTCTTCATAGTTTCCACCGGCACTATAAGAGCTGAGTCCGTCACGTTCCGTACTGAAACTGAGACCCTGAAGACCCGAGCCATTGGAAGAAAAAGGATGGGCTGAAAGTGAATCAAGCCATGAATCTTTGCCGCAAGTAGGACATGGAGTGTATGTGCCTGAGACTGTCGAGATGAGATAAACTTCATCAAACGCAACAGAAACTACTTTCGCCGGGAGTGCTTGATCGAGAGTTACTGACATCTGGCCCAGGAGAGCATTCATGCTGAAATTTGACTGTGAAGGCACAATTTTAGCGTCATCGAGATATTCAAACTTCGCACCTTCCTGAACTACGGATCCAGAAAGTGTCTTCTCAATTCCTGTAGTATCAAAAAAACGGTGAGGAGCAGAACGAGAGCTAACCTGAACACGTGACTGAACCGGACCTCCGCTATCGCCCGAGCCCTGGATGGTACAACGAATTTCTGTTGGTTCAGTTCCATTCATTGAAACAGCTTCGTAATCAAATGGAGCACAGTCATTGATTGATATTTCTAAAGATGACTTATTACAGTCACAAGTTTCATAAAGCCGTTTTACGACATTCTTATAGTAGTAATACTCACTTGTTTGTGAGGATCCCGTAAGACAATCAGTTGCTGCGGTATATGTTTTAGTGAGGATCTCGTTCTGGAAAGGAGAGACGGTCGCCTGAGATTTCAGATGCTGGATACAGGCAAAATCTTTTTTCTTTTTCTCAAAGTTTTCATCATATCCGCCGCCGGTAGTACTTCCAGTTGTGGTGCCGGTACTTCCTGAACAGATATAATATAGCTGTGGATAGCGAAGATAGGCGAGAGGGTTTTCAATCTTCTCAGCTTCAGCAGTTGCGTAAAGATCGGGATACTGAGACACACCAGCTGATTTCACTGCGCCGTCATTCACACATTGATTATCGAGACAGCAATCAAATCCACGACCCTGGCATGAAGAGTTCGAGCATGATGTTTCATTCCCACCAGAAGTATTGTTTGGATCGATCCGCACAATCATAGTTGTGAGATTGAGATTTGCCTGGGGCACCTGCTCAAGAGTCAGGGCCTTCTTAAAGAGGCGGACTCTGGTTGAAGTAAGTGTATTAGTACATGTCGTACAAACTGATCTGGCAGAGAAGGCCGTCGCAGGAGTTGATTCAGCGACGTAGGCTCCGGAATTATCCGGAGAGAAGAGTGTGCCTGAACAGTTTGAAGTTGAGTTCGTGCTGTCCGGGAAATCTACCCGGTAAACGCGAACAGTTTTCTTCTGAACAAAGTCATAATACGAAACCGGAATCACACGCGATCTCAGATCATAGGTGATACCACCGATTGAGAACGAACTAACGAGACAGTAAGTTTGATTCGTAAAATTGGTCGAGTCAGAAAGATAATTCTGAACCATCGTTCCGATGATATTTGCGGTATTGAGATTGGAAGCGTTGATGGTGATGGCCTGAGAAGTTGCACCAAGATAATTGAATGAGAGTGATGTAGTAGGAACAGGAGTTCCGGTTGATCCACCAGTGGTAGCTCCACTTGTAGTTCCATCCGAACCTTCGATACTATTGCGCGAGACACTCCCTTCCGGCAAGCAGCCCACTAAGATGAATAGTAGAAATAGATACCTAACGTCCATGTTACGGTTATCTCCTTGTATTGTTTTCGGAGTTGCCGCGGCTTAGCTTGATTGTACATTGGGGCGGGAAAATCCTGCCGATGGGGTATAAGCCCTCGAATCCCTATGAGAGGCGGAGAGTGGCAGTCGGGAATTTGCCTATTTTATTTGTAGGTCCCGAAGTTCGAGAAGTACGAACTTGAGTTTCCGGTGCTCGAGTACCCTGCCTGGACATAGGGAGAAACAAGCGGAAAAGCAGTGTAGGGAGCTGCTCCCAAAGTAGGAGTGTAGAAACCATATCCGCCGAAGAAACGAGCATTATAAAGAATCTGATCGGACGGACTCATCATGCTTCCACTTGAGTACGGATTATAATTATATGGATACGGATTGAACGACTGATAAGGATTATACATCTGTGGACGATTCTGTAACTGGTTCACAATTCCCCAGCCAATTCCCGCTAGCCCATCATTAAAAGCTTCACGGGAAGGGTCGCGGGCATCTCTCACTTCAACATAAGGAGAGTCAGCAGTTGGAGGTGCTGGTCTATCAGTGACATTCGGTGTGGGCGGAGGTGGAGCTACAAACTCGCAGATTGTTCGTTCATCAGAGCGTGATTCTTCACACATGGAAGTAATGTCAATTGATGACGATGGATTCTGAAATGTGAGGGACATTCCAAGGACATCAGAGTGAAGTGTTGTTGCCTCACGGGCGATTGTCACGCGTTCATCAGAACAATCAATACTTGAACCCACAATATTTTCTGGATTCACACATCTCATGTCCTGGAATTTTTTCAGGGCGAATTCAGTCATGCGGGAAATGCGATCGTTTTTTGCCTGGATTTTTTTCTTTAGCTTCTCGAGGATTTTCGCCTGATCAATCTTTGTATAAAGATCTTCAGTCGCGAAATCAGCACACTCTGCATCGGTGAATTTATAACCTTTGTTTGCGCGTGTGAGGGCAGATTGGTTTTCCTTCAGTCCGTTATCAAGACAGCCAGGAACTTTTTTCAGCTTATCGTGATAGAGAAAAGAACTATCAATTGAAGAAGCTATGTTACCAATGAGTGTTCTTGCATTCGCAGCAGAGTCGGGAAGGTTTTGTTGTTTTGATCTCACAATTTCCCAGCAGGTTTTTGCCTTCTGGAAATCTCTTGTCGTCTGATTACAAAAGTCCTGCTCTTCCTGAGAAAGGTTGAGAGAAGATCTTGTTTCTTTCAGAACCCATGAGAGCTTACTTCCCAGTTGTGCCATCTGACGGCTCTTAAGTTCTTCAGCGAGAACTTTCGTCCCGTCGACCTTGATGTGAATGCTCATATCTGCTGTGCGATTTGTGAGACTATTGAGGATTGGAAGAGAATCCTGGTTCTGGAATGACGGGAGACTGCTGATAGAATTTAACTCTGATCGAGAGAGTCCAAGTCTTCCTTCAGCTATCTTGCTCATCGCCCCGCTGACCTGATTATACATAGTGCGGAAGTTGTAGGGAGTATCACCTACTTGAATCGAAAGTGCCGTTTTCCATGTATCGATCTGAGCTTGATCAAGAGTTGCACTCTCGATCAGAGTATTGAGTTCAACAACAGCATCCGGATCAATGTTAAAGCTTGGGTCACAAATATTCTGAAGTTGTGATCCTTCCGACTTCGATGCTCGTCCCTGACAAAGATTATTGATAGTAGTCCTGAGAGCTGAAGGATTATTTCTTTGTCCGATCGGAAGAGCTTTCAGAGCACTAATTAGAGAAGTTTGCCCATCCGTAAAAAGGATCCCTTCAAGAAGTCTCGCAGTGACTAGGCCTTTGCGGAATTCAACAGCTGCTCTTTGAGCTTTGGTGAGACTCTGAGATCCGGTCTCTTCTTTCTTCTTTTCAATCTCTTCTTTCATTTTCTCAAAGCCAGCAAGAAGAGCGATTTCACTTTCAAGCTGGTTGATCTTATTTTCGAGAGTATAAAGATTGTCACATCCTGAAGCTCTGATCGTACTCGTAATAAGTTCTTCATTCCGGTTTTCAGTCAATTCGGTGAGAGTTTCAGCTGAGCAATTATCATTCTCTGAATTTTGGATGATATTGAAACGACGGTTGATAAAATCGCCGAGATCCGAGCAATTCATCGGAGTCGCAAAGGCGGCCGGAGAAAGAACCAGTAGAGTAAGGAGAAGACGTTTCATAACCAGCTTTTCGGAAGGTTGATCTGGAAAGTTGAGTGAATTCGTTGAAATGGCCTAAACGTGGCCGGAACTATGCACCATCCAAACTTGGTTTGTGTTCAAAGATTATAGAAAACAGCTATTTAGGAAACTGAATTCGGATTGGCAATGCTACTTTATATCAACACTCCTAAAGCCAGATTAATATCTGCAGAAATTCTCTACCGATTCTTTATTCTTAAAACATATATAGCTGGCATGAGTGAAAATCAAATCGGCGCGATCAGAGGGCACTATTAAAAGAAAATGAAGTAGTACAAATGTTACCCGTGACCCGAGCTCATAAATACTTCATCGTAGTTAATAGATTTCTGATCAGTACCGAGCGAGAGGAAGTAGTCCTCTGTGATCTTCATACAATCATTCAGATCCTGGCAGGAAAATATCTGAGAACGGAAAGCAGCTGAATGCGGGAAGCCGGCCGCGAACCAGACGACGAGTTTACGAAGCTGAACGAGTACTGTTCTTTCTTCCGAAAAAGTTTCCGCACAATACTCGTGAAGTCTCTGTACAACTTCCCAATAATCTTTTCCGAGGAAAATTGATTTTTTCTTGGAAGCGTATTCCGGATCAAGACCTTCGAGAAAAATAAATGGATTTCTCAAAGCTCCGCGCGCGATCATGAGAGCATCACACTTCGAGGACTCAAGCCTTTGTGATACGCCATATGGATGATGAAGATCTCCATTCCCGATCAGTGGAAGTTTTTTTACTTCGTTCAAATTTTCAATGAATTCCCAGTCAGCAAGACCCGTATATTGCTGAGTTCTGGTTCTTCCGTGAATGGCTACCCACTCAATTCCTGAATCATGAGCGATTTTTAAAATCTCGCCAGCGTTTCTTGTGTTGGCATCCCATCCAGTTCTGATTTTAATTGAGAGAGGAATTTTCATCCGCTTTCTCATCCCTTCAAAAAGCGGAGCAAGTGCCGTAATTTCTTTCATGAGAGCAGAGCCGCCGCCTTTCGTAACAACTTTGGCGACCGGACAACCCATGTTGATATCAAGAAATTTTGGTCCGTAGCTTTCCGCCACTTCAGCAGCTTTCGCCATCGATTCAGGATCTTCACCAAAAAGTTGGATTCCGACATTTCTTTCGAGCTTATGAATCTTCAGCATGTCGAGCGTGCGCTGGTTTCCGTAATTAATTCCGTGGCACGAGATGAGTTCCGAAACCGTGCCGCCGGCACCGAGATCTTCCATGAGAAGGCGGTAAGGGATGTTACAGATTCCCGCCATCGGAGCGAGCAGGAGTTTTGAATCAAAAGAGATTTGGCCCAGCTTAATCTTCTGGGATTTTCCGCGGAAAAGATTCATCTTCTCCGTGAGCTCAACACTAAAGGGCCGCAAATCGTTCATGGATATCTATGTAAGGGAAGGAATCGCGCTTGTAAACAGCACCCGAAAGCCTCTAGAATCTTTTCATGCGAATAGTGGTTTTTGACTGCGATGGGACCCTTCTTAATACCAACGGGGTCCGTCCGGCATTCTATCCTGGAATAAAAGAGCTTTTGTTGGATTTGGCCAGCGACTGCCAGCTTTATGTCTGGACCGCGCGGGGAAGGGCCTCAACACTACGCATTCTCGAAGAGAATGGGGTGAAGCATCTGTTCCTCGGAGTTTCTACTCCCGACGATGCTCCGGTTAAGCCTCATGTCGGGGGACTCATGGAACTTACAGGCGATTCCCCAAAAAAATCCATCTGTGTCATAGGGGATTCTTCCATGGATATGCTGGGTGCACGTAACTACGGAGTGCTGGCGATCGGGGCGGTCTGGAATCGTAATGCAAACGCTTCTTATCTACGTGAGGCCGGGGCCGATTTTATCGTGTCCGATCCTTCTGAATGTAGTAAGCTCATCCGGTCAAATTTAACCGGGGCCTAGTCTATGTTCGATACTCTTTCAGAAAAATTTTCAGATGCTTTTCGCAGTCTGAAAGGAACCAATAAAATCTCCGAAGAAAATATCGAAGAAACACTTAAGGGTGTGAAAACCGCACTCCTTGAAGCCGATGTTAATTTCAAAGTCGTTAAAGAATTCGTTGAAAAAGTGAAGACTCAGGCACTCGGAGAGAAAGTTCTTCGTGGTGTAAATCCTGGTCAGCAGTTTGTGAAGATCATGCACGATGAACTTGCAAATCTCATGGGTGGCGAGCAGGAAGGACTAAATCTCAATCGTCCACCGGTCATTCCGATTCTTATCGTAGGATTAAACGGTGCCGGTAAGACAACTTTCGCCGGTAAACTTGCTCTTCATCTCAGAAATAAAAACAAGAAAGATGTTCTCCTGATTCCTGCGGATAATTTCCGTCCAGCCGCTAAAGACCAGCTCATCACTCACGCTAAGAATCTTGGCGTGGATTATTTTGATTCTGATCTTTCCATGAAAGCAGTCGACATCGTGAAAGCAGGGATGGAATACGCCCGCAAGATGCATAAAGAAATTGCGATCATCGATACCGCTGGACGGCTCCAGGTTGATGATGAACTCATGAATCAACTTGTAGACGTGAGAAAATCTCTCGATAAACCTGAAGTTCTGATAGTCGCCGATGCGATGACAGGACAGGAAGCTGTGAACGTTGCTAAAGTTTTCCACGAGAAAGTGGGACTCACTGGTGTTGTTCTCTCGAAAATGGATTCTGATGCCCGCGGTGGTGCTGCTCTTTCCATCCGCTACGTAACTGGTGTCCCGATCAAATTTATTTCTGTCGGCGAGAAGATGAAGGACCTCGATGCCTTTCATCCGGATCGCCTTGCTAAACGCATTCTCGATATGGGTGATGTGCTTTCTCTCGTAGAAAAAGCGGAAGAAGCAATCAATCAGGACGATGCCATGGGCATGATGGCGAACCTCGAGAAGGGTCGCTTTACTATCAACGATTTCGTAAAGCAGATGGAGACCATTAACCGCTTGGGTTCTTTCGGTTCCATTCTCAAAATGATTCCCGGTATGGGTGGAGCTCTTCGCCAGATGGGAGATCTCTCGGGTGCCGAAGATGAAATGAAAAATATGAAAGTCATCATCAACTCGATGACAAAAAAAGAACGTGAGCATGTTGAGCTCATCGATGGTTCCCGCCGTAAGCGAATCGCCACGGGCGCGGGAAGAACAGTCCAGGAAGTGAACTCCTTTCTCGAAAAGTTCAACCAGATGCAGCAGATGATGGTTGGTATGATGGGAATGATGAAGGGGGGCGGTCTCCCTAATATTCCGGGCATGGGACCAGTAAAAGGCTTTCGTCAGTCACCCAAGGCAAGCCAGCCGATGCCTGGAACTGCTACTAAGGAAGGGAAAAAGAGCCCCTACGGGAAGAAGTATTTCTAAGTCCTTAGTTTGACATACCGAGGCCTTCGATTTATAAATTGTTACATTTTTTATTCGTGATCTTTAGAGGAGATTTCCAAATGGTAAAAATCAGAATGGCCCGTGGTGGTCGCAAAAACCGTCCGGTCTACACAATCGTAGCTGCAAATTCACGCAGTCCACGTGATAGCCAGTTTCTTGAGAAGCTTGGCCAGTACGATCCAAAAGCTGCAGACGTTCTCAAGGCCGTGAACGTTGAAGGTATCAAAGCTTGGCTCGCTAAAGGCGCTCAGCTTTCTGATACAGTAAGAACTTTGCTCAAAAACAACAATATCAAGTTATAATGCTCCCATGAGCGAATTAAAGACTTTGATTGAGTATGTTTCCAAGGCCCTCGTTGATATGCCCGATAGGGTTGAAGTTAACGAGATCGAAGGCGAACAGACTACGGTCCTTGAACTTAAGGTTGATAAATCAGACTTAGGTAAAGTGATCGGTAAGCAAGGCAGAACAGCACGAGCATTAAGAACTATTCTCAATGCCGCTTCTACCAAGCTAAGAAAAAGATCAGTGCTCGAAATTATCGAGTAGTTGTTCAAAAAAAAATTTCAGATGAATTCAAACCCGACTCTTCCTTTACCGGAGAGTCGGGTTTTTTATTTTATGGTCAGGAGAGGCGAAGCCGGAGCCGACGAATTAGATCTTAGGCGTGCACTGATAGAACTTAGACATGGTGGTCTGTCCGTAGCGAAGCTCATGGCCTCGAAGAGATGCATATCCCTGGTTCCCTTTCATAATGTTCATATCCAATTCCAGATCAAACCATGGATCACCAATGCGGGTATAGACGCGATAAGGAAGTTCCCAATCCATGTTCATCATATTGATAAGCTCAATACCATCGATTATTGCTGAGTGATCCTCGAGTACAAGAGTTTGGACTTCATCACCGTCCTGGCAGTTAAAGACGAGGGCATACACATTCAAGGTCATCATAAGTAGAAGTGCTGGAACGATGGTTTTCATAGTCTCTCCTGGATAATATTCCCCTTCGTACGCTGGCAGAAACACACAGCCAAGAGGGGTAGGTAATAATGGACCCAGAAATTTTGTTCTCCTTGCGACTTGTGCTATATCCCTTCAGATGGACCCCAAAAAAGACTTAGTACGATTAGCTTCCGTATCCCAACCCCATGGAATCAAGGGAGAGGTGGAATTGAAGCTTTTGACAGATATTCAGGACTCGATTCTCGATGAGGATATGAAAGTGTGGCTCGTGCCCACATCGCCGAAGTCAAAGCTCAAACCTGATGGAGAAGAGTGGACTATTCTGAAGCTGCGCTTTGGAAATAAGGCAATCTGCCTTTTTGAAGGCATCAAAGACCGGACTCATCTTGAAACATTTCTTCCGTTTGATCTTTATCTTTCCCGTGATCAGTTTCCTGAACCGGATAAAGATGAAATCTACCTAATCGATCTGATCGAGATGCCCGTTTACAGTGTTGACGGCGAAATGCTCGGAAAACTCGAGAGCTTTTCAGACAATGGTCAGCAGTATCTCTTCGATGTACGCCTCGATAATGGCGAAAGAATCACGCTTCCTTATGTTGATGCATTTTTTCCAGAGATCGATATGGAGAACAAGCGGATCATTATGATTCTTCCGGAGTACACCGAATAATGATTACTAGGAAGATCTGGATCCTTACTCTGTTTCCTGAATTCTTTAAGCCTTTCCTTGAATGCGGAATCGCTGGATCGGCTTTTCGTGGTGAGCGGAGTGATGGTGACTTTAAGTTCGAAATCCACTTCGTGAACATCCGTGATTTCTCACAGACAAAATACAAAAGTGTCGATGATTCTCCTTTCGGAGGAGGACCTGGCATGGTGATGAGAGCAGATATCCTGAAGGATGCTCTCATGAAGGGTGTTGTTGAAGCAGGTGGATATTCCGGGAAAGAAAATCTCCATGTCGTTTATACTTCTCCACGTGGAAAGGTCTGGAGTAACCAGGTGGCCCGCGATTTCGGTACTCAGGTTCTATCCGGAGAAAAAGATGTAGTTTTTATTTGCGGGCGTTACGAAGGGATCGATGAACGTTTCCTGGAGAACTATGTTGATGATTATTACTCAGTAGGAGATTATGTCCTGACTGGTGGAGAAATTCCCGTCATGGCAATTCTTGATTCTGCGGTGAGATTTGTACCGGGGATCCTGGGAAATAAACTCTCGGCAGGCGATGATTCCTTTGAAGATGGAATGATAGAATTTCCTCAATATACAAAACCGCGTGAATTTGAAGGTAAGGATGTTCCTGCGATCCTTCTTGAAGGCCATCATAAGAAAATCGGTGAGTGGCAGAAAGAGCAGAAACTTGGGATGACTAAGAAGTGGCGTCCCGATCTTTTAAAAAAGTAAAAACATGACCTGGTATTTAATATTTGCGGCCTGGATTGTAGCTTCGGTTTCGACTGCCGGATCATTATTCTTAAGTGAAGTGATGATGTATCCACCATGTATTCTCTGCTGGTATCAGCGAATCTGCATGTATCCAATGGTTCTAGTCTTGATAGCAGGACTTTTTCCGGTGGATCGGAATGTGATTCGCTTTTCATTACCGCTGACGCTTTTGGGACTTGGCATCGCTATCTATCACAATCTTCTGTACTACCATATTCTCCCGGAGAGCGTGGCCCCGTGCCGGGCAGGGATTTCCTGCACTACAGTTCAGATCGAGTGGTTTGGATTTGTGACCATTCCTCTTCTTTCACTTGTAAGTTTTTTAATTATTGTTTCGTTATTACTTTTTGCCCGAAGGAAATTGTCGCATGAAAGATAAATGGCTGATCGTTGGTATTACTGCACTTGTTATTGGGTCAGGCTTCTGGGCAGCAAAGTATTTCTATAAGGCTGAAGAATCTAAATTAGTAGCTCAGCAGGAATCAACTTCATTCGAGAGACCTCATTCACCCCGCATGGGAAATGAAAATTCCAAAGTTACCATCGTTGAGTTTCTCGATCCTGAATGCGAAAGCTGTCGCGCGGTTTACCCGGATGTGAAAGCGATCGTGAAAGAGTTCGATACAAAGTTAGTCGTGAGATACGCTCCTTTTCATCACAATTCATTATTCGCGATCAAGATTCTCGAAGGTGCCAGAAAGCAGAATAAATACTGGGAGACTCTGGATCTCCTCTTTGAAACACAGCCGGAATGGGGAAGTCACCACAACCCGCAACCAGAGATCATCTGGAATCATCTTCCGAAGCTTGGTCTCGATGTAGAAAAAATCCGCTCTGAAATGAATGATCCTGCAGTTTTTGACATGGTTGAAGTTGAGAAAGCAGATGGTGCTAAGCTCGGTGTTCGTGGAACGCCGACATTCTTTGTGAATGGTAAGATGGTCCAGGAATTTGGGATGGAATACCTTCGTAATGCCGTTCGAGCTGAAGTCGAAGCTACTAAATAGGGCGTTTTAATGATTGTGTAGATAATTACACAACATATAAAACATGCATGCGCACAATTTCTTCAGACTGCTCATACACTTAAGTTATGAATAGTCTTAAGAAGAAATCTTTGCAAACCCCTTTATTCCTCGCATGTGTCGCTCTCTTCATTGCCTTGCTTACAGGATGCTCGCTTAGGCCGGTTAAAATTACTGCCGGATCCAATCATGCAGATGAAATCTCAGCACAAAATGTTTTACTGGATCAGGCCCGGTTGGCCCAAGTGGATGTCCTGGCCTCGGAAAATTTTGAAGTCGCCAGCAATTATCTGACTCAGGCAAAGAAACAATATAAGAATGATGAAGCTTCTGACGAAATCTTAGAGACTATTGGCTATTCCAGGGCCTATTTGCAACTTGCTACTCTTGAAGCAACTTCCACCAATTCCCGTCTTAAAAAAATCACCAAAGCAAGAGGCGAGGCTATCAAGGCCGGAGCTCGCAACTTACCCGATCAGTTAAATGAATTGGATGAAGATTTAAAAGATCTCTTGGTACGGAATTTTAAATTGAGCGCGGTTCAAATCGCATCATTACAGAGTAATTATCTGGCCCTAGAGCGGGAAGCCGTCACCTATACTAAGCTCAAGCGATTTAAAAAGCTTTAAGTTTTCCGAGATCTGTTCTGTTGAATGCCTTAACTGATCGGGTTTCGTCAATTTTGGCAGGCCTGAATGATTTCGCAACCAGCTCCAGAAAATCTGCCGGCAAACCGATGTGTAACAGAACCAATCGCTTTCCTGTCCGCTCATCATTTTCTATCAGAATCTCTGCTTTTCCATAATGTCCTTCTCTCAGAAGAACACCAGCAAGAGTATCCTTTAGGTTTAAAATGTTCGTGAGATGTCCCGCGATCTTAATCTCTTCATTCATTCTGCCTTTCGGAGTGAGATAACCCTCTGCCAGTTGAACTTTATCATGAGTTGTATAGTATCCATCTTCATCACACTGCTCACTGGCAAAAGTGAGCTTGAGCTTGTTGCCAAGAATAAAACTTGCGGTGAACAACGACGCTGTTTTTACCTGTAGCGTTCCTTCAGCATCCGTCCGCACTTCATGGATGGGAAGGACAGTTAGTTTATCCCCGGGACATTTTCCTGAAGCAAGTTGTGAGCACACTTCGGTCATTCCGTAAGTACGGATCACAGGCCATCCAAGAGACCTTGCTCTGGTTTCTAATTCCATCGGCAGGAAATCGCCACCAACGATAATATGCTTAAGCTTTTCCGGGCAAGTAAGTTTATTTTTCACCAGATCAAAGAGTTGAGTCGGAACAATTGTAGTGATAGTGACATCCTCTCTGGTGAGAGTCTGATGCCAGCTTAAAGGTTCCCACTTCCTGAGATCGACAACCTTATTACCCAGAAGCTTTGCCCGGACGAGAACTGAAAGCCCGCCCACATGATAAACCGGAAGAGATAATCCCCAGACATCCTGAGATGTGAGTGAGAACCATTCGTTAACTGCGCGGGCATTGGTCTCCATTGCTTTTTCCGAAAGGATATATCCCTTCAGTTGCTGAGTACTGGTTCCAGAGGAGAAAATTGCGTAATGAGAGGTGAAATCGAGGTTTGCCAGCTCTTGCCGGAGACGATCGCGAGCTTCGCTCAAAGATGGGTGAGTGATGATTTTAAATTCTTCAATGAAGTCTACATCGTACACAGTGTCTTCCATTCCCGGGCCGCAAGATCATTGTAAAGATCACGGATAATATCGAGGTCCGGTTGAAACCCATTTTTATAGTCGCCGAGGTAGAAGTCTCTTACTTCTTCATAGAAGCCCTGACCTATAATTCCCTGAACAAACTGCAGATTTCCATATTCCACGAGTTCACAATAAGAGTGCCAATTACCCAAAGCATTTCCAAGATAAGCGCTGAAAATAATATTTTTGAAGGCCGGAAGCATTTCGCAGTTTGGCTTATAGATATAAATATCAAAGGGAGATCCATTGATAAAATCCTGTGCCCGGCGAAGTGGAAATGCTGACCAGTCAGTCTCGCAAAGGGGATCTTCCACATAGTCGATGAGTTTTCTCCATTCAGGAGTCAACGGATCAAGCAGGTCACTCATGTTCGACTTAGTGAACATGGCATTCGCATCCAGGCGGACTCTCACTCCGAGCTTCAATGCCTCATGGAAAACCTGATCACGGGCACTCAACATTTTGTACTTAACGACCGGTGAATCAATAAGTTCCGTTCCCGACCAAAGTTGATGATTCCGGAACTTTCTTGAGGGAAAATCCTGAAAGCGAAGATCATCATTCAGGAGTTTCAGGATTTTTTGTTGATATTCGGTTTTTTGAGATTTGAAACTTTCCAGGAATTCTTCAACTCCAATATCTCCAAGTGGGAGATGCGGAAAGTAATCAGCATAAACTTTTTTGCCTTTAATCTCAGCAGAAAGGTATACACCTTCCTTGATCGCCATGGAGCTCAGGCGATTAATTCGCTTCTTAGGAGTCAGTGTGTACCGGCTATACGAGATGTTCACTTAAAAAAACTCCACAAAGTAGTACGGAGAACACCACGAGATGTATTCCTGAAAATTTAAGACCCTCGTTCAGTTCAGCTCCGGATTTCTTTAAAGTGATCCGCGATAGAATGAACGCAGGAAAAAGTGCCACCAGCATAATTGGCAGCAACCGATAATTCATAAAATGGATTAAAAGCAGATAAGGCAGAAAGATCGTCACCAAGGTGAATCTTCTGTAGCTATCGTCACTCATTCTTGTGGCGAGTGTTTTCTTTCCGACTTCAGCATCGGTGTCGCGATCGCGGAGGTTATTGATGCAGATGAAGGTTGTGGTGAGGAGACCGTATATCGCCGCGAGAGTTATTGTTCTCGCATCTATATTAAGCGCGTAGATATAAAAGGAACCAATGACGGAAAATAGACCGAAAAAGAAAAAGACAAAGAGTTCACCCAGACCCCGATATGCCAGAGAGACTTTCCCACCTGTGTAACCAAAGGTGAGATAGAGTGAAACCACTCCGAGAATGATGAAGGGCCATCCACCTCTGATAATGATCGGAATCCCGATCATGGCAGCTGCCACAACACATGACCAAGCCCAGAACTCAACCGTTTTCAGATTCACGAGACCTGAAGCCACTACGCGAGTAGGGCCAACTCGTTTAGCGTCTGCACCTTTTTTAAAATCGATCACATCATTAAAAAAATTGGTCGCTAGTTGAATGAATAGTGCTCCGGAAATACAGAGGATGACCCAGGCAACTTTGTGAGTATCAGTCGATGAATGAAAATAAAAATAACTAACCAGCGGCGGGATAATGCCTGCCAGAAGTGTTTTTGGTCTGGCCGCCATGATGAAGTTCTTCATGCAACCAGCTTTTGGATGATCGGTAGAATTTTTTCGGGATGTTGAAACAGCCTGTGTCCGCCGGAAAGCATGTGAACATCAAGGCCACTGAGAATTTTACTGAGAGCACTGTACTTTGGATCTTTCTCACCCAGAATCCAGTGAACCTTGTTCTTATATTCCTGGAGAAATGGAAGGAAGTTTTCCTGCCGGGAGAGGACCATCTTCTTAAAGAGCTTATCAGAACCCTGAGGAACTGAAGTTAAAGGGCGATCATGTTGAAAGAGTGGAAGTGCATTCCACCATGTGAGAAAAGATTCAGGATCCGTGAGCCTTTCGAGCACTTCTTCTTCCCACTGAGAACGAATTTCTCTTTCTTTATCGTCAGTGAGCCCCGGATGAGAGTTGATGAGAATGAGTTTCTTAAATCCATTTTTTTTAGCAAGCTCCATGGCAAGTCTTCCGCCCATGGAATAACCGATCAGGGTATCTGAAGCATCAGTTGTCGGAATGTCCTGATAGAGATCATGCAGAACAACTTCCTCTCCCTTGAGGAAATTAAAATCAGCGGGTGAACCGAGAAATCCATGGAAGACCCTGATCACAACCACTCCGCCAGAAACTTACTTGTCTCATCCTGCGAGGGACGAATCTCAATTACCTGATGAGTTTTCAGTTCATTTAGTGACTGAGAATATGAAAGACCGAAGGCAGGTACCAGTTGAGCGAAGTCTCTTTCATGCTCAAGGACAATCCGCTTATCGAGGGAGAGCATATCAAAAATTCTCCCGCCCTGATTATTGATGATAATGAGTTTAAGATTTATGGGTAATTCACCAAGTGAAGTCAGATCGTAACGGGTAGTGATGTCTCCCAGGATACAATAAACCGTTTCCTTCGTTGAAGCGGCCAGACCAATGGCGGTCGCCAGCTGTCCGTCGATACCATTTACGCCGCGATTGCCATGAATTTGATGGCGCTTGGTCTGAACGAGCTCAAAAAAACGGATAATCAGAGAATTTCCCAGATACACTTTAGCATCGTAAGGAAGGGCATCATGAAGCTGCCTCATGACTGCCGGCTCGCTTAAGGGATATTTCTTCATGAGACTACTTAGTGTCTCAACCGAATCATCGCCCTCGAAGGGAAAATTTATCTTATCAATCAGTTTCCAGAAATTATCATCATTTGAAATTTCTTTCGTCCCACCATGAAAAACTTCACCAAAAGACATCCCGGGAAGATTTCTGGGATCAAAGGAGAAAACAGGAAGCGGGTTCGATTCCAGAAGTCTCCAGACTTTTGAAAGAGGTGTGTGCCCGATGCGGATAACACCATCGAAGGCTTTCTTTTTAAAAAGATCAATTAGTTTTTTTTCTGTCCGGATAATCGCGAGGTCGTGCCCACCACTCATCGCTTCGGCGTAATAGGGAAGATTCGTATTAGCAAATTTCAGAATGAATGGTCGCATCGACTCTGTTTCATGTGAAAACAAAAAAAGTGGACGTTTCACACCCTCAAGGAATTTACTGAACTCAGAGATATCTTTGGCGTATGTGACTTTACCTTCATGAGAGACGGTATCGTCTACCAGGACATTGATGTGAAGGGGATAAACAGGTTTCTCAATCTGAAATCCTGCAAGTTCTGAGAGAGCGATTTCAAAATAACTTCCGCGCGCGCCAATAGTGAGAGGCTCGTGCTCAACAGTCTGAGGTGCACCCGATCCGTGCATTTTTTTAGGACGGTCACCCGAGATAAGGACCAGAGACACTTCCGCGTATTTTGCTTCCAGCATGGCCGAGACACACTCGGAGACAGCTGTTCCTGAAGTCGTGCAAACTGCTACGGGTTTATGGATACCCTTGGAAAAACCAAGTGCCTTGAAAGAGGCCATCCTTTCGTCGAATTCAAACTGGATTTTAGCGTTTGGAAAAACTTTAAGCAGGTCGTGGTTACGGGCCCCGGTACAGAAGAAAATTTTCTCAAGCTCTGAAATCCTGAAGGTCATAGGTAATGATCCTTCACGACATTTCGTTTCCAGGAAATTTCATTCAACTCTTTTTTTAATTCAGAGCCTGGGACAACTCCGCCGCCACTTTCAATATAATAAGTATCCTTTCTCCATTGAACGTTTCTGATCATAACAATGAAACGTGAGTCAGTTCTCGAAACAATACCCATGGCGGAACCGAAAGAACGTTCAGGATATTTCTTAAAGTATCTTGTATCACGCAAGAATCGGAGACTCTCTTTCTTAGGATATCCACCAAGAGCTGCGGTTGGGGATAAAGCAGATACGAGGCGGGAAACATCAACATCGTCACTTACCGCCGCACGAATATCAGTTTTCAGGTGAATGATGTCTTTGAATTCTGTCGTGTGTGTTTCACCTACCTGGACCTTTTCTGAAAAATTCACCAGCTTCTCAGAAATATCCTGGACTACCAGATTATGTTCCAGAAGATCCTTCTGAGAGCTCATGAGCTCTTTCTCACTTCCCAGCTGAGACGTGCCGGCCAAAGCATGAGTAGTAAGTAACCCGTCTTTCAGGGTGAAAAGTTCTTCCGGTGTGCTGCCGATTATTCCAAAATCTTTTCCCCATAATCCGTAGGGAGTTCCGGTTCCGAAAGAGAGTGCCATCTTAACCAGATGAGTGAGGTTTGCCTCATATTCATCTGCCATGAAGCTTTCTCTGGATATCATGACAACTTTCCGAAGGTTTCCGGAAAAAGCTTTTAAAAGATCCTGGAAATCCTCGCGATAAATATGATCCTCGGTTCCGATACTCTGAAAGAATGGTTTCGGGCCGGTTGGTTCGGCCAGAATCTGCTCCTGGTCCGGGAGAGTAAGACGTCTGATTCGTTCAGGCGTATAGCGGAGATAATTGTCGGAATAAAAATCTTTCAGGTAAAAAACATCGCGAGTCTCAGGACGGAAAGTTTTTACAATATCAAACTGGCCGCCGGTTCCGATGAGAAGAGATCCATCGGCGGGATTTTTGAGGAAGGCACCTTTTTCAAAAAAATCACCTTCAAATAGATTCATCAATATATCCAGGGAAATTTCTCAAACTCAGGCTTCCTCTTCTCGAGAAAAGCATTTCTGCCTTCGGAAGCTTCATCTGTGGCGTATGCCAGACGAGTAGCTTCACCTGCGTAGACCTGCTGGCCAACCAGACCATCATCGATGAGATTAAAACCGAATTTCAGCATGCGGATTGCTGTTGGTGATTTCATACAAATGGTGCGGGCCCACTCGAGACCCTGCTTTTCAAGTTCAGCGTGGGGAACAACTTTATTAATCATTCCCATCTGGAAAGCTTCATCAGCAGAATATTTTTGCTCCAGGAAGAACACTTCGCGCGCGCGCTTCTGACCCACTTGTCTTGCGAGATAAGCAGATCCAAATCCACCATCAAAGCTCGCCACATTGGCATCTGACTGCATGAAGATTGCATGCTCTTTGGAAGCAATCGTCATATCGCAGACGACATGGAGTGAATGCCCTCCACCCACGGCCCAGCCGGGAACGAGAGCGATCACGACTTTTGGCATGAAGCGGATCATGCGCTGAACTTCGAGAATATGAAGTCTCCCGTGGGCCGTAGGCATTCCAGGTTGATTATCTTTGTATTCGTAGCCAGCTTTGCCGCGAACGTTCTGATCTCCACCAGAACAGAATGCCCAGCCACCATCTTTTGATGAAGGACCATTTCCGGTCAGAAGAATTACGCCAACATTGTTCTGGCGATGAGACCACTCAAGAGCAGTAAGAAGCTCATCCACCGTTTGCGGACGAAATGCGTTCCTCAGATCAGGACGATTGAAAGCAATGCGAACTGCACCGGTGTTCTTAGCTTTATGGAAAGTAATATCGGTAAATTTAAAGTCTGTGACTTCGTTCCACTCACTCGGATCAAAAATTGGTGAGATCATGTTTCACTCCACGCAGAGTACATATAGGCAATTCCGCCAAACACAGGAACAGAGCGGTAATGAGTGAACTGAGTATTTTTCTTCATGATGCCGAGAAACTTTTCATCAGATGGGAAGGTTTCCGAAGTCGCGATAAGATACTCGTAAGCATCTCCGCGCTTTGAAATGAGTCCGAAGACCGGAACGTAAGCCTTGAGTAAAGTGAAATAGGATTTTTTGTAGAAAGCATTCTTTGGCTGACCGAATTCGAGAATATGAACTGCTTTTGCGACCCGACCCAGTTCTTTCAAACCCAGCTCAAGACTTTCCACATTACGAATCCCAAAAGAAATCGTAACGGCATCAAATTCCTTGTCACCGAAAGGGAGCTTCTGGATGTCACCGACAATGAACTTAACTTTCGATCCATTCTTAGAGGCGCGCTCTTTGGCGAAATCAATCATGTTCTCGGAGAAGTCCAGACCGATAACTTCAGCGCTTTTTTTCTCAAGCATGAAAGCAATATCACCGGTGCCTGTAGCACAATCGAGAATCTTTTTAGGGGAACTGGTTGTAGCGAGGGCCACAAAGCTTTTTTTCCACAGGCGGTGAGTACCTGCAGACAGTACATCATTTAACAGATCGTACTTGTGAGAGATGTCGTTAAACATCACACGAACGAAATCGGCGCGGGCCATATTACATCCTGAGTTCTTTCTCAAATATTGGAGCGAGTTTTTTTAATTTTGTTATGAGTTCAGAGAACTGCTGAAGATTCAGGGCCTGTTGACCGTCGGAAAGAGCGCATGCTGGTTCCGGATGAACTTCAACCATCAGGCCATCTGCTCCGGCCGCCACAGCAGCAAGAGCAGCATCGGTCACATATGGAGTAAGTCCCATGCTGTGAGAAGGATCAACAATGATTTTGAAAGGGGTATTCTTTTTGAGCCAGATGACGGACCCGAGATCAAGAAGGTTTCTGAGTTTTGTATCGAAAGAACGAACCCCGCGTTCGCAGAGAATTATATTTTTCTCACCAAGGTTGAAAAGATATTCAGCAGCTCCAAGCCATTCAGTGATTGTTGCTGAGAAAGCGCGCTTTAAAATCACCGGTCGGTTGTAACGGGAAAGTTCTTTCAGGAGTTCGTAGTTGTACATATTGCGTGCTCCAACCTGAAACACGGAGACGTACTCTGCCATCTGCTCAATCTGGCGGACGTCTGTAACCTCAGTGATAAAATCAAATGGAGTTTCTTTTTTCATTTTAGCCACGAGATCGAGACCTTCCTGTCCGAGACCCTGAAAGGCCTTGGCACTTGTTCTCATCTTGTGAATCCCACCGCGGATGAGTGTGGGACGTGATTCATGCTGAAGAATCTGGCGAAGCTGAGTTTCGGATTCAATCGCGCAAGGACCGGCGATCAGAAAGAGATCGTTCGGACGAAAATTGAGTGCTTTGTGTTCCATAAAAAGCTCACTTATCGCTATGTTTTTGAGACCTGATTTGTATACCCTGAGACGCTTATTGGAAAGCGTAAACGCTGTGAATCTCCTAGACAAAAGCTGCTTCCAAATGTACTAAATCGCATGCATTTTCCAGTCCCTGCGTACATTGGTCTTATCCATGGTCCGATCCGCTCGAAAGAGGGGACCGAAATCACTACGTCAGTTACTAATCTTGATATCCACGATATTTCCCGGACTGCGCGGACATTCGGATTCAAAAAATACTTCCTCGTTACTCCGATTAAAAACCAGCAGGCCATGGTGAAGAAGATCCTTGGATTCTGGGAGTCGGATTCTGGCCTCATTTACAATCCTGACCGGAAAGATGCTCTCAACATTGCCCAGGTTATTGATACTTTGCAGGACGCTGTTGATGAAATCACTCGGATCGAAGGTAAGAAGCCTTGTGTCGTTGTGACTGGTGCGAACTTCGAGAAATTTGATGGGGGAGAAAAAGACCTCTTGCAAAACCTCCGAAGTACCGGTACTCCTATGTTCTTAATATTTGGTACAGGATGGGGATTAACCGCTCCGACGACCGAGCAGGCCGATTTTCGGCTGGAGCCAATTTTTGGCCAAGCAGATGACGGATATAATCATTTGTCTGTTCGATCAGCAGTCGCGATCTATTGTGACCGACTTGCGAGAGCCTCTGATTTCTGATGAACGCATCCGTGCGTTCAACTACACAGAAGTAATCCTGGTTCCATCTCAACTTTTTCCTTCCCTCTGACTCACAGGTTGAGTTTAAGGAAGTCTCGTAACAGAGGTTTTTATGAATTTGATTGATGTTGTAGAAAAAAAGCACCAAAACCCAAACACTTCAAAGTTCCCTGCTTTCAAAACAGGTGACACAATTGAAGTGGGCGTAAGAATCAAAGAAGGCGAGAAGACTCGCGTTCAGGCATTCCAGGGAACATGCATTGCCATGAAACACCCAGGTCGTCTGAACGGTCACTTTCGTGTTCGTAAGATTTCTGACGGCGTTGGTGTTGAGCGTGTTTTCCCATTCCACTCACCGGCCGTTGAAAGCATCACGATCGTATCGAAAGGTAAGTCTCGTCGTGCTAAACACAACTACCTCCGTGAGAGAACTGGTAAAGCAGCTCGCGTTGCGATCGATTACACTCGTTAAGTTTATTGGGCTGCATACTTGCAGCCCTTTTAAGGGGATCGCCTTGGCGGTCCCTTTTTTTTTGCCCGGAGATAGTATGAAGCATTTTTTCTTCCTCATGATTTTTTGCTCTTCAATCACTTTCGCGCAGGAAGAAACAGAATTCGATAAATTCGTAGATAAGCAGAAAAAAGAAAATCTCTCCGAGGAAACGAGAAAGAAGCTTGAAGCAAAGCCAGAAATCGAACCGAAAGAAGGCGAAACGAAATTTGATAAGGTCATGGATCAAACTTTCAAGAATGAAAAGCCTAAAAGAAAGCAGGGTCTGATTGATCCTCTGATCGATGGCGCTAAAGAAGCTTCAGACTCAGGCAAAAAAAAAATTGAAGAAGTAACCGGGAAGATTCTCCGGTCTGAAGATCTTCGAGATGATTCCTTCGGAACTCTCGCAGTTGGTTACCAGCCTTTTACAACATGGATCCCGTCGAAATGGACGGCTTCTTATACCCAGAACTTTTCCCGCTACTGGGTGCTTGAAGGAGAATACTCCAAAGGCAGTCTCTCACTTCCCGTTTATGGGATAGATATTGGCGAAATCTCAGAACAAAGAGCGACTCTTCAGGCGCGCTACTTCCCGGGAAACAGTTTCAACTGGTCCTTTGGTATTCTCTTCCAGAAAGGCGAAGCTGAACTGGGCGGCGATATTCCCTCAGTTGGTGCAGAAAATGTTTTTGTGATGGAAAGCTTTGGCGCCACTCTTGGATTCGGTAACCGCTGGCAATGGGAAAGCGGAGTTACATTCGGGATCGACTGGTTCCGCGTGAATCAGCCGTTCTTTGGGCAGTGGGAAGATGAAAAGGTTCTGAAAAGTGTTTCAGCAGACGATGCAAGTGATTTGAAACGAATCATGCGCGCATTTAATACTCTACCTACATTTGTGTTTCTGGGAATCCAGATTGGTTACACTTTCTGACATTTTCCTGATATGACCAGCATACATGCTGGAGCTAAAACACATCCCCGAATTTCCCTGTGAAATTATCGCTACTGACGAAGTAGGACGAGGCCCATTGGGTGGTCCGGTAGTCGTGGGTGCTGTCCGTTTAAAAATCGAAAATGCAGAACAACTTCGCGCTCTCCTGAAATTTCTCCGTCCCAAAGGAATCAAGGATTCAAAGCTTCTGACTTCGGAAGGAAGAAAAAAAGTTCTCTCGAGACTTGGTGTCGAAGAACTGAGCTTCAGAAAGAAGGGTGGTCTTCTTCTCAAAGGTGTGGCGATTCATTATGTGACCTGGGAGATGGATCACGTCGTGATCGATGAAGAAAATATTCTCGCTGCCAGCCTCCGTGGAATGAGAGAAGCTTCTACTTATCTTTCACAACCGGAAAATCATCCGACTCATGTTTTTATAGACGGTCATATGAAATTCAGATGGGGTAATCAGTCTTCTCCCTGGAACGAGATCCCACTTATTAAGGGTGATTCACGTTCTCTTCTCATCGGGCTGGCATCAATAATTGCCAAAGAAAAGCGCGATGAGTACATGAGGCAGATGCATGAACTCTACCCACAATACGGATTCAATTCACACTTCGGCTATCCAACCGCCTCACACCGGAAGGCGATCAAAGTCCACGGGCCATGTCCCATTCACCGGAAAACCTTCAAGGGTGTCCGGGAATACGTCGGGGCTTGAGGCCGAGCTTTCGCATTCCAGGACTTTTCACTCGGAAGGAGTTCCTCTTCTCATTTCGCCGCATCTACTTCGTGCTCGCGACCTCGGACAGATTGATCTCGCCCGTTTAAACAAAAAAGAGAATTGGCTGATAGAGATCGCCGAAGTGAAAAGTTCGGCGATGGGCTTTGAAACGTTTCAGAGAGGTCAGAGGAAAAGAATTATTCTCGCTGGGAACTTTTTCTCCGGAATCTTCGGTTACCCCATCAGATTTATCCGTCTCGTCGGCTAGAATTCACTTATGCGGAAGGAAAGTTTATTCCGACCAGATAACTCAGTATTCAGATTTTTTTGCATTAAATCTCAAGATTCATTACTCTAATAGTATGAAAAAAATCTTTTCTGCATTTCTGATTCTTCTCACCATGACATTAACTGCACCCCAGAAGGCACAGGCCGAGATTCCGGTTAAGGCCAAGGCATTCCTCACGATCGTGGGTTACGGTACTGCAGGTGGGGCAATCCTGGGTGCGGCCTCTATGGCCTTTGGAACTTCAACCAGGGCCGTCGCCCAGGGCGCTTCTCTTGGTCTTTACGCTGGTATTATCTTCGGGACATATGTTCTGGTTTCTCATGGCCAGGGACGTCAGGGATCTTATTCAGACGATACCTCAATCTACAAAGAGTCCAGTGATGTTTACGGGGAAGAATACAATGATGAAGAGGGCGGCGGAGAAGATAACGGTAAGCCACGCCAGGGTTTCTTTAACCGTATTGAAACCATGAACCAGAAGTTCGGTTCAAAAAAGAAGGGCGGAAATCTTCCGCCCATCTCGATAAATCTACTGCAAATGGAATTCTAGTTTTCGAAAGTGTTTGAACGATTACCGAACTGACGATTAACGTCTGTGTCGTCATTATCAAAGTTCATAAGCTCAGCAACATAATCCGCTTCATTCATAGACATGAGCTTAAAGATTCTCAGGAACTCAGGCTTAACGTTAGAAAGATTCACGTTCGCTTTACGACTTTCCTTGAGCCATTTCACTGTTTCCACAAAATGGCAGATTCCGGAAGAACCTACAAAATCGATGGCACCCAGATCAATAGTCATTTTTGAATTTGGATTTTGATTAGCGATAGTCTGGAGCTCTTTACGAAGAGGATCAGCGTGATCGTAGTTTAAATCTCCCTGCATATGGACGATAATGTTTCCATTAGCGTCTCTTAGAACGTTGGCCTTCATTGTCATGGGAGATGCTCCTTGGTATTGTCGCCCTTCTTAGGAAACTCTATCACGAAGCGACTCAGGGAGAGAGAGTGGGAAAAATCATTCTATTGAACACACCAATTGGAAATCTTTCGGATCTCACCCCGAGAGTTCGTGAGGCCTTAGAAAAAGGTGAGACTTTCGCCGCCGAAGATACTCGGGTATTCCGTGATCTTTTGAACCATTTGGGCATTTCTGTATCAGGGAAAAAGATCGTTTCTCTTCATGATCAAAGCGAAGACCGGGATCTCGATAAAATCATCGCTATGGCCGAAACAGGTGATGTTTATGTGGCCTCGGAAGCGGGAAGTCCGATCATCTCCGATCCTGCCTATCCACTCGTCTGTGCTGCCTATGAGAAGGGAATTGAGGTTGAATCATATTCCGGAGTTTCTTCTCCGGTGATGGCACTTGAGTTGTCAGGCCTTCCGCCACTTCCATTCCAGTTTCATGGATTTCTCCCTCGTGAATCCGGCAAAAGGCAGAAAATTTTTGGTGCCGTCGGCACGGGAACTCATATTTTCTTTGAAGCACCAACTCGTATTGAAGATACAATGGATGACTTAGCTCAGGCGCAACCTGATGTGCCGGTTGCTTTGGTGCGCGAGCTATCTAAAAAATTCCAGGAAGTCCTTCGATTCAAAGCTCGTGACTGGGAAGAGAAGAGGAAAGGTCTGGTTGTGAAGGGGGAGTTTGTACTCCTGTTTCATAATCCGGTTGCGAAGACTTCTGATTTCAAGGAGCTTAAAGAGCTAGCCCAAGAGATATTGGCAAAAGGGGCGGGACCTAAGATTTTATCGAAGCTCTTGTCTTTGATTCTTGATCGTCCAACTAAGGAGATCTATTCAGAACTCACTAGGCAAAACAGGGACTCGTAATTCTGTTTTGTATTCTTTCAAGTAAACCTTAAACTAGAATGATGAAGATTCAGGTCCTTGGAGGACATGGCGGACTCGCCCGGGGTTTTTCGACAACCTCGTTCTTAATTGATGACACTCTCTTGGTAGATGCCGGCGCGGTTGCTGGTGCTTTATCGATTGAAGATCAATGCCAGATTGAACACATTCTCATTTCTCACTGCCATCTTGATCATATCAAAGATCTCGCATTCATCTGTGATAATTGTTTTGGTCTGAAGTCTCAACCATTCCAGGTTCACACTCATCACACTGTTAAGCAGATTATTTTTGATCATCTTCTGAACGATATTGTGTGGCCGGATTTTTCTAAGATTCCTTCAGTAGAAAAACCAACGATTAGAATTGATGGAGTAGAGCCTGAGCGCACATTCCGCGCCGGCGGCTTTGAAATCACTCCCGTTCCTGTCAATCATCCCCTCGATGCAATGGGATACATTATTGAGAAAGACAACTCTGCCGTACTCTTTACTCTCGATACCGCTGCGACATCAAGAATCTGGGAAGTGGCGGGTAAGTTTAAAAATCTCAAAGCGATCTTTACTGAAGTGAGTTTCCCAAACAGTCTTCAGAAAGTAGCTGATCTCTCTCATCATCACACGCCTAAGTCTTTTCTGGCCGAAGTTGGCAAGATGCCAAAAGACATTCCGATTATCCTCACTCATCTCAAGCCGAATTATCGTGAGGAAATCATCGAAGAACTGCAGAAAGCGAATCTTCCACGAGTGAAGGTGCTTGAAAAAGACGGGCAGTTTTTTAATTTTTAGCGTACACCACGGAAGACGGCATCACTTGGCCCACCACGTGTAGGCATCATCTGTTGCGGGCCGAATGGATTACCATTAGGTCTTGGGGCCTGAACAGGTTTTTTCGTGATCTTTGCACACTTCTCATCAGCCTTCGAGTTATCACTCTTTTTGATGAGACGGGCACACATATCATAATCATTTGCGAGTCGGGGAGCATCGAGAGTTTTTGAGTCATCGCGATTGATGATTGATTCTTTGTCACCGAGGTCGCGCGAATTATCTTCGGGTGTTTCAGTATCCTGATCAGGAGAAGAAATATCAGGTGTCGGAGGAGTGGTTCTTGTACCGGGAACATTCTGATCAGTGGCACGAGTTTCTCCACGTGAGAACCAGATGAGAATGTATTGAGTCCAGTCAGTTTCAGTAGGACTAATAGTAACTGTCACAGTTGTTGTATTCGTGTCCTTATCTTTACCAGTGACAGTAATGCTGACAGCGGTAGCTTCATCAGTGTCTTCTTCACCATCAGTGTCTGGCTTTGGATCACATGCGAAGGTCTCTCTATTACGAACTTGAGTATCAGCATCACAAGGGTCCACGCAGGCGCCAGCGGCCCCTTCAGGAACTTTATTTGCATCGGCACCAGTACAAGTCGTGGTTCCCGGACCTGTGGTAGTTCCCGGACCTGTGGTGGTTCCCGGACCTGTGGTGGTTCCCGGACCTGTTGTGGTTCCCGGACCTGTTGTAGTGTCAGGAGGACTCCCGGTATCGGTTGTTATAGAACCATTTCCATTATTCGTTTGATCAGTCGCAGGACCATCTTCACAGTTTCTTCCGTCAGCTGTGGGACGGCGATTACGGGAAGTATCACAGCATAATCCACCAGCGACGAGTCTTTCATTTTCACAACCAGGATCTCTGATTGTAGTTCCGCCACCCGTTAATGATCCACCGGCAGATGGATTGCAGATTGCCTGGTGATCAGGACGACTTACGAACTGATCGACTTTTGCTTTATAAATATCTGCGACATTGGGTTCAGCGATTTGAGTGCTGGTAAGAGATTCTTTTATCGCACTCAGGTAGCTCAGTTGAGTAGAGTCCATCAGTGGCTGGCCATTGCTCTGGCACGATGGAGTTACTTCAGACATCATTCTGAGAATTGAGTAACAAGTCTGGTGAGGACGCATGTAATTCGCGTAATGATTAGAGATCTGGGGTGACTGACTGGCATCACACGCGCAGGCCTTGAGTAAGAAATCAAAAACATCATTGGCATCATTTGGATTGGCAGCAATCCCGTCAACCATATTCCGGATTCTCTGCTCACGTGAACTCGCCCCCGCTTCAGCAGGCTCAGCAAGTGCTTTTCTCATACAATCACGGGAAGAGTTGTCAGATTTTCCTTCACCAGCGTCGACACAAAAAAGAGTTTTCGAATTTACATTCTTAAATCCAAAAATAGCGGGGTTACATGTAATCTGATTAATTCCACTTGTGCAGCCCGACTCGGGCTGATAGAGATCTCTCGAAGTACCTCTTGAAGGATGGGTACATTTATTATTAACCATGGATGAGATCCATCCACCATAGAGACATTTATTAGTCTGTGTGAGGACTGTCCGCAATTCATTTAAATACTGACCGTATCTCACGTTTCTCGTGTCCGCATGGGCCTCAGGAAATAGAAGACTTGAAACTTTTTTTATGAATTCAGAATAAACGCGAAAGCGTTCCGGATCGAAACCGCTCGTCTTAACTTGCTTGTGATATTTCGCTTCCATTTCCACAACTAGTTCCATCGTGGCGATCACAATTTTTCTTTGTTCGCTGTAATTGAGATGTACAAATTTTTCGTGCGACATGAGCGAAGCCGCAAGCGCGGGCTTCATAAGCATGACAAGAATTATGAAGAGAAAAGTCTTCAGCATAGTTTTACCTATGAGCTTGTCGGCATATTGGGGATTCATCTTGATCAGAATAAGCGAGAATTATGCTCGGATGAGCTGTGTCATGAAAAAGCTTGGAATTTCTCATGTTTACGGGATTTTTTGGGACGCCTGGATATCAGCTAATAGCCCATAAATACGGGCATTTCGCTTCTCAAAGGGGGGTGCCTTGTCTAGAATGAAACATAAATTTTTTTATAAAGGTTGGTTGCCCCATGGGTTGGTTTCATCAGGTTAAGAACCCGAAGCTCAAAAATGTAAAAAAACTCGCGACGAATACTCCGGTTGGTCTCTGGAAAAAATGTAATCAGTGCGGAGAAATCCTTCAGGCAGAAAAGCTTGAAGAGAATATGAATGTTTGTCCCCTCTGTGATTATCACTATCGTATCTCTGCTTATGAACGGATTGCAGTGATGGTCGATGACAATAGCTTTGAAGAAATCAGTCCCGATCTCGTTTCCAATAATCCACTTCAGTTTCAGGACAAGATGCCTTACGTGGCCAGACTCGCATCTGCCATCAAGACTACAGGTCTGAAAGATTCTACAGTCTGCGGAACGGCGACTATCGAGGGAAAACCAGTTGCACTTGCTGTAATGGATTTCCGCTTCATGGGTGGATCAATGGGTGTTGTGACCGGAGAAAAAATTGCTCTTGCCATGGATATCGGTTACGAGAAGAAAATTCCTGTTATCGTTGTTTCATGTTCGGGTGGAGCTCGCATGCAGGAAGGGATTCTTTCTCTCATGCAACTTGCAAAGACTTCTGCCAGCCGCTCTCGTCTGAAGACTGCAGGCATTCCATACATTTCTCTTCTCACTGATCCGACAACAGGTGGATGTGCTGCAAGCTTTTCCATGCAGGGAGATATCAATATCACTGAACCAAAAGCACTTATTGGCTTTGCAGGTCCCCGGGTTATTGAGCAATCAATCCGTCAGACACTTCCGGAAGGTTTCCAGCGTTCAGAATTCCTGAAAGATCATGGGTTCATTGACCGGATCATTCACCGGAGAGATCTTAAAAAAGAACTCTCGTTTTTCATGAATATGTTCACCGCCTAATTATGAGTTCCTCCCTCACTGATAAGCTCTTTGCGCTTTACGGAAGGGAGGAAATGAAAAAAGAAACCGGGCTTTCGCGGATTCGCGATGCCCTAGGTGTTCTTATTCCGGCCCTCTCTCAAAAAACCATCGTTACAATTGCAGGTACAAACGGAAAAGGTGAAACCACACTCTGGCTTTCGCGCGAACTGGGAACAAGACCTCATTGTGTCTGGATCTCTCCCCATGTTGAAAGAATCACAGAACGCTTCCGCTCTGAGGAAGGTGAGATTTCGGAGAGTGAGCTCATCAAACTTGTGGATGAGTGCCATGAGCTTGTTCAAAAAAATAATTTCAAACTGACTTATTACGAATTTCTATTTTTGGTTTTTTGTCATTGGGCGAGCTCACGTGACTGCGATTATCTTCTTCTGGAAGTTGGTCTGGGAGGCAGGCTCGATGCCGTAAATGTTTTCGATGCAAAGCTGGTTCTTCTTCCTTCTATTTCTCGTGATCATCAGGAATTTCTTGGATATCGCTATGATCTCATACTGAGAGAAAAACTGGCGCTGGTCCGGAAGGGCTCAACACTCGTGAGCTTTCTTCATCTGAAGTATCTTCGTGAGAGAACTTCGGAAATTGTCACGCCTGTAGGGGCAAAAAGCATTGATCTGGAAAGTTTGGTCCATGTGCCTTCCTGGGAATTTTCCTTACGGAATCAACTCTTGGCGCGTGCCGCATTTCTCTTACTCACCGGAACAAAGGAAGTTGAGCTTCCTGCAGGCCTTAAAAACTACCTCTCTCATGCAGATTTCCTCGAGAATCGGGGAGAAGTGTTGCGTGAAAGGGGAGAATGGATTTTTTATGGGTCTCACAATGTAGATGGAATGAGGAATCTTATTCAATTTTTACAGAGCGGGAATTATAATTTCAAGAGACCCCCATTTGATGCGGTCCTGGTGGCCTTTTCCCGTCGCGAATCCCGTGACATCAAGGCCATGCTTAAAATGCTCAAAGGTTCCGGATTGGGTGAAATTTTAGTGACGACATTTGATCATCCGAAGGCGGCACTGCCTGAAGCGATGGAAAATCTCGCGGGCTTAGAAGGAATTAAGTTTGTTCATGATCTTGAGGCCCATATTAAATCGTCTAGTCACCACTGCCACATTCTGGTCACTGGTTCTTATTACTTTCTTGGTCACATCAAGTCTCTCCTTCGCAGCAGATAATCCTCAGCTCACTTTCGGCGACAAGCTCTCAATCTTTTCAGATAAGGCCTATCGTAAAAATAACGGAAAATATTTCGAGGCAGTCGGTAACGTCATCATCATCAGCCAGAAAGATACCATCTATGGTGAGCTCGCCAGCATGGATCAGGAAACCATGATGGTGAAAATTGAAGGTAACGTTCGGGTTATCACCAAAGACATGACCCTGTATGGTTCACACCTTGAATACAATCTCACTACCGGTGCCGCTACAGTTAAGAATGCAAGAATTGTAACTCCCGAGTTTAATCTCGTTGCTAATAAACTCGTCCGGATCAATGAGAATGAATATCTCGCAGACAATGCAGAGTTCACAACCTGTAAGGATTGTACGGAATCTTGGTCAGTGTATGGGCAGCTCATTCGGGTTCATGTTGGCCGCTACATTGAAATCAATAACGGACTTTTTAAAGTGAAGGGTGTGAACGTAATCTACCTTCCGTATATCGTCCTTCCGATTCTCACGAAAAGAAAATCGGGTCTTCTCATGTTTACTCCCGTTAGCCGAAGCGGGGAGGGGATTGGTGTTCAGCAACCAGTCTTCTGGGCAATTGATGAGCACAAGGACGCTACGTTTACTCCATCCTTCTGGGGGAAGCGCGGTTATGGAACTGATCTTCAGTACCGCCAGAAATTCCGCGATCAAAGCTGGATGCAATTCAATTCAAGAATTCTCAATGACACGATTTATGAGCCGAAGAAAGATAACGTCGGCCCATCAGGTGAAACATTCTTCCGCCATTTCTCTGAAGTAGAATCACACCAGCAGTGGAGTTCTAACCTTGGGTCGCATTTGCGGTACACTGGATCCCGTGATCTCGATATTGTTCAGGATCATCCAACTTTCACTGATCCCAGAGTGATCGGAAGTGATTTCGGGTTTCAGGGTAAAGCTGATTACCGAAGAGATATGTTCCATCTTGGGACCGAAGGTCAATATAATCGGAATCAGCTTTTTGCGGATCCTACGAAGTTAGATCGAAGCTACGTACAGATTCTCCCGAGAGTTTCACTTTCAACTGTACCTTTTTCAATCGTTCAGTCCCGCACTCCCATGTTTCAACATATCTCTACCGGAGTTGATAGTTCTTACACAAGATTCCGTCAGGTGAACGAACTCGATACGCCTTTCCTCAGAAATGCAGACAGGGTTTCTGTGCAGCCATATGTGAACTGGAACCTCCTCACGTTAGGTCCAGTGAGCATGAAGACCCGCTATCAGTTTGATCAGCAGGTTTACTTATTCGATGATCACCGTGAGCCCTCAGCAGGAAAGAATGCAGGACTTCTGAAAACTGAAGTGAGTTTCTCAATGGATAAGATCCTGGGACTTGCGTACGAGGAAAAAATTCCGCTTAAGTATATTTCGGAAGAAGACATCGCCAGACTTCGCGAGAATAAAGAACAGGGTCTTCGTCCTCTTCAGAAAGTGGAAAGAGAAAATCGCCTGGTAGGAGATCTGCCTAAGTTTGAAACAGACTTAGCTCAGGAATCTCTGGTTCTTACCCGTAATGGTTATCGTCACGCACAGGAATTCAAGTTCATTCATCACTACATAGCGAGTGACAATGCTTACGGAAACAAGCGTTTTATCAGTCAAATCAGTAATCCCGATCCCATTCTCGGTCAGTCTGGTTGGTTCGATTATGAAGATGCGATTCGTTCACTTGAAAACCGTTATGGGTCCGCTGCCACCAGAACGATCATTCCTCCGCAAAACACAATTGAATTCCAGTGGAACAACTCGCTCATCCGGAAGTCGCCGAAGGTTTTCAATTACCTCGTTGATGATAAGTATTTGAGAGATAACTTCAATTACACGAAGATTGGTTATTTCAATGTTTCTCAGGGTTATATGCTTCAGGATATTGAGGCCGATGATGTCAATGATCGTCTGACGCGTCTCCAGGTGGAGACTGGTTATATCGCTCAGAAGTGGAATGTCGCTCTCAATGAGTACTACTTCCACAACGAGACCAAAAACATTTTCACTTTCAGCGGGAATAGACGTTTTGAGTATCTGAATCTCTTTGCCGGATACAACTATAACGGATTTCCTAAAGTCCTAAACAGTATTACTTATGGTGGTCAGGTAAGGCCAACAGATGTCCTTGGTATCGCTTACTCCCGCCAGGATGATCTCGTCGCTAACAGGAACATTAATACGACTTATTCATTTGATATCATGCCTCATAACAACTGCTGGATCCTCAATCTCAATTACATGAAGACCATTAACCAGGAACGCTTCTCGCTCGGGATTATGTTTAACTTCGGAGATGATCGATTTGAAAGAATGAGAAGCGATTATTTCGCCGTGAAGCGCCAATGAAAAGAGCATTATTTATTGATTTTGATGACAGCTTCTCATGGAATGTCATTCAGGAGCTGGAAACAGCTGGTTTCGTCGTCACAGTTCTTCACTGGATGGATCTAGATGAAAAAGTTCCGGACACAGATCTTCTTGTTCTTGGACCAGGGCCAGGGCATCCCGATGATTATCAGAGGATCTTTTCGATTATCTCAAACTGGCTGAAAGACAAAAAACCATTCTTTGGATTATGTCTTGGACATCAGATTTTCTGGCGCATTCGTGGTGAGAATGTTTATCGTTCGAAAGAACCCGTGCATGGAATCCGCGCGACACTTAAGTTGGGTCCCGTCTGGCAGGAATGGCTTAAGCTCCCATCAGAGATTAAGGTCCAGAGATACAATTCCCTCAGCGTGATGGAAGAGGTCTCAACAAGAAATCCTGATGTCATGAACCTTATAAGCGAAGGGGAAGTCATGATCAGCAGGGGAGATCATTTTTTATCATACCAATTTCATCCGGAATCAGTGGGAACAAGTTTCCGTCAGGCGTTTTTTCGGCCCCTTCATTCCTTTTTTGTATAATGGTTAGATGAAGGGCCTTCTCGTACACGGTCTCTATGACAAGAATACATTCAGGACTCTCGAAGTACTTGGGGTAGATTACCTGGGTTTCGATTTGCGGGCCCGGAGCACGAATCTAATTACCTTCACATCCCTAAAAGAGATTCTTCCGGAAATTCGACATCAGGAAGCAATTCTCATCTTCGAAAACGATTCCCGTGAAACAGTTTTATCCTATCTCGATCTGCTTAAGGATACGGGTAAGAACTTTCATCTCGAATTCAGGGATAAGCAATCAAAAGAATATTACGGAAGTTTTTCCAGACCCTTCATCTGGTATTTTTCCCCGGACGCTGATTGGAGTGGAATCATCTCGGCACAGAATTGTGCGGGTGTTATCCTCCCACTCAAATTTCAGGATCTCTATCGCGACCTTCCTCATCTCTGGACACTCATTGAAGAAAACAATCTTCGCATCTGGCTTCATGCCGAGACATTCGAAGAGGGAGAGTTTTTCAAAGGGAAAGACAATATTCAGGTTAGTCTTGATCTCACCTCGGTGTTCCAGTCTGGTCAAAGAAAAATTGATCAGGATAATTTAAAGAACTTAAAGTGTTGGAGAAAAATTAATGAATGTCCTTCTGGCCAATGACGATGGCGTCACAGCTCCAGGCATCAGAGCGCTTTATCACGCACTCAAAGAGCAGTTTACGACAACAATCATTGCTCCTCTTGAGGAACGTTCAACAACCGGACATTCTCTCAGTTTAGATAAACCTCTGCGTCTTGAGCGGCTGGAGGAGAACATCTATGGTTGTAGCGGTTTTCCAGCTGACTGCGTCCTGATGGGACTCGGTCATGTGATGAAAAATAACAGGCCTCATGTAGTTGTTTCCGGAATTAATCGCGGAGCAAACCTTGGGCAGGATCTTTATTATTCTGGAACCATTGCGGCCGCACGAGAAGCTGCTTTTCATCATGTTCCTTCAATCGCTGTGAGCCTCGTATTTGAAAAAGTAAATGAGAAGCATCACTATGAAACAGCAGCGATGTTTATCAAGTGGTGTCTTGAAGAAGAAATTCATAAGGTCTGTCCCCCTATGACCTTGTTGAATATAAATGTTCCGGATCTTCCACTCAAAGAAATTCGGGGAGTGAAGAGTTCTGAGATTGGTTTTCGTCGATACTCTGAGGAGATCCATGTTAGGATTGATACTAGAGGTCGGGAATATTTCTGGATCGCGGGTCATTATGAAGGATTTCTTCAAAACCCCGGATCTGACTGCCATGTGGTCTCGGAAAATATGATTGCGATTACTCCCCAGACACTAATCGGGGGAAGGGATCAGGACTTTTCGGGTCTAAATCCAGTGATAGAGAGATTGAATGCGAAGTTTAGTTCTTAGTTTAATTATCGGCTTCATCCTGACTTCTTCATGTACAACCATGAAGAGTGGCCAGTATGTGTACGTGGAAAAATCCGGTCATGTGAATCGGGTGGCAAAACGTTATGGTGTTACGGTCGAAGAACTTAAGAATGCCAATCCCGGAAAATCATTTACTGGTAACGAGTGGCTCTTCATTCCATCGAAAGTTGGAATCGCATATCTTCTGAACGATACTTATGTGGTCGAAGATTACGGTCATCTCGGTACTGGGCGCTTTTTGTGGCCGGTGCCTAATTTCTACAAAGTTTCTTCTCACTTCGGTCCACGCGGTCGTCGTCATCATGACGGGATCGATATTCCGGCACCGAAAGGTACTCCGATCGTTGCAGTTGATAGCGGAATGGTTATTTACTCTGACAACGGAATCCGTGGTTACGGCAATATGATTGTTCTCTCGCACGGTGATGATGTCTTCACGGTCTATGCTCACAATACGAAAAACAAAGTTTCTAAGGGTGAGAAAGTGAAGAAGGGTGAAACGATCGCTCTGGTAGGAAGTACCGGTCGCTCATCTGGCCCGCATCTTCATTTTGAAATCCGTGTAAAAAACAAGAAACGTGATCCAGCTCGTTTCTTATCCAAGAATGATGACTAGTCTTTCTTAACTCCGAACTTATCAAGAAGCTTCAAATACATGATGGCCGTGTTCTTAGCATCTTCCAGTGCCGTATGAGCGACATCTCCCATACCAAGATGATTCATGAGATTGGTCCCTGAATCCATTCCCTGGGGCAGTTGTCCCATGTCGACCATGCCATAGCCCACGCTTGAGAGATCTAGAATACGGTGGTGAAAATATCTTCGCATGAATTCCCATCCGAGATCCCGGTTCATGAAGGGAAGATCAATGGCATTCATGGATTTACCAAAGAGCACTATCTTCTGAGTCTGAAAGTAATTTCTTACTTCAGGGCTTTCCAGATACTTCTTCAGCCATTCTTTGAATTCAGAAAGCATGAGACCTTCTGAATGCGCCTTACGGATAATTTTTTCATTATGCTCACGAACCCAGGGATCAAGTGTCGGCTTGAGGTCCTCAAATGATGGGCAATGAATATAAACAGAGCGGGCGAGTGGCTCTTCAAGACGTCTGAACTGCGTGTCGAAGGGAATCATGGCGAATTCGATAATCTGGCAGTTTTCGCCTAAACCAGTAGCTTCCAGATCAATGCTGAGATATTTCATCTGAGTCTCCTCCCCACCATTCTAGAAGTGGGAAGGGATTCGTACAAGCGGGATTACTGAATATTGGCCGTCATAGGGCAATGGTCGGACACTGATTCATAGATAATACCAAGTTCTGTGGCCGGAACTTCGCGACAGTTTACTTTCTTGCAGTGACCAGACGGTTCTGCTTTTGCCTGCTTCTTCATAAGACCAGGTGTTACGACAACATGGTCAAGTAGAGTAGGAGTTTCGATTCCATCATCCGTTCCGCCCCAATAATAAGCAGAGCATGCTGTATTGGCCGCAAGATCAGTCATGCCTAAATCAGAAACCATTTTTGTGAAGAATTTATAGTCGCTTCCACGATTAAGATATTCAGTCGTGTTCATATCACCTGCGATTGAAAAATCTTTCACGCCGGTTTTTTCCCGAAGCTCATTTACAGTATTTTTAATGATCTCATATTGCTTCTGTCTTTTTGAAAGAGCTCCGGCATCGCCACCTGCTTTCAGGTGAGCAGCCAGAGCATAAAATTTCTGGCCACTTGATTTGATCTTAAAAAGAGCAATTGCGAGTGGACGGGAACCAGAATCACATTTTCCACCCTGACCTGGTTCTGAGATCGAGAGATCCTCATTGAAGCTTAGGAGTTCAACAGTGTTCGTATTATAAAGAAAACCCAAGTGCTGTCCGTGAGCTCCTCCGCAACGGGATACTTCAACAGCGTAGCCAGGAAGTTTCGCTGAAACCATTCTTTCAAATTCAGCAGTATTATTCACTTCCTCAACTGAGAGGACATCTACTTTAAGACTTTGAAGGAGAACTGAAAGCTCCTGTTTGTTAGTTTTGATTCTTGATCTCTCATCATAATCAAAGTTTCGGATGTTATAAGCACCAATAGTCAGGGCATGAGCAGAAACAGAGAAAAGAACAGGAAGGAGAGCAAACGGGAGTATCTTCATGAGTTCCTTATGTATTAGCCCTGCTTGGGCCAATGATTAGTAAAACTAATAGTTGGATGGCAATGAATTTACATAAGAATTCTTAAGGTCGACAAGTAAAAACTTTGTAATTTTTACCGCATACAAGGTAAATAGCTCTCTGTGTCACGAGTGTCAGTATCAAACATTTTCTGTGGATTGACTTAACAAGTCGATGTGTGGTCTACATGGCCATCCAACCACAGGGGGATCCATGGCCTTCAAGAGAACACTGGTCTTAGCTTTAATCGCTTTCACGGCAAACGCCATAGGAAGTAGTGAGGCCTTAGACTCTCAGTATGACGAAACGAAGTTCTATACGATCTCTAAGGTTGAAGTGAGTGAGATCTCTCACGATATCATTCTCGATCGTGCAATTCAGAAAACTGTGAGTGAAGCATACCTCGATCAAACTACTCCTTCGGTAACACCACTTGAAACCGCTGGGAAAGTTATCAGCACTGCCCGCGACCTCGTGGCACTCGGTGAAGATATCTATAAGCTAGTTTCAAAAGGTAAGCCGAACGTAACTACTGCTTACGATCCAATCAGTGTTATCCCTAAAGTGAATGGTCAGGCCGTTGATCTCATGGAAACAGAAAACTGGACCATGCCGACGAAGAGAACTTATTCACTGGTTCTCAAGAATACATATAACATCGCTGTGATCACATTCCGTTACTCAGTCATGTACTCTTACCGTGGTTCTTATAATGGTAAAGGTGCTTACCTCACTGCTGCTCAGATCCAGCCAGAATACGTGAATGTCCTTTGGGGCTTTGACTTCACTGCTACGATGAAGCTTGCTGGTATTCAGAACCAGGGAACAAGAGACAATCCGGTTGCAGCTGCTACTCTTCTCATGCAGTACACAGCTTCTAACGTAATGAACTCGCGCACGATGGTAGATACATTCTTCATCACAGGTCGCGGTGGATTTAAGAAATTATAAGTAATCGACTTCGATAATCCCGTCTGGCTGACGTTTGAGAAATTCCTCAAGCGTCAGTTCGCAGGTAAGCCACCCTTTCTGAATCCCACACTTCTTGCAGACACCTTCTCCATCACAACTTGAAGCAATAGTGATTCCCTGACTTCTAAGGAAATAAAGCATGTTTTCGGACAGATTCTTATTTTCGTAAGAGACGGGGTATTCGCGGCCTGAGGCAAGGCCCCGGACAATCACTTGCAAACAAATGCTCCGGGATTTCTTTCATCAATGATGAATCTCGAGACTCCACCAATAGAGGAGTATGACCAGATATTGCCGAGCTTTTCCGCATTGTAGATCGGAAGATTGAGCTTCAGGAGATTTTCAATCTGATCGCCACGGCTTCTCCCGGATTCAATAATCAGGCGAACGGGATCGGAGAGAAACAGATGTCGTGAGTGCCTTATAAGGCGATCAATTTCCGAAAGACTCTGGCTTTTCGGAAGTCCATAGCGAACAAGATGGAAAAGATGTTGTCCCGGATCCCGGCTTTGATTTGAAAATGCCCATATACGGTCAGCGGAATTTTCGATCACACAAACAGCAGAGCTTCTGACCTTGGATTCACCTTTAAAAAGTGAAGAATTACCCAGGGGGAGGATCTTATCTATTTTCTGAGAACTCGATGCCATGAAGGCACTCTTCTCTCGTGAAAGGCCGAAGAGGTTTGCTACCGGGATGACCTTGTCGATCAGGAAGATTGAATTGTCGTAGAGATTGAAGTCGTAATTACATTTCCCATTCTGGCCTTTGTTAGTCACGAAGGGAGTGAGATAGGTATTAATAACGATCTTCTGGGCCTTTTCAGATTTCCTGTAGGCCTTAATGACTTCAGAGTAACTGATAGCAGGATTAGTTTCGTTTTCTTTCAGGATCTCGTTACCACGGAAGTAAAAAGACTGAAGGACCGGATCAGCTTTTATAGCTTCCTGATGTTCCAGGAGAAATCCTTCCAGATCTTTTCCGGTTTTTAGTTTTTTTCCAATCCCGGACTCGAGCATCTTTGCATAATATTCAAGATTGGTTTTCTTCCCGAACTTTTTCAGAATCCATTCCACTCCATAAAAGTAGGGATACTGCTCATCCGGTGATTCTGAGAAAAAATCAAAGTAGTAACTGGTGTCTTCGTGCTGGATAAGAACCTGGAGCCTTGATGTCGCTGAAGATTGATCCGGCCTGATAGAAAGCTGAAGCAGACTCCAAAGGGCAAAGTGATCAAAGAAATCGAGCTTGCCCCAGTTATTAGTGAGATCAAGATAAGTCATCTGGGAAGGCTCATTACTTCCTACCAGCTGGATATTGTATTTGCGCTCGAGAGGACAATAAGTAGCTTTACCCGGCAATCTCTCAATGCGATTTTCACTTACAAGGGGAGTATCGATTTTCGAAATGAAGAACGAACATGAAGTAAGAAAAATCAGAATGAAAAACTTAAACATCCTCATCCTCATCGAGAACAATATCAGGGGAAGAGTGAGAGTGAGCGAGCTTGAATTTTTCATGAATATCCTGACTGATATCAAGCTCCCAGGTTTTTTTATCTTTCGCTTTCAAGGTTGTAACAATGAAGAGCCCTGAATTGTCTGATCCACCCACGGCCTGGATTTGAAGATCGATCAGTTCGAATCCAATTGTAAGAATACCTTGCATAATTTTATCGAATTCCCGCTCGCGATATCCCGTTTTCCGATGAGGAGGCGCGGGAATATAGTATGTGAAAGTCTTAATCAGATTCTTGCTCTTTCCTGAGCTGGCACGTCGGATACTCATCTTCTTCACTCCACTAAATCACTGTTTTCGATCATTTAAACACAAGCAAGTCTGTTTTAGAAGTAAGACAGAGAGATTTGTGAAGATCGTCCACACTGGTTTTTAAATAAGAATGCTTGGAAAATCTTTCCTACCTATATTTCTCTTTGTCCGAAAAAAAGATTGGGTATAATGATTGTAAGATGTGACAGGATGTCACTCTCAAAGGCAAGATGCCGAAAAGAAGGGAGCCAAGCAGGGGCTCCCTTTTTTTATGTCCT
>JBKJPL010000033.1:0-25224 GCA_046595005.1 Bacteriovoracaceae bacterium | reverse complement strand
CTGACACCGGCCTCGTGGGGTCAAACAGAAACCACGAGGCCATTTTGATATCAATCCCGCCCTATTCACTCCGGCATTTCAATCACTTATAGGGGCAAGGGTTTTGGCACGGTTCCTGCTTTAAGGATCCTTGAGAAGAGGGTGATGAACACCACAAAAGTTCAAAAAGTTCCCCGGAAGCTGAGACTTAACCAGTCACATTTTCCTCTAAGGCACGTCCCACACACCCACCACCGTTCGCACTCTTCTCTCAGGTTAACTTCTAAATAAAAAAAGCCCCTCGAAAGAGGGGCTTTTTTTTTATGGTCAGGAAGCGACGAAGTCGCGGGACCGGTATGTCGTCGAGAGGCAGGAGCCGGAGACGACGTTTATTTTAACCATTCATAGAGATGATAGTGCTCACCGGACATCCCCAACGCTTCATAAACCTTCTGAGCGGGATGATTTGCCTTCTCGACATAAAGTCTGAGGCCTCGCAAATCCTTGGAACCTTCGACCATTGTACGAAGATGAGAATAGAGTTTGCGGAACACACCATGTTTTCTGAACTCTGGCTTCACGTAAACAGAGTGGATCCAGAGAACAGTTCCATTTCTCCAGTCACTCCACTCCGGAACAGTCAGAAGACAACCGACGACTTCCCCATTAACTTCTGCAAGCCAATACTTACCTTTCGAAGGATCATCAAAAACGGCAGCAACTCCGAGCTCAACCGTTGGAGGGTCAAGTTTCAGTTGTTCTGTTTCCCAGGCCATCTTCAACTGATAGTCAGAGATCGTATTGATATCGAAGAGAAGACCTGGTCTGATTTTAATTTCCATTAAGTAAGTACTCCGCGCACACGTTTAGAGAATTCTCTGAGGGCTTCCTGGAGACTAAGATTTTCTTTATCCATCAGAAAACGAATTTCAGCGGCCATGAGATAATCACTCATCTGATCGCCTGCTTCCTCAGAAGTCTTAACGGGGGCAACGCCCGTGTTTTCAAAGTCGTCTGCAAATTTCTGAAGCTCATGGAAAGAATATTTCTCAGCGAGCATCTTCAAGTTCTTAACGTCCATATTTATGCCTTCATCTTTTTCACGAATTCGCGAAAGGCATCTTCTTTCGTAACATTAATGAGATCTTTCGGCTCGCCATTCTTAAAACAGCCAACAGAAGGAAGGCCGGGCAGGTCGAGCATTTCCTTTATCTTGGGATTTTTCTCAACATCAATCTTGTAAATCATGACCCCTTCTTCTGAAGAGACTTTTTCAAACATCGGAGCAGCGATTCTGCATGATCCGCACCAGCTTGCGTAGAAATCGATGAAGACCATCGGTTCCGTATCGATCACGGTAAAAATGGAATCGTCATTGAGCTCTTGCATCGCCATAGAAATCCTAATTAATTATGATACGAAGTGAATCAAGAGAAAGTTCTGCTTTCTCCATTGCCTTCAGCATATTGGTCTTGTTGTACTTCATGAGAATGATCTCAGTTTCAGAGACGGTCGGATTAACCTTGCGGAGAGCTTCCAGACGCTCAATTTCTGCATCCATCGCCTTGATCATATCGTCCCTGAACTTTTCCTTGTACTGCTTGGCGCGAGCGATACAGAGATCTTTTCCGCGTTTAATGCATTCCTTGAGAAAATCTTTCGGAAGATCTTTTAATCCTGCTCTCTTTTCCTGAGTCAGAGATTCAGTTCCTTCATCGATAAACTTCTTCGGCATCTTTTGAGTCATGTCCTCCATCTTGGCATTCAGGAGAACCCTAAGTGGTGTTGGAGGGAACCATTTCTGAAGCTGAAGCTTCTTTTCAGCGACTGCAGAGAGCAGGAAATATCCTTCAAAAAGGAAGGCCTCTTTCGAGGGAGTCTTCCATGAGGAAATAGTACAATTCCCCATTTCCTTACTTGAGATGAAGTCCATGATCCCCACGACCATTGGATGATCCCAGGTGAGGAAGGTCATATCGTCAAACTTGAGAGCATTCTCGCGTTTGAAAGTAACCGTCATGCCTTCATTATCGAGACCCGGAAAATGCGGAAGGTACATGTTATCACCGGGCCGGATGAGGAAGGTCCACTGATCATTCATGTCTTCAGTATCAACACCTAATTGTCCCCAGAGGTTCACCATGAAATCGCGAAGCTCAGGAGATTCATCCACTGTCTTCAGTTCTTTTACAAACTCCATTGCCCTGGTGTGATTGAAGGAATTAAGTTCAACGAGCTGGTCTTGGCCTTCTTCGAGTTTCGTCTCAATTTCCTGATGCACGGCTTGAGTATGTTTTAGGAACTTCTGAAAATCTTTTTCCGGAAATTCCCCTTCGTCCGTTTTTGCAAGCAGTGCCACGAGCTCTTCTCTGACTGTGGCATAGAGTTCAGTTGCTCCACGCGGAGAAGATTCAAAGGCATTAAACCCTTCATGATACCAGCGAAGAAGTAATTCTTCGGAAGACTTCTCAACGTAAGGAACGTGAATCTGAATATCGTTTTTCTGGCCGATTCGATCAAGACGGCCGATTCGCTGCTCTAAGAGATCGGGAAGTTTCGGAAGATCAAAAAGAATAAGATGTTTTGCGAACTCAAAGTTTCTTCCCTCAGAACCAATTTCAGTGGAAAGAAGAATTTGTGCTCCTTCAGGATCAGCAAAATAAACTGCCTGACGGTCGCGATTCATAAGATTCATGCCCGAGTGGAAAACCGCAGCCTTCACTGTGGTCTTGTCCTTCAGAGCTTTTTCGAGATCAACTACCATGTCTTTGTCGTGACAGATGAGAAGAGTTTTATCGTTCTTATGTTTTTCAGCAAAGCTTGCTAACCAGACGGCTTTGAGTTCAAGGACTTTCTTTTCAACATTCTTGGATTTTCCGACAGCGAGTGGATAAGAATGGAAAACACGTTTCGGAAAAAACTCACTATAGGTTGCCATGGTCTTTCTGGTGTTCCGGACATAAACCCGTCCCGTTCCGTGACGGTCAACGAGCATCTGAAGAGCTTTCTCTCGCTCGGTAGACTCGAGATCAATCCCAAGCTTATCTTTCAGGGTCTTTTTCTCGGAAGCCGTTACGGCCTTATTGGAAATGAGTTTGTTCGCAAGATCCGTGACAGGCTTGTAGCCCATGGTCTCTTCAATAAACTGATTGAAGTCGTGAAAGCGGTTGGGATCAAGCAGCTGGAGTCTTGAATAATGCCCGGCAAGGCCCAGGATTTCAGGAGTTCCTGAAAGAAGAAGTACACCCGGCGTATCCTTGGCAAGAACGGAAACAAAATCATATTCCATCGAAGAGTTTTCGGGAGACCATCTTAGCTGATGTGCCTCATCGACAACGAGTAGATCCCACTTGGATTCAATGACCTGGTCCATGAGCCAGTCTTCGCGCATGAGATATTTGAGCGAGGCCACAAAAAGTTGACCATCTTCAAAAGGACGATCACCTTTTTCGAGTTTCGAATCATGATTGATCGTGGTGAAGGTCATCTGAAACTTCCGGAGCATTTCCACAAACCACTGGTATACGAGTGAATCCGGAACAAGAATCAGGGCCCGCTCCACTCTTCCGGTAAGAATCAGGTGGTGAAGAATAAGTCCCGCTTCAATAGTTTTACCTAAACCGACTTCATCCGCGAGAAGAACACGCGGACGAGCGCGTTTGGTGATTTCACTGGCAACATACATCTGGTGAGGAATGACGGAAAGTCTCGGGCCCGTGAATCCCCGGATGGGACTGATGAAAAGCTTTCGCTGATTGAGTAAGACATCATATCGAAGCTTAAAGAGTTCAGTGGAATCGATGTTTCCAGCAAAAAGTCTTTCTTCAGGCTTTGAAAATGTAAGCGTATCTGCCAACTGAGATTCAGGAAGCGATTTTCCATCACCATGATAAGTGACGATACCTTTGTCTTCCGTAGTTGATTCAACGATAAATGACTCTCCGGCTGAGCCTTTAACTTCATCACCTTCAACAAAACGGATTCTGCGAAGAGGTGCAGTCTGGGCCCCGTACCGACGGTCAACCTTGGCGGCAGGAAAAAAACAGGTAATGGTTTTGGCCTCAACTTCTATGATGACCCCAAGACCCAGCTCAGGTTCAGATTCCGATATCCAGCGTTGGCCGATGATGAACTGCTTCATACTTTCCTATCCGTGGTTCCACTCAGTAATGACAAAAGAATATTATTGAATGAAGATACTACCAAAATTCCTTCAACGGGTAAAAGCACATGATCAAGATTTTCACCTCTATTCTTCTTCTCGTTCTCAGTTTGTCTGCAAAAGCCGCTAAACCTGCCAAAACTCCAATCGAAGACGGATTCTGGCGGTTTGAGATGAAGACAACCTATGCTGTGATTCCCTTTGTCATTAAGTTCAAATGGAAGGGAAAGAAGCTAACCGGAACTCTTAGAAACGGTAAAGAAACAATCAAGCTTGAAGATATTTACGTAAAAAAGGACATGATCAAGATTCCTCTTCAGAATTATGAGAATGGTCTTGAGCTCGAGATCCTGAACCGAAAGATCATGAAAGGTGATTTTGTACGTTATAACAAAAACCCCGAAATCAGGCTTCCGCTTCATGGTAAAAAAGGCGTTCAGGAACGCTATAGCGGAACTTATATGGATCCTGCGGCCGACTATACCGGCGAGTGGCAGGTGACTTTGAAAGAAGAAGACGGAAAAGAATCGCAAGGAATAGTTATCCTGGAGCAGAAAGGACCTAAGCTTAACGGAACAATCATGAGTGTCTCTGGGGATTTTCGCTATTTTGAAGGATACGTTAATGGAGAGCTCATCGAAGCGGCGAGCTTTGATGGTGTTTACAATTATGTTTTCAAGGGAAGAATCAACAAAGGCTATATGGAAGCTGCAATTCTTGCCAACTACTATACGAAAGTGAACGGGCTTAGAGATCCGAAGGCAGCTCTCCCCGATCCATATAAACAAACTCAACTTAACAAAATTTCATTCACATTTCAGGACATCAACGGAAAAAAAGTCAGTCTTTCTGATCCTCAGTTTAAGGATAAACCTGTCATCGTGAATTTTTACGGCACGTGGTGCCCGAATTGTGTCGATGAGACGAATTATCTAATTCCCTGGTATAACGAAAATAATAAGCGCGGAGTTGAGATCATCGCTCTCGCATTTGAAAGGAGCCTTTCAGAAGCAGAAGCGAGAATGCAGCTGACGAAAGTAGTGAAGAAGAAAAATATTCCTTATACCGTACTAATGGCGGGAACCACTGCCGAAGATAAGCCAATGGATAAAATTCCTGGTCTGAAGAACTTCATCTCGTTTCCGACAACCATATTTCTTAATAAAAAACATGAAGTCGTTAAAGTTCATGCTGGTTTCACCGGACCATCAACGGGTAAGTATTTTGAACTCTGGAAAAAAGATTTCAACGCAAACGTAGATGAGCTTCTGAAGTAATATTTTTGATCAGTCTTCTGATCTCGCTTCATCTTCCAGAACGCTCTCGTCGGAATATTCATTCTCATCGGGCTTAAGACTCTCGTTATCAATTTCTTCCGGAGCTTCAAGAGGCATGGGCTCTGCTCTGAATACTTCGCGCGCATCTGCGTGAGCACCTGCGCCGCCTAATCGATAAGCGATGTTGCTGCCGAGTTGTCCAGCCCTGAAAGCAAAAATTAAAGGTAAAAGTGAAATAGCTACGACAGCAAAACGTCCTTTGTCCTGAAATGCCGGCTGGAGAAACCAGACAACAATTCCGGAGGCGAGAGCAATAACTGTCGTTCCGACAAAAATCTCAGCTGATTCTTCGTGCTGGTGAATGACATCTTTTCCAACAACAGCAGAAACTTTCTCTTCATCTGTTTCTCCGGTTTCAAGCGCAATATAACCTGACACGGTTACCAGCACCTGAAGTCCGATAATCACAAGCCATAATTCCTTATTCATCTTTCCTGCTTTGATTGCCCAGGCAAATATCAGAACAAGAAATGGAAGGAGAAAAGTTAAGGCAAGTGGAAGGTGAACGATGAGTGGATGAAGAGGCATATGGACTCCATGTTTTGAATCTCTTCAATTATAGAGTGAGGGAAAGACTTAATGCAATGGTTCTGGAAGATCGGAATTCATCTCGGTGATTTCTGCGATTTCCTGGATGATCTTCAAAAGCTCACTCACATGGGATTTCTGGGTGAGATGATTCGGGAAAACGAGCCGGAAAAAGATCGTGCCATCAGCACGCTCGGCGTAATTGACCATGGCCCTGCCCGAGGCCAGAAGCTCTTTTCTTATTTTGAGGGTAAATGAATTTACATTCTCAGGTGTCCGGAGAGGTTTAACCCGGAAACAGACATTGAGATAGTTAGCGTGCATGAGTTCAAAGCGTGGATGAGCTGAAATCTCGTGAGCAGCAAACTTCGCCAGCTCAATCAGGTGATCAGTCCTCTTCATGAGTCCTTCCGTTCCCTGAGATCTCCACAATAACCAGAGTTTCAGAGCATCGGCACGACGGCCACATTGAAGTGAGTAAGTTCCGGTATCCCAGTCAGAGTTATCAAACTCGTGAAAGAGATATTCAGATCCTCCGCCCCTGTTCGTTTGCCTTAAAACACCTGAGTGCTTCGTGAGGAAGAAGGAAGTAATGAGTGGAGCACCCATCGTTTTATGAGCATCAAAAGTCACTGAATCACAGAGTTCAATCCCGCGGGTGAGATGTCGTGCGGTGTGAGAGAAAATCGCGGCCCCACCCCAGGCAGCATCGAGATGAAGCCAAACTTTGAAGTGAGCGCAGATCGCAGCGATCTTTTCAACCGGGTCAAATGCACCGAGAACTGTAGTACCGAAAGTGGCACCCACCATGAGGGGAGTGAAGCCGTCTTTAATATCTGTCGCAATAATCCGCTCGAGTTCTTCAGGGATCATTTCACCACGCGAGTTTGTCGGAACCTGAATCAGGTTCTGAGTTCCGATACCGGTGATGTTGGCGGCCTTATCAAACGAGTAATGAGCTTCTTCAGAAATATAGATACGGAATTGATTGTGGGCAAATCCGGTCTGTCTGATCGCTGGATTATAGTAAGAACGGGCGCAAAGTAATGAGACGAGGTTGGAATTACTTCCTCCTGTCACCATGATCCCCTCACCTTTTTCAAAACCCATGAGTGTCAGGAGTTCCTTCACTAGTCGCTTTTCAATTAGAGTGAGAATGGGAGCAATTTCGAAAGTCGCCATCGTTGGATTGAGAAGAGAACTCGCCACTTCACCAGTCCAGGCAGCAACATCAAAGCCACCAAATAGCTGGTTGAGAAACATCGGATGAATCGTGCGGACACTTTTCTCGAGAATAACTTCAAGCTCTTTATGAATTTCCTCGAGGGAAACTCCGGTTTTTGAGAGCTCTGGAAGAATTTTTTTCAATTCATCGACTGTTGGTTGAGTCGTAACCACGTCAGTAGAAGCATTCGATTGAATGTATTTTTTCAGCGTCAAAAAAACGTCATTTAAAAACTTTTCTTCATTCATGTTCAACATGCATCTACCTATTTTCTGTTAAGGGTTTATCAGAACCTTACAGGCGCTTGCAATCTTGAAAGCAAATGTTTGTCTAATCGGGCATTTGTCAATTTTTCGACATTGGCAACTGAAGGGTGGCCAAGTTTTAATCATCAGTACCAAAACACACAAACGGCTGCGAAGCCGAGAGTAACAAGGAGAACACGGATGGCCGTTCGACTAAACAGTCACTTGTCCGACAAGCAGATTACTGCACTGAAGGATAAGCTCATGAGTGAAGCAGAGCGCATCAGAGTCAACTTTCAACTTAAAAAGCAAGAGTACGAAACGAATTCGATTACTGGCGCTAAAGATGAAGTTGATTCAGCAAACGATAATATTCTTCTCGCAGCTGATATGCGCTTCTCGAACCGCGAGAGCCTTTATTACAAGAAGATCATGAAGACCCTTTCTAAGGTCGAAACCGAAGCTTACGGCATGTGTGACGATTGTAATGACCCGATCACGTACACTCGCCTCATGGCCCGTCCGACATCTGAAATGTGCATTCTTTGCAAAGAAGAGTCGGAAAGAGAAGAGAACCAGAACTTCTTCGAGCGCCGCTCTAAGTCTTTGGGTACCGTAATGTCGGTTCCTGCCGGCCACTAGTCGCCTTAATTGCATTTTTAGAGAAAGCCTTCCTCACGGAAGGCTTTTTTTTTGCTTATAATGTTCAGATGATTGCTTATGTTCAGGCCCACAGCCCCGATACCCGCGTTCTAGAAAACGCATTCCGAATCCTGAAGTCAGGTGGGCTCATCGCTTTTCCCACGGAGACTAACTGGGTGGTGGTGGCAGATCCGGCCGAAAAAAAGGGCATTGATCGCCTTTATCAGCTTCGTCATGTGGATAATACAAAGCACTTCACAGTTCTTAGTTCGAGCTTCCAGAAGGCCATGGAGGTCGCGCAGATTGAAGATCATGCCTTTGCTCTCATGAAAAAAGTTATCCCGGGCCCGTATACTTTTATTCTTCCGGCGCAAAAGAAAATTCAGAAGTACCTCAAAGCATCAAAGACTGATCATGAAGTGGGAGTGCGCTTCCCGCCTAACAAACTCTGCTTGAGTCTGATCGATGCCTATGATGGAGTTCTGATCTCAAGCCACATCAATCACGAAATGATTGAAGTAGAAGATGATGGTATTCCCCTTTATAGTGCGCTCATCGAAGACAATCTGGGCCATCTGATCGACCTGATTATTGATCCGGGCGAATACGAATTCCTGGGTCCCACGACAATCGTGGATTTCACTCAGGGTACGCCGGAAGTAGTGAGAGTTGGTTCCGGAAAACCAGATCTATTTCTTTGAGGCCCTCAATGAATTCAAATAAAAAACATATTGTGATAGTGGGTGGAGGGTTCGGTGGTTTAGCTGCTGCCAAAAAACTTTCCAGCACAGAATTCCGTGTCACACTGATTGATAAAAGAAATTATCACTTGTTCCAGCCACTCCTTTACCAGGTGGCAACTGCAGCATTGTCTCCTGCTGATATTGCGTATCCCCTTCGCTCAATTCTTCGCGGACCGAATATTGAAATCCTCCTGGGGCATGTGAATGAAATCAACAAAGATGAAAAGTGGCTCACAACACTTGAAGGAAATCGCTTAGAGTTTGATTACCTGATCCTATCGTGTGGATCGACCTATACCTATTTCAATTCTCCTCAGTTTGAAGAGCATGCCCCAGGATTAAAAAATATTACTCAGGCGACAGAGATCAGGAGAAAAGTTCTTCTCGCTTTTGAAGAGGCCGAAAGAGAAAGCGATCCGGAAAAAAGAAATGCGATGATGACTTTTGTCGTAGTCGGGGGTGGACCCACGGGAGTTGAGCTCGCAGGCGCTCTCGGGGAAATTGCAAGATACAGTCTCATCAAGGACTTTCATAATATCAACACTGGTTCTGCTAAAGTAATTCTTATAGAAGCTGGTCCCAAAGTTCTGGCAACCATGCCGGATGATCTTTCCAATGAAGCCGTAAAACAACTGCAGGACCTGAATATTGAAATTCGCACGAATTCAAGAGTTCTGGATGTGACTGATAAAGGTATCCGCCTGGGAGAAGAATTCATTCCGGCGAGAACTATTCTCTGGGCCGCGGGTGTTGCTTCTGTTTCGATCAATAAGAAATTAAACGTCGAACTGGATCGTCAGAACAGAATCATTGTTCAAAAAGATTGCTCGATTAAAAACTATCCGCACATTTTTGTGATTGGGGATCAGGCCCATCATGAATATGGCCCGCAAAATGCTCCCCTACCTGGACTCGCTCCGGTGGCCATGCAGCAGGGACGTTTTGTTGCGAAGACCATTATGAGAGAAACTCGCAAAAATCTTCCGAGAGAAAATTTTAAATACACTGACAAGGGCCAGATGGCGACGATCGGAAGATCGCGAGCTGTTGCAGTTTATAAGGGAATTCACATCACCGGATTCGTGGCGTGGATTGCATGGCTCTTTGTCCATGTTTACTATCTGATTGGTTTCAAAAATCGATTCTCAGTAATATTTCAATGGGCGTGGACTTACCTCACCTACAAGCGTGGTGCGAGACTGATTATTGAAGATGAAAAGAATCATCTTCAATAATTCTTAGGGTCTCGCAGCTGGAGAACCTGCACTCAAATTAATTCTGCCATCAAGAAGAGCACGTACATTTGTCATGCGTTCAAGAAGGCGGGCGACGTTCGGCATGACCTCAGTCAGATGAGCACGCGTTTCGGCACAGCCATAAAAATAAGCAAAAAGTTCTGCAAATGATTCTTCCGGTTGAGCGGAATTCGCACAATAGTTATCGGCGCAAAGACCTTGAAGAAACTGTTGAGCACGCGTATCTCTAGCAAGAGCTTCCCGCCATTGGCGCGAACGAGTGATCGAATACTCGCCATGCATACGATCGAGTGTATGCGCGTGTTCGTGAAGAAAGATATTTGTGAAATTCGTTTCATAGGTACGGTTGACTACAATTCTTGTAGGCGTGCTGGGATTTCCAAGAAATCCGCCTGACCCCATTGTTGTCGCCCATGATCTTCCGTCAGTAGTCTGATTCCACCCTGCCCCATTTCCAACACCATTAGCAGCTTCTCTTGCCCATGAAGGATCTTCCGAAACGCCCTGGCCTACGATGAGATTAATCCGTGCCCTACGAGACGCCATTTCATTTCGAAGTGATTGTGGAAATCTTTCAAAGTCTTCAATGAAGCGCTGGATATGCTTTGGTTCCGCAGTCCCTGAAACAACATGAATATTGTTTTGAGTAAGATACGCCTGCATTTCTGCCATAGGTCTAGTGGCCACAATTTCCGGGCGCGGACAGCTTCGACGCTGAAGCGAACCATTTGCTGGCTCAATCCTCGCCTGTGTCGGACGAACGGTGACCTGAGCATTTCTTATCGGCGGGACAGTCTGAATCCCCGGAGTATTCGGATCACAGTCTTCGGGAGTTGGTTCAATACGTTTTGAAGTCAACTGAACTGCAGTTTGAGCTGCTTCCAGATTTCTTCTTTCTGTTTCTGGTCTTGCATCTGTCTGAGGTCTTGCATCTGTCTGAGGACGAGCATCTGTTTGAGGAAGAGCACCATTTTGAGCAGTCTCAGACTGTGCCGGTAACTGATTTTTAATTTCAATAAGTTTATTCACTAAACGCTTACACATGCCTGTTCCTTTCTGAAGGCCCGTGGCACATATATTCTGACCAGTGCTGATCAGCTCATCGAGATCAGCTCTCTGTTCCGGTGGATTCAATTCTCGGATGACATCAGCAGTTGTGCGACCTTCACTGCGGAACTTACTTTCACACTGAGCGAAGGCAGAGTTTCTAAGCTTCTGAGTAGCAACACTCACACAAAGACCTGAACCAAAGATGGCAGGCTGACACAGAAGTGAGTTTGTCCCACAGCTTTCTGCAAGTCTTCGATAATCGGGATTACCTCTTAAAGGCGAAGTACAAAGTCTTTTAGTTCCCGAACGCACCGTCTGACTTGGCCAGCCTGCGTAGAAGCAATCAAAGTTGCCGCTGGCAAAGGCTTCAGTGAAAAATGAAAATCTGGTTGATGCAAATTCCCCGTGACTGGTTTTCTTTGAGTATTCGCGGAGAAAATCTCTATAAGCTTCAATCACTTTTGTTTTTTGATCAGCGTTCATCGCCGCAAAATCTTTGAGAGTGAGAGTTGAATTGCCGAAAGCAATTGTGGAGAAAGTTAAAGCAAAAAATAATAGTGTTTTCATGAGTCCCTCATTGGAACTCTTGTCGGTATTATGGGGTAGAAAAATGAGTAATTTCGGGGAGATGAGCAACTCAACAAAAAGATCGTGATTACAGGTCCTTAGATCCGTTTTCTGGTCTGTAATCTGGCGCGGATTTCCATCCATAGCTCATAGTATTTCCATTCCGGAGCTTCACAACCTTCGGCATGGTGATCGGGCCTCAAGATTAAATCTCCGGTCATGAGGAGAATCTTTCTCACTTCAGGATTCTGTTTCACCTTCTCCATCATCGCTTTTTCAATAAGATCATAATGAAGACCAGGAACCTCTGAACAATAAGTCATCTTCTGAGCTTTGTATGTCACCCAATCGATACCGAGAGCTTTCATTTTCTGTTCGCCGATTTTTCCCGCATCTTTAGCGGTGAAGGCCGTCATGGCAGACACTTCTTCCCGTGTGAATGGATAATAAAGAACAGCGCGTGTATCTTCTGCATTCTCCGGATACTTCATCATTTGCCAGAAGCCTTCGACACTTGCGTAGGAAATATCTTCGAAAATAAATGGAGTGGAAGCAAAATTTGAAAGAATACCGAGTTCATTTCTTTTTGAAAGAATGACTTCTCCGGGCCCAGCATCCTGAGGAAGTACTTCCCAGGCAGGTGCACCTTCTCGAGGAACTTCGGACCACCAGTGTTCAGGATAAGTTCCGGCGAAAAGAGAAAATGAATAAAGGAAAAGGAAAACATAGTTAAGCATAATGCCCTTTTCCCTCTTAAATCACGTTAGAGGAAAAAGGGCAAAGACTTTAAGCTTTCTTCATTTGTTCAGCGGAAGGTCCTACAGAGTCTGCCATCTTGGCACCTCGAGTTCCCATAGGTTTAGCACTACCAGTTGTCGTATCTTTCTTTGTCTGGTGCTCGAGCTCCGAGTTAATTTCCCCACCGAGGAGAATAATGTAACTGGAAATCCAGAACCAGGTCATCAGTACAACCACTGCTCCGAGAGACCCGTATGTCTTATTGAAGTCACCAAAGTTCGATGCGTACCAGGAAAATAGTGCTGAGGTGAGTGCCCATAAAACTGAAGCAATTATCGAACCTCTGCTCACCCATTTCCATTGAGCATTCTGGCGACAAGGACCGAATCGATACAAACACGAAAGATAGAATGAGAAAATTGATAAGAGTAGTACCCAACCGGCCGCAGTACCGGCCATTTCAAACATCGGCCCGAAGTTGAATGCACCAGTGATGGCAGGCATTGCAACGACTACAACGATTGCAATTAAACTCAGGATTGTTCCAAGCAATGTGAATCCAATTGCCATGGCAGTTCGTTTCACAAAACCGCGGCACTCTTTTTCTCCATAGATAATATTCATCGCCTCAATGCAGGAGGTACTTCCTTTCGAAGCACTCCAGAGTGAAAAGAGAAGTGTACCGATCGCACTGAGTCCCAGAGTTGTCGGTGCTTTTGATGAAAGTGCGGTTAGTTGACCAGTGATGATTTCATGCGCCTCTTTAGGAAGAAAGCGCGCAATCTCTGACATATGTCTTGAAATGTCCGCCGGGTTACTAAACCACGCATAGAGAAGAACTAGTGAGGTCAGTGCTGGTACAGCAGCGAGCAAGGCATAATAAGACATAGATGCAGCAAGCATAGAAACTCTGTCTTCGCCGATATCTTTTTTTACTCTTACCAGAGTATCTTTCCAGCCTTTTGCGGGAATTTCACCCGGAGTTTCCGCATGTCTGCCACGGTCTGCTTCATTTGTGCCACGTCGAAAATCTTTTTCTTCTTTCTGCGGGCCACCATGTCTGAAGTGTTGCCAAAAGGTTGACGCCATATTCGCTCCCTTGCTTAAAATTCTTGAGAGATAAAATGCAAGATCAGTTCCACAAAACCTGAGCAAGGAAGTTTTATTGGATCAGTTCGAGAATTTCCCTACTAGAATATAAATATGATTGTTTCCTTAATCCTTTCCGTCCTGATTCTCATGCATGTATTTTTTCTCCTGGGAGTATGGAGGAAAAATTTCGGACTCGTGGATGTCGCATGGGGATTAGGCTTTATTGTCATTTCTCTCGTCAGCTACTTTTATCATTTTAATTCAGCGAAAAATGCAGTCGTTCTTTTCCTCGTTCTTCTCTGGGGCATGAGACTTTCTCTTTATCTTTTGGGAAGGAACTGGAATGCTCCTGAGGATCATCGATATCAGGAAATGCGAAAGTCATGGGGGAAGTTCCCTTCCCTTCATGCTTACTTCAAAGTTTTCCTGTTTCAGGGTATATTAATGTTTTTAATCTCGCTTCCGATCACTGCCGGAATGATGAAAGCGGATCAGAATCTCAGCTGGATAAATATCATCGGAGTCGTGGTCTTTTTCTTCGGATGGATTTATGAATCATTTGCTGACAGGTATCTGAAGAAATTCAAAACGAATCCTGAGAATCGTGGGAAGATCTGCACATCCGGCCCCTGGAAACTTTCCCGGTTCCCAAATTATTTTGGTGAAATCACTCTCTGGTATGGAATTTATCTCGCCGCTTTGTCTCCCTCGACATGGTGGACGATTATTGGACCATTAACTATTAATCTTTTTATTCTCAAAGTCAGTGGTGTTCCCCTCCTTGAAAAAAAATATAAAGAGCGACCGGAATACCATGAGTATGCCGCCAGAGTTCCCCGCTTAATTCCCTTCACACCGCCTAGCAGGATATGACATGAAATTGCTTCTGCTTCTTCTCCCAATTCTCCTCGGCTGCGCCTCTTATAAGGGAGATATTCCTTTCCGCACTGAAAGTTTTTATTACACCGAAGAAAAAATCGAACGCCAGTCAGGCGAAGCCTACATTCCACTCGAAGGTGAGAACCTACCAGGAGTTGTGATGGTTCATGGTGGCGGATGGAACTCGAGAAATCTTGATGACAATCGCTCGATTGCAAAATCACTCGCCAGTCAAGGATACGCAGTCTTAAATATGAATCATCGTTTTCCTCCCAAGCATCTTCACCCCGCGCCGATCGAAGATCTGGGAATGGTGATTGCCTGGTTCAAAAAAAATGCCACCCGCTTAAGACTGAATCCGGAAAAAATCGGACTCTGGGGATATTCTTCCGGAGGTCAGATCACTTCCTTGTATGCTCTTCAGAAAATAGGAACTCCGGATGCGGTTCAGGCCGTCGTGTGTGGAGGTACTCCCTTTGATCTTACCTGGTACACTCACTCCCCGATCATCAGACCCTATATGGGTGGCAATAGAGACGAAAAGCTCGAAGAATACTTCAGAGCAAGTCCGGCATGGAATATTAAAAAAGGGGCTCCGCCTTTCTTTATCTACCATGGTCAAAAAGACAAGCTCGTTGAATATCAACAGGCCACATCTTTTGAAGCACGCATGAAGCGTGAGGGGAATTCTATCAAGAGATATAGAGTTCCTTTCTGGGGACACGCACTGACCTTCATCCTTTCTGATGAAGCAGTTAAAAAAGGAATTAAGTTCTTAGATAAAGAACTGAAAGGTAAGAAATAATGAAAAAATTATTAGTTCCCGTTTTTGCAACGATACTCACGGCCTGTTCTCCAAAATATGACAAAACCGTCACCTATGTTGAACGCGATAAGTTCATGGGGAAATGGTATGTGATGGCGGGAAGGTTCACTGCACTTGAAAAGGGTGGGGTTAATTCAACTGAGACCTATACCTGGAATGAAAAGGAAAAGCGGATTGATATCGATTTCCGCTTCAATAAGGGTGGCCCCGACGGAGAACTCAAGAAGTATCCTCAAAAGGCCTGGATCACGAGCGAAGACAATGCCCATTGGGATGTTCAGCCCTTCTGGCCGCTGAAATTTGATTATCTCATTCTCGGACTGGACACCGGTTACCAGTGGACCGCGATTGGAGTGCCCAACCAGAAGTATCTCTGGATCATGAGTCGCACACCTTCATTCAGTCGTGAGGGAATTGATCAGATTTTAATGAATCTAAAAAAGAAAGGTTACGACACTTCTGAGATCAAATACGTCGATCATTACGAGTGAAAATCCTTCCATAATTACTCCACACTTCGATTCTATATCGGTAAGTCTTTCCGAAAAGTAATTGTCGGGAATATTCAAAATCTCTGAAATTGTTCACCTTCTTTATTTTCCTGCTCTCTGCGTCTGAGAGTTCCTTTTTTCATGTCAAAGTTTCTCAACACACACAGTTCATGACTCAGGATGAGTCGTGATTAATAACCATGGAAGGAGAGAAAGATGGCGAAGATGTTTCTTTCACTGGCATTTGTCAGTGTTCTGGTCTCGCAGACAGCAATGGCCGAAGTTCCCACGCAGGCCCTTACATTCGATACGAATGTGACAATTGAAAATGCTACCTCTGATATGGAAGCAAAAATCCGGACGGCAGAGGAACTCATCAAAAGAGTAATCGCTACCGATGAATTTAGAACCCGTGTTATTGGCTACACCTATAATGGCGTAAGAAAATACGTTGATAATGGTGGTTTTACCAATGAACAGATCTATCAGAAAATTCTCGATGGTGCTGAAACCCTGAACAAGATCACAGACAACCAAATGGATCTCCAGATTGAGATGTATTACGCGGCTACAAGTACAGTCGGATATACGTACGCGAACGTTTCAAAGATTTATGCCAATACAAAGTTCTACAATGGCTACTCACCTGCGACGATCACTGGAAATATGACTCACGAATGGCTTCACAAGCTTGGGTTTGGACATGCTTCTTCTTACAGCATAAGCCGTGATTCCTCTGTACCCTATGCCATCGGTTTCATCATGCGCGATATCGCCGCTACGATCAGACTTGATGACCCCTCTCCTGACTTTTTTACAGCAGCTGCTAACCTTTCGGTGACGAATACAACTTCAAACGTCACTCTAAAGTGGAGTGCTGCAACTTCTTCGAATGGAATTGAGAGCTACAAGGTCTACCGTAAACTTTCTGGATCAACGTCAACCTATCTCCAGGGCACGACGACTTCTCTGTCTTATACGCAAACTCGTCCGACAACGAATGCGACTTACTACGTGAAGGCCACTGATAAAGCAGGAAAGACTCTTAACTCTGCCACAGTCGAGTTTGTTCGCCTGACTGCTCCGACAAGTGTCACAGCTTCGAAAACAACGACCACCGCCACTGTGAAGTGGGCAGCAGCTCAATCTTCGGCTGGTGTGAAAGAGTACAAGGTCTACCGGAAGCTTTATGGGTCTTCGACTTACTATCTTCAGGGCACAACTACGTCTCTTACTTACTCACAGACTAAGCCCTCGAGCACAGCTTACTATTACGTAAAATCAGTTGACGTGAATGGTGAAACGAAAAGCTCTTCAACAGTAACTCTTTCTAAGTACTAATAAAAAAAGCCCTGGGTACCCAGGGCTTTTTTTAATCTTATCTCAGCCGAAATAAGAAGTTATGGATTAAGATCTTTCATCTTCATCTTCTTCATCAACTCCATCACCTTCCTCTTCCTCATCATCAGAATTTAAATTCTTAGCATTTTTTTTCGTCTCTGCTTTATCTACTGAATAAGAAGAGACATCCGCATTCGCAGTCACTACGGAGAAGCTAAGGATTGCGAGAGAGAGCATAAATAAAGAAAGAAATTTTAACTTAATCATTTTCGACCTCGGGTTTATATAATTCCTGAAATTTTCAGGCTAGGGTTTCTGGTAAACGTATCTCGGTGAACTATTTTCATAAAAAATAACATCCAAATCGGGATCCACCAAAAGATCCAGAGATTTCAATGCATTCTTTCCTAATAAAAACTTAAACGTCATATCTGCACGACTGGTGAGACTAATATCAATTTCTACTATTTTATTTTGGAATGAGATTTCTTCTTTAATATAGTATCTAATCATTTTCCCATTCGCATTTTTGACATCGTCGATTTTCGATACCCTCTTAAAGAAATCATGAAATTTCTTCTGTTCATCAACTGTTCGAAAGCTCACATAGGGAACGTTTCGATTATTTTCAAAAATCCAATGTACTTTAATGTTTTCGGCATGCAGTGAAGAGCTTTCAGCTCCTGTATCTACTTTTGCCATAAAATTCAGTTTTCTCTCCTGCCCCAAAACCACGAGAACTTTTTGGCCTATGACTTCACGTTTTTTTTCAATTGAAGAAGGCGCGCGATCAGGCAAATGAGAAACGACCAAGTTTTTTCCGACATAAAAAGAAATTGCGCAAGTAGAGGCCCATAAGAAAATCAGGGGAGATTTCATTGGGTATTAATCGGATAATTCGGTGAAAAAGTTTAAAGCTTACAACTAGAAGCTATAAAACTCGCAGACTTACTGGAGAATCTAAGGGCAGTTTTAAACGCAATATAAGGACAGTGGCACAGGACCCTGGTTTGGCGATCCGAGAGTCTCGACACGCACCCATTCGTTTACACTTTTGATGCACTCAACATCTGTAAACACTAAATCGCCAAGAAAAAGCATCAAGATTCAGGGTGTTTACATCAGTGCCTCGAAACAGACTGTTTACACACTCGAAATGTCATATCGAAAATTTTGATCGCTCTTTTATTTCGTCTTGTCCGACAATTTGATTAATGAAGTTTCGGTTTCGAAAACTTCACCAAGCTGAAAGTTGCACGTTTGTTACAAAGCTTATTTTAAATAAAAAGGACTTGGTTATGAAAAGCAAACTCTCTGTTCTGGCCTGTACTCTCACAGCTGCTACTCTTTTAACTGCATGTAACGGTTCCTCATCAGGATCAAAAAAAGATTCCCAAGTGAGAACCGGATTTGCAATGACTGGTTCAGGTGCCAATGCTGTCGCTCAAACCCGAATCGATCGAATGTTTTCTTTTATGCTCCCAACTGCATACGCCCTAACCCCACCCCTTCTGGTTGATGCGTCCGGTGGAAATGTCTTTCTCGATGAAGCATGGGTCGTTGTTGAAAAAATTGAATTCGAAGGTACAGAATCCGGCGAAACTGGCTCGAATGATTTTTCCATCGAATTAAAGGGACCATTTTTTATTAATCTCCTTTCAGATGCACCAAATATCCTGGGTGAGCCTTTAATTACGACAGGCGAACTTCGTAGAGTAAAAATGCAACTCCGTGAAGAAGATAGTATTCCCGATGGTGCCCCGGTTGGCCTGACTGGAAAAAGTATCTATCTCAGCGGTTCAGTGAATGGAATTCCTTTCAGCTATGCTGCTGATGAGTCTTCACAGTACGAAATCAGTGGTCCTAATGGAGTCATGCCAGAGGAGTCGCAAAACTTACTGGCCGTAATCAAGACTGCGGATCTGATTAAGAAAATCGACTTATCTTCGATCATTGCACCTACTGACATTACAACCGACAACAAAGTAAATGTCGCAGGCGCATGTCCGCAGATTGATCCTTCGGCGAATGATCTCTATGTTTGCTTCCGAAAAGGCCTTGAGCAAGAAGCCGACTTTGGTAAGGATGATGGTGACATGGATCTTGATAGCAATGACGAATCCGTAGATCAGCAATAGTTATAAAAGCATGGGGGATTCCTGATTGACTGAATCCCCTATGCTTTAATCAATGTTTACATCATTAGGCTGACTGGTTTATTTTTATGCTAGAATTGACCGATATAAGACTAAGAGAGAATTCATTTTTCAGCAGGCGCTTTATGGATTTAAACAAACCAGATCTTTATAAATACAGACAGCTCACTGTTTACTTCACCGATCTCATTAATTGGCATAAAGAACAAAAAAATTCTTTGAGATTTCTGGCAAAAAAATTGAATGTCTCACCAACTTTGCTGTCTCTGGTAAGGAATGGAAAAAGACCTTTGACGGAAGAAAATATAGATATCTGGGCACCGGTTTTTAAATGGAACGCTCAGGAAGTGTCCTGGCTGAAGCAACTGGTTCTCTTTGAGCATCCTTCTGTAAAACGCAAAGAGGTTGCCATGGAAAACCTCACGCGCTTTAAATCCTACACAGAGAACTATCCCGAGGAAGTTTTAACTTTTAAGTATCTTAATAAATGGTGGAATGCCGCTATCCGTGAAATGAGTGAGCTTTCAGGCTTTCAGGAGAATGAAATCTGGATACAGGAAAGGCTCCTTTTTAGCGTTTCAATTCCCGATATCAGGAAGTCGCTGAAGTTTCTGAATAAGCACAAGCTTCTGGCCAGATATGGAAGTTTCCGTCGCTTAAATTGCCAGGGAGATATTTACAAGCTCTCTCTCACCTCTTTTCATACTCAGATGCTTAACAGGGCGGTCGAATCAATTTACAAGGTATCTTCTGAAGAGAGGTATATTTTAGGACAGACTTTGGCCATTGATGCCTCGAAGTTTCCGGAGGCCAAGGCTATTCTGGAAGAAGCATTGGAAAAAATCGTTAAGCTAGGTGAAAATGAAAAACATCCGACTGATGTGTACCAATTTTCCTTTCTCGGTTTTCCGCTCACGCGAATGAAGGATAAAATAATTAAATGATCAAAATCTATTTGATGATGTTTATATTCATAGTGAGCGGCTGCGGTCCAGGTACTTCAACGGGAAATCCATTGGAGCCGATAGATGTGACCGTTCGACTAGAAGACAAGCAACCTTTTGCCTGGCTTAAAAAAACTCTGGATCAAATAATTTCTCCAGCATATTCCGCCACTAGCAATGTGAAGTTTTGCATAAAAATTTTAAAATTTAAGCCAGACTCTTTCACCGCTGGATTCGACTTTGATCTGATGATTGGACAAGTTGATATCGATCCGAATGGAACAAATCTTCTGACAGTGGCAATTCCCCCTGGTACGTATCAGCAAATAGATTTCGAATTAGACAAGGATTGTGATGGGGTTTTGGGAAAACCAAGTGTCTCTTTCTCAAATAATAACGGATTCTTTTTTACCGAAGAAAGTATGACCATTACTTTTCAAGGAAGTTATACCGCAACGACTGCAGGAACCCTGACCCTGAACATTGATCCCCTTCTTGATTCTCTTGAATTAGTTACGATGAATGATCAGATAAAACCCAACCTGGAAGCGGCACTGGGTGACTTCTAAGTCTTCAAACCATCAAAAAAAAAAGCCCCGGGCGCGAGACCGAGGCTTTAAAACTCTCAACATTTTTGTGGTGCCCGGTGAGGGACTCGAACCCCCACGCTCGCGCATTAGGTTCTAAGCCTAACGTGTCTACCAATTCCACCAACCGGGCATCGATATCGAGAACTGAAATTATGGATTTCTGCGCCAAATTTGGCAAGGATTTATGCTGACTTCTTGCCCGGCGTCGCAGGTTTTTTCTCGAATTTTTCGAGGTCTTTTTTCGCTTTATCCAGCAAGTTCTGGAGGGCGGTCTTCTCCTGACGGAGTTTATTCGTATCTTTCTTGAGTTCTGCCTGCTGATTGCGGCTTTCTATGAGATCTTGAGTGAGTTTTTTCACTGAGTTTTCGAGATGATTGATTTTGACCTTACTCTGACCATCTTCAGCAGCAACGTTATTTCTGTTTACCGCAGTAGAAGTCTGAAGCTTCATCTCCAGATCTTTGACCTTGGAATTGGAATCTTTGAGATATTGCTCGAGAAGCTGGACCTGCGCCTGAAGTCTTTTTGCTTCAACTTCACCATTCTGGGCAGCACCATTGGCAGTCTGATTCATGCGCGTGGCCTGTTCAGCCTTTTTCAGCGCTTCGAAAAGTTTTGCCTTCTCCTGCTTTAGAATCAGGAGCTGTGCTGAATCTGAACTCGAACGTTCCTGAAGCTTAGTAACTTCTTTCTTTGCCATTTCAAGCTGGGTCTTCAGCTGCTCATTCACTAACTGAATCTTTCTGGAATCCTCTTTCTGTCCGTCATCGGATTTACTCGATTCAAGAGCCGAAGAAAGAGTTGTGACCTTTGCCTTGTACATCTCGATCATCTTATTCTGATTCTGAGACTGCCTTTCAAGTTCTTTAATGACAGTAGTCAGCGCCTGAGCGCCTCCACCTACCATGTGCTTATTGACCTGCTCAAGCTTCGAGAGCATGCCCGCAATTTCCTGGTCTTTCTTCTCCAGGGCCTTGGTATAAGTTTCTTTCGTCTTATCTACCACTGTGTCCTTGAGAACCATCATTCTCTGAAGCTTCTCAAGTTCCTGGCTAAAGCGCGTTTCTTTTTGAGACCCCTCAAGCTGAAGCTTGCGGGTTAGTTTTTCCATCTCGCGGAATTCTTCAGCGAGCCTCGTCTCACGCTCGCTTGGGGGTGCTTTCGAAGTGTTTACACGGAGGATTTCATCCAATTTTGATGGGCCATCCGGAATAACAATCTTGGCCGCTTCGTCATTTACTTTTTTAATACGAAGCTGGGTTTCTTTCTGGGTCTTAAGCTCACTCATAGCAGACATAAGCTTCGACTTCAGCTGATCTCTATCAGTGAGAGCATCATTGAGTTTTTTCTCAAGATCACCTTCACGCTGAGATGGTCCGGATACCTTAAACAGAGCTGCCGCTTTCTTGCTACCGCTTGTTCCGGTAGTTCCGTCCTTAACCTTATCTTTATCTGAGAAATCGAACATTCCCGGGCCACTTGAGTCCGCACCAGAAAGTGATCTTACCGTCATATTTCCCGGTTTCTCTTCTTTTGATCCAGACAGAGTTACCTTGAAATCATCCTTCTCTTCTTTTTTGCCCTTAACTGTTGTGAGAGCTTCTTTGTCCTGAGGAGAACCTGAAATCCTGGTTACTGCTTCTTCTTCTTCCTCATGCGCCGGGATGATCTGGAGATCATTCTCTTCAGGAACAATATCTGCCGGGATAATTTCTACCTCGCCGGCCGGAGAGACGAGAGAAGAAAGGTCTTCAATCTCACCCTCGTTGAGGACAAAAGGAGCGGAAGATTCAGCTACCTGCTGAGGCACCGGTGATTCTGCAAGTGAATGCGTGAACATCATACCCTTATTCTGGGTCTTGATATTCTCATCTTTCGTCCAGAGACCAGTGATCACAACTTTGTTTACCTCCGGGAGGTAAGTAAAGTCGAAAAAGTCAGAAGACTGCAGCGATACATAGAGAAGATATTCTTCCGGAGTCCGGGTGATACTTGAAGTCAGTGAGTTTGTGACATCTTCAATCTGCATATTCTCAGAGTAGAAATGCATCTGCAGGCCATAAACATCATTGAATGTTCCGTAACTCACTTCAATCGGGAAACCAACTCTCCCTTTATTCTTGAGGGATGTGAGATACATAAGAAGATGATCGAAGTAAGTCTTGATCGAAAGAGCACTCATCCCGTTTTCAAAAGCATTAAAAACGAGGTGATCGAGATACTCACCGGTATTAAACGGGTTCGTGATATTGAAAGATCCAAGTTCTTTGAACTTAGGATAACTATCAGAAAGATTTACTCCGCCAAATTCCTGGAAGAACTTATCTAGTATGAATGCGCCAAATGGACCCAATAGCCATGATTCATCAAGAACGAGTTTCCCGTTATTGATCATGAAGTTTTTAAGATCTCTTGGCTGAGAAAGGGAAATCAGTTTGGTGTTATTATCGAGGGTCGTGTACGTGTCCCCTACGGCATCAAAGGTATCCAGGTCACGGACAAAGATATGAGTCCATTCAAGAACTACATTTTCAGTCGATGGATCAACAACTCTTGCACCTTTTTTGACAAGGTAAGAGCTCAGCTCCTCAGAGAGGGCACCGGCAAGGTTCAGAATGATGAGGTTACTCATCTCTGTCATCCGCTTTGGCTCTCCTTCTGTATCTCAAGATATTTCAGGACTTCTTTCAGCTTGTAATGAACTTTACCTACTGGAAGCTCTTTTAATTTCGTGTTCTGGAAATGCAGGAGGTGATCAATCACTCTCGTTTCAAAGGTAAAGTCATCTGATATCTCCACTAATGAGTCCGCGAAGATAATGACAGCTTCCCATCCTGAAACAAAATTCCTTGGAATTCCTTTTGGGAATCCTTTTCCGTTTCCGAGCTCATGCTGATAGAGCACAGCTTCGGCCAGTTCAGGGAAAGCGAGGATATTGGACTTTCTGATATAGTCGTAACTTTTCTTAGGGTGGCCGAGGAAAACATCAATCTCGTGACGTGAAGCTTTCTCTGAATCGAGCCATACTCTGCCATGACCAGGGAGTTTGTTTTCCTGGTTACAGGCCTGGGCCACATAGTAACTGTAGTTGGCCTCGCATAGTCCAAAATCCAGAAGAAATGAAATATTGTAGAAATCCCTGAGCATCATGAAATGAAAAAAATCATTACTGAGAGCAGTGACGACACAAAATGCGGCAGAATAAAAGCTTTTACGAAACAGCTGAGTGTCCTGAGCATGCATCTTTTTCAGAGTTTCATGAGGAACAAGGCTGAAAACATCAAAGCATGCCTGAGCAAAACTGAGGAAGTGATCTTCGCGTGTATGTACGTCGTAGAATTCACTGATGATTTTGAGACTCTGCATTTTGAGATCTTTTTCAAATTGCAGATAGCGAAGTTCCTTGAAGAGCATGTTGAAAGATTCCATCACTTCAGGTTTTGCAACTGGTTCAAAATCAAAAACAGTATTCAGTTGCGCATGTTTTTTAATAAACTCTTCATCAAGCAACATACCAGGCTTCAGAAGATAAAATTTTCTTCCTTCACTTGTTGAAATATAAACATGTCCATCTGCGATTTTTCTTTTCGCGAGATCTTTTACCGGAAGCTTAATCATGTCAGTGTGGTCCTCAAATAATCCAATACTTCTCAATACCTATCGGTGCCTAAAATCATCAATTGAGGATATTTCCCTCTATGAGTATCTAAAGATTTTGGCAAAAAAAGCCCCTCCAGGAAGAGGGGCAAATGATGGATATCGTGTGGATGTTGATGAGACTACTCGGAGATCAGACGATCGACCCCGTGACGATCCCCTTCGGAATAGCTGAGAGAAGCATGCGAGTATATTCTTCTTTCGGGTTTTTATAGATCCGGCTCGCCTTGTCCATTTCGATGATTCTGCCAGCGTTCATCACCCCAACTTCGTCCGCGATGAAGTTTACGACACTGAGATCGTGCGAGATGAAAACATAGGTCAAACCGAACTCATCCTGCAGATCCAGAAGTAGATTCAGCACCTGCGCCTGAATCGAAACATCGAGAGCAGAAACCGATTCATCACAGACTACAAATTCAGGACGAAGCATAAGTGCACGCGCGATGGAAATTCTCTGTCTTTGACCACCAGAGAATTCATGCGGGTAACGATTGAGCTGAGCAATTTCCAGGCCCACTTTTTCAGCGAGTTCTTTCGCCATATCCAGACGCTCTTTCTTTCCTGATCCCATTTTGTGAATCACAAGTGGTTCAGTGAGAATTTCTGCAATCGTCATGCGCGGGTTAAGCGATGAATATGGATCCTGGAAAATAATCTGCATCTTGCGACGAAGAAGACGAAGCTCTTCGCCATATACATTGGTGATATCTTTTCCGCCATAAATGATCTGGCCACTCGCCGGCTCAATCAAGCGAAGGATAGTTCTACCGAG
>JBKJPL010000014.1:0-24934 GCA_046595005.1 Bacteriovoracaceae bacterium | reverse complement strand
TTCATCCGACTCGAAACTTGCTGAAGATCTTTTACGACATCCTGATCGATCACCTGTTGATCACAGTTATCTGCCGCGAAAGCAGGAATCGAAATCATCAAACTGATTACAATAAAGCGTGAAAGCATAGTGGGCCCCATTAAATAAAATCTTTATGTATGATTTATCGGACACTTGAGGCCTAACTTGAGTGTTTTTAGTCAGAATCGATTGAGGGTATAGAGGGGTGAAGTGATTGAATTCAAAGAGAAATGAGAATCGCCCTTTTCAAGATCACGGCTTTTTAAAGACGTATAACTGCTGATCTTTGCCACCAATAGGACGTCCATCGCGACCAAAGAGGCTCCAGGTTCCAATGTTCGAAAGGGGGCTAATTGTAAGTTTTCCGATGCTATCGTCGTTACTTGTTTCAGAACGCGCGCGTAAGAGCTTCATGTTTTTGCGATCAATTTTACTAAAAATGTTTTCAGCGATTGAAACTTCATTCAAGGGTTGAGTCTGATCAACATCAAAGAAGGCAAGAACCTGATCACCAATTTCAAGCCATGCTGGTTGAAGTGTCGGTGAAGTTTCATACGATGATCGTTCAACTTTAAATTCAATCTTGTTTTCAGCTACAGACTTTGCCTCACCAGCTTTTGCGAGGAAATCTTTGGCAGCTATAAGAGTCTTGTTGAATGCCGAGTAGAGGCGAACCTTTTTCTCAAAGCTCATGATCTCAAGCTCGGGATGATTGACGTAATTTCCTCTCTCAGTAAAACCATTGATGATCTTCTGCGCCTGGCAACCTACGAGACCAATGAACTTTAAATTAGCTGGAATGAGAGTGAAGAAGTTTTTTACGTCATTGCCCCAGATATCAAGAATGATGTCTTCTGCTTTGAAGCCGGGCTTTAGTTCCTGTTCTCCGGCCGCGTGAGAAACCCAGATGACGGCCTGGGTTTTTTCAGAGGTCATGACTCCATAAAGAACTTTGGGATCAGCTTTGTGATGGATAACAAGTTCGTGACCAGAGTCTCTGAAGGCCTTGTTGAATTTCTTCTCGAGATGTCTGATGTTGCGATTCTTAAGTTCTAATGAAGTCATAAGAACGATCTCGCCAGCAACGGCCGCAAACGAGAGGAATAGCAGGGAAATAAGGACCAGTAACTTCATGGGCGTATTCTAAAACGGCATTTGATCGGGAGGGGGGAAATTGTAATGATTACAAGGGTTGAGAATGGGGTCTGAGACCATGTTAAATAACCGGAAAAAGGAACCCTATGAAAAACCTCATCCCGATGATTGGTCTCGTATACTCATTATCCGCTTTCGCTGAGACCGTAACTCTTACTCAGGGGCTCGCACGTCCCGAGTCTGCATACATCCATGGAGACGCACTTTTCATCTCCAACATGTCTGGTGGGGGAATGTTGAAAGATGGGATTGGATGGATTCAGAAACTCGATCTCAAAGGGAATGTTGTTGAGGAAAAGTGGATTGAGGGTTTGAATGCTCCTAAAGGTCTTCGCTCTGATGGAGAGAAGCTATATACAGCGGACATTGATGAGCTCGTAATCATCGACCTCAAGACGAAGGCCGTTGAGAAAATCAAAGTTGAAGGTGCGATTCTTCTTAACGATGTTGTTATTGATCGCGATGGAACGATTCTTATTTCTGATACATGGGGAGAAAAAATCTTCCGTGTGAATACACAGACGAAAGAAGTTTCTGTACTTATGAATATTGATGCTCCAAACGGACTTCTTATTTCTGGTGAGACGCTTTACGTAGGTGGATTTGCCAAACCAAATGCTATGAGAAACGGGCCTGAACTCGGAACGAAGGGCTCTCTTATGGCCGTTAATCTTTCGACAGGCGAACAGAGAATTGTTGTCAAAGACATGGGGATGATTGACGGGATTGAAGAAGCGAAAGACGGAAAACTTCTCGTAACAATGAAAGATGTCACGACTAAACCACACTCTCTCAACTGGGTTGATCCTAAAACTGGAGCGATTGTAGGAGCTTTGGTAGGTGTTACTTCATTCGCTTCAATTACCGATGCAGCTGACCTGGCATACGATGCTGAAACGGGCATCATTTATCTCCCGAATACGAATAGCCACAACGTTCAGATTATCATTCCAGAGTAAGACTTTCTTTGGCACGGTGCCCTTTTCGGAGGGCACAAGTCTTCTTATCATTAGGAACTACTTTAATTGGGGTTCCGAATGAAATCAGCATTACTTGCTCTCTCACTTATTATTCTTACGTCGTGCTCATCAAAGGGTTTCAACAAGGGGAAACTGAGACAGGAACTCGCCTCGGCCGAGACCCGTCAGGTGACTGACGAGGAAATCAAAAAGGTCCTTGATCTCAAGCCTCAGCTTCCGAAGCCTTTTAAGGTTGGCGTGTACTTCGTTGAAAACGATCTTCGTAGCTGGGATCTCCGTTGGAACTCTGAAGATAAAGAATCCATTCTGAAGCTTCAGGAAGATTTAAAAAAAACGGGTGAAGTATCAGATGTATTCCTGATCAATGAAGGGGTCGTGCAGGGGAGTGATCTCAAGTCTGTTCGGCTTGCGGCCGCACATCATGGCGCCGATGCTGTTCTTATGATCTCAGCAGCTCACCAGACTGACAGATACAATAACGACTGGGGATTAACCTATATCCTGCTTCTGCCGGCATTCTTTGTTCCAGGTACTGTAACGGATGCTTTGTTCATCACCAGAGCAGCTCTCTGGGATGTACGTAACGAATACCTCTATATGGCAGTTGAGTCTGAGAGCTTTAAGCGCAGAGAGGCAGCTGCTATCAGTTCTGATGAAACTAAACTTCTGGTGAGAGCTAAGAAAGACTCGATTCAGGGTTTAAAGAAAGAGATTCTGCGGATGTCTTCGGAGATGAGTAAGAAATAAAAGAAAGGCCCCTTTCGGAGCCTTTCTTATAAGCAATTATCCCTGCTGAGCAATTGCGATAACTGTTTTCATTGTTTCAGGTGAGAGTTCAGATCCGAGGTCAATCCAGAGATCCCGTGAGAGCTCAACACTGTCAGAATCAGCTTTTACCAGCTCAGAACCAATTTCGCGGGCAATAGCATTTACCTGCTCAACTTCTGAGTTGAAGATCTCGCGATCAGATTCAGAAACTCCAAGTTCCTGAGCAGCTTCTGCAGAGAGTTCTGCAAACTTAGCAGACTGCTCGCCATCGAGAATAAGTAATCCAAAATATCCACCGACTGCTGTTACAGCGAATGCCGCAATACCAAGACCTGTTCTACCAGTCTTGATGAGACGATAGCCTCCGTACGCTCCACCAGCACTTACTACTAATATTGCAACACCAGCAACTACCGCGGCTGGAGCAGCAAATGATACTCCTACAGCTGAACGTGCAGGGGCACTGATAATTGTCGCCATAAGGACGCACGAAACCATCGCTTTCTTGAAGTACTTCATAATAGTTCCTTTGAGTTATTCCGCGGTCACTACCGTGACTGATGGAATCTGTGATTGGACTCGAATATTTTTTGAATCCTGGACTGATGAGTTGAGTACAGCGACTACGGCGATCGTGGAAATAATGACAGCTTGAACAAGTTTTCCCAGAAGTCTTTTCATATGATCCTTCATCGGGGGCCGGTTTAGAGTGCGCGGACAATACCGCATAGAAATACTTGTCTCAAGGAGAGCTGAATATTTTACAAAACCCTAAAGGGATTAGGGGCGACTTAATGGCCAACCATTTTAAGTGACCGGAAATGAAGTCTTTCTTGGGCCGGCGAACCTTGTGAGAGGGGGGTGGTGGGAGTAACCTTTTAGAATGGAGAATAAGGTTTATCTCTTCCCATTGCAGAACTCGATATTATTTAAGAAGGTGACCCTTCCTTATCATATTTTTGAGCCTCGCTATCGTCAGATGATCAAAGACTCAATCGACTTTCAGATTCCCATTGCCGTGATTCCTCACAATGAATTTGAAGACTATCGTGGTGAGGTTTGTGTGGCAGGTATGCCTCATATCCTTTCAACGTATCCGGATGGTCGACTTGATATCTACATCACTGGTGCTGTGAAATGCCGGCTGACTGAATTTGAAAGTGATAAACCATACAAGATTTATCGCTATCGTATGATCGATGAAAACCTCGGCCCTGATGATATGTTTGATATCGAACTCACAAGTCTTAAAGTGATGCTTGAGAGATGGGCCAATCATTTTCTGCCGGATAATAATCAACGTGAAAGCTTTGCCGCTACTCTTGAGGATCCGGAGCTCCTGATCAATTACTGCGCTGTTTTTCTGGTAGATGATCCACAGATGAAGCGGATGGTGATGATTGCGGGATCTATTGAAGAGAAAGTGAAGATTTTGTTACACGTGATAGGCCCAAAAGAAATCTCCCTTGGGCCTTTTATGCCAACGCTTAAGTTCTAATTACTTCTTCTTAGCGGCCTTACCAGCAGCGATCTTAGCTTTGATCTTTGCTTTCTTCTTCGCCTGACCGGTGCGCTGATTCATTTTCTTAGCCTGACTCTTACGTCCGTAACCCATAGTTCCATCCTTTAGTTCAATTGATTGCCCTATTGTAAAGCTTTTGAAGCTGATTAACAATGGATACGCTCAAGTTAAACCAAGGAGTCCCTATGAAAATGCTTATCGCGATAGTCGTTTTTGCCCTCTCGGCCTCTGCTTTCGCAGAAAAAAGACAAATTACACTCGTTAACTATGAAACTGACGGAGTGAAACAATGGCTTCCAGGCACGATCATCGTGAAGAAAGGTGATGATGTTGAAATCACACTTATCAATAATGTTCCATCTGGCGTTCATGGTTTCTTTATTCCTGAGTTCGGCGTGAAAAAAGATGTGAAGAAAGGTGTGAAGGAAGTTGTGACTTTTAAAGCTGAGAAAGAAGGCCTCTTCGCAATGAAGTGCCATCTGCATCCGGCCCATGTCGGCGGACAGCTTCTCGTTCTTCCATAATTTGTTTTATTTTCAGGTGCTCTCTGAAAGGAGAGCACTTTCTTAGTGCTGCGATCTTGCTCTGAATCCGTGCTTCTCTTTCACTGATGTAAAAGTCCACCACACAAGTGTTCCCACCCAAATTAAGGCCCCGAATAAATGCAGGCCAATTCCGCGCCATGATTCCTGGAAAACTATTTTCGAGAAGAAGCGGTAAAGGCAAAGAAGCATAAAGCTTCCGATTGCCTGGAAGGGATGTGATCTGAAGAAGAAAATTGGGAACGACCAGATGAAAAGACAACCGATATATAACCAGAAGCCGGCGCGATCACCATTTGACCAGAGTTCATCCCAATAAGTTTTCATCTGAAAGATCTGAACTTTGAGATCTTCCGGATAATAACGGCGAAGATGTTTTTCTCCGTAAGCAAGACCGAAGTCCTGATGAAGAAGCTCGAAATATTCTGCGAGTCCTTTTTTCCATGAAGACACTCTGATTTTCGAGAAATCCACATCACGAAAAACTTCCATCGGCATTCCGAACCAGCCCTGAGCAATGCTCATCATCGGATGAGAAACATTTCGGCGGAAACGGCGGAAACCAAAAACACTTGCCAGTGCGAGAGTAGGATTAAGAAGTGCGATAGACTCGCCAAGGATATTTCCTTTCATAGTCTGAGGAAGGACGAAATAAGATTTCTTTTTCAGAGTAATGAAATGAGCAAGAGAAAGGAATGCATGCTCAGTCGGAACCAGCTCAGCGTCTCCGATGATGACGATGTCGGCATTCACTTTAGGTGAGATCTCTTTCAGCATCCATGGAATAGCATTGCCGCCAACCGGACGATTGATGAAAGAGTGAAGTTCAACGAAGGGAAGTTTCTGAGATAGTTCATTCCACGCCGTCATTGCCGGATGATGTCCGTCGATCAGAATGCGAATTTTAAGTCGTCCTTGAAGCTGGCGAAGAGATTCAAGAGCAGTCATCCATGGCTCAATATAAAACTCAGAACGGGTTGTAATAGGAATCAGGAGCTCAATGGTGCCGTTAAAAGACTCGTCATCGTTAAGCTGCTTTCCGACGAGTGCATTTCTGACCAGTGTCCAGATCATGAGGATGGTTAAGGCAATGACGAGAAGTCCAATCATGCACTAAGATTAACGTATGAATAAGCGTCAGTACATGCAAAAAACCTTTGAGCGGCAGCGCCTTCTCAACAAAATGATGGCAAAACCGGGTCCTTACCCTTACGTGATGATTCTCGATCACCTTAAGGTCGATTTTAACATCGGAAAAATCATTCGTTCAGCTGATGCCTTCGGCGCCATGGGAATTGATATCGTAGGAACTGATTTCTTTGATCCGCTTCCAGCGAAGGGCTCAATGAAACGCGTTTCCTTTAAAATCGTGAATACCTTTCAGGAAAGTTATCAGCAGTGGCATGACGAGGATTATACTTTTTATGCTTTTGATTCAGAGGCCGAAGTAGGAATTCATGAGATCACTTTTCCGGAAAAATCTGCCTTCATCATGGGCAATGAAGGATTTGGTTTCTCCTTCAAGAAAGAACATTACCCTAAAATAAAATATCTTAAAATTCCTCAAATCGGAAATGTCGAAAGTCTCAATGTTGCGGTCGCAGCATCAATCATTATGTATGAATTCGCACGCTCGAGAAACTTTCAAGCATAGTCGTCGAGCAGAGTGCCTTTCAGATTCAATTTCAATGAATAGAGAAGTCCCAGGGTCATGACTCCGAAGAAGAGGTGCGGTGGCTGGGCATTTGCCGGAAAGCCAAAGTAATTGAGAGCAATTCCCGTTCCTACATTTGCCAGAACACAGAAGAAAGCAAATAAGGTCGTAAAGAATGCCGCGCGATTAAAGCGCGTGCGGTGAAGATAAAGCAGAAGGTAAAGAAAGAGTGCCACGATCACGAACGAGAAAGAACGGTGAACAATGAAGATTGTTCCAAGTCCTGAAACCACATTCTCGTATGAGTAGGTATTCGTATCCCGCGTGAGGTGATCAACAGTCTGTCTGACCTGAGTTCCCATGAGAACCTGGACGAAAACTGCGAGTACCAGAATTCTTGAAATGTTCAGGGCCTTGATATCAACCGGCTGAACAAGAGCAGTGTCTTCGAGATCGTCAGTATACTTTCTGAGATAGAGAAGTCCGAAAAGAAGTAAGACGGCGAGGAACATGTGAATCGTAATAAGGAATGGCTTCAGGTGTGTTGAAACAACCAAGGCACCAACTCCGCCCTGAACAATTACGAGGGCAAGTAATCCGGCACAGAACCAGGGAATATTTCTCTCGATGTGACGGAGCTTAAAAGAGAAAATGAATAGGAGCGTAATCATAAACCCGAGTACGACGCCCAACAATCGGTTGATGTACTCAGTCCAGGTTTTAAAAGGGTCAAAATCTGCGATGGTTTTCCCGGAGATTTTATAAATTTCTTTATAATCTGCCGGAAGCTCGGAAATATCCATGGGTGGAACCCATTGTCCGAAGCAATATGGCCAGTCAGGGCACCCTAATCCGGAGCCCGTTCCACGGACTATCGAGCCCGCGAGAATGACCAGATATGTCCCTATGATTGAGAGAATGATAATACGCTGAAAGCCTTTCATGTTTTCAATTTACCACGATATAGTAAGAGTAATCAAAGGGAAGTTCTTCATGATCACGCTCGAAATCCTGCTATTAGGATTGGGCCTTGCTATCGATGCAGGCGTGGTGAGCTTTGCCCTGGGACTAACAACTGCTGATGATGCTCCAAAGCACCGCCTGATGAAGGGTCTCGTCATTGCCCTGACCTTCGGATTCTTCCAGTTTTTCATGCTCTGGCTGGGAAGCTACGGCGGATACCTCTTCGCATTCTCATCCTATGGTTATTTGTCCCAGGTCGTGGTCTGTGGCACATTTCTCCTGATTGGCCTCAAGCTTTTTCAGGAAGCTCAGAAAAATGAACAGCAGGAATTGAATTGGGGAATAGTTTCTATCCTTATTCTGGCCTTTGCGACTGCGATTGATGCACTGGCGGCAGGAATCAGTCTCGGAACATTGCCGGATGCCCAGCTTTCGGCATTTAAAATTGGTGTCATCACTTTTTTTGTCTGCTCACTTTTCTACGGCATCTCATTTCTTTTTAGTTCAATCCCTCATCGCTGGCTTTTGCGATTGGGGGGAATCATATTCACCGGGCTTGGTCTTCGTATTGTCTGGCACTACATTTCTACAGGAGTCGCATGAAACTCGATCCTCAACTTTTTAAGAAAGCTCAGAAGGTCCTTGCAGAAGTTATGGATCCTTCTCCACTCATCCATAATGAATGGCTCTCAGGAAAATATGATTGCGAGATTTACCTGAAGCTCGAAAACATGCTTCCCATCGGATCTTTCAAAATGAGGGGAGCAACCTTCAAGATTTCCCAGCTTACTGCTGCTGAAAAAAAACAAGGAGTGCTCGCTGTCAGTGCCGGTAACCACGCTCAGGGTGTGGCTTGGGCCGCGAAGAAATTCGGAATTAAGGCAACGATCGTGATGCCACTGGGTTCACCACTCACGAAAATTAAAAACACAGAAGGCCTGGGAGCAGAAGTCATTCTCCATGGTCATAGTATTGAAGAAGGTTTTCTGCACGCTCAGGAAATCATGAAGAAGAAAAAAATGGTCTTTGTTCACCCGTTTCATGATCCACTCGTGATCGCGGGTCAGGGAACAGTTGGTCTTGAACTCATGAAGCAGATTCCTGACATGGATTATCTTTTCTCTGCTATTGGTGGTGGAGGTCTCGTTTCTGGAATCGGTCAGGTTCTGAAGAATGAAAAATCGAAAGCGAAAGTGATTGCTGGTCAGTCATCTGGCTGCAGTCCGATGGTTGATACTCTCAATTCCGGAAAAGTCGTCAACAACGATAAGGGCGAGACTTTTGCTGATGGTATCCGCGTACGCAGAGTGAATGAAGATATGTGGCATCTCCTTGAAGGCGTTCTTGAATCATCTCACAAAGTGGATGATGAAAAGATGGCATGGGCCATTCTCCAGCTCATGGAGAAGGCAAGAGTGATCGCTGAAGGTGCGGGTGCTTTGCCACTGGCGCTTTTTGATCAGCTCTGGCAAAAAAATCCGAAGAAGTTTAAAGGAAAGAAAGTCGTACTCGTTATTTGTGGCGGTAATATCGATGTGAATCTTCTCGAAAGAATTATCGACCGCGGACTCATCGAATCTCATCGTAAAGTGACCATTGCTGTTCCCATCCAGGATCGTCCGGGAACACTTCATCATCTCACTAAAATTATCAAAGATGTTGGCGCCAATGTTCTTCAGGTCGTTCATGACAGGGATTCTTCGGGAACAGGGATTACTGGTGCGAGAGTTGTATTTACGCTTGAGACTAAAGGCGAAGATCATCTCAAAACACTCCTGAAAGAAATGAAAAAGGATTTTCCACTGTGTCAGGTTGTCAGCTAGTGAGTGACGAATTCGAAGGGTCGCTGGTTTTAGAGAAGCTCGCGTCCTTGAATCTCGTTGATGATTTCTATGAAGCAGTGGATTCTGATAATATTGATGAAATAGTTTCGATTCTTGAGAGTGCGGATATTGATGATGAAACGATTGAGATTGTTCTTAAAAAAATAGCTGGAAATTAAAAAGGCTCCTTTCGGAGCCTTTTTCTTAGATATTAAAGTTTGTCAGCTGCCACAGGTTTATCATCCACGAGAGCCGCGATAACGAGATCCCCCGATACGTTCAGAGTTGTTCTGCACATATCAAGGAAGCGGTCGACACCAAGAATAAGTGCAATCCCTTCGGCAGGAATTCCAACTCCGTTCATGATGATCATGATGAGGGGAAGTGATCCACCCGGAACACCGGCAGTACCGATACCTGCGATGATACACATAATGACGACCTGGAACTGCTGGCCCATAGAGAGATCAACTCCAAACACCTGAGCAAGAAAGAGAACGGTCACGCCTTCAAAGAGGGCGGTTCCGTTCTGGTTCGCGGTAGCTCCCACGGTGAGAACAAAGCGTCCGATCGCCGGAGTGATGCCAAGTTTGTGCTCAGCTGTCTCAATTGATTTCGGAAGGCACGCATTCGACGACGAAGTTGAGAAGGCATACATCATCACGTCTTTCGAATCTGAGAAAAACTTCCATGGAGAGCGCTTCGCGATGAATTTCAGAAGAAGAGAGTAGACAACGAATTGTTGAATCAGAAGTCCCGCCACAACGACAGCGGCAAAATAGAAGAGTGATTCAAAAATCGAAAGACCGTATTTGAAGGCGGTACCGAAAACAATGGCGAAGACTGCCAGAGGAGCAATTTTCATGGCGTATTCAACGATCTTTAAAGTAGCATCGAAGATTTCCTGGAAGATCGTAACAATCCGGAGTTCTCCTTCACGGTCTTTTGAAACGAGATAGAAAGCAAAGCCGAAGAAGAGGGCACAGAACATGAGGGAGAGCATTTCTCCTTCAAGTGCTTTAACTGCTGCTTCGAGCGGGTTCTTTGGAATGATGCTGACAATTGCTTCGGCAAAGGACTTAGAGTTCTTCGCGTTGTCGGTAATTGCCTGGACATTGGTCTTAGCAGTTTCAAAGACTGATGTGTCGATCTTAAAGCCTTTTCCAGGCTGGAAGAAGTTTACAAGTCCGATACCGATCAGTACCGAGGCGGTACTTGCGATCACTGTATACATTAAAGTTTTTGAAGCAACTTTTCCTACACCCTGATGGCGGGCAAGATCATAAACTCCAAGAACGAGAGCAGAGAAAACCATCGGTACAACAATCATGAAAAGAAGGCGCAGGAAGATCTGCCCGATCGGGGTCATAACATAATTGTTAAGATGCTGAAGTGCTTCGACATCCTGGTAGTTGTGACAGATGGTTCCGCCAACAATTCCGACGATGAGTCCAAGTAGAAGCTTGTAATGGTTCTTCACTGAGATTCCCCTTATTAATGTATAAGAAAATGATAAGGGGCTAAGGCGTTTTCGTCCAGCTTACGTGTCACGTAGGGGCATTAAATTCTCCGTCTATAGGCTTTTCGCTATCTGAGTGATTGTTCCATCACTGTCAAAATTTTTTACACCTCTCAAATCTACCGCCTCAGGATTGTGGTAACTTGCGACCCCCCCAGGGGTCCTGAACTTGGCACAGGATTTTCATTAGAAGGGGTGAACTAGAGTCTTTAAAGGAACCTTTATGAAGCATCTCATGCTCCTGTTAGTGCTGTTTTGGTCGGGCCTTGCCCTGGCCCAGCAGAACTTTACCTCGGGTATCCCGACCAGATACATGAACGACCCGGCGGTCGATCTCACGCATAAAGGAAAGCTTCTCCTTCCGGATGAGGTTCATAAACTTCGTGAAGAATCCCGCGGACGCTTCGATATCTCAACTCTTAATCCAATTGAAACTTCTGATCTCTGGAAAAACCTGATGCCTGAAAATCTTCCTGGGGACAGAAATCCTCTCGAAGATATGGATGAAGTGGTTTACCACTCGCCAGTCATTACTCCTTCAGGACTCTTTCGCTTCAACGTCCAGAATAAAAATGGTGACGGGAAGATCTATACCGCGATGACAGGTAAGACCGTTCACTCATTCCTCCTTGCAAAATCTCTCCTCCGTAAAATTGGTTATCAGATTCCGGACATCAAATACCTTCCGCGCATGACCCTGAAGTTTAAGAGTAAGCTTCATAAAGAATCATTCATCAATTACTTCCAGCACGTCGTGATGCTCGCTCCGGAATATTGGGTAGTGGAAAATCTCGAAGATAATAAAATCATTATGCAGGATCTCGTGGTGATGGATTCCAGTCACCCGATTTATAACCTGGCCGTTGGTGTAACTAATGACATGATTCAGGGAAGAAGACTTCTTTCTTCCCTTGCAGTTCCACTTTCAATCGTAAATCTTGTGGAGAGTGTGAACCTTCTCCGCTGGAACGTTGGTGTTATCAATAACAACCAGGTTTCTCTATTTCATGACCACCTCGAAGATTTCCAGTGTACCTGGGATGATGCCCGCTGGATTTCTAAGCGCATTGAGAAGCTGACTCGTGATGACTGGAAAGAAATCGTGGCCAGCTCAAATGTTCCGAAAGCAGTACAGATGATTCTCGTTGAAAAGCTTATTTCACGCAGAAACTCTGCGATGAAACTCTTTAAGATTGATCATGAAGAAATCAAAGTAGATTCGGATATCTCAAATGGAGTTGAGCTCGTTCGCGGTAAACTCACCCAGCAGCAGTGGCCGGGATACGGAGCGCGCTTTGCGTACGGCGATCCTGATTCTCCGCTTGCTGATTCTGAAATTAAATCATTTATTAAGTCGAAGCTCATTTCAGCAGGACTTGATGTCCTCGTTTCCCAGCTCAATCAGCAGATTCCTTATCTCTCGACGGATATCCAGTCGAGAAACGATGCTGAGTTCAAAAAGATCCTGGAAGAAGCAGTCCTGAAATCGCAGGAGACTCAGACGCCGGTAGATATTCCACTCAAAACCTGGGCCTTCCCGACATACCGTGGTCAGCTCATTCTTTCCCGTAACATTGTGACAGGAACTTATCTTGGAACTGATAACCTCGTTCAGCTGGTAGATACAGTTGGTGTTTCTGTTTCGGCCGGAGTTTTTGTCGGCTCAACCGGCCTTCCAAGTCCACTTCAGGCGGGAGCTTCTGCTGAAGCATCTCTTGTCAGAACATACGCTCATCTTCGCCCGGTCACTTCAATCCAGAAGGCGATGAAATATCCTTACCGCAATATCATGATTCCCCTCGTGAAGCGTGATTACGGGAAACTTCTCCAGAAGGCGGCTGAAGTCGCTATTGCTCCGGAAGCTTCTGAAGATGATAAGAAAAAAGCTATTGAAGAGGCGATGAAGCCATTCAAAGATAATATGGAAATTGGAGAGTCGCTTCTCGTGACAGACAGTATTGCCACAGGAGCAGGACTTAAGCTTCTTGCCGGAAAGGGAAGTCTGATCAAAGGGACATTGTCTCTCGTTCCAGGATTCCAGGTTGTTTCCCGCTTCCACGTTCACCGTCGCTCAGAACATGAATTCCAGATTTACCGCGATCTCGGACGCGAAGGAACTTTCGGCATTACTTTTGAACTTGATTCTTATATTCCGGTTCTTAAAACATCATTTAAGGCGTCGAGAGGCTCGGGCAGAGTGAAGTTCTTCAGCCTGTCACTTGATCCTGCCAATGAAAACGTTATCAGAAACATGTCACTCCTTAGGCGTGCGATTGTTTCATCATCAACGAGAGATCTCGAAGAAAAAGAAGAAACAAAACCATTTATTCTTAAGACTAATTATAAAGAGAAAACTCCATCAGTTGGACTTCTCTTCTTTCAGTGGAACTGGAATGATACAGCTTCTAATATCGAGATCCAGAACCCGCAGGGAGATAAGAAATTCTTCAAGCGTTTTTATCACGGCTCATCTAAGGGCAGAAATTATCAGGCCTACATGAAGTCGCTCATTTCTCACTGGGTAGACCTCCTGTTTGAAAAGAAGGCCGGTCTTTCTGATAGCACTGGTAACAACCCTGGCTACTCATATAAAGGTTCTGCCGAAACAAAATTCCTCACTCTCGATCAGGAAGTAAGTGCAAGAGGTGAGAGACTTGAGCCATTCATCCGTCTCGCGCGCATCTTTAACGGCTGGAGCATTACCCGCAAGAAGGCCGAAGGTCTTCTCGAGAGACTCCGTACCCGTTATCGTTATGATTTCTTCAATGCCCCGGTCCTGAATGATACGAGACGAATCTTCCTCTATAACATTTCTCTCAACGTCCTTTTCTATAAAGCGGGGATCGAGAATCTCATTTCTCTTAAAGATGATGAGATTAAAGAGATCTTCCGTAAGAACAAGAACCAGAAAGATCTGACCATTAATCCGCGCGAAACAAATGATGATGACTCCGGCGGTAATAAGATGGTTCGTTTCATGACGAGATTCCGTCGTTATGAAAAAGAAGGGAAAGAAGACAAGGCAAGTAAGTACCTCATGAAGGCATTCTCTCATGCTGAGAATAAGGTCACACTTGAGGGCCTGACTAAGCTCGTAGGTGGAAAAGAGAATCTTTACGTTTATTCAAAAATTGACGGCTTCCGCGAAGGCGATGAAGACGGAGATAAAAACATTGTTTCAAATTCCTTAGGCGAATATGGATCCCAGAGCGTCCTTGGACCGCTGATGCAGGTTCAGAAAGATACCAATATGCTTGAAGGTGAATTCTTCCTCTATTGGATGATGTCGAGGTTAATCTGATGAAAACTCTGATTATAGGCTTACTCTTTATATTATTTGCATTCACCGCTCACGCAAACCTTCTGCCGGCAGAAAACTCTGAAGCAGTTGTTTCTGACGAGCTCTTTCCTTATCAGTGGTCGCTCCTTAACCAGGGTCAGACTTATCTCAAGGAAAAAGATGATATTCACAATATCCCATTGAAGGGTGTTTCTGGAAAAGATATCGACTGGAAGAGCTTTAAGAATAAACTTGGAACAAAGCGCCCGGTTGTAGCTGTACTTGATACCGGTGTTGATCTGGATCACCCGGATATAAAAGACGCTCTTATTGAGGGCTGGAACTTCACGGCCAGCAGTACATCTCCCGAAGCAAAAATTGCCAATGATACTGACGGTCACGGATCACATGTCGCAGGAATTATCGCTGCTCAGTTAAACGACTACGGAATTGCCGGTATTAATCCGAATATTCGTATCATGCCGGTCAAAGTGATGGGCGGCACGAATACTGAAGCATCTATTCCAAGCTCAGAAGCTTTCGCTCTCGGTATTCAATACGCAACTGAGAAAGGTGCCGACGTAATTAACATGTCTCTCGGCTGGCCCAAGTCTCTTGAAACTGAAAATCTTCGTCGTGCAGTTTTCAACGCCCTCAAAAAGGGTGTGATCATTGTTGCAGCAGCAGGAAATAACAATTCTTCGGAACCACTTTTTCCATGTGCCTATGAGGGCGTGATCTGTGTCGCCGCTTCTACTCTTGATGGAAGTTATGCCGGATTCTCAAACTACGGTGGTCACGTTGATATCGTGGCCCCTGGAGAAGGAATTCTTTCTCTTCATCCGACTGCTTTTGAACCTGATTTCTTCGCCGTTAATGGATTTGAAGTCAGAAACGGAACTTCTCAGGCAGCACCAGTTGTTGCTGCACTCGTGGCAACACTCAAAGCGATGAAGCCGGAAATTACTGTCCAGGAAATCATGGCCCGCCTTTATTCAGTACCTGCGCTCAAAGATCCTAAGAAATATTCCATGAGTGGATCTGTTTCATGGGAAGCTTTAGGAAAAGAAATCACAACTCCGGTTATCCGTCCGGTCTTTAAGAAACAAATCGCCCGTGAACCCAAGCAAATCGTTGTACCGGCCGGATCTACAGTTGGTAAATTCAATTTCCCTCTGAAAAACTTCGGTCTCGATTCTGGTAGCGTTAGCCTCAAACTCGAAAGCCTTTCTCCATCTATCGAAGTAGTAAATGAAGAGAGTCAGCTCGAGGGTCTCAAGTCTGGTGAGACAAAAATTCTCTCTTACGATATCCGTGTCGTAAATATGAACCTCGAGAGCTTTGTGAAACTCAAGCTCACAATTTCTGAAGGCGAAGAGTCCCGTTCATTTATTTTTGAGCTTCCAGTTGTCCGCGATATGAAATCGGCAGCTGATGCAGCTAAGTTCACTTTCAAGTTTGTTGATAAGCCTCTTCCGCTTGTAGCAATGAGAAATGGTGATGTTGTAACGACTCTCACTACAATGGAGACTTTCACGAATTCAGATGCCCATGAGTTCTTTGTCAGACGTATTATCCGTGACGGTGATAAGCCGACTAAGCTCGAACTCACAATCTTCGAAAAACTAGGTAACGAATTCGTTCAGAAGAACCCGCTTATCATTGAGAACGCCATTTATCTCGTAAACTTCAAGCGCGGAGATCTGAACTTTGACGGAAAAGAAGATTATCTCGTTAATACCCTGATGCGCGAAGGTGACAAAGTCCGCGTGGTGTTCTCATTTTATAACAAAGACCTTTCTCCACTCTGGAAAGACTTCCAGCACGTGAAAGTTGATCTCAGTGTGATCGCTGACAATTTCCTGAATCTTCTGAAAGAGCAGGCACCACTTCCGATTTCACTCGTGACTTACCAACACGCGAAACTCGGAAAGATGATGATTCCTGCCTTCATCTCAAGAGGACAGCTTCCGAAAATCGATCAGGTCCTTACTTCATGGGATCGCCAGGATGCAGGAAGAAAAGTTCGTCTTTATTATCTCGAGCCGGAAAACAATTCTTTCCGTATCCGTGCCATGACTACCAAAGTCTGGGAAGAAGCTCTTAAGAAAGAAATCAATTCAAAATGGTTCGAGACAGTTGAAGTTGAATCACTCCTTCCAAAATCTTCAGATGATGTGAAGCGGGGAGAAGTAAGAGCACTCGTAAGTGTCGGACTCGGAAGTCTTCGTCAGCTTTATATCTATTCATTCCGTCCGGGAACAAATTCTCATGGACCGAAAATTCCTCAGCTGGTTCTTCAGACTGAAGGCATGAACACTCTTATGAAGGCAACTTCTGAAGGTCTCGTAAACAGCGGGGAAGTTTATTTCAATATCTACGATCGTGAGCGCTCAAAGATTATCACCACCAAAGAAAAGACCCAGCATTCTGAATTGATCTTCCGTCATCCAAGTGAAACTGATCTCATCATTGGTCAGGTGGCTTCTTTTGAAAATAAAAACAAGCGCACGACTGTGATTGAGACCCGCGAAGAACTCATCAGTGTGACTTCGGAAAATGGAAATGTAAAAACCGGCCGTCGTCCGAAACTTCGTTACAGCTTCCTTTCTCAGAAACTTCTGACAGAACTTTATTATCCGGTGATTTATAAGCGTAATGGTGACCAGGCCGCTGCTCTTTATGTGGATGCCACGTCGATGACCGGAAACAGAATTAATCTGATTGAAGAACAGGATGGAAATCTGGTTTCGAGTATCCGGAATTCAGTTGTTGTTCCTTCGAATTGCAAGGCCCTAAACCCAGTGTATTCGGCCGCGCGCGGAACTCACGAACTCACTTTCCTTTGTGTGGAAGAAAAAGGTCCTGAAGTCATAACGATCCCGCTGAATTAATTAAACGGTGCCAGAGTGGCACCAATTTTCGGCCCGGAATATGAAATTCGGGGCCAAATGGATTCTGAAAACATGGCAAGCAAATTGCTCAGTCATCTTTACACACGCAATTGCAGGACGCGACTCGGAGTGTTATTAAACCCAAGTTTATTAACCCTCAAGGCACGTCCTTGAGAGATTTGAAAAGGAAGAATACATGAAAGTTCACAAGGGTCTCACCGTCCTCGCAACACTCTCACTCATGACAATCATGACAGCGTGTAACAGCTCAGGTGGGGGAAGCTCACAAGTTTCCGATCGCTATCAAGAGGGTTTCACTGCCGGTCGCACCGAAGGTTTCACTGCCGGTCGCGCTCAAGGGTATGATGAAGGTTACGATGATGGTTATGCAGACGGGGATGATGCTGGTTATGCACGTGCTGAAGTATTCTTCGCATCTGCTACATACAACCAGGGTTTCACTGCTGGTTACGATGCTGGTTATGACGATGGTGATCTTGATGGTTACGATCGCGGATATGATGACGGATATACTGATGGTGGAGCTGCAGGTACAACTACAGCTTATAACAATGGTTACACTGCCGGTTACGATGATGGTGCCCTTGATGGATACGATCTCGGATATACTGACGGATTCGATGATGGTTATGACATCGGTTACTCTGATGGATATGACGATGGATACCTCGCTCTTTCTGTAGGTCCATCTAAAGGCCTCAAAGGTTACGCAAATCTTCTTTCTCTGGTTCACAACGATATGTTCGATTACTCGAAGATCAATGCACCAAAGAAAACTTCACGCGGTCTCGTAGCTAACGGAAGACTTATATTCTCTGAAACATCTCAGACTGTGAAAGATACTCTCAAGCGCCACGCTGCTGTTGAACAGTACCTGGTTGTTGAGATGGCGAAGCAGGTTAAAGGTCGTTTTGGTCTTTCAGCTGAGCGTTCACTGAAAGTTGCTAAAGCTGCTAACCACTTCCGTAAGTACTCTACTTCAAGAGCTCTTACAGCTGAAGACACTAATGCATACGCTTCTGAAATCGTAGGCGCAGATATCAAGTCTGTTGAAAGAGCTTACGAAGGTGTTATGAAAGGTGATGCTTCTGCTTATAACTCAGTACTTGCTAAAGCAGCTGCTAAGAACGAAGTTTCTCCTGAGAAGATGTCAAACATCATCTCTGAACTCTTCCTCTAATATTGTCTTTGTTAGAAATTTAAAAAGAAGGCCACCGAATGGTGGCCTTCTTTAATTAGATGAGATTTTTACAAGCGACTGAGACCTGAGCTTTCTTTTCTCTGAGACACTTCAGGATCATGCCATCTTTCATAGGTGCTTTCGCGCAAAACTTCGAGCGATCTGCTTCACAGGCATTGACCATCTTATTGACCTTATCATCCATCACAGAACGATACTGGCGGCAGACATTCGATAAATCCTTGTCATGAAGTGTGAGGCACTGAACCTGAGCATTAGGAGAGAGACCTGGCTTACAGTGTTTAACGAGGTCTTTGTAACAAGGATTAGACTTCACCTTGCTTTCCTCTTTCTTAACAATCGCCTTGCACGCCGGAGTTACTGTGGAAATATTCTTTTCAAGACATTCGTGAATTTCAACGAACCGTAAATGGCTTGAGCAGAATTTCTCCTGATCATCAAAACATGGATTTTCTTTTCTCAACTTAGCGACGAGAGTATTCACATTGTTCTGGCAGAATTTCGAGAGCTTTGACTTATTACGGATGAGACACTTATTAATCGAGCCATCGTTTCCGGGAACTTCCTTGTAACAAGTGTTCACGATATCGAGAGCACATTTATCGTTGACGATAATCGGGCCCTTCTTCCTCTGAAAATCTGCTGCACAGGCGGCCGAAAGACGATTTTCGTTTTTCAAAAGACAGAATTGAACTTTTCCTCCGTCTACATCTGAGCAAAATTCAGCGAGATCAGAAAAACACGGGTTCTTTGCTTGAGTCTTCTTACGAAATTCCTTCATCTCCTGCTTACACGCTGAAGTCAGCTGAGACTCATTGTCCGTGAGACATTGATAGATCTGATTTTTTCCCGGATCAATTCCTCCGCACAATCTTTGCGCGTCTTTAGCACAGTTATTGGCGAAGGCCCCGAAAGGAACGAGCGAGAGAAGGAGAAGAAAGATTTTCATAAATATTACTGTTTCTTCTCTTCAGTTTTTACTTCTTCTTTTTTACAGTGACCGTCTTTGCAGTCTTCTTGTTTTTTCATGCAGCAAGATTTCTCTTCAGTCTGCTTTTTGTCACAGCTGTCTTTTTTGCAGCATGATTTATGAGCACATGAGACAGTGAGAAAACCTGAGAGAACCACGAGTGAGAGAAATTTCATGAGAATCCTTTTTTAGGTTGGTGAATTGATTATAATGGGATTTAAAATTTGCCACAATTGAGGATTGGTTGATGGATTCCGTAAGGATTACTCTTTATGAACGTCTGGGTGGAGAAGAAAAGCTGAAAGAGCTCGTGAAAACCTTCTATCACATCATGGCGACTGATCCATTTGCGAAGGAATGCTTCTTAACCCACGAGGGAATAGACATTAATCACTCGGCAGAAAAACTTACGATGTTTCTTTCAGGCATCATGGGTGGACCGCCCGATTATCATGAAAAAATTGGTCATCCAAGGCTCAGGATTCGGCATTCGCCCTTCGCCATAGGGGAAAAAGAGTCCACTCAATGGCTCTACTGCATGCTGAAAGCTATGGATGAAGTGAAGATTGACCGGGATATCCAGGATGAAATGATTCCTTATTTCCGTCAGGTCACGGATATGCTCAGAAATCGCTGATTATAGAAAACCCTGATGGAAAAGACTGAAGGAGAGTTCCTTCAATTTTTTGAGACGCTCTTCAACTTCCGGAGTTTCAAGTCCCTTCGGAAAATACTTAATCTGCGGTTTAATCTCGAGCTTATTATCCAGAACAATCAGGTGTTCTTCGAATGACATTTTTCCGGCCCAGAGTGATCTCAGATCGGCCTTGAAAAAGTGCAGGTGATAGAGAAGTTCGATCATCCCATGAAGATAGAGAAGCTCTTTCGTGAATGCCATTCCTCCTTCAAGTGGAACTCCCCGGAAAACCCGCAAAGCAAGCTTGAAAGCATCAATATCTTCCATCTCATGATGACGAAGATAAGCATAAACATCAGTGATGGGAGATCCTTTCTCGGCCATCGAAGTCGCCAGATGCCGGAGGACAACGCGGTTCCATCTTTCCGGTGTGAGACAGCCGGTAATAATTTCTGTGAGGAGTGCCAGACCTTCCTGGAGAAATGTCGTTCTCGGCGCCCAGGTTCCGAGCCACAAATGATCAGACTGTGCAGCACCATTAAGTGAAGTTCCGAGATGAACCCAGCCTTCATGAACCAGAAATACTTCCAGTTGTTTTTGCGAATAGTTCTTAGAGGGGTTGAGCTTGATTGATTTTCTTCCGGAGGAAGAATCAGAAAGGAGCGAAGTGCTGGCCTTGACTTCAAAATCTTCGGGCGCAAAGACCTCACATAATTTTCCGCGGAGAAAGTCCATTCCGGCCGAAGCTTCAAAACCTTTCACACCCGTATCGGGCACAGTGAAAAAGGGCATTTGCTCAAGAAAATAGAGAAAGGCATTGTTCTTGTTCATCTTGTGAGATGAACCATAGAGCTTCACAGAACTTTCATAAAAAAAAACGGTATCGAAATTTTCCATCATCGAGAGCAGAGTGTGATAATCCTGAATTCTCTGGGTGAAAATTCGTTTTATAGGAAGAGAAAGATCACTTTTTGCGAGATCTTCCATGAACTGATTAATCGCACGTTTTTTCAAATCAACATCCACCGGAAAGGGGATGCTCACATCTTCCAGCTGACTGATGAAACCATGATGTTGGGGAAAGAGCTGATGTAGAGTTTTTAAGGGAAAACGGGGATGACCCAGAAAACTTAAGTCTTTTGCTATGTCTTTAAGCCTAAGTGAAAAATTCCGAAGTTCATTGGAGTCCATATTTCCCCTTCGGTAAGAAAATGTCTGATCTTAGATAGAAGGGCAAGATTACACTGAAAGAAATGAATTTTTTTGAGTGTAAAATTTTGCCTGACTCACAGTGTCTCAGAGGAAATGGCAGGGCCTTATACAATGGTAAGATGAAGTATCTCCTCCTCCCACTTACTTTACTCTCAATACTCTCTTTCCCTGCAATGGCCTGCAAGCTTCCTCCAAAGTCTAAGCTGGTAATTGGTTGCACGTATAAGTGCGGCCTCGATTACAAATTCCGCTTGAATCTTACTGCTTGGGCCATGGGTTATAAAATTGATATCGTGGATCTGCGCACACTTGGGCCACTTGAGAGAGCTCTTACTCAAGTAGATGCAGTTCTTATTCCGGGCGGAGCAGACATTGATCCCGATTACTATGCTGATAAAGTCACTCCGGAAATGCGCAAGTATCTTGAAGCGAATCGCCATCTCGTGAAATTTACCGAAGAAGGGAGAGTTCGCGATCCTTACGAATATTCCTTCATCAGAAACTATCTTGATAACGAGAAAAACGCCGACATTCCTCTTTTGGGAATCTGTCGTGGTATGCAGATGATGACAGTCGCTCAGGGAATTCCTCTCTATCTCGATATCAAGACAGAAATTGGAATTAAGAATCGTCGTTATCTCTATGACCGGGTTCATGTTGAGAAGAATTCAACTCTGGATGAAATTTACCGGAATGATTCCTTTCTCGGATACGAACTTCACCATCAGGGTCTCCGTGTTCCTTATTATTCGGAACATGCAGAGAAATATCCTGACGTCCGTGTAACTGCTTACTCAAATGACGGAAAAATTGCTGAAGTTATCGAATATCTCAATCGTCCCGCTATTGGTGTTCAATACCATCCGGAAAAATCTCTGACTACAGCTTCAGCACCGATCTTCCGCTGGCTCCTGACCCGCTCTTGTGAGTATAAAAATTCAAGGGTAACTCAATGAAAAAATTTCTTACGATCGGACTTTTGATTTCGACGAGCGCATTTGCAAATCTCCATCTCGCACCACCTGATTTTAAAATCGACGCGGGAATGGCAGTATTTGTAGATATCAAAGAAGCGAACTATCGCCTGACTTTTGATACCGAAAAGAAAATTGCTACCGTAAAATCCCGCATCACTTTTGAAAGTAAAACAACCGGACTTCCGGTGTTTGATCTCATTCCGAATCCAAAGAATATGAAACTCGATGGTAAGAATGTTAATTGTCTTACTCGCAAGGATCCTTTCGGACAGAAAATGCGTGTCGTGAATGCGCTGACAACGAGTGGTACTCATGTCCTGGAAATGGAAAATCAACTCTCGGCCGGTACCTCCTTTTCTGATAGAGGTCGGGTAAGTTCTGCTTTCTGGATCCGCGATCTGAAATACAGAAAGTTCCTGGAACAGTATCTCCCGACAAATTACGAATACGACCAGTTCCCGATGAATTTTGAGATTGAGATTAAGGGTGTAAAAAAGCCCAGTCTTGATTTCTATGTGAACGGCGAGCTGACTCAGACTTCCGACAATACCTGGAAGATTGCTTATCCTGCATACTTCACAACCTCATCTCTTTACTTCCATATGACTCCGAAAGGGTCTAAACGCAGGATTGAAGAAGAATACACATCTATCTCTGGCAGAAAGTTTAAGATCATCACGTATACCGACTGGTATCTGAAAACCAGTAAGTTCATGAAGTACGCAAAAGAAGTCATGGCAGAACTCGAAGCTGATTACGGGCCTTGGGCGCATCCAACACTTATTGCTTACGGAACATTACCTGGCGGAGGAATGGAGCATTCAGGTGCTACCCAGACTTCCATGGGAGCTCTTGATCACGAGATGCTTCACTCATATTTTGCCAAAGGTGTAATGCCCGCGAAGGGTGATGATGGCTGGCTCGATGAAGCGATCGCTTCATGGCGCGATTACGGTTATCAGCGCCTTCCTTCTGTCAGTTTTTCCGGCTCAGACATCGGACGCCAGTCACCTTACAAGAGAAACACTGACGACCGTTCATATGAATATGGCCGCGCTTTCCTGGCCTACATTGATTATCGCCTGCAGGACGTGGGTGGACTCAAAGCTTTCCTTCGCGGATATTTCGCTGCTTATAAGCACACGATTGTGACTACAGAGCACTTTAAGAACAATCTCGAATTCTTCTCAGGGCTTGATCTCACGGATGATTTTAATACTTATATCTGGGGCGAGAGCACATCCTCGACAGATATTGATGTCGAACCAAATCCACATCACCTGCCGCACTCAGAAGCGCAATTACAAAAACTTTTATAACCCGATTTAGGCGGCGGATATACCCGCTTGTTTTGAGGTTTTGATAGAGAGGCCAGTATGGCCTCTCTTTTTTTGGTGCTGGGGTTATACTTAACTAATGAAATTTTTTTTTCTCACTTTCATTCTCTTTTCCGGGGGAGCTTCTGCGGCCGCTGTTCTCGATGATCTGGTCGACAAAGTACCCAAGGATCTATTTCTCTCTGCAAGTGCGGGCGTAACCAGCGTAAACAGCAATATTGACCTTCAGACCTCCACAGGACGAAAGATTCTGCATTTTAATCCGAACGTTCCTGCTGGTTATAAGCTTGGTGTTGAAACTAAGTATATTGAGCTGGGATATACTTTTTCCGGCGGAAGTGTTGATGAAAAACACAAAGCGAGTGACTTTCAGGATTTTAGGATAAATTTCTTCTGGCGTTCATTTGATGTGAGGTTGAATTACCAGCATTACGAAGGTGCCGAGGTTAATGAAAGCGGAAAGTTAGCTTTCTATGATGATTACGAAGTGAAGGCGTATAATGCCCGCGGACATTATTACTTCCAGAAAGATTACCTGAGAGTAATCAGGGAAGGCGTAGACCTAGTACGGAAAGCTGCTGTTCACGATGGTTTCTCGGGATCCGGAAGTTTTTTTGTAGGTGTGAACTTAGATCGCCGTAGGATTCAATTGCCGGAGAATCTTGAACCTGAACACCTTGCCAGGATCAATAAGTTTGGAATCACTTACGATACAACTTTCGATGCTTTCACCGGTGGACCACTCGCCGGTGGAGATGGAATGATTCAGCTGGGTACATTCTATCTTCGCTGTAAACTTGGCGTTGGACCGGCATTCCTTCCGGGAGGAGAATCTATTGCTCAGTTTGAGCTCGCATTCAGTACCGGGTTCGCGTTCCTTCAAAGGCATCTTATATCTATTAATGCCGATTCCTATATGATCGGATTTAAAGATGCTGATCAAAAAATTTCAAATCTCAATACTCAGGTCAATATTCTGTACACTTACGCTTTCTGAGTGAAGGCAATAAACTCCACTCACAGATTCATACTTTAAGTCAGTCCACCATCCGACGAAAAGTTGGGTATGAAACTCATACTTATTCTTTTCCTGCTACTCAGTTCATATACATTTGCCGGTCATAGAATGGCCGAGATAGAGGTCAAAGAATGTGATAAGTATCCCCAACAATTTCAGCTTTTTCAGGATTCATTTGCTGTGATCGAATACATCATCAATTCAGACGAATTTAAGGAAAACGAACTTGCTGAAAAGCAGATGAGAGAAGATATCGAATCTGTTCTGGAGTAGGGAATTTAACTGCTTAGAATGTGTCTAAACTTTTGACAGCGGTGGGAACCTTTGTTGTTTCTGGGCGATTGTGTCCGGTTTATTTCTGAGCGATTATGTCCTATTGGACTCTAGCCGGACTTTCGTAGTTTCGACTTATCTCCATAATCATTGAGCCTCTTTCTATC
>JBKJPL010000067.1:0-51810 GCA_046595005.1 Bacteriovoracaceae bacterium | reverse complement strand
CGGAACTGCCACTGGCTCTTATACTTCGACTGTGCTCAACCAGACTTCTCCCTATACCATCACTGGTCTTACTCCGAATACAACTTACTATGTTGTTGTTCGTGCCAACAACGCGATCGGGTCCACCACATCGACCACTTCATCTGAAGCAAGTCAGAAGACTGCTACTGCCGCTCCGACTGGATTAGCAGCAATAGCATCACCTGGAGCGAGTGTTGCTCTTTCCTGGACTTCAGTAACAGGCGCAACAGATTACACTATCTACCGCGGAACGGTTTCCGGAACTCTGGCCCAAATCGCAACCGGTAACGTGGCGACTACTTATAACGATACTCTTCTTACGAACGGAACAACATACTTCTACGCTATTGCCGCTAACAACGGATCTCTGTCTCCTCAGTCAACTGAAGCGGCTGTCCGTCCGATCAGTACATTTGCTTTCTCATCTGCGACAGCTGCAAGTTCTTCATCAATTAATCTCGTGTGGACTGCCGCGACCGGGGCAGACTCTTATGATGTGGAATACGGCACTACAACTGCTACCTACACCGCTACAGCGGCGAGTGTGACTTCCCCGTACACACTCACTGGTCTGACTGCCAATACAACATACTTTATCCGGGTGAAAGCTAAGAACGCCATCGGCGCCGGAACTTCAGTGAACTCTTCTGAACTGAATGCAAAAACCGCAACAGCTGCACCAACATCTCTCGTGGCCTCTTCAAGTGTCGCCGGTCAAATTTCTCTCAGCTGGACCGCCGCAACTGGAGCAACTACGTATAGTGTTTATCGTTCTACAACTACGGGATCGTACGGTGCGGCTCTCGCGACCGGAGTTGCTGGCACAACGTATACTGATTCAACTGTGACCGATGGAACAACATACTTCTACGTCGTGCGCGCAACGAATGGAACAGAATCTGCTAATTCCAATGAAGGTTCTGCCCGCTCAATTGCAAGCTTTGCCATCTCTTCAACAACAACTCCAAGTACAACCAGTATTCAGGTAAGCTGGCCTGCCGCTGCTGGTGCGGCTTCGTATGATGTTCGCTATGGAACATCGACCGGATCTTATACCACAACTGTTTCTAACGTGACTTCTCCCTACACCATCACTGGTCTGACTTCGGCCACTACATATTATGTTGTCGTTCGCGCAACCAATGCCATTGGCGGCGGGGCCTCGATCCAGACTGCAGAAGTTTCTCAGGTGACTCCGCTGGGAGCTCCGACCGGACTTGTAGCGACCGCTTCTGCAGGAAGTGTGTCACTTACCTGGAATACAGTGGCCGGAGCTTCAAGCTATAAAGTTTATCGTTCTACTACGACTGGTACTTATGGAGCTGCTCTTGCGACAGGAGTCGGAACTAATTCTTATACTGACAACACAGTGACAAATGGAACTCAGTACTTTTATGTCGTGAAGTCTTTCAATGGTGCTGACTCTGTAAATTCTCTGGAAGTCACTGCTCAGCCGATTGCAAACTTCGCGATTACTCTCACGCATATCAGTGCCACATCCATTCAGGTCGCATGGACTAACCCTGCCGGTGGTGCCACATACGATGTTCGCTACGGAACCGCGACAGGTTCCTATTCCACTACTGTGACTGGACAAACTTCTCCATATACCATCACAGGGCTTAGCTCGAATACTACGTATTACATTGTTGTGCGTGCGAACAATGCGATCGGTACAGGCACATCGACGACATCTTCGGAATCATCTCTGAAGACAGCTACCGGTGCGCCTACCGGACTGGTGGCGACCGGATCTCCGGCCAGTGTCGGTCTCACCTGGACTGCAGTAACTGGTGCTTCTACTTATTCAGTTTACCGCGGTACTGTTTCCGGAACTCTGGCACTCCTGGCTTCTGCAGTAGCAACCGCTTCTTATACTGATAATACTGCTGTGGACGGAACAACATACTATTACGCCGTCACTGCCACCAATGGTAATGAATCGGCCAGATCAGCTGAAGTAGCTGTTCAGACCATCAGCTCATTCTCTCTTACTGCTGCGACTCCCGCTTCAAGCACATCCATAAATCTCACCTGGGGAGTAGCTACCGGAGCAACCTCTTACACAGTCAGATACGGTACCACCACCGGAGTTTACCTCACCTCGGTTTCTGGTGTTACTTCGGCCTATACGCTCACGGGCCTCACGGCCGGCACCCGTTACTATATTTCCATTCGTGCTTCGAATGCCGTGGGCGCTGGAACAAACTTTGATTCAAACGAAATGAATGCGCTTACAGCTGTCGGTGGTCCAACGGGTCTGGCCGCGGTTGCCTCACCTGCATCAGTCGCTCTTTCTTGGACAGCAGTTTCGGGTGCAACAAATTACAATGTGTATCGAGGCACAGTGTCCGGCACCTATACCCAGATTGCTTCAGCAATTGTGCCGAATAGTTATACCGACACCACTGCTCTTAATGGAACAGTCTATTTCTATGTCGTACGCGCCTTTAATGGAATCGAATCTGCCAATTCAAATGAAGTGTCAGTAAAACCAATTTCTGCCTTTACTCTTGCTGCTGCCACAGTAAATTCTTCTTCCGCGATTACTCTGAGCTGGGGAGCTGCCACTGGTGCTGATGCTTACGACATTCAGTACGGAACAACTTCTGGTACCTACACCACAACTGTTTCTAACGTGACATCTACTTATCAGGTGACAGGCCTGTCTGCCGCCACACTTTATTACTTTGTAGTGAAAGCACGAAACGCTCAGGGCGCGGGAACAGAAAGACTCTCTAACGAAGTGAGCGGAAGAACTGCAACTGCCGCACCAACAACTCTCGCTGCTACGTCTACTAATGGCAGTGCCACCCTCACCTGGGTAGCGGCTTCTGGTGCCACCAATTATAATATCTATCGCTCGACGACATCTGGTACTTACGGGGCGGCCCTTGCGACAGGAGTCACTGCCACAAACTACACAGATAGCACCATTACTAATGGAACAATTTATTATTACGTCGTACGTTCCAACAACGGGATTGAATCAGCAAATTCCAATGAGGCAACTGCTTCTACCATCGGTGCCTTCGCGATCACGAGCACATCTGCCACAACAACTACTATCCAGGTCAACTGGGGAGCAGCAACCAATGCCACTGCTTATGATGTGAAATACGGCACCACCAGCGGATCATACACAACAACTGTGACCGGGGTGACTTCTCCGTATACGATTACCGCCCTCACCTCAAACACCACTTACTTTATCCAGGTCACTGCCCGCAATGCCGGCTCGACCATGGTTTATAATTCTGCTGAAGCCTCAAGAATTACTGCTCTCGCTGCACCTGTTGGTTTAGTTGCCGTCGGTAGCAATGCCCAGGTTTCACTTTCATGGACTGCTGTGGCCGGTGCTTCCAGTTACAAAGTCTATAGAGGAACTACGACGGGAGTACTGACTGAACTAGCTGCAGGAATTGTTGCTACTACTTATTCAGACACAACTCCATTAAATGGAACAACTTATTTCTATGCCGTCCTTACTTTCAATGGCACTGACTCTGCTCTATCTTCGGAAGTTTCCAAGCAGCCGATCGCTACTCCGGTGATTTCTTCAGTGGTCGGAAACTCTACCACCTCGATTGCTGTCACCTGGGGTGCCGCTGCCGGAGCCGCTAGCTATGACCTTCAGTGGGGAACAGCTACTGGCACATACACAACAACAATTGTCGGTGTGACTTCACCATATTCGATTACTGGCCTCACCGCCGGAACGACTTATTACGTAAGAATCCAGGCCAAGAATGCGGTTGGAGGCGGAACCACTGTGAACTCTGCTGAAGCAAGTGGTACGCCGAACTCTCCGCCAGTACTGTCCACAATCGCGGCCCAGACAATGGATGCGGATACTTCTCTTCCGGTGAATTTCACTCTCAGTGACAGTAACCATGTCCTGACTTGTAACGGCTCAATGAGCGGAAGTTCTACGAATACGACACTATTACCAAATGCCAACATTGTCTTTAGCGGAATCATGCCGAACTGTACCGCCACTCTTACTCCTGCGGCTTCACAGACGGGAACGAGTACCGTCACTCTCACCGCTAGTGATGGTATCAGTAGTACTTCTCAGAGCTTCACACTCACCGTGAATCCTTGTGCTGTTGCTTCCATTGTTTGGGAAACTCAACCTACCGGCATGGCAGCTGGTGCACTCTTCGGAACTGCTCCACGCGTGAGCTTAAGAAAAGCTGATAACACCCTTTGTACATCGAACCTTGCTCCCGTTGCCCTGGTTGTTACCACAGATACAACTGAACAGCAGGACGCTGCGATTACTGGAACTGCATCAGTCATTCCATCCGGTGGATTTGCTCTCTTTAGTGCTGCCAGCATGCAGAGAGCGGGAACAGGATTTACTGTCGCCGCTTCTCAGGACCTGGCCATGTCTCTCAATTCAAATACATTCAACGTAACTGCTGGTGCAGCTTCTAAACTTGTTTTCTATCAGCAGCCACTCACGAATGACCCTAGTACCAATATGATTCCTGCTCCTTCCGTGAGAACAGCTGATACATTCGGAAACTATGTCGCCGTCAGTGGAGTTTCGGTGACCATGTCCCTTCAGGATAATACTGAAGGTGCGACCCTCAGTGGTACTGCCACTGTTTCAACCAATGCCTCAGGTATTGCGAGCTTCACAGGTCTATCAATCAACATGCTTGGTACTTATTTCCTGAGAGCGACTCCGGCCAATGGTTGGGCGGTAGTGAACTCCGACTTCTTTGATATCATTGTCATCAATCCGCAAAACTTCACTATCGTGACCGACATGCTGACATCTGCTTTCACTGGTACTTCGGGTAACACAAGTTTTGACCGGACCGGCACCATCATGGGAACCAATTACATGGATGGACTCAATACCTGTACCTGGAAAATCGTTGCTTACAATACCGGTAACCAAAACGCGGATGTATTTTTGAAGCTCGGGACAACTGATATAGCTACCATTGCAGTAAATAAGAACTTAGGTGCAACTGCTACCTCTTTATCTACCACCTTCCTTTGTTCAAACTTCACTTCTTCAGCGAACTGGAGCCTCCGGACATTCAAGAGTGCCACGATCCTGAGCTCACAACTTATCATCAAGCAGGTTGGAGCAAAACGTACTCAGGTCTTCTTCCCTCTGATATCTATTGAGGAAGCCGATATTGACGGTGGAGTCACAACCACCAGTACAACACCGGTTGCTATTAGCGGAATTAACTTCCCGACTTACAACTGGGATTCTCTGGAGTGGAATAACCTGAATGAATTTGTTTTCAGCGTGTCAGGTAAGACTACTTTAGGTAGCTTCTGCGGAGCTCTCTTCAATAAGACAACCAATGCCCAGATCGGTGGCGAAGTTTGTAGTACTTCGACTGCAGAAATTTCTCTTTATCAAAGTATTCCAAGATCCAGCATGCCAGCGACCGGAGAACTGGAAGCGCGCGTCCGGAACACCTCTGGTGGTACAGCAACTGTTTATAAGGCCGGTGTCTTTCTCCGTCTCGTAAACATTGTGAAAGCGAAATCTATCCAGCGTATTGCTGCTGCTAAAACACTCACTGTTTCCGATAACTTTGTTGGTCAGCGTGTGAAGAGTTATCTCACCGACTTTGGCGGAACCAAGACTGAGAAGCTTGAGTGTCGCGCGAAAGTGACCGCGTCTGCAGGTGTTGGTACATTCGTGATGAAAGATGCAGCAGCAACTCAGACTTCTGGAACAACATTCCTGGGTAACGTAACCGGTTCAACCATCAATTACACTAACCCAGCAACGTTCACTTCTTTTGAAAACATTGTTGGACCTTCTACCAATGGTCGCTTCCTCATTATGAACTACACTCACACATCGGGATCTCTCGATCTCAGCCACTGTATCTACAGCACCAACGTTGCTTACTAAAGGTGCCATGACACTTCCTTCGGTGCCATGACACTTCTTTCTCTCCTGGAAAACCTGCCAAAATCAGTGCCGTATAAGAAATAATAAATCTGCAAACATAAAATCCAAAGCCAACTCCTCGTCGACACTGTTAAATCTGCATATGCCCAGAAAACCCATAATTCGATCTCAAACTCATTATTATCACCTCACCGGACGTTCCAATAACAAGGAACATTTTTATATACCAAAAGAAAGACTGTGGATTCACTTCCAGTTCAGTCTGAGAAAGCTTCAGCTCGAGCATGATTTAAAAATAGGTGCATTTGTACTGATGGATAATCACTTCCATTTGTTTCTTCTTTCACCGAAGGTAGGCATCGACCATATTATGTACCGATTCATGTGGAACCTCAGTTATCACATCAGAAAAGAATCGGGTCGGATCAACAGGATTTTCGGAGCTAGATACAAAGGGTGCCTCATTCAGGAAGAGAGCTACCTCTTTAATGTCTATAAATATATTTATCGAAATCCAGTCAAGGCCGGGCTATGCAATCGAATCGAAGATTATGTTTTTAGTTCATGGGGCCAGTGCATAGTTGAAACTGAGAATCTCTTTTTCGCTGAGAAATGGAGTCCTGGTGAGTTGGAGTGGCTGAATCACGACTTTGATCAATGTATTTCAGACGGAATTCAAAGTTCTCTTAAGAAGACGATATTTTTAAATCCCAAAAGCCTGCCACCGAGCTCTTACCTAACTCCGCTCTCGAACTTCAGATAAAGCTTTAAAACGTGATTGATCTTTTGTAGCACACCACGTTTTCTGATAAGGAGATTCACGCTTGTGCGCACATATGCGCAGGTCTGATTTACCGAGAACAGCGCCCAGCAATGTGCCTGCCGCGTGGATAACCGAAAATGAATCCGAATTTTAGCGTATGTTCGTCAGACTCACCTGGACCTCCGGAGATAGAATCGGTGCCCGATTTTTGAATAGTCGAGTGAGTCTATTAAAGTGTTGATCTTTTTGTTTCCCATATTTTTTCTCAACATCTCGAATCCGAGAAGCAAACACGGGCTGCATTCACAACAATTGAAACACTTAGAGGCTAGAGCACGGAGATCTCTTGTGATGAGATCATCAATCTGAACATTGAACACGTGGCTCGCAAACTGCCGATTAATTTTTTATTATGCATTCTGATTTTTTTCACAAAAACTTCAATCTCCTTTCACCATATTCTTATCAATGCAAAAGAAATGCGCAGATCTCTGCATCGACATTCCCAAGGCGAGCAAAAAGAAGTTGCGCGTTCAAACGTCTCGATTTCTGATGATCGGATTTGAAAACTAGCTAGCGTTTTGACTTGCGAATTTTACATCTGGAATTCTGTACCGTTCTCGAGTCATCTTTTCGTTGAAAGAACCATCGCGGATAAAATTTCATGACGTGAAAATGCAAACCCAGCATCAGCTTCAGAATTTACTAACAGCCGAGATTTGGTTTAGTGAGACGCAGTTTTAAAAAAAATGTCGTAGCCTATTTGGTTTTGATAAAGGGCAACGCCAAGTCGTCAGGCAATTTCGAAGTTTTGTATGCATCGATTCAGTGTCATGGCACCGTTTTCAAGTGTCATGGCACCACAAAAATTCTCTTAAAGTAATTTATCAATCTGTTTTTTGGTGACCAAAAATTCTTCACCCCTGCTTAATTTCTCGTCACAAAAACCTAACTTTAATCGCTTTAGTGTATTTTCTTTTTACAGCGATTAAGATCCGATTATTCAGAACAATTTCACACAACGTAATTCTAACCAGTTCCCTTAACAGACGCATGAACTCTACCATCTTCAGAAATGGGTCAAAAAACAAATCCGCTCAAAATGTTCCAGTCGGGTAATTTCTCAAGCTTTTGACTAGTACTTCCGATCAGTTAGTGGGTTTTCACGCATGGACTTTGCGGGAAAGCAAAACTATTTCAAGGAAGAGTTACATGAAAGACTAATGCGTATTAATACTAACATTGCTGCACTATCAGCTCATCGATCGATGAGCGAGCACAGCAAACATGTTGAGAGTGCTTCTGGCAAAATTGCCAGCGGTACGCGCGTGAGAAACGCAAGTGATGATGCTGCATCACTCGCGATCGGTACAAAACATAAATCAGAAATCAGATCAAATTATCAAGCGATGAGAAACGCTAACGATGCAATCTCCGAGTTCCAGATTGCAGAAGGAACATTAAACGAAGTGGGCAGCATGCTTACACGTTTAAAGGAACTCTCTCTTCAAGCTTCAAACGGCCACCTCCAGGATTCAGACAGAGAGAATTTAAACTTCGAGTACATGGCGCTCCGTCAGGAGATCGAGCGCATGACTCAAAGTGCGCAGTTCCTCGGAGACAATCTTTTCCGTAGTACTGAGGAGAGAAGCTTCCAGATTGGAACCAACTCCGATTCTAACTCACGCATGGAGCTCGATCGCACAAATATGATTGTGAGTGAGTTTAATCTACAGATCGTCGACTCCTCTATTCCAACGGCTGAGGAAGCGCGACTCAACCTGGGCTACATAGATACCGCAATCGCACGCTTGTCGAAGACCAGAGCGAATCTAGGGTCACAACAGAACCGTTTACAATCGACAGTCAGTAACCTCGATACAGGCAGATTGAATGAGTCAGCTGCCCTCTCTACTCGTATGGATGCAGACATGGCCTTTGAAACTTCTGAGAAGATCAGAAACGAAATTAAAGTGCACGCAGCTGGTTCTGCTCTCATGCAATCGCATGAGTTCTCCGCTCTCGCTCTGAAACTCATAGGATAAGATTCTTCCCGCTTTGGCCTCCCCCTTGCAAATTTAATTACCAGAATGCACCACGGAGGATGACCACATGAAACAATGGACATTATTTCTCGCTACAACGCTTTTACTCACAGCATGTACTGTCAAAGAGTCCCGTCGCGACGCGGACGCGGGTTCCGGATATACCCACTCAGATAACCGCTCTACTCGGGAAGGTACTGGTGTTCAGGAAGATGAGATGAGTGCGGGAGATCCTCAGTAAAATAAGCTGGGATGTGAAAAATTTACGCTGGCAAGCATGGCATTTACTCTTCCGTGATAACGTTGTTCACGGAGGAGATCATGAAACACATTTTTTATCTCTCGTTTTTCCTCTGCCTCATTGTCCCTGCTAGCGCAGGTGAAAACTTCCAACTCAGACTGGCTCCTCTTTCCGCCCTTGTTAAATGGTACACACTAGAAACGGCATTTAAATTATCACCTTCTTTCGACCTGGGCCTTAATTACACCCGCTATGCCGCCGAGGTGAGTGACCATGGCGGGAATATGTTTTTCCCGACTTTCCGGGGTGAATCTTTCGGTGTGAACGGGAACCATTATTTTTCACGTGAGAGTGAAGGATCGTCCGGCTATGTATCACTCAAAGTGAATCATGAAGATTTCCGAAGCGTCGGTCACAGCTCTTCTTTGATCCGGCACTATAAAGGTGTGAGTTTAACAACTGTCGGAGGCGTGCGTTTCAATCTGGATTCCCTCACACCTGGTCTTGGGCTTCTCTTTGGTGGGGGTATTAAAACTTACGTATTTGAACAGACTAAAAAAGATAACGGGGTTCCGGTTGGAGGATCTTCCCGACGCCAGGGCTGGATACCCCTGGCCGAAATGAAGTTTACCTATTCATTTTAGTAAGAAAAGTTTCCCAGCTTACGGATTATAAAAAGCAGCACTGTAAAACTCAGGACGAAAATAACTACGCGTTTGAAGTTCACGAAGATCTTCGCGTAATCATCACCCAGATCTCCCGGGATATTGTGCTGGTCGAGAATGGCGATAACTCTCTCGACTGAGTTGTCTGCGATAACAAATGAATCTCCGTTGTGGAGATGCATCGAGATGGCATATTTTGGGTGGAAGAGCTTGTAGCGTTTCACATCTTCGTAATTGATCGTGTGATTAAGAAATGGAATTCCGCGATTGAAAGCAAAAGCCTTCTCGTGGAAACGAACTCCGCGAATGAAAGCGTAGTAAGTGGCCGGCAAAATAATCGTACCGAGGAAGGCAAAGAAATCTCCCGGATACGTATAGTGATAGTTGAAGAATGTCAGAATTCTGCCGATGAATGTCTTATTCGGAAGATCAATCAGCATTGCCTGAAACTTCGAAGCAGTAATCGTCTCCAGATAAAAATCATTAAAGAAGAAAACCACTACAGCTAGAACCATTAGCCGAAAGAGATTCAGCATCGATGTCTTATAAAGTCTTTTCCCGGACATTTAAAAATCCTCCACAATTGGTTCAAGACCTTTGGCGTATCTCAGGATGTCGATGACTTCACGGGCACACCCCTTCCCGCTTTCTTTGACCGTAACGTAATCAACAACGGCCTTCACTTCGGCCCCGCAATTCGGAACAGTGGCAGAGAACCCTGCTTTTTTAAGAAGCGGGATATCGAATAGCTCATCACCCATGTAGAGAATTTCTTCCGGCTGAACATTGTACTTCGCCTGAATATCCAGAAACGCCTGCCGCTTGTCTTCCTTCCCCTGATAGAGAAAATCGAGCTTAAGTAAATCCACTCTCTTTTTTACTGAAACAGAATCTCCACCGGTGATCACCCCAACCTTGATTCCTGATTTCATGAGAAGCTTCATTCCGTAACCATCATAAATGTAGAAGGTACGATTCCAGCCAACTTCTTCACCTGCCCACCAGAGGTGGCCATCGGTGAGAATGCCGTCGAGATCAAAAGCAACGACCTTGATCTTTTTTAACTTATCTTCAAATTTCTTTGCAACATCCCTTAAGCTCATTCTTCCACCGCACGACGGATTTTAAGAAGTTTCTCAACAATCCCTTTCACCTGATCGAGTGGAAGAGCAGTCGCTGCATCTGAGAGTGCCTTATCCGGATTCGGATGGCATTCCATGAAGATCCCATCTGCACCGGCGGCAACGGCCGCACGAGCGAGAACGAGAATCTGTTCACGTTTGCCACCGGTCGCTGTTCCAAGACCACCAGGTCTTTGTACACAGTGAGTGGCATCGTGAATAGCGCGAACGCCGAATGACTTCATGATCTGGAAAGAGGCCATATCAACGACGAGATTATTGTAACCGAATGATGAACCACGTTCAGTGAGGAGAATTTTATCTTTCGACAGAAAGTGTGAAGCCTTATCAACGATGTTCTTAGTTTCTTCCGGAGAAAGAAATTGTCCCTTCTTGATTTTGAGCTCGCGATCATACTTTTTACAGGCCTCAGCCCCAGAGAAGATCATATCTGTCTGACGACAAAGAAATGCCGGAACCTGTAGAACGTTCACATACTTCGCAACTGGTTCTGCCTGATCTGGAGTATGAAAATCCGTGAGTGTGGGAAGACCAAATTCTTTATTGATCGTTGAAAGAATCTTAAGACCTTCATCAATCCCTGGACCACGATACGAAGTAAACGATGAACGATTTGCCTTATCAAATGAGCCTTTAAAATGAAGCTTGATCTCATTCTTATAAGGTTCAAGATCCTTCACCAGGCGCTCAGCTATAAGTCGGGCAAGATCCATGCTTTCGAGGACACAAGGTCCGATATAAAAGTCCATTTCCTTAGTCATACGATTTCCTTAGATTTTCCCGCTCGCCTTCACGAATGAAGCAAACAGTGGATGAGGTTTGAAAGGTGTTGATTTGAATTCGGGATGATACTGGCAGGCAATGAAGTATGGGTGATCATTCAACTCGATCACTTCCACCAGATTCAGCGCTTGGTTTGTCCCCGAAACCACGAGACCTTTATCTGTTAATTGTTTTAAGTACTGATTGTTTACTTCCAGACGATGACGATGGCGTTCCGAAATTTTTCGATTGCCATAAACTTTCTCGCACAGAGTTCCGTTCTTCACATCACAGTCATAGGCACCCAGGCGCATATTCCCGCCCTTCGCTCCCTCTTTTTGCTGGCCCTGCATGTAGTGAACGACGAACGCACCTTTGTCGGAAAATTCCATCGATGTCGCATCTTTGATACCAACAACGTTTCTCGCGAACTCAATGATCGAGAGCTGAAGCCCGAGGCAGATTCCGAAGAATGGCTTTTTATGAACACGGGCAAATTCGATTGCCTTAATCTTGCCCTCTGTTCCGCGCGCCCCAAAACCTCCCGGAACAAGAATTCCATCCACTTTTTCTAAGAGATCAGTTTTCACACCTTTCTCTAAATCCTCAGCGTCTATGTAAATGAGATTGAGTTTTACCTGGTTCACAATCGCCGCGTGTCTCAAAGCTTCATCGAGGGACTTATAAGATTCAACGAGCTCTGTGTATTTTCCAACGACGCCAATATTTACTGTTTTAAGTGGATTCTCGGAATTGTAGATAACTTTTTTGAGCTCATCCATTTTCGGCTCTGCTGTCCACATCCCGAGAAGTTCAGTGATTCTCTTATCAAGACCCTGCTGATGAAATGACATCGGAACTTTATAAATGAGATCGAGATCAATTGACTGGAATACGTTCTGCTTAGATACGTTACAGAAAAGAGAAATCTTCTCGAGAATCGAAGTATCAATCTCTCGGTCCGCGCGACAGATAATGATTTGTGGTTGGAGACCAATTCCGCGAAGCTCTTTCACTGAGTGCTGGGCAGGTTTTGATTTCAGCTCCCCGGCAGCAGCGATGTATGGCACAAGTACCAGATGAATAAATAGAACGTTCTCCTGGCCCACATCGAGAGCAAACTGCCTGATCGCTTCCATGTAAGGAAGTGATTCAATATCACCAACCGTACCGCCGATCTCTCCGATCAGAAGATCGCACTTATCAGCGGCCAGATGGATTCTACGCTTAATTTCGTCAGTAATGTGCGGAACAACCTGGACAGTTTTTCCGAGATACTTTCCTTCTCTTTCGTTTTCAATTACCTGAAGATAAACCTTCCCGGTTGTGAAATTATTTTCTCTTGATAAAGAAAGACTCGTGAATCTTTCGTAGTGACCAAGATCGAGATCCGTTTCCGCTCCGTCATCGGTAACAAAAACTTCTCCGTGCTGGATGGGGCTCATTGTTCCCGGGTCGACGTTAATATATGGATCCATCTTCAGCATGTTGATCCGGATTCCTCTTTTTTCAAGAAGACATCCGATGCTCGCTGCCGCAAGACCCTTTCCGAGAGAACTCGTCACACCACCAGTAATGAAAATATATTTCTTAGTGTGCTTCATGCGAGTGCCCCTTCAACTTTTTTAATATCTTCCGGTACGTCTACGCCGATCAGTTTCTGATTTGTCTTAATGGCACCAATCTTCATTCCATTCTCAAGAGCTCTCAGCTGCTCGAGCTTCTCGAGGTTTTCTAACTTCCCCATGGGAAGCTTAACGAATGCAGAGAGTGCTTTCGGGTGATAAGAGTACACACCAATGTGATGATACCAATTATGCTCCTTCTTGCCGTCACGATCATGGGGAAGTGATTCGCGTGAGAAATATAAGCAATCGCCGGTCTTTTCAACAAAGACTGCTTTAACCACATTCCTGTTTTTAAAGTCTTCTTCGTGAGCTTTCCGTTCACGCACGAGTGTCGCGACATCGCAGGAATTTTTCAGATGATATTCAGCGAGTTCTTTCAGAACATCGCCTTTGAGTAAGGGTTCATCACCCTGAACATTGATCACGAGATCGGGATTCAGATTTTTACAAAATCTTTCATAAGCAAGAGCGATTCTCTCTGAGCCAGACGGAACATCATCATCCACTCGCAAAACCTTGCCGCCAAATCTCTTCACTTCTTCTTCGATTTCATCATTATCCGTCACCACAAATGTCGGAAAACCAGAAGCAGCACAGTTGGTGAAGACTCTTTCCACCATAGTGATACCCAGAATTTTGGCGAGAGGTTTACCGGGGAATCTTGATGATGCGAAACGGGCCGGAATGAGGATCACGACTGTGGCCATGAAGGAGAAACCTCGGAAAAATTTGATTGACCCCTCATCCTAACGAAAGCATCACTCATAGACAACACATTCAACTTTGCGTTAACGAATCAACGTGATAAAATTATTCCATGAAGTCTTCTTTCACCGTCATTCTTTTGGCGCTAACTCTCTCCTCGTTTGCTCAGGATGATGATCTGCTGCAAGACCCCATTACCCGACCGGCACTTAGTCTTCGCTGTAAGGAGATGACTAAAGAGCGGGATGCGAAGGTAAAAGTTCAGCAGCGTCTGCAGGGACTTCTCCAGCGAAATCGCGATCTGATTAAGAAAACACCTCGAGCAAAAGAAACTCTTCACGCCCGTGTAGAGGCCCATCAGATTCGTGTCCGGAATGAACTTCATCTCACTGAGCTTCAGATTCAAACGATGGAAGAAAATGTTGTCCGCTCCGGCTGTCCAGGAATCGCTTTACAATAATAACTGATTTTACTTCTCGGATTTGATGTGTAAGACTTTTCTCACACACTATCTCAATTTCGGGAGATCCCTTGCTGCGGATTCTGATCCTTATACTTATCTTTTCTGAGTCACTGGCATTTGCTCAGGATGAAGAGCTCTCGGCGCTGGAAACGACGATCGAGGCAGATCCGGAAAACCTCGATACATCTGTGTTCACTGATAAGAGCCGCTGGACCACCAGAAAAAATAAAGACATTAAAGACAATGCCGGAAGAAATCTCGATCTTCGTTCTGTGATCGAAGAAGGTTTCCGCAGAAATGCATTCCAGCAGATTCGTGGTCAGCAAAAAGATCAGATTGAACTTGCGAAAACAAATCTCTGGCAAAGTTTCTGGTTACCGAAATTATCTCTCAGCGTGAGTTCCGGTCCTGAAAGAATCGATCGCTGGAGAACATCTTCAGAGGACACTGGTCTCAATACCGGTGGCCCAACAGACGCTCCTGGTGGATTCGTGAGACTGGGTTTTGATCAGTACACCGTATTTAACTGGGGTCGCGATTATCTCGAGTACCAGAATAATAAGCAGACTCTTAATCGCGCGAATGTTGCTCTTCTTGAAGAAAAGCGCCGTCTGAAATTCAGCCTCATCAATCAGTACTTCAATATGATCCGCGTGAAGGAAATTCTCCGGATTAAGCAGGAACAGCTTCGTCAGACGTCATTCATTCATCGTTTTGCCCGCGAACGCCTTCAGCTTCGTAAGATCCGCGCTCAGGAATACTATCAGACACGTTCGGAGTATCTCCGCTCGCAGACTGAATACAATCAGGCGATGTATGACGTGGGACTTGAAGAAGAAGATATGGCGAATGTCCTCGGTGATGAATACCAGGGATCTTATCGCACGGTTGAGCAGCTGAAGTATGTTGCCGTCAACGCAAACATGGATGAAGCTCTGGGAGCGGCCCTTATTCAATCGGTCGATTACAGAAATGCGAAACTTGCTTATGACGTCGCATCTCGTGCCTACGATAAAACTTTAAAAGATAACCTTCCCCTTCCAAAATTCACGGTCGACCTCGGAACTTATCAGCAGGGCTTTAATGATGCCGGTGTGGGTGGCTCTCAGTGGAATTACTACACCACCAGCCCGGGTTACAGAAATATTGATCTCGCGGCATCAGTGAACATGAGATGGACGATCTTCGGTGATGGCGGTTTCTTTAATTCACGGATTAATCAAAATGCTTATCTTCAGAAGAGAATAGCTGAGATCAGTTTCTTCAACGTGAAAAGACTACTCGAAGTGAAGATCCGCACGATTTATAAAACTCTCCGCTTCCTCGAGCAGAAAGTGGACGTAGCCACCTTCCAGAGAAAAAATGCTCAGAAGAATTATGATTCGGTTCTAGATAATTACATGGGGGCCCGCGCTACCTATCCGGATATCAAGCTTGCTGTCGATAACTTAGTCCTTGCGAGTACGAATGAAGAAAATGTGAAGTTCGAGCATCTTCAAAGAAAGCTTGAACTGGCCGATTACATGGGTCTTGAAGATTTTCCTGGTGAAAACTTCGAGACATTGGCGGCGAGGTAATTATGAAAAAGTATCTTATCCTTCTTCTTATTGCCTCTTCTGCATTTGCTGATGTCGATCCATTTGATCTTCCGGAAGAAGAATGGAATCCATCCACGGAAGAAGTTCTCATTCAGAAACCAGAGAAGCATCTCCGTAACGAAAGCATGATTTATGATCTCAATACCAATCTCGGTATCAAGGATCAGCGTCGCTATACTGGCACAGACTGGAATCGTTTCTCAGTTTCCGGTCACGTCAACGCCACTTACGAGCATCCGCAGGACTTGTACGGCTTTGATGCCACCTACATGCACAGATTGAAACGCTACAACCGCATCTGGATCGGTGGTCAGTTTTTCAATCACTTCTCGCGTTTCTATAATGTCTCTGAAAATTCGACCGTAGGAACTGAGGCTACTTTCAAAAGACCAGGTCCATCCAAGAACACCATTATGGGTGCGGGCCTTGGAGTGAGTTACCGCTTTAAGCTTCTTCTGGATTTCTTCAATACTGAAGATGTCTTTGAGAATGTTGATGTCTTCGCTAACTATCTCTCACTCAAAGAAACTTTTATTGATGAAACCTATAAGGGCTATGGGCTCACGATGAATTACGGAATCCATAAAAGATCGAGTACTAATTATTTCTACGGCGGAAAACTTTCCTACAACCTGGGAAGTGTTGTTCGCCCAAGCCGCGGCGGAGAATCATCTCCCAGTGGCAGGACTCTTCCTCTCGGATGGCTCTCTTTAGCCTTCGAGATGGGATTCTTTTACTAGTATGGAATGGCGTGCACTTCCCAAGGTAGAACTTCATCGCCATCTAGATGCCAGCATCCGCCCGCAGACGATCTATGATCTCGCTAGAAAAAATAAAATTGATATCAATGCAAACTCAGTTGCTGAAGTTGATCACAAGCTGACAATTCGAAAGCCAATGAAGAACCTCGATGATGTTCTGAATGCTTTCTGGACCACCCAGAAAGTTCTCGTGAACTATGAGGGCATTAAGAGAGTAGCATTCGAGAATGTGGAAGATTGTTTCCGCGAAGGAACAAAGCTCGTTGAGCTGCGTTTTGCTCCCGTGTACATCGCCAAGGATAAGAAACTCGCTTTCGATGAAATCATTGAAGCAGTTATCGATGGCATCACTGAAGGAATGATCAAATACGACATTCAGGTGGGTCTCATTCACATCATGCCTCGCTCACTTGATCTGAAGTTAAATCTCCAGAGCACAGAAGATATCCTTCGTTATCGCCGTTCATCCCATAAAAATGCTGATCGCCTCTTTGGCATTGATCTCGCTGATCTTGAAACTCCGGAATCGTTTGTTGAATACGCTCCTTCAATTGCGAAGGCAAAGAAGGAAGGCGTGGGTGTAACAATCCACTCGGGTGAGGATTCAACTGCTGAGCATGTAAAGAAAACCATCGAAGTTTTTGGTGCAGTAAGAATAGGCCATGGCATCCAGATCGCAAAATCTCCTGAAGTGATGAAGTTCGTGAAAGACAGAGATGTCGCTCTCGAAGTTTGTCCTACATCCAACTGGCTCACTCAGTGTGTGAAGACAATCGAGGAGCATCCTCTTAAGTTTCTCTATGATCAGGGTGTAAAAGTCACTCTTAACTCAGATGATCCGCACATCATGGGAATTGATCTCGTTCATGAGTATGGAGTTGCTGAGAAGCTCGGAATGAAGATTGATGACTTCAAGAAAATGAATCAGTGGGCACTCGAGAAGAGCTTCGTCGCTGATGACATCAAAAAGCGAGTGAAGATTACTTAATTTCTGTGATGACGTGATCTTGTCCGGAAAAAAGACTCTGCTCGGCGCGGATGTATTTCTTCGCACCTTCCACAGTTTCGAAAGCTCCCAGACTCACGCGATACCAGGTTCCCTTCCCTTCAATTTTTACTTCATTGATGATCGGGTTGTATCCGCGAACGGTGAAGCCTTCAGCAAACTGCTTGGCCTCTTCAACTGTATTATAAGAACCAAGTTGAATCGTGTATTTTCCGGACATCGAATTACTTTGAGAAGGTGCTGTTGACTGGTTTGCAGGAACAGTGGCCTTGCTGTCTTCAGAAGAAAATTTCTCAAGCTCGTCAGCAAGTTTCGTCTTCGATTCTTCCATGAGCTTTCTGAGTTTTTCTTCATCAGTCAGCTGAGCTTCAGATGAAAGAGTTTTCTCTGCATCTTCTTCAACTGTTGATTTGAGCTCAAGATTTTTCTTGTCCTCTACCGTCACTCCGGCCGCATCGAGAGAAATTTTCTTTCCCATCTTCACACCGATAGTGAAACTCGTGGCGATAAGGACAACGACAAGAAGAGAAATGAGAACGAGCTCTTTCTTTTCAAAAATGACGACTTTATTGTTTTCTTCCATGCCTTATATTTTAAGGGCTTGACCCATAAGCTCAAAGAGCTTTTTTCAATCCCGAACAATCCACTCAGGAACCATCCCCTTTCCTCGACGACTTTGCCCCGAGTTCATAACTTGAAGGGGCCAAAGGAGGCCATTACATGAAAAGACTTCTTAGAAATCAGAAAGGACAGGGAATCATGGAGTACGTCATCATCTCCAGCCTGGTCGGAATTTGCTGCCTGATCGCCGTTAAAGAGTTCGGAGATGTGGTTAAAAAGCGTATCGACAATATGAAAGGGCAGATCACTGATGAACTCGTTCTTCGAGACCGTAAAAATTGAACACTCTTGTCACTCTTCTCTGTTTTGGTCTTCTGGTCTTCCTGGGTCAGCAGGCGGTGACTCTCCACAAGCTCACCGTTTGCCGCCAGGAGGCCTGGAGATCGTCGGTCACACTTCACACGCGCACACTACTTTCAAAAACTCAGTCTTCTGAGAAAGATGTCCTTCTTAGGTGCGGAATTCTAGTTTCCCGAAATCATAAGTTAGTGACATGGTCGAGATCATTAAAAAAGCATTCAGTCCCACTCCGACTCAAGGGAGTTTTATGAATGAGCGCGGAGAGATGAATCTCATCTTCGTTATTCTCGTCGTGGGAATCTCCGGAGTTCTTATTCTTTGTTCATTGAGGCTTCAGCGTTCTTTTTCACTTCTGGAAAAACGAACCGAGCTTTTCCTTTGCACGAAGGAAACCGAGGGCGAGCTCATCCGCTATATGAAGTTCATGGGAAGAACGAATTGGGCCATTAAGAATGTCGAGAAGGCCAAGCTCATCATGGCGTTTATTCCTGGTCTTCAGGGAGGAGCACTTGAAGCAGAAAAGGCCCGAAGGACTCTGATTCTCCTCCAGAACACGAGTCTCATTCCGTATCTGAAAAAACTCTCGGAAATGAAATCACGGGAGTGTCCACTTGATCCCAGAATTTCTATAACTCCATTCATGTTATCCGGTGCTGTCTACCTGAGAAACACCGACGGCACTGCCCGACTAAGGAATAAGAAATGGACCAATCACTATATCTCTCTTCCCTACGCCGTTTCCGTCGAATGGGACGGAACTGGATTCGAATCTCTTTTTCCAGAAGTGAAAAGAGTCTCCTGGGAGAACGGGGCGAAGCTGTCCTCAACTTTATCCTCTTATTAACTTCCGCCAGCCTCCTCTACGGAGGACTTTTCTGGCTTAACAAAACTTATGAGCTCAGAACGAAGGAGCATATTTATGATTTCGAAACTCGCTGGAATGTTCTCAGCAAAAAATACGAAAACTAAGACCTGGTGGCTAAAGCTAGGTGCCGCCATCATCCTCTCGAACGTGTTCTTCTTTCTGCTTTTTGGCGGGGATAACACCTCAAAAGCGGACACGACTCTTATGCCTCCCGGCTGGGTAGAAGTGCAGCTCGATGCCCGCATGCATACCCCATTTCAATTTGGAAAAAAGGTGCTTCTCGTGTCCCGAGAGAAGCAGAAAAAAATCACCGGTGTGTTAAACCAGAGTGGAAATGAGCTGGACCAGAGGATTACGGTTCTGGTGAAGGAAGACGAAGCGGCCCTTCTTTTCCAGTTTGATCATTGGGAAGTACTACCGCTTATCCAAAACCTTCGTTTCAAGACCATTACGCAAAGAGAGAACCATGAAATTCGTTACTAGCATTTTCCTACTGACTGCCCTTCCTGCTCTCGCCTCACCAATCCGCATTTATCACGAAAGTGAGGAAGGCCGGGCCCAGGTCGTAAGAGAGATTTTCCAGCAGCAATACTTCATCCCGGAGGATCTGATTGCGACGATGGAAGTTTCTGATTGTGAGGGATTGAAGGGTCAGGGAAAACTTGATCTGTGCTTAAAAAACAACGGAGACCTTTTAGTGGTCTCCGTTGATAGAGGATTCATTCACGAATCCTTAAAAATCTTTCAGGCCCCGTAAGGAGACCGATTATGAATTACTTCTGGTGTACAGCGAACTTAGGAGTAGTACCCTTGTTTCTGTTTGTTGCCTTTCTCTTGGCACCTGATGCTCTTTTCTTTTGCTTACGGCGATTTTCTGTAACTGCAGTTCTTGATGCCATATGTATCTCCCGAGATATGTTTCGTCATTATATGGGTTTGAAGCTCCTCAATGTAGCGACAAGCCTCTTCTTTGTCAAAATCTTCCTCCTGTTACCGTCTGCGTCACTAGCGGCAGATTCACCTAAAGATATCGTTCTAGCTAAGGGAGAACAGAAGGAAATCGAACTTAAAGACCTCAGGAATTTTTCCGTCGGTAATCCCGAGGTGATTTCTTATAAGTTTCTTCCGAAACAGGGAAAGCTCCTGGTGAAAGGAAAGAAGGTGGGTTTTACCGATGTCATCATCTGGAGTGCTAAGGGTAAGGAAACTTTCAGTCTTTATGTCCTCTCAAAACAGAAGTTCCTTAAAACTTTCCAGCTCGCAGACGCTCTTAAAAATCTGAATCTTGAAATCGACATCAAGGGCCCGGTCATGACCGCATCTGGAATTCTGTCTGATTTCTCTGATTATCTTTATCTTCAGAAGATTAAGGGTCAGTTCCAGGACCAGGTTTTCTTCAAGATCGCTCTCGATGCCCGCTTGAGAAATCACATTGTAGGACAGATTTATAAGAAGCTTTATGCCAATGGTTTCTCATCAGTCTCCTGCCAGGTCGACTGGCTCGATATCCTTTGTTTTTACGAAGGCACCCAGAATGAAAATCTCTTGAAACAACTCTCCACTTTCTACCGAGTGACCTTCATCCAGCAGGACTCGCGTCTTAAGCATAAAAATTATCGCCTGAAGCTCAAGCTCATTCAGCTTGAACGCATGGATGGAAAAGAAATTCATCTGGGAATGGATTCTTTTCAGACAACCATTGGTGATCTTTTTGATTTAGGCATCAGAAAGCTTGTGGAGAACAATGTGGTTTTCCTTCAGAGAAGTAAGCTTGATCTCTCAACTCTGGCCGAGCCCGAGCTCATCGTAAATCTTTCGACTCCTCAGTTAATTGAAATCGGATCTCAGATCCCGTATCAGAATATTGCTCAACAAGGTGCTACTGTCATTGCACCGATCGACTGGAGATTTGCGGGTCTCAAGATTAAAACAAAAATCACTGAATCATTTGGAAAGCTTCTTCTGGAGTATGAAACCGAGTTTACAAGACCGGTTGGTCAGGCGATTAATGGAAGTAAGGAAGTTTCTTCAGCACTGCTGGAAGTAGGTGTGCCGATGAAAATTTTCCAGATCGGTTTTCAGACAACCTCACGAGACAGAAAGGGAATTCCGATCCTTTCTGAGATTCCGATTCTTAAGCATATCTTTGAATCAAAATCTGACCAGAATACCTACAAGCAGATTTATGGCTATGTTGTTCTGGAGGCCGTGGAATAAATGCTTTCTCTTTTCAAGGACTCAACCATTAATCTGCAGGAAGTTGATTCGCTCACCAGAGCGAGACAACTCCTTGTTGGCTGGCTCAACAAGGGAGTGATTCCAGCGTGGGAAGAATTCTTCCATGAATTACCGGTCCTGGATTCAGCTTCTGAGCTCGAAAGCATCAAAGAAAACTTTACCAGTCTCACGACCTGGCCATTCCTCGAAGAAATCCTCAAGGAAGAAGGCACAGAATTCTTTTTCCATTCTCCAACTCACTCTCAGAGACTTTCGCTTTCAGGAGAGAAGTTCGGAATATCCGTTCCTTTAAATGAGGAAGAGTGGCAACTGTGGCTGGAGATTATTTCTCTTCGCTTTCACCAGAACTGGAATGTGGAAAATCCATTTGTATCCTTTTATGGAGATCTCTTTGGGCAACACTATCGATTGAGTCTTATTCACGGCTCGAGTTCTCCTCAGGGAAAATCGAAATTTGTTCTGAGACGCCTTTCTGGTTCTCCCCTTCCCCTCGATGCTTTCGGAGAAACATCTGAGATCTCTGATTTCGTCAGGAACAAAAAAAATATTCTTATTGCTGGCTCTACTGGTTCCGGAAAAACTTCTCTCTTAACGAGTCTTCTTACTCTGGTGTGCCCGCATGAGCACCTGGTGATTCTGGAAGATACTTATGAAATTTTATCTCAGCATCCGCATCAGACAAGATTTCTTTCAGGCACGTCTCCGCAAACCAGTCTCAAGTCTTATTTGTCTTACTCTCTTCGCCTGAGTCCCGACCGTATTCTTTTGGGAGAAATGCGTTCGCATGAAGTGGTACCGTTTCTGATGGCGATGAATACCGGCCATCGGGGACTGATGGGAACGATTCATGCTTCAAGTGCTGCGGACGCTCTTCATAGAGCAGCTCTTCTCTTTTCTTTGTATGGTGGAGAGGCGCAGCTTAATTTTGATAAGGTGATGGAGCTTCTCTGCCGGAATCTGGAGTACGTGGTTTTCATGGAGAATAAGAAAGTGAAGGAAGTAATTAAGATTCTGGGTTCGGAGAATGGAACACCATTTTTTGAAACAGTCACATCCGGGAATAACTCCGGATGTGACGATATAAAATCATTTTTTGATAAATAAAGCTGAACCGGAAAAATACTCAGTTTCATCAGTATCGTCTGAAGTATTGTAGCCTTCGTATTCAATACTAACCTGCGCACCAGCTCCGACTTTTTTCACTTCAACTTCAAAAGAATCGAAAGCGTGGCAATCATTATTGTCGCAGTCATCACGATCTGAACCAGTGAGAGTTTTGCCATCGCGACTTATCTCTAAGTCTACAATGCGCTCAATCTCATCTTTCTGACGAAAAATTTCTACCTGATAAGAATAAACATCTGGTTCAAAAAGTGTTCTTTCAGTTACCAGAGTTCTGGTTACCACAGCAGTACCATCACGGTCTTTAGCCTTATACGTTCCCAGGAGGGTATCAATAGGAGCGGCCAGAAGAGAGAAACTTGCCAGAAGAAGCATTCCAGAAATCAGAGTTTTCATTGAATTTGTCCTGTTTAAGATTAACGGTCCTAAACTGGAACAACTGATTCAAAGTGTAACTTTAAGATTTTAAAGACTGTAAAAAGGTAATGGTATTACTTGAAAAATCTAATCGTAGAATCGTTCCTGCGATTACCACACCCGGATTGAATCACCCTTTCTACATAAATTTCGTCGGCAAGTGTAGGAATTGGCATAAGCGCTGCATTTCGGTCATGGGCAGTATTATCATTGTTAATCTCACCCGGTTGGCATGCGGCGATTCTGAAGATGGGTGTGCCACTTGTCCGGAAAGTAATATTCATGAAGGAGCGACTGTTATTGTCTCTACAGTGAGTCCAGCATTCAAAGTGAAGGTGAGTTGCCCCTGAGTAGCTACTTAAAGGATAGACATTGTTTCTCGTGCCGACGGTATTGAAATTTAATACGATCGGAGCACCGATAACTTCCCCCTGAAGTGTCGATCCAGCAGCCTCGGCCGAAGTAACATTACAGGAAGAAAAACCAACCATACCGGGCGAAACAGGTGCGACAGAGATATTAACCGGAATCTGCATCATGACTTCCGAAATCCCCACAACTTTCTTGGAGGTTTTTACTTTAATCTGGAGATCGCCCGTATAAATTCCTGCGGCGAAAGTGATTCTTTTCAGCTCCATGGATTCAAGGGCAATGCCGTCCTTTTCGGTCGTAGTCAGGACTGGGGCCATGATCGCCGGGGATCCAGAACAATCAGGGTTTATATACCTGCCGATTTCCGAAGGCTGAGTGAAACCTGTGAGCTCGGCTGTACCAGTATCGGGAAAGTTTGAAGCTCCCTGAAACATGCATTTGCAGTTATTGGGATTACTGAGGACCTGACTTAGCAAGGCCAGTCTGGTTTGAATAATTTTCGCTCTAAAATCCCCATAATTTGTCTGTTTCGTTTGCTGGTTGAATACGGACATAAGCCCAGTGATCACAGCAATACTCAGGGCAATCGCAATGATGGTTTCGAGGATACTGATTCCGCTCTGATTTAACCTACGCATATCTTAATGGTAACTTGAGCCGTCACCAGACGCAATTTCCCAGGGCGATTTCCCTCTGTAGATCGCAACCCCTTTAAACTATGATCAAGTCATTGGCTGCTGATAGACCATTATTCTTTGCTTGTTGGTCTTGAGATCCTGGAGCTGAAGACAAGCACCAAACTCGCTCCCCTTGTACAGGGTCTTCGAACCAGCGCAGTTCATATTATACTTCGGCTCAGGGATCTTCATATCCGGTATTGCCCGGTACTTTCCGTTGGGTAAAACAGCGAGAAGGACATCACGATTAAATTTTGAACAGGGAGTTCCGAGGTATGCGCGAAGAATGATTTCATTGCCGTGGATTCCGAGAAAAGAATTATTCGAAGGAATCTGCCATGACCTCACGGCACGAGTGGAATCAAATGTCGCAACTTCATAGATAAGATCATTATGAAGTCCTGGTGGAAGCTTGAGGTTTTTCAGGAAAAGTTTTCGCGCACCTGTGATTGAATCATCATGAAAACTACTGGGGTAATTCTTAACCAGTTTTTCATTGATATGGGCCTCCAGAAGAAGACCATCAGTTTTGATTCTTTTATTGATGCTCTTTATGGGATCTTTCTCACTCTGAAGTGAGACAACAAACTTTTCGTAATCATCCAGTTTCTTTTTCAGCTGAGGATTCATCTGATCTTTCAGGACATCACAGGCAAATGCTTTCGAACCAAACATGAGTAATATGAATAGAATCTTCATGAGAATGTCTCCACCAGCACCGAGATCGGCGCAAAAAGTCCCCAGTACTGAAAAGGTATAAAGAAAAAAGTATGCGGAGCTTTGAAACCCCAGTGAACTTCACTCATACTGAAAGAATTTGTCTTTTTGTTAAGGGCCAAACCCGGGAGCCAAAGAGAAAGGAGGGTTGATGAGCTGAAGAAAGCGTTTGATTGATGCTCGGGAAGATCAATATTCGCAGATATAAAAACATTGCCCAGAAAGATAATAGGAACCAGAAATCCCTTCCCCTCCCAGGCAATGATCACGATCAGGTCCTTGTAAGTTTTTTATAAGTCACACGGCTTGGAATGTCGGCCTTGTCACCAATACGACGCTTAAGATCCTCATGGTAATCCTGGAAATTTCCTTCAAACCAGGTCACCTTCGAGTCACCTTCAAACGCGAGCATGTGAGTACAGATTCTATCGAGGAAGTAGCGATCATGGGAAATGACCACAGCACAACCAGCGAAATCGAGCAGTGCTCTTTCGAGCGCCTGAAGTGTATTTACGTCGAGATCATTGGTCGGCTCATCGAGAAGAAGAACGTTTCCTTCTTCTTTCAGCATTTTAGCTAAGTGAACGCGGTTTTTCTCACCACCAGAGAGTTCCTTGATTTTTTTCCCCTGATCATCACCAGAGAAATTAAAGCGTGAAATATAAGCTCTTGAATTGATTTCTTTGTTTCCAAGTTTCAGAAGATCAAGGCCGCCTGCAATTTCCTGCATGACAGTTGCTTCGCCGTCCATTTCGCGGGACTGATCAATGTATGAGAGCTTCACAGTCTCGCCCACTTTGAATGTTCCTGCATCTGGCTCAAGCTGTTTAGTGATCATCTTGAAGAGTGTCGTTTTACCGGCACCGTTTGGACCGATGATTCCCACGATTCCTCCAGGAGGAAGTTTGAACGTGAGATTCTCATAGAGAACTTTATCGCCAAACGCTTTTGAAATTTCATTGGCGTCGATCACAACATTACCAAGACGAGGTCCTGGTGGAATATAAAGTTCGTTAGTTTCGTTACGGGCCTCAGTAGTCGATTCATTCTGCATCTGCTCGTAGTTCTGAATACGTGCCTTGGATTTGGCCTGACGAGCTTTTGGTGACATGCGAATCCACTCGAGTTCTTCTTTCATCTTCTTCTGGCGCTTGGATTCAGTTTTTTCTTCCTGAGCTAAGCGATTTGATTTCTGCTCAAGCCATGAAGAATAATTTCCTTCCCAAGGTATTCCAGAGCCGCGGTCAAGTTCAAGAATCCAGCCGGCAACATGATCGAGGAAATAACGATCGTGGGTGATGGCAATAATTGTACCTTTATAGGCCTGAAGGTGACGCTCTAACCACAATACTGTTTCAGCATCGAGATGGTTGGTAGGCTCATCGAGAAGAAGAACATCTGGTTCAGAAAGAAGAAGGCGGCAAAGGGCCACACGTCTTTTTTCACCACCGGAAAGAATTCCGCACAACTGATCAGATGGCGGACAACGGAGAGCTTCCATTGCGAGTTCAAGACGAGAATCCAGATCCCAAAGATTCTGGTGATCCATCATGTCCTGAAGCTCGGCTTGTCTCGCGACCAGTTTATCCATCTCGGCATCCGACATTGTTTCGCCGAACTTGTTATTCACTTCTTCGTATTCTTTAACGACATTCACCTGGGCCTGAAGACCTTCTTCCACGACCTGACGAACAGTTCTGTCCGGATCAAGTTTCGGATCCTGCTCAAGATAGCCAAAGGTAATCCCTTTATTGGCATTCACAGTTCCCAGAAAATCTTTATCGACGCCGGCAATAATTCTTAAGAGAGATGATTTACCGGAACCGTTAAGACCGAGAACTCCGATCTTGGCACCGAGATAAAATGAAAGTGAAATATCTTTGAGAACTTGTCTCTTAGGTGGATAGATCTTTCCAACCTTATGCATACCAAAAATGATCTTCTTGTCATCAACGACGGCCATGGGTCTTCCTTTGAATTTGGAGAGCCCCATTTAAGCAGATTTTCTACAAGAGGTCCATGAGGTCTCCCAGAAGAAGGAAGATGAACATGAGGTATGACGGGAGAAGAAAGATGGATAATATTCCCAGTTTTATCACCGTGAGTCGCTTTTCAAAGAGCTCAAAATGCCATTTTTCCTGGAATCGAAGCTCTTCCATCAGGCTTTTCACCTCCGCTTCGTAACTTCCCCCGACCTTCAGAATTCGCTCACAAGTCGAACGGAGTTTTTCCACAATATGAGAAAGGCTTTTTTGTTTTATTTCTGACAGCTCTCTCACGCCGGCGAGATTGAGCGTCTCAGAACGCGCCAACGGTACTTTTCCGAGTGAATTAAGAACATATAGCATCTTCCAGAGAAGACCTATGTCACCAAAATATTTTTTCCTGAGATATGTGAGCACAGTGGGAAGACAAACAAGTCCTAATCCCTGCCAACCTGCGATGAGAAGAAGTTTGGTGAAGGGCAATTTGATATCTGTAATGATGAGAGACCCAATTATGAACATCCATGTGAGACTAACCATGAGCCCCATTTGAAGCCATGTTCCAAGATGCGCCTCTCTTAAGCGCTTTTCAAACTGCCGGTCAGAAAGAAGACCTTCTCTCAGAAAAAGAAGTGAATCTTGATAACTTCCCCCCATTTTGCGGGCGAGATTCAGGATCACTTCCACTACTTCGCCGTAGAATTTATAGGCCGGAAGAGCACCCGGATTTGGGAGGCCTTGCCGGTTACCCCAATGGAATTTCTTGAGCCAATCTTCGAGCTCGAGAGCTGGGTCTTTTCGTTTAATCAAAGGGTTAATCGGAATAGGTACAGGCGACTCCACCCAGTAGACCAGAACCGCTATGAGAATGAGGTAAAAGAGCATGGTAAACATGACCGGACTCTCCCACATTTATTGACGTCAATGAAGGTTCCCCCATATATTCAGTTAAATGATTTCAAATCAGAAAAACACCATTGCTGTCGCTGAAAAGACCCCTGAGTCTTTTCTTGATTCATTTGAGAAAAATCTCGCGTCCCAGACTGAATTTGCAGTGGTAGAAATTCTGATGAAGAAACTTCAGTTCCTGGGATCAAATTTTGATCCTTTTGGTGCCGAGGCGTCTTTAGAATGTCAGGCGATCATGGACACTCTCCAGCTCACCTCTCATCTGCAGAATCCGTATCTAGCCACCAATATCCTCCTTAGGCTCCTGGATAAGACTGAAGAAAGACTTAACTCGCTTAAGCAGTAAAACACGAGAGACGAAATGAACAAGATCCCTGAGTGTCAGATACACCCGGTATCGATCAAGCTTATTCGCCAGGGCCATCCCTGGATCACACCCGATAGTTTTTCGAACCGCTTTCCAAGAAATTCTGAATTTGTTGTCGCTATGGATGAAAGAAAACGTCCAATGGCGCTTCTGATTCATGATCCGCAACATAGAAATGTAAAAGCTCGTTTGTGGACAACGAAATATCCTTTTGACCGCGAGGCCCAGCATTTCACTGCAGGCATTCAGGCAAGAATCGATGTCGCAATTGAGAAGCGTTTGCAGATGAAGGAATTAAAAGACCGGGAGAATTTTTATCTCGTGTTTGGTGAAGCAGATCATTTGCCAGGATTATTCATTCAGAAGTTGAGTGACCGGATTCTCATTCAGTTTTATACCGCTTTCTGGAACAAATATAAATCCATCATCCAGATTGCTGTCCAGGAAGTATTTCCGGAAATAAAAGAAGATCAATTCTGGTTTCAGCTTCGTGGAGAAACTCGCGAGCTTCAGAAACTTCCGGTGAATGCTGTCGATTCAGGCCGACGGGATGAGTTTCATCTTTCCGAATTCGGAAACCAATATCTTATTCGTCTTGGTTCTTCGTATGATCATGGTCTCTATACCGATATGAGTTCAGTTCGCTTTCAACTTCAGAAGCTTGTTCATAAAGAATCTAAGGTTCTCAATCTCTATAGCTACACGGGCGCCTATTCCCTGTGGGCACTGAAGCTCGGTGCTGAACAAGTGACATCAGTTGATCTATCTCCGAAGTATATTGAGTGGCTTCAGCAGAACATTGGTCTCAATCCTGATCTCGATCACACTCGTCATGAAGCGCTTACCATGAGTGTGGATGAGGCCCTTGGAAAAGTTCTCACTGAGGGGAAAACTTTCGATCTCATAATTTGTGATCCTCCTTCATCATCCAGCGATGGTGATAAGATAACTTCTGCTATAAAAGCATATCGTGAGCTTCTGCAGGATATGGATAAAGTTATCTCTTCGAAGGGAAAACTCATTATTTTTCTTAATACGCACCAGACGACAGCTCATAAATTTGAAAGGGTCATTCAGGATTACCTGAAAGAGCTGAATCTCAATTACAAAGTCAGTCAGAAGCTTGGGCTTGATCAGGACTGCCCTACTCTTAAAGGATTTCCTGAGGGAAGTTATCTCAAGGGTCTCGTTCTGGAAAAATTATGATCAAGGTAACGAATCTCAGAAAGACATTCACGAGTCACAGAAAAGAGCCCGGCCTCATGGGTTCTCTCAGAGCTCTGGTGAAGCGCGAGATGGTAGTGAAAGATGCACTGAAGTCAGTGAACCTCGAGATCCAGCAGGGTGAGATCGTCGGACTCATTGGTGCCAATGGCGCCGGGAAAACGACTCTCGTAAAAATTCTCTCCGGGATAGTTCATCCGACGAGTGGTGAAGCAACAGTTCTGGGTTACAAACCCTGGGAACGGAATAACGAATATCGTAAACAGATGTGCCTCATCATGGGTCAGAAAAACCAGGTGTGGTGGGATCTTCCCGCACTCGACAGCTTTCTTTTGCTCAAAGAAATTTATCAGATCGAGGATGCCCGCTATAAAAAGAATCTGGCCTTCCTCGCTGAGACATTGATGGTGGAAAATCACCTCAAGACTCAGGTGAGAAAGCTCTCTTTGGGCGAAAGAATGAAGATCGAGCTCATGGCGGCCCTTCTTCATGATCCGAAAGTAATTTTTCTGGATGAGCCGACAATCGGACTAGATATCTCTGCTCAGAAAGCTGTTCGTAACTTCATGAAGAATTATCAGCGTGAAAAAAAACCGATCACCATTCTCACTTCTCATTACATGGAAGACATAAAAGAGCTTTGCCCGCGCATCGTGATTATTAAAGAAGGTGAATTTGTCTACGATGGATCCTTAAGTGCAGTCCAGCGGATGCTGGGTGATGAGAAAGTCCTGAGTGTCACGACAGAGGAAAAAACTTTCAAGGTTCAGGTTCCCCGAGCTGAGCTCGCAAAAAAAACGCAGGAACTTTTCTCCGAGAATAATGTGCTTGATCTCAATATTCAGGATCCGTCGGTTGAAGACATCATTGAAAGCATCATGCGCTCCGGAGTAGGTCCTTCATGAACTGGTGGCCGCATGTGGTTTCCCTTGAGTTCCGGAAGATTCTTGTTTTCCGCACGGAGTTCTGGGTAACTTTCCTTGGTCAGGCACTGGTTCAGCTCGTGATTGCGCGTTCCCTTTGGTCAGCCATTTTCGAGCAGCAAAATGTAACTGAGATGAATGGCTTTACCCTTCCGATGCTGACTCTCTATTATGTCATCGTTCCTATCGGCTCACGAATTCTCACGGGAGAAAATATCGGATTTCTCTCGCGTGAGATCTACGAAGGGACTTTCACCCGCTATCTACTTTATCCCCTCTCATGGTTTCAATATAAGACACTGACTTATTTTTCCTACAGTCTTTTCTACGCACTTCAGCTCGTGGTTTTCTTTCTGGGATATAAGATTTTTCTCGCTGGTGGAATAAACGTTTCAGAGTCTGGAAATCTTCTCCTGGGCGTAGGACTCTTTCTTCTCTCGAGTCTTATGTATCTTCTCATGTCGACGGCGGTGGAACTCCTCGCACTCTGGGCGGACAATATCTGGTCACTTATGGTGATGCTGCGATTTTTCAGTAACTTCCTCGGTGGAGCTCTTATTCCGCTCGCCTTCTTTCCGGAAAAAGCACAGATTATTCTGTCTTATACTCCATTTCCACACCTCGTTAGTCTTCCCGCCCGTACCATCATGGGTCTCACCAGTGCTCAGGAAATATTCCACGGGCTTATTGTAATTAGTGTCTGGGGAGTTGTTCTCGCTATCGTTGTGAATGCGATGTGGAAGAAAGGTCAGAAAAATTACAGCGGAGTGGGCATATGAAACGCTATGTTCGCCTCTACCTTTATTTTCTTCGTTTCTCATTTTCAAAGGCGATGGAATTCAGACTGGATTTCAGTTTCCGGATCATCATGGATGTCATCTATTACATCGTGAACATCTTATTTTTCAAGGTGATCTATCTTCATACTCCGGTTCTGGGTGGATGGAGAGAAGATGAGATAATGGTTTTTGTTGGAGCGTACATCCTGGTTGATGCTATCAACATGACTGTTTTTTCCACGAACCTCTGGTGGCTACCGTGGCTGATCAATAAGGGTGAGCTTGATTACTATCTCATCCGGCCGGTGAGACCATTGTTCTTTTTATCGCTGAGAGAATTTTCCGCAAACTCATTTATGAATCTTCTGATCGCTGTTGGGTTTCTCATTTACGCATTATCGAATTATCAGGGAGATTTCAGTGCCGGAGATGTCTTCCTTTTTCTCATTCTCATACTGAATGGAACTATTCTTTATTTCTGCATTCAGATGCTCACCATACTTCCGGTATTCTGGACTCAGAGTACGCGCGGCTTTGTGGATCTTTTCTACACGCTGGGACTTGCGATGGAGCGCCCTCACCGGATTTACCGGGGCTTCTTTAAAATTCTCTTCACCACAATATTACCATTCGCTTTGATCGCGTCGTTCCCGGTGCAAGTATTTCTGGAAGGCGCAGATCCGGAGACTATGGCGCATTTATCAATCGTGACGATTGCGTTTTTCATTCTGCTGAATTTTGTCTGGAGTCGAGGGCTCAGAATTTATTCTTCTGCGAGTTCTTAAAAAGCAGATACTTTTCCGCTGAGAATGTCCCAGAACATTCTGAAGTCTCCGAGGAGACTATAAAATGGGTGCTTGAATGTGGCCGGACGGTTCTTCTCAAACAGAATGTGGCCGGCCCAGGCAAAGCCGTATCCCACGATCGGGAGAAGGCCCAAAATCATCAAATTACCGGTAAAAAAGAAGAGTAAAAGCAGGGAGATAACCGCCGCGGTCCCCACAAAATGGAGCTTCCGGCACATGAGATTGGAATGCTCACGCAGATAAAATGGATAAAATTCAGCAAAGCTCTTATAGTCCATCAGTTCTCCCTACTTAGATGTTACTTCTTAAGTAAAGAACTTCACAAGTTTTCTTTCCCCCCTCAAGGTTTACCTGACTAATCCGATACGCTTACGAATGAGAATTCTACTTCTTTGCCTTATCATCTTTGGCCCTTCTTTCTCTGTGGCGCAGGATCCGTCAGATGCCTGGCCCGTAGAACTTATCGATATCCTCAAAGAAAATTACCACCGAAATGGGCATGCATCGTATTGCAAAAGACCCATGGAAATGGTCGATACAATCGTATTTCACCACTCGGAAACACCCACAACAACGACACCTGCCGAGATTAATGAAATGCACTTGAACCGTGGTACTCCACAAGATCCATGGCTCATGGTCGCTTACTCTTTTCAGATGAACACTCCGTATGCGGGATCATCAGTGCCACTAGCAAAAGTGACTGAGGGTCGACCACTTGAAATCGTCGGAGCACATGCTGGTTCTCAAGCTTTTGTGACGATGAGTACAGAACAGAAACGCATGTGGGATGACGGCCAGATTATCTGTGGGGTGGAAGGGGGAAATTTTAATATTGATCCCAAACAGCTCAATGCCAAGGGACAGATTAAAGCAAACGTTACAACGATTGGTGTGGTGGTGATCGGAAACTACGCACCCTTCTCGAGGGAAAATCCAAACGGATATCGTCGTAGTAATCCAAGAAACCCAACAAATCAGACTCTCGATATGCTGGCCCGGCTCTCATGCCAGCTTCAGAAGAAATATCCACGGATGAAAAATCTCCGTTGGCACAATTTTTATCACACTACGACTTGCCCGGGGAATATCAAGAATTTTGTTCCCGCTATCAGGAACCTGGCAAAAGGATACGGATGCACATTCAACTGATCATCTTCTTACTATTTATTGGTCAGGCCTTCGCTTCCAGTGACAAGGAAATGGCCGAACTCTTCACGAATTACGATTCCATTATGCTGAAGCATAAAGTGGAACTAGTGGACAAAGTTTTCACTGAGAAATTCCTTAAGAACAGCGGTGGTAAGGAAGAGTTTGTCGAGAAAGTTAAAGAACTGCCGAAGGATGAGTCCAAGTCACTGGGTCTTACATCTGTGAGCTGGAAAAAAGGTAATAAAGATGAAATCTACTTCGCGAATCTGAAAGAAATTTCTTCTGATAAGAAGAAGCCTTCAAAAGATTCCGGTAATAGGTTCATCGTCGTTCGCGAGAACGGTAAACTTAAAATTGACGGTACAATGAGCGATGCGGATTAAAGTATTACTTATCCTCATTATGGCCTTTTCATTCGAAGCTTCCGCCCAGGATTGTGTGGGCTGCCCTTCGTCACCAATTCTCTATAATGAATTGCCTCTTCCACAATGGCCGCTCCAGCTGATTGAAATTGAACCTGTGACTTATCCAACGAATCCACGCGCATCGTACTGCAAACGTCCTGAGGATATGGTTGATACGATTGTTATTCACCACACTGCCGGTTTTGAAGGACGCTCTCCCCTCGACATCAACAGAGATCACCTGAACCAGGGCTCAGCGGCCGATCCATGGTACATGGCCGCATATACTTATTTTGTGAATTCATCCTATGGTGGAAACGGCAATGTGCGTGCGAGAGTTTCAGAAGGCAGACCGCTTGATATCGTCGGTGCACATGCTGGATCCGATATTTTTGTTCCAATGAGTATAGAGCAAAAAAATATGTGGGATAGCGGTGCTATCACCTGCGGAAGAGACGGCCAGTTTTCAGTTAATCAATCTCTCGTGAGAAATGGCAGAATCAAAGCTAACGTTACTACGATCGGCATCGCTGTTATCGGAAACTACTCACCTTTCTCACGCACGAATCCTACCGGTTATAATCCCAGACGCCCTCGCAATCCGACTCAACAGACGCTCGAGATGCTGGGAAAACTTTCATGCCAGCTTCAGAAAAAATATCCACGCATGAAAGAAATCAAGTGGCACAGTTACTACCACCCGACTGAATGTCCGGGGACAATTAAAAATCATATCAACCAGATAAAAACTATAGCGCGGAGACTTGGATGCGAATTCTTATAATAGCTCTGGTCCTCGTCGCTTCATGCGGTAAGGACGTAAAATTCACAAACCAGCTTGAAACAACTTCTGCGATCAGAAACGCTCAGCCGATTGCTATCACGCAGACAGCGATTATTGTCCGCGGAACAAATCCTGCTCCCGGAAAACTCATGATGAATGGTCAAACTTATAACATTAGTCCCTTCAGCTCATACATCGCCCTCAATTTCATCAATCAACAAGCGATGGGAGTTCAGGTACAGGCAAAGATTCGTGGAGAAGTGAAAGGTACAGAGGTTTACTTAAAGATCATCGAACAATAAGATGTGTTTTTTACATTCTCAAAGGAAAATTCATTGAAAGTTTTACTTGCTCTCACTCTTGCCTTCTCTATTCCAGCATTCGGAATGACAGAGACAAAACGAACGCTCGCCTCAACACAGGAAGTAAAAACAGTTAAGCCTGCATTTGGCGGCCACTGTGCAATGGGACTCTGTAACAAGAAAGTTGGTAAAGGAACGGACAAATATCTGGTGGACTACAAAGGTGAACGCTACCTCTTCTCTTCTGAATCTCAAAGAGATGAGTTCATTGCAAATATTGACAAGAATATTGAAAAGGCGAAAGTAAATTACGATGCTATGGGTTTAGCCGATAAGAAGTAAAAAAAAGGGCCGCAGAAATGCGGCCCCATTAAAACGTTAAACTTTTACGATCCGGTCTCTCCAGGCGATAACGTCCGGTGCGAGATAGTCATACTTCATTCCATCAATTGTATATTGAGAGAACTCGTAATCATGAGAGTGAGTGAGACACTCCGTTGGACAAACTGTTGTACATAGACCGCAGTAGCAGCAAAGAGCAGTGTCGATAGTAAACTGAGTGAGAAGAAGTCTGATCGGCTGACCATTTGAAGTCTTCTTGATCTCTGTCCCCTCAGGAAGTTTTTCCGAGGCGATATAGATACAGTCCACCGGACATGCCATCGCACACTGGGTGCACGAGATGCAGTTCAGAACATCATTAAAAAGACGCATGCGTGATCTCTCAGGGAGAACTTCGCGCACTTCCGGATACTCGATAGAAACGTGCTTCACGCCCCATACGTAACGGAAAGTGATCCACATCCCTACAGCGGTAGTTTTAATCCCGCTGAAGAGTGCCCCAAAGTAGTCTTTAACAGACCCTGTCTCATGAGATTGTGAATGAACATTCATCTGTCTACCTCTCCTAAAACGATGTCAATTGATCCGATGGTTGCTACAAAGTCAGCGATCATCTGCCCTGGAGCACATCTAGGAATCATCGAAATGTGAGTGAAACATGGAGACTTCACTTTCAGGCGGTAAGGCATCTTACCATCCTGTTCAGAAATAAGATGATAACCAATCTCACCACGTGGAGCTTCCGTACGAACATAAACTTCACCCTTAGGGAGTTTGATGATCTTTGGAACCTTGCCCATGATCGGACCTGGCTCGAGCTTATCCATCACCTGACGGATGATCTTGATTGATTCAATAACTTCTTTCATACGAACGATATAACGATTCCAGCAGTCACCTACTGTTGTTCCATATTCTCCAGTTCCAACCGGAACATCGAATTCAAATTCATTGTAAAGCGAGTATGGCTTGTTCTTACGAAGATCCCACTTGTAACCAGCACCTCTCAAAATCGGGCCGGTAGCACCGAAATCAAGACAATCCTGGAGACTCATGACACCCACATTGCGGGTTCGCTCAAGGAAAATTTTATTCACAGAAACGAGCGAGTGATATTTCTTCGCTTCTTCTTCCATGTCATCGCAGAACTGCTTCACGCGATCGAGCTGTTCATCAGTCCAGTCGTTCCAGAGTCCGCCGATCCAGATGTAGTTATAAAGGAGACGTGCGCCGGAAACTTCTTCAAAGAGACGAAGAATTTTTTCGCGATAATCGAAGGCATAAAGGAAGGGTGTGAAGGCACCAAGATCGAGAGCATATGTCCCGAATGCCATTAAGTGAGAACCGATACGCTGAAGCTCGCAAGTCAGAATGCGAAGAAGTTCCGCACGACGGGGAACTTCAGTTCCGAGCATTTTTTCAACTGCCATCACATAACCCCACTCCATACTCATGGAAGCGAGATAATCGAGGCGATCAACATAAGGAATAACACCACGGTAATCCATATGCTCAGAATGCTTCTCCATACAACGGTGAAGATATCCAAGATGTGGAATCGCGTGAGCGACGATTTCAGAATCAGTCCAGATTTCAATCCGGAGAACTCCGTGGGTTGCAGGATGCTGCGGACCCATGTTGAGGGTGAGAAGCTCTGATTTCAGCTGCTCTGTTTCTACATTGATGGTCGGTTTTTCTGGTTCACCAATATCCCAACGTGATTGCATATAAGGTCTTCCTTCTTATTGAGCTTTGTTCTCTTGGGCCTTCTTGATCATCGCCTGACGAACGATGAAATCACGATCTTCGTAATTCATCTTGTTCTCAGGATACACTTCCATTCCGTTGTACATTTTCTGAGCAACGTAATCTTTGCGAAGAGGCCAGCCTTGCCAGTCATCCGGACAGAGAATGCGGCGAAGGTCTTTATGATTGTTAAACTTGATTCCGAACATGTCGTAGACTTCGCGTTCCTGCCAGTCAGCAGCTGGATACACTTTCATGATTGAATCTATTTTCGGATCTACGCGGTCAGTGAGTCTCACCTTGAGAATGAGCTCTCTTGGAGCGTTCACGTCGAAGTGAGCAAACATGTAACACACTTCCATCCACTCCATATAATCAACACCAGACATGGATTGAAGGGCGTTGAAAGGCATCTCATTATTACCACGAAGCCACTCGCACACTTTGTAGATGTGAGCAGTTTCGACGGTGATTGAGCCATCGAGTTTTTTATCTTCAGGAACAGACGCCGTAGCATTTGCACCGCTGATATTTTTATTGATGAAAGAAGCGAGCTGGTTCAGATCTACATTATGCATGCTTCACCCACTTGTTTCTGAGAAGGCGTTCGTTAGCGATCTTCTTCTGAAGAGTCATGACACCTTCAATGAGAGATTCCGGACGTGGCGGACAACCTGGAACGTAAACGTCGACAGGTATTACTTCATCAACGCCATTAAGAACGTGATAGCCATGCTGCCAGTATGGTCCGCCCTTGTTTGCACAAGAGCCCATTGAGATAACATATTTTGGCTCTGCCATTTGTTCGTAGAGAACTTTCACACGAGTGGCCATCTTGAGAGTCACAGTACCCGCAACAATCATCATGTCCGCGCGACGTGGAGTTGCCATGAAGGCACCACAACCGAAACGTTCGAGATCATATTTCGAAGCACCAGTGGCCATCATCTCAATCGCGCAACACGCGAGACCGAAAGTCATTGGCCACAAAGAATTTTTTCTACCCCAGTTGAGAAAATCATCAACGGTAGTAAGAACAACACCATCTTGCATGGAGGAACTCCTGACAACGAGTACAAGTTTGAAACTCTAAGAGATTACAATTCAGCTCTTAAAAAGGCGAGGAATTTCAGTGATTTCGGAGGGCAATCCGTGGATGTCGAAGAGGTGTTTTTAGTGCTTACAACGGGAGGAATAACTACTAGCAAAGCGGTCAGTGGTTTCAGAAGCGGAGGCCGGTGCCCTTCCCGCAAACTTTTCCTGTTCTTGCTGCATGTAGGCGAGGCGTTTTTTATCGTTTTCGCAGACCTTATTCATGACCAGTTCGTATTCCATGAGAGCAGCAATCGGATAGGGAACGCCATAGGCCGAAGAAATAAAATTTATTTTATCAGGTGAGAGACCTGAAAAGGCCGATTCCATCTTCTTTTCCGAGAGCTTTTTATGGAAGGAATTATAGTAATCGCCTACGTGATAAAAAAGCTCAACTGCTCTTTCAAAAGAGAGTTTTCCTTCAGAAGCTTCAATCTTCCGGCAATTCGAACGTAACATACTACTCTTGGAAAATATCTCGCGGGCAACCTGGCACTCAGACAAGAAAGCTTCCACTTCTCCGCCCTCGCCTTCAATCGTACTGCGGATAAAATCACGGGCATTGAATGACTCTTCGTAGGGATTAAAACTATTTCGGTGAGTGTAGTGAGTAAGTTCGTGAGCAAGATCTAAAAGTGCATCATCCCAAGCGAGATGGCGATTCAGATAAACCACTGATTTTGTCTCGTAAACTACGACATCCGGAGAGCGTGGATTAAATTTCCGGACAAGAGTTGTATCTGTAAGAGATCCCTCTCCCACTTTCACAATATCATTCAAAGTCATTCCCAGACGGGCCGCTTTTCTGGAAGCATTACCCATGATTTTCACACCCGTGGGTGATCTTTCAAGAAGATCAAACAGGCGCTTAAAGTTCAGCTCTTCTGAGTTTGTGTATTCCATCCAGCTCGTGCGACGGTGAGTCTGCGGATCGACATGAATCGTCTTCTCTTCGAAAGCGAAGACTGAGAATGAAATAAGAAGAATAAATGCTAGATAACCCATCTCCAGACTTCTCGGAGGAGGGCCTTAAACCTTAAGGACTTTTCCTTAGAGATTCATGAAGGGAAGAGTATGGAGACTTTTACCTGACGGCTTTACTACAATATCACCCAGGATCTTCGCAGGAGCGTCCGGAGCTTTCGTTCCACTATAAAGTCCCAGTGCGATCTTATAATTGCCCGGCGGGAGCTTCCACTCTGTCACCCGGATTGCCTGAGGCAGAGTCGTCCAGTGGCGGGTATCGGCCTTTTCAAGAGCAGCAATCCCCTTCGAGGCCCCGAGATAGGTCGCCATCGCAGCAGTTTTAGCAAGAAAGTCTTCGGACTTGGATTTGAGTTTTTGGTAGACCCCATAGGCCGCAATGATCGCAATCAGATGCTTAACTGCAACCCGTGTTCCGGTTCGAACGTAACGGGCAACAACATCTTCTTCGAGAACAATCCGGGCCGTATCACCATTTTCGGAAACCACCGGCAGTGGTCCCCTCTTAACGACAACACCTTTATCATTGAGAACAAAAAGCTCGAGGCGCTGAACTGGTTTTACTTCTTCAATCATCGGAAGTTCAAATTCAATAGCAGCTTCCGAGACAGCAAGCTTAGTTGCCTCATATCCGAAAAGAAAATTTCCGGGAGAAGTTGCATGCTCCGGCACCATTCCCAGCTGGTTCATCGCAAAATTTGCAAGAACTGCTGAACCGACACTCATGATGAAGGCTTTTGCCTTCGGATCTTTCACCTGATCGGCCGCACCTTTCAGACCAAAATTAAAATGCTTTCCGGTCTTCTGGGGAATAAGTCCCTCTTCGATAACAAGAACAACATTTGGCTGACCTTCTTCGATCTTTTTAAGGATCGCGGGATTTGGTTTCAGTGCTTTCACCAGAGTGGCAAAATCACTTCCGCGGATCTCTTTAGTTACGATGAGAATTTTATAGAGCAAAAAATCCTTCAAATCCTGATAGGCCAGAGTCTTCTCATAATATTTATCCGTAGGTGCCTTCCCCTCTTTCAGACGGGCCTCGGCATCCTTCACGAATTCAGCATTCTTAGAATTAAAAAGTGTGTAGAGCCCGCCTTCCTTGTCGAGAACCTGGAGTGCGTCCTTATAAAGCTGAAGGGCAATCTGCTTGTCACCCTTGATGTCACTGACTTCGTGAACCTGACCACCGAAAACCTTGAGCATGAGATCGGTGTGATAAAGAGTTTTGTAAGTTGAGCTCCTCTGGAGCTCTGTGAAGTAAGTATCCCACGCGAGAATTGTTCCGCGCGCCCCCTGGAGATCGAGCCTGTTTCCTGTTTTCTGGAAGCGGGAGTAGAGAGCTTTAGCTAGAAAGTAATGCGCGTAAGAGCGCTCGTAGCTCGCGCCATAAAATACATCTGAAGCATCGTTAATCAGAAGTGCGGCAGCTTTCGCTGACAGGCGCTTTGTGTAGAGCTCATCAATGAGAGCAAGACAGCGCTGAAAATGATTAATGGAATCGTCGAGCTGATCGCGTCTGAGGGCCAGAGTCCCTTTTTCGAGATGCCACAAGAGGACACTTTTCTTGTCTTTTTTCAGGACACTTTCGTCGAGAACCTTCTGGGCAGTATCGAGATCACCGAGGATAAAGGCTTCACGATAGGCCTTTAATTGATCCTTCATCCTGGAGGCACATGCCCCCAGGAGAAGAATAAATGCTAATAAAAAATAACGGAGAGCTCTTACCATCCAGAAGCGGATTTTTCAGAGTACTTGAAGACTTTTGTACGCGTACGGAGAAGTTCCACCGCGCGCTCAATATCTGTCATACGAATGTTAACCGAATATTCCTTGATGGTTTTGCCATCGCGCTTTTCCGGCTTCATGTAAACGTTACCGAAGATCATAACGTCAGCACCTGTCTGCTTACCGATCTTCTTCACAGTAGATGGATCTACCATTCCGTCGTTCTGATAAGTGATTTCTTTTAAGATCATTTCACGTGCCTGGTTATCAACGAGCTCATATTCGCCTGAAAGAGAAAGCTCATTCAGGAGCTCGTCGTTCAGATCCCCGATCGGGAAATAAGCTTCAGAAGTCTGGTTCTGAACTTCAGCTACGAAGATCTTCGGAACCTTATGACGGGCCTTCATCTTGCTGTAGCCCGGGTGAGCTTTAATTTGCTTAATGACATCAGTAATTGCCTGAGTCGTATCAGCACTCATCCAGTTATCAGTGATCGAAAGACCTTTCTCATCAGACTTATTTGCGTCTACGCGCTCAGCTTTAAATGAGCCGCAAGAAACAGCGAGAAGAGAAGTAACAATGATTGTAGCAATAAATTTCATCTTCATTTCCCCTTATACTTCGCCGTGACGAGCTTTCACGAAATCAGTTGAGATATTTTCAAGAGCTTTTTTCACGTTAGCTTTAGTTTCAGGATCATCAGCTTTTTCAACGATGTCTTCAGAAGCTTTATCAACTGCAGCCTGAAGGCGTGAAGCTTCCATGCGGATCAGAGAAGCACAAGTGAAACCAATGTAGTCCTTCTTTGCGCCTAGTTCTTTTGTATAATTTCTTTTTTCCCAGTAAGTCTTCACAACAGCTGCGCCATTGATGAGGGCCTGAACTTTTTCAGCGAGAGTATTCTCAACGAATTCTCTCATTGGTTGAGTCTTAGGATTGTTAGCATCGATTGCTGCCTGACCTTCCTGAGAAGCACCAAGAGTCTTCTGGATGAAAGTAGTGATCTCACCAGCGATGTCAGCACGAACGTTCGCCTTAGCGAGGTTACAAGCGATTTCGCGGTTCACTTTCGGCTCAGTCTCGAATGAGAAGTAGCGATACTTCTTAACATCCATATTTTCCTGTTCAGCATAAATCTCAGCATCTTCAACCCAGCCTGGGCGGGTGTTAGAAGAAGAGTCACGAACAACGAAGTCTTTCTTGATAGTGGCTGAGTTATCAACATCAGCTACTTCTTTTTTCTTCTTCGATGAACAAGATACAGAAACGAGAGACAGAGCAAGCAAGATAGACATCAGCTTCATATGAGCTCCTTTATTAGTCTAAATGTAGGTCAGATAAATGTTCTTCAATATATGTATTAAAAAATGGTTTCACCTTGAGTAGTGCATCGGCTTGCGTTCTGCCGGTCACAGTCTCTGAAGTTGAAATCACTTTCTTCTTTTCGCCGTCTTCAGTCGAGGTCATGTTGAGAGTGAAAGTGTACTTCTCAAAACCGTCGACATTCAGGAATTCTTTGATCGAATCAACATTCATGGAAAGAACACGATTGGCCTCGCCCTTCACAATCCTGAAACCTGATTCAGTAAGGAGCTCTTTGATCTTTTCCGTCATCCACTCCGGCGCTTGACCCACTTTGAGTGAGAGAGGAATCATTTCCGGGCGGGAGTCTTTCCAGCGCATGATCTCTTCATAAGAAGGCTTTGCTTCCCTCTTTCCGCCGGCAACAGTAGCGTAACGTTCATTCAGTTTTTCACGCTCAAGGTGAAGACGCATGATCTTCCGGAGATTCGTGCGGCTACGTCTCTGCCAGAAAGTTTCGAGTTCAGTATCGAGTTTTTTCATACGACCGGAGATAAGTTCAGCCGCCTGGCTCTTATCAAGAGAGGCCAGTGCGTAAGTAAGACCATCTTTCTTAAAGTGTTTTTTTACCTGAACATTTTCCAGAATTTCATTCACTGATTCTTCAAGTGCTATCTGCACTTCTTCATTCACCTGAGATTGCCAGGGAAAAGTTGATTTCGAACTCTGATTGGAATTCAGAGTGGATTTCACCTGAACTTCAAAGATACTTGCGAGATTTGCTCTTGCCTGCGCATCAGAAGACGCCATCGTTTTAGCTTCACCTGTCGCGCAAAGCTCGCCACTTTCGTCGCATGCTTCATATGGAGAATAAATCCACTCAGGAACACCTTTAGACGAGCTTGAAAGTTCGGGTTTGTTTTTAAGCGAAGAACAGCCCGTAAGTACGAGCAAAAGGAATAGCATTTTCATTTGCAAAAAGTTTGAACCTCTTCCCGATCAAAGTCAATCGAAGGAAGGCCATGACGCGTGGTTCGTAATTTGCTTTGATGAACCGCTCGCACTTAACCTGTAGCTCATTGAATGAATTCACTTTAACGGAGAACGTTATGGAACATAAATTACCCGAACTGCCCTATCCGAACAACAGTTTGGAACCCCATATTTCGCAGGAAACATTGGAATTCCATCATGGAAAACATCATCAGGCGTATATCAATAAACTCAATGAATTAATCAAAGGTACGAAATACGAAAAAATGGATTTAGTGGAGATCATTCTGAGTTCAGAGGGGCAGATTTTTAATAATGCTGCTCAGGCGTGGAATCATACTTTTTTCTGGAATTGCATGCGCCCTGATGGTGGCCAGGAACCAAATGGAAAAGTGGCAGAACTCATCAATAAGAAATGGGGAAATTTTGAAAAATGCAGGGAAGAGTTCTCCGAGAAGGCCGTAGCAAATTTCGGTTCCGGTTGGACCTGGCTCGTTCAGGGAAATAAGGGAATCGAAATCATGAACACGTCGAATGCTGATACACCCAAGGCGCACAATCTTAAGGCACTCCTCACTCTGGATGTCTGGGAACATGCTTATTACATAGATTACCGGAATGAACGTCCGGAATTCGTTGAAGCTTTCTGGAATGTCGTGAACTGGGACTTTGTGAACAGTAACCTTCAATAATGTAAGACTTTCACGACGGGCTTAACCGAATCTTAACCTTCATATCCCCAATGGAAAGTGGTACACAAAGATATATGAAGAACGCACATATTCTCGTCGTTGAAGATGAACAGGACATTAGAGATCTCATCAGTTTTCAGATGAAATCTGAAGGCCATCAGGTCACTGCAGTTGAAAGCGCCGATAAGGCAGTGAGTGTCCTTGAGCGCGGAGAACATATCGATCTCTTTATCATCGACTGGATGTTACCCGGATCGATGAATGGCCTCGAATTCACCAAGCGCCTTCGTTCGCATAAAAATTATAAATCTTCTCCCGTGATAATGATCACTGCCCTTACCCAGCCCGATAATATTGTTTCGGGTCTTGATGCCGGGGCGGATGATTACATCACAAAGCCTTTCGATCTAGCCGTACTTCAGGCCCGCGTCCGCGTACAGGTTCGCAGTCTTGATCTTGCAAAAACTGCAGGAGAAGACAAACTCACGTTCGGTAACCTTACGATCGAAGTCGCCAAGTGCCGGGTTATTGTAAGTAAGGAAGAAATTGTCCTTACTTCTACAGAATTCAAAATCCTCCTTCTCCTTGCTCAGAAACCGGGCCATGTCTTCACACGGGACCAGTTTATATCGAACATTCAGGGAGATCAGGTGTTTGTCACTGGAAGAACCATTGATACGCACATTGCTGGTCTCAGGAAAAAACTCGGTGAATCGGCAAATGTCATAGAAACAATAAGGGGAATCGGTTATAGATTTAAGGATGAAGCCTAGATCTGCCTATCCCTGGTTTTTCTTTTTCCGGATTATCCAGTTATCCCTGCTGATTTTTTTTCCCGTCATTATCGCAATTCTCATCATTGATCGGGATGTCTTTATCAGAATCCTGCCACTGGCACTCATCGGGCAGGTTTTCTTTATCTTTTTCTTTTATCGGGCCACCAGACCTTTAGGCACTATTCTCACCAAGGTTAAAAGCTTCAGCTCTGATCTCCCGATGGATACAACCATCCGTCAGCTTTACGAAAAAAATGAATGGACCCGGATTGAAACTGTTCTTGCGGACGCAGATTTGAAGCTCAAAGATCAGATCAATCGTACCAAGCTCGAGAACGAAAAAATTGGTGCCATTCTTGAATCAATTTACGATGCCATCATCGCTGTCGATCTCTTTGAGACAGTTCTTTTCTCAAATACCAACTTTAAGAAAAGCTTCGCCGGCGAAGCAGGCATTATTCCAAAACTCTGGCATATATTTGAGCAGCATGAAGTTCTGGATGCATTCCGGAGTGTTCTCGGTGCAGGAAATCCTAAGTCGATCAAGACTCTTATCAATAACGGTCGATACTATGATCTCATCGTGACACCTCTTCGGGGTGTAGATGGGAAAGTGATGGGTGCTCTTGGTGTATTCCACGATGTGACCGATTTTAAACTTACTGAACAGATGCGCGTAGACTTTGTAGCGAACGTTTCGCATGAAATCCGCACTCCCCTGACATCAATCAAGGGTTATTCGCAGGTTCTCGTGGCCAACAAGGAAAAATTTCCTGAAGAGTATGAGGGATTTCTCACGAAGATCATTTCCAATACAGAAAGGATGATTGCACTCTTCAATGACCTGCTTAATCTTTCAGTGATTGAATCCCGGGAAATTGAAGAACAGGATGTTGTAGACCTGCCATCCCTCATTGAAGCCATTATTCCGAATATTAAAACTAACTTTCCTTCAAAATCCATTAACTTTAAACGAGACTTCCTTGTCGATTCAATTACGGGTGACTACCGATTGATTGAAACAGTACTTACAAATCTCATCGACAACGCCTGCAAGTACTCTGAAGACACTATTGAGATCACTGTATCCAGTGAAGAACATCAGGGGAAAGTGATTTTGAAAGTGAAGGATAATGGACCAGGTATCGGCAAAGAACATCTCGGACGAATCTTCGAACGCTTCTATCGAGTCGATAGTTCCAGAGAGGCAAAGCGTGGAACAGGTCTTGGTTTATCGATCGTTAAACACATCATCATGAAGCACGGTGGAAGAATTCACGCAGAAAGCGAAGGCCCGCGCCTTGGGACAACTTTTGTGATCGAGCTTCCCTTAAAACAGGTACTCAATCTCCACACTGTAGACTGATTTTTCGTAAGCGAAACGATCCTCGTCTTTTGAGTCATAGTCCTGATAATCGTATTTAAGATTTCCACGCCATTTCTGTCCAAAGAATTTTGCCAGACGCGCGTTCGGGTTAACCAAAAGTTCCCGGCCGCGATCACTATTATTTATCGGATCAGTTGAAGTAAGTGAAAGACCAATACTGGGTGTTCCGAATTTACCCAGCCTTCCGATGATGTAATCCCCTCTCAAAGTCATAGAATCGGTATCAAAAATGTCATTCTCAACCCGGGAACGATCGTAACCGAAATAAAGTAACAGAGTACTGTTTTTGATTCCGATGACCTGTTCAGCACTGAGCGAGATCGTTTTTGAATCAGTAGTGTCGTTGAAGCTGTCAAACAGACGGTATCTCAAGCGCAGGAAGGTTTCACCACGCGAGAAATAATTGAATCGCTCACCAAGCATGAGGGAATGGCTGCGTGAACTGAATTCAAGTTTCTTCTTCGCATTAACATCACGCTGAGACTGGGAAAAATCATAATCTAAAAGTGTGGCAGCGGGTTGTTTCCACAATGTATGTTCAAACGCTGTCCGGATTGCCGGAGCAATGAGGTAGTTGTCGTTGCGATAAATTTCGGGAATCCGATTGTGATAATAGGTGTAATTAAAACGAAGTTCCGGAGCAATACTCATCCAGTCTTCGTTATAAAAAGTGTATCTTCCGATTGCATCGCCCTTCGTGAACATGGAGCTTTGATCGGATTTAGAAACTGTTGTTTCAGTTGGTGAGAAGGTTACGTTCGTATCAAAACCATTTTCAAGCGAAGCACGGAGAAAATATGGAGGATTGGCAACCGGTCTTCCATTTCTCAGATTGAACATCATGAGATCATATTTTCTCTGAAGAGTAATAATCTTTTCGCGGATGGGATTTGCCAACGCAGAGTTTTCATTAATCGCCAGAGCTCTTTTGTATTGGGGAATAACGTAAACTTCAACTGTCCTGAAAGCATCACGGCTTTTTTCAACCTGATCGAGATATACATCTCCAATCTGGAATTCTGCCGCCTGAAGAACTTCCTGAGTTTCATTAGCAGGAAGTTTCTCAATCGCCTTGAAAAAGGTAATGGCCTTTTTCCTGTCTCCGAGCTCACGGGAAATGTATCCAATATAATAGAGGGAGACCGCGCGCTTAAATTTCTTTTTAAGAGATTCACGGAACTGGAGTCTCGCGTCCTGTAGCTTTTCCGACGCAAAGAGTGCTTGCCCGTACTCGTAATGAATATCTTTCGGGCCGTATTCATGACTTAAAGATTTATCAAAGCTCGCGATTGCGTTGGGATAATCCTGAAGACGGTTGTAGCAAATTCCCTTCCAATAATGAATAAGACCAAGAGTGGTCTTATCAACCGAGGGCCCTGAAGCAATAGTTGTCAGTTCATCAATTGTCGCGCGATATTTCCCCTGAGCGAATTGTGCAGAAGCATTTTTGAAAATTCCACGTGACCCTGCTACTCCAATAGCCTCGATTGATTCAACCTTCTCAGTTTGAGCGTGGGCAATAGAAATTAAAAGTATCAGCATCCATGCCAATATCTTCATCGAGGTCCTTAAAAGGGCGGGCCTTTACTGGCCGGCGTTTATGATAACAGTCGCGTTAATGTTATTATTTAAAATCAGGCTGTTCTTATTATCTGTGTAAGCTGCCGAGTCGCTGGTCGAGTTCTGAGTCTTCGTCAAAGCTGACTGGTCAATCGCATTACCAAGAATATCATTTGATGCTGCAGCCGGTTCTGTCGTTCCAGCAGTCGTGATATTTGTTGGGGTGGTCTGCTGTTCAAATACAGTTCCCGTTCCGCTGGTGTTTGTATTGATGGTCGTATTGGAAGTGAGGATCGGATCTCCAAGAGTTGCTTCGGTGACAACCGTACTTCCGGAAGCATCGACAGACGCCACCAGCACTGTTCCACTTGCCGTGATTTCAACATTCGCAGGTGGGAGATATTCCCCCGTCGAAGAAACTGTACCAATTGATCCGGAAGGAAGATATGAGTTAGTGATTGGATCGTAAACACTTCCCGGAGGAGGAGCAATGATCACTCCTGATTCTACGTGCAGGAAAGATCCGTTAGTTGGCTTGAGCGTCTCACCAATCACATAACCTTTAGCATCTTCAGCTTTTGAAGCTGAAGAAACTGTCGATACTGCAGACTTGAGAGTTGCAGAATCATTACTTACGAGATCCCCGGAAAGTCCCGGAGGAACAATTGATTTTTCAGGGGCCTTGTTAGCACTCTCACCTGGAGAGCGGTCAGTATCAAATGTTTCGTTCTTCTCGAGAGCTTCACGTTGATTGACGTTAAGAACTGAGGGAACTGTCGGCATAGGGTGAATTTTATCAGCAACCGAGAATTCACCCGGCTGGATATTTACTCCGCGATCAACGATATCTTCGAGTCTATTAGTATTTGTTTCGCCGCGATTATCAAGTTTGTTGAACGATATAGAACCTTCGAAAAGGATGGTGGAAGTTGTCTGACCATTAGTTGAAATGAGGAAGTCAGTACCACGTACACCCATAACTGCGTTTGGAGTCTTGATAAAGAGTTTCGATTTGTTGCGGTCCATCTGCAGATAATCTTTTGTAACCTGAGAGCGGATTTTACCTTTCACGAGATCAATCACTCCGGAATCTTTCTCTCCGAATTTCTCAATCTTCATTTCAGAGCCTGGACCGATATTCATTTGAGACTTATCAATAAAGACTAATTTAACAAAGCTCTTCTCACCGGTTTTTACAACTGATCCATCTTCAACCCAGTCTTCAACTTTAAGTTTTATAGTCTTACCAAGAGTAAGCACATCCACTTCCCCTTTCAGGAGTTTCACAATCGCGACTTTCTTTTGTGCCCACGCAGAAGTGGTCATAAGTGCGATAAGAAGAAGAAATGAATAGAGATGCTTCATAAAAATGGTCCTTATATGAGGCCAGTTGACTCAAAACCATTATACGCCTCCCGGTAATGGGCTCAATCAAAGGGAAAAGAGGAAGCTGGTGCCGGTTAACTGCCAGTAAAGTCATGATCACTCGGCCATTGAAATGTGTTCTGAAATGAAAAAATGAAAGCTCAGAATCGAGTTTTCATTGAATGATAACAAGGGCCTACACTTTTCACTGCCAATACTTTGGGGAGTTTTCCACCTCTGTGAATAAAATATATTTACTAGGACGCGAGAGCTCAGGGCCCAATCAGTGAATCTATCTATTTAAAAACATAGGTAAAGTTTGCCCCAACTAAGGGCGAAAAGGAAGGGACTGAGTTCGCAAGGGTTTATTCTGATTTCAGAAAACAAAACGAACCTTCGGGAGTTTTTGTGAAAACGATTATACACATTTTGCTTTTGATCTCTTCTTCTCTCCTCATTTCATGCGGAGCTCAGAAGGTCACAACCAAACTTGAAATTACAAACTCTGCACTCAGCGTGGCCAATAATGGATTTCTAGGTGGTCTTGTCATCATCGGTAAAAGTTCTGAGGGCGAGTTTGTCATTCCTGTTGACTACAATGCCTCCGGTTCGAGTTCGAGTGTTACGCTTGAACTTCCGAAAGCGGTATGGAAATTTTCTGCAGTTGGATGGGCCGGAGATACACATGCCATCAAAACTTTCCAGGGTGTCACGAAATGTGCATCTGTGAACAGAGATCTTAGAAATGATAAAGAAACAGTAAACCTTTTACTCACCACTTCTAATTGTACTTCTCAAGCCGATGTTTTCGGAAATAGTGCTTTCTACAATACTGATCGTTACCTTCCACTTCGAATTGCGACCTGCGGGTGGTTGTACACAAATTCGACTCCTGCTCCAGTAGATTCTCTTACAGATCCAGCTACCTTCTGTAATACAGCCGCACCTTTTGACAATATTTATAAAAAATGGGCGAAGACCATCAAGATCGAAATTCCCAACATTATAAATGGTGTGATATCTCCAGGTCTTTCGATTTGTGCCCCGGTAACCAATGATGGTTACTGGTCAGCTGCTGCGAATTTTAATCCCAGACTTCCAACAAAGACTCTACCTTTCAAAATGCGGCTCTATGACAGTCTTAGCTGTCTGGAAGCTGGATTTATCACCGAGTATAATTTCAGAAACGGTCTTGAAGTTCCTGCATCCAATCAGGATACTTTCATCAACACTGTAAGTTCAAACTTCAATTTGTTCATTCCCACCAACGAAACCCGAAAAGGTTTCTCAGGATTCAGCAGTTTGATTCCTAAAATTACTTGCGGATCTACTGAATGTATTGGAATTCCGGCAACACTTTCTACGAATATTATTACAAAACCAAGAAGTGCTTTCCGTATTCTGGAAGTTAGTGGTTATAACTGCGATGATATTGTTGGAGTAACTCTTTCAGTGGGAACAATCTCTCCTGCGACTCCAACTCTGGCACAAATTAAATCAGACTGTAGGGTTACTGACGAAGGTCATCTGGTAACAAACTTTGATTTCTCAGCACTCACATCTCCTCAGCTCGACTTTACTTTCACAGGGGGAGTGATTAGAAATTATACCTTCTCCACAGATAACTCATACTATGCCTATGAGCACGGCTGGGAATTCTTTGGATATCCCCTTCTCCCAGCACCAATTGCAGAGATCACACGTTCTTTTGAAATGTTTTACAATAGAGACAATAATTCCCGCGGTATATTGACCGGGGTCGCAGAAATGTTTTCACCTGAAGGAGCAGCGGGTATTCTTGGTGCAGTTAACTGCTCTACGGCAGATACAAATGCCATAGGAACTGTTCTCGATAAGGATGGTATCAATACCTATCGGGTTGATATTGGTCCATCTCCTGCGGGGACATTTGTAACAACCTTCATGGCTGATGGTACTGTCATCGCAGGTACGACTCCCCTTGAAAAGCGCATGATCATTGAAAGACAAGTAGACTCAACGCCTGTCTTTGAAACGGAAATTGTGATCGACTTCAAGTGTTCTTATAAAGTCGGTCGTCTGGAAGCATTTGAAGATAAAGTAAATGAAGTCAGTAAGAACATCATTGAATGGAACACGGAAATTGCAGGAAGCGGAAAAGCATTCCGTAAAAGTTCCGAAATTAAGGGCGCTCCGGGTGCCGAGGAAGAGATTCGTAACACTACTGTAATTGTAAACGAAGTAGATGTTAACAGGGCGTGGGGTGAGGAATGGAATCTTGAGATCAAGGCAGTTGGCGGTGGTAATTATGATTATTCAGCTCACAACAAACAAATCTATGTCGATACCACTCCAGGTGTTGATCGCTTGAAACTTCGTGCGGCTTCGGTCAATCTTACTAGTATTGCGGGAATCAATAATAGTAGCTTCAGTTCTGCTTTAACGACAGCTGAAGGTGGTGCTACGACTATTTGTCTGGATCAGGCTGTTCCAACTTTTACAACAACTATCAGTGGGCCATGTAACACCCTACCCGATGCCTATCAGGGCAGCTATTCAACTTTGGACCTGAAGCCAGCAAATTTCAGTGGGTCATTTACACCGACCTTACCGGTACCTGCATTTTAGGAACAGAAGCCGACACGTTTCATATTCTTGATGAAATCCTGGGCCTTCTTCTTGGAAGAAAGTAACCAGCTCACCCAGCGGTCTTCTCCGCGGAACAATGTGATCAGTGTGGTTTTAGATTTTTTCTCATAACGGAGAATGCAGCGTCGGGCGATGATCTTCTCATCGCAAACACCCTCTTCCTGGAGATTATTCATTTCCTGCTGAATAGAATCAGCAGTCGTATCTTTCAGAGACATCTTTGAATGGATAGTATTTCCGCTGACAAATTCCACAACTCTGAGACCAATTGATTGTCCCATGCGGACATCGCAAGATTCTGCGCGGGCGTGAGCGCTTCCCAGAATGAATAGAATTAGAACTACGAGCTTCATTGACCATTCCGATTGTTTAATCCCCCCCATTCTGCAGGGAAATTGCGTTCGGTGATAGTTAAAGCCGGTATGGATGTAAAAGCTCTAAGGGTGTCTAGTTTCTAGACGATTGTGTCCTACTCTAATTTCTGGGCGATTATGTCCTACTGTTCCTAGTTGTGTACCCTAATCTTAAATACTTAAGACTAGGAACGACTTCGATGGG
>JBKJPL010000030.1:0-5701 GCA_046595005.1 Bacteriovoracaceae bacterium | reverse complement strand
AAACCCCAGATACACCCCCACCTTTTGCGCCGCTTCCATAGAATTAAAATTCCTTACAAAGTGCGCTTGTGAGTAGGTTGCGAATGCCGGCCATATTGCTCTGATTACCCACCAGGTGGTTGCCTGGAAGAAAAGCACTGCGGCAATTGATAAGATGATTCCGCTCAGCACTCCCGGATCGATGGCCGCAGCCGAACTGTCGAACAGCCGAATGAGGTAGGGGAAAATGAGGAATGAAAGCGCACTGATGATCAGGCCTTTGTTTTCCAGTCTGACTGGAATTTGCCTGAATTGGGTTAGAGATTGTATTAGTTCCATGTTTTTTGAGTTGTAAGTTGTAAGTAATAGGTAATAAGTTTTAAGTAATAGGTTGTAAGTACTGCGGTATTAAACCGCCGCAATTGCTTTAACCAGCACTTTGTCCAGCAATCGGATTTTTTATTGCAAATCCAACGCTAACGACTCAGCGACCCCGAAGGTGCCCGCCCGGATGAACACCGTTCGGACGGGGTTGAATGTGATTTCCGAAATATCCGACCTCCTTATGGGTCGTGAAATTGCGTAATCGACTATTCTTCAATTTGTGGCCTCCTTCGGGGTCAGACCTGCGTCGTAAAGTGCGGCGGCATTACACCGCCGCATTCTGATTAGACCAGCACTTTTTCCAGCAGGGTTTTATTGCCTGGAAGGTCCGTAGCGGTAATGATCAATTTACTGCCGGGCACTTCGCTGTTCGCTGCCGTGAAGGTGTAAACCCAGTCCAAGCCATTTGGCGATTGCACTGCTTGCCCTTGCTCGATGGTCATTCCACCAGCGGATGCTACTTTCACGTGAACACTTTCCACGCGGAAGTCATCTATCGCACTGATATCGATGGTTTCACCAATAACGCCGGTGTACGCTTCCAGGTCAATATCCTGGTAGATTTCCGGTGCCTTTTGGTAGTCAGAAAAGGCCATGTTATAAGCCGACTGCCCCAATTTTGCCGTTTGTTGATACTCAGCTTTTAAGGTAGGATTGTCCATCACCGACAATGCGTAAATTGAAGCGCGCTTGAACTTGTCCCTGATTGCTAAGGCTTTTGTAGTCGGGGGTTTTGAGGAAGGTCTTGGCTTCCCGCACACAATTGTCTTGTTCGCCCGTTGACGGAATACAATCATGTCGCCCACCAGCCCGCTCAGGCCATGGGTTAATACATTGAATTTTGATCTTGCCATTGTTTTAAAAATTAAATTGTAAGTAAATCAGCGCCTTTGTAGTACCGGTACGTGGTGCATGATTCAAACTTACAGGGCTACGTCAAGTCGGCCAAAATATGTCCTTAACTGTCCGCCAAAGTCCGCGAAAGTCCGTCTGCGTAGCATAAAACCGCAGAAGTTTGGGCATCGCAAGCAAAACCGCAGAATACTGCAAGTAATCCGGCATGCTTATCTATGTGTTGACATAGTGCTTAGATAGTACTAAAACAGTGCTTAGGATGCAGGGGAGAAAGGAGATCAGTTTTTGCGGTTTTGTTGCAGGTTTCGGATCAAGCATTTGAGGTTCCTCTCCGCCCGAGGCGGATCGGAATGACGTATTCGGTGGTTGGGAATGGAGATTTCTCCTCGCCTTTACTTTCAAAGTAAAAAATGACTTTGGGATACGCTCGTCGAAATAACCTAATTATTAATTGGAGGGTATATTTCGACGAGCAACCTGGCTTATTCTATTTACCGGGTCAAGCACGCGAGGAGAAATCTCAATTTTCATCACATTTAACGTCATTCCGAAGCGGAGCGAGGAACCTCAAGCAACTACAGTTAAGGATACAAGGTAGGCTGGCGGGAGCAGGTAAGCGGCACCAGCCGCTAGCGTAGACCAGGACGTGTCGTATGGTGTTATTAATAATGTATCTGAAATTTTAGGATTGAACATAGCGATGCATAGGTACGCCGTGCATGTCCCCCGCTAGCGCCGCGTCCGAATGGCTTCAGCCGGGCTCAGATTCCAGCGAAAGTTGAACCTCCATGTCCAAAATCTCTCTGTTATCCAGCTTACTGGGCTGATACGGAAGGCATGGGATTACGCACCTAGTGATTCATTTTTCCTATTCGCTGCTGCAGATTTTTCAGCGCACTTTCAGCGGCTGCCGATTTAATGGCACCGAGGCGCTGGATGGTGAATGGTAAAATTTTCGGCACCTGAGCATTAAGCGCCAGATCAGCCGCCCGCTTCAGATCTGTTGGCACAGCCGGCTCCAGCGCGTACCAGAGCATGAGTGGCAGGTTCTGGTCGTCTTTATCTTCCACACGTTGAACAAGGGCTTCAAGAATTTCCCATCGTTTTTCCGGGCTTGTTCGCTGGAGTGCTGAAGCGAGGTATAACCTGACGAGTGCCGAATTATCTGTTTTTGCAAGACCAGCGAACCGGGTTAGAGCCTTGTCAGACAAGTTCTCATCTTCTGCCATCAGCTGGATTGCCCAGCTCCGGATATATTCACTGCCATTGTCCAGCAGTTTAAGCAGTTCATCTTCTTCAAGTCCTTTGGTGACGTGAAGCGCCCACAGCGCCCGAAGTTTGCGGGTAATGTCCGGATTGTTATTCAGAATATCTTTTAATGCTTTATGCACTTTCTTATCAGGTCCCCGCTCCTGCAGGATGAGGCGGGCATGCTGTACATACCATTCGTTCTTATTGAGCTGATGATTTACCAGCTCCATGTCGCTGGCTTTGGAAAGGTCGACCTGCACCCATTTATCCGATTCATGACTTATTTTGAAAATACGGCCCATGGTTTTCTGGTGGACGTCCGGGTTGGGACTGTGACACTGGTTTTTATCATACCAGTCTATGGCGAAAACCGACCCGCTGGCATCATACCTGAAATTTAACCATTGCGACCAGGTGTCATTTGTTAATAAGAAATCTTCGTTGTGCTTTGCCAGGTAACCGGAATTCTTGCGATCCAGCTGGTCCACATTTACGCGGCTGCCATGGATGTTGTTCAGGAACATTTTGTTACGAAGTTCCGCAGGCCATTTTTCACTGCCGAGGTAGATCATGGCACCGGCATGCGCGTGTCCGCCGCCTTTGGAATTGGATCTGAAATTTCCTGCATGCGGACCGCGGTCGCCCACATAGTGCACGTGGTCAACTATTTCCCTGATGTTATCGTAGGTGTAGGGATTAAAATGCTTTCCGGCCTGCCGGAGATAGCGGGCACCCTGGATCACATTAAACATATGCGGAATAACGCAAACGGTTACAAAGGAGTGTCCATAATCATTCCAGTCGATACCCCATGGATTACTGGTTCCTTCAGCATAAAGTTCAAACTTTTTCGTGGTGGGATGATAGCGCCATACACTGCCGTTCAACTTGATGCGTTCAGATTCTGGCGTACCCGGCTTACCTACTGATGAATGGGTAAACACCCCATGTGTGCCGTACAGCCATCCATCCGGCCCCCAACGGAAATTGTTAAGCATCTCATGAGTATCCTGGTATCCCCAGCCATCGAGAAGCACCTGTGGCGCGCCGGCAGGTTTATCACCTGTTTTATCTATTGGAATAAACAAGAGGTGCGGGGCTGAACCAAGCCAAACACCGCCCATACCAACCTCAATAGCGCTGATGAGATTCAGCCCTTCGGTAAATACAATGCGCTTATCAAGTGTGCCGTCGCCATTTGTATCTTCAAATATCAGAATCCTATCTTTCCCCTGCCCTTCCGGCGCACGCACCGGGTAGGTATGGGCTTCAGCCACCCAAAGCCTGCCGCGGGCATCCAGTGTGAAGCTGATGGGCCGCACGATGTTTGGCTCGGAAGCTGCCAGCTTCACCGAAAATCCTTTTCCCATGGTCATGGCCCTGGCTGCAGCTTCGCCTGAAAGACCCTCGTGGATAAAAGGGTCAAGGGGGGGCATAACAATAACATCACTGGGTTTTAGTTCATTGCTGAAATTTGGACGGGTGGAATAGAAAAGAAAGTCGTCAAAATTGATGTGTGCCCAGATGTTCGGTTGAATATAAGGGATGGAAGAAAGCCCGGTTTCATTATCTATGATGCGGATAAAGATCTCTTTATTCAAAAGGCTGCTCAGATCTACAACGACCGGCTGCATATTGGAACGGCCGGAACCTGTCATCTGGAAGAATACCTGGTTATTATCGGCCCGAACAAGCTCTACACGCGTATCCTGGAGGGCTCCGCCGGACACCCTGAATGCTGCGAAGGGTTGAGTTACCGTAAATTTTGTCGAGGTTAATGTGCCGGTTTCCTTGTGATTCTTTGTACCACCGCTGGTGATAAGATACTTGCCTGAGATACCTATGCCCATGTTCTTTTCGTGCAGCGGGGAGGGGTCTTCCGATACCAAAGCATTCGAAAATGCCGTTCCGCTTGCTGTCCAGTCGTCCAGGTTACCTTTTTCAAAGCCCAGGTTCAACACCCTGCCATCTTTTTTTACTGCTTCTCCGGCAATAGTTGCTCCTTCTGCGGCGAGCTTTTCGACCACTTCGAATTGCCCGACCATACCAGCCTGGCGGTGACCCGGAATAGAGCAGAAGTAAATATCGTTTTCCACCGCTTTGAAAACCACGCTGGCGGTATCTCCCTTCTCCACAAGCACCCTGCTTTTAATGCCTGATTTTTCAAGAGCTATATCGTGAGTCATCGGCTCGCCATTCACGATTTTGATGCGCACGGTTTCTCCTTGTTTCGCCTGAAGCACCGGGTTGCGTTTGCCATCCAGATCAAAATAACCTAGCATGGTAGCCCGAAGTGTATACTCCCTGTCGTAGATAGCTGGCGGCGCCGTACTACCCGGACCGGTTGGTGGTATACGATAACCATTTAGAATCAGGGTCGGCATTAAAAGAAGAAGTATGCGAAGTGATTTCATCGTGTGAAAGGATTTGATTCAAAGATCCAACGTAAGCCCGCCGGATTAATCCGTTCGTTTGCGTCCGCACAAGCTTATATAAAGATATTCCAAACTGGTAGATTTTCAAATTAAATCGACGGATCAGGCCTGACGTCATTAACTTAAGGAACTGGAGGTTCCTAGCCTATCTGCAGCTACCCTGTACACACAAATAATTACGTCCGAAAAAGCTAGTTTTAGTTACGATTCAGCGTCAATTATCTCCAGCTTAGCTGAGGTATTGAACCAGCTTGAATTGATTATTCATAGAGCACGCGGGCTGCGCCGCGTCTTTGAGGAGGTCCCTGCTTTCGCAGGGATGACAGACGTTTTATAAAGATTGGGGTGGGGGAATGAAGGCGGCATGCCCGCCTTCATTCCCCCACCCCCTTATGTTCCACCAATAATTGTCATCCTCGCGAAAGCGAGGACCTCCTCCGCACCTCGCCCTTCACATGATCATCTCTCCCCCACGGGCTGAAGCCCGTGGCAACATACCTAACGAATTATAAAAAGGCTCGCCGAAAGATATGAGTACAGCGTAGCTGCCGGCAGGCTTGAACCTCCAAAAAATCCGCACAGGCAGTTCAGACTTGGGAGTCGCAGAATCTTATTTAATGACATTAAGCCCTAGGCCGGGGGTTATTTTAATTGCTTTTATTCAGTTGCTGCAGGATCAGATCTTTATAATGCACTTCCGCCTGTCCCCCGCCATGTATTTGCAGGGCAATGAGACCAAACTGCGGTATGGTCAGATCCTCCTCGGTGTAATCAACCGTTTGCTCACCGTTCAGGAA
>JBKJPL010000064.1:0-64964 GCA_046595005.1 Bacteriovoracaceae bacterium | reverse complement strand
CTCGAGCTCTTCAAGCCATTCATTTACAACAAACTCATTGAGAAAGGTCACTGTACTACGATCAAAGTTGCTAAACGCATGGTTGATCAGCAGAAGCAGGAAGTTTGGGACATTCTTGAAGACGTAGTTCAAGAGCATCCGGTTCTTCTTAACCGTGCTCCAACACTTCACAGACTTGGTATCCAGGCTTTCGAACCTATCCTTATTGAAGGAAAAGCTATTCAGCTTCATCCGCTCGTTTGTACAGCGTTCAACGCTGACTTCGACGGAGATCAGATGGCAGTTCACGTTCCACTTTCTATCGAAGCTCAGATTGAGTGTCGCGTTCTCGCTATGTCGACGAACAACATCCTCTCTCCGAAAGACGGTACTCCGATCATCGTTCCTTCACAGGATATCGTTCTCGGTATGTACTATATGTCTCGCGTTCGTCCGTTCGCCCGTGGTTATGGCAAAGTGTTCTCTTCGAAAGAAGAAGCTCAGTTCGCTTATCACACTGGTAACCTTCACCTTCAGGCACCAATCAAGATCCGTCTTGATGGGAAGATGGTTGACGGTACCGTTGGTCGTACGTTCATCCACGATATCACTCCGCCAGCTCTCGGATTTGATGCGATCAATAAGATCCTCAATAAGAAAGAACTCGCGAAGCTCATCGACCTTGCTTACCGTAAGTCGACAGAGAAAGAGTGCGTGATGTTCGCAGATGCGATCATGAAAATGGGTTACGAGTACGCAACAAAAGCCGGTATCTCGATCAACATCAAGGACATGGTTATCCCGAAAGAGAAGCCAGCGATCATTGGTGCAGCTCAGGCCGAAGTTGATAAAATCACCAACGAGTATAACGAAGGTTCAATCACCAACGGTGAGCGATACAACAAGATCGTCGACGTTTGGGCTCAGACTAACGAAAAACTTTCTAAAGTTCTCATTGGTAACCTTTCATCTCAGGAATTTGTTTCTGAGAATGGAAAAGAAAAAACCAATGCTCCTTCATTCAACGCAATCTTTATGATGGCGGATTCAGGAGCACGGGGATCGAACGTTCAGATTCGTCAGCTCGCTGGTATGAGAGGTCTAATGGCCAAGCCGTCAGGCGAGATCATTGAGACTCCAATTACTTCGAACTTCCGTGAAGGTCTTACAGTTCTTCAATACTTCGCTTCTTCCCACGGTGCCCGTAAAGGTCTCGCGGATACAGCTCTTAAAACAGCTAACTCTGGTTACCTTACTCGTCGTCTCGTTGACGTTGCCCAGGATGGTATCATCCGTCAGGTTGACTGTGACTCGATGGACGGAATCGTTCTTACTTCACGAGTTGAAGCAGGAGAAATTGCAGAACACGTAGCATCTCGCGTTCTCGGACGTGTTGCTCTTGAAGACGTTAAAGGCAAATCACAGCAGACTCTATTCCCAAGAAACCACCTTTTTACTGAGAAAGATGTGAACACACTCATGGCCGAAGAAATCGATCAGGTGAAAGTTCGCTCTGTTCTTACTTGTAGAGAGAAGCATGGATATTGCGGCCTTTGTTTCGGTCGCGATCTTTCACGCGGTAAACTTGTTTCTATCGGTGAAGCTGTCGGTATTATCGCTGCTCAGTCGATCGGTGAACCAGGAACTCAGCTCACAATGAGAACGTTCCACATCGGTGGTACTGCAACTGCAGGTGCTCAGGTTAACAAAACTGAAGCTAAGACCGCTGGTAAGCTCTTCTTCGAAAACGTAAAAGTGGTTACTCGTATTGATGGTCAAATGATCATCATGAACAAGACCGGGGAAATCGCGATTAAGACTGAAGCGGGCGCAGAGAAAGAACGTTACCCGGCTATTTACGGTGCAACGATCTTCTTCAAAGATGGTCAGATTGTATCGGTCGGTGACCGGATTCTCGAATGGGATCCATTCACCATGCCATTCATCTCAGAAGTTGCTGGTACAGTGAAGTTTGAAGACCTCGTCCAGGGTGCTACTTATACAGAAATCCTCGATGCAGTTACGGGTCTCTCTCACCGTGTAGTAACAGAAGCTAAAGCAAAAGAAGATCTCTCTAAGCAACCACGTATTCTCGTCTGTGACGATGCCGGTAATCCGATCATCGTTCCAGGTACGAAGCGTATTGCCTCGTATACATTACCTGTTGGTGCGAACATCGTAGTGAATCCAGGAGATAAGATTGACGGTGGTATTGTTATCGCAAAAGTTCAACGTGAGTCGACGAAAACGAAAGACATCACCGGGGGTCTCCCTCGAGTTGCAGAACTCTTCGAAGCAAGAAAGCCGACCAACTCTTCGCAGATCGCGGACATCGCCGGTACTATCGAGTACGGTCCTGAAGTTCGTGGATCACGTAAGATCATCATTAAGTCAGAAGAAGGTTCAGACCCTATGGTCTACACCATTCCGAAAGGCCGCTATGTGATCGTTAACGAGGGTGACTATGTTCGTCCGGGTGACCAAATCATGGATGGACCTACTAACCCACACGATATTCTTCGCGTTCTTGGTGAGAAAGCGGTTGCTCGCTATATCACTGACGAAATTCAGGAAGTTTATCGCCTTCAGGGTGTGAAGATCGATGATAAACACATTGAAGTGATCGTTAGCCAGATGCTGAAGAAAGTAGAAGTTACAAACCCAGGAGATTCGATATTCGTTGAAGGTGACTCAGTCACTAAAGCCGAATTCCTCGAAGAGAATGAGCGTTTGATTGCGGCCGGATCTCAACCAGCAGGCTCAAAATCCCTGCTCCTTGGTATTACGAAAGCATCACTCACTACAGAATCGTTCCTGTCAGCAGCGTCGTTCCAGGAAACCACCAAAGTGCTTACCCAAGCTGCTCTGGAAGGGAAGAAAGATGACCTGATTGGTTTAAAAGAAAACGTATTGATGGGCCGACTGATTCCTGCAGGTACTGGTATTCCTAGGTATAAGGATTTCCAGGCAGATGTAGCGAAAGAAGAAACCCCTTTCAGTATGAACCTGTAGGGCTGAATATTTAAACTTGTATTAGCCGGGGCGCTTTGCTATAAACCTCGGCTAATCATTAAACAATGTAAGGAACTGAAGTATGCCTACTATTAACCAATTAGTGAGATTTGGTCGCGCTTTGCAAAAAGCTAAGACAAAGTCTCCGGCGCTCGAAGGATGTCCTCAGCGTCGTGGTGTTTGCACACGTGTTTACACGACAACTCCTAAGAAGCCGAACTCTGCTCTCCGTAAGGTTTGTAAAGTTAAGCTGACTAGCGGATATGAAGTTATCTCGTACATCGGCGGAGAAGGTCACAACCTTCAGGAACACTCAATCGTTCTTCTGCGTGGTGGTCGAGTAAAAGATCTTCCGGGTGTTCGTTATCACACAATCCGCGGTGCTCTTGATGCCTCTGGTGTTGAAAAGCGTCGTAAGCGCCGTTCACACTACGGTGCTAAGAAACCTAAGAAATAATTTGAGGTAAAATATGTCTCGTAAGCATCAAGCCCCACAGAGGGAAGTACTACCTGATCCAAAGTATAACGATATCCTTATCACTAAGGTTATCAACACACTTATGTATGATGGTAAGAAGTCTACAGCTGAAGCAATCTTCTACGGCGCTCTCGATCTCGTTGAGAAAAAGATGGGCGAAGAAGGTATCAAGGTCTTTAAGAAGGCCATGAACAACATCAAGCCAGCTGTTGAAGTTAAATCTCGTCGTATCGGTGGCGCAACTTATCAGGTGCCTATCGAAGTACGCCCTAACAGAAAGCAATCTCTCGCTCTCCGTTGGCTCCGTGATTATTCACGTGACCGCGCTGGCAAGAACATGGTTGAAAGGCTCGCTGATGAAATCATCGATGCTGCTAACAACCGTGGTGGCGCTGTTAAGAAGCGTGAAGACGTTTACAAGATGGCAGAAGCTAACAAGGCTTTCGCTCACCTTAAGTGGTAATCTAAATCCGTTAATTCAAAAAAGGCCGGCTAACGCTGGCCTTTTTTTTGTCAAAAATCCAAGAGATTTTTCATATGAAAAGTACCGAGATTCATCGAGTTCGTAACATTGGCATCATGGCACACATTGATGCTGGTAAAACTACCACCACAGAACGCATCCTCTTCTACACCGGGAAAAATTATAAGATCGGTGAAGTTCACGAAGGGACTGCCACCATGGACTGGATGGTCCAGGAGCAGGAGCGCGGGATTACGATCACTGCAGCTGCAACAACCTGTGAGTGGAATAAGCACACCATCAATATCATCGATACTCCGGGCCACGTGGACTTTACGATAGAAGTGGAGAGATCTCTTCGCGTTCTCGATGGTGCTGTCGGTGTTTTCGATGCCGTGAGTGGTGTTGAACCGCAATCAGAAACTGTATGGGCCCAGGCAGATAAATATCATGTTCCTCGTATCGCCTTCGTTAACAAAATGGACCGCGTAGGAGCTGACTTCCTGAATTGTATTATTGAGATTCGCGAGAAGCTCGGAAAGAAGGCTAACGCCATTCAAATGCCGGTTGGTATCGAAGAAAATTTCACTGGTCTCATTGATCTCCTCACTCTCACGAAACATACCTGGGCTGGATCCGATCTCGGACAAAAGTTCGATATAGTAGATCTCGAAGGAGACGAGCTGGGTGAAGCAAAACTTTATCGTGATGAGCTCATCGAAGCTCTCGCCGATTATGATGATAAGCTCGCTGACGAATATCTGAACGGTAAGGAAATCTCGGCTGAATTGATGGAAGCCGCTATCAGAAAAGCCACCATTGTTGATGGCTTCATTCCTGTCCTTTGCGGATCAGCCTTCAAAAACAAGGGTGTACAGACACTCCTTGATGCTGTTGTAAAATATCTTCCATCTCCACTCGATAAAGGTGAAGTTAAAGGTCACGACGCTAAGGATATCGAGAAAGTTGTGACGAGAAAGCCGGATGAAAAAGAACTCTTCAGCGGTCTCGCTTTCAAGATTTCATCTGACCCATTCGTCGGACAAATTACCTATGTCAGAATTTACTCCGGTGAGTTGACTGCCGGTACTCAGGTCTATAATCCTCACGAGAAAAAGAAAGAAAGAATTAACAAAATTCTCCAGATGCACGCGAACAAGCGTACTGAAGTTGAAACTGCGTCGGCTGGTGATATCGTTGCCGTCTCGGGACTCAAGTTCACAACGACCGGCCACACTCTCTGTGCCGAACATAAGCCAATCATTTTCGATCTCATGGATTTCCCTGAGACTGTGATCTCAATAGCAATTGAACCGAAAACTTCTGCGGATGAAGAAAAACTTCAGAAGACGCTCGATTATCTGAAAATCGAAGATCCATCTTTCAATTACAGAAATAATAAAGAAACCGGACAGCTCCTTATCTTCGGAATGGGAGAACTACACCTCGATATCATCACTGATCGACTGGAACGCGAGTTTAAAGTGGGAGTGAACAAAGGAAGTCCGCAGGTCTCTTACCGTGAATCGATCAATGCTTCTGCAAATGCCTCGAACACATTCCGTCGCGAGCTCGCGGGCAAGAACCAATTCGGACAGGCATCTATTCACGTTGAACCTCTTGAAGGCAGCCTGGAAGTGAAAGTGGAATTTAAGAAAAAAGAGCGGAATATTCCGGAAGAAATTTACGAAGCAGTGCGGAGAGGTATCCTCGATTCAGCTCCTGGTGGAGTGATGGCCGGTTTCCCTCTGATTGGAATACAAGCGACCGTTGAGTCGATGGAATACATCGATCAGGAAGCTTCTGACGTTGCCTACACGATTGCTGCATCCATGGCGTTCAAGGAGGCCTGTCAGAAAGCTGGAGCCGTCCTTATGGAGCCCATCATGGCGCTTGAAGTGACGACCCCTAGTGATTTTGCCGGCGACGTGATCGCCGACGTAAACGCCAAACGCGGAAGGATTCTAGGTATTGATCCTAAATCCGGGAAAGATGTTTTGAAGGCCGAGGTTCCGCTCGCCGAAATGTTTGGTTACAGCACCCAGCTCCGTTCGAAGACTCAGGGGAGAGCGAGTTTCACCCTTACCTTTAAGCGTTACGAGGGCTTAACCCATAACCAGGCGAAGGAAATCCTGCTCAAGCGGGGAATCTACATCTGAGTAGGCGGCTAGAGTATTCTGGCCAATGTCAAATATTTGAAGATACCGCTTTACAAAAGACCGTTACCCAATTATTTTTCGATTCTAAATTTTTTTTGGAGACTCAATGAAGACCAATAGGCTGAGAATTAAGCTTCGCGCGTACGACTACAATATTCTGGACGCGTCAGTTCAAGAAATTGTTCAGACTGCGAAGAACACTGGTGCCAGAGTTGCTGGACCAATTCCTCTTCCAACTGAAATTAATAAATATACAGTTCTTCGTTCACCACACATCGATAAGAAGTCACGCGAGCAGTTCGAAATGAGAACTCACAAGCGCCTTATCGATATCGTTGAACCAACTCAGCAGACAGTCGATAGCCTCATGAAGCTCGACTTATCAGCGGGTGTTGACGTGGAAATTAAATACTAGTACAAAGCTTAAACGCTTTTTTTTGAGTTTATATTATTAACCATGAATGCATCCCTGAGAGAGGGTGATGCTGTGGAGGGCGAATGTCAGACGTTAATGTTAGTCTGCCTGCTTTTTACGGAATAAAAGCTGGCATGACCAGAATCTTCGACCAGAATGGGAACCATGTTCCCGTGACAGTCGTCAAACTCATTCCGAATGTTATCTCACAAGTTAAAACTACAGAGAAAGACGGCTACAACGCTTATCAAGTTTCTTATAATGAGAAACGCGCAAGCCTTATTACTGAGCCAGTTAAGGGTCACCTTAAGAAAGCTAACATTGAGAAAACTCTTTCTGAGTCATCTGAGATCAGAATGAAAGATGTTTCTGCCGATGCACTCGGAAAAGAAATTACTCTCGATGCGTTTCCACCAACAACATTCGTAGACGTTACTGGACCCTCTAAAGGTAAAGGTTTCGCCGGCGTAATGAAACGTTATAACTTCCAGGGCGGTCCCGCTGCTCACGGATCTCACTTTCACAGACGCCCGGGTTCAATCGGATGTCGTGCTACTCCTGCTCGCGTTTTCGCGAACAAGAAAATGCCTGGTCACCTGGGTGTTGAAACTTCAACTGTTCAAAACGTTCAGGTTGTAGAAGTTAACCTTGAAGCTGGATACATGCTGATTAAAGGATCTATCCCTGGCTCTAAAAACGGTTTCGTCTGCGTGACGAAAGCCGTGAAGAAGTAAGGGGAATAATATGACTGATATTACAGTATTAAATTCAAAATTCGAAAAGTCTGGCTCACTTAAGGCATCTGTTGATTTTTCCACAGAAGCAATCAATGAAGCAGTTGTTCACCAAGTCGTGAAAGCTACTCTCGCTGGTCGTCGCCAAGGTAACGCTTGTACTAAAACAAAAGCTCTCGTATCGGGCGGTGGTAAGAAGCCATTCAAGCAGAAAGGAACTGGTAACGCCCGTCAGGGTTCTACTCGCTCTCCTCTCATGCCAGGCGGCGGTACCGTTTTCGGTCCACAGACTCGTTCATTCGAGCAGAAAGTGAATAAGAAAGTAACTCTGATCGCTATCTCTTCAGTTCTCGCTGACAAGTTTCAGGCCGGAAAACTACACGTAGTTGAAAAGCTCGAAACAACTGGCAAGACGAAAGATATGTTCAAAGCTCTTTCTACTCGCAATCTTCTCCCAGCTCTCATTATTACAGCTGAAGAAAATGAAAAAGTATCTCGCGCGGTTACAAACCTCGAGAGAGCAAAATACGCTCCAGTAGATGGATTCAGCGTTTACGAAGCTATCAAGTTCGAAAACCTGGTTATTGAAAAAGCAGCACTCGAAAAACTCCTTAGCAGGCTGGTATAAGATGTTAAGTCTTGAAAATGTACTCGTAAAACCACTTTTGACTGAGAAATCGTCAAAACAAACAGAAACTTATAATCGTTACGCTTTCGTAGTGAATATCAAGTCTAACAAAAATCAGATCAAGAACGCTGTTGAGAAGTTCTTTGATGTGAAAGTTGTCAGTGTCCACACTTCAGTTACCGCAGGGAAAACGAAGCGTGCAGGCAAAGGCCACAAGAAGACTGCTTCATCTAAGAAAGCTTACGTTCAACTCCAAGACGGCCAGAAGATTGAATTCTTCAAGGGCATTTAAGGTAAGGGTTTATGGCAACATTAAAAAAATTCCGCCCGATCACTCCTTCTCAGCGCGAGATGGTAGTAGTTACCGGCGATATCACTAAAGGTGTGGCTCCAGAGAAATCACTTCTGGCTCCAATTAAGAAGAAGGGTGGTCGTAACTCTTCTGGTAAAATCACTGTCCGTCACCACGGAGGCGGAGCTAAGCAGAAGTATCGTATCATCGATTTCAAGCGTAATAAGCTTGAAATCCCTGCAACGGTTAAGACGATTGAACACGATCCAAATAGAACGTGTAACATTGCTCTTCTCGTTTACGCTGATGGCGAAAAAACCTACATCATTGCTCCAGTGGGAATGAAAGTTGGCGACGTAGTGATCTCTTCAGACACTGCCGACATCAAGGCTGGGAACGCGAAACTTCTTAAAGACATCCCAGTTGGTACTCTCATTCACAATGTTGAGCTCCATACCGGTCACGGCGGCCAGATGGCACGCTCTGCTGGTTCATACGCTCAACTCATGGCAAAAGAAGGCGAATACGCTCTTCTTCGTCTTCCTTCGGGAGAGTTGAGAAAAGTAAAATCTGACTGCCGCGCCACTATTGGTCAGGTTGGTAAGATTGAGCACGAACTTGAGAACATCGGGAAAGCTGGTAAGAACCGTCATCGCGGTATCCGTCCAACTGTTCGCGGAGTTGTTATGAACCCTGTCGATCACCCACACGGTGGTGGTGAGGGTCGTACTTCCGGTGGTCGTCACCCGGTTACTCCATGGGGTCTACAGACTCGTGGATTCAAGACGAGAAAGAATAAGAGAACAAACAAGTTTATCGTTAAGAGAAGAAAGTAAGAGGTAAATAAATGGCACGTTCAATTAAAAAAGGTCCTTTCGTAGATAACTATCTCTACAAGAAAGCGGCTGAAGCCAAGAAGAATACTAAAGGGAACACAGTCATCAAGACCTGGTCACGTCGTTCAACGATTACACCAGATTTCATTGGGCTCACTTTCGCTGTTCATAACGGCAAAAAGTTTGTTCCTGTGTACGTGACTGACAACATGGTTGGGCACAAGTTTGGAGAATTTTCTCTTACTCGTACCTTCAACGGGCACGGAGCAGGCGATAAGAAAGCCGCAGATACTCCAGCTCCAGCGGCTAAGGGGTAATTTATGATCACTGTAAAAAACAATAACGTTGGAACATCAGCTCGTAAGGTTAGACAGGTTGTCGATCTGATCCGTAAGAAGAAAGTTGAGGAAGCCCTCAAAATTCTTCGTTACTGCGAAAAGAAAGAAACTGCCATCATCGTTACTAAGCTCATCAACAGTGGTCTCGCGATTGCTGCTGACGCGAAAAAGTACGACCTGGATAACTTGGTCATCGAAATGGTGAAAGTGGACGAAGGTCCAACTCTTAAGAGAATTCAGCCACGTGCTCAAGGCCGTGCGTACAGAGTTTTCAAGAGATCAAGTTACATTACACTAGCGCTTAAAGAAGCTTAATCAGGGGAACGACGAAAATGGGACAAAAAGTTAATCCATACGGTTTTAGACTTGGTTACATTAAGACCTGGCACTCAAACTGGTATGTAAAAAACAATTACGCTGTGATCTTTCAACAAGATCTCGCTATCCGTAACTACATCGATAAAGAGCTTTCACAGGCCGCTATCGCTAAGACTGAGATCACAAGAACTGCTGATCAAGTTAAAGTGACTGTTTACTCTGCTAAGCCAGGAATCGCGATTGGTAAGAAAGGCACAGGGATCGAAAAAATCCGTAATGACCTTAAAAATATTACCAAGTGCCCTTTGTTCTTCAACATTGCTGAAGTAAAACGTCCGGATTCAGAAGCAAAACTTATTGCTGAAAACATCGCTCAACAGCTCGAGAAGCGTGTAGCTTTCCGTCGCGCGATGAAGAAAGTGATGACTTCAGCTTTCCGTTCAGGAGTTAAGGGAATCAAGATCAAGTGTGCTGGTCGTCTCGGCGGTGCTGAGATTGCTCGTACTGAAGGATATGCGGAGAAGAAAGTTCCTCTTCATACCCTTCGTGCTGATATCGATTACAACACTGCTCAAGCCAAAACGACCTTCGGGATCATTGGTGTGAAAGTGTGGGTCTATAAAGGCGAGATTTACAAATAGTAATTATTTAGAGGTAACCATATGTTAAGTCCTAAAAGAGTAAAACATAGAAAGATGCAGAAAGGTCGTATGACCGGTGCTGCAAACAGCGGGAACACAATCACTTTTGGTGATTATGGTCTTCAGGCTACTACTTGCGGATTCATTACAAACCGTCAGATCGAAGCTGCTCGTATCGCGATTTCTCGCGAAACTAAGCGCGGCGGTCAGATGTGGATCAAAATTTTCCCGGATAAGTCCCTGACTAAAAAGCCAGCCGAAGTTCGGATGGGTAAAGGTAAAGGATCTCCGGAAGAGTGGGTAGCTGTAATCAAGCCAGGTCGTATCCTCTTTGAAATCGGTGGAGTAGACAAGGCGACTGCAGATGCAGCTCTCAGACTCGCAAAATATAAACTTCCAGTTCGCACTAAAATTGTTGCGAAAGGCGACTTAGTTTCAGCAGATGCTCCTGCTCCAATTAAGTCAGCTGAATAAGACTGGATAAGCAGAGGTAGTTATGTTAAAAACCGCAGACATTTCCAAGCTAAGCGCCAAAGAACTTAATGAGAAAGTATCGTCTCTTAAGGCTGAACTGTTTACTAACAGATTCACCAAGTTCACAACCGGTTCAGATAAACCGCATGTTGTGAAACAGACTAAGAAAGACATTGCTCGCCTCCTTACTGTTAAAAACGCGCCAAAGAAATAGGGTGATATTATGACAAGTGAAGTAGCAAACAAAACAAAAAGAACGCTTACGGGTGTTGTAGTTTCTGACAAATCAACGAAAACAATCGTTGTTAAAGTTGAAAGCCGCAAGATGCATCCGAAGTATCACAAATTTGTGACGACCTCGAAGAAGTTCCACGCTCATGATGAAACTGAGCAAGCTTCAATTGGTAACATTGTCACAATCGTAGAATCCAAGCCCCGCTCTGCTTTAAAGAGATGGGATCTTGTTTCTATCGTTAAGTAGTAGACGGAGAACAATATGATTCAGCAGCAATCGATCCTAGACGTAGCCGATAACTCAGGCGCAAAAACTGTTCAGTGTATTAAAGTACTGGGCGGATCTAAGCACATGAGCGCAAACGTAGGTGACGTTATCGTCGTAGCCGTTCAACAGGCCATCTCTGGCGGTAAAGTGAAGAAAGGTGACGTGAAAAAAGCCGTTATCGTTCGCACTGTTTACCCAATAAGAAGAGAAGATGGTTCATATATTAATTTTGATACAAACAGCGTGGTTCTTATTGCAGCAAATAATGAACCAGTAGGTACACGTATTTTCGGGCCAGTTGCGAGAGAGCTGAGAAACAAAAATTTCTCTAAAATCTGTTCACTCGCTCCTGAAGTGCTCTAATCAGCGTGTAGAAGGAAAAAAAAATGCAAAAGCTGAAAGTGAACGACACCGTTCAACTCCTTGCCGGGAAAGACAAAGGCAAGAAAGGTAAAATCAAGACCATTAACTTCAAGACAAATCGTGTTGTCGTTGAAGGTATCAACATGGTTAAGAAAGCCCTCAAACCAAACCAGGCGAATCCACAAGGTGGAATCGTTGATATGGAGAAAGCCGTCCATATCTCTAACATCGCTCTTCTGGATCCTAAATCAGGAAAACCAACAAGAGTGAAAGTGAAGCAAGAGAACGGCAAAAATATTGGCCGTGTTGCTTCCAAGAGCAAACAAGAAATAAAGTAATTGAGGTAAATCATATATGGCACGTTTAAGAGCTCAGTATGAAAAAGAAATTAAAAAGGCTCTGATGGAGACGTTCAAATATTCGAACATCCACCAGATTCCTAAACTTGAAAAAATCATTGTTAACTGTGTTACTCGTGATGCTGTTTCTAACGGCAAAATCGTAGATAGCATTGTTGAAGATCTCGCCAAGATCACTGGTCAAAAGCCAGTTGTATCGAAAGCTAAGAAATCGATCGCTTCATTTAAACTCCGTGAAGGCCAGGCCCTCGGTGCATTCGTGACTCTTCGTGGTCCAACGATGTATGAGTTTCTTGATCGCCTGATCAACCTCTCTCTCCCTCGCGTAAAAGACTTTCGTGGTCTTTCTCCGAAAGGATTCGACGGGAAGGGTAACTATACAATGGGTCTGAAAGAGCAAATCATTTTCCCTGAAATTGACTACGACAAGATCGACAAGATCCGTGGTCTGGGGATCAGCTTTGTTACTACAGCTACCAACAATGAAGAAGGCCGCGAACTCCTTAAGCAGTTCGGCATGCCTTTCAAAGAGAAGTAAGGGGAACACATGGCTAAGTTAAGCTCAGTTGTTAAAAATAAGAAAAGAGAAAAACTTTCTAAGAGATATGCTCCAAAAGCTAAGGCTCTTAAAGCAAAAGCTCTCGATCCAAAGCTTTCTGATGAAGAAAGAGATGCGGCTCGTGCTGCTCTTCAGAAGATTCCTCGTAACGGAAATCCTGTTCGTATTCGCAATCGTTGCGAACTGACTGGAAGACCCCGTGGTGTTTATCGTGATTTTAAACTTTGCCGTAACAAGTTCAGAGAACTTGCTAACAATGGTCTCATCCCAGGTGTGACCAAGGCCAGCTGGTAAGAGGAACATACTTATGATGACAGATCCTATCGCAGATTTACTTACAAGAATTCGTAACGCTAATAAAGCCGGCTTGGATAAAGTTGATATCCCAGCCAGCAAAATTAAAGCGAATATTTGCCGCGTTCTCAAAGAAGAAGGTTATATCAAGTCCTTCAAGATCGCTGCTAAGTCGCCTTCTGAAATCATGATCCGTGTAGGGATCAAAGATGGTGCAATTGTTGGTCTAAAAAGAGTCTCGACTCCAGGACTCAGAGTATATAAAGGCTACCGTGAAATGCCGCGTGTTCTTTCAGGACTTGGCGTTTCCGTTGTTTCCACTTCTGCAGGAATTATTTCTTCCCGCAAAGCAGCCTCTCTGAAACTTGGTGGCGAAGTCATCTGTAACGTTTGGTAATTGGAGCAATTATATGTCACGTATTGGTAAACAGCCGATTGGCATCCCTGATAAAGTAGAAATTAAGATCACCGGTCTTACCGTTGATGTTAAAGGACCGAAGGGTCAACTTTCTTATACTTTCAGAGATGATGTAAAAATCGAAAAGAAAGACAAAGAAATTCTCGTTACTCCAGCTAACGAGTCTACAACTGCCAGAGCTCAGTGGGGAGTTTCCCGCACTGTTCTCGGTAACATGGTCACTGGTGTAACAACCGGTTTCGTGAAGTCACTCGAGTTCAACGGTGTAGGTTATAAGGCTGCTGTTTCTGGCACCACCCTCACTTTGAACCTTGGTTACTCACACCCTATCGAATACAAGCTCCCTAAGGGAATTGAAGCGAAGGTTAACAAGAACGTCATCGACATCCTCGGAGCTGATAAAGAGCTCGTTGGATTCGTAGCCGCTCAGGTCCGCTCGTTCAGAGAGCCAGAGCCTTACAAAGGCAAAGGCCTCAGATACACAACCGAGAAGATCATCAGAAAAGCCGGTAAAACTGGCGCTAAGAAGTAAGGTGAATTTATGATGCGTAAAAATGCAGCTAAAATTAAAAATGAATCCAAAGCGAAGGAATATCGCCGCAAACTTTCTATCCGTAAAAAGGTAGTTGGTTCTGCTGAGAAGCCTCGCCTGGCAGTAACGAAGTCAAACAAGCACCTTCGCATTCAAGCAATTGATGACGTGAAGTCTGTAACTTTGTTCTCTGTTCAGACCTACGGAAAAACTAAGGTTGCTAACGGCTGTAATGCTGAAAATGCTAAGAAAGTAGGAGCAGAAGTTGCTACTCATCTTAAAAAAGCAAACCTTAACAAAGCCGTTTTCGATCGTAGCGGAAAGCAGTACACAGGCGTGATTAAGACGCTTGCTGACTCTATTCGTGAGAACGGCATACAAATCTAATAGGGGAACATATGAGCGAAGAAAATAAAAACGAATCAGGCGAAGCAGAAAATAACGATCCTAAAAAGGGTGGCAAGCGCCCTCATCGTGCTCCTCGCCAGGAAAAGAAACCAGTTCAAGATGGGATCAATCCTGATCTTGAAGAAAGAGTTGTAGCGGTTAATCGTGTAGCAAAAGTTGTGAAAGGTGGACGTCGCTTCTCATTCGCTGCTCTTATCGTCGTTGGTGATAAGAACGGTAAAGTTGGTTACGGACTTGGTAAGGCGAAAGAAGTTCCAGATGCTATCCGTAAGGCTGGCATGAAAGCTTCTAAGCGCATGATCAAAGTTTCTATCGAGAACGGAACTATCCCACACGAAGTTCTTGGTCTCTTTGGTGCTGGTCAGGTTCTTCTCAAGCCAGCTGGTGAAGGTACAGGGATTAAGGCAGCAGGTGCTTGCCGTTCTATCCTCGAACTCGCCGGTGTAAAAAACGTACTTACGAAATCTGTTCGTGGATCAAACCCGCACAATATCGTTAAAGCAACTTTCATGGCACTCAAGGGCCTTCGTTCACTTGAAGAAGTGGCGGCAGTTCGCGGTGTTGCAACTAAAGGCCTTCGTACTAGGGCTAAAACTAAAGCTGTTAAGGCTTAAGGTAAATTATGAGCAAGCAAATCACTGTTAAATTGAAGAGAAGCACTATCGCTTGTACTGAAAAACAAAAAGCAACAATCCGCGGTCTCGGACTCAGACGCATCAACCACACTAAGACTCTGGAGAACACTCCATCAGTTCGCGGTATGGTTAAAGCTATGATCCAGTGGCTCGAGATCGTTAAATAATTAGAGGTTGTTATGTTAACTCTTAAAACTCTTAAAAGCCCAAAGGGCGCAACTAAGAATACCAAGCGTATTGGCCGTGGTCAGGGGTCTGGTCAGGGTACTCAAGCTGGTAAAGGTCACAAAGGTCAGAAGGCTCGTTCTGGCGGCGGAATTCGTATCGGTTTTGAAGGTGGTCAAATGCCACTTTACCGTCGTCTTCCAAAAGTCGGCTTTTCTAACGCACCTTTCAAGACTGAATACGCAGTTGTTAACCTTGAAAAACTCGCTGAGAAGTTCACCAGTGAACCGGTTACGCGTGAGACATTGATCGACAAGGGTTTCCTTGCTGGTATCAATAAGTCGATGCCAATCAAGATCCTTGCTAAGGGCGAATTAAATAAAGCTCTTACCTTTAAAGGCATTGAAAAGTTCTCTGCTAAAGCTTTAGAATTGATCAAAAAAGCTGGCGGCAAGGTTGAGAACGCCTAATTAAAGAAGGAAACGGATGTCTGCGAACAACTTCTCGAAACTAGAAGAGCTTAAAAAGCGCGTATTTTTCACTATTCTGATGTTAGGCGTATACAGGGTTGCAACTCAGGTTCCCACTCCGGGAGTCGACGGTGCGGCCCTTTCGTCGTTTTTCGATGGAATGCAGGGATCGCTCTTTAGTGTCTTTAATACTTTTTCTGGTGGTGCTCTTGAGCGCTTCTCAGTTCTTGCATTAGGGATCATGCCTTATATTACTTCATCAATTATTTTCTCTCTCCTCTCTTACTCTATTCCAGCTCTCACTGAGCTTCAGAAAGAGCCAGATGGGCATAAGAAAATTCAGCAGTACACTCGTTATGCGACTGTTCTTCTGTGTATGTTCCAGGGTTACGGTCTTGCCGTAGGTCTTGAGAACGTTAAAACTTCAAACAATCTTCCAGTGGTTCTTGATCCTGGAATGGGTTTCCGCCTTCTCACAGTCATTGGTCTTACTGCCGGTACCATGTTCGTAATGTGGTTAGGTGAGCAGATTACTGAGCGTGGAATTGGTAACGGAATTTCCCTCATTATCTTTGCTGGTATCGCTGCAGGTATCCCGCGCGGTATCCGCGATACATTCACTCTTCTTCAGAATGGTGAAATGAGTGCTGTCAGTCTTGTGATCGTGCTTGCACTTATGCTGGCATCATTCTGGTTCATCATTTATGTAGAGAGAGCATTCCGAAAAGTGCCGGTCCAGTATGCCAAGCGTGTGGTGAATAACCGCGTTTTTGGCGGCCAGACTTCGCATCTTCCGATCAAGGTAAATATCTCAGGTGTTATGCCACCGATTTTTGCTTCTGCTCTTCTCGGGTTTCCGCAGACGGTTTCCCAGTTCGTCCCGCAGGATTCACCGGTTAAGAGTTATTTCGATGATCTCAATAATCTCTTTGCCCCAGGGAAGATGCTCTACAACGTAGTATTTATCAGCCTTATCATTTTCTTCGCGTACTTCTATTCAACAATACAGTTTAAGACTGATGATGTTTCTGAATCGCTCAAGAAGAATGGTGGGTTTATTCCCGGAATTCGTCCTGGCGAGCAGACTGCTGAGTTCCTGAATAATGTGATCAGCCGTCTCACTCTCATTGGCGCGCTTTATGTTGCTGCCATCTGTATTATGCCGACCATTCTCTTTAATTATGCAAAAGTACCGTTCTACTTCGGTGGAACTTCGCTCCTGATTCTTGTTGGTGTGGCCATCGATACAATGGCGCAAGCAGAGAGCTTTATGATCTCCCAGCGTCTGGATACTGCTTATAAAGTTAAAGGCAAATATTCAGGTGTGAAGAGGTTCTAAGAAAAATGAAATCACATCTGATCTTCATCGGAGCACCTGGGTCCGGAAAGGGAACTCAGGCTGGCAAGCTGGTTACTGACAAGGGATTGAAACACATCTCTACCGGTGACCTTCTTCGCGCAGAGATTGCCAAGCAATCTGCTCTTGGAAAAGAAGTGAAAGCTGTGATGGATTCTGGTGCCTTGGTTTCTGATGATCTCGTGATTCGTCTGTTACAAGCGAATGTGGATCTTAAGAATTCTCAGTATATTTTCGACGGGTATCCGCGAAATATTGCTCAGGCCGAGACTCTGGATAAAGAAGTGTTGAAAGGGGCCCCATCGACCGCAGTCTATTTTGAAATGGATATGGGGAAGCTGGTAAGCCGATTAACTAACCGCAGGACATGTAAGACCTGTGGTGCGATATACAATCTCATATCAAAAGCGCCTAAGATAAATGGTGTATGCGATGTGTGCGGTGGTACCAATCTCGTACAGAGAGCCGATGATCAGGAAGACGTTATTAAAAACCGTCTTCAAGTCTTCCAAGACACTGTTAATCCGGTATTAAAGTACTACCAAGATCACGGTCGTTTGATGAGAGTAGATGCGGAAAAGTCGGTTGATGAAATCTTCTCGAAGATCTCCTCTAAGGTTTGACGTTTCACATTTAAAGTTTATTGTCTTATAGAAAATTATTTTATATAAGGTCACTTACTATTTTAGGAAGGGCATGGCTGAGTCAACTGACACAATTGAAGTGGAAGGGGAAGTTCTTGAACTTTTACCCAACACACGTTTTAGAGTAAAACTCCCTAATGGACACGTTGTTTTAGCGCACATTAGTGGAAAGATGAGAATGAATTTTATCAAAATCCTACCTGGCGACAAAGTAGTGATCGAGATTAGTAAATATGACCTTGATAAAGGTCGAATCATTTTTAGAAGCAAGGGTTAATAATTATGAAAGTACGTTCTTCAGTAAAGCCGATCTGCAAAGACTGCAAAGTTGTAAAGCGCCAGGGCGTTTTACGAGTTATCTGTAAAGTAAATCCAAAGCATAAGCAAAAACAAGGGTAGTAGGGGAAACATATGGCACGTTTATTAGGTGTAGATTTACCAAGAAATAAAAAAATGAGCATCGCCATGAGATCAATCTTTGGCGTTGGTCCTAAAGTCGCAAAAGACGTTCTGGCAGTGGCTGGCGTTGATGCAAACAAAAGCTCTAACGAAGTAACGGAAGAAGAAATTCAGACGATTCGTACAGCTCTTGAAGCATATGCAGTTGAAGGTGATCTTCGTCGCGAAATCGCTATGAACATCAAGCGCCTCAAGGATCTTGGATGTTACCGTGGTATTCGTCATCGTAAGGGTCTTCCTGTTCGCGGTCAGCGCACGCATACAAACGCACGCACTCGTAAGGGTCCTGCTGTAGCAATCGCTGGTAAGAAATCAATCAAGGCAATGAAGTAATTTAAGGTAGGAATATATGGCACAAACTAATGCTCAGAAAACTTCCGGTATGACCACCAACACTCAAACGGGTGGGGCTAAGGGCGGAAAGAAGAAAGTTCGTAAAAATTTATCTCACGGCGTATGTCACATCCACGCATCGTTCAACAATACAATCGTAACAATCAGCGATGCTGATGGTAACGCTGTTGTTTGGGCTTCTGCTGGTGGACTCGGATTCCGTGGATCTAAAAAATCAACTCCGTTCGCTGCTCAGGTTGCTTCTCAGGAAGCGGCTAAGAAAGCTGCTGAACATGGTCTTAACTCAGTTGACGTAAAAGTTAAGGGTCCAGGCGCTGGTCGTGAAAACGCAATCCGCGCACTTCTCGCTGCCGGTCTCAGAATCACTTCTGTTGCCGACATGAGCCCGATGCCTCACAACGGCTGCCGCGCTCCAAAGAGAAGAAGAGTCTAAGCTTTTTTCGTACCTGCAGTTTTTTTAGATTAGGAGTTTTCGATGAACTATATGAGCAAAAACTGGGCCGGCATGATTCGTCCTGCAGCCCTTGAAGTTGATACTGAATCTCTCAAAGGAAATTACGGTAAATTTACTGCTAAGCCGCTTGAGCGTGGATACGGTCTTACCCTTGGTAACTCTCTTCGCCGCGTACTTCTCTCTTCACTCCAGGGTGCAGGGATTGTAGCTGTTAAGGTTGATGGGGTTGATCACGAGTTCGGCACAATCAACAATATTAAAGAAGAAGTTTCAGAAATCATTCTGAACCTTAAAGAGATCCGTTTCAAAATTACTGACAAAGAAGAAGTAACTCTCATTCTTGAGAAGAATTCTGAAGGTCCAGCTCGCGCATCTGATATTCAGGAAAACTCGAATGTAAAAGTTCTGAACCCTGATCACGTTATTGCTAACGTTTCTTCCGGCGGATCTATCCGTATGGAACTCAAGATTGCTCGCGGTAAGGGATATGTTACTGCTCTTGATAACAAAGATGCTTTTGATCTTCCTGTTGGATGGATCTACCTCGATACTCTCTTCTCTCCAGTTCACCGTGTGAACTACACTGTGACAAACTCACGTGTTGGTAAGAGAACTGATTACGATAAGCTTACTCTCGAAGTTTGGACTTCTTCTGGTATTGATCCGGTAGACGCTGTTGCGATTTCTGCGAAGATCCTCCGTGATCAGCTCGCAGTCTTCCTTAACTTTGAAGATAAAGATGCTCCTGCTGAAGTTAAGCCAGCTGCTGCTGCTGCTACAGGCGGAGTTGCTAACGAAGCTCTTCTCAAGCCAGTTTCTGAGCTCGAGCTGTCAGTTCGATCTGCTAACTGTTTACAGAATGCCAATATCAAGTATATTTACGAGCTCGTTTCTAAGACTGAAGGCGAAATGCTCAGAACTAAGAACTTCGGACGTAAGTCTCTCAATGAAATCAAAGAGATTCTTTCTTCCATGGGTCTTGGCCTCGGCATGAAAGTCGACAACATCATGAAACAGGTACAGCACGCTGACTAAGCGTTCTTTTTAGGAGAATTTATGAGACACGGTAATCACAGATACAAAATGGGCGTTAAGCCTCAGCACAGAAAAGCTCTCGTACAGGGTCTTTGCTGTGACCTTATCAAGCACGGAAAAATCCGTACTATTGAGACGAAAGCGAAAGCAATCCGTCCATTCATTGAAAAGCTTGTGACAATTGCTAAGAACGATACGGTTGCAAACCGTCGTCTTGCTTTCACAAAACTCAATAACAGAGATGCAGTAAACGCTCTCTTCACAAACGTTGCTCCTAAGTTCAAGCAGCGTCCAGGTGGATATACTCGTATCCTGAAGCTTGCTGAAGGCCGTCTTGGTGACGGTGCTAAAGAAGCTTTCATCGCATTCGTTGAATAATCGTTTTAATTAGCCCCTCTTTGAGGGGCTTTTTTTTTTACCTATGTTTTTACGAATAACTGCCATTCTTTCCGTCATCGCTATCACTGTCCTCTATACCTTCTGGCAAAAGAAGAGTCTGGAGTCACAGCTCGTTTCTGCGTCCCAGTCTCAGGCCGTGCTGGCCAAGATGCCGAGTGCTGTTTTTGAAACGCTCGAAGGTAAACCATTTCATCTCGATGATCTCGTCTCGCCAGGCCTCACTATTGTCCATTATTGGGCGACCTGGTGTGCCCCTTGTGAAGCTGAGCTGCCGGAGCTTTTGAAGTTTGTAGAGCGGTTTAAGGACAAACCAGGAGTGAGGTTTCTATTGGTCGCAGTTAATGATGATCTTCGGAAAGTTCAGAAGCATCTGAAGGCCCAGCCGATTCCCAAAGATGCTCCCATCACCTGGCTTATGGATAATGGAAACGTTCATAAGGAACTATTCGGAACAATCCGGGTTCCGGAAACCTTTGTCTTTTCGTCGGATAAAACCACCCTTAAGAAGTATGTGGGCCCTCAGGAATGGAACAAGACCATGTTTTTCCAAACTTTTGACGAATTCCTGCAGATCTCAACCCGCAAATTGTAGATAAAATCCTCAATTGATCAATTCTCCTGTCAAGAAATCCGACAATGTGCCGAAGAGTTAGACGATTAAATCTACAATGTTCACGGATTGGACATTTGAGCACAGGAGAATTCTCATGATTGATTGGAAATCGATTAAAGACCTACATACTACTAAGAGCCTCGAGAAGATCGTGGGTAACTGGTACGGACTTGATGTCCTATATGTGGATTCTCAAGGCCGCGTACAGTTTCTGCAGGATCAGGGTTACTCATTCAAGTCACCATTCCTGAAACTTCAGATGACTCATTCTTTCGGTCACGATTGGCTGGAATCAGATATTGAGAAAGTGTTTGAATTTTACAATTCAGGCAATGAAGAAAGCTTCGAGTTCGCTGCGTTCTTCCCTGGCACTTATGGGTACTCTCATAAAGTGGTTGTGGATGGAGAGTTCTGCGGAGTTGTTATCGCTTATCCTTACTTCAAGGACACAACAACTTCTGAAGAGCAGGAAGCAGTTGTACAAAAAATGATCGAATGCGGGATTGGCCAGGAAGACGCGAAGTCGGCAATCTCGAAAGTGAAGAAGTTCTCCGGTCGTTTCTACACGGAAATGAAGGAACTTCTCTACATTGTGGCAGACGAAGTCGGGACTTTCCACCAGGAGATCTCGAAGCGCGAATCACGCATCATGGATCTTAACTCTGAGCTTGGTAACAAATATCGTTATCACAACCTCATTGGTAAATCGAAGAAGATGCAGCAGGTTTATCACCTCCTTTCAAAAGTTTCTAACTCTGAATCGACCATCCTAATTCAGGGTGAGAACGGTACTGGTAAAGAAATGGTCGCCAAGGCCGTGCACTACAATTCAACAAGAAAAGATGCTGTCTTCATGGCAGTCAACTGTTCAGCGTTCAACGACAACCTTCTTGATTCGGAACTTTTTGGTCACGTGAAAGGATCTTTCACGGGTGCGATCAAGGACAAGAAAGGTGTATTTGAGGTTGCTAACGGCGGAACACTGTTCCTCGATGAAATCGGAGATACATCTCCGTCAATGCAGGTAAAACTCCTTCGCATTCTTCAGGAAGGCACATACATGCCGGTTGGTGCAACCACTCCAAGAAAAGTGAATGTGCGCGTCCTCGCAGCAACGAACAAGAATCTGAAAGAGATGATTGCGAAAGGCGAGTTCCGGGAAGATCTTTATTACAGAATTAACGTAATCAACGTAGCGATCCCATCTCTTCGTGAGCGTCAGGAAGATATTCCTGTGCTGATGGACTTCTTCCTCCAGAAGAAGTGTGAAGAAGCTGGTATGCCGCTTAAGTCTTTCTCTAAGAAATGCCTTGAGAAGATGCTCGATCACACATGGCCGGGTAACGTACGCGAACTTCAGAACGAAGTAGAGCGTCTCGTGGTACTCGCCGGTGAAGAGAAGAACATCACTCCTGATATGCTTTCAGCGCGTATCTTTGAATCTGCTGATGCAAATGCAGGTCACGGAAGTGGCGGTGGTTCAGCATTCCTCAAAGGTGTGAACACTAATGGCTCTCTCAAAGATGCTCTTGAAGAGCTCGAAATTCTCATGATCCGCGAAGGTCTTAAGCGCACTGGCTTTAACAAGTCTAAGCTCGCTAAGGAACTCGGAATCTCGAGAGCAGGTCTCATCATGAAAGTTGAGAAGTACGGCCTCGACAAACGTGCTCAGAAACGTGTGGCTGGGGAGTGAATTTGAATTATTTAATTTTTTTTCTTATCATGCTTCCTCTGCTGGCAACAGCAGAGGAACGTTCGTCTGAGTGCCGGAGAGAGATCTCTGTTCAGGAATTCGTCTCAGACCGAAACTCCGGTTGCTTCGTGGAAAGTTTTGAAGAAGGCTCACTGATGTATGTCAACGCACTCTTAAAAGTGGGTGATAAGGCCATGTCCCTGGGCAATCAGAAATTGCCGACGTCGGCCGAAGATTTTATGAAGAACATGATGATCCGTTTTTATGATGTGAATGGAGAAATCTCAGGGCAAGGTGATCACTGGCCCTATGCAGATCCGAGAAGAATTAATCGTAACAAGGTTTCATTTGGTAGACCCTTCGAGGCGACTGTAGAGATTACCCCGCTTCAGGCGGGTCATAAACGTGTCACGATTAAAAAGCGCTCTGGTCCGACTGCCGTTTTTCTTTGTAAGCCATTTCCTGATGATAACTGTGATAATCCAGCCATCGTAGAATCGAATATGCCAAAAGAGATTCGCGATTTTACTCCTGCTCCAGCTTCCAACGGACAGCAGGTAATTTCTCAATGAAGTTTTTATTCCTGGTACTTATAATTGCCTGTTCATCGGTCAACCGGACGCCTCAATCGGAATTGAGACAGGGACCTTTCCCTACTTTTCAGGTATATAACGAAAAACTTGCCGAAGACTTCCGGTTAGGAATGTATCTCGAGAATCCCAACAAGCCGTTCAAGGGCTGCGTACTTTATTTACAGGGTCTCGCGGATTCTATTCTCAACCATGAACCATTATTCAAAAAATTGAGTGACGCCGGATATAGGACTGTCTCATTTGATTATCTCGGACAAGGTGGAACATCCGGAACGATGAATGATACTCGTTTGTCTTCTCCTCACGAGAGAGAACAGGAAATTGGAAGTCAGGCGAAGTGGGTGTGGAAGCTGTTCAGCGGCAATGACTACAAGATGAGAAATCATAATTGTAATGGAAGTAAAAGAAGAGTCATCGGTTGGTCAACCGGGGGGCTTGCTGCGTACAAGCTTGCTCATGAGAATTGGGCCGAGGAAGTAGTCCTGATTGCTCCGGGTCTCCATGTGAGAGCGATGGTGGGAGAGTCGGCCGAGGATTGGTCACGGATGTATCTCTTTAAAGACACAATTACTCTAAGAACTTTAACGAGAAATCGTGGTGGTAAAAATGATCCACATGTCGATCCCATAAAACCAGCGACACCGGCCGTGATTCCGCTGTTTGCTGTCAATCTCCTTGCGACTTCTGTCGAGGCAAAGAACTGGAAGATTCCTTCACATGTGAAAGGTTTTGTTTTCCTGTCAGGGAAAGAAGACACCTATGTGGACAGGGACAAGATTTACGGGATTGTTAGGAAGAATGCTACGCATTTTGGGGTTCAGGTTCATAATGGATCACTTCATGAAATGGATAATGAGCTTCCAGCTGTTGCTAATGATGTGAGAGAGCGTACAGTTAAATTCTTCGGTAATTAAATTCTATAAACCTTCATTGTCAACCCGAGTCAAAATCTTTACCCTGAGAGTCTTCCAAGGTATAACTTCTGGATTCAATTCCAGGAGGACCCATGCTGACAAATGAGCAGCGTAACGAGCAATTGGCGAGACTTTCGAAAGAAGCAGAACTCGGCGGTGGTCAGGAACGTATCAACAAGCAACACGAGCAGGGTAAGTACACTGCACGCGAAAGAATCAATAAACTCTTAGATCCAGAGTCATTCATTGAATTTGATAAATTCGTTACACACAGATGTAATTCATTTGGCATGGATAAGACCAAGTTCCTTGGTGATGGTGTTATCACTGGTATCGGAAAAATCAATGGCCAGCAGGTAGCGATTTTTTCTCAGGACTTCACATGCTGGGGGGGGGCACTCGGAGCTTCTCACGCTAAGAAGATCTGCAAGGTCATGGACTTTGCTCTCGATAATAAAATTCCAGTGATTGGTCTTAACGATTCCGGTGGAGCAAGAATCCAGGAAGGTGTTGATGCACTCGCAGGATACGCGGAAATTTTCTATCGTAACGTTCAGTCATCGGGAGTGATCCCACAGATCTCTGTGATCATGGGCCCATGTGCCGGCGGAGCCGTTTATTCTCCTGCCATGACTGATTTTATTTTCATGGTGGATAAGACTTCGTACATGTTTGTGACGGGCCCTGAAGTTATCAAGACTGTGACTCACGAAGAAGTGACGAAAGATGCTCTTGGTGGTGCTCATACACACAATGAGAAATCAGGAGTTGCTCACTTTCGCACAGAAGATGAAGATGATTGCTTTGAAAGAGTGAGAGAGCTCTTTGCATTCATTCCTTCATGCAATAAAGGCAAGCATACAACAAGGCTCACGACCGATTCTCCGGTGAGAGTGAATAACAAGCTCAAGACCTTCATTCCGGACAGCTCGAAGAAGCCTTACGACATGAAAGAACTCATCATGGAAGTGGTCGATGACCAGCACTTCATGGAAGTTCAGCCCGACTTTGCAAAAAACATCATTACTGGTTTTGCTTCCATCGGTGGAATCAAGATCGGAATCGTTGCAAACCAGCCAGCATTCCTTGCCGGATGTCTGGATATCGATTCAGCGGTGAAGGCCGCGCGTTTTGTGCGTTTCTGTGATGCTTTTAATATTCCGATTGTTACTCTCGTAGATGTACCAGGCTTCCTGCCAGGAACTGTTCAGGAGTACGGCGGAATTATCCGTCACGGAGCAAAGTTACTTTACGCTTATTCTGAAGCGACCGTTCCTCTCATTACTCTCATTACCAGAAAAGCCTATGGTGGAGCTTACGACGTTATGGCGTCGAAGCACATTCGCGCTGATATTAATCTCGCCTATCCGACTGCAGAAATTGCGGTGATGGGTGCTGATGGTGCCGTGAATATTATTTACCGTAACGACATGCCCAATAAGGCAAAGCATGTTGAGTACTATGAGAATGAATTCGCAAATCCTTATCGCGCAGCTGAGCTGGGATATATTGATGAAATCATCCAGCCGGAAGAGACCAGAAAGCGTCTGTATCAATACCTGAAAGCTCTCGAACACAAGAAAGTAAAAACGCCTGATCGTAAACATGGGAATATTCCACTATGAAAGGTAAACGCGTTTTAATCATTAACCGCGGAGAGATTGCTATTCGTGTGGCCAAGGCCCTGAATGAGCTTGGTCTTATTTCCGTCGGTGTGTGGACAGATAATGAAACTGAGCCACCACATCTTGAATATTGTCAGGAGTGGGTGCATCTCGTTGGTTCAAATAACAAGGATACTTATCTTAACATCCCGCGGATCATGAAGCTCATCGAAGATTACAAGATCGATGGTGTACATCCGGGCTATGGATTTCTGTCCGAGAACAGAGAGTTTTCAGAGACTCTGGCGAAGAAAGGAATTACTTTCATCGGCCCCAATCCTGAAGCTGTTTATAAAATGGGTGCAAAGGATATCTCTAAGCAGATTGCGAATGCGGCCGGCGTACCAGTTGTCCCTGGTTCTGTAGGGGAAGTAGCAACCATTGAAGAAGCCATCAAGATTGGCAATGATATTGGATATCCGATTCTTCTCAAGGCCGTTGCTGGTGGTGGTGGTAAGGGCATGCGTCCCTGTGCCGATGAATCTGAGGTGAAATTAAATTTTGCGGCCGTTCAACGTGAAGCTCTTTCAAGCTTCGGTTATGCCGGGCTACTGGTTGAGAAATATATCCTCAATCCTCATCACATTGAAGTTCAGATCCTCGCGGACAAGAAAGGAAATGTGTATCACGTCTTTGAACGTGAATGTTCGGTTCAGCGTCGTCACCAAAAAATTATCGAAGAGGCACCATCACCATTCATTGGAAATGATGAAGCGGTCAGAAAAGCCGTTTGTGAGACAGCAGTGAAATGTGCCAAAGCTGTGAACTATGATTCTGCCGGAACGGTTGAGTTCATCATGGGTGAAGATAAGAAATTCTACTTCCTTGAGATGAATACCCGCATTCAGGTAGAGCATCCGATCACTGAAGAGATCACGGGTGTTGATCTCGTGGCCAACATGATCAAATCGGCATTTGGTGAGCCGCTTGATTTCAAGTCTCAGGAAGAAATTCAGATTCACGGACACGCGATTGAACTCCGTATTTGTGCCGAAGATCCGGTTTCGATGCTGCCTGCACCGGGTATGATCGCGGGATTTGAAACTACGTTTCCTCAAGGCATCCGTTTTGATCACTGCATTTATCCGAAATTCATAATCACTCCGGATTTCGATCCCATGATTGGAAAGCTGATCGCAAAAGGTTTTAATCGCGAAGTTGCTTTAAGGAAAATACAGAGTGCTCTTGATGGTCTTGTGATTGAGGGAATCAAAACAAATATTGCTCTTCATCGGGTTATTTTAAATGAAGAAAATTTCCGTAAGGGTAAGTATTCAACGAACTATATTGGGACGGTTAAGCCTCAGGATAAAGTTCCGGCAAAAGAAGATCTGACTGCTTTCATGATTAAAGTTGCCGGCATTGAACTTAATGGAGCGAAGGCATGAGATATTATTTTGTGAATCAGGAGATGAAGGAATTCTCACTTGATGTGGAACTGAATCCTGGTGTTCTGAACTTCACTCATGAAGGAGAAAAATCTCAGCTCTGGATCAGAAAGCTCGCCGGTAAAAACTATTATTCATTTGATCAGGTGAGCTGGAAGAAACTTCCGGCCCTTGGAGTGAATGAAGTTCTCGTTTCAAATTCTGAGGTTTACAAGGTTTACCGTGGCTTCAAACCATCTGGTCTCAATAAAGGCGGAGCTGGAGCTCTCATCACCCAGATGCCTGGTAAGGTTGTGAAGATTAATAAGAAAGTTGGCGACAAGGTTACCAAGGGTGAAACTGTTCTGATCTTGGAGGCCATGAAAATGGAGAACGAGATCAAGTCTGGTGCAGGAGGTACGATCAAGTGTATCAATGTTAAAGAAGGTCAGGCGCTCGATTCTGGCTTCCTGATGGTTGAGATCGAGGAAGGCTGATTAGTTTTCCTCGATTTGGATACCTTCTATGATCTTTTCCCAGTTTTTTTCAATCAAACCGTATTCCCATTTTATCCAGACGGAGTGAGGCCAGGCATACCAGGGGTATTCAAGCTCACTTATTTCGACAGTGTACTGACTTTTCCAGAAATGCAGAGAATCTACAAACATCTTACCTATTTCTACAGACTCCAGGGTGGGCCCGACCAGGCTGGCGGAGATGGCACCGTGAAGAAAAGCTATGAGTGGGAGCGTTGCTTTATATTTTCGTGGAGGACTCAGCAGCTTCTGCCTGAGTAGCTCGAGATAATTCTGAAGTTCTTTTACATCATCAATTTCTTCCGGCAGGCGAGTCACCATTTTCCGTACCCAGCACATTTGATTCCGGACCTCAAGATCATCCTGATGGGCCGGAGGGAGGATGCTCAAGACCGGATATAAGAATCCAGTGTAGGTGGAGAGTCCACAATGGCGAAGTTCGTAATGGCGTGTAGCCTTCCCGGAAAGAGGACTGCCAACCCAGACGAGAGCTGAGGTGCTGAGTAGGGCCAGGAAGAAATACTTCTTAGGGACCTGAGGTAAGAGCATGCGTAGAGGAAGAAGAATGAAGAAGAGTAAAGTGCTGAACATTGAGAGAGTATAGAAAGTCGCCGAAGGGATCATCATCACCTGATAGTCGAGTGCGCGCCAGAATGGAAAAAACAACAGCAACATAATCGCGGCAAAGAAAACTCTTAATCGTTTCATGAACCTATTTTCACGCATTTTCCACGGCGGGGCAATAATTGCCATGCCTTTTAGCTCAGGTTTTGGGTGCTATGATAAAATAAGGTAAGGAGATCATCCATGGTTGATACTTCGAGGAAGATCATCACAGCTTCAAATCTTCAGGGATTCTTCTTTGAGGGTCTGAATGAGCTGAATAAGAAATCACTTTGTCCCGTCCCGGAATCCATCATCTTTTACTCATCCGAAGTCTTAGACAAGTTTTCCCTGTCTCAGGATTTTTTTGAAATCTCTGAAGGTAAGGTTCGTGAGAAAGTTCTCGGCATGAAGCTTCTTGAGGCGATGCAGATGAATCGGGACGAACAGAAGCGGACTTACAAAGAAGTGGCAGATATGTCGCTCCTGGTATGTGGATACTTCTCTGAATCCGTGAATAAGAAAATTGTTGATACTCATTACTACGCTCAGCTTGGAAAGATGGCATACGGACATCTCAACAATGTCAGCCCGACTTTTCTGGATATCCCTTGTTTTTACAGTATGGTTTCCACTTGTTTTGAAACAATGACGACACTCATGTCGAATTTTGCCTCGCAAAATAGATATGGAACGGATAACGAGCTTGTTTTCAGGAAGCTGATGAGAAATGAACCGGTGAGCGAAAGAGAGCTCCTGGTGAGTGGTATCATCTCACCAGGAACGAATAAAGCTTCTTAAATTATCTGCCGGCCTCAATAATATTCCATTTTGAGTTGAAGAATCTTTTCAGGAAGGCCTGGAAGTCTTCATATTTAGCACTACGAATAATCTGGTTCTGCTCATGGTGGAAATCGATTCCGAGAGTATGAAGTACAGGAATTGAGTAGTACTGGGCGTAATCCTCATTCGTCTGGATAGCGAGAAGGTTCTGGCCATCGATCATTGTCTTGATTCTTTCAAAGTCTTCGCGGCGAATGCCATTATCACGAAGATCATGAATGATTCCGAGAATGGCATCGATAGCGGCTTGGGTCTTATCATGACCGGCACCAATATAAATTCCCCAGCAGCCGGCTTCGAGTGCGGCAACATGAATCGGCGAAACAGAATAGCAAAGACCCTGTCGATCACGAACTTCCACAAATAGTGCAGAACTCTGACCAGAGAGATGAGTAGTGATCATCTTGAGGAAGATATCTTCTTTTTTCGTAAGAGGATATGCAGGGGCACCAATCACAATTTGAGTCTGCTCACGATCAAATACAAGTTTCTCGCGTTTCCCACTCACAGCTTTGATCTTCGCGGGAGCTTTCTTGATTTTCTTTCTTTCTGGTAAAGACTTCACCATATCGCGAACGAGAGATTCGATGACCTGGAATTCCTGGTCACCACAATAAGTAATTACCATCTCAGAGTTCTTGAGATGAGAGTTATGCTGCTTGAGGAGGCTGGTCGGAGTAAAAGTTTTCAGGGTCTGCGGAGTTCCGGCGAGATCGAGAGAATAGGGATGACCATTGAAGACCATTTTGTAATAAGCCTTGAAGGCTTGTTTCATGGCATCTTCTTTCTGATTATCCAGAGCACGCAGAATCACTTTTTTCTCATGATCAAAAAACTTCTTAGGAACCTCAGGGCTAAAGAGTGTGCCGAAGAAGTGCGATGAAAGTCTTTCAAAGTCTTTTGTCTGACCATGCATCGTAAGGCCATTGGCATTTTTACCGGAGAAACCATTAAGTGAAGATGACATTGCTTCAAGCTCATTTTTGAGCTTGAGATATGGCATACCCTTATATCCATAAGTCACGAGTCTTGAAAGAAGATGATGGGAGCCCGCAGTTTTCACTGTCTCAGCGGACTGGGCGCCTTTCATGTAAGCATGCATGACAAAGGTAGGTGTCAGTTCATTTTTACGGTGGATGAATTTAATACCTGGCTTGATTTCAATGACAGTGAGCGACGGATCTTGCGAAGATCCTTCTGTTTTCGTTTTGCCTGTGACGGTCTTGATTGAAGAAGCTTTCTTGAAATCCGCTTGCCACTTCTTAAGCTCCGCTTCAAGAGGTCCAAGTTTAGTTCCCTTCGGTGCCTGGAGAGTAAAGTGAGAGTTCTCTTTCATGATCTCAAGGAGCCCACTCCAGACTTCCTGAATCGTGGCCGCACGGATCTTGTTGATGAATTCTTCTTCGCAATGAATATTTCCTGACTGGGCAAACCCGTGGCCCAGGCTGAAGGCATATGACTCGATAGATTCACGCTCGTAAACTTTTGATGAGATATATTGATTCTTGATCTTCTGAAGTTCATGCGGCTCGAAACCATTCTTCATGGCCTCTTTCAAGGTATCCATGAAAGCCGTTCTGACTTTAGAAAGATTCTCGACCGGGAAATTCATCTTGAGCATGTGTGCTCCGCCATCAGCGAAGTACATCGAAGATCCGGCAACGCCGTTACAGAGAGAAGATTTTGCGACGAGGTTTTGATAAAACCGTGAAGTCTCCCCATGGGCGAGACAATTGATTGCGAGATCCTGGGCAGCAGCTTTTTCATCATTATAACGTGGGGCCTGAAAACAAAGCGTCAGAGTTGCCTGACGGATATCTTTTTCATGAACATTGATTGTTTCGTTCTTCTTCAGTTCAAATGAACCGAATGAGGATTTTTTTCCGTGAGGAAGCTTGAAGCTTCTGATTTTCGTTTCAAGAGCATCTTTCTCTTTCAGGTCACCGGCAACGACCAGCATGGCGTTTTCAAGATTGTAGAAATTCTCGCGGAAAGATTTGATTTGTTCCTGTGAGAAATTAAGAATTGTATCTTCACGTCCAAGAATCGGATGAGCATATCCACCCTGGAAGCTCGTACCCTGAAGCTGGATGAAGTTAAACTGCGAAGGATTATCCATGGCACGGCGATACTCTTCGAATACTACCTGACGTTCAGACGGAATTTCTTCCTTACCGAATAATGGATTTGCGACCATGTCCATCAGGATGTCTACGGACTTATCCAGAAAGATGGAAGGAGTATTGATGTAGTAACAAGTGTAATCAAAGGAAGTGAAAGCGTTTACTTCACCACCATATGATTCGATGTCGTGAGCAAGTTGAGGACCGGGACGGGTAGGAGTGCCCTTGAAGAACATATGCTCCAGAAAATGAGCGATGCCCTGGTTATCTTTTTGCTCCAGTGCTGAACCGGCCCGAAACCAGATCTGAACAGTCGCTGCCGTAGATCCGGGCGCGTGGATGAAGAGAGTATTGAGTTTATTATCAAGTTCAACGAGATCGATTTTCATATCTTCCTTATTTGTGACTCTAAGCTTATGTTCTATTATCTCAAGAGCGTGCGTATTTTAGAAGGGATTTCTCCCAATGACTCAGGTGTCTGGCCTTTATTTACATGTCCCATTCTGTAAGCACCTGTGCAATTACTGCGATTTTTATAAGCAGAAGCTGAGTAATGATGGAAATCAGATTGAGGATTTTCATCAGTTTTTATTAAAGAGCTGGGATCGACACAAAGAACTCATGCAGGAGCAAAATGTTTCCTGGGCTCCGCTGGATTCCATCTATCTTGGCGGGGGAACTCCTTCGCTCTGGGGAACCCGAGGAGCAGAATTTTTCAAAGATTTTATTTTGTCTCGGCTTCAGACAAAAAATCCTGAGTTCACCATGGAAGTGGACCCTGGTACATGGACTGAAGAGATGATTGAGAGCTGGAAAAAAATCGGGCTAAACCGTATTTCAATCGGCACTCAAACGCTGGATCCAAAGTTTCTTAAGATCATGGATCGGATACACTCACTGGAAGAAACTCATTCTTTGCTGAACTACTGCCGCAAAGAGAAGTATAATTTTTCACTCGATTTCCTCCTTGGAATCCCACATTCAAAGAGTGATAACAGAAATATCCGGCATGAACTTGATCAGTTACTTGAGTATGGTCCGAAACACATCAGCCTCTATATTCTCAATGCCAGGTCGAAGTATCCATTAATTGAACAGATTCCCGATGATGAATATATCCGCGATGAATATCTGATGGTGAGTGAATATCTCCAGTCGAAGGGCTTTCATCATTACGAAGTTTCTAACTTCGCTCTGCCGGGTTTTGAATCGAGACACAATCTTAAATATTGGAACGGAAAATCTACTGCAGCTCTGGGGCCCACTGGAACCGGATATTTCAATCAGGGTAAAGAGAAAGCTTTTCGGTATATCTGGAAAGTTATGAGCGCAGATTTTCAGCCTGAAATTCTTGGGAAAAAAGAGCTCGATCTTGAACGCATTTATCTTAGTCTCAGAACCTCGGAAGGCTGGACTCCACTGGAGAAATCACCGGACCTGCTGAATCAATTTCAAGAGTGGGAAAGTCAAAATTACGGAAAATGGACGGGTCAGAAAATGGTGCTCAATTCTCTGGGTTTCGTAATGCTCGACTCCCTGATGGATGATCTTTTCAGGATGCACCTTGCCTGAGTGCCGCGCAAGTCAAGGCCATCTCATCGGGTTTAAATCCGATTTCAACAACTTATCCATCGTAAAAATTGCAGGTTTTTTAACCCCGTAACATTGACAGTCATTGGGTCGAGCCCATCTTAAAGATATAACCCGAACGTGTGAGCGAATAATGGAACAAAACGACGACAACAACGAAAATCCGGACACGGAACCAAAGACAACTAAGGCCGATGCTGAAGTTGAAAGTATTCTGAGAGAAGAGCCTAAAAAAGAAGAGATCGATTTCAAGGCTAAATATTTTTATATAGCCGCTGAAATGGATAATTACAGAAAGCGCATGGAGCGTGAGAAGGAAAATCTTCTTAAATATGGAAATGAAAAAGTTCTGAATGATCTTCTTCAGGTCGTTGATAATTTTGAGCGCACAGTAGACATGCTCAAGAGTGATCAGGATCCGAAGGTGATGAATATAGTCACTGGTCTCAATATGGTGTCAAAGCAGTTTCTCGACGCCTTAACTAAGCATGGATTAACTCCAGTCGATTCTATCGGCAAAGATTTTGATCCGAATTTCCATGAGGCCATGGCGCAGGAATATGCTGAAGGAAAAAAACCGAACGAGATTATTAAAGAGTTTCAGAAAGGCTACACACTTAACGGACGGCTCATCAGACCTTCGAAAGTAATTGTAGCGAGCGATAAACAGTAAAAAACGATTCAGATTCAAGGAGAATTATATGGGAAAAATTATTGGTATTGATTTAGGGACAACAAACTCGTGTGTGGCAGTCATGGAGAACGGAACTTATAAAATCGTTCCGAATGCTGAAGGACATAATACAACACCTTCTATTGTAGGCTTTTCGAACAACGGAGAAAATCTGGTTGGTCAGGTTGCTAAAAGACAGGCAGTCACGAATCCAACTAAAACTCTTTTCGGAGTGAAGCGCCTTATTGGACGCAAGTTCACAGATAAGGAAGTTCAGCACTTCCATAAAATTGCACCATTCGAAATCTTCGGGAATAAAAACGGAGATGCATGGGTAAAAGTAGATGGTAAAGAATTTTCTGCTCAGGAAATTTCTGCAAAAATTCTTGAGAAGATGAAGAAAGCTGCTGAGGACTATCTTGGTCAGCCGGTTACTGAAGCAGTAATCACTGTACCAGCATATTTCAACGATGCTCAGAGACAGGCGACTAAAGACGCGGGCCGTATAGCGGGGCTTGATGTAAAACGTATCATCAACGAGCCAACTGCAGCTGCTCTCGCTTACGGTCTTGATGCTAAGAAAGATCAAAACATCGCGGTTTTCGATTTGGGTGGTGGTACTTTCGACGTATCAGTCCTCGAAATTACATCTGACGGTGTCTTCGAAGTGAAATCTACTAACGGGGACACTTTCCTTGGTGGTGAAGACTTCGATTACCGGATCATCAACTGGATTGCTGAAGAATTTAAAAAAGAATCCGGCATTGATCTTAAAAACGACAAAATGGCGCTTCAGAGATTGAAGGAAGCGGCAGAAAAAGCGAAGCATGAGCTCTCAAGCGTGACCCAGACGGATGTTAACCTTCCGTTTATCACCATGGATGCCACTGGTCCGAAACATTTGAACCTTAATCTCTCGAGAGCGAAGTTCGAATCTCTGATCGGTGACCTCATTGAGAAACTCGTTGCTCCTTGTAAGACTGCGATCAAGGACTCAGGTCTTTCACTCGCCGAGATTCACGAAGTGATCCTCGTCGGTGGTGCGACTCGTATGCCGATCGTGCAGCAGAAGGTAAAAGAAATTTTCGGTAAAGAACCTTCGAAGGGTGTGAACCCGGATGAAGTGGTAGCAGCGGGGGCTGCGATCCAGGGTGGTGTACTTGCCGGTGACGTGAAAGATGTTCTCCTTCTTGACGTTACTCCGCTGTCTCTCGGTATCGAGACTCTCGGTGGTGTGTTCACGAAGATTATTGAGAAGAACACGACGATCCCGACGAAGAAATCACAGACGTTCTCTACTGCTGTTGATAACCAGCCGGCAGTTTCGATCCACGTGCTCCAGGGTGAACGCGAATTCGCGAATGATAACAAAACTCTTGGTAAATTTGATCTGACAGGAATTACACCAGCGGCTCGCGGAGTTCCTCAGATTGAAGTGACTTTCGATATCGATGCAAACGGAATCGTTCACGTGACATCGACTGATAAAGCTACCGGGAAGTCTCAGAATATCGTGATCACATCAAACTCTGGTCTCTCAGAAGAAGAGATTAAGAGAATGGTTCTGGATGCTGAGAAGAATCGCGAAGCAGACCACAAGCGCCGTGAGGTAGTGGATGCCCGCAATAATTTAGACAGTCTCGTTTTCGCCTCTGAGAAGGGGATGAAAGATGCAGGAGATAAAGTTCCTGCGGATAAGAAGACTGAGCTTGAAGGAGCTATTAGTGAAGCAAAAACCAAACTCACATCAGAGTCTTTGGACGAAATTAAAGCAGCGACTGAGAGACTTCAAAACGTCGCTCACAGCCTTGCCCAGTATATGTACGCCCAGCCCGGAGCTGATACCGGTGCCGGTACGCAGCCAGGACAGGAGCAAGCAAAGACCGACAAGAAGGATGATGGAGACGATGTAGTCGATGCTGATTACAAAGAAGTCTAAATTTTAAAAACAGTTTTCCTGAAGGCCCCTTACGAAAGTGAGGGGCTTTTATATTTGGATATTATGAGTACGAAACGCGATTTATATGAAGTTCTCGGAGTTGCCAGAGGTGCTTCGAAAGAAGATATCAAGAAGGCTTACCGTAAGCTGGCCATGCAACACCATCCCGACAAGAACCAGGGAAACAAAGACTCAGAAGCATTGTTTAAAGAAGCTTCTCACGCGGCCGACATTCTTCTCGATGATAATAAAAAGAAAATGTACGACCAGTTTGGGCATGATGGTGCTCAGATGGGTGGCGGTCCTGGCGGATTCCAGGGCGGAGATTTTGGTGATCTCGGTGATATTTTCGGAGATATCTTTGGTGATATTCTCGGCGGTCGCGGAGGCGCTCGAGGCGGTGGACGCAGAGGCGGTCGTCGTGTCGTAGCAGGTGATGATCTACAGACCGACATGACTGTGACTTTTGAAGAAGCAGCCTTCGGCGTAGAAAAAGAAATTCAGATAACTCGTTCATGTCAGTGCGAAACTTGCCAGGGAACCGGAGCGAAGAAAGGTTCAGGCCCGGTTACATGTGACATGTGTCAGGGTCACGGTGAAGTGAGACGTCAGCAGGGATTCTTTACGATCGCTCAGCCATGTCCTAAGTGTCATGGTCAGGGTCAGATGATCAAAGATCCGTGTGAGACTTGTCACGGACGTGGAAGAAATAAGAAACGTGAAAAACTGAGTGTGAAAGTTCCCGCCGGTATTGATGAAGGCCAGCGCCTTAAGCTTTCGCAGCAGGGTGATTCCGGAATGAACGGCGGGCCTGCTGGTGATTTGTACGTTCTCATTCAGATTCAGGATCACGAATTCTTCAAGCGTGATGAATATGATGTTCATTGTGAAGTGCCCATCAGTTTCTCTCAGGCCGCTTTAGGTACAGACATTGAAGTGCCTACACTTGGTGGCCGCGTTTCTATGAAAATTCCTGAGGGAACTCAGGCCGGTCAGAAAATGAAACTAAGAAACAAAGGTATTACCAAGCTCGGAGGATATGGCTTTGGTGATCAGATCATCACCATCCATGTTGAAACTCCGACTAAAATTAACAAAGAGCAAAGAGAACTTTTTGCTCGACTCGCAGAGCTAGAAAACAATTCAAACCCTATGACTAAGGGTTTCTTTGATCGGGTCAAAGAACTTTTCCAGTAAATTTCCCGGGGGAACCATGCGTTCCCCCTTTTTCTCCTCCTCAAAATTTTGGCCACGGGTTAAACTCGACTGGATCATTCACACGAGGTTTATATGCGTTTTCTACTTATCGTTCTCATGGTTTTTCTTGCTGCCTGCGGAGGCATGAAAACTGCTCAGAAACCTCTGGATGAATCTCAGATATCTGAAAGTGTAAAATTAAAACTAGATGAGGCGAGATCACTTATTCGGGCCAATCAGCAAAAGCAGGCAATTGCTAAACTCTCTGAACTCGCAGATGCCAAGCTCAGTGCAGTTGAAAAAGCTCTCAAGTACAATCTGAAAGGTGTGACACTTTTCAATATGGGTGAAGTTCAGAAATCTATTCTGAACTTTGAAGTAGCAGAAAAATATACTCCGAAAGATTCGCAGCTTTATTCACAAGTTCACCTGAATATGGCGAGCGGGCATTACATGCTCAATCAGTACAATGAGCTCAAAGCAAATCTTGAAAAAATTGAAATCAAATCTCTCACTCCGGTTGAACAAAAAAAGTTTGCTCAGTTGGAACTTGCTTACGGTACGAAATTTAAAAATGACATGATGATTGTAAGCTCCAGTGCCAATCTCATGTCTGAGACAAAGACATTTGCTGAGGTTCAGGGATCTCATCTCTACTCCCCAATGAAAGAGTCCTACGATCGTCTTTCACCTGGTGACCGTGTAGGAATTCTTGAAAAATTCAATGGGACAAATAATATTGCCATTGCACTACTCGGGCGTTCTGAAGTGGAGTCGAGACTGGTGTCGGGTGATAAATCAGGAGCAGGTGACTTAGTGAGCTGGCTTCGCAGTCAATACGGCTCAAATGAAGAAGTGAATCAGTTTCTGAAAGAATATGATCTGCGCATCTCAAACTCTTCCCGTATCAGTGTTTCAGATATCGGACTCGTTCTTCCGCTGACAGGGGAGAAAGCAAGTTTCGGTCAAAAGGCACTGGCAGGAGTCGACACAGGCCTCAAGGTGCTTGGACTTTCCGAGAACATAAAAGTTCACACGAAAGACTCTTTGGATTCACCTGCCAGAGGCGCTGAGGCTGTTCTTGAACTTATTCGCGAAAATAAAGTCTCGATGATTATCGGGGGACTATTTCCGGAATCCGCGACTGCCGAGTATCTGGAAGCTAGAAAGTATGGAGTACTTTATATTTCCCTGGCACAGATTAATCTTCCTAAAGAAGAAAAGAATCATCACCTGATTGAAGTACAGGGTTCTATTGAATCTCAGGTGGCGACACTTCTTTCAGATGAAATGATCACCAAATTTGGCTCACGCCTTGGTGTTGTTTATCCAGAGAGCGAAGGCGGGAAAGCTTATCTCGACGAGATCTGGAGAAAGTCATCACAGAAAAATCTACAGGTCACAAGCATTGCTGGATTTCAGAAAAACTCGCATGACTACCGTGAATCAGCTCAGCTGTTTCTTGGTCTCAAATATCCACGAGAAAGATCTGAGGAATTGAAAATTCTCGAAGACGTTTACGAACATGAGAAGTCTTCCATTCGTCGGGTTCAGACTCTTCCTCCTGTGATTGATTTTGACTGGGTCTTCATCGCAAGTTATCCGCATGAAGCGACTCAGCTTATTCCGACTCTTGGTTACTACGATGCTACCCGTATGAAAGTTGTGGGTGGTCCAAGCTGGGTTTCAAAATCCATGGTGAAAGAGCAGAAGAACCTGGGAACGCTTTACTTTATTGGTGATGATCCTAAAGACATCAATCACGATATGCTCACAAAGTTTCAAGAACTCTACGGTAAGCCAGCATCTTTGATTGAAGTGCTGAGTCTCGATGCGATGAAAATTGGCACTGAGGCGATCGGTATTACCGGCAATGTCGGGAGCAGAGATGATTTCGATGCACGCCTGAAATCTGCCGGTAAGCTCAAGGGTCTTACGACTGAGTGGGAATTCAAAGAAGGGGTATGGCTCAAAAAAATGAACGCCATGACCATCACCCGCGGCGAAATCGTTAAACTCTTTGAAGCAGAGACTATGAACTAGTTCGGATATTTTAAGTAGTAGACCTGCTCAAAATTACGCCCATAGTCCTCGAGGTCGAGGCCATAGCCGATGATGAACTGATCATCGATCTTCTTCCCGGTCATGTCAGGTTGGATGTTTACAGCTCGTTTATATGGCTTATCGAAGAGGGTCACAACTTCGAGAGAGCGGGGCTGGGCAAGAAGGATTCTTTTCTTCAGAAAGCTCAGGGCGCGTCCTGTATCAACGATTTCCTCAACTATCACTACGTTGCGATCCATCAGATTGGTTGTGAAATCTTTGCTGATCATAATGGTACCGTGATTCTCTTTACTCCTCCCAACCGCTTGGAGTCTGACGAAATCTATATATACCTTCACACCTTTTATCTCTCGGGCGAGATCCGCGAGGAAAACCATGCTACCCTTGAGTACACCAATCAGGACAAGATCTTGTCCCTGATATTTTTGTGAGAGAGCATTGCCTAGAGTCTCCACAATACCTTTGATTTCCTTGGCATCGATGTACTTCACAAATTGACTACCTACGAAGGTACCAGGGAACTTGTTTTTTTCGTCGCTCATGATCTTCCTTTAGAAAAAAGGTCATTCTAGCAGACAGAATTGTTCGGTGAAAAGTAAGAGAAAAGAAGACGCATTTGATCAAGAAAGAGTTTCCTCATCATAAATTCTTGTTTCTAACGGTCCTAAGTGATAAATTTTGTTAATAATTAAAGGACCTTCCTATGTTCAAAAAAATGCTTGATTGGTTTTCGAATGACCTCGCCATCGATCTCGGGACTGCAAACACTCTCGTGTACGCAAAGGACCGTGGAATTATCGTGAACGAGCCCTCAGTCGTTGCTGTTCACCAGGGCTTCCGTGGAGAGCAGAAGGTACTTGCAGTTGGAAGAGAAGCCAAAGAGATGCTTGGCCGTACTCCGGGTTCAATCAAAGCTATTCGTCCGATGAAAGACGGAGTTATTGCTGACTTCGAAGTGACTCAAGCAATGCTAAAATACTTTATTCAGAAGTCACTGAATGGTTCGAAGCTCATTAAGCCAAGAATTATTATCTGTATTCCTTTCGGGATCACACAGGTTGAAAAAAGAGCAGTGAAAGAATCTGCTGAGCAAGCAGGTGCCCGTGAAGTTTATTTGATCGAAGAACCAATGGCGGCTGCTATTGGTGCTGGTCTTCCGATTACCGATCCATCTGGAAATATGATCGTTGATATTGGCGGAGGTACAACTGAAGTTGCCGTTATTTCTCTCGGTGGTATTGTTTATTCTAAATCAGTACGTGTTGCCGGTGATAAGTTTGATGAAGCTATTGTTTCTTACATTAAGAAAAAATATTCTCTCCTCATCGGTGAAAGAACTGCTGAGATGATCAAGATAGCGATAGGGAATGCTTATCCATTTGATGATGAAGTTAAGACTTATGAAGTAAAAGGACGCGATCTCATCGCAGGCGCTCCGAAAACTATCGAAGTCACTTCTGATGAAATTCGTGAAGCACTTGCGGATCCTATTTCAGAAGTTGTTGAAGCAATTAAGATCTCTCTCGAGAAAACTCCTCCTGAACTTGCGGCTGATATCGTTGATAACGGTATTATCCTTGCGGGTGGTGGTTCGCTTCTCGCCAATCTCGATATTCTGATAAAAGAAAAGACAGGACTCCCTGTTTCACTTGCTGAGGATCCACTTACTTGTGTGGTTCGCGGATGTGGAATGGCGCTTGAATCTTTGACTCTTCTTCGTCAGGTAACGACTCTAAGCTAAACTGTAGGGACGATGTCTCAAACCTTTTTCAGTAAACTGGACCAGGCCGAAAAGGACAATCGTCTCTCAGCAATCGCTAATACTGGCGGTAAAGTCACCCTGTGGATTAAGGGCGATAAAGAAAAGCATCTTCTGAGAGTTAAAACTTACGATTCTGATAGAATGATCTTGTCCCTCGATTCTCAAGAAGATCTTTTTCCTAATTACACTTCTGTTCTATGCAGCTTTGAATTCCGTGGAATGAATTTTTTTTCCCAGACAATCTTTCTGAAAAGTTCCGGTGATTTCGTCTGCATAAAATTTGCCTCTGACCTTTTCAAATCCGAGAAGCGCACCAGCTATCGTCTGATGACTTTCCCGCTCCATGAAGTCTGGGCAATTTTTAATCTGGAAGAAGGTTATCAAGGTGGGAAGGTTATCGACTTCCGGACCAAGCAATCAACAACAGGATTGTTTAATAAATTTCTCAACTTAGTAGAAGGCGATGAAAATGATTCCTCTGCTCTGAAAATCAGAGTTCAGGATTTATCAACCACGGGCATGGCCCTGCATATTGGCGAACTCGAATCGAAATATTTTCCGAACAATTCCGTCTATAAAAATGTACGTATCAAATTTTTGGATGAGGAAATCATAATTCCTGAAGTGAAGATCGTTTATGCTGTGAACTTTATCGGTTCGGATAAAAATCTGAAGAAATACAAACTCGGTATACATTTCGAAAACCTGCCTAATGCTCTTGATAACTTACTCGGAAAAAAGATCAATAGTCTCCTGCGTGAAAGTGATCACAATAAAGACTTTGAGAATTTCAAAAAGTGAAAATCATCGTCATATTTCTTCTCGTCCTTTCTTCCTGCTCTCAGATTGGTAAAGGGAAACAACCTTCTGAAGGTAAGTTTGTCTATTCGTATTCTGATGTAAGTGGAAATTTTCGTTATCAGAGGGATGTTCGTTTTATTAAGAAGAAGCTGGTTACCAGAACCCAGATACTAGTCCCATCTGCAGGTTCTGATCGAGTGGTTGAAAAAAGTATTACTGTATCTCAAGTTGGATCAGTTAAAGACGGCGGAAAAAGGGCACTCATAGTTCGTCCACTTGCCTCAGAGTTTACGGTCTGGCTGGAAGGTAAGAAATATTCGTCAAAAATGCAGCTGGATACTGCCAGGAAATCAATGCGGGTGAACCTTGATAGCCCGGAGGCGAAATGGAAAGGCCAGTCTCTTATTCCTTTTCCGCAGGGTAAGCAGTTCTGCTTTTTTACTCAAATACCAGACTGCCTTTATCACAATAATATTCTCGAGAAGGCTCACGAACTGAAAAAACAGAGTCTCGATTTCTATGTTGTCTGGGATAATTACCCCTATGTGCAGGATCAATTAAGTAATGTTGGGAAAAATCTATTTTCTCATGCCTCAGTCAGATATGATGGTGAACCAAAAGGCAGAATCCGCTATATAATAGAAGTGGAAGACCAGGTACTCATCTATCAGTTTAATAAAAACTATGAGCTAACCGGATACTCCTGGATCTCTCAGGGTATCAATATGGTTGAGCCTGGTGAAGAAGTAAAAATCGAAGAGGAATGAGGTCACGTTGGATAATTTTGGCCAGTTTGTAATTTCAGGTATCAAAGGAATCTCGCTCACGCAGGAAGAGACGGATTTTATCCGCGATGAAAAGCTTAGTGGCGTAATCCTTTTTACAGAAAATTTTCAGGATCCTTCTCAGCTGGCAGAACTTGTTAACTCTATTCAGAAGCTTCGTGACGAGTATCCACTTTTCGTCTCTACCGACCAGGAAGGCGGAAGAGTCATGCGCTTTAAAAAGCACTTTACCCAATTTCCCGCCATGCTTGAACTTGCCCGCATGGATTCACCAAAACTAGTTTTTGAGGCCCATGAGATCATGGCAAAGGAACTTGCCGCGTGTGGAATCAATCTTAGTTATTCACCAACGTGCGATATTCTTACGAATCCCGAAAATAAAGTAATCGGTGATCGAGCTTATGGTACAGACGCTATTTCGGTGGAAAAATACATCAGTGCTGCTATCCGTGGTCTCCAGACCAATGGAGTACTTGCTTGTGCCAAGCACTTTCCCGGCCACGGAGATACTTCCAAAGACTCTCACTTCGATTTACCGCTGGTAAAAACATCACTCAACACATTACGTGAAAGAGAAATGATTCCTTTCGTGAAAGCTTCTAAGTCACGAGTTGAATTTATGATGATGGGACACCTGATGGTCGATGCAATCGATGAAAAATTGCCTACAAGCTTAAGCCCCAAGGCCTATGATTTTCTCCGTCAGGAAACGAAGTTCAGTAAGATCGTCGTGACCGATGATATGGAAATGAAAGCTATTTCCGACCGTTATACTACGGAAGAAGCGGCCCTTATGGCGATCACAGCAGGGGCCGATATTCTGGTCTACCGGACCATGGAAAACGCTAAAAAGGCCGTGAATGTCATTCGTGAGCATTCTAAAAAACGTCTGATTAAGAATGAGATCCTGACAGAAAAACAGACGCGCATCGAGCGCTGTAAAAAAGAAAATCTTGCGAACTATCAGCCGATTTATATTCCAAAGATTGCCGATGTCTTCAATTCTCAGGATGCAAAAGTCTTCCTCGAGCAATGGAAAAAGTTCCTGACTGCTAAAGTCTGAAATGGCGCGGCCGGCTGCGGCTAAATTTTCCCTTTTACCTGACATTCCCAACGCTTAGCAATTTATTGCTAATCTTAAAGTAGATCTCATTTGTGTGAGGTTAAGGATTTGATGCAATTACTTTTGCGTAGTGTTCTTACCATCTTGGCCCTTTTTGGACCGTGCAACTTTGCATGGTCTCAAGATATTTGTCCGAAAGAATTTTCGCAGATCGGTGCTTCGTGTATTAATTCCATCACTAAGCCTTTTGCTCCCTCCAAAATTGCACTCACTAGTGAACTTGAAGGGAATATTTATTTCTTTAAAACTCCCGCTGGTGAAGTCGGAAAATTTAAAATCGGATCCATCACAGCAAACAAAGACGAATGTACTTTGTATCTGGACGCTGTCACATATGCGGGTGATCAGACTTTCATTCCCAATTCTTCGATCACAATTGGTAGGGCCAAAAATCAATGGCTTGAAAATCGCATCTACCTTGATAAAGAAGGATTATCTGCTCTTGAACTGAGACGTGGGAACAATAGCTGCGGGATAGTTTTCTCCAAGGATGTCGTTGTTGCGTTTCATACGAAACAATCGCAGATTTCAAAGTATCAGGAAAACAACATCCTCTTCTATGCTCCACTTGTTCTCATCTTCATTGCCATCTTCCTGATTGTTCGTGTGTTCCTGGAAGAACAGGATAAATACAAAACTCAGGAAGCGCTTGAAGAAGCAGAGAATGCAAAGGGTAAGAATTCACATCTCTTCATTCGTCTGACTCGTCCATTCTATAAGAGATATTTTGTTCCATTAGTTCAGGGGTCCAAGAATAAGGTAAGCCTCCGGAACAAATATCGACAGAAGCTGGCCAACGCCGGCCTCACGAAAGAAATGACTCCGGAAGAATTTGTGGCCCTGAAATTTTTTATGATTCTCGGTGGGCCTTTTGTTTACCTCGCTTTCCGCTGGATTCTGGAAGAGCCCTCGATGGAACTCAGTTACACCCCAATCATGGCCTTCGCAGGTTACTTCTATCCAAACATCTGGCTATCCGGACTTATTGATAAGAGGAAATCTCAAATTCTCCTCGCGATGCCCTTTATCGTCGATATGCTCGCCCTCTCAGTTGAAGCGGGACTGGATTTCATGGCAGCGATTCAGAGAGTGATTGATAAAGCTCCACCAAGTCCTCTGGTTGAAGAATTTGAATCATTGATCAGGGAAACTAAAATCGGTTCCTCCAGAGCTGAAGGTTTGAGACAGCTCGGCTGGCGCGTAAATATTATTGAGATCAATTCATTCACTGCCACGCTGATTGCTGCCGATTCAGTCGGTGCCTCGATTGCTCCAATTCTAAAGCAGCTCTCATCGGAACTCAGAGTGAAACGTTCATCCCGCGCTGAACAGCTCGGTGCAACTGCCGCTACAAAGATTCTCTTTCCGATGATTATCTTTATTATGCCGGCCGTTATCATCGCCATTTTTGCTCCGATGATAATGGGTTTTATGAAGGGAAGTCCATGAAGGTTAAAGTAAGCCATAACGGGAAAATATTCGCAGATAATGTCATCGTCGCAAAGAGCTTCTGGTTGAAGCTCAGTGGTTATATGTTTCGCTCTCAACCACACGTCCCGGGAATTCTTTTTCAAACTAATTCCATCCAGACCACGTTTATGAGATTTGACCTGGATCTGGTTTTCCTGACGAAGGAATACAAGGTCGTAAAAATCATCCGCAATATGAAGCCATGGAGATTCACGGCTTTTTACTTTAAGGCAAAATGGACTCTTGAACTTCCAAAAGGTCTTCTCCCTTCTGAACTTAAAGAGGGAGATATCCTGGAGGTCACGAATGTTTAAACTCGTGGCAGTAGGCGGAAGACTTCGCGGTAAAGAATTTGTTCTTGAAGAAGGAGAGAATATCCTCGGGCGTGCCCAGGAAAGTTCTATTTCCATTTTAGTCGACGGTATATCAAAGAAACATCTGAAAATTACGGTAAATAACGACACTGTTTTTGCTGAAGATCTCGGAAGCTCGAACGGAACTTTGGTAAATGAAAAACCGATCACCAAAGCGACCCTGAAGGATGGAGATAAGATTGTCCTTCCGAACGTTATACTTCAGCTGGTCTACGTCATTGAGAAGAAAACCGTCATCAAGAAGAAGGTCCTGAAAGATGGCGGAGGCGAGGAAGATCTTTATGATGACCTGGATCAGGCTGAACCTATTCCGCAATCTCTTCTCGGAAAACCGATCTGGTTCTTCAAGAACAAGGTCATGCCGATTGTTTACAGCTTTAATGAGCAGTATGAATGGGCAGCACTTGTAGGAATTTTACTTTTTGTCTTTATTGCGATCAATATTGCGCTCACGATTCTTCCAGTTCTTCGCGATAGTCGTGATCTACTCATCAATGAAATTGCACTTCGAGGCAAGCAGTACGCCGCCGAGGTGGATCGCTACAATAACATTTATCTCGGTTCAAAAAATCTCGATCAGGTGAATACTTCATTCCTTGAGAGTGCCGACGCTGAGGGTGTGCAAAGTTACCGGCTTTTCGATCCAGAGGGCCGCGTGATCAGGCCGATTGCCGAGCTCAATACCATTACTTCAGATCCATTTGATAATGATGCCAAAAATTTCTTCCGTCTCGAGAAGAACCAGGATGAGCTCTACCTCCGCGGTATTGGTGACAATACAATTGGTATCGCGCGACCTATTAAGGCCCATGACAAGAGTCTTGGCCGCGATATAGTTGTGGGAATTATTGCGATTAAGTTCTCACCAAGTTCACTTGCCCGTGAAGCTTCGAATAACCAGAAGGCTTATCTCGAGTCTCTCGTGACTTCTGCCATGGTGGCCATCATCTTCTTCGGGCTCCTGTACTACATGACGAACAAGCCGCTTGAAGATATGAGAAAGCAAATTGAGCGCGTGCTTCGGGGAAGGCAGAAAGAACTTCAATCAAGACAGCTCTGGAAAGAGATTATCCCCCTGAGGAACAGTATCAATAGCATGCTCTCGCGAATACGAGACTTGCAGAATACCGACGTGGGCAGCATGACTGAAATTGAAGAAGACGGATCTTATATTCGTACGCTTCATGAATTCATGCTCGGTGCCCAGGGTCCAGTGATGATCCTGAATTCCGAGAAAGTTATTCAGAATATTAATCCGGAGTGTGAGGACCTGATCGGTCTCCGTGAAAACGCTTCTCAGGGTCAGTCAATTCTTGATACTGCCAGAGACCAGGGATTTGCCGCTACCATCATTGATCTTTGTGACAAGTCGGCCAATAACGAAGGCTGTAACCAGAAAGAGACTTACGATATCGGTGGTAAGGAAGTTGAGATTAACGTTGCTACGATTATCGGAAAAGATAAGTTTGCCAAGGGCTTCTATATCACATTTGTGAGGAACACCTGATGGCCAAAAACGTTCTTGTCCTCAAACATTTTGAATCGCCTAAAGAAGCCGGGACTTATTTCCGGCTGGTGACACTTACTGGTGCCACTAAAGGCGAAGCATTTGTGCTTTTGGGGAACCGGATCGTTATCGGACGTGGAGACAAAGCAGATATCAAAATCAATGATGCCAAGGCGAGCCGCGAACACTGTGAAGTCACAAAAGTCGGTGACAAGTGGGTGGCAACAGATCTTGGATCTCAGAATGGTGTTCTGGTTAACGACAAGAAAATTACTCAGCAAGCTTTAGGTGAAGGTGACAAACTTATTGTCGGCCAGACTGTTTTCAAATTCGCCAAAGTAGAAGTTTCAAATAAAAACAAAGTTATCAAAGAAGCTGATGAACCAGAAGAAGAGGGAAGAAAAACAGTCGTTCCTTTCATTATTCTCGTAGTTATTTTCATGGCACTTTTTCTCTTTGATGACTTCGCGCCTAAGAAACCACCACAGCAATCCGGCGGAACAATCCGTACTTCGCCGATTGAAATGACCTCGGCGGAAGACGCCATGATCAGAAAACGGAAAGCTAACGAAGACAAAGATATGAAGGAAAAGCTCGACGATATTTTTAATCGCGGCCTCAGGGAATATCGCGAGGGGAACTATTATCGTGCGATTCATGAATTTAATCTGGCACTAATTATCGCTCCTCAGGATTCCCAGGCTGAGTTCTACCTCCGTAAGGCCAAGGAAGAACTGGATAATGCCATCACTTCTGAGGTCCAGAAGGCCCAGCGGGACGAATCCTCGTTAAAATATAAAAGTGCCATCGTTTCTTATTGTTCGATTATCAGACTGCTTTATAGCGCTCCCGATGATCCGCGATATAAGAACGCAGAAAAGAAAATAAAAGACCTCGAAACGAAACAAGGAATGGAAGAGGGTGAGACTAGCTGTCTTAAAAAACAACGCACCAATTGAAACTGTCCTGGTGGAAACACCGGACGTTTCTGAAAGGTACGAAATTTATGTGGGAAGGGCAGAAGACTGCCATGTGAGGATTGATGATCCTCTTATCTCACGTCACCACTTTGTGATCGCAAGCGATCAGGACGGATGGTATTGCCAGAAACACTCTAAACTCGGAACTGTCACTGTAAATGGAAAAGAAGCTCAGAATCTTCCATTGAACAATGGCGATGAAATCAAATGCGGAATTTATTCCATCATCGTTTCTGAAATGGGGAAAGTTTCCGGAGTTCCTTCAACCCGTGAATTCCGTCCAGCACATACAGTTGTAGAAGAGCCCGTTATCACTGCAGCACTAAATATATCTTCGAAGCCAATAAAAGCTGCAGCGGTCGATGAATACCGGAACGAGAATTCCCTGGGACTCGAATCCCTTGATACCGATATAGTCACGGATCAACCAATTGATAATCAGTTTGAAGAAACTGCTTCACCCTCTGATGAATTAAATAATGATTATCCTCAAGAGTCATCTGCTGAAGATTCAGACTTCGCTGGAGAAGTCGTTGCCCAGGATGATGAATTCGGAATGGCAGCACTTGAGCAGGATGAGCGCACACGGGTTGACCAGAATTTTGTAAACTACGAGCTCGTGCTATTTGGTGAACATGCACCATATGATCGCTATGCCATTTCGGAAGTAGAAACCTTCGTTGGCCGTGATACTAAAAAATGTCAGATCATTCTTCAGGATCCGGAAGTTTCTTCTGTTCACTCTGTTATTAAAAAGAACGGAACCATCATGCTCCTGGAAGATCTTAACTCTTCCAATGGTACTATCCTGAATGGTGAAAGAATTAACCGTTCTGCACTCATGCCGGGTGATGAGTTTGTAATCGGGAGTACCAGTTTCACGCTTCAGGTAAAGTCAGATCTTTTAAATGCTGAAAGAGATCGTCTCATGCCTGTTGAGCAGGGACAGATCATTGAGACCGAGGAAATCGAAGAAGAATTGGTTGATGCCAATGAAGCCGAAGCTGGGTTTGATTCTAATGCTCCAGTTGAAAAATCCATTATCAAGCGCATCTGGAAAAATCCTGAACAAAGAAAAAAGCTTCTCTATGGTGCTGTCGCAGTCTGTGTGTTGTGGGTACTTCTCGGTGATGAAACGCCTGATGTAGAACAGACCCAGAAAAAGCCTAAAGTTCCTCAGGTACAGACAAATCTGAAACCAAAACTCAATCTCTCAAAAGAGCTTGAGCAGAAACGAAATACTGAATACGAGCTTGGTGTTGCGGCCTTCGAGCTAGCCGATTTTTTAAAGGCTGAAGGCCATTTTGTTACAGTAAATTCGATTGACCCTGATTATAAGAATATTCCGACTTATCTGAAGCAGACCAAGGAAGCCATTAAACAACTGGCAGAGCTTGATAAGCAGAGACGTGAGGAAGAAGAAAGAATCAAGCTTAAAAAAGTAATTGATGAGTTGATGACTAAGGCCAGGGATGCGGTCAAAGAAAGACAGGTCCAGGTTGCTGAAAGTTACTTCTCGCAGATTACTGAAAAAGATCCTGAGAATATCGAAGTTCAGCAGCTGAAGCTCGAGCTTGAGGCCTGGCAAAAAGAAGAAGAAAGAAAAGCACTTGAGCTTGCTGCCAAGGAAGCTGCCAGAAAGAGAATGGTGGATGCCCTCTCTCCAGGTAAGACGCTTTATCTGAAAAAAGAATGGTACAAGTCGATTGTTAAACTCGAAGATTTCCTGAGAAAGCAGGGAATGGACGAAGATCTGGTGAAAGAGGCCAGTGATATGATGAGTGATGCCAAGAACGAGCTTGCCTCAGAACTTGGCCCGGTTATTGGTAAGGCCAGATCATTAAAAGAGGGCCAGGACCTCAAGGCCGCCTACGAATCATTCCAGGAAGTATTGAAGCTCGAACCAACAAATGCTGAAGCATTGAATGAAGTCGATGAGATCAAGAGTCTTCTCGATGGAAGGTCTAAGCGAATTTATCGTGAAGCGATTATTGCTGAATCCCTGAGTCTCTTTAATGATGCCAAGGAAAAGTTCCAGGAAGTTCAGCAGATTTCTCCGAGTGACAGCGATTACTATAAGAAGGCCTCAGAAAAATTAAAGAACTATCTGGAGTAAGGATGCGTCTTAAAGCCTATGCAGCTCAAACACATCAGGGTCCGTATCTTCAGGTGAATGAAGACGGATATGATTTTGATTTCGATCATGAGCTTTTCATGATCTTTGATGGTTTCGGTGGATCCGGAGTTGGTGACCGTGCTGTTGATAAATTAAAACAGGATATCCGATATTTTTACGGAGAGCTTTCGCGGGATCCGAACGCAACAATGCCTCTTTATCACAATCCGCGAAATCTTCTTGAAGGCAATGCTATTACAAACGCAGTTCTGAATGCACACCTCAATCTCCTGAAAGAAAATTATCCCAAGCCGGTGAATCAGAGAGCAGGTGCTAGCGCTGTTGTCGCAGTCAGGGCCGAGAGCTTACTGGTTCTGGTGGGTGTGGGTAATTGTAATGTTTATCATTTCCGCCAGGGTGCCCTTAACAAAGTCATGATGGAAGACACTTGGCGACCTCTAGCTCAGGATCAGACCACCTGGAAATTCAAGAGCTCTCCCATGAATGCTTTGGGAATGTATCCTGAACTTGGGCAGACTTTGAGAGAAGTTCGTCTCATGGAAGGGGATAAGATTCTCTTTCTCACCGATGGCATTTACCCTCATCTGACTGATGATGAGCTCCTCTATGTGATGAATAAAAACGCTCCCGATGCCCAGGAAAGGGTGAATAGCTTACTAAAACTATCCAACACTCGCGGAAATCTGGATAATCAAACAGCAATGATTCTCGAGTTTTAACGTTTTTTTCGTTCCCATTCAGTCACCGCGGCAATTATACTTTTTGTATGAATCATCAAGTTTTGTTGGCAGATGACAGCATCACCATTCAGAAAGTCATCAAGATCACATTGGCGAACCAGCCATATGACATCACTGAATGTTCTTCTGAAGCAGAACTTTTTCAGAAACTCACTGTCGTTCAGCCTAAAATTGTTTTCCTCGATTTTAATCTTTCGGAAAATTTCACTGGATATGATCTTTGCTCAAAGATCAAATCCATTCTCCCTTCAACAAAAATTCTTCTTCTTCTTGGTACCTTCGATACTGTTGATGATGCTGCCATGGAGAAGTGTGGAGCTTCCGACAAGATCGTGAAGCCCTTTGATTCAAATAAATTTATCGCGATCTGCCGCCAGCTGATTGAAACTTTTGACGATGGTGAGATTCCATATCCTGAAGCGAAGTCTTCAAAAAAAGAAACGATTTCTCCAGCACCAGAAGATCAGTGGCAGATGAGTCATGCAGGTGATCCATTAGTTCAAGCAGGTGAGAGTATTAAGCCTGAAGTGAAAGCTCCTCATTCACTTAATGTATTGAATCGCGATCTTAACGACTGGGGCATGAGTGTTCCCGGAGTTATTGGAGGCGATTCTTCGCAGACATCAATTGAGCTTCCTCCGGTGATTGCTGCGAAAGCTCCTGTCACAACAGAAGTACTCCAGCCAGCTTCACAGTTGTTTCCTGCAAATGATGATCTCGATTATCCGACCCTTGAATCCATTGCCCAACCCAAAGAAGATAAGCCGGCCTCTAAGAAGCCTCAACTTGTGCCACTCGAAACTCTCAAGCCAGCCGACGACGTTGGGTTTGAACTCGAAGGAAACTACGTTGAAGAGAAAACTGATATCAGTTCTCTTGAAGCTCAGATTCATGATGAAGTTGCTGATGACCTCTGGCATGCCGATGAATTTGAAGACTTGAAACAACAGGTGTCTTCGAAGATTGAGGAAATGAAGTCTGGCTTCCAGCCTTCACGTAATGATTTCGATGATTCGCTTTTCAAGCCTACCGATGATTCAGATTCCATCACATGGAATGATACTGGATCTGATATTTTTGCTAAACCAAAGTTCGATCCAACTCATACATCTTTCCAGATTCAGGATACAGATGATCTGATTCAGAAGCTTCGTCCGGAAATGGAAGCTATCGTGAAACAGTACGTGAAAGAGTACATGGATGAGATGTTCAGAAAAAATGTTGAAAAAGTTTCATGGGAAGTAATTCCTGATCTTGCAGAAAATCTAATCCGCCAGGAACTCTCAAAAATCTCTGAAAAAATTATCGGCCAGACGAAATAAGTCTTAAAGTTCCATTGTAATAAGATTTTTTGCCCAGATCTGTGTGAAGAATTGCTTCTCCCTCTGGACCAAGCCCCTCAAAAATTCCAATCGCTACTTCGCTTCCCTCGGTAATACTCACTTGCTTACCCATATGAGAACAACGCAGTTCCCAATCTTTCTTCAGCTCTTCAGAATTCGTATATCGATGAGCATTGATATATTCAGCAATTTTCTTGCTCCAGGATTTTTTATCGAACTCTATAGAATCCAGGAAGACTCCGCCAAATTCTGCCTGATCCGAATGCAGATTAATTCCAATGCCAGCATAGAGTTGAGAACCAGAACCTTGAACAAGAATTCCTGCGCACTTTAATCCGGGTGCATTCCACAAATCATTTGGCCACTTGAGTCCCAGTTTGCAGCCTTCAATTTCAAAAAATCTTGCTACCAGCAGAGACATTTCAAGAGCAGTGAAGCTGAGTATTTTATGAGGAGCAATAATGAGAGAAAAACAAAGTGTGCCTGGCATATCCTTCCAGACATTAGATCCACGCCCACGTCCAAAAAGCTGCTTATTGGTGCTAACCAGAGTGACGTCAGTTCCCCTCGTGGTTTGTTCTTTAAGGAGATCTTGTGTAGAATCACAAGCGTCTACATGTAATTGTCTAATCACCGAGGTACTCCATGTCTCTTATCAAACGCGATACTCCACGCCAGATTAAATTCACACCATCCATTAATCCATATGCCCATGGCTCTGTGATGGCGGAATTCGGAAATACCAAAGTTCATATCACAGCTTCTGTGCAGGAGTCTGTCCCCCCTTTTCTGAAAGGTAAGGGTCAGGGGTGGCTCACTGCTGAATATGCCATGCTTCCATCTTCAACTCATACTCGGGTTGATCGTGAGAGAAAAGGTCCCTCAGGAAGAACCCAGGAAATTCAGCGTCTGATCGGTCGCGCTCTCAGGTCTGTAGTAGATATGAGCAAAATGGGTGAAAGAACGATCATGATCGATTGTGATGTGATTGTGGCCGATGGTGGGACAAGAACTACTTCTATTTCAGGCGCCTATATTGCGCTTGAGATGGCCGTGAAAAAACTTATGAAAGATGGCCTTCTTAAAGAAAATCCAATTCGTGAAGGGCTTGCTGCAATTTCTATCGGAATCAACAAAGCAGGCGAGATCATAGCTGATCTTAACTACGAGGAAGATTCTTCATGCGGAACTGACATGAATATTGTCATGACTTCAGGAGGAAAATTTGTGGAAGTGCAGGGAACCGCTGAAGGCGCTCCATTTTCAATGGAAGAGCTTCAGGCCCTACTTACTTGTGCCCAAAAATCTCTCGTCGTAGTGATGAAAGAGCAGCGTGCAGTTCTGGAAAAACTCTCTTGAAAAAGTTTCTTCTCGCATCCGGAAATTCACATAAGGCCGATGAGTTTAAAGAACTCTTCGAAGGAAAAATTGTTGTGAATGCAGCTCCGGGCACACTGGAAGTTGATGAGACGGGAGCTACATTTACTGAGAACGCTCTGATAAAGGCAAAAGCTTATTTTGATGCTTATAAAGTTCCCACACTCGCAGATGATTCTGGATTAGTCCTTGAAGCCTTTCCGGAAATTCTGGGATTAAAAAGTGCGCGCTTTGCCCCTGATCTTGAAAAATATTCTGATAAATGCTCCCGGCTTCTGGATCTCTACCAGGAAAAAAATCCAGCTACCCGGAATGCTTACTTCATATGCGTTCTTTGTTTTTATGTTTCGAGTGATGAGTATTATTTCTTTGAAGGCCGGGTTCACGGAGTTATTGGTGAATCATTGAAAGGCAGTCACGGATTTGGTTACGACCCGATCTATATTCCGGAACGAAAAGAGAATGATGGATTATCTCTGGCCGAGCTTCCCGAATGGAAAAACGAATTTTCGCATAGAGCAAAAGCGTCACGATCTGCTCTGGCGTTCTTCGAACATCCAGTCGATCGCCCGGTTTAAGATTTATCCCCGTCTTTGGGCCAAGAAATCATGGACAAAATCCCGCGAAAGCCTTAAAAATATGGGTCTCACTAATAGTCGGGGTGTAGCGCAGCCTGGTAGCGTATCTGCTTTGGGAGCAGGTGGTCGTAGGTTCGAATCCTATCACCCCGACCATTTAATAAGAATGAAATTAGCCACCTTCAGGTGGCTTTTTTTTTGCCTGAACTCACTCCGTCACGCACTTTTCGGTAACTACGGGAACGATCGGAACGTAGTTCACGTCCGACGCCCTTTCAAACTTCAGTACTTCTTTCGTAAGTTCTTCCGGCAAGACGAGTGTGAAGTTTTTGATGTCCACGAGACTCGGATGATCAAACTGGATAATGAACTCTTCAATATTTTCTTTTTTAGTAACGATTACAGTAAGCGGTTTTATGGGTTCAATAACACCCTTGATCCGGATTTCTGATTTCATGAGCTCTTCGTTCTCAAGTCTGTCTTCTGGTGCAGAAACTGAAACTTTGATAAATGAGGGATCATTTCTTTCTGGAGTAATGGGAATGAGAGGAAGAACAATCGGACCCGTCCACCAGTAGTTGTAAAAAACGGGCATAGCAACAGTCACTTCACCCTTTCTCGTTTGAAGTGAAAACTGATTCTGGGTTTTCTTATCTCCGCACATTCCTTTCAAGTCTTTCTTCTCGTGAACATCAGTTACGTATGAGATTTCCTTGTACAAGTTAGCGCACGACTGCAGTGAAAGCAGGAGTATCGAAAGATAGAATCTATTCATAGAAGTTGTATCGGCTTGGGGAGCTTTGGGCTCAAGAAATATCTCTAAGTGACCGAAAAGCTTAAGTAACACTTTATGCTTAAACACTTCATTTTTCTGGGAATTATTCTTTCTTGCACCAGCCGGACACCTCTCAGGTTTCCATCATCGCCCGTTGAAAAACCTGGATGGCAGGAATATGTTCTGAAAAAAATTGTGGAACCCGTGGGGATGCAAAATTTTTTCCCGGATCCCAAGGCACTTGGTCCATGGCGATTGAATGATGATTTTGTAATCAATAAGCCTCTTACACCTTCACAAATTTCGGAAAAGCCTCTGACATGTGAAACGAAGAATCTCTATCCCACCCATCCGTTTCAATCGACAAAAGATTATATTCACGCAGTTTTCTCCATGTACGATCACGGAATGCTTTCACCTGATTCCTACGCGTGCCTGACCAGAAATCCGACCGGACGTTATTGTCTGAGAGGAGCAACTGCAAATATGGTGGTGATGTCTGATACATATGAAGACGATTGCGGAAATTATTATCGCGGCTACTGGCTTCTCACGTATTTCAAGTCAGATGAAAATATGGGAACTCTATTCTCTAAAGGCAGAGTCCTCTACGAAAAACCGGATGCTGAATTTCCCGGAGAGTATTACGAAGCTGGGACATTTGTCGTAAATCGTGATGACTTTTTTGTTCTGGGAGACTTGTTACCCAATGATCGTGAGAACATCCGGGCGGAAGAAGAACGCGCCCTCCGCACCGGTTTTCGAAAAATTAGAAAGCTCTTTGTTAGATAACCAACTAAATGGCCGATATATCCTGGCCTGAATCACGACTACTATTATCTGAATTTTTTCGTCCCGAAACATCCGAATCAATGTTCCTTTCTGCCTCTCTTTTCTCACGCAGATAAACTTCTCTTTCCTTGTCCATTGCTCTCAGGGCCTCATCCACTCCCTGCTTACGGACCTCATCATTTCCAGTGACTTTACCCTTCATGATATGGAGAAAGCTGAGAACTTCTTTTGCTTTGTGCTTGAAAAATGTTGGGAACATACGGGACTCCTTTGGTTCAGGATATAAGAGCAAGGTCAGTGCCAATTTTTTAGACACCCCGTGGGGGCCACCCCTGTAATTTTGTCAGGGTCTAAACAATCGTAACCATTCCCCGCATATTCTTTCAGGATGAAAATCCTTCCTGTATTGGTCAGTATCATTCTTTCGAGTTCAGTTTTTGCCCAAAGAACTGATCCTGCCTGTAATGAGTTCCGCTATATTCAGAGAACAATGAGAGCAATTGACTCTCAGTCAGTTGATCGCGTGATACCTCATGCTGACTGGCTCGATAAAAAATATCGTCGTCAGGACGCTATTTCTGCTGGATCAACAGTCGCCAGAACTGTGGTGCTTATACTTCTCCAGAGAGTAAATGTGTTTATGTATATCTTCACTCCTTCGAGAGCTGAAGCTGCTACTGTCACTGGATCTTTTGTCCGCAGTCCTCATTCTTATGTTCGTTTTCTTCAGCTCACTCCAGAGCGAGCTTGCCCTCTCATGCGATTCGGAGACAGCGATTCTGAGCTTCTCCGGGAAATCACTCACGAGGTTTATTCCGAACTTCGCCGTTCCTCTCGATAAATTCCATTTCTCCCTCTAAATCTGGCGTTGAGTCATTGACTCCTCTGTGAGGGAAAGTAAGGCCGAAATCTATAGACAGGCCATTTCCATTCTTGGGAAGATGTTTTCATCATTAGAATTATCTGAGTAGAGCGGAAGCACGGATGCTGATGTCCCCCTTGGTTTAATGATGACACAAACACTTTTCGAGAGGCGACTTAATGAAGCTTAATAGGCTCATCATTCAGGGATTCAAATCCTTTAAAGACAAGACAGTCATTCATTTCGACGATGGTATTACAGGTATCGTGGGCCCTAATGGCTGCGGAAAATCCAATATCGTAGATGCTCTTTTCTGGGTCATGGGCGAGCAATCCGCTAAGCACCTTCGTGGAACTTCCATGAAGGATCTTATTTTCGCAGGATCAAGCAAGTACCAACCGGCATCATTCGCTGAAGTGACTCTTGTTCTCGATAACGTAAACGGTAAGCACATTCATATCGGCGGAACAGTAGCAAAGCCGACTGAGATCCAGCTCACACGTAAGCTTTACCGTAATGGCGAAACAGAATACAGAATCAATAACGAGCCAGCTCGCCTTAAAGATATCCACGAAGTTTTCATGGATACAGGAGCAGGGGCGAAGTCTTACTCAATTATCGCTCAGGGAGAAATTAATAAACTCGTTCAGGCCAAGCCTGAAGAGCGCAGAGTGATGATTGAAGAAGTTGCGGGTATTACGAAGTTCAAGCTTCGTAAGCGTGAGTCTCTGAAGAAAATCGAACAGACTCAGCTGAATCTCACTCGCCTTGAAGATCTTCAGAATGAAATCTACAAGAACTTAAAGAAGCTTGAACTGCAGGCAGAAAAAGCTGAGAAAGCGAAAACACTTCGCGAACGCATCAAGAAATACGAGCTCATCGTTGAATCTCATCGTGAGCATGAATATCTCCAGGATTTCGTAAACGCTCACGCGCTTCTCGAAAGCCGCGCTACTGAGCACGAGAATCTGACTCTGCGTAAGGCTCAGATCGATCTCCTTCTGGAAGACGAGAAGATCCAGAAGACCGACATGATGGAAAAGATCGATGTCGCTCAGGATGATTACAATGAGCATTCAAGAGAGCTCGCAGCTTCTGAAGAGAAAGTTAAGCACCTCAAGAAGTCTCTTGTTGATAAAGAAAAACACATTGATAGAGCGACCCGTGAAAACGAAGAGCTCTCGATTGATATTGAGAAACGTTCAGAGCGCCTTGAGATTTTAACGTCTCAGCTGACTGAACTTGAATCCAATAACTATGAGCAGATGGATTTCTCTGCTCTGGAAGAGAAAGTTGAACTGCTTAAAGGTCAGATGTCTGATCTCGATGAAGAGCTGAGTGAAAAGCGCCGCGAGCTCTCGGCTTCTAAAGATAAATTCCTGACCCTGGATAACGAAGCTTTCAAGAACTCTTCAAAACTTGAAGAGTACTCAAGACTCCTCCAGGATCTCACGCTTGAAATTGAAACTCTTGAAAAGAGCACTTCTAATTTCACAGACGATCTCATGCGCGATCGTTCAAAAGTAAAATCATCTCAGGCAAAAGTTGAAGAACTTTTAACCCTGTTGCCTTCACTCAAGGAAGATGTTGAGAAGCTCACGGCTGAGCTCAAGGCCCAGGATCAGAACTTCCGTGAACTTTCACGCGAAGTTATCCAGCTTGAGAGCAAGCGTAGCTCACTCATTGAGATCAATAACTCAGCTGAAGGTCGCCGCGCTGGTGCGATGAAGCTCGTGACAAATGTTGGTGATGGAACTCTCGAGATTCTCGGTAAGCTTATCGAATGTGATCCTGTGTATGCTGTCGCCATTGAACGCCTGATCGGAGAGTCTCTCGATGCGGTTCTTGCTACCACCAGCAAAGACACATTTGGAGCACTGACCGTAGATTTCGACGCTACCGTTGATCTCATGTGGCCGACTGATTCAAATATTTCGATTGAATCTATCGGTCGCCTGGAAACTCAGGGCTGCGAAGGCATGAAGGCGCTCTCTGAAATCGTAAGAATCAATAATCCTGAATATGAAGCAAAACTTCAGAAAATTCTGAATGGTTTCTTCATTGTTGAGAACCTCACCACGGACCTGGCTTCAAGAATCAATCCTGATATCCAGTTTAAAGGTCTCGTTTCCAGGGATGGAAGTGTTCTCATAAAGAAGATCGGTAATTCGGTCGTCTATGGTGTGAGAAAAGACGAAGCTTCTGCCCAGGATGGTATTGTTCAGAGAAACAACCTCATCCAGGAGATGGGAGTGACTTTCGATGCCAGACAAGCTGAACTGGCGATTCTTGAAACGACAATCATGCAGACAGAGACATCTCTCTCTGAAAAGAAAACGGAACTCGAGAAGATCTCAGCAGAATTTAATGAGATAAATACGATTCATGCTGCTACCAAAGCCGCACTTGAATCCAAAGAGGCCAACCAGTCTTCAAATTCTCAGCGTCTCACTATTCTTCAGAGCCGTAAGACTGAAACTTCAGGTCTTCGCCTTTCACTCATTGAAGCTGATGAAAAAGTAATCAATCAGAAAGAAGACCTGGAAGCAGCTGTTAAAGAGCTTGCTTCAACGGTTGAGGATCTTGAATCTCGTTATTCAGAAATCAAGATCAGCTTTGAGAATGAGCGCGATGAGATGCTGAGTCTTCAAGTGAAGGCGCAGTCTTACCAGTCACAGCTTTCATCACTTAAGTCACAGATTGAAGACGTGAATTCTCAGATTGATCGCTACCGTGAGAAGCAACAATCCAATATGGAGCTTCTTGAGACTTACCAGACTGAGATTGAAAATGCTCAGACCGAAGTTGAGACAACTGAAGTTTCGAACCGCGAAATGGCCGATGTTCTTTCTGATAAAGAGTCATATCTCAATCTCATGAAAGATCAGATCGCCCAGATCATGCTCTCCATGCAGGAGAAGGAATCTGAATTAAAAGAAATCACGTCCCGTCTTAATAAGATCGAGAAAGAGAATGTTGAACTCGAACTGAGAGCTAAACAGATCATTGAAGAAGAACAACTTCTTGTTAAAGATATCTTCGAGCGCTACAAGATCGATCTTCGAGCTACGATGATGAAGCACCTTGAAATTACTTCCGATAAAGTAACTGAACTCCAGGACATCTCTGCGATGTACCTCATGGAGACTGAAGAAGGTCACAAGACTCTCGAAGCTCTGGACTATGAGTTTGAGAAGCGCTTTCCGGGTCAGATCAAGGAAGCTAAAGAAAAATTCAAAGATTATAAAACTGAATTCAATCGTCTCGGTGAAATTAACTGGGCCGCTATTGAAGACTACGATCGCCAGAAACTTCGTCATGACTTCCTGAAGACTCAGGAAGAAGAGCTGAAGAAGTCACTCCTCGATCTCCAGACTGCTATTCAGCACATCGATGAGAAGTCGAAGGAAAGATTCAAGGAAGCGTTCACAGAAGTGAACGAGCGCTTCTCGAAAGTCTTCCCGATCATATTTGGTGGTGGTGAAGCGAAACTCGAAGTTACCGGTGATCTCGATTCTATCGATTGCGGTGTCGACATTATCGCTAAACCTCCTGGGAAGAAAATGCAGTCTATCACCCTTATGTCGGGTGGTGAGAAAGCTATGACTGCTGTATCTCTCATCTTCTCAATCTTCCTAGTGAAGCCATCTCCATTCTGTCTTCTGGATGAGGTTGATGCTCCACTTGATGATGCGAACGTCGGACGCTTTAACGAGCTCCTTCGCGAGATGAGTTCTGAGTCTCAGTTCATCCTGATCACTCACAATAAGAAAACGATGGAACTTAATGACACTCTTTACGGTGTGACCATGCAGGAGCCCGGCGTCTCTAAAGCCGTTTCGGTGCAACTCCATTAGTGGTTTGTGGATAGGGGATAAGTAGACTCCAGGATGAGGACGCTTTCCCCTTTTCTTCTCAAGGATCTTTATGCAATTTCTCCTTCTCATTCTTTTACCAATTCTTGTCTCGGCAAAGAGCATTCTGCCCGCTTCTTTCAGCGCTCAGTATGAGAACTCATGGCAGTCGGCCACCGGCTCAAACAAGAAAGAATTCGGCAGTATTGATTATAAGTATCCCAGCAATGTCCGGATTATCGTGAAGTCAGATCCTAATAAGACGCTGGTAACGAATAAGAAGACGACCTGGATGTTTGAACCGCCATTCGTTCCGACGGAGCAGGCGCAGGTTACGATCTTTAAGAGCTCTTCTCATCCAGTAATAAAGCTTCTTGATTCTCTTCGTGATGGCATCACTACATCTAAGTATTTCAGTTCCAAAGAAGTCGGACAGAATCTCATTCTCACTTTCAATAAGGAAGGTCAGAAAGAGTTCAGCCTTCAGGAAGTGACTCTTCATGGAACAAAGGTATTTAAGGATGTAGCAGGTCTGAAGGATATTCAGTCGATTGACCTGAAAGACACGAATGGAAAACTGAAGCAGCTGCGCTTTATCGATCTCAAGGAAGGTATCAACTTTCCTGATTCTCATTTCATCTTCAATATTCCGCCGAAGACCAAAGTCATCAAAGGTTGATCTCCTGAATAAACAAAGCCCCGATCATTTCTGATCAGGGCCCTGTCTGGGGTAGGGGGGAACTGGGAACATGGTCGGCTTCGGCTGCTGCCTCTCACCGACATACCGGTCATCGCGCTTGCGCGCTTCCTGACCATAAATCCTGGTTAGCCGCCATAAGCGTGTATGAGGGCAACCATTCCGAAAATATTCAAACAAATCGTGAAGGCGTAAAATCCGATATTCAATTGCGATCCTTTGTTACTGATTAAGCTGATAACAACTGCTCAATATAGATATCTGTTGTGTGTGATTCAGACTTATAGATGACCTGGTTACAGTTGCCATAAGTGAGCGACTCAATTCCAGCCTCAAGAACACAATCCTCAAAACTGGTCGAGTAAACCGAGGCTGCAACCCACTTGCAGTTATTGAAGCTGCAATTCTTAAACTTGCACTTACGCAAGTGACTGAATTCAAAGTTGCAATTCTCAAAGACACAGTTTTCGAACGTAACACCTTGAAACTGCGTAGCATAGAAAGTGCAGTCGGAGAAGACCACTTGCCGGTAGGTGCTCAGAGAAACGCGTGAGCCGGCCAGGAGTTGGTGGGCGACGACGAGGAAAGCTAGGTGTTCATCCTTGATCATCTGATAGCTCTCCGAGGACACGATTTGAGTCTTTTCAAATGTTTGGGTGATCATGGCTTCCTCCGACTTGCGGGACCCTATGTCCCTTTCCTGACTGAAATTGTATGTCATTTGACAATTTGCGTCAAGGAAAAGAATTGCATAAAGAAACTATTTTGCATTCCGACAAGGAATTCAAGGGGGTGGAACATGATCCACTTTAATCCAGAGTTTCTAGGTACCTTCCTTGGAGTAGTTCGCAAGTACATGCAACTACGCGGGAATTTGTCACAGAAAGATCTCGCTGAAGTGACCAACGTGGGAATTTCAACGATGAGCAGATTTATCAATCTGCAAACAACTCGTATCGATGAGCAACTAGTTGCAAAAATCATTGCGGCATTAAATATCCCTTTGCATGAAATCATCGACGGAGTGGAAGAAGACTCCACTGAAGCCTTTAAACGTCTTGTTCAATTTTATAAAGAGCAGAGTTCCTCCGATCAGCTTCAAGGTGATGACTCCTATAAAGGAACGGATGCTAAGCAGAGAACGCAGGCAACGATCAATGTAGGTGGAAAAAAACAGAATGTTTCGTTCGGCGAGAATATTCTCGGTGGCGGACAGAAAACTGAAATCACAATCAGGGAGAAGCTGGAAACACTTTCTCCCCGGCAGAAAGCTTATCTCACAGACTTCTTGAATCTCGATGTCGCTGACAGAGATTTGATTGTCGACCTGGGAGACGCAATCTTCCGTTACTTCCGTTCACGGAATGTGGAATTTTAGATGATCGGTTTTTTGATCGCACTATCGTTTTCATTTGCAGTCATGGCCGCACCAGGTTCAATCGAGGTGTGGTTTCTTTCCAATGCGAAAGTAACTGAGGTCCAGAAACTTCTCGATCGTCCTCAATATGTTTATCAGAAAAAAACGGCAGAGCTCGAGTGCCAGGAGATGGGTGATTTTTGTTTTGATCCCCAGTATGGTCTCTACAAGCGCGATGATGCTGATGCTGAAGTAAAAGACGAAGAGGCTAGAATAGAGAAGAAAACAGCTCCTTCGATTCCTGCAGCGAAATCTATTGATCGCGAACTCATTGATTGTGATCCTAAGAATTATTTCGATATGTTTTGCGGAAAAGCGCGAAAAGAATCAAAAGTCGCGCCTAAGCTTGATCTCTGGATCGACACCAGTTCTTCAGTAAAAGAATTTGATTTCATCGACTCCAGTGGTGGTTGCTACCGGAAATCTCTGGTGAAGCGCCTGGATGAAACTTGTGGATTCAATCAGAAAGTTAATGTCATGATGTTTGATACTTCTATCAAGCAGGCCGGGACGATGGATTCCCTCTGTAATAATCAGGGTCTTAATGATTATAAGAAACTGATGGACTGGATCGAACGCTCGGATGCTAAAAAGCTTGTGATCATTACTGATATCTATGAGTTTCATAAAGATTTTTCCGATTTTATTGAAAGTAAGCATGGGAAGTTTCGCGGGGATAAAGATCCTCTGAAGGCTTCTGATTTATTGAAACTCGCCGACGAGCTTGAAAAAACCTGCCGATAATTGCACAATCCCGACATGGATTTTAAAAGTCTTCTTTCCTGGTCCAGAGAGGAATTCTCTGAGCTTCCCTGGCGGAGTAATCGTTCTCTTTACCGCACACTAGTGTCTGAAATCATGCTTCAACAGACCACTGTTGGAACGGTCAAAAATCATTATGAAAGATTTCTTACGACTTTTCCCGATCTGAAATCGCTGGCCCGTGCTTCTGAAAGCGAACTTTTAATTGCATGGAAAGGGTTGGGTTATTATCGTCGCGCCAGAAGCCTGAAGAAAATTGCAGAGGCCATTGCTCGTGATCATGGTGGAGAGTTTCCTCATGACTTGGATCATCTTCAGAAAATATCCGGGATCGGCCCGTATACTTCAAACGCAATCGTAGCAATCGGAATGGATAAAAGAGCTCTTGCAGTTGATGCGAATCTTGAAAGAGTTATCGCACGTCTCTATGGGATAAAAACTCCCAAGGGACCAAAGCTTCAGAAAGAAATTGGTCAGCTCTTCATTGATAAAAAGATCTTCGAAGGCAAATATTCATGGCGAGCTCTTAATGAAGCGCTGATGGATCTCGGAAGAACATTCTGTCAGGCAAGAAAGGCCAGCTGTGAACTTTGTCCTCTCAAAAAGGGATGTGCTGGTTATGATTCGGGCGAGCCTCTTAAGTATCCCGTTGAAGTGGGAGAAAAGAAGAAAGCGCAGGAACATACGCTGACACTGCTCAGGACATATGTTGTGAAGAGAGGAAAGCTCCTGGTTTACGAGAAAGAAGCGGGAGAGTGGCTAACAGGACAATTTGAAGTTCCGACTTTCATTATAAACTCCACTGACAAAAAACTTTCCCAGTATCCAAAATTAACCGGCAAGGTCCCGGCAAAATCAGTTTTGCTTAAAACAGGCATTACCAAATACAAGATCCTCAATCAGCTGGTTGTGATTGAAGAAGACGACCTCAAAAAAATGAAGTTTGATCGAAAAGTTGTCTGGAAAGATCTGCAGAATAAAAACTCTAATTTCAGCACGACGACATTAAAGGGACTTAAAACACTTTCTCTAATTAAAGAGTGAGAAGGCTTTGGTTCTCATGCCGGAAAGGCCCGAACTTTTCGAAAGATAAGCGCTGGTCCCAATTTGGCCCTGAAATCTTCACCCTTCATCTAACGTTTAGTTGCGGACTACAAAGCAGGATTGCTACAACCCACACAAACTTTTCACTTAACCGGAGTTCAAGATGAAAAATGTGATCCTTTTATCACTTGTTGTTCTTATTATGACGATCGTGAATGCTCATGCTGAAGTTTACGAGTGTTCTTCTGAGGAACATGGAGAATATCTGGTGGTATTGACTGCTGATTCCGGAATTGTTTTCCAACGTAAAGATGGTTATTATCAAGAACTCAATTCAAATGTTAGTGTTATGCGCGCAATGGACGGTGGTCCCATTTCTATACGCGCTGCAAGTTCAGACTATAACGACTGGCAAAGGATTGGTTGTTATTACAAGAGAAAGACCAATCAATTCACCATCCATCATGAGAGCACACTCCAGATAATTCCTGAGTTCCAGATGAATCAGGATCCAATGTGCCAGCGATATTCTCTTCCTCGACCGATGGTCCTTCCCCCTCAACCAATTAATTGCAAACTCAAATAATAAAAAAAGGCTCCGTAGGGAGCCTTTTTTAGTTAGAACTGTATTTTTCTTTTAGTTACAGACCATGACTCCGCCGATGATTGCACAACGTGCGCGCGGGCGTGAGCGGACTTCAGAATCAGGATTACATTTTACCCATGCAACTGCGCGACCAGTATCGCTTCTGCTACATTCCCATCCATCCAGAAATGGACCGCTGATTAGACCACAATCCATATTTCCGAACTCTCTTAAGAATAATTCCTGAGCGCGGAGTTCAGCTTGCTGGCAGTTTGCACCCGTAGCACGAGCATAATAAGTGCCGGCCTTGAATACAGGGATGTAACCCTTGTGGCAGGTGTTAACCTTGCCGCAATACTTGGGATCAGCTTTCGCAAATGCCGTAAAAGTAGAAAACAGAAGAGAAAGAAGAAGAATAAATTTCATAAGTACCTCTTTTGCAGAGATCTTATCTGAATGGCGAAATAGAGGTGGGATGGATGTAAAAAAGGAAAGGGGTGTCTAGTTTCTAGACGATTGTGTCCTACTCTAATTTCTGGGCGATTATGTCCTACTGTTCCTAGTTGTGTACCCTAATCTTAAATACTTAAGACTAGGAACGACTTCGATGGG
>JBKJPL010000060.1:0-28389 GCA_046595005.1 Bacteriovoracaceae bacterium | reverse complement strand
TGAACATTATGCTTTTTTAAAGCAGCGAGCACTTGCTCATCTCGCTCCGTGCGATTAAGCATTGGTCCGGTACGAAGTTGAAAATCATCAATTGTAATAGCAACTTCGCCTGCAATTGAGGCAGAAATAAAAAAGGCCACCGAAGTGGCCTTTAAAAGAATGAGAATCTTAGTTATCAAGGTACGACTTGAGAAGTTTCGCACGAGATGGATGACGAAGCTTACGAAGAGCTTTCGCCTCGATCTGACGGATACGCTCACGAGTAACGAAGAAATCCTGACCAACCTCTTCAAGAGTGTGATCTGATTTTTCACCGATACCGAAACGCATACGAAGAACTTTTTCTTCTCTTGGAGTGAGTGTTGAAAGAACAGAACGTGTCTGTTCAGAAAGAGTCACACTCATTACAGCATCAGCTGGAGAAATGATCTTCTTATCTTCAATGAAGTCACCAAGTGACGAATCTTCTTCTTCTCCGATTGGAGTTTCAAGAGAGATAGGCTCTTTGGAGATCTTGAACACTTTCTTCACTTTATCTACTGAGAGTTCCATCTTCTCGGCAATCTCTTCAGGAGTTGGTTCGCGACCAAGTTCCTGGATGAGCTGACGTGAAGTACGAGCGAGCTTGTTGATTGTCTCGATCATGTGAACCGGAATACGGATCGTACGACCCTGATCCGCGATAGCACGTGTGATCGCCTGACGAATCCACCATGTCGCGTATGTCGAGAACTTATATCCACGACGATACTCGAACTTATCAACCGCTTTCATAAGACCGATGTTTCCTTCCTGGATGAGATCGAGGAACTGGAGACCGCGGTTAGTATATTTCTTAGAGATAGATACAACGAGACGAAGGTTGGCCTCAACAAGTTGAGACTTAGCTTTATCGGCTTTTTCCTCACCAGTTACGATGATGTTATAAACCGAATAAATATCTTCGAAGGCCATACCAGCATCGATCGCGAGACGACGAAGCTTGCGGAGGATATCTTCCTGCGTACGAATCATCTGCTCGATCTTCGCGTCTGTTGTGAAGAGGTTACGTGCAAGCTCGCGCTTGTAAGCATCATCTTCCATCAGGCGGTCATACATGACTTTGTAAGTAACATCATCAGTGACTTCGAGGAATTTGTAGATACGTTCCTGCTGCTCATAGAGCTCGCGGAACTGGAGATAGTAAGATTTCACCGGTTCAGTGAAAGAGTTAATGATCTTACGGTTGAAGGTAAGGTCAACGAGCTCGCTACTCACTTTGTTCATGAGAGTTTGCTCAACGTCTTCCATCTTCTTCAGTGTTCCGTCTTCATTCACGATCTTAGCAAGAAGATCTCTCACGTGCTCAACAACAGCGTAGATTCTTTCGCGAGTTTCATGAATATCTTTTTCAGGAGATTCATCATCGAGACCGCGAACGAGGTCTTTCACATATTCGTTCTGCTCTTCGGCCTGAACGATTTTGTTTTTGAGTTTGAGGATTTCTTCAAGAGCATGTTTTGACTTCAAACATGAAGTAACGATTTCTTTTTCACCTTCCTCGATCTCTTTAGCGATTTTTACTTCGCCTTCACGAGTGAGGAGGGCAACTGAACCCATTTTCTTGAGGTAAAGCTTTACCGGATCAGATGTAGATTGGCGAAGCTCTGCTTCCTCATCGTGAGACATAGGATCTTCAGCAACTTCAGTGCTGGCCTTCTCTTCTTCTTCTTCGAGTTCAGGTGACTTCACCTGAATGCGGGCCTCATCGATCTTATCCATGATTTCATCGATCGAAGCGGGATCTACGATATTCGCAGGAATTGCATCGTTGATTTCTTCAGGAGAAAGAAACTGTTGATCTTTCCCTTTCATAACCAGACGGGAGAATTCGCGTGAATTTAAAAAGGCAACAACGACTGACATAGTATCTCCCTTAGGGCGAATCCTTCAGAACAAGAATCTCCTTATCGATTTTGGAGATCTCACCGAGGATTAAATCTATTTCTGTTTGAGACGGTTCAGTTTTTTGTTGTTCAACTAAAATCTTCCGTTTCGTTTTCAATAGGTCGAGTTGCAAAGCCTTCTTGTAATCTTTCAAGAGGCGCTCAACAACTTTCTCGTTCAGACGATTTCCATGACTGGAAAGTGCATCTGTGCCGACATCAACGATTTCCTTTGAGTAGTCTGAGTACAGGATATGATCCCGGACGATTGCTACATATTCAGAATCATCGATCTCCCGATAAATTTTAACGAGCCATTGAACTAGTTTTTTTACCTCATTCTGCCCAATGAAGGCAAGAATTTCATTCTCATTCAGATGCGTCAAGAACTCGGGATGACAGAGAATTTCCCGAAGAAAGAGCCTCTCACTCTTGGTTAACGGCACCGGCTCTTGACTCTTCTTCAGGGCCTGCAAATTTCGGGCCTCATCTTCGTTTTCCAGCTGAATTTCTTTCTCTTCAACTGCCGGAGCTGCAACTTTAGGAGCGTAAACTTTCTCTTTCTGGCGACTTAAGAAAGTTTTGTAATCATCTAAAATAGTTCCAGAATCAGATCTGAGACCCAAAGTTTTGGCCGCATCGACGATTCTTTCCGTGGCAGACAGGTGCTCCTTCAAAGGCGATACCAATCCGAATACGCGCTGCAGAGCATTTAACTTAAGTTCTGTGTTCTCCGGAATTTTTTCCGGAATAACTTCTGAGATGAGGGTATCGAGCAGGATCGGAGCCTTCTCAATTCGCTCCATAAGGGCGAGACGGCCCTCAGCGAGGAGAAACTCATCGGGGTCCTTGGCAGGCGCAAAAGAGAGGAGTTTTGGAAGAACGCCGACGGCAAGGAAGTCAGCATTGTATTTCTGCATGGCCTTCTTACCGGCGAGATCATTATCCATGCCGAAGTAAATATTCTTCGTCATGTTAGTAAGCTGGCGAACAGATTGATCAGAAAGTGTTGTACCCATGGTTGCGATGGTTTCGGTGAAACCATACTGATGCATCATGATCACATCCATATTTCCTTCAACCAGAATTGCGCGATCGTTATTTCTGATGGAAGTCTTAGATTGATAAAATCCAAAAAGAATGGATTTCTTATCAAAGGCGAAGGACTCACTAGAATTGAAATATTTTTGCTTCTGATCGTCGTGAATCGCTCTTCCGGTGTATCCGCGAATCTGTCCACTATGATCATGGATGGGAAACATCACGCGGTCGCGGAAGAAATCATAAAAGCTATTACGATCTTCATTGTGCCGGACAATTCCAATTTCCATGGCAGTCTTTCTGGCGAAATCTCCATCAGCTCCCTGAATGCTGTCGAGATAATGATAGAGAACATTGTTTCCAGGAGCGTAGCAAAGATGCCATTTATCGACTGACTCCTGAGAAAGTTTTCTTTTCTCGAGGAAGTCGGTGAACTCTTTTGGTTTGGCCGTTGCCACTTTTTCATAGATCCGCAGAGAAGCATTCAGAACTCTGATTGCCATCTCAACCTTGGGATCTTTTTTTAGTTGCTTCTGAAGCTCTTCAAAGTGAAGACCAAGAATCTGCGCGCACTCTTTCAGTGCTTCGATGAAATCGAGTTTCTTGTAATCCATCACGAACTTAATGTGATCGCCACCGGCGCCGCAGGCGAAGCACTTGAAGAGGCCCTTCGAATCGGTGACGGTCATGCTGGGTTTGGAGTCGGGATGGAAAGGACAAAGACCAACGAGACCAGAGCCGCTTCGTTTGAGCGGCATATAGTTGCCGATCACCAGAGAAATCGGTGATTCCTTGATGCGATCTTTGAGTTCACTATTTGCCAATTTAAGCCTTCAAATTTTTCAGAACGATAGATTTGATGAGAGTACCCTGACTCAGGAATATCTTTTCAAATTTCGTCGTGAATTGCGAGAGGAAATGATCCGGGAATTCTGAGCGAAGGTCACGGGATTGCAGCAGGATCTCAAATCTTTTTTCGTCTTTGAGTTCTTTGAGCATCCAATCAAAGTATTCATCGTGATCGGTTTTTATAAAAAGCGTCCCACCAGGCCTTAAAACCTTGTGGCAGTCATCCAGGAATGGTTTTTGGAAGAGACGCTTCTTATTGTGTCTTTTTTTAGGCCACGGGTCCGGAAAAAAATAAAAGACTGACTGAACTTCACTTTCATCAAACATATAGCCCATGCGCTCGCCGCGGGCACGAAGGTAACGGAAGTTTTTATGTTCGAGCTTATTTAGCTTCTGCGCCAGCGCAAAACTGCGCTTAAAGCGGTGATCAAGGCCGATAAAGTTGATGTTTGGGTTCTTCTGGCAGTAGTCGAGCATGAACTCGCCATATCCAGACCCGATTTCCACTTCGAGCGGAGCTTTGTTGCCAAAAAGCTCGTGCCATTTGCCGACATTGGATTCAGCCGCTTCATCTCTTAAGACGAAGGAATCGAAAACCTCGAGCTTGTCGTGATAAGGATTCTTGTGGCTGTACTTAAAATCTTTCTGATAACAGAAGTTATCTTCCATTTTTTTAGCGGGTCTTTCAGTGGTCATAAGAGTGTGGAAATTAGCAAATAAGTTATAGCGCGTAAATATAAAAGCCCCTCCGTTTCCGGAGGGGCAGTAGTCATTTCAGAACTTTGAACAATTAGCCAATCAGTTTAAGCGCTTGCTGACCGCTTGCATTCGCCTGAGCGAGTACCGAAGTACCTGCAGCAGTGATGATCTGGTTACGGGCCTGCTTAGCAGTTTCTTCAGCATAATCCACATCGCGGATACGGCTGTTAGCTGCACTCATGTTCTCAGAGAAAACCTGGAGGTTTGTCACTGTAGAAGTGAGTCGGTTCTGAGTTGCACCAAGAACCGCACGCTGACCTGAAACTTTCTCAATCGCACCGTCGAGTGCAGCGAGAGAATCCTGTGCTCCTTCTTTCGAAGAAACATCTGCACCTTCAATACCGATTGATTCAAGGCTTGCGTTGAGCGCAGAACCATCGAATGAAATACGGTCTTCAAAGTCATCATTTCCTGAACCAACCTGATAGTCATATTTCTCAGCTGTACCATCGAGAAGTTTCTTGCCGTTAAACTCAGTCACTTTCGAAATACGCTGCATTTCTGACTTCAGCTGTTGATACTCAAGATTTGACATTCCTCGTTCAGTATCACCGACAGTATCAGATGCTGATTGCATTGCGAGTTCGCGGAGACGAGTAAGGATATTACTTGTTTCGTTGAGTCCACCCTCTGCAACCTGGATCATCGAGATACCATCATTAGCGTTTCGAGTTGCCTGCTGAGTAGAGCGGATTTCGGCTTTCAATTTCTCCGAGATCGCGAGCCCAGCTGCGTCGTCTGCCGCCTTAGTGATTCTTGTACCAGATGAAAGCTTCGAAAAGCTAGCTTCTGATTCTCTGTTAACTTTACCCAGCGATGTTTGCGCCTGTAGTGAAGCAATGTTCGTGTTAATTCTAAAACCCATAGTCTATCCTCCGGTTAATACCATTACTACCTCCCTGGCAGATGACGGGGTGTTCAAGTCCCATCTGAGGCATCAATGCCTCTTTTGATTTTTTTTGCTCCAACACAATGTTGGTGCTTGTTGACCTAGCGTTTCGGTTTGTATTCTTGAGTCTTGAGGAAAATTTTTCCTATTTCTTACGAATGAAAAAATACATTTTGAAGTGCATGAAACATATAGAGAGACCAAGCGTGTCACTCAAGTATTCTTGATTGTTTTGGTGGGTTTTTCGAGACGTCTTGAATATTTTTTTTGTAAAATCACCCTTAAATTCTGATTCAAACAAGAGAGAAAAAATGAAGATTCCTTTTATCGATATCCTTCGTTACGAGAATGGATTTTATGAAACTGTCTGCACGAAAGCAGCAGAGCTTCTGAAGAATGGCCACTTCGTTGGCGGTCCAGTTGTTGGACAATTTGAAACTGCATTAAAAGATTACACGAAAACTTCTTTCGCTCTCGGATGCGCGAATGGAACAGATGCTATTCAGCTCGCACTTCGTGCTGCTGGTGTAGAAAAAAATGATAAGGTTCTTCTTCCGGATATGACTTTCTGGGCGACATTCGAATCAATCGTAAATGTTGGTGCAGTTCCTTACGTGATCGACGTATCAAAAGAAACTCTTCACCTGACTCTTGCTTCGGTGAAAGAGGGAGTAGAAAAGTTCAAGCCGAAAGCTCTTCTTCTTGTTCACCTTTACGGTTGGGCATGTCCTGAAACACTTGAGATCAGAAAATATTGTAAAGAGCAGAACGTTCTTCTTATCGAAGACTGTGCTCAGGCGATCGGCACAAAGATCAAGGGCGAAAGTCTCCTGACGAATGCTCATGTTTCAACAACAAGTTTTTATCCGGCAAAAGTTCTCGGAGCGAGTGGGGATGCTGGTGCAGTCTTCACGACTGAGCAGAAGATCGCTGATACAACTAAAATTCTTCTGAACCACGGACGCACTGGTCACTATGATCACGGTATGATCGGCTGGAACTCGCGCCTCGGTGCTTACGAAGCAATGTTCATGCTTGAGTCCCTCAAGCATCTAGATGCAAAACTTGCGAGCCGCCGCCACGCTTGTGAAGAATACAGAAAAAAAATAAAAAACCCTGTCCTCAAAATGATGAGTCCTCCTGCTGATGTCTGGGAGAATGGATACCTGTCGGTTGCTCTCATGACTCCGGAGTCCCGTCCTGCTTTCATTGAATATCTCAAAAAGAATGATATTGGTTACGGCACAGTTTATCCGGGAGCAATGAGCATGCAGCCAGGGGCGGCCGCTCATCTCGGTGGAAAAATTTCTCACGGTCATGCTGACTGGATTGCGAAATCAGTTATTAACTTCCCTTGTTTTGCTTACATGAAGCAGGAAGAAATTGATCACGTAATCAATACAGTGAACGCTTATAAGGCTTAATTAGTTTTATTTTTTCTTCAGCCAGCTCTCGAGAATGAGAGCGGCTTTCTTACAATCTTCAGGACTATTCAGAAATCTGTCATTGAGGCGTTTTTTAAGCGCCTCAACGATCTTTTTATCGCGGAGATTGGTCTCCTGTTCTTTCTCAATGTAAAGTTTTGAGTAAAGTTTAGGAGCGCCCATAATTAAGCAACTGAAGCTTCAGGAGCGCGCTTTTTAGTGCCCGCAACTTTAGACATATGCTCTTCGATGATTTCGTAGAGTTCAAGTTTTGTTGTCTTTGGATCCATGCCTGCTGGCATTACTGAATAAACAATTTCATTGTTCACTTCGGAGAAAATGAACCATGTGTTCCCGATCTTCTGGAAAAGAACGTCTTTAACTGAATTCTGAACTGTATTTGTAGTTTTCTGAGTCATGGAAACCCTCCGTGGTTTGTTAAGCCGGAATCACATCCTGTGATACATGCTGATGAATATCTTTTCGGGAGGGATCGTTTAAAGTTTAGACAGTTTTTGGGGGTGGAAAACTTTGCCTAATAAGCCGATTGAAGTCCTAGAAATGCACCTACGTTCCAGACAAAACGCGAGTTAAAACTGTCACTTCCATTGTTCTTCCAGATACCATCCACTTTTGCTCCGTCTTTTGCTTTGTAGGTCGAGGGAGTTTCCATTTCGAGTCCAGTTCCAGCGACGAAATCAATTTCCGGAAAGATATTCTTGCGGTGATACTGCACCCCGATTCTGGGAGCGATAGTGTACGCCTGGTATGTCCGGTTATCAGAAAGGTTTGTTGATGTGGTCTGGTTAATAGTGGTGAAGTTGAAGAGATAGACGTTAATTGAGGTAAAGATATTCACCCGATTCTTATTCCCTTTAAAGGCATCGTAAGAGATGTAGGGGCCGAGCCCGAAACGAAAATTCTCTTCCGTAGATTTTGTACCATTGATGAAAGTAAAAGAATTCCTGTAGTGCCTGAGATTTCCCGTACCTCCAAAATAAAAGCGATCGAGTTTTTTATCTCCCGCTTCTTTCATAAGGGTAACGGAAACATCCATCGGACTAGAGTAGCCTTTCGTTTTGGTCGGGCTGAGATAAGGATAACTTTCGTAATAAGGCTGAACAATCCCGAAGAGGAAAATTCCGCGATACCCGGTCTTGTGAGGAAGTGGATAGTTCTTCGGAAGTGGTTCTTCCAGTCGGTAATCAGTTTCATCATAGCGGTGAGGCGCCTGAGTGAACTCGCGAGTGTCATTGAAATACACGTAGAGATGATCCTTACTGATAAACGCGCGCTTCCCCTGACGATCAAGAACGGCAATGAAGTCATCCTGAATTGAGAAAGTGTCATCAATATCACCCTTAAACATCGGATCTTCATTCCACTCAGGAGTTTTCTTGAGCTTCTTTCTTACGTTGGAGAGTTTTTTCTGCTCGGGAGCGAGATGATTGTATTTATCCGTATTACCTACGGAAGGATGGATCTTGATGATATCGCCTTTCCTCGCGTACTGAACGATAAATGAATCCATACTTGGTTCACGAAAGTAGGGCGCTTCAAGTGCTGTGATAACTGCTTCAAGTGCAAATGCTTCGGTTGCAATGAGAATGAAAGCGAAGATCAGTAATTTCATTGAAACACCTGCGAGAGGAACAACCCGAAGCTCTGATTCGTCTGATTACTTGAACGGACGCTGACATTCCGGGGTTGGTCTTTCATATTCAGCCACTGCAACTGATGAAATCCGCCAATCACGAATTGACCCCAACGATTTCCCCATGGATGCTCAGCTGAAGTCATGAGGTCGGTTGAATTGAATTTGAAATCGATGTCTCCATTGGTGGTTTCACTCCGGAGTTTAGCAAACGGAGAAACCCGAATCTGGGTCGTCAGTCGCCAGTTTGTTTCAAACAAATCAAAATCTTTTGTACGAAACTGTGGCCCGAATGAAAAAGCTTCATAGTAGGCAAGTCCGCCATTGGAAAGTTCATAGGATGATCTTTCAAAATGTGCAGAAGCTCCCACCTTCATCGGAAGTTTCCAGTCCGTAAAGTAATGAAGCCCATATTGATTGGTATTTCCTGTGCGGGCCTTCTTGTCGTTAAATAGATCGTGAATATAACTTCCCTGAACTAGCCCCACATAAACTGCTGCTTCAGGAACAAGATGAAGTTTCTTGTCATATTCAGTCCGGACCATATTCGGATCTGCCGGCGAGTATTTTATAGGCGGCTCATAAAGAAAAATAGTTTCTGCAATGGGTGTCACTCTGTCCGCATGGACACGATACGTGCACGACTTGTCATTGTTCTGAAGATAATGAAACTCATGTTCATCGGCGACTTTGAACATTCTGAGGTAAATGTCCTTACTGGTGATCACCGGTTTACTATCTTCGACACGATAAATGGTCGTGCCTTTTTTTAGAAAGGCTGGAGTTGTCCCGGATTGAACAATCTCTGAAAACTCAACTTTCCTCACTGGTGGTATGAAATCACGGTTTTTTCTTTCGAATTCAATATTCCTGTAAGCGTCCTGTCTGATGTCATGATCAGGAAGAATCGCTTCAAGATCCTGGATAGCAGAGAGATCAATATCTGACTGTGCCCACGAGAGAATAGGGAGAATAAGGAAAAACCACATCACGTATATTCTTCCCTGATAATCTTCTGAGCTTTTTCCAGCGCTTCAAAATTTCCATGATGTTTTACAACTTCTCGCGAGATATTTCTTATCCAGCGATAATTCATATGCTCGTGCGGATCTATCGTGACGGCAAAAGTCCTGTCGACGAGAACCAGATAGGAGTTCTCATGCACATCCCGGTCTCTATCATCAATAAAATTGTGAGAAAGGTTGAGATCAATAAAGTGAGCGATCCACTGCGGATCTAATTTTGTTTCTTCGATAACTTCACGAAGTGCACCTTCTTCGTAACTTTCATCTTCATCAATTTTTCCAGTTACGTTCTGCCAGTATTCGCCACGTTTTTGGTTGGTTTGAAGAAGAAGATAGCAGAGTGACTGACTTTGAGCGTCGTATCCACAGATCACGACCTGAGCTTTGCGAGTTTTTTTGGACATAGTTTATTATCAAGGACGGTCAAGAATTTGTCGTGAGTTTTTCATAGCTTTGCCTTGTGTCACTGATCAAAACCGTCAACTTATAAGTTGCGTCATATCTTTGGATTTGATATGAATTACCCATGACAGATATCAATGGGATCCTCTTCAACATAGCTCAGTCGATGCCGGGCTTCCTTTTGGCTATTGTGGCGCATGAATTTGCCCACGCCTGGATGGCCAATCGCTTTGGGGATCCTACCGCTAAAAATGAAGGTCGCCTGACCTTGAATCCAGCGGCCCACTATGATCCTTTTGGAACTATCCTTTTCCCACTTCTAGCAGCGGCCACGAATTTTGCCATGATTGGTTGGGCGAAACCAGTTCCGGTTGAATCCCGGAATTTTAAAAATTTCCGTCAGGGTATTTTCTGGGTGAGCTTTGCTGGTCCTCTGACAAATCTCATTCTAGGTATTGTTTCGGCAATAATCCTTGCGATCGTAGCGACTAAGGTTTCCTCGGACTGGGGTTTCTACACGATTTCTCTCCGGATGCTCCGTTATTCGGTCTTCATCAACTTCATTCTGGCGTTTTTTAATCTCATTCCGCTGCCGCCACTTGATGGATCGAAGATGGTTTCTTCTTTCCTCAAGGGAAATGCTTTACGGAGCTATGAGAATTTCGCCCAGTACACTCCTATGATTTTTATTGGGATAATGGCCCTGAGTTTCATGGGAATTCACACGATTGGATATCTTCTTCAGCCTGCAAGCGATCTCGCCAACTACGTTATGTTCAGTTTGGTGGGTTTGTTTGGCGGAATGGGATGAAAGAATTAGTGAGATTACGAATGATCTCATCTTTGAGATTCTTGTCCCCTACCATCATAGAGGTCCTGCATGACTGAAAATGAAATCCTGGTTAAGGTTGATCGCTTTGACGGTCCCTTAGCACTTTTACTCCATCTCGTTCAGAAAGAAGAGATGAGTATTCAGGAGCTCGAGCTCAACACAATCACGAATCAGTATCTCGAATACCTGCAGAAAATGCAGGATCTGAATTTTGATATCGCCGGCGAATATCTTTTCATGGCGGCGACTCTTCTTTATCTCAAATCACAATCCGTTGCAGACGAATCTCAGGATCAGAACCTGATCAAGATCTCTGCTGGTGAAATGGGAATTGAGATCAAGACCCATAGTGAACTCATTAAACGTCTTGAAGAGCTTGAGCGCTTCCAGCGTCTGGGCCAGCGTCTCTGGGGACTGAATAAAAAAGGTCACGAGATCTTCGTTAAGCCAAAAGTGGACCGGAAGGCGATTGAGAATTCTATTCTCACTCCGATCGATCTTCAGCAGCTGACGGAAACCATGATGGATCTTATCCGTCGTGAGAAAAAGAAATACACGGTTGTAAAACGTGACCGCCTCTCCATTAAAGAAACACTTATTCGTCTTAAGTCTATGCTGAAGCAGGGTGAGACGACTCAGTTCGATAAGCTTCTTGATGTTAACAACACCAGCATCATCGACAAGGTCATCACATTCATTTCTCTTCTCGAGCTTGCTCGTTTGAAAAAACTTGAAATTTATCAGAACGAAGACCTGGGAAATATTTATATCGACGTGAAAGAGAGTCTCGAGACTTTCGATCCAGAGACAGCGAACGGTTTTGAACCTGAAGATGAAATGAAAGATACATCAGCGGCCGCACCTGCTGATGTGACGATTCAATAAGGAATGGACATGGAAGGCAACACAGACATCAATTACGAATGGGATCTGTCAGTAGAAGATCAAGCCGTTGCTTTAATGGCAGAGGTTGAGTCAGTTGAAACTGAAACTCCACCTGAGTTCACACTTGATGTGGCCTTCTTCGATGAGAAGTCGCAGGAAGATATGATGTGGCAGGCCCGCACGGGTTTAAATCTCGACACTCTTTGTGGTGCGATCGAAACCATCATCTTCATGTCTGATCGTCCGGTTTCAATCCAGAAGATCAAAGCTCAGATTGATAGTGAACTTCCTCTTCGCGTGATTCACGAATCACTTACGAAGCTTCAGGCAGGATACGAAGAGAAGTATCACGGGATTCGTCTCGTGGAAGTTGCGGAAGGATACCAATTCCGTACTAAAGCGACTTATTCGAAATTCGTGCAGAATCTCTTTAAGATCAATTCACTTGTTCTCACTCCAACAGCTCTCGAAGTTCTTGCGATCATCGCTTATAAGCAGCCAGTATCGAAAATGGATGTAGAAAAAATTCGCGGTGTAGATTCTTCGCACATCATCCGTGCACTCATGGACAAGCGTCTCGTTCAGATGACCGGTCGTTCAGACGAGCTCGGTCGTCCTTCACTCTTTGGAACAACATCTGAGTTTCTTGAAGTCTTCAACCTCGCAGATATTTCGGCACTTCCTCCTGAGTTTGAACTCGAGGAAATGGCGACAAAGAATACTATCGGTACTATCGCTGACATCAAGTCAGTTGTGTTCCGTGGTGAGAATCTCAAGCGCTTCAGCGCTGATGAATTTGAAGAGCTCGATAAACTTTCTCAGGACATCGTAAACATTCCTGCAGAGACAATTTTCACTGCGCTCCTTAAGTCGGAAGAAAAGAGAAAAACTGACGGTGAAACAACTGTTCGCAAGTCTGCTTTCGACATCCTTGAAGATTTCGTGAATAAGGAAGCAACTCTTCGCCAGAACCAACTCGCGACTGCTTCTAATACTTTAATGAATATCGTTGAAGCAAAAGCTGTCGATATCTCTGCAGAAGGGATTATCCATAATGCTCCGGAAATCGATGAAGAGTTCGAAGCTCTTCGCGCGCAGGAAATGGCCGAACTTGATGAACAGGAATTCCGCATGAAAGATCAGGCACTCGCTTTTGAAGCGACTGCACTGGAAGCAGCTCTTGATAAAGTTTTCGACGATATGATCGCCGGGAAGAAGCTTGAAGAAGGCGAGATGGAGTTTGCGGTTGATGGAGAAGAAGAAAACCTCGATACCTCTATCAATGAGGCCATTACTCAGGCGAAAGATCTCGATATCGATCTGGCTTTCTTAAACGACACTTCCGAAGGTTCTACGGACGACCACGATCTGAATTCATAATTTTTTAAAAAAGCCGGCAAAGCCGGCTTTTTTTTTATTGTTTTGGACCCCATATATCTCCATTTATACTTGCGGCGGTCACTACAGCTTTTACGATTTTTGCCTGAGAAACATAAACGACGCCACCCTTCTGCTTTTTAGATGTTTTCTTCGATAGCTTCTTGGCTGTTAAAATTCAATCATTATCAGACTAAAGCTATCCGTTTTGAGCAGAAGCTTTTTTGAAGCATGTCTTTTGATTCTGTTTCTGTATGGTTTGATGTGAAAGCTTAAGGTCACTCAAAATTGGGTTCATAATCTCCGGCACATATTTCTGTCTAATAGGGTTTTTCCTTTCAAGGGATACTTAGAGGGTTAGAACCTTTGAGGTTTCCCAATGTTATCTGAGACTGAAGACAATTTATTAAGGACCATGTCCCTCCTTTCGCTGATGTTCAGTGATGAGGAGATAAGTGCCATTCTTCCGAAGGGCTCGGTTCACAGTTTCAAACAAGGGGAAGTCGTACTTATTGAAGGCACTCTGCCTGAATCATTAATCATTCCCTTAAGCGGCTCAGTGGAACTCTACTCCCAGGTAGGCCAGGAAACAATCATCAACGGCCAGGTTCAACCGGGCAGAACGATCAATACTTTTTCTCTTTTAAGAAATGTTCCTTATCAATATTCAGCGCGATTTAAAGAAGCTGGAACGGCATTAGTGTTCTCAGTTTCAATCATTACTGAAAAATTGAAGCGTCATCCTGAGCTCAAAACTTATCTTTTAGGTATGACCGAGAGTCATGACCTGCGACGGATATCAAAAGATATTCAGTCTCTTGGCTGCTCTCAGGAATTTCGTATTCATTTTATTGCCAATCTCCATGCTAAAGAGTTCCGGCCACAAGAGTGGTTGAACCGTCCCCATGAAGTTCCAACAGAGTCGATTTATCTGGTTGAGGGTCAGCTCACAGCTCAAAAAGCTAAAGTTGAGCCTGGTAAGCCTGTTCTGCATATTCAGATTCCTTCAAGAACCTGGTACGGCTGGAAAACGATGGTGGAAGGTGAGGCTTCTCGACATCTTTTGAAATCAATCAGTCACGGAAAGTATCTTTCCCTTTCATCTGAGAAGCTCAGATTTCTACAGGAAAATTTTGCTGAAGACTTTGACCTCTTCCATGATTCGCAAGTATCAGGAAAACAGGCAGACGATGAAGAAGACGATAATTCAGAAGAAGTGGACATCGAGTCTCTGATTAAGGAGAGCTCGAAGGCTAAAAGAAAATTCTGGCAGTCACTTCCTTGGGTTGAGCAAAGCGATGTGATGGACTGTGGTCCGGCCTGTATGGCGATGATCTCGAGTTTCTATAATCATAAAATTCCGATTCAATACTGGCGCACGCAACTTTCGACGAGTAGAGATGGAACCAGTCTCTTTGATCTGGCCCTTACCAGCGAGAGAAACGGTTTCACTTCATGTGCTCTGGCAGTAGAGGATCTATCGACCCTTGAGAAGGAATTTTTCCCGGCGATCGCTTTACGTCAATATCACTATCTGGTCGTTTACTCGGTAACGAGTAAGGCAATCACGGTGGGAGATCCTAGTTTAGGCATTGTCAAAATGAAGCCTGAGGAATTCTATAAGGGCTTTGAAAATTCGGTTCTTTTTTTAAAACCGAATGAAGCTTTCTTTGATCTTCCCGTGACCGGTGGTCAGTATGGTCATTACTTCCAACTTTTATCGGGGTTGCATAAAGAATTAGCTGTCAGCTTGTCTGTTTCCCTCATGATGGTGATCCTGGGTCTTCTGACACCAATCCTGAGCCAGGTGTTCCTTGATGACATTCTGGTAAACCGGGATGAGAACCTTTTGAAAATTGTCATAGGTGTTTCGCTCGTGGTGACTTTACTTCAGGGGTTCCTCGGTTGGGCACGTGTATATTATGTAAATTACATCGGAATTAAGTACAGCTATAAGGCCAAAAGCATTTTCATGAAGAAGATGCTGAGTCTGAACTATAAGTTTTTTGCTGACCGGCACGTGGGCGATTTTACGAAAAGACTTTCCGAGCTCGATAAGATCAAAAACTTCCTTCTGGACTCCGTAGAAGTACTGCTGGTTTCGTCTTTAAGTATTGTTGTTTATACTTTTGCTCTTTTTATATACTCGCCGATGATTGCAGGAACATTCTTTGCAGTCGTTCCCGTCTTCTTCCTGATTTCATGGTTCAGTGGTAAAAAGCTCTCTGGCCTTTATCAAACAATCTTTAAGGAAAGTTCAGAACTTTCATCTCAGTTAACTGACACAATTAAAGCGATACCAACGGTTAAGGCAATGACAGCTGAAGTTGCATGCCGCTGGAGATACGAAGAAAAATTCATCAACCTTTGTAAGGCTGAACGGAATTTCACCCTCACGGGATCAGCCATTGGAGTAATTGGATCATTCTACACAAGTCTTGTTAACTATCTCATCATGGGTCTCTGTGGATATCTTGCCATCAAAGGCGATTTGACTCCTGGTCAGGTCGTTGCAGTAACTATGATCTCTGGAAATATTCTTGGACCATTACTTTCAATTTCTGGAAAACTCGATGATGCTTTCGAGATCAAAGCAGCGATGGGAAGAATTAATGACATCCTTCTTGCTCCTTCTGAAGGTGCGCAGAATCGCGGACGAATCAGAAAAGACCAACTCCTGGGAGAAATTGAATTCAAGGATGTCTGGTTCCGTTACGGCGGTGAAGGAAGTGATTGGGTTCTTAAAGGTATTAATTTTAAAATTGAAGCTGGTCAGAACGTAGCGTTTGTCGGGCCAAGTGGTTCCGGGAAATCAACCATCGCAGCTCTCATTGCGCGGATGTTTGAACCTACGAAGGGCCAGATTTTCATTGATGGCCGCGATTATCTTGATTATGAAATCTCATGGCTCAGAACTCAGCTAGGCATTCTTCACCAGGAGAGTCACTTGTTTCATGGAACGATTATGGAGAATATTGCATTCTCAGATCCAAATGTTGATACGGCAAAGGTTGTTATGGCTGCAGAAAGAGCGGCGGCACATGACTTCATTGTGAAGAAACCAAATGATTACAATTATATGATTTCTGCCGGAGGTTTCGGCCTTTCCGGGGGCGAAAAGCAAAGAATCTCACTTGCTCGTACCTTGTATCGTGATCCTACTATTCTTATCCTGGATGAAGCGACTTCTGCTCTTGATGGCATCGCCGAAAGTAGCCTCCTCGGACGAATGAAAGAACAGGTTCACGGAACGACAATTAATATCGCTCACCGCTACTCAACAGTTCTTCATTCTGATTATGCTCTGGTCCTTCTGGAAGGCAGGGTTGTTGGATTTGGTACTCACGAAGATCTTGCGAGTGAAAATACAGTTTACAAGAAACTCTTCAGTCTTTCTGATGAAGAGGTTAGCCAGCTTCCTCCAAATGTGATTCCAATGGATGAGGGGGTCGCATGAGCGAAGAAAACCACGAGCCCCGTAAAGAGATTTTTCAGCTAAGCTGGGCTGCCCGTTCATTTATAGATGCCCCGTCGTCTCGTGTACTATTTCTCTGTGTCTCACTAGTACTAGTTAGCGTAGTTGCATTCTTCATTTCATCTTTTTTCATCACTATTGATCGTACAGTCAGATCATCCGGAGAAACTGATTCATTCCTTGGGGTAAAAGAAGTCATTGCTTTGCGTGCGGGACAGATCGAAAGTCTCTCCGTAACAGAAGGTGAAATGATTGCTGCTGACAAAGTCATCGGCCGCCTGAAAATTGAAGGTTCCAGTGAAGAAAAATTACATGACTATCTGACTAGACTCCAGAAAGTTTTACAAGTTTGCCGTGACTCAGATTGTGAATTGCCCAAAGGCACTCTTGATGTGGCCATATTTTCTGATCCAGGTCTGAAAGAGGCTCTTACTAATGTCAGTAGAATGTTTGCTGATTATCGCTATTCTCGGGTTGAGCTTGGTCAAAAGACTTCCCGTGAAATAGACCCGCTTAAGCAAAGACTTGGTCTGATTCAAAAGAAGCTTCAATACCTTGCGAAATCAAAAATGAAGAATTACCTTTTAATGCAGAAAGAAGCTTTGGATGAAGAGAAGGGAAGACTCGAGCAACAATTGATTGCAACTGAAAACCAACTTTCTGGAACAGTCAGGGAAAAGAAAAATGAAGCGCTTCATTCGCTCGAATTGGCCATCTTTCAACTTCAGAACTTCGTTGTTAAGCATCAGTTAAAAGTGCCGGTAAGCGGGATAGTTGCGAAACTGCATAGAAGTAAGGGCTCATACGTAAAGGAATACGATCCAATCCTCGCAATTATTCCTGAGTCTTCTCCAATCATCGCCCGTGTAAATATTCCTGCAAAGGATGTCTCTAAGGTTAAAGATGGAGACAACGTTTTTATTTCAATTGATTCTTATCCTTCACATAAATACGGTTATTTTTCCGGGAAGCTACTGACTATAGAAAAAATCGCTTCAGGTGGGCAATCAAATGTTGCAAATAATTTTGTCGCTAAAATTTCTATAGATACTGATTCGCTAAAGCGTAATCCTGCTTTCGCTTTCGATGAACTGACTAAAGTCAAACTTGAACCAGGTATGGGTGTTGAGGTCAGGATTGTAACTGGAAAAACTAAACTCATCCAGCTCATGGTGGATAAGGTGCTTGGAAAAGAGCGATGAGCGCAGTTTTGTTCCTGCTTATTCCACTTTTTGCTTTTGCTGAACTCAACTCGCAAGATATTTATCAATGTGTTTTGAAGCAGGTCATTGCTATTGAGCAGGAAGGAGTCCTCCGCACCAGAATAACCGGTGCTGACGCTCGCTCCAGGTTCATGCCTGAACTATCAGCTTCAATAAGACCAATAGCTGCAAAACAAGGTGAATTTTCTTCCAATTCAAATACTGCAACACTTTCAGTTCAGCAGAGAATTCTTGATTTTGAATCTTTGTCAGTAATTGATGCCGCTGATGCAGGAACAAAAGCGGCCAGGTTAGAGTTGCTTCAACAGGGACTTGAACGGGCCTTTCTTGCACTCGAAGATCTGGGCCAGATCCAGACTGTCGAGAATCAGCTTGAGCTTCTGGATCTTCAGGTCAGAAGTTATTTGCTCTCAAAGGAAATAATGGCGACGGGAAGCCGCCTGGGTGTCTCAGACTCCAATGACCTCCTCCAATTGAAATCCCAGATTCTTTTCCTGCAAACAGAAATGAATCGTCTCCAGTTTGAAACTAATCGTCGAAAAAGTGTCTTTGCCGCTCAGTATGGATTTAATCCGGTAAATCTTCTTAACGTTCGACTTCCTGCATCTATCGCAGAAGTTGATATTGACAGGCTGCCGGGGGCACTTGCGATCAGTGCACAAGTGGAGCAGGCGAGATTTGAAAAACTTGTTTATCAAAGAAGACTCTGGCCGGAGCTTTCACTCCAGGCAAGCTATACATCGGCACAGTCAGCGTGGCCTTCTCAAACTGCATACCCGGATCGCTTTGCGAGTGTCGCACTAGTTGCAGATCTAAGCGGCTTTTGGCGGGAGTATAAGCAACGGGAGCTTCAGGCACCAATCATCAACACACGAATCAGCAGATTGAATTACAATCTGCGGAATCTAAAAGTCGAATTTGAGCAGCTTAACCTGGAGCTCGATCTTCTGGTGAGACAGCGGCCTCTGATCATTGAAAGATTAAATGTTACTCAGAAATCAAAAGAAGTATCGAAAGCTAAAATACGACTTGGTCGCATCTCATTTCTGGAGCTGCAGCAATCAGAACAGGCTGCGTTTTCAGCTTCTCAGGAGAGTTTTTTACTCAATCTAAGAGTGCATTTACTTAAGCTTCGTAAAGATCTCGCGGCTAATTTTGATGTGACCAAACACAGTCGAGTAGTCTGTCATCTCGAAAAAACACCTCAGTAACTGCTTGAAATTGAAGGCTTATGTCCCGAGTGGCTTGGTTCCTTGACCATGAGCAGCTCGGGGAGTAGAAAAGGGTATTCAATATTACTAACTGCCGTGATGGTAGATGGAGGTTTTCAATGACTGCAAAAGTCGCCAATCAAGAATTATCAGTTCGTCTTCAAAAAGTGATCGCAGATTGCGGTGTTACATCTCGTCGTAAGGCCGAAGGTCTTATCCTCGATGGACGTGTGACCGTAAATGGCCGCGTGATTACAGAACTCGGAACAAAAGTTAATCCACACAAAGATGTTATTCAGGTCGATGAGAGAACAATTGAACTCTCGGCGGTTGATAAAGTTTATCTCGTGATGAATAAGCCACGCGCTTATATGACGACTCTTTCAGATCCTGAAGGTCGTCCGACAGTGATGGATCTTATTTTTGGTGTTAAGCAGAGAATTTTTCCTGTTGGTCGTCTGGATTATCTTTCTGAAGGTCTTCTCATTCTTACGAATGATGGTGATCTTGCGAACATGATCATGCACCCAAGATATGAAGTGGAAAAAGTTTATGAAGTAAAAGTCTTCGGTCACGTGAATGAAGGAATTCTTGCACGTATCCGTCGCGGTGTTATGACTGAAGACGGGCTCATGAAGCCAAGTTCAGTCCGCGTAATTGAACAGCTCCCGAATAAAACCTGGCTCGAGTTCCGCCTGAATGAAGGTAAGAATAGAGAGATCAGAAAAATCTGTGATGCTGTAGATCTGACTGTTGATAAACTTCGCCGTGTCGCTATCGAAGGTCTGAACATTCAGACTCTTCCGGTTGGACAGTATATGTTCACAACGAGAAAAGAGCTTCTGAAGGCCCTTGGTCTAAATGAGCATGGAGAAAAAGTTCTGGAACGTAGATTCATTTCTATGAAGAAAACCCTCAACGTTACGAAAGTCGCTAAGATTGTTTCTCAAACTGCTCGTCCAGCCGATGATAAGAGGTTCCAGGCCTTCCGTAAGGATAGCTATTACGAGACTGTTCGTTCTATCAAAGAAACTCAGTTGAGAACAGCTGAGGAAGCAGCTACAAAACTTGCTGAAGATGAGGCGCAGGCAACTGCGGCCAGATTCGCCCGCACTATGAGAAAGGCTCCGAAGCATCGGACACGTTATGGAAATAAAGGTTAATAAAGGACGAATACTCGTCTACCGCGTTTACGATATTGGAGCTGAAATCGACTTAGACGTCGTTGAAGCGCTCTTTCAGGATAAGAAACTGAAGGAGCGTTTCAAGCTCGAACGTAAAAATAAATCACTCATCATTTCGCGCACACCTGTCTCAATTCAACTGGGAGAGGTGGAGCTAAATATCAATGGTCGAAAAGTTCAGGCGGAACTCGTCGCCAAGGTCTGGCACTTCGGAACTTTATCTCTTTCATTTCAGATTCCAATTGATTCAGGAACGAGCTGGCTTCAGCTTGTGGAAACAGCTGCGTGGATGGAAAAAGATGATGAGATCGACCGGCTTGCTCATCAAAAGGCGCTGGAGTTTCAGGGCGACATTGGCACTGCCATTACATCTCCTTCCACGTGGACGATGAATGAAGACTACGTCATTTATTTCATCCAGGAGTTCGATGGTCTTGATTGCCCGACTGCTCAACTGCTTGAGAAAGTGGACGTTCCGGCACTTATTCTCGCTGAAACCAAAGAGCAACTTTCTGATTCGATGAAAAAAAGCATCCTTGATAATCGCTTTCAATATTCGCGCGATGATCTTGTGGTGGTTGACTGGAACTCAGCACTCGTCATTGAACCGGGTGGTTCGATGGACGTGCCACTCATTATTGAGTTTGCACTTAACCAGCTTCTTGAAATGCGTTTCTATGACGATCTTCTGGATCAGAGACTGAACGATCTTTACAACGAAGTTGTCGGGAAGAAGAGGGGACTCTTTTCCAATAAATATTCACGCATCGCTGAAGAGGCCGGGCAGATTTATCTCGAGATTTCAGAGATTGTGGAAAATGTGGAAAACTCCTTCAAAACTGTGGGTGATTTCTACCTGGCGACAATCTTCCGCGCATCTTCCCAGAGATTCCGCTTTGATGATTGGCAGAGAAGCATTGATGATAAGCTCGGCAACTTAGCCGAGGTTTCTAAACTTCTTCACTCTGAAGTTAACGAATCCCGTAACCAGATGATGGAAATCATCATTATCGTGCTCATTGCAGTTGAAGTAATTCCTCTCATCTTTAGCCATGTCTTTTAGCCTTCCGCACTGTGAATAGTTTCTGATCTTCCCCTAGAATCACTCTATGAAAAACTACCTGAAACTCATCCTTGGGCCATGCCTTTTGGCGCTCTTTATTATCCTCTTTCCGGTGCAGGCAACGGAGTACACTCCTCTGCCTGAAGAAGATCATCTGATCGCTAGTCAGAAATATGCTGAAGCCTTGAGGGTCGTTGAGAAAAAAATCAAATCCAAAAAATCCGGAGATGATGATTGGACAGAGCTCATTCTGACTGAGGCGATGCTAAAGATTGCGCTTCATGGATATGAAACAGCAGTGAAAGATCTTCGTGCCCGCGAATGGCCTGCTGATGCGATTGATAACGCCATTTTGAGTCTGGCCTATTCACGCGCAATCCAGATGTATCATCAGGCCTACTCATGGGAGATCAGAAAACGGGAGAAGATTGAGGGCAGAGAGAAGTTTGATCTTAAATCCATGACGTCAGAAGAAATTTATCAGGAAGCCTATGTCGGATTTGAGAAAACATGGAAAGTTCGCAATGATCTGGGTAAGAAGTCGCGGGAATTGCTTTCTGGTTCGATTTCACCAAATAGTTACCCATCTGAGATTCGTGGAACTTTAAGAGATAGTCTTACATACATCATTGCTGGTTTTCTGAATGATACTTCCGGATGGTCTGCGGAAGATTCCAACTCTACCTACACATTAAATGCGAATGATCTCTTGGATAAAAAAATTGAAACATCAATTTCCAATACTGATGCTCATCCAGTCTTGAAGATGGCCTATGTCCTTCGAGATCTTGAGAGCTGGCATGCCGGCAAAGGCAACAAGCCTGCTGCATTGGAAGCACGACTGGAACTTTACCGTATCACCTGGCAGCAGCTGACATCACTCACTGCCAGAAAAAAAATCAAAGAATCTCTCGAGAAGACGATTTCTAAAGAGAAGATTAATTCATGGGTATCAATGGCCTATGGCACTCTTGCTGATTTCCTCCGCGAAGAAGGCGATGAGAAGTTGGCCCTTGAGTGGGCAAAGAAAGGAAGCCAGCTCTTTCCTAAGTCCCATGGAGCGGCAAAGTGCCGGGACATTATCAGTGATATTGAAAGGCCGACTCTCGCTCTTGAAGGGATGAATATCGATACAAATTCCCGAAAATCTCTGGGAGTCAATTACAAGAATCTCAGGAAGGTTTATTTCCGGAGCGTGCGCGTAGATTTTAAGAAATTCATCCAGACCACAAAAGATTATTCTCTGCGACCAGGCTGGCGTGAACTCGAAGCGATCCTGAATGAAACTCCCGCTCACAATTGGGAGAGTGAACTGCCGGAGACAAGTGACTATAAACAGCATCGGTTCTTTCTTACTCCGCCAGCGCACAAGCCGGGATTCTATGCCGTCATGGTTTCAAACAAACCTTCATTTAAAGAAGGCATTGTTCATGGTGTTCAGATTTTTTTCAGTGACTATGTCTTTCAGGTGTCTCGTGATTATGAGAAGCAGGAATTTCTGCTTCAGGTCCTGAGTGGGAGTAATGGTACTCCTGTAAAAGACGCTCTGGTTTCGATCTATAGTGCTGATTACCAGAAAGGCCATAAGGTAAAAGCTGAAAAGAAATCGGATAAAGATGGAAGGGTCGTATTTTTGACGAAATCTTATCCTCAGAACCAGAATGCTTACTTCTTCACTGCTGAAAAAGACGGACATCTCATCGGATCACGAAATCCCGATTCGATGTATGCTTCAGGGAAGCCTTCGACAGACGTATCCAATGCTTTCATTTATACGGACCGAAGCATCTACCGCCCACTTCAGAAAGTTTTATGGAAAGTGGTCGCTTATAAGGGTGATTCAGGGACAAAAAATTATCAGGTTGATAAAAATGCGGTGGTGACGGTCCAGCTTCACGATGGGAATGGAGAGATTGTTCAAAAATCCGATGTGAAGACAAATGCATTCGGCTCAGCATCCGGCGAGTTCACTATTCCTCAGGGGAAACTTCTCGGAAACTGGAGTCTCACCACTCTTCATGGCGGCGGAGCCTCTATCAGAGTTGAAGAATACAAACGTCCCACATTCCTGGTGGAGTTTGATGATAAAGCGAATGAACTAAGGCTTAATCGCGATGCTGTCCTGAAAGGGAAGGCAAAATATTATTTCGGCATGCCACTTAATAAGGGATCTGCGAACTGGACGATCTACCGGCAGGCAGTTCTTCCGTGGTGGTGTTTCTGGGGTTCCTGGAGTTGGGGTAGTCTCCAGAATAATGAGTTCATTGGCTCAGGAAAAAGTCGTCTCCAGGACGACGGAAGTTTTGAAATTAAATTCAGGCCTCTTGCGAACGAAGATGTCAGCGGCGTAAAAGATATCCGTTACAATTATCAGGTGAAAGCAGATGTAACTGATGAAGGCGGAGAAACCCGTTCCGCAGATTTTTCCCAGACCATCGGCTTCGCTGCTGTATCAGCAACACTCACTTCGGAAGAAAGATTCTTTGTGAGTGGTAAGAAGTCATCCCTCACAATTCTCCGTACTGATTTGAATGGAAGAGCATTATCCGGAAATGGTAAGTGGAAGCTCATCAAACTCAAAAATCCAGACAAGACTCTTACTCCGTCTGAGATTCCTGTTCCTCAGGAACTTCTTAAACTTTCAAAAGACCGGCTGGTTTTTCCGGATGACATGAAACAACCTCGTTGGGCGCCGGAATATCGACACGAGCTTTATCTTCGTGAGTGGAAAGAAGATGCTGTTGTTATTGGTGGTGAGTCGGTTCATGGGAAAAATGGAAAGTTCGAAGTTCCCATGCCTGTTCTAAAAGCAGGTGCCTATCGCCTGAGATATGAAACCAAAGACAGCTTCAATTCCGTATTTGAGGAACAGAAGGAGTTCTTGGTCGTAGACAAGAATACTGTTTTCTCAGTGCCTGCGCTTTTACTTGTGCAGAAATCAAGTGTGGAACCAGGTGAAGCAGTCCGACTTTTTGTAACAAGTGGATTCCCGGGGCAAAGAATGGCCTTGGATACTTTCCGCTCTGGTAAAATACTCTCAAGCAGGATTTTGACCGCAGGAAAGGATCAATCAATAATTGAAATCCCGGTGAAGGAAGAAGATCGTGGTGGCTTAGGGTTCAGCCTTACAGTTTTGAATGATTATCAGGATATTCGCTTCTCCGAATCTGTGATGGTTCCATGGAGTAATAAACTTGTTGATATTGAGTTCTCTACCTTTAGGGATAAAATCCGTCCGGGTGCAATGGAAAAATGGAATATTACGATCAAAGGCAAAAACGGAAGAAAAATAGGTCCGGAAACTTTTGAGCTTCTGGCCTATATGTATGATCAAAGTCTCGAGAGTTTCGGACCGCACATACCCCCAAATCCTGTCGGGATTTATCCTACGAGTGGTGGATCAGGATTTCCAGAAAGTGAGCTTGGTCCCGGTGCACAGATCTATACTAATCTCTCGCATATCCCTTACTCTCGCGAGTTTGGTGGATTTTCTCCCGATCATGTAGTGTTCTATCCTAATTATGGAGTAGGTGGCCCCGGGAGAAGGGGAAGAGAAGGTCGTGTGATGATGAAGGGACGCGCGATGGATGATGCTGTCCTAGGTGGAGTCGCCTTTGAATCCACCGCGGCCATGAGTAATGAAGCGGATGCACCTGCTCCTAAGTCGATGGCGAAAAAAGCTTCCTCTCCGGTACAGGCCGAAGCGAAAGCTCCGCAGGTAGAAATGAGATCGAACTTTGCGGAGACTGCTTTCTGGAAACCACATTTAGTGCCAGGTAAAGATGGCTCTGTAAAACTCGAGTTCACGGTTCCTGATTCGGTCACATCATGGCAGGTCTGGGCTCATGCAATTTCCAAAGATCTTCAAAGTGGAAGCACACATAAAGAAACACGGACCATCAAAGAGCTGATGATTCGTCCTTATCTCCCGCGTTTTTTCCGGGAAGGCGATGAAGCAGAGATCAAGGTCGTCATAAATAATTCTTCTGATAACGAATTAAAGGGTACGACATCTTTCGAGATTCTCGATGAAGAAGGGAAGAAGTCGCTCAATAAAGATTTTAGTCTCAACACAAATGAAATGAAATTCTCGGTGAAAGGCCAGAGCAGTACGACGATCTCGGTCCCGGTGAAGGTGCCGGTTGGTGCCCGGAATATCGTCATCAAGACTATTGCCCGCGCCGGAAATATTTCTGATGGAGAAACGAGACCACTTCCGGTCCTTCCGGGAAGAATGCATCTGGCAGAATCAAAATTTGTAACTCTTATTAATAAGGATAAAGCTGAGCTTACTTTTCCAGGGCTTGCGAATTCAACCGACAAGACTCTGGTGAATGATCTCTTCGTTGTGACTATTGATGCTCAGCTTTTTTACTCAGTCCTGTCATCGTTACCTTATCTGGTGAATTATCCATATCAGTGTACCGAGCAGATGCTTAACAGTTTTGTTTCGAGTGGAATTATGACATCAGTATTTAACGAGTTTCCTGAACTCGGGAAAATGGCGAAAGAATTCTCAACACGCAAAACGCTACTCGAGAGCTGGAATGATAACGATCCCAATCGCAAGCTCACGCTGGAAGAGGCTCCGTGGTTGAATCTCGCAAAAGGTGGGAGCACTTCTGAAGACAATGAACTCATCAATGTTCTTCATCCGGACATTGCAAAAAACACGCGTGATAAAAATCTGAAGCTTCTTCGTGACTCACAAACTTCCAGTGGTGGATTCCCGTGGTTCCCGGGTGGACCTCCATCACCATGGATAACGATGCATCTTCTGTACGGCTTCTCTAAGGCAATCGAATTCAATGTGGATGTTCCGAAGGATATGATCACGAAGGCATGGGGATATCTGCATCAGCACTACGTGAATGAAATCGTCCGCGATCTCATGGCCCATGATGCTGGCTGGGAAATTGTGACATTCCTAAATTATGTTCTTTCCAGCTACCCGGCCACATGGACGGGAAGTGTCTTCACTGAAGGTGAGAAAGCAACCATGCTTAATTTCAGCATGAAGCACTGGAAGGATCATTCGCCGTACCTCAAGTCTTATCTCGCTCTCACATTGTCCCGGGCCAAAAGAACGGCGGACGCTAAACTCGTCTGGGATTCGGTCATGGATTCAGCGAAAACTTCAAAGGAAGAGGGAACTCATTGGGCACAGGAAGATCGATCATGGCTCTGGTATAATGACACCATTGAGACTCATGCTCTCGCTTTGAGAACAGGATCTGAGCTTGGAACAAAGAAAGAATCTCTCGATGGCCTCGTTCAGTGGCTCTTTCTCAATAAAAAACTAAACCACTGGAAATCTACCCGTGCTACATCGGAAGTAATCTATTCACTTACTCACTATCTGAAAAAAACAAAACAGCTGGGAGTAAAAGAGAAGATTTCGGTTAATCTCAATGGTCAAACCACAAACTTTGATTTTGATCCTGGGAAATATACCGGAAAGAAAAATCAGATTGTGATCCCGGGAGAGAAAGTGACTTCCAAAGTCGTGCCGGTCACTGTGGTGAAAACTACACCAGGTCTCGCGTTTGCGTCAGCTACCTGGCACTACTCAACTGAAAAACTACCTAAGGAAGCAGTTGGTGACTTCTTCAAAGTGAACCGTCTCTTTTTCCGGAGAGTCGCAGAGAAATCAGGAATGAAGCTCATTCCAGTTAAAGATGGTGAGGAAATTACTGTGGGGGATGAAGTTGAAGTGCAGCTTTCATTGTCCAGTAAGCATCAAGCCGAATACGTTCACCTGAGGGATCCGAGGCCGGCCGGTTTCGAACCCACAGAACAAGTTTCAAAACATAAATGGGAGCTTGGAATTTACTGGTATGAGGAAATTCGAGACAGTGGAACAAACTTCTTCTTTGAGCGCCTGCCTCATGGACAATATAACTTCCGCTACCGGATCAGAGCAGCGATAGCTGGGAAGTTCCGAGCAGGACCTGCTACTATTCAGCCACTCTATGCGCCGGAATTTGTAGGGTTCTCTGAAGGGCATGAAATCTCGATCAAACAGCAGAAATAATTAAGCTTCGGGGAGCATGGAATTTTTACCATGCTTCCCTTTCGTACTGAGTACTGACATAGGATGCGCTCCTATGAAAGTTATTGGATTATTCATCCTGATTTTTCTTCCCGCGATAGCATCCGCTAATCCCATGAAGCTCACAGATCTGGTCGAGATCTGTACCATTCCACTTCCCGTGTTCAAAGGAAGACCAGGTCTCAATCAATATCTGCTGGGAACAAAACACATCTATGTTCGGGTGAACGGAAAGACTTTCGGCACTCCATTCACGGCAAAACACACTTATCTCGGTGGAGATGCATATCTTTACTCAGAAGATCTCTACACCAGGAATGCGAAACTCCTGAAGCAAGAGAAGTGCTTTAAAGTCTTACGACCGGAAACACTTGATGAGACTGAGTTTGCCAGAAAAATTGAGTGCCTTTCTGAGAAGATGACAATGCCCTACAAGAGCACCAACCCTGATCTCACTCGTACCTGGTATCCGATATTCGATTATCATGGAATCAAAAACAACTGCGGATCAATGGTGGACTATCTCGTGAGCTGTGGCGGTGGGAAAGTTCGGAAGTTAATTAACTATTCAGTGGGAAACAAAGTTTCTCCCTCTAAGAAAGCAAAAATCGTGAGTATGGTTGAAGAAGGGAAAGTGGAAAATTCTACTTACGGGGAGATTTGTCAGAAGGCCCTTCTGGAATGCAAAGGACCTTCACCAGATTCTTTAGTTGTCGATGTTACGGAGTGATTGGCCATCAAGAGTTTCGTTCAGGTTATCAATTGAAAACTCAACTGCCTGCTCACCATAATTCATCTTTCTATTTGATTCAGCAAATTGAGAATGCTTCACGAGCTCAGCAACTTTCTTAAAAAGCTCAGAGCTTGAATCAAAATATTCAGCTTCTTCATCTGCACTTACAACACTAGTAAGGAGAGAAGTAATGTTCTTCAGAAGTCGAACCTGCGTAGGAGTCATCTCCTCAACGTTCAGCTTGATCAGAAGTTCTTGCTCTTTTTTATTTAATTGATGCATTGATTAGCTCCCGTGATTTCTCTCACCCCTTATTTATCGGGCCATTTCTCTTAAAATTTAGCTATTTATGCTGGACTAAAACTTTCCAGCTTTATCCTTTACAA
>JBKJPL010000044.1:0-225681 GCA_046595005.1 Bacteriovoracaceae bacterium | reverse complement strand
TTCACCCAAATAAAAACACGATTTTTTCCAGCGGTATCAGCTCCCTCGGAGCGACTCTCGAATATCGTCGCTTCTGCGAACGCAGAAACTTTGGTCATGAAGTCTTTGAGGTTTTTCGAAGGCACACGCAGATTGAAGTAAAGACCACCGGGAATTTTCGTTCCGGGTTTCACGTTATCTACCTGAGTAATACCAAACTTCTCCATCAGAGGAACGATCTGCGTGCGGATGGCTTCGGGATCAACTGATGCCATCAGGATACGGTAAGCTTTTTTATTTGAGACGGGGTAAGAGCTGTCGCGGTAGCCGCCCTTCTTATTCTCTTCGAATTCCGACTGCTCAGTTTCTGCTTCACTGAAAGTTTTCGGAACGTTATCGACGGAATCCAGGACAACCACATCAGACTCAGGATCATAACGGGTTTCTGTCCGCACATCCGTAAAGAGAGACTGGGCCTCAATTCGCTCGAGCTCATCAAGTTCTTTATTTGAGAGATCGATCTGCTGTTTGGCGAGAAGATCCTGCTCCTGATACGTGAGAGATTTATCGGGCCAGAAAAAGTTTGGCTCAAAGAGTGTGATCTTATTTACGAGATAATCTTCATACCATTTGTTGGTGTTTTTCAAAGCGAAGACAATGAGACTCAGGATAAGAAGAAGGATGATCACTTCCTGGATGAACTTTACCTGCTTCCGGAAAGAGGCCTTGCGCTTCAGGTTCTCGAAATCCAACTTGAGAGAAAGGATATCTTTTCTCAATTCCTTCACGAGATTCGGCCAGTCCGGATAAAGAGTCACTTCCATATTGGCGAGAATGTCATCGTCGAAGGTGCCTCTGTTCTTGGCATCAGGACCAAGATGCAATTCGATATCTGAATATTTAAGGTAGAGATTTTCTGAATTCACGTTACTGATCTGGAACTTGTCATTGATCAGGTCTTCATGAATTGGACTGACTTTAATAAAGTGATCCCGCAGTATGGTGGCGACGTAGCGTTCCTGCAGATCGAATTTCAGGGATATCTCACGAACTGATAACGAGAGGTGAATAAAGCTATAGACGATAAATTTTTCATAGAGCCAGGAAAGCCAGGAAATTAGTGGACCAGATTTGGCGATCTTTTTGGCGTAGTCAAAGCGCTCCCCCAGCTCGCGGGGTCCGATCTCATCTTTAAAGAAGGAATTCCAGAACCCGCTGAAAGAATCCGCATACCTGCCTTCCCAGGCTATCGAATTGATATCCAGGTCCAGCCAGTTTTTGAATTGTTCAAAGTCCGTACGGAGAATCTTCATTGTTTTATCCGGCAAATCCTTCCCCCCGGGGTACCCATCACTTTTTGCCTGTCTTGTGGGGAGTCACTATACATTCGTATGATAATGAATAATGCCACGAAAGGCATTAGCTTTCATCAACAAGGAAAAGTTGCCTATGACTGACATTGCCAAAATGAATAATGCCAAAGAGGCTATTACAAAACGGCATACTTTCGAGCTTCGCAAGATGGGCGACGAAGTTGATTCCGAGATGAAAACCACTCGCACGAAGAACGATAAAGATATTTCTCGAATGAAGAAGGACTATGAAGTCCAGATGGAGAAAGAAAAGATCGAAGCCGAACTGAAGCTCAGTAAAGTTCGTACTCAGTTCAATTCGAAGATTGATGAAGAGAATAAGAGATACGAAAAACTTCTCACTGATCTGAAAGCTTCTCATAAGGATACAATTTCTGCTCAGCAGATGAATCATGAAGAAGTGATCGCTAAACAAGAAGAAAAATTCAAAGAATCTATGGAAAAAGCTCAGCAAGACTATGATGTCAAAATGAGCCGAATCGAATCCTAAACCCTGCAAACCTGCAAACCTGCAATTGTGATCCAAGGAAGGAAAATCAATGACCGCAAAGACGAACGAGAACGGTATTTTTATTAATGGCAAAGGCCAGGTAATTGAGCTGCTTCAGCAAATGAATGCTGCTGATAAAGCAAGACTCCTTAAAAATCTCCGGGTGAGAAACCCTACTCTCGCTAAAGAGCTTACTGAATCATGCATTTCTTTTGAGAGTATCTGGGATCTGGACGATGGCGGATTGAAGACAATCGTTTCTCAGGTTCAGCCTGCGATTCTCGGACTTGCTCTCAGTCTCGTTCATACGAAGAATCAACGTCGTGCTCTGGGACTTATCCCAAGAGAGTCAGCGGTAAGAGCTTTCGAAATTATGCAGAAAGATCTTACGAGTAATCGTAGCGAGTGCATGCGTGCTCAGCAGAAGATCCTTGATCTCGCGATCTCCCTTCACCGTAACCGCATCATCCAGTTCTACTAATTCAAAATCTTTTTTAAGTTGTTCTCAAGCGAAGAGGGAAACTCCTCTTCGCTGAGGATCGCATCGTTGAAGACACGGTTCTCAGCAACGAGATTGGCCGTATTTTCAAATCGCTGTATCATCGTAGCAGTCAGCTCTACCAGCCACTCTGGTGACTTTTCGAGAACCTGACGGAAATTTTGTGAAGGAATTTCGAGAAGCTCGGTCATCGTCAGAGTGACGGCAGAATATCCATATGAGCCGGTATCAAGAAGTGCGTTCTCACCGATAACATCTCCGGCCTCAGCTTTGAAAACTGGAATCAGGCGATCCTTAGAGCGTTTCAGACAAATGACCTGGCCGCGCTTTATGATGTAAAGCTTCTGAGCGAGCTCACCTTCTCTGAAGAGGACTTCATTGGTACCTTTGCTTATCCGGCTTTCCATAGATGTTCCTTTTTAATCTTACCTTCCAATATCGTGCCATAACGAAGGCCATAAGTGGAAATGGTAATTTCACGCGCAAGGAGCCGATGAATGAAATGATAGGCCACGTGAAGCCCGCCACGGATGTTTTGAGAGCGTTTCTGGAGGAATGGAAACTCTTCCAGGAAAACTTCAGGATCGGTGTCAGAATATTTCTTAAAAAGATTGTCGACGTCCTCTGACTTCATGACCATGCCATGAAGATCATCTTCCACAAATTCCTTCCGCTGAAGCTGCATGTTGCCGAGTGAGGTCATTGTTCCGGCAACACAGAAAAGCTCGCGCGTCTGGAAATCATCGATCTCAGTGCGGAAATCCAGGAATAGTTTCTGAAGGCTCTGAACGAAAGTTCCATCAGTGAGCCATTGAGTGGCACGAACCGCGCCGACCGGCATACTGATTGTTTTTTGAATCTGCAAAGTCTTTGTGTTGACCTTAATAAGCTCAGTAGAAGCTCCACCGATATCCATTATGGTAATCAATTCGCTCTGAAACTTTGAATTATAAAGAATTCCACGGGTCGAATAATATGCCTCAGCTTCCGGAGTAATGATCTGGATCTGAAGCCCCAGTTCATCAGCAATTTTCTTAAAGAAGGCCGGTGCGTTGCCCGCCACGCGAGAGGCTTCTGTTGCAGTCACAATGACATCAGACGGATTGATCCCATTCGCTTCACAGTCTTTGGCGTAGGACTTGAGCGCATCAAAAGTGGCATTCATACTCTCCGTATGAAAGGCCTTGTTTTTATCCAGTTCCTTACCGAGCTGTGTGATCTCGCTTCTTTTGATAATTTCACGAAGCTTTCCGTTCTGAACTTCAGCAATGAGAAGAAGAACGCTATTGGAACCAATATCAACAGAAGCGCGGAGATCTTTTTTGATCATGATTTGACAACTTTCACGAGCTCACCCATGTTCAAAGGATTAATCAGGCCCTTCTCGCAGATGATCCCGGTAATAAACATGTGATCGGTAACATCAAAACTAGGATTCACAGAAACAGCACCCTCAGGAGCAACTCTGTGACCCCTGAATTCCGTAATTTCTGAATGAGCACGCATCTCGATTTCAATGTGCTTTCCATCCGGGATGGAAATATCAAATGAGCTGACTGGAGCTACAACATAGAAAGGAATTTTGTAATGTTTTGCCACGATAGCAAGTGTCGCAGTTCCGACTTTGTTAGCAGTGTCGCCGTTGGCAGCTATTCTGTCGGCACCGACAAATATCGCATCAACTTTTCCATGGGAGAGGAGATAAGAAGCGGCACCTTCTACAACGATACTGTAAGGGATTTTCTCCTTACTTAATTCAAATGCAGTCAGACGTGTTCCCTGCATATAAGGTCGAGTTTCATCGGCATAAACATGTTCTACCTTGCCTTGAGAATTGGCGTAAGAAATTACACCCAGGGCCGTTCCCAGGCTTCCGCACGCGAGAAAGCCGGTATTACAATGGGTCATGAGGTTCCACTTTTTGTCCCCTACCCTCTTTTTCAATTCTTCAAATCCAATCTTTGCCATCTTCGTATTTTTCTCATGGCTCTCTGTCACCTGCAGATCACCGAACGCCACGAGCTTTTGAAAAATTAACTCAATGGATTCTTTCTTTTCGATAGAGGTCTTCATGATTTCGAAACAGCGATTTACTTCAAAGGATAGATTCACGGCCGTGGGACGGGCAGCGATCATTTCATCACAGGCCTTGCGGCAAGTATCAGCGGTGAGCTGTTTCTGCCCTTTCACCCAGAGTGCCATCCCATAAATGGCAGTGAAGCCAATACAAGGAGCACCTCTCACCACCATGTCTTTGATCGCGAGAGAGCAGGCGGGAAGATCATTCACTTCAACAAAGGTCTCCTGCTGAGGGAGATGTCTCTGATCGAGAAGATAGAGCTTATTGTCTTTCCAGATAATCGGGCGGTAATCGTTCATAATTTCACCAGGTGAATATGGGAAGGTCCTTCCGGACTGGCTTCCATTTTTTATTTTTAGGATATGTGAGAATCAAATAAGACTTTTTAGGAAGAGGGGCCGCGGTTCCGGTAAGTTTCGCAGGATCAACATTATCAATAGTCATCGCAGTCAGGTTGAGAACATTACTCTTCACTGACGCATTCCACGTTTGATCAGGTGAAGCGACGACATCAACAGCAAACTCAGACCACAATTTTTGAATAAGGCTCATCATGAGACCTTGCTGAGTCTTTAGACCCGTGACTTTCAGATTTGTGAGCCAGGATCCTTCATTCCATATCTCAAACCATTTTCCCTCGAGCTTGCCGGTAAAAGAACCAGCGTCTGCCTCGAAGAGTGGCGCCATGAATTTGTAACCCGGAGACCACTGAAACTGAGACGCTTCAAGACTCAGGTTCTCTGTTTTGTCCTTGGCCAGATAGTCGAGCTTAAGATTTCCATTACCCTTTAAGTCCATTTGATAAAATCTCTGGTTAGGTGTGAAGCCATGGAAAAGAAATCCGCTGACCTTTGCTTCTCCCTGAACACATTCTGAAAGAGAAACTTTGGTTGAGTAATAATGTGGGAATTGCATAGTTCGGAATTGTGGAAGGGTCATCTGAATTCTCATCGCTGGATCAATTTCTATCCCGCGAAAGCCTATCTCTTCAATAAACTGAACGACCTCGCCTCTCGGCACATCAATAATAGAGCGGCGAAAAAAGCTCACTTCACTCTTTGGTGAAATGAATGAAGTTTCCCACTTGGAGTCAGAAAATGAGAATTGCCACTTACCTGCAAAAGTATGATCCGGATCAAGCGGGAAGATTCCATCAAAGCTGAAGCGCGATTCCAGTTCCATCGCTTCTTCTTTCATATTTCGCTTGAATCGCACCCTTCCGACAGATGCGCCCGCAAGCTCAGGCAGATAAGGATTTTTTAATTCCTCAGAGAAAATAGAAAGGTATTCAAGCGGGAATGAGGTGAAATCAAAGTTCATGGAGAGCTCAGATTTATTCGCGACGATCTTTCCTTCTCCTACTTTTTTACGTTCGATCAGGAAATTCAGGTTAGAAAAAACATTAAGCTCATCTGGTCTGAAGTCTGCTTTACCATCAATCTCGAGATCTTCGAGATCTGATTTATCAGTAAGGTCACGTGTTCTGAATTCTCCGCGGAAGTTTAGACGCCACTGATCCTTCTCGGGAGTAACATCTCCAAAGAGCCAGAGTTCGGAAGTGAATTTCGCCTTATTATGATTGATTTCAATCGGGAGATTCAATTCGAAGGCAGAATTCTTCCCATATTGGAATTCCTTCACCAGGAGTTTTGAAAGAGCGAAGTTCCTGCGGCTGTCGCGGGCATCACGAATCATGATGTCTTTTGCTCTCAAAGTGTATTTGGCGTGAGCAAGATACTTAGGCACGCTGACTTTGATGGTCGTCGGTGCTTTAGGCTTTGCCAGGGCCTGATGGGAGTCATCATCATTATCCCGTGGAAGAAATACTTCCAGACGATTGATATTGATCTGAGCATTCCCACGATCAGATATAAGAAGCCACCAGGGAACCCGGATTTCAAGTTCACCAATACTTCCAAGCTTTCCTTCGGGACGGGTAATTTCGATGTTTTCAAAGCTGAGGCTGAGATCCAGAGCAGGACGGTAATCCATCTTGCCAATTTTCACTGTTGAACCCGGATAATTTTTTTCAACCTGCTCTTTCAAGAGAGAAATGAAAGTCTCAGGCTGGAGGCGCGAGTAAGTGTTGTACATCAGAACACCCAGGGCGGCGAAAAGAAGTACCCAAATGACGAGAATAATTCTGTAAGAGATTCTCATAGTGACATCATGCCTTTTGGAGTGGTGCAAATTTCACCATAAATTTTTTTTTCATGCCATCACGAAACTGGATGGTAACTTTTTCGTCCTGTCCGAGTCCTTCGGTATCAAGAACAGTACCTTCGCCATAGAGAGCATGAACAATTTTTGAACCTGACGGATAATTTGATAACCTGGAAACGGTCTGTTTCCGCTGATAAACTTTCTCGTTGTTAAAATCGTCATCTTTACTGGATTGATCGAAATCATCATAGCTCGGAGATGCATAATCATTCGGCTTCTTATTCGCTCCGGTCTGATAGAAATCCCAGCGGTAATAATTCGACGGGATCTCATAGAGAAACTGGGAGGGGCCATTAAATTTGAGACTTCCCCACAGCATTCTGCCCTGAGCGAAAGTAAGTGTGAGTTCCTTCATCGCCCTGGTCATGGCCACATAGAAAAGGCGGCGCTCTTCTTCAACTGCTGTTGGTCCGATTTCGAGGCTCTTGTATGAAGGGAAAATATTTTCTTCATTTCCAATCACAAACACGTAAGGGTATTCAAGGCCCTTTGATCCATGGACGGTCATGAGAGAAACCTGATCCTGCGGACCTTCCTCATTATTGGTTGAATCGAGAGTGATATTTTCGAGGAACTTCACCAGAGTGGGATTCGGCTCAGAATCCTCATACTGCTTGATAGCACTCATGAGTTCTTCGAGGTTCTCAAGCCGGGCAGCACCTTCGTAACTCTTATCAGCGCGAAGGAATTCGTAATAGCCAGACTCATTCAGGAGCTTTTCGTAGCTGAAGGTTGGTGAATGATTATTCTCTTCGAGGACTTGCACTTCATGGATGAGGCCTGTGAGCTGGTTCAGCGCACTCATAACCTTGCCCGAAAGACCGAGGTGCTTAAACTCTGAACTATTCTCAGTAATCTTTTCTACGAGTTCAAAGAGCGAAAGCTGTAGTCTTACTGCTTCATCTTCCAGTTTACGAAGAGAGGTAGTCCCCACTCCGCGAGCAGGTGTATTTACGATCCGTGTGAACGCAAGAGAGTCTTTTCTATTAACCACGACTCTCATGTACGAGATCATGTCCTTGACCTCTTTACGGTCATAGAACTTGATACCGGCAACTACTCTGTAGGGAAATTTCTCTTTTCGGAGAGCATCTTCAATTGTTCGTGAATGGGCGTTGTTCCGGTAAAAGACAGCGATGTCTTTCAGGGAAACTCCTTCCTGAGAAAGGGTTTTAATCCTGCCAGCAACCAGCTCAGCTTCGGCCCTATCATCCCGGCATTCGACAATCCTGATTTCTGCGCCCTCATCATTATCAGTCCACATGTTCTTGCCTTTACGGGCAAGGTTGCGGGAAATGACATGAGAAGCGGCTTCGATGATCTTTTTAGATGAACGGTAATTCTGCTCTAGTTTAATAAGTTTTGCTTCGGGGAAGATTTTCTCGTAATCGAGAATATTTCTGATGTCGGCTCCCCGCCAGGAATAGATGGACTGATCTTCGTCCCCTACCACACAGATATTTCTGTGAAGTTCTGAGAGCATTTGGATGAGTTCAAACTGCGCGCGGTTTGTATCCTGATACTCGTCGACCAGAACGTATTTGTATTTTTGCTGATACTTCTGGAGGACTTCCGGATAATTCCGGAAAAGCTGAATGACACCCGTGATGAGACCACCGAAATCGACGGCATTACTGCGATGAAGTTCAGCTTCGTATTCCAGGAAGAGCTGGAAGAGGCGCTTGTCTTCAGCATATTTTCCAATGTCTTCACTGCGCGTGAGGCCGGTGTAATAACCAAGATTCTTCAGTCCATCGATGAAAGCAGCAATAGTATAAGGAGAAATTTCTTTCTGGTTAATTCCATGCTTACCCATGAGGGCCTTGATGATGGATTGCGATTCTCCGTCGTCATAAATCGTGAAGTTTTTAGAAAGACCGAGATACGTAGCTTCCATTCTGAGCAGTCTGGCGCAGAAAGAATGGAAAGTGGTGACCTGAAGGGCACCGATATTCATCTGAGTGTTATGAGCGAGGCGATCCCGCATTTCCCGTGAAGCCTTATTTGAAAAGGTCACCGCGAGAATCTGAAACGGGCTGATATGTTTATCTTCCATGAGATACTGAATTCGGGCCACGAGAGTCCGGGTCTTACCGGAGCCAGCGCCCGCAAGAATCATGACCGGACCATCGGTCACGAGTACTGCTTCTTTTTGAGAGGGATTCAGGAAATCTAAATTCATTATTCGACCGTTACCGACTTAGCGAGGTTTCTTGGTTTATCGATGTCCGTCCCTTTGAGCTTAGCAATGTGATAAGCAAGGAACTGAAGAGCAACATTCACATACAAAGGTGCCAGATTCGGAAGCCCTTCGAAGTTAAGAGGTATGTAGGCATCAGAGAGTTGTTCAATCTCCGGATGATTTCCTGGACCAACAACGACCATGATTCCGCGACGAGCTTTCACTTCTTCCACGTTAGATATAGTTTTTTCAAGTAGCTCTGGTCCCACAATTGCAATGTTCACCATGTTTTCGTCAATCAGTGCAATCGGACCATGCTTTAGTTCACCGGCGGCATAGCCTTCGGCGTGAACGTAAGCAATTTCCTTAAGCTTCAATGCTCCTTCAAGAGCAATCGGGAAATATTTCCCGCGGCCGGTAAAGATGAAACCTTTCTTCGTATAAACTTTCTCTGCAACATCCTTCAGAGAATCAGCTGAAGCGCAAAGTTCGCCGATACGGTGAGAGAGAAGCTGAACTTCTGAATACAGAGAAGGATCATCCAGGGTTCCTTCCATCGCACGACTCATGAGGTAACCCGTGAGGGCCTGAAGGGTAAATGCTTTTGTAGACGCTACTCCAATTTCGACACCAGCATGGATGAGAAAATTCTTATCTGAGTTACGGAAGAGAGTTGATCCTTCAACATTCACAATTGAATAAGTGGGAATCCCCTTCTCCTTACAAAGTTCCTGACAAGCAAGAGTGTCTGCCGTTTCTCCTGATTGAGAAATGAAGAGTCCAACCTCTCCCTGATTCAAGATGGGATTTTTATAACGGAACTCGGAAGCAATATCGATGGAAGCATTCTGACGGTTATTAGCTTCGAAGAAATTTTTAATCACGAGTCCAGCGTGCCAGGCAGTTCCACAAGCTGTGAGATGCCACCCCTTAGGTTTGAAGCCTTTCAGAGACTCAAGAATTTTCCGGCCATCATTCTTGATATAATAAGCTGCTAGTTTATCCACGAGAGCTGATTGCTCATGAATTTCCTTCAGCATGAAATGCTCGTAAGGACCTTTGGTGGTCGCATCCACCGTCATAACATTTGCCTGGAACTTGTAGCGATTGGATGGTGTGAGGTCGAGCTCGTAAAATTTAATCTGAATATCAGAAGCCGTAACTGTGCTTTCGCAGATGACTCCGTCCTGAGGGAAGTAAATTTTCGGCGCAAATCCTACGAGAGCAAAGGGATCTGATGAAACATAAGCTTCGCGGGTTTCAGAATTTTCACCGACAACGAGTGGAGCTGAACGCTTGAGACAGTAAAGTTTGTCCGACGCTTTTTCGATAATCACAAATGCTGAATTACCCGTCAGGGCCTGAAAAGCTTTTGAAATGGAATCCAGAGTCTTCCCGGTTTGTTTGAAAAATTTTGTGAGAAGGACAAGAAAGACTTCCGAGTCAGTCTGCGACTTGAACTGAAATCCTTCAGCGATGAGTTCTTTTTTAAGAGCTCCGGCATTTTCGATAATCCCATTATGAACGACAGCAAAGATTTCATTTCCGTGTGGATGAGCATTGTCAGTTGAAACTCCGCCATGAGTGGCCCAACGAGTGTGACCAATACCAGTATGAGAAAAAGGCTTCTGCTCTTTGATGAGTTCTTTCAGGTTATCGAGCTTTCCTTCTTTCTTGATGATCTGAAGCTCGTTATTGATTTTGAGGCAGATGCCTGCTGAATCGTAGCCACGATATTCAAGACGAGAAAGGCCTTCGATAATCGGACCTACTGAATTACTGGGCCCGGAGTACCCAACGATTCCACACATAGAAAAACCCCTCAATGATAATGGATGATAAACCTATCATTTTGGGGGTCTTCTTACTAGATTTACGCGTGGCAAACGAGAGTGGAATCAGTTCTTTTTTGTCTTCAGAAATTTCCGGGCCAGACCCTCTTTGGTTACCTGAGAAGAACGGGCGATGCCAAAGCCACCATCGGGGATACTTTTCGTGATTGTTGACCCGGCAGCTACGAATGCGTCATTCCCAATTTCAATCGGAGCTACCACCTGAACATCTGAACCGATAAAGGTATTGCTGCCGATTTTCGTCTTATGCTTATTAACTCCGTCATAATTGCAGGTAATGAAACCGCAACCGATGTTCGAGTCTTCACCGATCTCAGCATCACCGACATAAGATAAGTGAGAGACCTTTACCCCGCGGGCGAGTTTTGATTTTTTCACTTCGACGAAATTTCCGATTTTTGATTCCGGTCCAATATCAGCTCCCGGACGAAGGCGGGCCATGGGGCCAATCGTAGCGTCAGTGTGAACGATCGCTTCTTCCACATGACTGTTGGCGAGAATTTCTGCTCCATCATGAATAGTGGAATTCCGGATCAGTGTTCCGCTTTCGATGATCACATTTTTTCCGATAGTGGTTTTCCCCAGAAGAGTCACACCTGGATAAATGATGGTCCCTAATCCAACGTGCACATCGTTTTCGATATAAGTTGTTTCCGGAGCAAGAATCTGCACACCTTCAGCAAAAATTTGAGACATCTTCTTCTTACGAATGACAGTTGAGACATTCGCCAGTTGCTCCATGGTATTGATACCAAGAAACGGAGTTTCAGAGGCAAAATTCATCGCCTTCACCGAATATGAATCCTGAAATAAGTCAGTGAGATAAAATTCTCCGGACTTATTGTTATTCGAAATTTGTCCCAAGACCGCTTTCACGTGTGACGTTTTCAGAATATAAAAACCGGAATTCACTTCTTTGATGCTTTTCTCGACTGAAGTGCAGTCTTTTTCTTCAACTATATGAAAGCCCTTACCATTCTGAACGATGCGACCATATCCAGTAGGTGCTTCTGTATGAAAAGTAGCTGCGACTCCCACTAATTCAGGCTGGGAACGAAAAGCTTCAAAGAGTTTGCAGAATTCGCCGGAGGAAATGAGCGGAGTATCAGCGCATGCTACGAGAGTGTATTGATGATTCCAGAAGTGAGGAAGGTCATTGAAGCAAGCCTTGAGTGCATCGGCCGTTCCCTTCTGTTCTTTCTGTAATGCGAGCTTGAGAAATTCTTTTTTCGAGTGTTTATTCCACCATTCTTCGAGGAGTTCTTTCCTATGGCCAATGACTACACCGACTTCAGCCTTAAGACTCGAGATTTTGGCGAATTCGAGAGCAGAATCTACTACGTAATCCAGTAGAGGCTTTCCAAGTGCCGGGGCCAGGGCCTTGGGAGTATCGATTTTCATCCGCGTGCCTTTGCCGGCAGCGAGGATCACTATACCAATTGAGTCACTCATAAAACGGTGCCTTTTACTCTGGAATATTCAACTACATGAAATGAGTCATTATCATTCTCACACAGCTCTACAAAAGCGTCTATCTCAGGAGCGAAACTCTCAGCTTTAAAGAGAAAAAATCTTCAGAAACATCGAATTAACTATCAAGAACAAAGCCGTTTTTCCCGATTTAACTTCTGCACATGATCTTCACGGAAGAGAACATCTAGGAGAACCACACATGGTCACAAATTATGAGGGAGAAGCAATTGAGTTCAAAGAAACGCTCCCTCTCCTGCCGGTCCGCGATCTCGTAGTCTACCCGTTTATGATTTTACCTTTGTTTGTTGGCCGTGAAACGTCGATCAAGGCAGTGGAAGAGTCTTATAACAAAACAGACCGCCTCATTCTTTTGTCTTCACAAAAAGACATTACTGCTGAAAGCCCGTCACCATCTGAAATTTATGAGATGGGTACAGTGGCGATGATCATGCGGATGAGACGTCTTCCTGATGGAAGGATTAAAATCCTTATTCAGGGTCTGGCGAAAGCACGCATTAAAGAGTTTGTTTCTACAGAGCCATTCTACCAGGTGAAACTGGAGAAAGTAGAAACTCAGCCGGTAACAGCATCAACATCTACTGTTGAAGCTCTTGCTCGCGCTACCAAAGAGAATCTTGAGAAAGTTATCTCCCTCGGGAAAGTAATCTCTCCGGACATTCTTATGGTTCTTGAAGATATTCAGGATCCGGGTCGTCTCTCTGATCTGATTGCTTCAAACCTCAACCTCAAAGTTTCTGAGGCGCAGAAGGTTCTTGAAATTATCGATCCAGTTGAAAGACTCGGTCATATCAATCAGGTTCTCCTGAAAGAGCTCGAAGTACTTGCTCATACGGCAAAACTTAAAAAAGAAGATCCGGCCAAAAACCAGAAAGAATTCTTCCTTCGTGAGCAGATCAAGGCCATGAAGCAGGAGCTCAATACTGAAGATTCAGACAAGAACGACGAATTCGCTGAGCTGAAAGAGAAGCTCGTTGCGAAAGGTCTTCCTGCTGATGCTGAGAAAGAAGCTATGAAACAGCTCGGTCGTCTTGAAAGAATGCATCCTGATTCTTCTGAGTCGAGCATTCTTCGCTCTTACCTGGAATGGGTCGTTGATCTTCCATGGTCAGAGGAATCAAAAGAAGTTACAGATCTTCAGTACGCTAAAGATGTACTGGATGAGGATCACTTCGACCTCGAGAAAGTTAAAGAAAGAATTCTTGAATATCTTGCTGTCCGTTCTCTCAAGGGCGGAACTCCAAAGGGACCAATCCTTTGCTTCTCTGGTCCTCCTGGAGTTGGTAAGACATCTCTTGGTAAGTCGATTGCTAAAGCTACCGGTCGTGAATTCGTAAGAATTTCCCTCGGTGGTCTGAAAGATGAATCAGAGATCCGCGGTCACCGTCGTACATACGTAGGTGCAATGCCGGGCAGATTCATTCAGGCGATGAAACAGTGTAAGACAGTAAACCCAGTTATCCTTCTCGATGAGATTGATAAACTTGGATCTGATTTCAAGGGCGATCCAGCTTCAGCAATGCTTGAAGTTCTCGATCCTGAACAGAACTGCACTTTCCGTGATAACTACCTGAACCTGAACTACGATCTATCCAAGATCATGTTCATTGCGACTGCGAACGTTCTCGATCAGATCCCTGGTCCACTTCGCGATCGTATGGAAATTATCAATCTTGCTGGTTACACCCAGGAAGAGAAAGTACAGATCTCTAAGAAGTATCTTATTCCTAAGCAAATGGATGAACATGGAATCAATGACGAACACATTGAATTCCATGATGAAGGTGTAGAAGCTGTTATCTCGGGATACACCCGTGAAGCCGGTCTTCGTAACCTGGAAAGACAAGTGGGCGCACTTTGCAGAAAAGTTGCGAAGAAAATTGCTTCTGGTCACCACCAGAAGACACATATCTTCTCAGCAACTGTAGAAGAGCTACTTGGTCCTCCAATGTACTCAAGAGAAGATTCTAATGAGTACGATGAAGTGGGAGTTGCCACTGGTCTCGCATGGACTTCGGTTGGGGGAGAAATTCTTCATATTGAAGCTACCAAGATGAGAGGTCACGGAATCACTCTTACGGGTCAGCTCGGTGATGTGATGAAAGAGTCTGCTCAGGCAGCACTCGGCTTTATCAGAAGTCACGCTCAGGAACTTGGCATAGACGATAAAATCTTTGCGGAAAATGAGATTCATATTCATCTTCCGGCAGGTGGTATCCCGAAAGACGGTCCATCAGCAGGTATTACGCTGGCAACAGTGATGGTATCTCTCCTCACTAATACTTATGTGAGCAAGGATATTGCGATGACTGGTGAGATCACTCTCACAGGTAAGGTTCTCCCGGTTGGTGGTATCAAAGAGAAGGCCCTCGCTGCAATGAGAGCTGGTATCGATACGATCATCATCCCTTGGAAGAACCAGAAGGATCTTCTGGATATTCCGGCCCAGTACCGGAAGAAGATCACCTTCATCCCGGTGAAAAACATCCAGGAAGTTCTCGAGATCGCTTTGGTGGACTACAAAGGTCAACTTAACCTTGACCAGCACAAGCGCATCGATAAAGAAGTGAAAGAAGAAAAGAAACAGACACACAAGAAAGGCGACCAGGTCGCAGCTTAGTTTTTCCAAAGGGCCTCGAAAGAGGCCCTTTTTATTTGATTCGTACTTTTCCTTTCTTCGCTTTCCATCTCCTACACTTTTGATATCCTAATCTTCATGAATGAAATTAATCCCGCTGACGTGAAAATTCTCATCGTAGATGATTCCGATTTTTCCCGCAGTGTAATCAATAAGATGCTTTCAGAAGAAGGTTTCCAAATTGTGGGCGAAGCTGCCAGCGCAGAAGCGGCCTTGCCACTTCTAAAAGACAAGCAGCCGGACATCGTAATCGCCGACATAGTCATGCCGAATGTAAGCGGACTCGAGCTCACTGAGAAAATTACCCAGAATTATCCTGATATATCCGTCATCATCGTTTCATCACTTTCCCAGGAACATATCGTTCTCGACGCTATCGGAGCGGGCGCCAGCGATTTTATCGCCAAGCCAATTCAAAAGCAGCAGCTGGTAGATTCAGTTCAGAAGATCATGTCCGAAAGAACAAAGGATTAAGAGCATGGAAGTCTCAAGAATGGTTGAACTAGCACGCATTCAGGAGCTGAAAATTCTCCACAATGTGAGACTTATTCACCGCCACGATCTGAATCCAATAACCTCTTCTGATAATCTTCACGTTCAATTTGATGTTAATGGCGATGTGAAAGGTTCAATCACTTGTCATCTTTGCCTTGATAAAAAAGAGCTTACCGAAAGTGACAGAAACTATATTTTTCCTCTCTTCACCGAATCGATGAATATCCTCGTGGGAAGACAGATTTCTCTGGATGATGAATTCCGTAATATGAAGATTCGCCTGTCTCCACCAAAACTAAGCATGATCCCAAAAGAAATTACGACCAATTCGAGAAACCTCACTCAGAAGTATGAGCTTGATCTCGAATCACATAACTTTGATGTTCTGATAGAATATAGCCTGGAAGGAATAAACTAAGATGAAAACCGTTATCAAGATCGTCGGGATTTGTGTCGTAACTGTTTTTGTACTTTGTCTGAATGTTAACGGTAAGCCGTTATTTGAACCGGTTTATACAATCCTCTCTCATATCAGCATTCCCGTTCAGAATGCGACTGAATCACTTTTCGCGAGTGCCTTCCAGTCAGGACAGGAATACTCCCAAAAACTTTTTCACAACTCAGTTCCTAAAGTACGCGATGCCGTGAAGTCCCGCGCCTCAGGCCCGTCGAGGATTACCGGTCAGGTTACTGGCGAACCGAAGGAAGAAATCCTGCTCGAGGAGAAAGAAGAGCTCGATGATCTCATCAAGTCGCATCACTGAGATACGACTCTACTTGATAATGTCTTTCCTTTCTTAGTCACAGAATCTTTCAGGATTTTTTCACGCGAGCTGTTCATGGCCGGACAGTCGGTCGAAACTTCGACGGCAAAAGCTGATGAACAAAGCAAAATTAAGATAAGTGCGAATTTCATAGATACTCCTTGATGGAGTTTCTATATCCAAGACATATGCCAAAATGACGATATTTAAGTTGTGGATTACAGGCTGAGTGCGTGTCTAGAAAGTAAACTCTGACTACGGAAATGACAAAATCAGGGGGGACTGGCCCCCCTGATAGTTGTTATTGACCTTTAACTGTAGAGCTTTTCGATTTGGACTTGGATGAAGATGTCTTCACCGTTTTACCAGATGTACGGCCGTCCTGGTTTGACCAAGGACAGTCTGTGCTTACTTCTTCGGCAAGAGCTAATGAGCTAGATATGACGAAGATCAATGCGATTAACAGTTTCATAAAACCCCCTATGAGAGAAACAATGATTCAGCATCTATTAAGCAATGTGGATGCCAAGATGAAGATGTGTAAATAGGGGAAAGGATTAAGGGGAAGTGTCTAAACTTTTGACAGCTGAAAATGTGTAGTCAGTTTACACTCCAGGAAAGGACAAAAAAAAGCCCCTCCAGAGAGGGGCTTAGTAAGAGAAATTCAATTTTACTGAGCAGATCCGCGTGATGCCTTACTTCTCGCGGCATTCTTCCGAGCTTCAGGAACTATTTTACCTGAAGAACGGGGAGCTTCAGACATAGTGTGAGCGCACTTGGTGTTGTTAAGGCATGTAGGACAAAAACATGGATCACCCGATACCGCACCTACTCCTTTGGGAGTATCAGCGGAGTAAGCAGCACTCATGATAAATAAAGAAAGCGTAAGAATAAAAGACTTCATATTTGACTCCTCAAATTACATGTTTAAGTTAACGCCCGCAGGCTTAACGATTGTTAGCAAGTTCTGGAAAGCCTGAGTCACCTGAAGAGCCATTTTGTGGCCTGCACTTGATTCAACTTTCTTGATCTCACCATAGTTATCGTAAGCGACATTAATCTTACCTACTTTATCCATCTCGATTTCAACCGGTTTTCCAAGAGCATTGTACTTGAACGCGAGAACTCGTTTCTCAGTAGCAGACTCTTGATCAACCATTTTTGAAATCTTGCCTTTGGTATCGTAGATCAGGAAAACGACCTTGCCGGCATTGTTCCATGCCTTAACAAGATTGCCTTTAGCATCGTACTCAAAGCTTGTTGTACCTTCGTTATTTACGACTTTCTTGATCTTGTTGATCTTCTCGTCGTACTCGATATTTACGAAGTCACCTTTCGTCGATGTCTTCTTAGTAAGAAGGCCCTGAACATTGTATTCAAAATTCGTCACATGATTGCCACGGGCAATCTTGATCGGAAGAGAGTTATCAGCATAGATTGTGTCAGTCTTGATGCTGTTGATCTCTGTCATAATACGGTAAGTGTAACGTGATCCATCCGGACGAGTTTTGATCTCATATTCATAACGGTTGGCAACTGGCTTGCCGTCGAATCCTGGCTTCGTAACGATTGTCCAGTAGTGATCATCCGGATTCTTAGGATTTGAAGAATACTGATACTTCGTCTTCTCGCCATTTCTGTCGTTCACCTCTGTGACGAAGAAAGTCTTAGGATCGTAAGCAACAGCGAGTTTCGTCTTATCCGAGTAACGGATCTCAGTCAGGTTGTGTGACTTATCGTATCCATACTCATAGGTGTTATCACCGATATCTTTTGAGTAAGACAGGTCGCTGTCCTGATACTTATAGAGAGCTTTCTTGTCTCCTGCAGACCAGATTTCTTTCACGAGTCCATCCGGATACCATGAGAAGAAGATCTGCTTAGCTTGAGAATCTTTAATTGAATCGAGGTTGCCGTCTTTATAAGTGAAACCTACAAAGTAGCCTGACTTGTCTGTGATCTTAGAGAGCTGACCATCTTTATTGAAGAAGTCCAGGCGACCGTCTGCGTGTGAACGCTTGTAGCCTTCTTTGGAAACTGTGAGTTCCATTGGACCGCGATCATTCGAATAAAGAACTGAGCCTGGAGCAACTGTAGATTGAACACCGAAGTTCTGTGCGTATGTGTGGCGAAGTTCTGCGTTGTTTGCGAGTTTTGTTACCAGATCGGAAGCAGCTTTCTCATTGAGAGCTGTCTTCTTTTTCATTTCTTCTACGATCTTCTTGGCTGCTGCTGTAGCATCAATCGCTGTCTTAGGTGTGAAGCGGGTTTTCGATCCTGAGCCGTGCTCATGAACAATGATTGCTCCGTCAGCTGAAACTTCGAGACGAGTTTCAAATTCACTACCCCATCCAAAACCAAACCAGCCAACCTCAGTTGACTTGGAGTTATATGTACGGGTGATTTCGAGTTTTTTTCCACCGCCAGGAACGACGATGTCGGTATACGAGATGTAAAAGTTCCCGTTTTTTAAGTTTACTCCCGCATGAGCAAACGATGAAATCAGCATCGTCACCACAAACAGTAAGATTCCATTCTTCAACTTCATAATTCCACCTTTTCCAGACATTATAGGCTTCTAATTTATCGGTTGCCTTAACCCTAAACTTTAATATCAATGATCTTAAAAATGACCCACATTCCGAGCCAAACCAGCCCGCAAATAGCTGCTAAAGCGATAACTCCCGGGATTGTTCCAAAGAACATGGGAAATATCTCCGGGTCGCCAATCCCGAGTATTACGATCATCGCAAAAGGCATACTTCCAATGGTGTAGGCCTGAAACATCCCTGCTTTAACATAAGTCTTAATTTTCAAGTGAAGGCGCACGCGTTCCCGGATCACGCCAACAATAGTGTCGAAAACTTCGGCAAGATTACCGCCGGTTTCGCGCAAAATATTGACACTTGTAACGAACATCTCGTTATCTTCTGTATAAACTCTTTTCTTTAAATTCTCGAGTGCCTCATCCAGAGGTACTCCGATCTTGGCCTGCTGAAGAATGAGATTAAATTCCTGGCTGACTGGGGGAGGAAGCTCGTCCACCACCATCCCGATCGCTTGAGGAACCGTAAGTCCTGCTCGAAGACCATTGGCCAGAAGGTTGAGAGCGTCGACCATTTGTATCGAGTACATATCTTTTCTGCGGTTTTCGAAATAGTCCACCACGGGTCTGGGAGCTTTCCAACCAATTATTCCCATAACGACACCCATGAAGATGGCGAGATAGAGTTTCCCAAAAATTGCCAGAATTACAAAGGTGAGACTACCTAACCCGAATGACAAAAATAACAATCCGTAGGTAACAGTCTGTGGTTCTACTTCAATGAAAAGAATCTCGAATTTTTCAAGAATATAATCGCGGGTCCCGTGGGTTTGTTGATCAATCCACTGGAAAATTTTAATACTATTTTTATAGGAAACAAAAAACACAAGAAGACCAATGATGATCAGAATCCCTTTTACACCGAGAACATTTACCCAGATATCAACAGAGGATTCGATCTGAACGATTACCTTAGCATCCTTGGATGTCTGGTTATTAGCGGTAACATTATAAGTAAATCCGCCCTTACCTTCAGTTTTCGAAATGATTCCGACACTACAAACTCCGTCAGCGCAGGCACATTCCTTGAAAATCTCAACGTACTGAGCGGATGTAATAGTACAGACCGTAGCCTTGTCATTATCCGGATCGGTGTAATTGAGAGTGACTTCTGCGGACTTCCCTTCTTTCATCACACCCAGATCGATATTCTGCGCGACCGGTCCATCCTGACCCAGGGCCAGTGAACTCAATGCGAATAGAAGAAGAGAGAGAAATATTTTCATGTTTTATTCATGAATAGCCCTCGTGGGACTTTGTAGCCTTTCTTTTCCAGCGTCTCGATAAATTTAGGAATAAATCCGGTGGCCATAAATTTACCTATGAGCTTTCCGTCTTTTGCCATCCCTTCCTGTTTGTAGACGAAAATATCCTGCAGGGTAATAACATCTCCCTGCATACCGCCGATCTCACTGATATAGGTAACCTTTCTTGATTTATCATCCATCCGTGACTGCTGAACAATCATATGAACAGCTGAAGCAATCATTTCTTTAATTGCACGCTGAGGAAGACCAGCACCTGCATACTGAACGAGTGTTTCAAGACGTGAGATTGCATCACGAGGTGAGTTTGAGTGAACAGTTGTCATAGATCCATCGTGACCAGTGTTCATTGCCTGGAGCATGTCGAGAGTCTCACCACCACGACACTCACCGACCACAATTCTGGTTGGACGCATACGAAGGGTTTGTTTAACGAGACAGCGAATATCAATTTCACCTTCACCTTCAAGAGATGGCGGACGCGTTTCAAGACGTACGACGTGATCCTGAGGGAAGTTCAATTCAGCCGAATCTTCACAAGTAATGATTCGTTCATCGGACTGGATGAATCCGCCGAGAACGTTAATAAGTGTTGTTTTACCGGAACCAGTACCACCGGATACGACTATATTTCTGTGGGCCTCAACGGAGATGCGGAGGAAGTCCGCCATTTCTTCAGTCATAGATCCGAATTTCACGATGTCTTTGTAATCCAGACGCTTCTCTGGAAATTTACGGATAGTAATACAACATCCATCAATCGAGCATGGAGGAATAATTGCGTGAACCCGCGATCCATCCGGAAGACGTGCATCGACATAAGGAGTTTTTTCGTCAATACGACGACCAATCGGGGCGACAATTCTTTCAATAACATTCAAAACCTGGCGGTCATTTGTGAAAGTGACCTCAGACTTACGAACCTTTCCGTGTTGCTCGTAGTATATTTTCTTGGGTCCAACCACCATGATCTCAGAGATGGATTTGTCAGCGAGCATGTCCTCCAGAGGACCCAGCCCAAGGGCTTCATCCAGAATCTCTTTTACAATTCTGTTCATGTCCTCGCGGGTATTAAGAGTACCCTTCGTGTCTTCCTTACTGAGAAGTTCAACCACAAGCTTCTTAACCTGTTCTCGAAGAATGATTTTTGCTTTCGGATCATTCTCATCTTGTTTCTTCAGGTCCATCTCTTCAATGAGCGATTTATGTATACGACTCTTGAGTTCAGTCCATTGATCGCGTTTTTTATCATCCCCGGAAGAACTGCTGGAACTATTTCCGTTCGCATTTGCAGATGCATTTACCCCAGTAGGTTTCTGGAGTTGTTCAAGTGTGCGTAGGACGTTTTTCTGAATAAGTTTACGAACGCAATCAGTAATGCCGTTACCGAAAGCAGAAGTTTTCGAACTCACGATTACAGGTGTTGAACGCTGAAGAGCGGCGACACAACTTGCATCGTCTCTCGGAATAGAATGGAATACAGGTTTTCCGATCTGCTTACCAATGACATCTGGACTTACCGGGTGACCGTTTACGGCCTGATTCACAACAACCTGGATCATATCTTTTGGAAAAAGAAGAGTTACGAGATCTGAGTACATTCTTTTACACTGATTAACAGCGAGAAGGTCTGGTGAAGCTACCATGAATATCAATGTCGAAAACTCGAGAGCTTTCAAAGTCAGTGGAGTCAGTTCGGAGCCGGCATCAATAATTGTTACCGGATAAATATTTGTAATGGCCTTGAGAACTTTGCCGAGACCTTCTTCATTAATCTGATTGGCGAGAATTGGCTCTGTCGGCATACCAATGAAAGAAACTCCTGCTTTATGATCAGCAGTGAATAACTGTATCGAACGTGGATCAACAGAACCGGAAAACTCAGCGAGTTCTTTAAGATGTTTCTTCGACTTGAGACCGGTGATGATATTCTGATCACCACAAGCCTTCTGGTCAAAATCAAGGAGCAGAATCTTAGCACGCATTTCGGAAGCGTAAGCAAAAGCGAGATTGGCCGCCAGCTGCGACTTACCCACCCCTCCCTTACCGCCAATAATGCTAATTATATGTCCTGCCATACTACTGCCTTCTTCTGAACTTTTTCCTGATTTCCTCAGTGGCCGCCGAAGCTGACTCAATGATTTCCGGAGTAAGGAACATTACGTATTGGCTCTTACTGGTTGCATAGTTTTTAGAACGCAGGAGCCTGAAGAGCGGTGGAACAGTTTGTCCATTTGCCTGTTGAGCACCAGGGGCCGGATCATCTTTATCGTAATCAGTTTTTGAAGCACTTTGTACGACACCACCGATAACCGCAGATTCTTTCGACTTCACAATGAGATTTGTTTCGACCGAATTGTTAGTCGTGATCGGGCTACCAGTCGCAGTTGTCCCAGCCGTGAGACTCACATTGAGGTTAACTGCCATCAGAACATTTTCCTGTTCGAGAATACGGGGTTCAATACTTAGGTTAATTCCAATCTGTGCGTTTGAAGGACGCTGAGTTTCTCCGGTACCAACTGCGAACGGAATACTGGTACTTTTTGAGATCTTTGCTTGTTTTTCATTCTGGGTAACAACCATGGCGGATTGAATAACCCTGGCGTAACCAGCTGACTTAGCCGCAAGAAGTTTTGGAAAGAGATTAGAGATCGTTGCACTCAATGCTCCGGATGAAGTAGAAGTGACATTTCCTGATGCCGTCTGACCAATGGAAATCCTACTCGCATCTTCACCCATAAGTGGCGCCCACTTAAAAGCAAACACTCTTCCGTAATCTTTTGATAATTCCACAAACTGCGCGGTTATTTTCACCATCTTCGGAGCTGGTTGTGGCTCTTTCTTTTCGTTAACAGCGATGAAGTCGAGAATATCCGGCTGCTCTGGAGCAGCGAAACGACCTTCACCTGATTGAGCGAGGGTCTGAAGTTTTGGTGGAAGATAAGCCTTCGAGATAATGAGAGCGAGTTTCTTTTTCTCTTCATTACTCACTACACCTTCAAGCCAATATGTCTTATTCACGACTCTCACCGTGACATCTTTCAGATTATTCTTTGCGAGTTCATCACTCATCTTCCGGGCTATCACTCTTTGAGTCTGTGGAGAAAGCTCAATCAGAGTAAGAACCTGCGGATAGTTTACGAGAACCTTGGAGACTCTCCCGATATCATCCGGAACAACAATCTCACCTTCAACAACAATCTTCCCGCCTTTAATGACGATACGAAGACCTTCCACATCACCGATGAGCTCGCGAAGTTCGGAAACAATACTTGATGATCCGGTCGCAGTGACGATGATGGTGTACTGAAGACGGATGTCGCCGGCATTATCACGAATGGTAACCGTTGTAGTTCCTGGTTTTTTTCCGTTGAACTCGATTTCTTTTTTTCCGGGACGTACTGTGATATCGAGAAGCTCAGGGCGGGCCACAGACAATTTCGAGCTAAATTCAAAATCGATCTGCTCGAACTGACTGATACCAATTGCTACTTCAAGATCTTTTTTATTAATTGAATCGTTGCTTGCAGTCGCGGGAGTTGCGGGTGCAGTAGTCGTTTGTCCCCAGATGACTGGAGATGAAGTCAGGAGAATAAAAAGTAGCAGAGAAAATCTACCTGCCACCGGCCTGGGTCCTTCTGACGCTTTCTCGTGCGGCCTGCTCGGCAAAATAAGATTTCGCCTCAGCAGCATCCTCACCGAGGACGTCGTAGAGTCGGGTCGCACTAATGCGTTCAATTGTCTTGTCGTCATTGTTTCTGAGAGAGAGATGAATTCCACTGCCGGCAGCTACAAGAAACACCATCTTCTGAACTTCAAAAGGGGTCAGTTCAAGTGTTACGGTATTGTAGTTGGTGTAATTATTCAGCTTCATCTGACGCGAATCATTTCCATCACCTTTCATGTTGATAACCGGTACAGTGTTCGTGACAAAAAGACCGGTTGAAAGAATGAGTACGTCCTGAAGAACAGTCTTGATTTTGATTTTATCTTTCTTACCAGCAGCGTAGTCGACCATTGCAAGAATATCTACACGGTCACCAGGCTTCAAGAGGCGGCTGACAGCATTGCTTTCATTCACCTGAAGTGCATAAGCTCTTTTCCCAATGGAAATCTGTCTCGAGAGACCAGACTGAGCACCCGGATATGTCACACGAGGAGCAGTAATCTGTTCGTCTTTTTTGATCGGAGTAGCGGCGATAGTATTGTAGAGATCTTCCACGCGAGTGAATCTTCCAGGCATCTGAAACTTTGCAGGGATCGTGACGATTTTTACTTTTCGATCATCGATGACTTCAAGTTCTTTGATGTCTTCTTTGGCAACCACAACCGGAGTTGGATTTCCGTATTCGCTCACGAGTTCAGTTTCACGACTGGTGATGTATGAATAAATCATAAGCACCGCAACAGCTGCGAGGATGAGACTGGTAGTAAAAGCACGGCTATTCATAGTTCTTCCTAAACTTTGAATGGAGTTTCGATAGCTTAATGATAACAGAAAACCATTTTCACAGGACAAAAAGGAAATTGTTGCTACTCAGCGATTATGCAACTGTCGCGATCAAGTAAGCCTCTGAAGCTCATGCCTTGTTGGTTGGGAATAGAGACGATGGAGTTGTTATCTCGCTGATAAGAAGCTCCACAAAATCCGTACACTGTTCCAACCCGCATGAACTGAGTGCTGGGGCGGTCTTCACCGGTTACTGTATATTCCGAATCGCAGGAATCATCAGCGGCATTCGCTACTGGAATGGAAATCCGGTAGCAGGGAGCAAACGGACGATCGTCCTGGACTTTTTCCCGCCAACCAACAAAGAACGTTCCGTACTTAGTCCAGTTCACACCCTGTGGAGGTCGACGTGGAATAGTTGAGTTGTTCTGAACCCTATAGTAGAAATAGGCACGGGTTGATTTCTGCTGGTTGATCGAACCATAGATCGCGTTCGCAAATCCTGTGACGATCGCGTAGACCGTGAACATGAGCGGAAGAAAAATAATCAATTCTAAAAGGGCCTGCCCTTTTTCATCATTTTTCATCAGCAACCATCATCAAAAAGAGTAACGTCCATATCTTCGCTGCAAACTGATTGACCGGTGAGTGCCTGGCAAACCCTCTCAGCACATCCTACGCGGGAAGGTTCTTTGCCCAGAAATGATTCTGAAACGAGATCGAGCTCTGTATTTCCGGCGATTCTTCCAAGCGCGTCCACACGTTGATTGTAACGGGCGTAAGTTCCAACCGTAAGATATTCGCTTGAGTCCTGGCCACTGGAAGATTTGTTCACAAAGAATTCACTATCATCAATCCCAAAGATACCAAGGTTGTATTGATTGAAAGTTGTTCTGGCATCCTGTTCAGCATTGGAAATAGAAAAGTCATATTGCCCGAATGTTCCAAAGTATCTTTCAGTCGTGAGATAAACCCGGCTCGACATGAAAGTCGCGTAGTGAACGAGATAGCCGGTTGCGTAGTTCATAGCGGAGCCAAAGATCATCAGCATGAGTGACAAACCGAAAGCAAACGTCAGAATAAATTCGATGGTCGCCTGACCACTTTGTTTAACTGATTTCATTGCGGGTACTTATCCTTAGGACCGAAAAATCTCGATCCACCTGCAGGATCTGCATAGGTCGGATGATTGGCGCCATCACGGGATCCCTTGGGAAAAGTATCTTCTGTTCCCATGTATCCATGTCGGTAAGAAAACTCAGAACGTGTTTTGATAGTCTGGCCGATGAGACCCCGATTACCAAAGTATTTCTGAAAGAGTTTTGATTTATAGAAAGTAAGAACAATCATCGCAACGACAGAAAGGAGGAGCATATACTCCACCAGCGTCTGACCTTTCTGTTGCTTCACTGCCACAGGGCTGTCCCGAAAAGAATCCATGCAACGAGTATAACAGGTGCATAGCTAAAGCGTGAATGGATCTCCGCGCGGAGAGCTTTAAAGTAGAAAGTTGTGAGGTAAGCCTTGATCTTCGCAGCACTTTTGACAAATTTCATCATGAGTAAAATGGTGCCTACAAAGATCGTCACCGTCAACAGCTTCTCCATGAAGTGAATGTGCAGGGGTGTAGGGATAAGAAGAAATAAAGACGCAAGATATTTACTGTCTCCCGCCCCCATGATGTGAAAAACGAAAAGAACAAATCCTGTGACAATCATCCCGAGAGGAAAAATGAAATGAGTGATCTCCGGAGAAGTACCGGAATAGATACTCATTCCGGCAAATATCAGGATGTGGGCGATTGACCAGAGGTTGGAAATCTTCTTTACCCTGACATCAATGAAACTCACGACGAAGAGCTCGAGGAGAAGAATTAAGTAGAGATAGAGATTCATCTGTAGCCGTTCTTATAACCATCAAAGAAGCAGTTTGTCGGGCATACACCTACCATCAGATGGGTAGAGAGAACGTGGCCAATCTTCCCCATTTCGTCGCGGAAGAAATCTTTGAATTGTTTTGTGACTTGAATGCCCAGGAAGAAGGCAAAGGCTAGAATAAAAATATATTCGACAGTGGCTTGACCACTAGTCTTTTTAGTTTTCATACCAGAATGATAACTGATCTCCAGAGTAACCGCAAAGCTATGGCCACCACGTGGTGAGCTTCTTCGCGGCTACTACTGGAGGTTACCGAAATCTGCGAATTTGTTTTCGTCGAGTACGGTTCCAAGGATACCGCCGCTTCCGTCACCAGCTTCACCGAAGAGCTTTTTGGTGATCGCCGACTTGAACTTAAAAACGATTGTGGCAACAACTGCTACGAGGAGAATATACTCCGTAGAAGTCTGTCCCGTTTCATCTTTAAGATAAGCGATGAACCTATCTTTCATAATGTTCCCCCTTCAAGGTACCTGCTTTCTATCGTCTTACTTGCGACAAAACTTTAGGATCCCCTGAGCTTCTGAGCCCATTATAACACATTTAGTCAAATTTCTCTCAGAATACCCACTTGAAACCTGCAAGCACCCATAATAATTGAATTTTAAAAACACGCCGGGATGCGTTCAGAGAAACTTACCTATCTTCTTTGCCCACAAAATGAGTTATGATGAATTTGGGTCCGGGGCGAAGCCAAAAAGTTTCGCCCCTACGATTTTATTTTCGGGAGCGGTCCCTGATCACGGTGTGCAAGCTTGCCTGGTCTAGTATTAGACCAGATTGTGAGAAGCCTAAAGTGATTACTAATTGCGCCCACCTAGTTTTCTAGGGGCGCGAAACCGTTTTAAGTCTTCCCCCGGACCTCTTTTTTTTGTCATCTATCCTCCCCTCTTTGGGAAATCCTCCATTCTGCCGATAACTATCCAGATGAAATTTGCCCTACTCCTTATATTTATTTCTTTGCCCGCACTCTCCAATCAGAATGAGAGACTGGGAAATCTTGTTGGCATGCTCAAGGGCACTCCTGCGAGTTTCACTGGTGATGTTGCCATTGGGAAAGATGTTCAGATTAGTCGCGCTCCGGTTCCGGTAGGTCCTTTACGGCTCATGGCCGCAGTGGAACTCAGGAAGAATATCGGGATGGACTACTATCTTTCAGAGAATCAACTGGTGCTCAATACGAATAAGGCACTCGTTGTGAAAGTGGCGGGCGTTGTCTTTAAGATCAAGTCTATCAAATATAATCAGAACGGACATTTCCAGGTTGATATTGACAGTCCACTTTTCGAAAAAGATCTCGAGAAGAAAATCGCACAGGTGATCCAAACCCGTTACAAATCCAAGATGGATCTCGCCTTCAAAAAACTTTCTACCATCCGCCAACAGAATTCTGCTGGTGCTGCCAAGGGAGTTATAGATGAGATTATGGGTATATTCTCACCTCCTGGAAACGGACCCTCTCTTTTTGATAATATTCCTATGTATGGGAATGCAAATCTCAATTTTGAATTTGGTCGGGCCCAGACTCTGGTGGTAACTGATAAGTATGTTGCCGACATCCAGGCAGGCGATCAGGTCACAGCGGCCGGAAAATTTAACCGCATTGGAAATCGTTTTACAGTCTCTGAAGTTGAATTCAGATCCTACAAAGGTGTTATCTTCCGTCCGGAAAATAAATCGCGACTTGCGATGACTGCACTCAAGATTACCAATGTCAGAATCACTGACCAGGGAATCCAACCAACAATGGTCTCAGGTGCAGAAGAAACTCTTTCTGGCATCGGTCAGCTAGTTGGGCTTATCACCGCCGCTCAAGGTGCAGGTTCTCTTGGTGGGGCCCCCGATTGTGATCCACGGATTGAGGGGATTCAGAAATGGCTCCAGCAACAACTTAACGGTCAACTCCTCCCACTCATTCGTCTTCATCGTCCTGAGCTTATCCAGGCAGGAATCGATCCCGCACTCCTTAAGGCCCTTGAAGGCTGATTTATCTTGACGGGAGAACTCCCCGGCCCAAAAATAAATGTATGGAATATATCAATGTGAACGATTACCAGAATGTCTCATGGATTGAGGGCCTGGCACTTGAAGAAGTGAACATGGATGAATCGGGCATCATCAGATTTGATGAACACCTGAATACCCAGGCACTTCTTGAAGAATCATCGCTCGCTTTCGTTAATAAAATGAAAGACCGTTTTGAGTTCTACGTGTCGCTGTTTAATCAGTATCGTAATAACCGCGACGGTTCACGTTCCATTAAGATCTTCCGTATCTCCAATACAGTTAATGATTTTATCCTTTTCAGAAATTCACTGAAGCTCATTGTTGCCCGTCGTTCACCGGATGTGATCAGCATCGGTTTTCTTTCGAACAATGGTGGTCTCTTTGCCGCCCGACTTGCGAATGAGAATCAATCTGTTCACGCCATTCATGAAATCAAGGCCCATGTAGGTCCTTTCAATACGATTTCATGGAGATTTCAGGGTGAGCCGGTAGAGACGGAAGCTCTTGTGAAGTATTACCTCACAGAGTTCATTAAGAATTCTTCTCGCTAAAATTTTCCAGGCGCTTTCTCGTAAAGCTCAGTGAATCATTCACTGTCGGCATTTTTGTGCCTAGAAATTCTTCAATGTTCCCCACATTAAGCCTGAACACAAAATTTTGAACAGAGTCCTTGCCGGGTTTTCTCTCGAGTGGAAACGGCACCTGCTCCTTAACGACTAAGCTCTCATCGTACTTAAAAGTCTGCGCGTAAATTTTGGCGAATTCAAATCGGGTCAATGCATCTGAAGAAGAGACATGAATGAGTCGGTTCGTAATATTGCCGTTCAAAGCTTGCTTAATAATCCTTCCGATAATCTGAATATCCAGAAAGCCCATTCTGATGGAATCATCAACCGAGATCTTTTCTCCGCGAGCGAGGCTTCTTTCCAGATACTCAAACCAGTTTGGATGCTCCGGACGATAACTTCTTCCATAGAGAGAGCCACATCTCAGGATGAGGTAATTAAGGCATGAACGCTGAACATAGAACTCGGCAGACGAGAGAGAATTTCCGAAGGCCGTAGTAGGAAAGGGCGTATCCCCTTCTGTATATGTCAGGTTTTCTCCGCCGTGAACGAAAGCTGAGGAAATCAGCACAAATTTAGAGCGATAGCGTTCGCTCATAGAACAGACGTTTGCGACTCCCGAAGAATTGAGGGCATCGGCCAGCTTGGGTCTTAATTTGCATTCAGTTAGGGACGAAAGTCCTACGGCATAGATAGTAAAATCCGGTTTTACTCTGGAAATTATCCGGTTCACATACTCTTTCTTAAGAACGTCACACGGAAAACAGGTCACACCCGGAATTTCGACCGGAGATTTATGATAGGTGCCGACGACTCTGAATTCATCTTTCAGGGCCTCTGCGAGATTTGATCCCACAAAAGAAGATATCCCGAAGATCATGACGGTTTTACGCATTTTCTAATTATATAACGGATTTTTTTTTGTGCTAGAGGGTCGACTACGGCTCCTGCCTCTCGTCGACATTACTGGCCACCACGTGGCGGTCTCCTGACCATAAAAATAAAAAAACCTTCCCCCATTCGGGGGAAGGTTAGTGGGTGTTTCTTAGCCGAGTAGCTTCAAGGCAAAATTCGGAGTCTGATTCGCTTGAGCGAGCACTGACACACCGGCTTGAGCAAGAATGTTATTCTTGGTCATGTCCGCCGTCTCAGACGCTACATCTACATCGCGGATCCTGGAATTGGCCGCACTGAAGTTCTCCTCTGAAATCGCGATGGTATTACCAGCGGATTGCAGACGATTCTGTAGTGCTCCCAAGTTGGCGCGGGTTCCGTTAATCCGCACCAGAGCGTCGTCCAGCTTTGACAATGATAACTGAGCGCCTTCCTTGCTTGCGATGTTCTCTGCCAGAAGGCCGAGATTCTCGAGCGTGGAATCAGTCTGGGATGAGTCATATGAAATCCGGTCTTGTGTGGGATCGTTATGGATCCCGACCTGAATTTCGACAAATCCGCCTGTACCATCGAGAAGCTTTCTCCCGTTGAACTCTGAACCTTGAGAGATTCGTTGAATCTCATCTTGAAGGTTTTTGAATTCGATGTTCGAAAAACTTCTTTCAGTATCGCCGACAGTATCAGAGGCTGCTTGAACTGCAAGCTCCCTGAGTCTGATAACGATGTTAGAAATCTCGTTGAGGCCACCTTCAGCTGTTTGAATAAGCGATATTCCATCATCTGAGTTCCTCTTGGCTTGTCTGAGTCCGCGGATATGAGCTTTCAATTTTTCACTGATCGCTAATCCTGCCGCATCGTCAGAGGCTCGAGTTATCCTTTCACCGCTGGATAGCTTTCTTAAATTGCTATCCAAGTTATTCTTAGTAATTCCTAAAGCACGTTGAGCACTTAAGCTTGCAACGTTCGTATTAATTCTTAATCCCATATTTTAATCTCCTGTTAGCATAAATCGAACCTCCATGTTCATTTGTGGACTTCATGTCCACGATTGTTGTTAGTTAAAAACACAAACCAATCCACTACACTTCCAGAAACACCCACTACAGTATTTGCAGGAATTTTTACATCAGTACGTTCTTAAGGCCTGGGCCTTCTCAGAGGGATTACCCCTGAGAAGCGGCATTAATAAGGCTAAGGGCGTTCGTCGTTGACTGGTTCGCCTGAGCCAGTACCGAAGTACCTGCTTGCATCAAGATATTCGTTCTAGTCATCTCAGAAGTAGCAGAAGCGATGTCAGTGTCACGAATACGTGAGTTAGCAGCTGACAAGTTTTCGTTACTTACCTGAATGTTGTTGATCGTTGACTGAAGACGGTTCTGAAGAGCACCGAAGTCAGCGCGGATCCCTGAAACGTTCTGAATCGACTGGTCGATAGCTGCGAGTGAGTTCTGAGCAGAAATCTTGTCAGAAACAGACGCGAGGTTAAGACCAAGAGCTGCTACGTTAACGTCTGCTGATGAAGCATCGAACGTCAAACGGTCAGCGAGAGGATCATTTCTAGTACCGATCTGAATGTCGAATACTGAACCAGTACCGTTAAGAAGTGGAACGCGGTTGAACTCAGTAGAGTTCGCGATACGATCAACTTCAGACATGAGCTGTTCAAATTCAACGTTAAGGAACTTTCTTTCTGTTGGCCCGATGGTGTCAGAAGCAGCTTGTACTGCAAGTTCTCTGAGACGGATCATAATGTTACCGACTTCAGCTAATGCACCTTCAGCGATCTGCACGAGTGAGATACCGTCCTGAGCGTTTCTTTCCGCCTGACCGAGACCTCTGATCTGAGCTCTGAGGTTTTCCGAGATCGCGAGACCGGCAGCATCGTCGCCTGCACGGTTGATTCGGCTACCAGATGACAACTGCTCTAACACTCTCTGTTGAGCACCACGTGTGACTCCCAAGTTCCTTTGCGCATTAAGCGAAGCAACGTTGGTGTTAATTCTTAAACCCATAAATCCTCCTTGATCGGGTTCTCCGTTCTCAATCCTTGAGAGGGAGTTGAAAGACATTTGTGTCCTTCATGCATAACTTTTCGACACAGGAGCGTAAGACTTTAGATATGCTGTAAAAATATTCGACAATACACGCAAAGAGGACTTAAACTACTGAAAACAAAGAGGAAACAGGATGGGCAATAATTTCCCCCAGCGAACAACACTCAAGGAATCACCCTCATTAATAGAGGAAACCCTCCACCTGATTGAGAAATCCTTCCACTATAAAGGCTTCTTCTCCTTTAAAAATGACTTCGCTCCCCTCATGGATCCCTCGAATCATCACAATTGCTTCATCTTCACTGACGAAAACAACAAAGTGATCGCTCATATAGGAATGAAAGATAAAATTTTACGCGTAAATGGAAAAGATCATGCGATCTGTCTCCTCGGTGGAATTGCTGTTGATGAAGAAAGAAGAGGCGAAGGAATTTTTCGCACACTCATGGAAGATGTGATCTCAGAGAAAAGAAGTGACTGTGCTTTTTTTATTCTCTGGAGTGATCAGGAAAAACTTTATAAGAAATTCGGCTTCACTCTTTGTGGAGCTCAGTATGAGTATATAAAGACAGATGGAAAAAACTCTTTCGAGAAAACTTCCTATGCTGCCCTCTCCCCGCAGGATAAGGGAGCAATCCATTATCTCTATGAAAAGTCATTCTCGCAGATGTATCTCACTCCGGTGAGAACGACTTCAGACTGGGAAATGATCGCAAAGACCACTTCTGCTGATCTCTATATTAAAAGAGATACTCAGAGAATCACCTCCTACTTCTTTATGAATAAGGGCCAGGATCTGACCGGAATAATATATGAGTATGGATTCCAGGATAAACCGGAAAACTTTCTTGCAGAAGCGACTCACACAGGAACTGTCTGGACAGCGATTCCACTTAGAGAATCAAATACTCAGCAGTTCCAGTTCATGCTGGCACCCGCAGACAGAAAGCTCATGACATCTTTTGTTCATGACTATACGAAAGGGCTCTTTGAGCTCCGGGATATCAATCTGATTAAGGGCGAAGCCTTCTTTGATTTTGAAGAAGAGACTTTGAGTCTCGAGATTCCTGAATTTCTACGTGGGATTCTGGGGCCGGGATCATTTGAAGAACTGGGAACACTCTCCCCCCTATTCTTTAGCGGGCTCGACAGTATCTGAGGTTTCTACGTCTTTCTTGTCATTACTCACAACCACATACTCAGTAAACTGCGCGAGGACTGAGGGAGTTTCCAGCTCAGCCTTTAGTGCCAGTTCAGCTATGTAATAGCTACGAAGAGCTTTCGGCATCCGATGAGTTGATTCGGCAGGCATGACACTTTTTGGTATCCGATCAAGACGAACCGAACTTCCGTCATGATGAAGTTCAAATGTGTGTCCTGGATTCTCCAGAAAACTTTCTTCCTCATGATCTCTCTTGAAGTAGCAGTGACCAATTTCATGGAGAAGAACGCGAACGAAATCTTTTTCGAAGAGTTCAAAATCCAGCGGCAGAAATGAATCAGACCCTGGAAACAGAAGTGGACTCAGAATAATGAAGATACCTGTGTTCTTTTTTCCGTACTGACAGCGACCAACTACCCCAGGTGGAAGTGGGGCAACGACCACCGGCAGTCTGCCGAGATCAATATCTACATCAATCGCTTGAAAATCTTTTTCAAGTCGGGTGAGTTCTTCATCAATTTCTGATTTTACTGATTGCGACGCCTGATTGGATGGTGCCGAGGGATCAGTGTAGATAATTTTCTTTCCGCACCCAGCGAGGAGCAGAAGTAAAAAGAGAAACTTCATGGGGCCTGTATACAGAGTTCGGATTGGCTTTGAGAACAAGAAAACACGAACCCTGAAATCTTAGTATTTCCTTAGGGTGGAAATCCGGACAAGAAGGTAGCCAGCAAAGGCCCAGAAGATCCAGCTGATGATAGGAATATCGTAAGGTGTAGAAAGTTCGAGGTTGAGAGCAAATAGTGTGCCGGAAAGGATACAGATTCCCGCCAGGAGGGATAAACCAAGAATATAGAGGGCGCGCGACATCTGGTTGGATACATCTTCCAGACCACGGATCCTGTGCTCAATAGCATAGTTGTTTTTGGACATTTCCTTTAAGAACCACTTCATATGTTTAGGAACGATTCTGAGAGAACCCAGTACGTCCTTAGCAATCCACATGAGTTCTTCCTGAGCATTCTTTTTAGAGAGAAGCTCAGAAATAAGTCTCGGCAGATCTTTATCAAGAACTTTAAAGATATTGATATCAAGGCCAATGGATTTGCCCACACCATCGAGCGTGATGAGTGCGCGGAAAATTATAAACCATTCGCGGGGAAGATAGAGTTCATGCTTACTCAGAGTCTTGATGAGATTTCTCACGAGCTCCGACATATTGGTTTCCTGGACGGAAAGCCCAACATAAGGCGAGATTGAATCCTTAATATCGCGGATCAGTTCCTCATGATCAGGAATTGAATCATACTCAGCTACATCCAGGAATTCATACACCAGATTGTCATAGTTATGCGTGATTACTGCGTAGAGAATACCAATGAGATTAGCTCTTTGCTTTTTCGAAAGAGTTCCCATGAGACCGAAATCAATTATACCAATCTTCCGATCTTTCAGGACAAAGAAATTTCCCCCGTGAAGATCGGCATGGAAAAACCCGTCTGCGAGTAACGTATGAGTAAAGAGCTCAATACTTTTCTCAAGCTTCTCGACGACATCAGGACCAAGTTGCTCGAGGGAATGAAATTCATTGAAAGGTCTTCCATCGAGAAACTCCAAAACAAGAATATCAGACGAGGAAAATTCTTTATAAACATTGGGGACGACAATATAGCCGTCTTTATCAATGGCACTGAGATTTTTTTTCAGGCGCTCGCAGTTCTGAGCTTCCACCTGAAAGTTCAGCTCATTTTGAGTACTCTTGAAGAAATCGGAAATCGCTTTCGATAATCCCAGGAATTTTATTTCATCAGACACTTTCTCAAGTTTCTGAATGATGTAGAGAAGAATCTCAAAATCCGTCATGATGAGCTTGGCGATTCCAGGGCGACGGACTTTCACCACTACTTTATCGCCATCTAAAAGCTCAGCCCGGTAAACCACTCCAATGGAAGCAGTACCAATGGCGTTCTGATCGATGCTCTTGAAAACTTCTTCGATCTTTTTCCCGAGGCTATCTTCGATTACACCTTTTGCAACTTCAAAGGGAATACCCTTTACTTTGTTTTGCAGAATTTTCAGCTGACGAATGAGAGCGGGATCCAGAATATCTTCACGGGTTGAGAGAAGCTGACCCAATTTAATAAATGATGGGCCCAGTTCTTCAAATGAAAGACGGAGTTGTGTTCCGAAAATTTCCCACCATTCTTCAGGTGAGAGGTCCTCGCGCTTAAGTTCGCTTACGCGTGCAGGAAGAACGAACCCCGGAATGAGCTTATCAAGACCGGATTTAACAATAAGTTCTGAAAAGCCGTGGCGAGCAAGAACAGTCAGAATTTCGCGGAAACGTCCCACGTTCTTAATTGTCTTAGTAATTCCTATGCCGGTTCGAATGATGTCCATATTTCCCGTGTCGCTTTTCCCTATATGGTAAGATAGAATGCTCTCAGAACCAAAGATACAACCCGTTAGAAACATTTACCCTATGCTAAAGCTGACTGTTTTGATCATTTTCATCCTCCTGGGTGAGGTCTTCGCTGCGGAAACCTGCAGTCGGGTGGCCACGATCAATTATCAGGAAGTGTTGGTGGATGTTTCGAGTAATAATCGCGGAGAAGGTCTTCGGTATTATCTCGAAAAAGACCAGGTCTCGAAAAGTCTCCTTGATGAGTATCAGGACAACAACAAGCCCAGCTGGAAAACTGCTGCAATGTCTACTTTCGGCACGGCGATGATCCTGGGTGGTATTCTTCGTACGGGTTCAGGAGAAGATGAAACCTTCACTAACCGGAACTTTCTTATCGTTGGCGGCATTTCGATGATCGCCGTGAGTTATTTGGTCTCGAGAACTAACCAGTATAAAAATGAATATCTACTTCAGAAGTCTGTTGATGAGTATAACAAGCGCAATACCCCTAAGATTTATCTCACTCCCCTTGATACGCAAAAAGGCATGGGCCTTGGTGTGGGAATGAGTAAGGAGTTTTAGTGTCTCTCGTTTGTCACAAATGCGGAAAGGGTCTTTCCGATACATTCAAGATCATGGTCAGTAGATCAGATATCTGCCCTCACTGCCGCGCTGATCTCCGCTGTTGTAAGATGTGCCAGTTTTATGATCCTAAGGCCTATAACGAATGCCGGGAAAGCAGTGCTGACCGGGTTGTAGAGAAAGAGAAAGCTAACTTTTGTGACTACTTTAAGATAGGATCGGCTGGAAGCGACGCTGAAAAACAGCGCCAGGATGCGATGGCCAAGGCCGCCGCATTATTCAAGAAGTAAAAGATCAAGAAATAAACAGGATTTCTATGAGTGAATGTCTGATGACAACTTTCGGAAGAAAGCTACTGGAAGATGAATTGCATTTTCTTATCCGTACTGAACGCGAACAGATCAAACAAGCTATCGCAGAGGCTCGCGAGCTTGGTGACTTAAAAGAGAATGCGGAATATCACGCGGCTAAAGATAGACAGTCTCACATTGAAGGCCGAATCCTTGATGTACAAAGTAAACTGGCGCGATCACGTGTGATCGATTCAGCGTCTATGAAAACAGACAAGATCGTTTTCGGTGCTACTGTTAAGATTTATGATAATCAAAAAGAAATCTCTCTCACTTACCAGATTGTCGGTGAAGACGAAGCGATGACTGACGCCCAAAAAGTCTCATACACTTCCCCGCTTGGAAAAACCCTCATCGGTAAAGAAGTGGGAGAAGAAGTTGTGGTGAAAGCACCAAAAGGTGACCTGAGCTATGAAGTCCAGGACATCAAATACATCTGAGATCCAGTGGAGCTCTCCACTTGATGCTCTAGCCAGCTCAAAAAAGCCATCGCCGACTCTGGAAAAACTCCAGGATGCGGGACTCACCAGTCTATCCGATCTCCTATGGATACTTCCTCTCCGGATTAACCGCATGCCTCAGCTTCAGCCCTTTCGCGAAGCTAAGCTAGATCAGTATTTTCTTGGTGAAGGAAAAGTCATTCACGTTGAGATCAAGATGGCCTTTGGAAGACGCGGAAAGGGCAATATCATGCTCTATAACGGCTACGTCGTTGTGAAGGACCATCACTCTCCGGAAACAATCTCTCTTCGATGGTTCAATCTCTATCCGAATCAGAAAAAACAAATTGAAGCACTTGAAACCATCCGTTTCCTCGGTCAGGTTCAGGAATTCAAGGCCCAGAAGCAAGTCGTGAATCCCCAGATTCTGAGTCAGGACGGAAGTTTTCTTTCTCCGTACATCATCGAGTATCCGACTGTGAATAAAGTGGGCGGAACTCATCTCAAGAAATTTATCGACCTCATTCCTCTTCCACTTTGGGCGGACGTCAAAGAAACTCTTCCTGAACTTGGCTACAATAAGGAAATGACTCTCGCTGAAGCTTTCCGCATTATGCATGGACGGGTTCCGGTTGCAGAATTTACGAGCGATAGAAAAAATAAAGCAGAAGAACGCCTTATCTACGAAGAGTTCTTAAGTGATCAGTTAAAGATCCGCACCAGAAGAAAATACATCAAGCGAAAAGATGCTCCGGTCTTTAAGATTGAAGATAAAAAAGATAAAGAAATCATTTCAACTCTTCCCTTCACTCTCACTGACGATCAGCTGAAAGTTTTCACCGATATCAAAAAAGATTTCACTTCCGGACATCCTATGATGAGAATGGTCCAGGGAGATGTCGGTTGCGGAAAAACAGTCGTGGCGTGGCTCGCTACTCGTGTTGTGAATATGAACGGTGCTCAGGCAGCACTCATGTGTCCGACGGAGGCCCTGTCGATCCAGCATTTTGAATCTTTCCGTTCCATGAATCCCGATCTCAGAATGGATCTTCTTCTTGGTTCAACCAAGGCGAAGGAGAAAAGAGAAATTCTGGCACGTTTGAAGGCGGGCACGACGGAACTCATCATCGGAACACATTCTCTCTTTCAGGATACAGTTGTTTTTAAGAACCTGGGGCTTGCGATCATCGACGAGCAACATAAGTTCGGAGTTGAGCAGCGGCTGAGACTTGTTTCGAAGGGTGAAGGCACTCATTCACTCATTATGACAGCAACACCTATTCCGAGGACACTAAGTCTTGCGCAATATGGGGACCTTGATATCTCCTCCATCAGAACAATGCCCGCAGGACGTAAGGGAATTAAAACCCGCATTACTGAAAAAGCAAATTACGATAAATATATCGAGTTTGTGAAAGGAAGACTTTCGCTCGGTGAACAGGCCTACTTTGTTTTCCCGGCAATTGAAGAATCAGAGACGATGGATATTCAGAATGTAAAAGAAGCATTCAAGACATATCATCGCATCTTCGGTCAGTTCAAGGTGGCCATGCTGCATGGACAGATGAAATCCGATGAAAAAGAAAAAGTAGTTCAGGATTTTCGCGATAAAAAATATCATGTTCTGATTTCCACCAGTGTGATTGAAGTCGGGATTAATATTCCGAACTCAACTGTCATGGCGATCTACAATCCGGAAAGATTCGGACTTTCTTCTCTTCACCAGTTGAGAGGTCGTGTGGGCAGGGGTGAGAAGGGTGGCTTTTGTTTTCTGGTACTCGATCGTGACCTGGATCCGACTGCACTCGAAAGATTAAAGGTCATTGAAAACAATACTGATGGATTTGTGATTGCAGAAGAAGACCTGAAATTCCGCGGCGAAGGTGATCTCTTCGGAGTAGATCAATCAGGAACGGTTACGACCAAGAGGCTTGCGAACTTTCTTTTGCACACGCCAATTCTTGAGAGAGTGGTTAAGGATGTGGAAAAACTCGAAGCTGAGAGCCCGCAAGTCCTGGATCCAATTTTTGAAAGGCTCGCAAAAGACCAGAAAATCCTCGATACTATCTAAGGGCCAAGAACTCTTCTCATGACCTCAGGTTCAAGGCGACCAGGAGTAAGGAACGAGACGTATGTAAATACGTCGCAGTGACGAGCGACGAAGGCAACGAAGAAGATGAGGTTATGAAAGAGTTTGAAAATGATTAAGTTTGAAGTTACTGAGAGCCCGGACCGGGAAGTAATAAGTACCTTTGAGTACTTTCATAATCTCATTTATGTCGGCAGAACTTCTGGCAATATAACGATTCAGGACCCGGAGCTCCTTCGATCTCATCTCATGATTGAAGTTGTGGGCAGCGATCTACTTGTTCATCCGTTGAAAGATGTTGAATTTTATCTGATCAACGGCAAACGCGCGACAACCCCCAGAAAAATAAAATCCAATGATATTGTGACGATTGGGAAAACCAGTATCAAGCTTCATTCTTTTGAAGAAACTCCCATCTTTAGTAAAAAAAATGTCATGAATACAAAGCTCGATGCACTCATTCAAGCGGGATCTCACAAGCTCCCGATCATTGAGTCACTTTCGAAGCTGTCAAAGTGATATGTTAAAAAACAGCGAATCGAATTTTTACCGCACGCCTGATCATGAGCAATTATTCTTCTCTAAGAATTTTAAAGAGCCTGATCACTCTAAACCGATCCTGGTATTTAACTACGGACTCGTCTGCAGTAACCATCATTGGCGCTATCAATTGTCGTATTTCGAAGACAAGGGTTATCAGATCCTCATTCACGATTACCGCGGACACTTTCAGTCATCCGGGAGTCACGATGTTAAAAAGATCACATTTACACAAATAGCCCTCGATACGGCCGGCCTTTGTGAATATCTCGGAATAAAAAAGGCAGTTTTCCTCGGCCACAGCATGGGTGTGAACATTTGCCTCCAGATTGCAAAAGACACCCCTGAACTGGTAAGTGGAATGATTCTTATCTCGGGAACTTTCATGTCGGTAAAAGATGTGATGTTTGATTCTAATCTCATGGAATTTGTCACTCCAATGCTCGAGACATTCAAGAATAAGTATCCTGCAGTCCTGAATAAAATCTGGTCATCCAGCGGCATCAATCCCCTGGTGAAGGGAATTATTCATGCGACTGGTTTCAACAAAGACAAGGTTTCCAAAGAGTTCATCGAGATTTATCTCAATCGCGTAGGCCAACTAGGTCCTGATGTTTTCTTTCAGCTTTTCTCTGAGATGACGAAACAGAATATTGCTTCAAGCCTGGAGCGCATGAAAATGCCGGCACTTATTATTGGTGGACATCACGACAATGTGATCCCTAATCACCTGCAAAGGACCCTGGCCGGGCTCCTCCCCAAAGCAGAGTCTTATTACCTGTATGCAGGCTCTCACGTCCCACAAGCGGATTATCCGGAACTTGTGAACGAGAGAGTTGACCTGTTTATCCGTCAGCATGCCTGAAAAAATTTCACAGTATTAACATCGCTCTCAAATTCACCCTTAGAATCTGAGCATGAAAACTTTAATTCTTATCGCCGCAGTCCTCGCCTCTTCATCCTCATTTGCCGTGAGCTATTGCAAGATCAAGGGCTCAAATCAAATGGCAGGATACTTTCCAGGTGACGACACCAGAGGTCCATCGATCTATGTCCAGGGGAAGGGATACTATTTGATTACAAGTTACCAGGATGAAGGTGAAACTCTCATTTCAGTGAGGAATGGTCGCTCAGTAATTCTCGATTTCAGTAATAAGGCACTTACTATCGATGGGAAAGTTCTGCAGTTAGTGAAGTGTGTTCGTAACGGTTCAGAGTGATTATCTCTTAGCTACTGTTTCTTCTTTCATAATTTTCTTCGCGAAGAGGAAAACCACAAATGCCACGATAATAAAATCGATGAAGGCAGCAACAAACTTTCCGTAGAGAATTCCGTTATAACTCAGAAGTCCGATATTTTCGACACCAGCAGCTCTGAGGGCCGGCATGAAAATAATTGGGGTAAGGATATCAGCAACCAGAGAACTCACCAGCAAGTTGAGCTTTCCGCCAATGATCACAGCAATCGCCAGACCAATGACTCCGTAGTGCTTTAAAAAACCCATAAATTCGCTCATCATATGAGGCCCCTTTAGTCGATGTGAAGGTTTCTGATCTCAAGGATAGGACGGAAAATCCGCTTCATCGCAGATTTCAATTGCGAGCGTTTGTATTCATTGTGAGATGCCTCACCCTGAGTATTCTTGAGATGAGATTCGTAATCGGTCAATTGAACTTCAAATGGGTAGAAGAATCTGACATCCCTCGAAATGGCATTGGTATCGAGGCTTAAAAGCGCCTGGGCAATTGGATTTTCCTTATCCCGTATTGCGAGCTTTCTTACCTCATTGAATGAGGCCATGAACGGGTTACGGTATTTGATAAGCTGTCTTCCCGTAAAATGAATCGCGCGATACTCATCTGCTGAATGGCGGTTCGCATGAGTTGCATTTACAGGTACACACTCCTCAATAAGAGTATTGAGTTTCTGATAGAAAATATCTTCAGTGAAACCTTCGCGCATAGTGTGCTTATAAAGCGTCTGAATTCTTTTCTTAAGTCGATTTAGATCAACGAGAGTATTTTGTGAGCGACTCGGCTTGATATTGTTAATCATGATGACATGATTTCGGTGAAGGAATTTGATCACGCGAAGTGCATCGAGCTTATTATAAGTGATGATTCTCATCCCGATTCTGTCGAAGAGTTCCTCGGCAACGTTCTCCTGTTTATGAAGAAGCTTAATTACGATTGAATCGCGGGTCTTCTTCGCTTTCGTCTGAAAATCGTAAAGCGGAATCATTGTTCCGTTATCATTCCGGAGAAAAAGACGATTCTCTTCATCACGATGAATGAATTTATAAAAGCGATCGAAGATCTGCTGCTGGATGGTCGAGAAGTAGCGATATCGGAGATCTTTATCGGTGTGAAGAATCGTATGCATAACCTTCAAAACTACACCGGCCCACAAAGTTTCTTCTTTCGAAAGTTTCTGGTTAGAGTGACCCGTGGCCGCCAGGAAAAGTTCAGCAATATTGGTGATCGTATAAAGGTAATTTGGAACCTTCATTTCGAGACCGTCAGGATTCCCTTCAATCAGGAAGTAACGCTTAACGAACTGTAGAGCTTCCTGAAAAATCCCGAAAAGCTCAGCACTCTCCACCGGATCAGTAATATTGAATCCATACCCATTCAGGAAGTCAGTAACCTGTTTTTTTTCTTCGAGCTCAGTGAGGTAATTTGTGGCATCAAGAGACGACTTACCACTGCAAACGACATCGAATGTTTCCCAATTGAAAGCATACTCTGAGAGGAAACTCGGGCGCTCTGCCATTCTTTGCCAATCTCGGGGATGAAGTTTAAAGTTTAGGAAATGGAAACTAGCGTAGAAACAATGAAAGAGCAAAAATATCGGGGGTCCGGGGGCGCCCAGCCATCGCCTCTCACAATCGCCTACTTATCATGGTTTTACACAGGGAAATTTCCTAAGGCCCCTGGGACAATGGGAAGCCTTGCGACACTGCCTTTGATTTATCTTCTGCACGCTCTACATTTCAATCTATTTCATTTAATTCTACTCATCGTTGTTCTGTACGCTTCCTCAGTCTGGATCACCCAGAAAGTGCAGACAACATATGGACTTCATGATCCTCAATGGATTGTGATTGATGAAGTCATTGGCATGTTAGTCACATGGGCATTTGTTCCTACTGTAGATTTTCCCACACTCTTTCTTGTCTTCTCCACATTCAGGCTTTTTGACATTATAAAGATCTGGCCCGCGAGTTATTTCGATCGACTTCATCATGGTGTTGGAACCATCACTGATGATGTAGTCAGCGGAGTTTATGCGGGAATTTCGTGCTATTTGATACAGCAGTTTTTTTAGCCCGAAGCACAATTTTGCTAAATATATCAATTTGTTAGGTTTCCGTATATTTTCCGTAAAAATTGCAGGAAACCCGTTGTCGGAAATAAGGGGTGGTGTTAGCTTAAAAATATAACACACACCTTCATAACGGATTATTCAAGAGGGAGAACTCATGTCATTTAACAGCAACCAGAACACAAACATCACTGACACGGCCAACAAAAAGAAGGCCCTCGATCTCGCTCTCGCGACGATCGAAAAGCAATTCGGAAAAGGTGCGATCATGCGCCTTGGTACGGAGCAAGCTGAGAAAAAGATCCCGACTATCTCAACCGGTTCTTTGGGACTCGATCTCGCTCTCGGCGTTGGTGGTATTCCACAAGGCCGTATCATTGAAATCTACGGACCAGAATCTTCTGGTAAGACAACACTCACTCTCCACATCGCAGCTGAATGCCAGAAAGCTGGTGGGACAGTTGCTTTCGTAGATGCTGAGCACGCTCTCGATACAGTTTATGCCGGGAAACTTGGCGTAGATGTTCCTAATACACTTATCTCTCAGCCAGATTCTGGTGAACAAGCTCTTGAGATCGCCGACATGCTCGTGCGTTCAGGTGCAGTCAATCTTCTCATCGTCGATTCAGTTGCTGCTCTTACTCCGAAAGCAGAACTTGAAGGCGACATGGGTGATTCACACATGGGTCTCCAGGCGCGCCTTATGTCTCAAGCTCTTCGTAAACTTACTGGTTCGATCTCTCGCTCGAACTGTACAGTGATCTTCATTAACCAGCTTCGTATGAAGATTGGTGTGATGTTCGGTAACCCAGAAACAACTACTGGTGGTAATGCTCTCAAGTTCTACGCTTCTGTACGTATGGATATCCGTCGTATTGGTGCGATCAAAGATGGTGAAGCTGTTATTGGTAACCGGACGAAAATCAAAGTTGTGAAAAATAAAGTAGCTTCTCCTTTCCGTGAAGTTGAATTCGATATCATGTATGGCGAAGGTATTTCTCAGACGGGCGACCTTCTCGATGTAGCTGCTAACGAAGGCATCATTGAAAAAGCAGGCGCATGGTATTCGTACAACAACGCTAAAATGGGTCAGGGCCGTGAGCAATCGAAAGAATTCCTCAAGCAGAATCCTGAAACGATGGCGGAAATCCGCGCAAAGGTTCTCGCTAAGCATGGAATTGGCGCTACTACAGAAATCAAGAGCGTTGATATGACAACGGGTGAGATCATGGACGAGAAGCCAGCTTCTAAGAAAAAAGAAAAAGTTCAGTAATTGTTTTCATGGGGCCGCTTCTAGCGGCCCTTTTTTTTGGGTGAAATATGTTCTGTGTTGTTTACGAATTCACGGTTAAGCCAGGAAAGAATGAAGCCTTTGAAAAATCATGGGCCGAGTTCACAGAAGCTATCTACCGTGTCCGCGGAAGTCTGGGATCACGTCTGCATATTTCTCATGAACCAAACAAATACATGGCCTATGCACAATGGCCGTCAGAAGAGACTTTTAATGATATACCCGGGGATGAGAAATATTCTCTGGATGAGTTGAATGCGAGAGAAGAGATGAGAAACTCTGTATTGGAGACAAAAACTATTTATAAGATGCACATTTTAAAGAATCATTTACGCGAAGCTTCGACGGCGCCGGCGAAGCCTTGCACAAAAAATTTATGAACCAAAGAATCTACAACTACAGTATCCATCTCCTCGCTCGCCAGGATTATTCAGAATATAAGCTGAAGCAAAAACTACGTTCAAAAAAAGATAACCTTCCCCACGAAGTCGATGAAGTTCTCCAAAAGCTTAGAGAAAATGGACTTCTGCGCGAAGAAGCTTATCGCCGATTGTTTATCCGCAAGTGGATGTTGAAGGGTGAGGGCGAAGGCAAAATCAAAAAGCGTGGCGCGATGGAGAAACTTGTTTTCGAAGAAGGTGAATTCGAAAATATTTCCAAAGAACTGGGTTTTACTGATGATGACTCTATCGAAAAGCTCATTCAGAAAAAATTGCGGATGAAAGAGATACCCAAGGACCCGAAAGAGAAATTCAAATTGAGAGACAAGGTTCTTCGTTTTCTCATCTCTAAAGGCCATTCATACGAGGACGCGAAAACCTCAATTTCCCCATACTTCCGTGGAATTTCACAAGATTAGAACAATTTAGTTAGGCTTTCGGGGACTTCTACCGACAAGCCTCCTATGAAGTGGACTATCTATTCGTGCTTATTTGTAAGCTTGTGGGCGCATGCCATTCCCGACATCAATACGATCGTTGAAGAAGCTGGTTCTGCACTGAAGTGCGAGAGCACTGAATATGAATCTCAAATTCAGGATGGACTGATGAGATGTAATGTCCCCTCATCACTTCCCAGAGGTTATCAGGCGCCAAGGCTTGATTGTTCAGCTGATCCAATTATTCCCGTGAGCTTTTCTTTCACTCAAGGTGAAGGAAATCCGCACCTGAATGTTGTCAGTCGTTATTCAGATGGGGCAACACCCGGAAGATTTTTTTCAGTGAACAGTAAGAAGCGCGAAATTAACGAAACCTATCTGATCCTTGAAGAATATGCCGGCGGTCCTGACTCTCACGATGTGAAGTCATATATGTTTCTTCTTCCGAGAGTTGTAGCTCCTTCGCTTAGGAAAACCGAAACAGGTTATCTCCTTACGCTTCCGACAGGTGAAACAGTGAACCTGGATAAAAACAGCAATACCATCACTGGTGGTGCGATGGCAGAAGGTCCGCTTGATCTCACTACCGATCGCTTCAAAAGAAAGCCACCAAATATACGCTATACAGGAGCGGGAATTAGTATCCGCCTGGATCATCGATTCGAACATCCTCTCACTCACTCGGCGACTGCAACAATCACTCAAGGTAGTCGCACATGTACTGTTCCAAGATCAGCAATTTTTAATAACTCAGGAAAAATAATTACTAACTCAGACGCGGAGCTTGTGGCAGCACTCAATGGCCAATGCCGGACTACCGGCGCTCCGTTTCGGGTACCTTAAGGAATTCGCATGAAGTTTCTCATCACCATGATCTGTCTTCTGATGTCTTCACAGGCATTCACGATTTCCCATAAGGAATTTGTGAAGCTCAGACGAGATCAAAGAGAGTTAATTGTGAAGGCCTACAAGGATTTTCTGGGGCAGTATTCAAAAACTGTCGAAATTTCTTCAACACCAAAAATAACTTTCCCTGATTTTATTGCAGCAGCATATGCATCTGACTACAATTGCGTTTATGCCGGTTGGCCAAGTAGCCGGGTAAGTGGATTTTGCTCTCAACCCCGTTCAAATCCGGCTTTTCAGAGAGAAAGTTGCGGGCAAAACGAAATGCCATGCCAGCCACTACTTTTTGGAAGAGGTCTTTGTGTCAGTACAGCTTCGCGTGATCAAAGAAGAAGTGCATTTGCAAATTGTGAAAAGAAATTTATTGCCGACGGAAGAAATCTTGCCCAGGTTGTAGAATACATTTCTGATCCAGAGCTCGCTTCACAAGCCGATGAACTATTCAGACTTGTTGATGAGATTTGTAGAACTGGTGCACAGGCTTCAACTCCGATGTGCAGGAATCTCAAGGCACGCGTAGAAAGTATTAAATCGCAAAGACCTGCAGCTGCACCTACTGCCGCATCAGCACAAGTTCCTAAAGCAGAGCCTCAGCAAGCACTCACAGTTGCTGCTGAAGAAGCTGCTCAAGTAACTTCTACGGTTAAAAATCTCAATACAGAGACACGTTGTGAATCATGTGATGCTCAAAGAGCTCAGACTGTAGATGAGCCTGATAGAACACCCGTGAGAGTGACATCTGCTGAACCAGAACCAACAACTGCATTTCCAAGAATCGAATCAGGCTTCACTCTTGCTTCATGCGGTGGTCGTGGAGCAGCTCCCGATGGATACAGCACCCGCAATGTAATGCACTGTACTCCGGGGAATGAAGACAGAGTGTTTGCCGGTTATTCATTTCAACAGGATTCTCGGACGCATCCTATGATTCGTGATCTGCAAAATCCCTATCCGGGAAGTACCGGTAGACCTAGTCGCTTCTGGGACTCCATCAGTGTGAACAGCGCCTTCAATGAAACATATCTCATAATGGAAGAAACTGTAGGAGGCCCTGACTCGCATAACGTGAAGTCTTATATGTTCATAATTCCGCGGGTAACAGTTCCCTCGGTAAGAGTAGAAGGGAATAATATTATTTCTACTTTAACGACGGGTGAAACAGTTACTATGGATAAAACTTCCAAGGCGATCCTTAGTGGAGCTCTTACCGAAGGTCCTCTCGATATGAATATGGACCGCTTCCAGAGAAAGCCACCGAATATTCATTACAACGGTGCCGGTATCAGTATTCGACTCAATCATCGTTACGAGCATCCGCTAACAAGTTCTGAAACAGCTGTTGTTAAGCAGGGAACTAAAACCTGTAACGTCCCAAGAACTGCGCTCTTTGATGCCGAAGGAAAGATGAAAACAACCTCAGATGCGGCCTTGCTCGCGGTCCTGAATCAAAGCTGTCGCGGTGGTGGATTCAGACTACCGTAAACATTATTACTGAATAATTTACATCCAGTGGGGCCTTCGGGCCCCTTTCTGCTATAAGGCGGGCATGAAATTTCTCGCCCTCTTTTTTATATCGCTTTCAGCGATGGCAGGTATATCGGGTAATGACGACCGCCAGGAATCTCGCGGTTCCGATGTTCCAGCGCTTTTGAGAGATCTTTCTTTGTCTGTTCCAGCAATCGTCGAAAAGAAAATGCTCGTAAAATCCGGCGATCATTTTCTTCCTCAGGGGTATCCGATGCAGAAAATGAATTTCTGCTCGGACGCGCGATTCAGTGAACAGCAGTATCTTGCCAGATGCAGTTCAAGTCTCATTGGTGAGGACCTGGTCCTCACCGCTGGTCATTGCATGGATGATGACCTCAAGTCCTGGTGCCGCGACTACGCCGTGGTATTTGATTACGCCAAGGGTGTAGGTGACGAGAAGATCAGAAAAGAAAATGTCTTCGGCTGCAAAGAAATTATCTACAGACAGTTCAAGGGTGCGTTTGACGAAGATCTCGCTCTCATTCGTCTGGATAGAAAAGTTCCCGGTAGAGAAATCATTGTCGTTTCAAAGACTCCAGTCATTGTCGGTGATCCACTTACGATGATTGGTTATCCACTGGGGATTCCACAAAAGATCGTGGATGACGGAAGTGTCCTGCAGCTTGGCCCGGATAAATACTCTTTCCGCCACAAGCTCGATTCTTTTTCCAGTAACTCCGGCGGCCCACTCTTCAATACTCGTGGTGAACAAGTTGGTGTCCTTGTAAGAGGAACTGGGCTTAATCAGATGGATGTACCGGGCCGGACATGTCTTGATTGGTATGTAGACAAGGATTCAGACTACGCTGAGGCCAATACGCTTCTTCATCTTCCTCGCTAGGAACTATTTTCAGGGTCACTGGCAAAAAATCCGGAATTGAACTAATCTCGCTGCGCAATGCGCAAATTAAGGTATTTTCAGCAACTTAAGGAGTATATATGAAAAAGTTTATCCCACTTCTCGCTTTCAGCTTTCTTCTCGTCGCTTGTGACGAAATGAAAGGAAATCTTTCAGTAAATGAAGAACTCACTTTGAAAGCTAAGAAGACTGGTCTTTTCCAGAACGGAACAAAGGAAGTAAAAATTCCTGCCGCTTCTTACGAAGCAAAACTAAATCCTACATCTAAGACGAGCATGAACCTTGAACTCAAGGTGAATGGCAAAGATATCAAAGTTCCTTTCAAGATTAAAGAAGGAACAAAAATTCCTGAGTTCGACGGACAGATCGATGTTCTCGCTACTGATTCTGGTCAGCCATATGACCTGCATGCTGACGTGAAATCAGATGTGAGATCTTACGACTACGATACAACTGAATCATGCGTTGCTGGTTATATCCCTGTTCGCCGTTGTGTAACTCACCCTGGAACAAGTCACTGTACGACATCTCCTGCCGGAGAAGTTTGTCGCACGGATCATCATGGCGAAAGAGTTTGTACCCAGCGTCCTGAAACACGTCACTGTACAACTCGTCCGGCCTACACTGATTGCCGCATGATCGATGAAGCTGTTTACGGTTCACAGCGTGTAACAAAGAGAAACACTACGACTGTTAAAAACCTCGTAGTAGATGTTCTTGCAGCTGGAAGAATGGTTGCTCAGTTCAATCACCAGAACACAAGCTCATACTCAACTACAGTCGACAGCTCAATGTGTAGACGTTAATCGACTAAACACTTTTCAGAGCGCCACTTCGGTGGCGCTTTTTTTGTCTAAAAATTAGACACCCCTGTAGAAAATATCGTCACCCCCACCCCCTCCCGCCTACTTAGATGATCTAACTCTGGCACCCACTTTGCTTTATATAGGGCACAGGGGTATCTTATGAAAAAGAGTCTGAAAAAGATCATGTATGCAGGTTTCACCGGTTTCCTATGTCTGGGGATCGTTAATGCATTCATCATTAACCACCACTCAGATTTCTCCGGCATTACTTACATTAAAGGTCTGGATGAGATGTACGGCCACGTTCAACCCGGCCGTGTTCTCGCTACGAACTCCGGATGGAAAAAACTCGAAAACGTTGAAGTGAAAAATACTATCGCTTATCAAGCTTCTGAATCTCAGGACCAGAGTGAACCACCTTCGGCTATCGATGAGGATCTCAAGCTTGATCTCGTTGAAGTGATTAATACTAAGCTCTGGGCACGCGGACTTCCTAATACGGAATTTGCTGGTGACCTTTCTACAACGAGTGGAACAATTGAATCACTCACTATCAATCTTCCCGGCAAAGAAGAGATCTCAGTTTCTTTCGCTGAAATGAACGGAAATGTATTTCAATATGACTATGCCGGCGAGATCTACAGCGGAATGCTCTATCAGGTTGATCCAAAGTCATACATGGTGACACTTACTAATGGTCCGCTTGAGGGTACACGGCTTCGCTTTGTATCAGGTTTTTCTGATGAACAGGTTGAAATCAGTCAGACCCTGAAAGAAGAGCATAATGTTCAGATTGGTTTCTTCGGTGAAAATCAGAAGACTGAAACAAAAGATGAAAAGAAAATTGATCCTTCCGTCGTTGAAACACAAATGATGAATATGGATGCATCTCAGGAACCTGGTTGAGCAATTCCTCGCCCAGAAGCCTGAAGCAGACGCTGTCGCTGTCGCTGAGCGAATTCGCTCCCTTCCTGTAAGGAAAGCTCCGATCTTACTCAGGAGCTTCTCGCTCTCCCTCTCGAATAAACTTTTGCGCCGCGCGCCTCCGGATTTTCATGCTTGTTTTACGTGAAATCTCCGGGAGGCCTGTGGTACTCTTCACAGGTTCAATTACCCTATGAAGGATACTCATGCGCGCACAAGAAATCCGCAACGCTTTCTCTAACTATTTTATCCGTAACGGACACGAGAAGCACAAGTCCTCGAGTCTCGTACCTCATAATGATCCAACTCTTCTCTTCGCCAATGCGGGGATGAACCAGTTCAAGGATTTTTTCACAGGCAAGGCCACCCCCCCTAACCGTCGTGCAGTGACGATTCAGAAATGTGTACGCGCTGGTGGTAAGCATAACGATCTTGAGAACGTTGGCTTCACGGCACGTCACCACACTTTCTTTGAGATGCTTGGTAATTTTTCTTTCGGTGATTACTTCAAGGAAGATGCAATCAGGTTCGCTTGGGAGCTTCTTACTGTTGATCTCAAGATCCCGAAAGATAAACTTCTCGTAACAGTTCACGATTCAGATGATGAGGCCCTCGATATCTGGCACCGGAAGATGGGTGTACCAAAAGAAAAAATCTTCAAGCTCGGTGATAAATCAAATTTCTGGGAAATGGGAGACACTGGTCCCTGCGGTCCTTGTACGGAAATCTTCTTTGATCATGGCCCTGAAAAATCAACAGGTGTTCCGGCCGGTCAGCAGGAAATTGATGATGAAGGTCGCTATGTAGAGATCTGGAATCTCGTTTTCATGCAGTTTGAAAAATATAAAGATGGAAATGAGATCAAGCGTAAGTTGCTGCCTAAGCCATCGGTCGATACCGGTGCAGGTCTAGAGCGAGTGACGGCTGTTGTTCAGGGCAAATATTATAATTACGATACTGATATCTTTGAACCGATCATGAAACTCACCGGGAAACTTACTGGGAAGGATTACTACACAACTAAGTCAGAAGATGAAAAATCTTCTTTCCGCGTGGTAGCAGATCACATTCGTGCTTGTACCATGCTCATCACTGACGGAGTAATCCCATCAAATGATGGTCGCGGTTATGTTCTCCGCCGGATTATCCGCCGGGCCGTCCGTCACCTTAAACTTCTGGGCCTGGAGGAAGTAAGTTTCTATAAAATTATTCCATCGGTTGTTCAGTCTCTCGGTGAAGAATATCCGGACAATGCTCAAAACGTTGCGCTTGCTGAAAAACTTCTCAAGCTCGAAGAAGAAAAATTCAGAAAGACTCTCGATACTGGTCTCTCGCTCATCAATGAAGAACTTACTAAGCTCAAGCCTGGTCAGAAACTGAATGGTGAAGTCGCCTTCAAGCTCTACGATACTTTTGGTTTTCCACTCGATCTCACTGAAGTTATCCTGCGCGAAAAAAATCTCGAACTCGACACCAAGGGTTTTGAAGATGCAATGACACGCCAGAAGGAACTTTCAAAGAAAAATTCTAAATTCAAAGTTCAGGAAGATAACGTCAAAGCCTTCTACACGATCAAAGAAAAGCATGGTGCTACTAAGTTCACCGGTTATGAAGAAGTCACAGGAAACGCCAAGCTTCTCGCTAAAGAAGAGATTGATGGTCAGTTCTACCTGGTTTTCGACAAGACTCCTTTCTACGGCGAAAGCGGTGGTCAGCTCGGCGATAAAGGTGAAATTCATTCGAAAGAAGGAAAACTCGCCACAGTTACTGATACGCAAAAGCCGGTTGATGGACTTCATGTGCACCTGTCTACAGATGCAGACGCACTAACCGTTGGCGAATCATATACGCTTCATCTGAATCATGAGGATCGTGAACTCACAAAACGTAACCACTCCGCGACTCACCTTCTTCAGTCAGCACTTATCAAGGTTCTCGGACCTCATGTGAAGCAGGCCGGATCTTCGGTTGGTCCGGATCGTCTGCGTTTTGACTTCACTCACTCAGAGGCGCTGAAGCCAGAAGAACTTTCTCAGGTCGAAGAGCTGGTGAATTCAGCCGTAGCATCTTCACTTGATGTGAAGGCTACTCAAATGACAAAAGATCAGGCGACTAAGAAAGGGGCCATGGCACTCTTTGGTGAAAAATACGGCGATGAAGTCCGCGTTCTCGAGATGGGAGATTTCTCAGTCGAGCTATGCGGAGGGACTCACGTGAGTAACACCGGCGAAATCGGACTATTCAAAGTTCTCATCGAAACTTCTCTCGCTTCGGGTGTAAGAAGAATTGAAGCAATCACTTCTACGACAGCAATCAACTATCTTCTTAATCGCTCTAAGATTCTCGGTGAAGTTGAAAAACAATTTGCGGCCAAGGAAGAGAGAGTTCTCGAAAAACTGACAGCACTTTTCGCTGACGTCAAAGACAAGTCCAAGCAGCTTGATACTCTCAATGATAAACTCCAGAATTTCGAATCCCAGAATCTCTTTGATGACCAGCGACCAGCCAAGGGTGGGCTCACTCTCACTGTAGCGAAGGCACCAAATGCAGATCAGGGAAATATGAGAAAGCTCGGGGACATCTTTGTGGATAAATACCCTAAGGGCGTACTCTTCCTCTATGGCGTTGAAGGGGACAAAGTTTCCTTCATTATGAAAACTCACCGTACGAATACAGCAGTCGATTGTTCAGCAATCCTCAAGACCCTCATGCCAATCGTAAATGGTCGCGGCGGTGGAAAACCAGACAATGCTCAGGGATCAGGTGACGCTCTCAAACTCAATGAACTTATGAAAGCTGTCGAAGGAGCTCTCCAGTGAAATATTTCATCCTCGTAACTCTTCTCGCTTTTGCGGCCTGTACTAAGAACAAAAATCGTACCGATACCATATCTATTTCTCTCGAGCAGGAAATTGCAACACTTGATCCTGCTAACTGTTACGACACCGTTTGCTGGATTCCTGTGGCCCAGGTTTACGAAGCTCTTTACGAGTTTGAATATCTGAAGCGCCCTTATTCTCTTCGACCGCTTCTGGCCGAATCCATGCCAACCGTTTCTCGTGACCGTCTCATTTACACATTCCGCCTGAAAAAAGGCATCAAGTACCACGACTCGGAATTCATTCCGAAAGGTCGCGAAGTTAAGGCGATCGATTTTGTGAATCAGATTAAGCGCCTGGCGTTTAAAGGCAGCCGTTCGCAGGGATGGTTTCTCTTTGACGGAAAAGTTAAAGGTTTCAATGAATGGAGAGAATCAGTCGGAACTGATCTCAATAAATTTTTCTCGGTGGAAGTTCCGGGAGTTCGCGCAATTGATGATCAGACATTCGTGATTGAACTCATCAAGCCTTATCCGCAAATCCTCTGGGCCATGACACTTAACTTTACTTCACCAGTTCCGGAAGAAGCGATCCGCAAGACCAATAATGATTTCTCAATGAAGGCTGTGGGAACCGGTCCTTACAGCATCGTGAGCTACAATCCCAATCAGGAAGTTACTCTCAAGAGGAACCCTGATTACAAGACCAGTGTTTATCCTGGTGAAGGCGATCGTTACGCTAACGAAAATGGACTCATGAAAGATGCGGGCGCCAAGCTCCCTTTCGTTGAGAACATCAAGCTACAAGTAATAAAAGAATCGCAGACAGACTGGTTGAATTTCATGGCGAAGAAAACGGACATGATCAACCTCAAGAAAGATCATTACGATCTCGCTCTCAATCCAGATGGAAAACTCAGGTCGGAAGTTACCAAAGAGAATATTCAGCTTCAGGCATCGCCGACTCTGATTTACTGGTGGATTAACTTCAACATGAAAGACCCTCTCTTCGGAAAAAATCTGAATCTGAGGAAAGCGATCGCTCATGGAGTGAATACTGAAAAGTATATTGAGATTTTCACCAGAAGTGTTGCCCAGAAAGCGAACTCAATTTATCCTCCGGGTATTCCGGGTTACTCGCCATCTTCTGAGCTTCCGTACAAATACGATCTCGAGCTTGCTAAAAAATATCTCGCCGATGCCGGCTTCCCTGGTGGTAAAGGTCTTCCTAAAATCACATATGATGTTCGGGGTACAGATACCCGCAAGCGCCAGATGGGAGAATTTGTTCAGCAGGAACTCCGAAATCTCGGAATTGAAATTGAAGTCCGTCTGAATACATTTCCAACCTTCCTCGAAAAATCGCGCAATGGTGATTTGCAGTTCTGGCAGGGTGGATGGGTTATGGATTATCCGGATTCTGAAAACGTACTACAACTTCTCGCCAGTTCAAACATCGGTGGCTCGAATTCATCGCTCTACTCGAACCCAGAGTACGACAAACTCTTTGAAGAACTTCGCCTTCTGGAAGATGGTGCTCAGAAGTTCTCGATCATGGGTAAAATGGAGAAGATTGTGAACGCTGATCTTCCCTGGATCATGCAGTACTATTCACGGAACTATATCCTCTATCATGACCACGTCGGGAACTTCCGCTACTCCGACATCATTTACAACAATCTTAAGTACCTTAAACTAAAGAAGCCCTAGTCTTATACTTGATCACGGAGCTCCGGCTTCGTGATATGGGCTAAATTTTCCCACCCCCCTCCCGATACGAAGCTTTGAAGACACCTGCGAGGCTTCAAATGAAAATCCTGCTTATCCTTACCACTCTCTTGATTAGCCAGAATCTCTGGGCGAGATCCTATGTCATTTTCAGTCTGGCACAAGATCTCTCGATGGGAATCGAGAACGAAGTAATCCGTAAGAACTATTATGTGAATATGGGTAAAGGAGCGGGAGTTAAAAAGGATGCCATCCTCGATGTCTTCCGAATTATCTCTGTGCAGAATCCTTACGATAATAAAAAACGCGTAAACTATAAGGTGAAAATCGGTGAGCTCAAAGTCATCCATTCATCTGATGATGCATCAATAGCTACACTCAATGAATACGAGAAAGAAGATGTGCCAGTCTTCGAACTCCCTCAGTTCATGGTGGGCGATCACGTTGCGATCAACGTCGATTAAGAGCGATCCCAGCATTCTTCGAGAGGCTTAATTTTAAGGATTTTCCCCCAAAGCGTTCCTTTTTCCAAAGCTATCATCTGAACATAAATCAGGTACTCCTCTCCCCGTGCAATATCAAATTCCTTTCTTCCCTTGAGTATGACTTCCTTCAGTAAATCCCCTGCGAAAACCCCTTTAAAGTGAAAGTAATAGTTATTCTCTTCCGAAGAGAAGGGTGAAATACGAATACACTTACTCACGATGATAATGTTCTTCATGGCCCGTCACCCTGCAATGACGGGGACCGTGATTGACTCGCGAAGCAGTTGTTTTTTCTTGCTTATTACTGTGGTCCATAAAAAAATGATCTGTGTAAGCAACGTAAGGATTATATGAACTCTGGAACTCTGACTATTGGCCGCCTTCTTCTGCAAAAGGCGGAGAAATTTCCTGATCGCTATGTCATTGGGTGGATTGAAAATAATGAGGTGAGAAACCTTTCATTTTCAGAATACAAAAATCAGATCGAATACCTGGTAAATGGTTTTCGCAAGGCCGGCATCGCTATCGGCGATAAGATCGCTATTCTCGGGCAGACATCAAAGGAATGGCATCTTCTGGATATGGCAACCATGTGCGCACGTTGCACTCTCATTCCTGTTTATCCGACCTATCTCGCTCATGAAGTAGAGTTTATCTTCAACCATTCCGATGCTGTCGCCCTGATAGTTGAAAACGACAAGCAGATGGAAAAAGTTATACCCCTCCTTCCGAATTTGAAAAATCTGAAATTTGTCATTTCGATACATGAGCTTTCAGAAGAGACACTTAAGAAATTCAGAAACACGTATCCCTATTTTTCCATGAAAGAACTTCTCCGCACTGGAAAGGAAGAAGTGAAGATTCAGCCTGATTACTTTGAGAACAATATCAAAGATCAGCAGCCTGAGGAGATGGCATCAATCATTTATACTTCCGGCACCACGGGCGAACCCAAGGGTGCGGTCATCACTCAGGATGGAATCGTGTCCATGCTGATGAATGTAGAAAAAACGATCAAGGGAGCATTTGGTCCGACTGATAAGACTTTGGTCTTTCTTCCCCTCTCACATGTCCTGGGAAGAACAGACTCGCTTCTTCCGCTGGTTTTTGGATGGCAGGCCGTCTATGCGGAATCAATCGAAAAACTAATTGATAACCTCGCCATCGTTCGTCCGACTGTCATGATTGCTGTTCCCAGAATCTTTGAAAAAATTTACTCAAAGATCATGGAGAAGACCACCACCGGGTCGGTTGTCGAAAAACAAGTATTCAAATGGGCCGTTGCCTCCGCTGAAAAATATTTTCATAAAATCGATCTCGATCTTTCACCATCAGCTCTGGAGCTTCTCGAATTTAGACTTGCAAAGAAACTGGTGTTCTCAAAAATCTATGAACGCTTTGGTGGACGCATCCGTTACTTCGTTTCTGGTGGTGCCCCCCTTGCGCCGGAAATCATCAAATTTCTTCGTTATGCAAATCTCACTATCCTTGAAGGTTATGGCCTGACTGAAACCATTGCACCGGTTTGTCTCAATCCCCTCGCAAAGCAGGTTCCGGGAACTGTTGGAAGGCCGATGGGAGATGTTCAGATTTCTTTCGCAAAGGACGGAGAAATTCTTATCAAGACCACTTCCCTCATGAAAGAGTACTATAAAAATCCTGCGGCCACCAAAGAAGCACTTCAGGATGGCTGGCTTTACACTGGTGACATCGGCGAGTTTACTTCGGAAGGATTTCTAAAAATCACTGATCGCAAGAAAGACCTGATCAAAACCAGCGGCGGTAAATATGTCGTGCCTCAGAAAATTGAAAACATGGCGAAGATGAAGCCGCATATTTCACAGTTCGTGGTTGTTGGTGAAAAAAGAAATTTTGTCACGGCACTCATAGGAATTGAAAAGGAAGCTTTCCTTCACATGGTGGATGAACTCAACCTTCCTTCTGATTGTACGGTAAGCGATCTCGCAAAAAGTCCAAAGGTGCGCGAACTTCTCCAGAAAGAAATTGATGAGCTCAATCAGAACCTGGCGCAATTTGAAACCATCAAGAAATTCACTATCGTAACTGAAGAATTCACGACCGATAACTTTCTCACACCATCACTTAAGATTAAGAGAAAAGTAGTTTCTGAAAAATATAAGAAAGAAATTGAGACAATGTACGCTTAATTACTGACCGCTGACGGAACTTCTACCTTCAAGGTAGAAGCGGTCATCGCGACACTGGGCCGGAACATTAGTGCAAAGATTTACATTCGGATTCTGTGGTAAAGACATTTCGTAACCGTTCGCGCGATTTTTACCCGTGTAAGAGTATTCCTCACAAGTCTCGTAGTTTCTGGCCGCACCACCTCGACAATTTCCGGCCTTAATTCTTTCGAAATGCTGAGGCAAGAGAAGTGATTGTCCAATCCCAGGCGATCTCAAGACCAGAATGGAAGGATCATTCGGATCGAGTCCACTTCCTTGCGTTTGTCTTCCGACAGTCGGCTCGAATTGATCAGGGCTTGAAACATCCATCGGACAAGTCACACGCTGATGACTTTGACGGGCACGTTCCGCAATCGCCTGTACCAGACGACGACAGTATCCCCTCTGATCATTCCGGCAATCACAAGTCAGCCGTTCGAAGCCGAACCAATAGAAAGAATCATTCTCTGTCGGTCCCTGAGTATGACGTGGTCTATAAGTCGTAAATTTGAAAACATTGTTAGTCTCGCCCTCATAGACAAAACTTTTCATCACCGGCGGTTTTTCATTTGGACCAAGCGATTCAGTGAGCTGAGTACAATAGCGCCTTCCCATGACTGGTTGTCCGGCAGAATTAATACTATCGATATGATTACCAAGAAGAGACATTTCTGAGGTCAGATAATCTTCCCCACCCATGGTCAGGAACATGTTACGAATTTCTGCGGGTGCGCGCATGAGGCGCTGGCATTCGGCATTACATTTACAACGCTGGGACTGAGGTACGATAAAGTTGTAGGCCCTGAGATTTCTCATGTAGGAAAGTGATGTTGTCACAGGTCTGCATGACCAGTCTGCATATCCGGTACGACCATTTGTTTTCGGAATTTCCTTGATTCCTTCATGATACTCATCACAAAGTCCTAAAAGGTGAAGCACCTCATGACCAATAGTCATGCACGTAAAATTTGTACCGTAGTTACCTGCATCGCCGCGGTAGTCAGCTGGCTGCGGGGTCACATTAATAACATTTGCTTCTGGTCTTGGAATTCCTGAAGCAAGTCTGTCTCGCGGCTCGATAACCTGAATTTCAAGTTTTTCATTTCCGTTTCTCATGAGAGGAGCGAGCTCACGAAGACAATTCATTGTTCGTTGCTTTATCATCTCGACCATCTGAGGAGTTGCTCCCCGACCAGCCTTGAAATCAAGATTGAGAACGGCCGCGAATCTTCCACTACCAAGATTTCTCATGAGGTAGTCTCCGGATTGATAGCGATTCCTCTCCATCAATCGATGCTTACCTTCGGCAAGTGGTTCACAACCGCGCTGATTAGTAGTGGCATGAGCATTTACTGTTCGGATGGAATTATCAGCGGGGGGATCTTCACAGACAAATTGGGACTGAGTGGGTTCTGGAGCTTCGAGAACATTGTTCGCGAGCTTCACGGCATTATGCAGTTCATCGGCCCAGGCGAGCTGTAAAAAAAGGATTAAACCAATGAACATTCTTCCCTACCCCTCAGAATATTGTAATCGGTATGGGTAATTTCCCTCAGAAGGCAGGAAATGCACTCTTAGTTCACTGTTTTAGTCGGTTTTAATGTGCTGCGCGGCAAAGATTCTAAATCTCTCTTTGACATAAATCCCCAACTCTTTTAAAAATGGAGGTTCCCAATATATAAGAGGTACCTATGGCCCGAGTTACAGTCGAAGATTGTCTTGAACACGTTGAAAACCGTTATGAACTCGTTCACCTGACTGCCAAGCGTGTAAAACAACTTCGCGAAGGCGACGATGCTCAGGTTCGTTCTAAGAACAAAGAAATCGTAACTGCACTTCGTGAAATCGCTGCTGGAAAAGTGAAGCACACTCTGAAGAGCGAATACGATTCAGACGAGTTCTAAGAAAAAAGAAATTTTCAAATTAAGAGGCCACCAAGAGGTGGCCTTTTTTTATGATCTGAATTTATTCAACGAAGATGTGTCCGCCACCATGAAGAGTACAGGTGGTAGGAAGCTGGGCCTTCTTGCAGTAAAGATCGCGGGCGTACTTTGAAGTCTTCACTACTTCACCCTTATCAATCTCCAGGACTTTTTCGAGATCAGGTGTAATTCGAAAACCCTTAGTAAGTTTCCAGTCCTGCTGCTGGAGTTTTTTAAAGAGTGCATCGAGCTCAGTATAATATTTAGACTCTGGCTTAATCCGGAAATCATCGACCAGAATAATCACCTCATGCTGAACGATGCCCGCCACTTCATTGTAGCTAGAACCTTTCGTTTTCAGAAAATCATCTACTTTTTTAAGTTTCACAGAAAACTCTTCAATCTTCTTTAATGTATCCTGATATTCAGGATTGAGAGTTGTGAGTTTATGAATTCCCACGCTGTAGTCCTTCGCTTTCATATCAAAGAAATTTGAAGTCTTTTCGAAGGTTGCTTCGTTATCTTTCAGGATAAATTTTTGGGAAGCAACACCATCGGGTGTTGAACGATACTTGCTCAATGTAGCGGCATGAATATTTGTGGCGATGAGAAATGCAGCGATTAGGATTTTCATTGTGCGCCCACTCCCAGGAATCGATCGTCATTTGAACATTCTGCAGGCTTCTCTGCACAAGTCGAAGTTCCTTCAGCACTATAAGCAAACTCCGAGCATCGCTTGAATAAGGACGAAGGACTTGTCATACAAGCACCGGTGAGAATCTTATCAAACTGATTGGGAGAAATGAGAGACTCAGCTCTTGGGGTAGTAACAACGCTGAAGCCGTTGGCATCAATTGCCCCTTGGGCACCTTCCGGCGCAACTGAACGTCCGCCATCTGTCGTGTAATGAGGACAAGAATCAGCCGGAGGATTGGTCGGCATGATCTCAGCTGCTCTTGCGAGATAAGACGAGCATTCTGCATCCCCGGCCGGACAGTTACAGGTTACATTCTTACGTGCGTATGTCAGGCGATGGCCATTCATGAAAACCAATCTGTGCTGAAAAGTGAGAGTTCCTGGGGAGTGACGAACATCTACAAAAGCTTTATCCGGGTCAGGAACATTTTCTGTAGATGAAAGATAAACAGGGTCAGAGCAATATTTAGAAGCGGCAAAAGTTAAGACGCTATTCGGAGAAATCGTCATCAAAGTTTTTCTGAGGTTAGCACTTCTCGCATCCTGACCACTGAAAAGAGTCCGACAGCTTTCACTCACACAATTACATCTGTACTGTTGTGGGATAGCAGCATTAAAAGCTTCCACATGGTTTTTCATGATTGATGGACGATTCGGAACAACCCGACAACTCCACTCCTCAGCACGTGAACGAGACATACCGGAAACAAGATTCGTTCTGGTTTCTTTATACTCATCACAAAGTCCCAGGTGATGGAGAACTTCGTGAGTGACTGTTGCACAGTCGATCTTAGAGTGGAAATTGCCAGAGTTGATCTCGGTACCTTCCGGCAGAATATTAATCTGACCGGGAAAGGGACGCTCAGAGGCCGGAAGCTGATCTGCCGTTTCCTGTGGAGTAAGTGCTTTGATAGAAATCTTCGCTCCATTGGGTCCTTTAAGATATGGGCTGGCAGAAGCAAGGCATGTACGGACATGTGACATCATCTGTTCTGGAGTAGATGTTCCACCGGCACTCTTGAAATCAAGATTCACAGTCGCTTCATAAGCATCGGCTCCGGTTTTTTTCAAAAGATAATTTCCTGACGTGTACCAGGCCTGAGTTCCTCCCGGAGCTTTACGGAAGAGTTTGTAGTCGCCCACTTCAGGAAGAGGATCGCAGTCTTCCTTGCTATCAAGACTATGAAGGAGATCTTCCACATCGCGGAAGTCACTTCCGTTCGGCGGAAGACACTCGACTGATTGAAGGACTTTTCTGATCCCGATTGGTTCTCCACGAATGGAAGTGAACATCTGACTCAGGTTATTTAGAAATCTTTGATTGCTATTGAAACGCTGTCTGCAATAACCTGCATTCTGTCCTGGTGTGTCCCCTAATTGTGGGCAGTGACGGGTGAACTCCTGAACGTCATCGACCTGCGAATAATTGTCGACGAGATAATCCAGAAGTCTTGCGCGGGCGCGGGCATCATCCTGTGGAGGTCTCGGTGTAGCCTGAAATGATTGTGTTGGTCTTACCGTAGTAGCAGTGGGAATAGTTGGAGCAGTGGTGGTCTCAGGGATGTTTTCTGGATCCGGTCTTGTTTCCGGAACAGGAGTAGCCACCTGTGGAAGTAAATCGGAAGCGGCACTTAAATCTGCATGATATTTCCGGTAAAAAGAGCTGTCGCGAATTGCTCTGCCCGCATCAGTAGAAATAGCTTCAGCTGCTTTTGTACAAACCGGAGTATCAGAACCATTACACTGAGTTTGCTGGTAATTTCTGACTGCCTGGGGAAAAGACGTGAGAAAAGTTTTAAGACACTCACCCACATCCTGAGAAGTTCTTCTTCCACCGAAAAGATTTTTTAGTGCCCGAAAAGGATTCGCTGAAACACGGAAAACATCGGGACGAAATGAAGCACGTCCAGATTCATCATAAACAATTTCAACTTCGCGCTCTGCCGGCATGTCACCACGGTTTCGCGAAGGACATGACCATACAGTCCTGAGTCCGCCGAAAGAGTTGTCGTTGCGGTTGAAACGTGGCAACTGCCAATCTGCAAAAGCATTGGCCGAAAGCACGAGAATAAGAATGAAAAATAGCTTCATGTGAATACCCCTCAACAAAATTTTATGCGATTGGGAGGCTTCGAAGTAGACGGGCAATAAGTGCATTAAAAAAGGGGCCTAAGCCCCTCTTTTTATCTGTGTTTCAATGCAATTTTTAAGACTTCATCAAAGTGTTTAACCGGATGGAAACGCATGCCCTTACGGTGGCGCTCAGGAACTTCTTTCAGATCCTTCTCATTTTGCCATGGAAGAATGATTTCCTTGATACCTGCACGCTTAGCCGCAAGAACTTTTTCCTTGATCCCACCGACCGGCAAAACTTTCCCGGTAAGTGAGAGCTCACCTGTCATTGCGATATCTCCCCTCACCATCTGATTGGTTGAAAGGGAATAAAGGGCCAGCGCCATCGTAATACCAGCAGACGGTCCGTCTTTCGGAGTTGCACCGGCCGGAAGGTGAAGATGGATTTCGTGCTTGGCCAGAAAGTCTGTCGCTTCTTCTGGATTCGGTGCTGGAACTGCTGATGCCGCAGTTACAATAGGGCTTTCAACTTTCTTGGTAACTTTCTTAGAAACTTTTTTCTTGGAAGTTTTTTTCTCAGCGGCCAGTTTCTCTGCCTCAATTTGCGTCTGAAGAATACTCTTCACGTAACTGTATGCGAGATTTGCTGACTCTCCCATTACGTCACCCAGCTGACCCGTAAGCTTGAAGCCCCGGCCTTTCAGGGGAATCGTCTCTATGAAAAGAATGTCTCCACCAAAAGATGTCCACGCAAGACCTGTTACAATTCCAGGTTGAAGCGGTTTTTGGGCCATATCAGTTTCAAAACGCTTAGGTCCGAGGAATTTTTCCAGGTCAGCAACAACTGGTGAGAATTTCTTAGCGCGTTTGTTTGAAACTTTTGCTAGAGCAGCACGACGACAGAGTTTTGCAACAAATTGCTCCATCACACGAACACCTGGTTCCCGAGCGTAATCGGACACTAGAGCTTTCAGAACATCTGCATTAAGAGTGAATTCTTTTGAGGTGAGGCCGTGCTTCTTAAGCTGCTTCGGAATTACCCATTTCTGAGCGATCGAAAGTTTTTCTTCGATGGTGTAACCAGAGAGTTCAATGAGCTCCATACGATCGAGGAGAGCTTCCGGAATCTCACCAATATAGTTTGCAGTTGCAATGAAGAGTACTTTCGAAAGATCAAACGGAACATCGAGATAGTTATCAATGAATGTCTTGTTTTGTTCAGGATCAAGAACTTCAAGAAGGGCCGATGCAGGATCACCCTGATACGACTTCCCGATTTTATCTACTTCATCGAGCATGATCACTGGATTATTGACGCCAACACGCTTGAGGGCCTGAATGATTTTCCCCGGCATTGCTCCGACATAAGTACGACGGTGACCTTTGATCTCAGCTTCATCACGCATTCCCCCGAGGGAGAAACGATAGAATTCTCTTCCGAGAGCTCTTGCGATTGAGTGACCAAGAGATGTCTTACCAACACCCGGAGGACCTGCGAGGCAAAGAATTGTTCCATCATATTCCGGCTTCAGCTTTCTGACGGCGAGGAACTCCATGATTCTTTCTTTAGGCTTCTCGAGACCGTAGTGATCTTTATCGAGAATCTTCTTAGCTGCATCAATATTAACTTTATCGTCACTGAACTTGCTCCACGGAAGCTGAGTCATCCAGTTAAGATAAGTTCTGGTGACATTGTATTCCGGAGAAGAATCAGGAATGCTTTCCAGGCGCTCAAGTTCTTCCATAGCCGCTTTTTTAGCATCTTCCGGAAGTCCGCCCTCATCAAGCGCATCTTTAATCTTCTTCACGTCCTTAGCTTTGTCATCTTCATCAAGCCCAAGCTCGTTTCTGATAACTTTCAGCTGTTCGCGAAGGAAGTATTCACGCTGGTATTTATTAACTTTATCATTCACTTCATCAGTGATTTTCTTCTGGATATCAGCAACGTCTTTTTCACGCTTGAGATAAACGAGTAGTTTCGCGAAACGTTTTTTTACAACGAGAGTCTCAAGAAAGTCCTGAGCTTCAGGAACATCCAGAGAAAGTGCGAAGGCCACGAGATCAGCGAGTGATCCAGGCGATGGTGAGTTCAACATCGCAAGTTTCATTTCTTCATTAAAGTATGGATTGATTTCAGAGAGCTTTTTAACCTGATTGATTACCGATCTGGTGTAAGCATCAAGCTCTTCATCTGGTTCATGAATATCATTGAAGACTTCGGTGCGTGCCACGAGTAGCGGGGAATCCTGAGTATATTCAACCGCACGGTAACGTTTCATCCCGTGAACGAGAAGATTCACAGATCCGTCAGGGAGTTTCAACTTCTTAATCACCTTACAGAGAACACCAACCTTATAAATATCCTTCGGAGTAATTCCTTTGATACCAATATCAGAAGCTGATCCCAGGCGCTGGTAGCCGGCATCATCATCTTCATAATTGATATTTTCTTCATCCATCTCCTGAAGAACTTCCGAACCTTCTCCGAAATCCTTGAACTTCACGAGATTGAGGGCAACGTAATTGTGCTTCGTGAGATATGCATCGAGTTCGGGAGTGTACTTGTCTTCGGAGAGAATGATCGGAGCGATCATCCCTGGGAAGATTGGACTATTCACGATGGGAATGATCACCACTTCAGGTGGTAATTCCGGAATATGAGAATCCTGATTCGCTTTTGACGATTTATCTTTGATGGCCATGAGTTTTCCTTTCTTGGGTAATTAGCGGATATCGATTACAAGTCTTCCCGGATCAGGGAGATAGAACACATCAAAACTTGCTTTCGATTTGAGAGCGATATCCATAGTGAGAGTTTTACCATCAACACTGATGAAATCTATTTTCTTCACGAACTTAGAATTTTTTAACTGAGGCTGAGTAGTTGCAACATTTGTATCGAACAAATCAATCGACAACTTCTGATTCTGTGATGAGATGTGACCGTAAATTTTTGGAATGTTAGCCGTATTGAAATCAATCACGACTCTTTCATAACCACGGCCGGCAACTGATGAACTTCTGACTCCCGTTACCTGAGCTCCAGTAGATCCGTTGTTGTAATGAAAAACACCGGAATCGAGGAAGATGGATTTTTTCCGGGAACTAAGTTTCCAGATTCTTTCTTCCATTAGATTCTGGGCGAAGACTGCTCCTGATACCAGAACAAAGGCAATGATGATGCTGAACTTCATGAGCATTCTCCCTGAATTGTGACTTGCTGTTATTTTAGTGAATTGGAAAGGTTAAGACAAAAAGTTCTTGGCTGTTTTCCTGACGGAAGAAAGAACTATTGCCATCAAAAAGCCCAAAACCATGAGTGCATTTCCAGGTCCGCCATCATCAGGTGGAGTTCCACTCGTAGTTCCACAACTCACAGGCGCTACATCATCATTTTTCTGGGAGACTTCACCCGTACTTGAGAGGGTACGGGCATTGGAGACGGCATAAGTGAAGGGTGCGTCTAAACAGGCTGCATTATCCGACAATAATGCTGTGGTATCCAATAATGGGCCGGCCCCTGTTTCGAGTCCTGCAATGAGAAGGTATGGCAGGTACTGATTGCTAACAAACTGATCGAGTTCCGCAAATGTCTGAAGTGCGATGACGGTGGAAAGCTTTCGCGCACGAATCTGAACTTCAAATACATTGTTTGCAGGATTAGAGCTAAGAGGAAGATAGGCCGTCATATCCGTATCGTAAGTTTGGGTCACGAGTGATCTCGAGATCTGATAAGTTCCCTGTGGAGAACCGTTTCTCAACACAATCATTTCGTATTCCAGAAGATTTCCAAACTGTCTCGCCAGAAAATTCAGACGCAGATACTTCTGAGATAAGGCAGCTTCGGTAAATCCAGTGAAGTCGAGCACCAGTTTGTCGTACGCACTCCAGGCAGTTGAACTTCTGGTAATGAAATTACCAACGAAGGCTTTCTCAAATCTTTCTTCAACTGCGTAATCAAAGATCGTAACCGGGTCAGGAATCAGCTGCAGTTTTTCAACGCTGTAAGCTTCATTGTTTTTCAAGTTACAGTGAATCGATACCACACCCACATTAGTTGAAGGAACTGAATTTGTGAGTGTAATGCCCTGAGGATAACCTTCATTTTCTTTTCCACAAGCATCGAAGAATCCCCCCTTATAACTGGCAGGACAAAAGTCAGTTTGTACATTGGCGAACTGGCCGGGAAGAGCTGCCAGATTCTTGAGAGGGCCAGTGTAGAGATAATAAGTATCGTTGAGATCTAAACCTTTGATGGAAAAATTTCCTGACTGATCTGAGATCACTCCAATGGCATCGCCAGTGGCCCTTGAAAAAGCGACAACGTGAACACCAAGAACTCCGACATCATCTCCACCATGAACAACTCCGGTGATAGATCCGTTGCCTGATCCGTATTTACTTTTTACTCCTGCCTTATCATCTGAAGATAATGTGCTCTGTCCGGGAAAAGCAGCGTAGAACATTGAAGCTTCCAGAACTTCCGAATGGGAAAGTCCTAATAGATGTCCCAGCTCATGCGTGACTACATCACCAAGAAAAACTTCTCCGGATGAATATAATCCCGGTGAAGACTTGAAATTATAATCCTGATCATTCAGATAAATTTTTGCCTGCTGGATAGATCCACCTGAAGTGAAAGTGAGCTCCGTAACACCAATTACTCCAGGTCCATAAACGGAAAAATCACTCTTAAATCTCACTTCACTCAAAGAAGAGTTGGTAGTTTGAATTTGCGTAGATGAGTGAGCGTTCCATTCATTCACGGATTGCTGAATGATATTTGCCGTAGTGCCACTGCTCATATCTGTAGTGTTTGTATTAATCGTGAGAGGAATTCGATTATTCGGCCAGGCGAGCGCCTTCGCTCCTGAATTCAGGGAGGATTGATAGGCGAAGGCCTTGCAGGACAATAAAATAGCGAAGAAAAAAAGGCGCATTTCATTCCATTGAATTGCACAGGAATCATCTTATTGGCGCTGACGTGCCAGCCTGAAACAAGATCCAAGAAACCCCAGGAAAACCAGGAGCCACATGGGTTGAAAACCCGTTTCCGCAGCTCTATTTTCTCCCTGATCTGAACCGCCTGCAACCGTACGGTTTTTTGCCTCTCTCTCGGAGGCAGGCATACGAGCTTCCTTATCTGATTCGATCGGGTATTGCTGAACAGTTACAACTTTCAGGGATCTACCTTTGATGATTCGAACTGTTTTCTCGAAGTCTTCGAGCTTTAGCTGACCCATCTGAGGATCGTGAGGAAAGATAGTATTTACCATCATTGGATTTTCACCGTAGCGAACGATCTTATAGGTACCCATTCCCAGGTTGAGGCCCCAATACCGGTTTTGGATACTACGAGTGAAAATAACAACCTGTTCACCGGGAATAAAATCCGGAAGACCCTCAATTTGAACAATTTTGTCCTTCCACTTCCCTCCCGGGTAATGAATGAAAACCTCATCCATTCCTAAAAGTTCAGATTGAAGGCCAACTTCTTTTTTCATCTTGAAGACCATCTGAGTAGCAATGCTTCCGTCTTCGAGCTCGATAAATGTCTTCTTGAGATAGTGACCAATGAACACACCATCAGCTTGTCGCAACTGTTGATCCACCTGCTGGATCTTAAAGGTCGTGGCGATTGCCGGGAAAGCAAACATCAACAGAATAATCAGTTTCAAACATACCTCTCTAGCTGACTAAACTAGTCGGCTAAAGAGGGTGAAAACTTGAATTTCTTACTCGGGTTTAATGGGGTAAAGGGTCAGATGATCAGGCTCAAAGTCCAGTTTCCATGTCGCTAAGTGCCTGAAACAATGAGATGAATCGACAATGAGAACGGTATTCTTCAATTGCACCAGATCCTGGAGGAATGTCCCCAGCATCTTGAGCTCTCTTTCCGAGAGGCCAAAGGAAATGTTCTCAAAAATAAGAAGCGAGTTATGAACTTGTTTTAAAAGTTTCGAGAGAAGATAAATTCTCTGCTTTTCCCCACCCGAAAGTGAATTGAGAGCACGATCAAGCGAGAGATAATCCAGATTCAAAATTTTCAGATACTCCCAGACGCGACGAAATTTTGGAGTGAGTTCGATTCTTTCAAGCACCTGTGACAAAGGAAGATTGTAAGCTTCCGCTATAGTCATCTTACCATCTGAAATATTCGCATACAGCGGTTTGATCTTGAGACCTCTACAGTCTTCGCATTCAAGGATAATATCCTCAAGATACTGCATCTCAATTGTGAGAGAACCTTTTCCTTCACACTTTGGACACATTCCGAGTTCAGAATTTGCAGAGAGATGTCCCTCTTTCAGATTCATGCTTTTTGCGACCGGAAGTTTCAGAAAATGTTTTCTGATCGTAGAAGATAATTCAGTAATTGTTCCCACAGATGATCGGGAAGTGAAGCGATTAAGATCAGATGAAATGACAATCACATCGTCAAATTCAGAAGGAGCCTTCACGGACTTCACTCCAAACACATCATCATCCAGAAAATCACCGTGAATATCTTTATGCAGAGTATTTGCCATGATTTTAATGAGACAAGATGTCTTACCCGTGCCGGATTTTCCCGAGACCCAGGTCATATGATTCACCGGCACTTTGAAATCCGGATATGTTTTTCCGTAGATTTCTGCACCTGATACTTCAATGAACGATGGATAAAGAGTCGACGCTTTCTTCGGCTCCCATTTCACTTCTTCTTTCTTCGTAAACCACGAGCGCGGATGACCCTGATAAAGCACTTCTCCACCAGCTTTACCCGAAGCGGGCCCCATCACAATCAGATGATCTGATTCTTTCTGGATAAACTCAGAGTGATCAATAAGAATGACAGTATTTCCCTGTTCAATAATCTGGCGAAAACCATCGAGCATGCGCGCGAGCTCATTTTCAGCAAGACCCACACTTGGTTCATCGAGAACAAATAGTGAATCGGTTCCCTTGAAGGAAAGATATTTAATGAGCAGAAGTCGTTGATACTCTCCCGCAGATAATGTTTTTGCTTTCCTGAGAAGTGCTAAGTGGTTGAGCCCCATCTCGGTCGCCATCTGGAGCTTCTCATGGATATCCGTATATAACCTCTTCTCATGAGATTCTTTGACGTTCACAAGTTTTGCACGAAATAGTGGAAGTGCTTCTTCCACCGTCAAACTCATGATCTCAGGCAGTCCGTAATTCTTTCCGGCGAAATTCACAAAGTAGTGTTGAACATCGGGATTAAGACGCGATTGATGACAAATCATACACGGCTCTTCTTTCTGAAGCTGCCGGACGAAGATCCTCACACTCGCTTTATATTTCTTTCCCTGAAGATAATTTTTAAGTTCTCCATGGCCTGGATATTCACCCTGACCATTTTCAAGAATCTGGAAAAACTCTTTCGGCAATTTTTTAATCGGAACATCTGTGGCAAATTTTTTCTTCTTACAGATTTTCAGAAATTCTTCGTAAGAATCAAGGAATGCTCCAAAATTCAAAAGGCGCAATCCGCCTTCATCAATCGTTTTATCGCGATCAACAACTTTATTATCATCGTAAACGAGATTTGCGCCATAACCATTACAGTGGGGGCACGCACCGAGAGCACTGTATGGAGAGAAAGCACTTACGGTTGAAACCGGATGAGAAATGAAATCCCCATGGGTACATACTTTCTCAAAATGAAAAGAAAGTGGCTGGGGCCTCTTAAAGCCTTCACCCCAAATCTGATAATTCAGGTGATATTTATCGAGCTTCAGCTCTTCCCATTTTTTCTCAAGCGCAGAGATATTCTCCATCTTAAAACGGGTAACTTCCCACAACTCATCTTCCGAGTTGAATTCCCCGACGCCGATTTTGGAATATGATCTTGGCGGTAAATATTCTTCACCAAAGACCCGTTGGAACTCCGACGGCGAAAGTAGAATATAAAAAATCCCCTTATCCACCTTCACCTGTGACTTGATTTGCTCGCCGATCGGTTTGATCACCAGCTCAATTTCATGAGTTGGACACAGTTCTTTTGAGCTTCCGAACCAGAGGTTCTGAAGACTATCCGTAAGTCTCATTATGTCCGAAACAACCGAACGGGCACCCACCACAGGATTAATCTGCGGCAAACCAAAAACCGGGAGAACGGGGAAGATGCTATCGACATCCACAGCAGCTGGGCGGTCGGTAAAAAACTTCATTGAGTTTGGAAACGAATTCACAAACCGGCGCTTTGATTCTGTTAACAAAGTATGAAACGCCAAAGATGTTTTCCCGGATCCCGAAGGGCCGGCGAAACAAACGAGTTTTCTAAGGGGAATGTCGAGGTCCACATTTTTGAGGTTGTGAACACGTGCACCTCGGACTTTGATAAAGTCCACGTCGTGCTTTTCCATATGGACTTAAGATGCCAGTAATAAAACTCTAGGTCTATGCGCAAGAGTTCAACATAGATGTAAAAGAAAAGGGCCCCCGAAGGAGCCCTTTCCGATAAAAACAATGTGGTCTGAATTAACGTTTCGAGAACTGGTAAGACTTACGTGCACCAGATTTACCTGGTTTCTTACGCTCAACTTTACGAGCATCACGAGTAAGGAAGCCAGCACCTTTCAGTTCGCCTCTTGAAGTAGGAGCGAGTTTGAGAAGAGCACGAGCGATACCGAGACGGATTGCTCCTGCCTGACCAGTAACACCGCCGCCTTTAACGTTAATGTGAAAATCGTATGACTCATTCATCTTCAAAAGATTGAGTGGCTGAAATACGATGTAACGTGAAGTTGCTTTCGGAAAATAGTTAGTAACATCGCGCTTGTTGATTTTGATTTTACCTGAGCCGCGTGAAACATAAACGCGAGCAACGGCTGACTTACGACGGCCGATGGTATGAAGATCGTAGGATTTAGCTTTAGACATATAATTCTTCCCTTAAATTAGTTGTTGAGCTTCAGCACTTCAGGCTTCTGAGCTTCGTGGGTGTGTGTTGGCCCTACGAAAACTTTGAGCTTAGTGAACTGAGAGCGGCCCATCGTGTTCTTACCGAGCATTCCACGAACCGCTTCTTCAACGATAGCTTCAGGGCGCTTCGCGAGCATTTCTTTTGCTGTACGTCTCTTGATCCCACCAATGTGATTGGTGTGCCAATTGTAAACTTTGTCATTCCACTTATTACCAGTGAACTTCACTTTCTCAGCATTGATAACGATGACGAAATCGCCAGCATCATTGTGAGTAGTAAATGTTGGCTTGTTCTTGCCTTTGAGAATCTTTGCAATCTCAGAAGCCATACGACCAACTACCATGTCTGTAGCATCTACAACGAACCACTTCTTGTTAGCCATTTCGGCTTTAGTGATCGTGTACGATTTTTGAGTAATCATAATCAACCTTCCATTAATAAAAATTTTATCCCTTATATGGACTATGCGGCCCTACGTCAAGAAAACTCACTAAGCCAGCTTGCTAAGGGCCAGCGTAAAGTCTTCAGGCATCTTTTAAATTAACGGGATTAAAAGAAGCCAATTGACACATGGAAGCGTCCGGGGTCCTCTAAGGTACCATTTAGGTTCTTTTTCCTCAAGAGTTTAAATCCGTAGTCAAAGTCCAATGTGCCTACGGGAGTGAGAATTTTAAAAGTGACACCGGCAGAACTTCGGAGTTCGCCCATATCTACTTGATCTACAAAGACGCGACCCGCGTCAAGAAAGACCCCAGTCATAAAGGAATCATTGATAAAAAACCTCGGTTCGAGCTTGAAGAGCGCGAGATAGGCCCGATTCTGGATCGTAGTATCTGTAATATCCCGGCGGTCAGGTAATTTATTAATCTCTTCATCTGAGAATCCGCGGACGATATCCATACCAGTGAGGCGGAATACTTTGATGTCTGGAATATTTCCTTCTGTCTGCTTTCTCGTCTCAACCACATTCCCATTGGCATCAGTATCCTGAATCACATTTGGTTGACCGTTTGGTCCGAGCACATAATCACGGGCCAGATTTTCCTGGATTCCTGCAACCGTTGAAATGGCAATTGTTCCGTTTTTCAGTGGAATGTAGAAACGGTTTCGCGAAATCATTTTGTAATAATTGATCGTGAGATCTTTCTTATTCTGAGATCCGAAATACGGATTTGCGTATTCACATGAAAGGTTGAAGAATGCACCTTTCACCGGATTCACCTGAGAATTACGGAGATCATAGGTCAAACTGGGAGTCATTGATCCAATCGAAAGATTAATGTGATCTTCTGGTTTGGTAGCATCCCACTGTTTAATTCTTTCAATCTGGTGACGGATAGAAGTAGCGAACCGCTTGGTATGATAGCGGGTGAAGGTATTACTCAAACGCTGAATATCGGCATCAAAGTTATAAAACCTCTTTCTTTGGATAGTTACACCGGCCGTGTAGTCAATCTGAGTATTAAACAAATCGCCCATCGTAAAAGTCGCTGTATTGAAGTATTCAATAAAATTTTTCTGCTCTTTTCTTCTGCGAGGATCAAAGGCCTGATAGCTGATCCGGCGGTTAATCTGACTCTGAAGTGTGAGGGAAATATTTCTGCCGCCAATATTGAGATAAGAGGCAGTGCCGGTGAGCTTGATACCAATGTCACTACGGAATCCCGGTGCTATTTCAAATAATCCGTATTCGCGCTCACTTACGCGAATAAGAAGATCGGTCGCCACATTTTTCGAACTATGCTTCATCGGTTGAACTTGAACCGTGTTGAAAAGGCCCGTTGAAGAAAGAGCTGATTCAATGTCGCGTGTTTTCGACGGAGTAATAAGATCCCCGTCATCCAGAAGAACCTTCTTCAAGATCACACTTTTTCTCGTCATGCTATTACCGAGAATAATGACCCGATTAAGTTTCAGAAGCGGACCCATATTCAGCTTAAGGTTAATATCAACTTCAGTCCCAGAGCGATTATATTTTACAACATCATCGTCATTGGTATTTGTGACTTCGGCATAATAATAACCTTGCTCCTGAAGGTAGTTGGCAATTTTTTTGATGTCTTCAACCAGGGCGAGCGGATTGAAGGCATTACCTACATCATTACTCATTTGCTTAACGAGTACAGGTTCAAACTCCGAGGGAAGACCTTCAAAATTGACTGATTTGATGAATGCCCTTGGCCCTTCGAAAATAGTGTAATCGACTGAAGCTTCTTTTTTATCAGGTGAAAAAACGGTGAATGGTCCCTGAACCCTGATCTGGACGAAGCCATGAGAGACGTATCTCTTCCGAAGATCATCAACAAAATAATTCAGATACTCTTCATCGTAATAGCCAACTGAAGCCAGCTCGAAAGCATCACGCTCATACCATTTCTTGAGTTTCTCGGCAGAATAAAAACTGGAGCCAGTAAAGTTCAGATTTACGAGTCGGGTTTTCGTCCCTTCATTTATGGTAATGCGATAAAGAGTTACCTCTTCCGAATTTGCATTCCTGTACCTTTCCGTCTCAATCACAATAACTGGAGCTAGAAGTGCTTTCTTCCCGAAATGTTCTTCCAGTGCCTGCTTAATCGTGCTGTCTGTAAGAGGACGTTTATATTTCCTGAAAAGTTCTGTAACGATCCCGTAAACGACATCACGAGATTCTTGCTGGAAATTTTTAAAATCAAAAGCAAATAGCCGTTCATTCGTCACGGAAATGGCTAGTGTTACACGATGCCCTTTTACGACCGGAGTGAACTCCAGATTGTTCAGGTAATACCCGTACGAGAAGAGTTCTTTTTGAGCTTCATCGAGATGAAGCTTAAAGCGGTTAAAATCGTATGGCTTATTATAAAAATTGATAAACTTGCGTTCGAGATATGGTTTGATGAATTTTGACCTGGCGTTTGTAGAAACACCCTTGAACATTCTTGGCTCACCCAATGTGATGACAAAGTTCACCCGAACTTGTGAGCCGCTTTCAATAACTTCGTATTGGACTTTATTATCCGGATATCCGGTACTCTCCAGACGGTTTTGCATGAGCTCGATGCTTTCCTGGACTTTATGAATTTCGAAAGCTTCCCCTTCTTTCAGGGTCGTAAGCTGGGAAGGATCTGAATCTAGGTTTCTGTCAGTAAAACCAATATTGATTTCTTTTACGATTGGTTTCAGTTCCAGATTGATATTGATCGAATGTCCTTCCACTCCTGAAAGAATATTATACGAGAAAGTCTGATACCCGCCGTCAGAGGCCATAACTTTCAGAGTCTCTTTCAAGTGAACAAGACTTCTATAGTCGCCAACAAGATTTTGAAAGCGCTGTTTTCTTTCTTCGCACCGTTCGGATGCCGCACACACAACATTCACTACAGTGACCTTGAGGTCAGCAGCGTAAGCTTTGGTCATGAATAGGATTATCAGGATGAACCACTTCATTTAAACGTCCACCTGAATTTTAAATCCCCGCCTGCTGATTCACTGATAATATCTTCTTCACCTTCTGCGTTGGTTCGCTTCTCGAAAACACCCTGAAGCTGAACATTTTTGTTCACACCATAGGTAAGGTTCATAGACTGGCGCTGCCCGATACTTCCGCCCATTGTACTTGATACCGATAAGCTCATGGCCTCGTTCAGCCTTTTCTTCAACTCGAGTTTTGTTGCTGACTTAGTTCTTCCCAGAGTCGTATTCCCATCCAGATTCTGACCTTGTGATTTTGCATTAAGAAGACTGTCAGTCCCTGATTGTTCAAACATTGTCCCAAGATTGAGCTGAAGTCCGAATTGCTTGTTCAAAATGTCACTGATCTTAAAACGGTCAAAAACAAATGACCCCACACCAACCTGAGTTAGACTCTGCCTGTCTTTCTGGTTAATAGCGTTCTGGAGATCATCAGTATAGCCGAAAGCAATCAGAGAGAGAATTGAGTTTCTTGTTAGTGGTGGGTCACTTGAAAGGTCAAAATTAAATCGTTCAAGGTCGCCGTAAGCCTTCGCCACTACTTTATAGTTTGTAATATAAGTGTATGCTTCAATATCAAAGTCAGGGTTCATGAGAGATTTTTTCGGACTGAATATAAAATCCGCAGAAGAAACCCGGTATTCATTGTTTTTAAAATAAACCCTTGAGAGGCTTGGAATCGCTGAAACCCGACCTTCACCACGAAGGCGCGTCGGACTACCGTAGATCCTGCTTTCTCCTCTGAATGATACATCCATCAAAGAATTTGAAATTCGAATATTATTGTCCGCTTTCACGTTCACGTTCAGTCGGAAAAGTTTTCCAAGTGCTGACTCCTGATTCTTAGGAAGGTAGCGCACATCCCCCAGGCTTCCACCCTTCGCAGTAAAATCATCAAGCTCATTCACGATCAGAGCTTTATTGACTGTGATCTCTCCACCTACGTCATAGGGTAGCTGATTCCCAAGAATAATTCCTTCTCCGGAAAGATTCACAGCTGATTTCCCATACACCGGGAATTCAGCACGATCGAGAATGTATTTAATATTCAGGTCAGGCTCATTATCATCGAAATAAATCTCACCCTTCAGGATAAGTGATCCGTTGTCGACCATACTTCTGAGCTGACGAATGAGAAGTCTCTTATCAAAGAGTTCAATATCATAACTCACTTCATTGAGTGGAATCGGAACACCTTCGAGAGAAAGATTCAGCTTCTCCGTAGATGAAGAAAGAGCGAGATTGTATTCGTCACCGGTACTAGTTACATGTGCACGTGCCTTAAGAAACCCTTCTGCTGAAAGCACACGAGACACCAGAATATCCAGCAGCTTGGCATTTACTTCTACTTCCTGAGACAGATCGACTGATTTGCCGAAAGTTCCCTTGCCTTTTGCAGTAAAATTCATATCAGGCTGGCGGATCGCCATGTCCCATTTCTCAATAACATTATTTCGGATAATAAAGTCAGGCGAAGTGGATGTGTATTGAAAATTGAACTCTGGATGTTGAAGAGTAAACTCTTTCATCTGCGCAGATAAATTCATGTTATTGAACTTTCCACTGAAGCTGGTGCTGAGATCAAAGAAGACCCGCCCGCGGATGTTTTCGTTTTCAAGGTGCTGACCAAGGAGAGCAACAAGAATTGGTTTGGCATCTGGAAGATTCACTTTAAGATTGATGTTTGAGTCGCCCTTTCTGTTCATGGCGAGATTAAAATCACTGTGGAGAATATCCCCGAGAAAGTTAAGTTTACCTTCCAGGTACTGTGGATGAATAAGCATTTCAAAGTCTGAATCAGCAAACTTGTACTCTCCAGAGTGAGTATCAAAAAGTTTGGTTTTGAGGTTCAGAATATAATCATCAATCGGGCCCTCGCCCGCCATGCTTCCACTGACAAGAGAATCAATATTGAGGTGGAGGAGCTTTGAGACATTGAATGAAGAGAGTGCAATATTCTCCCATTTCATTGAAGTCTTCAGTCGATCCTGACGGAGGAAGAACTGGAAGTTACCGAAAATGTCACCTTTGCCTTTTTCTGCTTCGATATTTGAAAAGGACAGAACCCGATCACTGAGCTTAATGTCTAGCGAGCCTGAGTTAATGGTTTCTCCATATGCAATCATGTCTGTGAACTTCACCCCGGACTTGATCTTTAAATCATCGAGATTAATTTTTCCATAAATCGAAGCGTCGACTTTCCCGTTGAAATTAAGATCCTGGGGCAGGAAGTCCATTTTGCTGAACAAAGGATGAAGGATCTGGGAAAGATCGTGAAAATTTGTAAAAGGGGAGTTTATCCCCAAAGCAATATCACCATTTTTCCAGTTAACGGCCCCTGTTCCTGAAATCGGAGTTGAGCCAAATCTACTTTCAAATCTATTGATGAGAACACTGTCATCTCCCAGGGCGATCGTCATTTCGGTGTCTGTCTCTCCCAGGCGATATCCCAGAACTTCAAAGCCTCTTAGTTTCCCTTTAAGATTGATATTTGTATCTTTCATCGTTCCGGAAACTTCAACGCCAAGGGAACCGGCACCCTTAACATCCATTCGTGCAATATTTCCGAGATCCTCAAGATTAATCTGGGCATCTACGACAGAGAACCGTGGGCCTTTTTTAGAAATAAATCCATCAAGCTCGAATTTTGATCTCGGTAGAGTGATATGGGAAGAGAGGTGAACTTCACCTTCTACAATAGAGACGCTCGCATCCCGCATAGTCGCTGATGAAATCATTACAATCGGAAAAGGCTTCTCCTTTCCAACGACAAGACCCAGGTTCCGGATAACAAAACCGTTGTCCGGCTTGAAGTAAAAATCACCAGAGTTGTGAGTGATGGCAATATCACCGGTCATCTGACCCTTCAGGACATTTAATGAAGGCTCAGACTTGAGAGCATTAGGTAGTTCAAGGTTCTCTACCTTTCCTTTCACAACACTGGCCAGATACTTTTTGTTACTGAAATTGAACAGGATCGCCGGAGAAAGAAGAGTCGCTTTTTCGTTGTTATTAATAATCTCAGCCGACATCAAGGTGATGTGTTCCGGACTGAGCTGGACTTCTGCGATAATTCTTTTTGCATCAACAACACTCGAGATAAATGAATCAACTGATATCTGAGTTTTGCCCTGAAGACCGCCATTTATGAAATTTAACTGAAAGATGGCGTTGGCAAATCCATGCTGAAAGGTAATCTTCGGGGGAAGAGTGATGTTTTTTTCAAAATTTCGAAGATTAAAATGCGCCTCACCGTTGAGTACTGCCTCGGCACCTTTCAACTTAGGATAATTTGTAATCTTTCCTTTCAGGAGAAGCGTCTGAACATCATGGAGAACTTTGAGCCGGTAAATATCAATATTATTCCGGGAAATCTCCATGTCTCCCCAGACCTCGTCGATCGTATGCACGTCATCCGCAGAAGGCTTGATATTCGAAAGATGAAAGCGTGCGATGAACGCCTTACTCTTTTTAAAAATCTTTAAACGTCTTGCTTCCAATAGATCATGATTGGCATGAATCCGGCTGTTCTCAATCAGGAGCGTATCGATCCTTATGGGTGCTTTTTCTGAAAGATCAAAAATCTTATTAATGAGCGCCCGATCAATTTCTTTTGTTTCTTCATTCTTTTCCGGGAAGTAATAATCGATAACCGAATCAGAAATCCGGATCTCACCGAAAGTAAGTTTCTTTTCTTCAAGCTCAATCAGACTGACATAAAAACCGATCTTACCTAGTTCCGCAGAAAGCTTTTCGTCCGGTCCCATAACCTTCTTAACTTTCACTCGATTCAATTCAATTCCAGGAGGAAAAACTGAGATGCCGATATTTCTGATTCTGATTTCTGTATTGGTTCTCTTCAGCGAAAGATCAGAGATCACGCGAGTGATGAGAATTCCAAAAGAGTTTGTATGGATAAAAATAACCAAAGCACCAAGGCAGGCGCAAATGACGAATATAATAGCTCCGAGTACACTCTTAAATCTCATTCCAGCTTCTCAAGCCTTTCCCGCGCCATACGGTAACGTGAGTCGATAGAGAGAATTTTTTTCAGAACCTGCCTGGCTTCCGGGTTCATACCAAGCCTTAAATAAGCTTCAGCTTCGCAATACAGAAACGATAACAAGTCATCATTAGTGGAAACAAGCTTCATGGATTCCAGTGCAAGATCAATCGCTCTCCGATAATCACCTGACTGGAGAAGCGCCGTAAGAATCAGATAAGCAGCTTTAAGTTTTACTTTGTCGTCAGTCGAACGTGAGTGAACAATCAATCCCGCAGAGATAGCAACCAGTGGGAGTTCGCTCTGAAGAAAACTCACACACAGATCCAGTAATGATGAGTCAGAGAAATCCTGACCTTTCACTAATTGAATAAGAAGCTGCTCATCCTCCGATTTTTCTACAGAATGAGGAATAAGAGACCACAGAACCGGATCTTCCTCCAGGGTGAGATCAGGAGACTCCCATTTTGTCGTTCTTGGAACCGAATGAGTCATCGTTACAAAATATTTTTTGAGATCAGGGAAGTGCTTGGCTACGTAAACAAAGTCATAATTTTCATGAACAGCTAACTCGTGAGAATAGTCAGTGCACATATCAAAATATTCATGGCTATAAAGAATCTGCATTACCATGACATTAAATCTGAAATCATCAAAATATATTACGATCTCGGCCAGTCGCTTGTAGTCTTTCTTCTCTTCAAACCCATGGAGATAAACACCCAGGAAGTTCTGATAAATTTCGAGTGGACCTTTTTCGGTCTGAGCACTCAGAACATTGAACATAGAAGTTAATTTCTCACGAAGGATTTTCGGTGTGGATTTTTCAAAGGTCTCAAGGATGAGCTCGCGCGCGTGATTCTCAGCACCTCTAATATCTTTCCGGAGAAGTGTAAGTGCCAGCCCTTGAAGTCGTAGTTGAAAGTCAGCCCGGAAATATTTCTGGATGAGCTGAGAGACAAATTCCGGAACGTAAGTAACATTACGTTCGAAGATCCTGAGATGAAAATCTGAGATGAGATTGTGTAACTCCTGAATGTGTCCCCGCCTCTCTGCGAGCTTCATGCGGAAAAATAGTATTCGTGAATCATGTGAAAGTTTCAGTTCATCACTGGCATTCTCGTAAAACGAAATCGCCTGTTCAGTATTTTTGTCCCAAACAAGATTCAGAACTTCTGTGACAAGATGATCTGGTAGTGATTTTTTTTGATGCAGTAATGCTTCCAGATAAATCTGAACGAGCTCTGATCTTTGTGAGGGGAATACAGAAATGAGTGATGATTCGGATGCCAGTTCAGCACCAGAAAAATTCTCTTCGGCCATCATCTGCCGAATGGATTCAATTAAGTCCTTCAAATGCCCTTCCTATGACATTAAATGCTTAATTTTATTATACTTTTAAATGAGTTTTTTCGCTAAATAATTGGTCGAAAATTGGCTCGAAACAAAGTCCGGATCATTCAGAATACTCTTATGAAGATCGATGTTTGTTTTGATTCCACTCACAACAGTTTCATCCAAAACCCGTTTTGCGCGAGTGATACAATTTGCACGATTGTCGGCCTGTACGATGATTTTTGAAATCATAGAGTCATAGTGTGGAGGTACAGTATATCCCGTATAGATAAAGTCATCCGTTCTCACGCCAATTCCGCCAGGTCTGTGATAATGCGTGATATGTCCCGGAGATGGCATCCCGGTTTTTGGATCTTCGGCATTGATCCGGAATTCAATCACGTGATTGCGGAAAATGATATCTGACTGTTTAAATCGACAGACTTCGCCCTGAGCATGACGAATCATCTCGGAAATTAGATCTACACCAGTACGGCCTTCAGTAACCGGATGCTCTACCTGGATCCGGGTGTTCATTTCCATGAAGTAGAATTTTTCGGTATCGAGATCGTAAAGAAACTCTACTGTACCCGCAGAATCGTAATCAACAAACTTTGAGAGACGAACTGCCGCGGTACAAATTTCCTCTCTCACCTTTTGAGTGAGAACAGGAGAAGGAGCTTCCTCGAGAATTTTCTGAAAACGTCTCTGGATAGTACAGTCGCGCTCACCGAGGTGAATGACGTTACCGTGTCTATCAGCAAGAATCTGAACTTCAATGTGACGTGGATTCGTGATGTATTTTTCTATGAAAAGAGTTCCGTCGCCGAAAGCAGCTTTCGCTTCTTCATGGAGACGAGAAAGTGCCGGCCAGAGCTCATCGAAATTCTCGATGCGCTTCATTCCGCGTCCACCACCACCAGCAGATGCTTTGATGAGAACAGGAAAGCCCATTTTCTCAACTTCTTTCTGGATTACTTTTTCTTCAACTTCTTTAACGTATATTGGCTCAAGAGTTGGAACCTTAGCTTTCTTAGCAGTGATCTTTGATTCGATCTTATCACCCATCGACTGGATACATTTTACTGAAGGGCCGATGAAAGTGATTCCCCATTTCCCACATGCTTCGGCAAAATCCTCATTCTCCGACAGGAAACCGTAACCAGGATGAATTGCATCTGCGCCAGTGATATCAGCTGCAGAGAGAATTTGCGGTATATTGAGATAAGAATCTTTCGATTTTGCAGGACCCACACAGACAGATTCATCTGCCATTTTTACGTGAAGCGAGTCTTCATCCGCGGTGGAATGAATGGCAACTGTTTCAATGCCAAGTTCTTTACAACTTCTGATCACACGAATTGCGATTTCACCACGGTTGGCGATCAGGACTTTTTTGAACTTCTTCGCTTCAACTTTCATTATGGCTTGATCTTGAAAAGTGGCTGGCCGTATTCGACCAGCGATTCATTTTCTACACAGATCTCAACGATTTCACCTGCGATATCCGCATCGATTTCGTTCATGATTTTCATAGCTTCGATTACACAAAGGGCCTGACCCTTGCGGACCTTGTCGCCCACTTTTACATAGACTGGTTTTCCCGGAGATGGAGATCCGTAGAATGTTCCGACGAGCGGGGAATTGATCCCGTGAAGACCAGCATCAGCAGATGCTTTTGGTGCAACTACTGCAGCAACCGCTGCCGGAGCTGCAGATGGAGCAGGTGCATGTTGAACAGGGGCATGATGAACTACTGGTGCAGCCGAAGTCATGAAGCTGACTGAAACTTTGTAGTCTTTTCCTTCAACCTGAAGTTCAGCGACGCCCTGGTCTTTAGCAACTTTAACTATCTCTTTCAGTGTATCGAGATTCATGGTTATGCCTTCTCACGTGAAATGTATTCACCTGTTCGAGTATCGATTCTAAGTACTTCGCCTTCTTTAATGAACAGTGGAACGTTGATCTGAAGACCAGTTTCCATAACAGCTTTCTTGTTGCCACCAGTAGCTGTGTCTCCACGCATACCTGGATCAGTTTCAACAACTTTCAGGTTGATGAAGTTAGGAAGCTCGATAGAGATCGGGCGGTTATTGTAATAAAGAATAAAAACTTTGATGTTTTCCTGGAGGTAAAACTTATTTTCTCCGACCTGATCGTGAGAAAGGTGAACCATTTCGAAAGTCGTTTGGTCCATGAAATTGTAACCATCCTGATCTGAATAGTTGTACTCCATTTCCTTTTCTTCCATGTCCGGCTTACCAACAGTTTCAACACCGGCCTTGAAAGTGCGTTCAATAGTCTGGTTAGTTTCAAGATTTCTGATACGAGTTCTTACGAAAGCGGAACCCTTACCTGGATTTACGTGTTGAAAATCAACGATGATCCAAGGCTTACCTTCGATCTCAATTTTGAGACCTTTTCTGAAATCAGTGGTTTGGTACATAAAAAGAAGTTCCCCTTAAATAACGTCAGTGGATCTGCGATGATATCGCGACGTAATAACTCTGTTTTCCGAGCCCGCTCATTATGGCCGTAGCGGCTTTTGCCGTCAACAAAGTATGCCGGAACTCCTCCCGACGGTAGACCTGGGAAAGGTGCACTTCAATTACTGGAATTTTCAGGATTTTCAGAGCGTCATGAATTGCTACTGAGGTATGAGCAAAGCCTCCCGGATTGATCACGAGAGCGTCATATTTTTCTGAGTGAGCTTGCTGAATTCTCGAGACGATTTCACCTTCAACATTGGATTGAAACCATTCAAGTGTCGCTTTGCCTTTAACTTTTTCATCAGTCCATCTGGCAATATCATCGAGACTTTCTGTTCCGTAAACTTCGGGTTCACGTTTACCAAGCATATTGAGATTCGGTCCATTGATGATAAGAAACTTTTTCATGAGCGATCCGCTCTCTGGCGAAGACCACCCAGAAACTCATCGAAAGCTTCACGGACTTTTAATTCACCTGGTGATTTTGCTTTCACCTTATTTTCAATGATTGAAATTAATTCGTCGTGACCAGATTCTTCTGTGATTTTTTCTTCAGGAGAATGCTTGCGCTTCATCAGCTTAACTTCTTCGAGTTTTCTCTTCGAATTCTGATCATGAGGATTAAGCTCGAGGATTTTCTCCAGAAGCTCCATGGCCTTTTCATAATAGTGCTGACTGCAATAAAGATCGATCAGGGTATGAGAGACGATCGGTGAATCAGTATTGATGGAAGAATTCACATCATCAATATCACCCATATCTTCTTCGAACTCGTCGGCAAAGAAATCATCTTCCAGGCTTCGTTTTTCAACTTCCTTACGAAGAATAGGATGAAGATCAGATTTCCCTTTTTCTTCCTCGCCCGGGCGTTTCATCACCCATTCTTCATCACCTGAAGTTTCTTCCGGTTCAACAGGTTTTTTACTCTCCGGCAGAGCTTTTTTGTGAGTACGGTTGAAATCAACCTGAACCCAGTCATCATCAACAGTTTCTGAAACAGGGATGACCATATCAGGAGCTTTGATCAGCTGATCAAGAGTCAATTTCTTGTGTCCGACCATGAGGTCGTCTTCGAGTTTCTTTACCTCTGAAGCAAAAAATTTATCTCTTGGATTCAGGAAGAGAAGATACTTATAAGTATCGAGAGCTTCTTCCAGATGCCCCATATGAATACAGGCCTGAGCAAAAATCTTCTGGAGAGAAATATTATCAGCGTTCTGGGTAATGATAGGTCTTAATGTATTGTAGGTAAGCTCGTACTTTTCCTGATCGTAGTAACAGTGAGCGAGTACGATATATCCCAGAGCATAGTTCGGATGATTTCGAATTCCATCTCTCAGAATTTTTAAAGCATCATCCATCATTCCGAGTTTACGGAACGCTTCGGCCAGAGGTGCGAAAACTTTCGACCGGGGATTCTTCTTGTACAGGTCAAAATATTTGGCCAACAAGGCTGATTGGTTACGTTTCCCCGTCACAGTTTCCTTCCCTTAAAGTGACTCTGTGTCTGACTTTACGTTGGTTGCTTTTCTGTCGGAGAATCCGGCTTCATCCTGGTTAAGAATCCGCGGAGTAATAAACACAACGAGCTCTGATCTGCTGTTTGTTGTATTGAAAGGGTTTCTGAAGAGCCAGCCGACCAGTGGAAGATCCTTGAGATAAGGGATACCCGCCACGATGCTACTTTCTGCATTCGTATAAAGACCACCGATCACAACGGTTGAACCATTATCGACCAGAACGTTGGTATTTACTGTACGAGTTGCCGTGTTTGGTGGAGCACCCGGAGCAGGAACAACACCGAAAGATGCCTTCGAGATTGTTACGGTAAGATTGATCGCTCCATCGTTCGTCACTTGCGGAGTCACGTTCAAGCTGGTTGTTGCATTAGCTGAAGAAAACCCTGTTGTTACAACACCGTTCACAACTGTGTTCGTTGAGAATGCTGTTGAATCGTTGGACGTAAGAGTTGCAGGCCGTTTGTTTTGAGTAACAACTCGCGGACTCGAAACGACGCGGACTTTTGATTCCTGTTCCATCATTTCCAGATTGAATGAAAGATTAGTCAGACGCTTATAAATACCAATTGTGAGACCAGCAACCGTAGGTGAATCTGTTCCGGGAGCAGTACTGAATGCAAAGCCAGGACCTAACGGCAGTCTTCCTGTTGTATTAACGACAGGATCGTAGCCAAAAGAAAGACCACGGGTTAAGCCAATACGCTTGGAGTAGTTTTCAGAAGCTTCAACAATCTTAGCTTCAATCAGAATCTGCGGAGTCTGTGTGTCCAGGGTTTCAACAATTTTCTTGATGCGATCAATCGCATCGACAGTATCTCTGATGATAAGACTGTTTGTTCTCTCATCAACCTGAATCTTACCGCGCTCTTTTGTAAGATAGTCTGTGAGTACAGTTCTCATGTCACCAAGGGTCGCATAGTTAATGAGAAATACGCGTGTAACTAGTGGCTCAAGAGTTTCTTTTTGCTTAATCGCATCGGCAGCCATTTTCTGTTCATCTGCGGCCTGCTTAGCAGTCTTCATGATGAGAATATTGGCATTCTTTTCTGCTACGAGCTTTGAGAGCTTCATGATGGTATCGAGCGCCTGATCCCATGGCACATTTGTGAGGGATAAAGTGATAGGCGGCATTGTACCGACTTCTCTGTCGATAATGATGTTGAAGCCTGATGTATCAGCAATCATATTGAGAACATCAACAACCGGAATATCACGGACGTTGATGGAAATCCGACGTCCAACATATTTCTTAGGACCTGAGAGAGTGAGGTTTTCCAGAATATCTTCGAGGCTGGTTGATTTCGGAACATTGATTCCAACTGCATCCTGAAAAGTTTCCTGAGGACGAGCCTTTTCATCCGTACTCTTAACCTGATTTTTTGTAAAAACTCCGAAGCGGTTTTCAATATTCAAAAAAATATTGTTACCTTTCGTTTCCAGGACGGAGCGAACGTTATCGCGAAGCTGGATGGCGAATCTCACATCATTTGCTGTACCGGGTTTTCTATATCCGGAAATGTAAACGGTTGATCCCGGAAATTCAGAAGTATCAATACCGCGAAGAAGTTTCGGAGAAACTTTTGCGTTCTTAATATCAAGAATGATTTGTTTGTCTTCGGTAACGTGAAAACGTTCAGCGAGCAGGGCCTTGTCAGCTTCGATAACAAGCTTACTGACTTCCCCTTCCTGGGTGAAACTCACATTCGTAATTTCCTGTGCCCCTACATTAAGTGCGTAGAGCGCCAGGAAAACTGAAAAAAATCCTTTCTTCATGTTCTCTTCCTTAAGAATGTCCATACCGGACTCTACTAATATTGTAGGGAAATTATCTTGAAATTGGTACCACAGTTTCTAAGTATTCTTCCTGTCCATAAACGTTGATGATTTTTTCAACGAGAATGATACCGCCTGGGAGAATTGCTTTCACCTCAGCATTATCTGGTCCTATGGAAGTTCCTTCACTGATTACGACTACCTTTCCGCCTTCAGCTTTGGTGATCATGGCTCTTCTTTCTTTACCGATCATCACACCAACAACTCTGAGATCGTAGATATTCCAGTCGCGAAGGTTCTCCACGGCAAGATTGGAGTAAAGAGAGTCGCCTCTTTTAAACTTGTTTCCGCCCTGGCGTCTTTGCTGGCCTTTGGCCTGAGGAGATTTAAAAGGATCCCGAAGCTCAAGTGGATTTTCAATTCGGGTTTTATCTTTGAAGAATTCATCCAGACTACTCTTCGTAGGGGCAGCAAGTGCCCCGAGAGAGAAGAGTAATGTGAAAATAAAAAGCGTCATACGATTATATTATCAAGTGAGACCGGGCGCGCTGTCCACTTTTAGATATCAGAAACCCCGATCTACGCGGAAGCTTGGATTGAAACGATATGCCTGGATGACTGCTTCACCATTAACAATCTGGAAACGACCTTTGCGGGTAGCCCCATTCGTTGTGAGTTTGAGGCTTTTGACATTGTAAATTCTGGTCGCATTTCCGATGCGTTCAAAGAAAATCAGGAATTGAAGAAACGTACCACTGGCCTTGACGGAATATTCTTTAGAAATAAAATAAGTGCTGGATTCCTCGCCTTTCGGTTCAAGGATCGTGTCTTTGATATTGAGAACTTTCATCTCAGACTGAAAAGCTGCAAGGATCTGAGCATCGTTAGTTTCTGCGGGAAGCTGCTTCTGAACAGATTCAATGTTTTTTGCGACTTCTTCCACACGTACTTTGTACTCGTCAGCTTTCTTGATGAAGTCATTGATCTCTTTAACTTTCGTTTTGAGTTTTACGATATCCGCTTCGACATTTGGGATCTCTGTCTCAATCTCAGTGAGTCTGAGGTCATGCTGTTCCCAAAGCTCATAAGTAGTCCAGCAACCGTAAAGGAACATGAAAATATGAAGATTACCGATAATCTTATTAACTAATTCTTTCACTGATCGAACCTCGCGATTCCGAAGCGTACGTCGAAAACTTCAATCCGAACTTTATCAGGTTCTCTCACATATTGGCTTTGCTGGCCGACATTCGCGTCTCTGATGAAAACCGAAGACCTTAGACTTTGAACAAAATTTCCAATGCTGGTGTAATCAAGAGCTTCACCTTTGATAGTAAGTACGTCGTTATCGATAGATAGATCCTTGATCCACATGTCAGCAGGTGTATTCTTGGCAATATAAAGCAGGAGTGCAGAAGGATTTTTCTTGAAGGAAATTGCCTCTTTCACTGCGAGGAGTTTCTTCTCAAGGGCTTCTTCCTGAGCTTTTAATTCTTTGATCTGATTTTCGTAGTTCTTTGCTTCATTAACTTTTCTCTTAAGTCCGGCCACAGTCTTCTGTTTTGCATCCAGCTCTGCTGCTTTTTCTTCTTCAGAAGCTGTCCACATCGGAACAATGACGAAGTCCGGTACATAAAGAAGAACGATAACAAGAAGCACTGCTTTGATTTTGAGCTTAGTGAAATCGAAGCCACCGATATTCGAGATATCAACTTGCTTCTTCGCTGAAGATAGGTTGATCTTAATCATTGCCACTAGTTCACCTTCCTCATCGCAAGTCCTATGACTACAGGTCCGATGGCGGCAAGCTGATCTGCATTCTCATTGAGCTTACTATTATTCAGCTTGAATGCGCTTAGTACATCGAGGCGTTGAACCTCAAGTCCGGTTACAATCGATAGTTTTTCAATGAGACCCGGCAGAAGTGATGATCCACCAGTCACAAAACAATATTCAACTTTCTCAGCAGAACCCTGGGTAATGTAGAAGTTAATATTCTTCTTAACTTCTGCAACCTGCTGCTCGATCTGAGAACTTACAATGTTCAGAATTTCCTGTGGAAGATTTCCACGGTCACCAGAATTAGTTTTGAGATCTTCCGCTTCTTCATAGGAAACACCCATCTGCCGCTGGATTTCTTCAGTCACTAAACTTCCGCCAACCGGAATCTCTTTAGTAAAGATTGGAGCTCCACGCTTGAACACGATAACCTTGGTGCTTTGAGCGCCAAAATCAAGGAGTAATGTCCCCTGATTATATTCTTCAATATTTTCCTGAAGAACTTCTTCCATTACGTTCGCAAGGGCAAGAACGTTCAGGTCAATGACCTTAGCAGTGAGCTTTGCGTCTTTTAAGACATTGGTGAATGACTCTATGATTTCATTCTTGGCAGCAGCAACGATTGCATCCTTACCGCCCCCTTCGTTATCGCCGACAATATGAAAATCGATTTGAGAATCATCAGCTCCGAATGTGATATATTGTTCAGCTTCCCAGAGAATATGATCTTCAATTTCTTCACGAGTTCCTTCCGGAACGTTCAGACGTTTTGTCATCGTGTTCGGACCAAAGAGGCCTAAGCAAATCTGGCGCGATTTAATACCGGAATCTTTAAGAGCTGCAAGAATGCCTTCAACAATTTCAGAAGGTTTTTGAATTTCATCTTCAATGAGTGCGGCTTCTGAAAGAATGTACACTCCAAAGCGTTCGATCTTGAATTTTCCAGGGCCGCCAGAAAGTTCACACACCTTGATACTATGGGCGCCGATGTCCACACCAATGGTGACACCCGGACTCACTTTCCCCATTAGGTCATCAATATGGTCTTTAAAAGACTTTGCCAATTATTTCATCCCTGAAGATAAACCAAGTTTAGTTTATTATATGCAGAGTAAGTTACAGATATCAAGCGGATTGGTGCGTTATGCCAAATTAGAAGAGCAAGCTCTGTAATCGGTGAGCGAGTTCCGGGAAAAAAATTTGAAAAGCGGCAACTACAAGAATGGATGGTCCGAAGGGAAGTGGTTTGTCTTTTGTCGCCTTCTTAAGTGCGATCAGAATAAGACCGACGACAGCTCCAACAAAACAGCTGAGAAAGATATTGAATACAATTCCCATAGGACCAAGAAGAAGACCTAAAATTCCATACAGCTTGATATCACCTCCGCCGAGTCCAATCTGCCCGCGGATTTTATAGAACAACCACGTTACGAGAAGTGTTCCGCCAAATCCGATCGCAGCACCAATGACCCAGTAATTCCAATGATAAAAGAAGAATACATAGGGCAATACCACTGCAAGTAGGTACAAATTAAGTGAATCAAGCAGCAGCTGATGATCCAGGTCGATGAAAAAGTGACAAATGAAAATGCATGCAACTGTAAATTGAAACGTAAAGATTGAGAGGCTCATGGAGTCCAGACTTTCCGGAAAAAGCCAGAAGGCTATAAGTCCAGTCAGCATTTCAATCAACGGATATCGCCAGGAAATCCTCGTCCCGCAAAAGCCGCACTTTCCTCTCAGGAAAAGGAAACTGATAACAGGAATATTATGGAACCATTTCAGCTGAGTTCCACACTTTGGACAAGCAGATCTTTCACGAACCAGGTCTTTTTTAGCAGGAAGCCTCAGAATGACGACATTGAGGAAGCTGCCAATCATGAGGCCTGAAATGAATGCGTAAAGTGAGTAAAGGTCTCTCAATCAAGATTCTTCCGGTTGAAGATAAAGACCACTAATACCAGCAGGAACGCCGAGTAAAGAATCCCATAGACGAGATTTCCTGCGAGATAACTAAAAGGGAGCTCATTATTGTAAATAACAAAATCTTTGAGATTGAGCTTATAAAAAGCAGGAAGTGCAAAGTGATAAACATCTAGAATCTTCACCAATAAGACGTTGTCCCGAATGAAGTTAATTTCCTGAGTCTCCTTGATCATGTGACCCAGAAGAAGAAGCGCAATTGAAAAGAGAACAGAAAGAATGTTATTGGCCATGAGAGACAGAAGCACAACCACAAGGAGAAGCATCAATGATTCAAGGAAAATGAAACCAACGGCCCAAAGGATAAGCGAATTGATGTCACCACCTAAAAACTTCGTAGCAGTCAAAGTCATACAAGCCAAAATCAAAACGTTTATCGCCTGAATCCCCATGAGCCCAAGAAGCTTACCAATGATGAATGAATATCTCGGAACTGGACGTGAAATGACCATGTACACTGTGCGGGATTCAATTTCCCGGGAGAGAAGTCCTACGCCCAGAAATAGTGATATCCCGAGCGAGGAAATGGAAAGCATTCCCAAGCCAAAGTCGAGGGCCACTCTTTCAGGAACTCCATATGTAAACTCGGTTGCAATATAAGTAACAACCATGAGGCCTACGCCTACAAAGAATACATTGAGAAGGATCTTACTCTTCCAGATTTCTTTGAAGGTGTAATAGGCTATTGTTAAAGTTTTATCGATGGTCATGCATCACCCTTAGTCTGATAGAAAATTTCTTCCAGGCTGGGCTTTATCATCTCGAGGGACATAATGGATTTCTTCTGAGATATGAAATGAGAAAGAAGGGCATCCTTGTTCTCTTCAGTAACAATATACCTTGTTACATCATCCGGAAGCTTCACATTGTCTTTGACCGGGATTCCAGGCGGCAATTCGCCAGGAGCGAGCACACTCATGATGTAATCTTTGGATTTTGATTGTTTCATAAGGGCACTGACTGAACCATCGTAAACCAGTGAACCTGTTTTAAGAAAAATCACGCGGTCGCATATTTCCTCAATATCAGAAACAATATGACTGGAAAAAAACACAGTTTTTCCTGCCTTATGAACTTGTATAATCACGTCTTTTAATTCTTTTCTTCCGATGGGGTCAAGTCCTGATAGTGGCTCGTCCAATATAATGATCTTCGGCTCATGAAGGATCGTTGCGAGAAACCCTATTCTCTGAAGCATTCCTTTTGAATAAGTCTTAAGCTCTCGATTCAAGGCATGATCAATTTTAAATCTAGGTCCCCAGACGTTGATGCGTTCGAGAATTTGTGAGTTACTTATGTCAGAGAGCTTACCCATGAAATGGAGAAACTCATGACCCGTGAGATTTTGGTAAAAATATGGTCTTTCTGGAAGAAAGCCAATATTTCGAAAAACTTCCTGACGAGAAGATCCGAGCGATGGAGAAAAAGATACTTCACCATGGGTAGGACGAATAAAATCCATGATGATTTTCAGCGATGTGGTCTTACCCGCACCATTGGCCCCAAGAAATCCAACCATCGATCCTTCGGGAATTTCAAAAGTCACGTCAGTGAGGGCCTTGAAAGGTTGACCTAACAACTCTGAGCGAAATATTTTCGTGATGCCTTTAAAATGTATCATAATGATAATGTTATGGATTCATCGGATCAAAGCAAACTAATTTTTAAAGACTTCACTCTTCTCGTCTTTGGCGTGCTTTGCTTTTTTATTGCCGGGATTATCAATCAAAGAACTCCCAAGCCTATGCCGAATCTCTTAAAGCAAGAAACTGCTCTGAACATCAATAAAGACCTCCTTGTTTTTCTTTCTGCTGGTAACAAGCGATTACTTACAGATCTCTTATGGGTCCAGACATTGATGGAATCCGATCTTGAGCACTATGGTGCCCGGGATTTGAACAGCTGGATGTATGTGCGATTCAATACTATTTCTGTTCTTGATCCATTTTTTTATCAAAACTATTTATGGGGCGGTCAGTATCTTTCCATCATCAAAGATGATCTTTACGGAGCAGTAGCATTGATGGAAAAAGGCGTGAAACAATTTCCGGATGATTACAAACTGAATTTCAATCTGGGCTTTGCCTACTATTTTGAGCTTGGTGATTATCAAAAGGGTTCTGTGTTCCTGGATAAGATTAAATATCATCCGAAGGCTCCAGCCTTCATTCCGTCCTTAGTAATGAAAATGAAAGTAGAACTCGGCTTTGATTACAATGTTATTCTTTCTCTCATTTATGATCTCATGACAACGACGCAGGATTCAGCACTAAAGGAGAAACTCACCTCCGATTTTCATTCCCTGAAAGCAGAGAGAGATTTGACATGTCTCAATCAGCACAAGAGTGGGTGTGAAATCCTTGATGCTTACGGTGTTCCTTATATAAAAGTTTTGGGGAAGTATCATACCCAGACGCCATTTGTGCCATATCGTCTGAAGAAAAAAGGTGATTCAACGAAAGCGAAATCTATCACGACAATCGAATGAAATCTTTAGTAGCCTGTTCGCACAGTAGAGATTTTCTTCACTTGATCAATGGTAAAAGCCGAGCTGTCAGTTGTACCAGTAAACGCTTTATGAATTACACCACCGGCACCTGCAACGAATGTCATCTGACCAATAGTTTGATCACCCAGTGAAGTTGCAGGAATGTGATTTGAGCCTGCGATATTTCCACCCACTCCATTTCCGGCCAAAAAGTACGTCGAATTAGCAGTAGCGGGAAGCGATTGAGGACAATCGACAACGTTCAGATCACCCGCGACCGAAGACGTAAATGGATCAATATGAATCGAAGCTGTATTCATGAAGCCCACAGAATAGAAACGCGTGTTCTGAAATTCGCGGGGATCATATCCCATGTAGTTTAAGCATGAGTGATACATGTGATAAGAACCATAGAATGAAGCTTCTGCGGTATACACGGCCGCAAGCTGAAGCTTTGCCTCTGTTGTGCGTGACCGAGCCTGAAATTTCTGAAAATTGGGAATTGCTACCGCAGAGAGAAGACCAATGATACCAACCACGACCATGAGTTCAACCATCGTGAAGCCGGATGAACTTCGAAGGAATAAAAAAAGGGGAGCATGAATGCCCCCCTTACTTTGAAAAATCTTAGAAACCATTACGAACGGTCTGAATTCTCTTCATCTCATTGATTGTGAAGTACGACGATCCCTGTGCGGCAACGGAAGCAGTGAATTCTTTATGAATGATACCTGCGGCACCCGCAGTATAAGTCATTGTCGCAGTAGTAGTCTGGACTCCAAAGCCAGAAGCTGTGTTGTGAGCAGTGGTACTGACAAGGTTTGCTCCGATGGCCTTACCGGCAGCAAAGTGAGCGGTGTTAGCTGCTCCAGCTGCAAGTGCGTTCGGGCATTCAGTCGTGCTAATACCGGAGTTCACCGCAGAGGTGTAAGCAGTCGAGTCCATTGAACCTGCAACAGCAAACCCAGTAGCATAATAACGAGAACTCATTTCCTCTGCAGGGTTGTAGCCCATGTAATTCAAACATGTGTGGTAGAGGTTGTAGTCGGCAAAGAACGATGCTTCAGCAGTGTAAATCGCAGAGAGCTGAAGTTTTGCTTCAGCAGTCTTGGCACGGGCCTGATACTTCTGGAAGTTTGGAATAGCTACTGCTGACAAGAGACCGATAATCGCAACAACGACCATCAATTCTACGAGCGTAAAACCATCCTGACGACGAAGCGTCTTAAAGAACGTTTTCATTTGGACTCCTTATGATGACCATTAAGAGGACACCATTTTGTTTATGATCTGCTTCTTTTCACCTGGTATTAAGAACCCTGTGCTTGTCTGCATCTCAGTTACTATTTTACTACGTTTTCAATCTTTCTTAATAAAGCGTATCAAATACAAACGCTTTAGCAACAATTCGGCAAGTTATGCCTAAAAATTAAGGCAAGGACCTGGGCCGGCAGGACCATTTCTGGTCCTACCGCCAACGAATCTTGCCATTATTCCTGAACACCACCGGCAGACATAAAGATTGGCAGGTACATCGCGATGAGTACTACTGCGATAATTCCACCGAGTACCACCAGGATAATCGGCTCAATCAATTTAGTTAAATTGCCAACGAGCTCTTCGACTTCATCCTGAAAAACATCTGCAACCTTAATCAGCATCTGATCCAGGTTACCGGTTGCCTCTCCTACTTTAATCATCTGGGTAACTAGGGGAGGAAAATAAGTAATTCGTTCCAGTGGTTCAGTAATCGACTTACCTTCAATAACTGCTTGTCTCACTTTTCGGAGATCTTTGGCGATCTGAGTGTTGTCGAGAGTATCAATGCATATCTCAAGTGAATCGATAATCGGAACACCTGCCGAGAGCATTGTCGCCAGCGTGCGGGTGAAAGCACCCAGATTTCCCTTGATAATAAGCAGACCAAAAAGAGGAGCCTTCATCGTAACTCGATCCCATTGGGCCTTACCTTCGGAGGTTTTGATAAAATTCACAAAAAGAATAGCACCCGCAATCAGGCCCGCTATTAAAAGAAGTGTGTAATCCTGAAAAAACTGAGAAACATTCATCACCAACTGCGTGACGAAAGGGATCTGTTGTCCCGAATCCTTGAGAATATCTACGAACATGGGAACGACGTAGGTCATGAGTCCAAAAATAACTACGATTCCTACGATTACAACGATGGCGGGATAAGTAAGAGCAGATTTAACCTGCTTCTTAAGTTTCTCCGCTTTTTCGAGAAACTCTGCAAGCTTCACCAGAATGGTATCGAGAATACCTGCGGCTTCTCCTGCTTTCACCAGGGAACAGTAAAGTTTATCAAAGCCCTGCTGTTGAGACATGGCATCGTATAAGGTCTTACCTTCTTCAACCTGCATCGAAATATTCTTAATAACTTTTTTCAACACCAGATTCTGTTCCTGCTTATGGAGAATTTCCATACATTCAAGAATCGGAACACCTGCATTAATCAGAATTGCCAGCTGGCGGGTAAAGCGCATGAGTTCAGCACGTCCGAAGGGACGAGCAAGTCCTTTCTCAACCAGGAATTCACCGAGATCAACTTCAAACATCGAAGGCGCAGAAATCCGTGTGACTTTTATATTCTGACGACGAAGAAGTTTCTTGGCATCCTTAATGGAATCAGCGTCGATTGAATTCTCAACCTTTCTGCCGTCGTTGGTAAATCCAAAGTATTTAAACTTAGGCATATTACTTCAGCCTGCTCTTTGGTTTGTGTTCAAGACCCAACATTCGTGAAAGTTCTTCCGGGTTATTTGAATATGTCATCGCGGTTTCTGTCGAAATCAAACCAGCATCAAGATGCTTCTTGATGTGCTGATTCATGGTGTTCATCCCTGATTCTTCCTGCCCTATCTGCATCTGCGAATAAATCTGGTGAACCTTATCTTCACGGATAAGGTTTCTGATCGCAGGAGTGATTCTTAGAATTTCCTGGCAGAGAACGCGTCCCTTGGGAATTCTCGGAAGAAGCTGCTGGGCAACTACACCCTGAAGAACGAATGAAAGAAGAGTTCTGATCTGCTCCTGCTGCTCGTGAGAGAAAACGTTAATAATTCGGTTGATCGTCTGAACCGTTGAGTTGGTGTGAAGAGTTCCGAAAACTACGTGACCGGTTTCAGCAATTGTCAGAGCAGCCTCAATAGTCTCAGGATCGCGAAGCTCACCCACGAGAACGATATCCGGATCCTGACGAAGAAGAGATTTAATTCCCTTCGTGAAGCTCAGGGTATCTGCACCCACTTCACGCTGGTTTACGAGTGAGAGTTTATGCTGGTGAACAAACTCTATGGGATCTTCCAGAGTAATAATATGAGAAGGCGAGTTTGAATTTAATTTATCAATGATTGAAGCGAGAGTAGTCGACTTACCGGAACCTGTTGGTCCGGTTACCAGAAATAGTCCAGATGAAACGTTCACCATTTCAAGAAGAACCGGTGGCAAGCCTAGTGCTTCAAAATCGGGAATCAAACTGGGGATCTGACGAAAAACACCGGCAACAGCACCTTTAGAATAGAATACGTTGGCACGGAAGCGGGCCATTCCTTTAATACCGAATGAGAAATCAAGCTCAAGATTTTTCTCTAATTCAGCTTTCTGCTTTTCAGTCAGAATCTGGTAAATAAGTCTCTTAGTATCATCCGGAGTCAGACTTCCTACTTTCACTCGTACGATATCACCAGAGATACGCATGCCGGGAGCAGTACCTACGGAAAGATGGAGATCGGAAGCTCCGTTATCAACCATAACTTTGAAGAGCTGCTGAATCTGGAGATTTCCAATACCCTGCTCTGCCTGAGTCTGGGTTTTAGTTTGTGATTTTGTTTTATCGTTCATACGTTACTCCTAAAGCTGATCCGAAGATGAGTTTGATACAGCTTCTTCCAGAGTCGTTAATCCCTGGGCAACTTTTGTTAGTGCACACATTCTCAAAGTCTTCATTCCATCTTTGATGGCCTGTTTTTTAATATCATCCGAAGAAGCGTTCCTTAGAACAAGTTCACGGATTTTCGGGGTCACCTGAAGAACTTCGTAAATTGCTACTCGTCCCTTGTAGCCTGTATTTGCGCAAATTTCGCAGCCTTTACCATGATAAATCTTGATCTTCTCAGCTGAAGCGGGAGCAAACCCGCAGGCTATGAGCTCATCAGTCGAGGTCTTCTTTTCTTCACGGCAATTGATACAGATTTTGCGACACAGTCGCTGAGCAACGATTACGTTGAGAGCAGCTACGACAAGGAACGGCTCAATCCCCATATTCAGGAGTCTTGTAATTGTTGCAGGTGCATCGTTCGTATGAAGTGTAGAAAGAACAAGGTGACCAGTGAGTGCAGCTTCAACCGCAATTTCTCCCACTTCAAGATCTCTGATCTCTCCCACCATGATGATATCCGGATCCTGACGAAGGAATGATTTAAGCGCGGTAGCGAAAGTAAGTCCGACATCTTTCTTCACGTTCACCTGGTTAATTCCCTCGAGGTTAAACTCGACCGGATCTTCCGCAGTGGAGATGTTGTTATCGGGAGTATTAAGTTCAGCAATTGCTGAATAAAGTGTCGTGGTTTTTCCTGAACCGGTTGGACCTGTAACAAGACACATTCCGAACGGACGGTGAATACCTTCCTTGAAAATATCGAGCTGCTTCTGTTCAAATCCAAGCTTGGTCATATCTAGCTGAAGATTGGAAGAATCCAGAAGTCGTAGAACAATCTTTTCTCCAAATAAAGTCGGAAGAGAAGAAACCCGGTAATCAATCGGATTACCACCGATGAGAAGTTTGATACGGCCATCCTGAGGCTTTCGTTTTTCAGAAATATCCATCTGGGACATGATTTTCAAGCGGGATACAACCGGAGCCATCATTGATTTAGGTGGCTGAGCTACTTCAATCAGCATTCCGTCAATGCGGAAGCGCACACGGAAAACTCTCTCATAGGGTTCAACATGAATATCAGATGCTTTTTTTACATACGCTTCAGCGAGAAGCCGGTTCACAAAAGTTACAACATCATCCGAGATATCCTCGGCCTTGATGCTGTCTTCCTGCACCGTCATGTTATTTACTTCCTGGATGTTGTTGATGAGGTCATCAACAGAATCCTTCACATTGCTGAAAAGTTTTCTCCACGAAGAAATATTAGTAAGAATGAATTCAACTTGCTTCTTGAAAACGTCCTGCAGTTCCCTGCTACCCTCAGCGACTACACTCGGATCAAATGTAGCGAGTGTTACTTTGGTTGCTGTTTTCTGAATCGGGATTGCACGCCATTTTGTGACATAGCGTTTCTTGAGAGATGAAAGAGTGTCTTGTGGCACTTTGGCATTACGAAGATCGATAAAGGTAATGGCATAACGTTCGGAACATATTTTCGCGAACTTGTTTTCATCAAAATAAGGCATTGAGAGAAGTTCAAACTCGTTGATCTCGTCATCACGGCCCATTGAAAGACGCCGCAACTCTTTAAGTGTCGCCATCCCGGTAGCCGTGACTATATCGATGAATTCTCTGCGAATCATAATGTTATTAACCTATGAATAGTATGTCTCAATTTTCAGAATTTTCAGCACTTATGTTTAAAACTAAGTAGCTGACCAGAATTCAATCGCAGCGAGTGCCTGCAGACGAAGCATTTCTTCTCCATCGATGTAGACTTTCACCTGAGATGGAAGAGTATTTTGGTGTGGTTTAAAAGAATAATTATAATCCCAGAATATCAATTCTGGATGGAGTGCGCCTTTAAATATGAAATTTCTCGAACAAGAGTTGATCACAATTGTCGGAGATACTGGAGAACCAGAGAGATTCAGGTGAGTGAGATCGTCGCCTTTGTTACGAGAATATTGTTTAAATGAAATGCTGAGTGACTTCGCTACCATCTCTGTCAACCGGGCCATCACACCGTCTCCAAGGATAATAAGCTTCAGATTCGGGAGTTGTTCCTTGAACCCAAGAAGAATTTTCTCCACCGCTACAACATCGGTATTGGTTCCATAGATTCCAGATTGTCGAAAGGCGATGGTATTGATGGCCTTCAGTTCTCTGACGATTGAAGAATTAATCATCACATCCTTGAAGAAATGTTTCTTGTGAGGACTGGTTATAGATAAACCGTCATACTTCGATTGAAGCTCGGTGAGCCCGGGAATCAGGGAAGGATCTTCAATATCCAGAAGTTCGTATGATTCAAGCATCGTTCCTAATATTTCGCGATAAAGAGAGGGAGACAGGGAATGAGCTATAGAATGGCCAAGAAGTGCGAGTTTCATGACTTCAAGATTCTCTTTGCCGTTTCTACATCGGCACGAATTTGGTTAATCAGATCATTAACTGTTGGGAATTTTTTTTCATCTCTTATCTTCTGCAGGAACTCAATCTCAAGCTGCTCACCATAGATATCAGAATCAAAGTCAAAAATATTCGTTTCGATATGAACCTGACGACCCTCTTTGAAAGTAGGGTTGAATCCGATATTAGTAACAGATTGATAGGTCATGCCCTGGTATCTGGTTCTGGTAACATAAACACCATTCTCGGGCACGATGAGGTCAGGTGATACCTGGATATTGGCGGTAGGGTAGCCGATTTTTTTTCCACGGCCTTCGCCCTTGATTACAACACCTTCAAGATGAAATGAGCGACAAAGAAATTCTGCTGCCTCGTGAACTCTGCCGGAAAGAAGCAGGTCACGAATCAATGTTGAAGAGACAACCTCACCCTTCAATTCAAATTTTGGCTGGATTTCGACATGGATCCCTTTTGGTCCACAAATTTCACGGGCAAGATCATGGCCGCCTGTTTTATTCGCACCAAAGGCAAAGTCATATCCCAGATAAAATTCTTTAAGACCTTCGTAATGGAAAAGATAAGTTTTCATGAACTCATCCGGAGGGAGTGTACTGAAATCCCGGGTGAATTTCATTTCCACGAGATAATCTACACCTAAAGATTCAAGGAGCTGCCTGCGTTTATCATAACTCGTGAGAAGAAATCTTTCTTTTTCCGGCTGAAGAATTTTTTGAGGATGCGGGACGAATGTAACTACCACAAAAGCGAGATCTTTCTTTTTACATTCTGCCTGAATCTTTTTTAGAAGCTGACGGTGGCCGGCGTGAACACCATCAAAATTACCAATAGTAAGTCCGATAGAAACGGACTTACCTTCAGCTTTGGCTATTTCAGTTAGACTGTTGAGAAGCTTCATTCGATGCACTCGCAATATATCGGCCAAGTTTTTTAAAGTACCTTGATTCGTACTTATATCCTGGATCGTTTTTCGAAGATGAGTATTGCCCTTTCTCAGATGTTTCAAGAAGGGACAGGAAGTACTTTTTCGTATCATCATCCAGATCAGAATCCCGAATAAGTACAGCAGGTGTCTTCCCGCTCTTATTTATCAAGGGAGACATCCACCTGGCAAACTCGCCGAATTGAAATTCACCTTTCCTGAAAGTTGAAGGTATGTGGGTGCCCTTGTTCATATGGGGAATGCCTTTAAACTTCACGATCCATGATAAGGCAATGACCAGGGACAACAATGCCAGGAATCCATTCAGATAAGGGAATATTCGTTTAAACGGAGGAATGTCACCAAAAACAGGTCCAGAAAGAGTTCTTGGTTTATCTTTAACCGCCGATTTGGTTTCGTTTTTTTCCTCTGGTAGAGAAGTCTTGTTTTCAGTCTTGGGGGTTGTAGATCCACCAGCAACGACAATTTCAGCTATCGGTAACGTTTTTGAAATGTATTTACCAGTATCAGGATCCAGATAACTAAGAGTTACTTCGGATGCTGGAATCTGGAGATTTTCTTTGGGAAGAAATGTGTAATCAAAAACTTTGCTTGCAGAATTCGCGTCTGAAATTTTCAGATCGCCATTGGATTCAAATTCTTCAAGACCCGGGTGTTTAATCAAAGTTGGAGCTTCGAAATTTTCCAGTGCTCCCGATCCTGTTGCAGTCAGTTTTACTTCAAGTGGTTCATTTACAATCAGGCGCGACTGGCCGATAGTAAGCTCAAATTCATGCTTACCGACCAATCCGGTAAAGTGAGGAGGTATAGGTTCAGGCAGAGGATTTACATCAATAGTAATCGTCTCACTGTTTAAAGTTCTGGTTTTAAGCTCACGACTGAAGCCAAATGCACCAAAGGGATCACCCGATCTTGTCACAGGATATGTAGCAGACAATCCGAGCCCATCAATTTTGAGAGGACCTGGTTTTTCAGGAAAAAGTTTAGCCGCATATATCTGACTTCTGAGATAGACCTGACCATCAACTGAAACCCTTTCAGTCCTTTCGGGCTCCTGAAGAAAACGCTTCAGGAAATTGTTGAGCTTGGGATATTTTTTCACATCGAGGTTTTGTACCGGGACTTTACTGTAAAGATAGTAGCGGACTGTTACACCTTCACCGATATAGAGAGTTTTCTTAGGAACATCCGCCATTACGAAAACATCAGCAGCAACTTCCGGCTCTTTTAAGATAGTCACAGACATACTCGGATGGCGGAGAACTTTTGCACCCACCTGAACATTGATATCCCTCAGCGAACCAGTCCCGGGTCTTGCACTCACCAGATCGTAGACAACAGTAATTTCTCTGGTAACTGTTAACTTACCATTCGAATAAACCGTGCGGGTAGAAACACCCTGATTGGATTTACCAACAACTTCCAGATTAGACGGTGAGAAATTTACAGCAGGTTCTTCCTCGGAGTCCGTGAATATTCTGAAGTATGCCTGAAAGACTTCTCCAGAGACTGGTTTCCCCGGGTTAAATTCAATCTTAACTTCATCTCCAAATGCCATGGAGCTGAATATGAAAAAGAGAAATAAAATAATCCTCATTACCAATCCTTACTGTTGCGTAGCTTTTTCCGGTTAAGCTCGCGGGTACCCTGCTCAATCATTTTCATCTGAAGCTGCCTGTCATCTGACATAAGCTGCTTGAGCTTAGGTGCGAGCTTTTTAGGAGGAAGAGGTTTCTTTTCTCCATCTTTCTCCCCACCATCCTTAGGCTCATCTTTCTTTTCTTCGTCGCCTTCATCTTGTTTTTTCTCTTCGCCCTTATCGCCTTTATCTTTTTTATCCTGCTTATCCTTACCGTCTTCCTTTGGATCTTTGTTTTTATCTTCTCCGGATTTACCCTGCTGCTGATTGTCCTGAGATTGTGCCTGACCACCTTGTCCTTGCTGGTCCTGATCCTTATTCTCTTTGTTTTCCTTATTATTCTTATCCTGTTCTTTCTTTTTCTCTTTCTGCTGCTTGAAAACAGAAACCGTATTCTTCTCCATTTTCTCTTTAATCGAAGCAGCATCAGAAGAATTTCCTATACGCTCGTTCAGGTCGTCGTAAACGGTCAGGCCCTCCTGAATACGTCCTTTCTCCAATAAAGCCGTGCCATAGTTCAGATAAGCTTCGGGAGGAAGCTCAGAATCTGAATGATCTTTAGGTAAGTTCTCCTCAAACAGCGCCAGTGCTTCGTCCTTAGCGCCAGCTTTATATAAGTCATCTGCCAGCTTGGCTTTTTGTCGTGGGCTGAGGTTTCCGGCCCTGAGGTCTTCCATCTTCTTAATCAGCTCGGGCGTATACTGAACTTTTTCTTCCTGAGAATAACCAGGAGAAAGAGCCAAAAATAATCCCAATGTAAAAATCCGGATGGATTTAAAAAACCAGGAAAGCATGAGTAAAAGGAGAGAAGGAAGTACAATCCACTCCATCATCACCGGACGGATCACCATATCCTGTTTGTCCTCAGATTTTTTCTGCTCCGACTGGAAGAATTCAAGGATCTCTTCAGAAGGAAGTGAGTAAGAATTAGCCAGCCAGTATTTTGCTGAGGGTATATCTGAAACAGTCGACTTGAAGAAATTTTCGTTTAGTTTCGTGATAACGTCGGTACCCCGGTCTTTTTTGTATCCGAAGCGGAATCCACGCCCATCATCAAGCGGAATACGTCCGCCCTGATTCGTTCCTACACCAACAAAGGCCACATGAATTCCTTCAGGAATTTTCAATTTCACACCGGCTGAGGTCTCTTCACCGTCTGTAAAGACGATAATATTTCCTCGCATATCCCCGCCACCATCCAGAAAATACTGAATGGATTCCTGGACAGCAATTGTTAAGGCAGACGATCCATATTGATTTCTCAAAAACTTAACACTCTCAAGACGGGCATCAATCAGATCAAGGTCATTTGTGAAGGGTACAATCGGTTTCTGGATTTCAGCAAAAGCTACGATCGATAGTTGGTGGCCGGTTGCCTTCCGGGCAAAGTGCTTAGCTATAAGAACAGCTTTCTGAAGACGACTTGGCTTAACATCCTCGGCCAGCATACTGGCAGATGTATCGATCAGAATAATTGTTCTCTGCTTTGGAACCGGAGTTTTAATTCTCTCCTCGGGTCCACGGGCATCCATGAGGCTGAAGATTAGACCACCCATTCCTGCTAAGAAGAGAATGGTGGAAATCCAGCTGAATAAGCTTCTTTGATAAAACCAATAACGGCGAATTACTCCAAAAAACTTTTTCTCAAAGAGCAGGACAATGCCCGCGAGAATGAGAAAAGCAATTATCAGAAAAGGGAGGTATGAAGTATTAAGGAAGTTCATGCCACATCCTTCATCAACAGACGTCTCAGGATTTCAACTGCAAAGAGAATAGAGACACCGATCAGTAGGTAAGAGAAATACTGCTCATCATAGACAATCTGGTTGTTTACCTTGATTTCTGTTTTCTCGAGTTTCTGGATGTCAGATAGAATTGATTTCAAAGCATCTTCACTCTTGGCCGGATAGAATTTTCCTCCCGTGATATCGGAAATTTCTTTCAGCGTTTTGTAATCGATTCCCCCACCAGGAATAAGCTGGTACTGCGTTCCGAAAATGCCATTCCCAACCGGAATCTTGGCATCGTTATCTGTGCCGAGTCCGATAGTATAGACTTTGATGTCATGCTTTTTGGCTTCTTCGGCTGCTTGAATCGGAGTAAGAGTTCCGACATTGGCCACTCCATCTGTCAGAAGAACAATGACTTTGTTTTTGGTCTCTGAATTCACGGCGCGGGCGACAGATAGGGCCAGACCATCACCGATATTCGTTCCGCTACCCAGATAGCCAATAGAAATTTCGGCCAGGACTTTATCAACGAGGGTTGGATCAGTAGTAAGGGGCAGCAAAGTGATCACTTTCTCTGAGAAAATAACGACTGCTATTCTGTCGGTAACTCTCATCTTGGCGAATTCACGGATTCTTTCCTTCGCCACTTCCAGACGATTGGGCTTGATATCCTCGGCCAGCATGGAACGAGAAACATCGATACATAGAATGATGTCATTCACTTCAATGCTTGATGGAGAAAACTTCTGGGGCTTTCTTGGTTGCATCAGAGCAAAGGAAAGATATCCCCAAGCGACCACACCCGCGAGAAACAAAGTTACCCGGAGAATTTTCTTTGACCAATGAAGACCCTTCTCCTGCAGAGGGAAATGGAGCTTCGATCGGAGTAAGATCTTCCAATAATCAAGACTCCAGATGAGTCCGGCAATAACACCAGCCCAGAGCAAAAGAGGATTTTTAAATTCCACGAAATACTCCTTCATTGTCTGAAAGGAGCTTACGGTAAGCTTCTAAAACGAACTGTTTTTCTGTATCTGTTTGCTTCGGCTTAAATTGATACCTGAATAGTACCTCTTCGAAACTGCTGAAGTTACTTTCAAGCTGAGGAAATTCCTGAAAGAAAATTCTCTTCTTCTGCCACATTGAGACAACTTCCTCATAACTGGTGCAGCTTTTAAAATCTTCAAGCAGTTGCTTTCTCCGTGCGGATACTTTTCTCCGGGCACTAATTTTTCGCCACAAAAGAAATGATCCCACTCCGAGAAGTATAATTATCAGAGTTATCCACAAACTCTTCCATGAGCCTTGCAAGAAATCCGGTGCTGTAAAATCCGCCCACTCCATTTGCCCTGAAGATTCGATCGGAATCACTTTAATAGCGCCAATATTGATCAGAACCTCATTCTGTCCGATGGTTCCGGTGATGGATTCAGCTTCCGGCAGTTTAACGAAAATGACCTTGATGTCGGACTCATAAGAAGAGGATCCGTCTTTCTTTAAGAGTGGAGAAAGTTGTTGAAAATAAATAGTCTCGCCTATCGTTGCAGCTTTCAATTTCTGGACGGGAAGATTAATTGAATCCGGCTGCAGCAGAAGCTTCCCTCTGACCAGAGCACCCTGATGAACTTCGTTTTCCTGAAAAACGAGCTCCAGCCGGTCGAGCGACCATGCATTACTGATAAATAGAATTGTGAGTAACAGAATATTTATCACACGAGCTCTTTTACGAATTTTTCAAGATACCGTTCATGAACTCCAATTTCCTTGAATCTTTCTTTGAGGAACATCGGATCTCCATCGATGGAACGGATATCTGCGACCATGTTCTTTCCCGTCGCCGGATTCCGCGCCTTAAAAAGAAATGGCATTTCAGTATTCTTATCAACCGGAGAGAAAATCCGGAAACAATGCATATTTTTCTTATCGAAGAGTTTTCCCCAGAGAAGTTTATCTTTCACGAGTGAGAGATCACCAAGGTAGATAACTTCTTTCCTGCGAGCAAGGAATGCTTTCACCTGAGTGATCTTCATGGTCTCGGAGTGAGTATTCATCTTGCCATCATAGGTCAGCTGAACCTTTCCGTTCTCATCGAGAAGCCCCGCTTTCTCTAGAGCAGAGATGAATATCGTAAGACCCTCTTTTCCTCTCTTGGGAGGAAGATTGAGAGTTTTCTCTCCCCAGATAACAACCCGAACCAGATCATGGGTCTGTGACGCCAGAAGATAAAGGAGTGCCACGATCTCAATCATGGCCTCAAGTTTTGATTTTCCTTCAAAGCCGTAAAGCAGAGTGTGAGAGAGATCAAAACATACAACAATCTCAACGTTCCTCTCTTCTTCAAAGGTCTTGATATATACATTCGGTGAACGAGCTGAAAGTTTCCAGTCAATGAAACGAACATCATCACCCGGGACATAAACCTGGTGTTCGCGGAACTGTAATCCTGAACCACGAAAATGAGATTTCAACATGCCCGTAGAGTAGGCATTTGAGTTTCTGAAAATCTGTGACTGGATCATTCCTACGACCCGCTCGATTTCCTTTAGATTCATATCAGATTACATTCGCCGCAATAGTCGTAACCATGTGTCTCGTATTGATCTTATCAATCTGTGCTTCATAAGACGGTATTACCCTGTGCCCAAGTACGGCTGGGATGATAGAGAGAACATGCTCCGGAGTGACAAAGTCCTTACCTTCCATGAACGCCTTAAACTTAGAGATTTTATAGAGCCAGATAGAAGCGCGTGGTGATGCTCCGGCGACAATAGCTCCCTCATACTTCTTCTGGAAGAATTTACTTCCGGGCCTGGTTGCGTGAACCATCCGGATAATCATATCTTTGATTTTTTCATCAACGTAGATCGACTCTACTTTCTCTTTTAGCTGAGCGAAATCCTGCTCAGTCATGATTGGATTCAGATCAAGTTGTCCGGACTTAAGTCCTAAGACACTTTTTTCTGCTTCAAAATCAGGATAATCCACGGAGATCTTCATCATGAATCGGTCAAGCTGTGCTTCAGGGAGATTGTATGTCCCTTCCTGCTCAATCGGGTTCTGGGTCGCGAGTACCACAAATGGAGTCGGAAGCTTATGAGTCTTGTCTCCGATAGTAACCTGCTTTTCTGCCATTGCTTCCAGAAGAGCTGCCTGTACTTTAGCTGGTGAGCGGTTAATCTCATCAGCGAGCACCAGCTGAGTAAAGATCGGACCAAACTTAGTAGAAAACTCCTGCTTCTGCTGGTTATACATCATCGTTCCGATGAGATCAGATGGAAGAAGATCGGGTGTAAATTGAATGCGCTGGAACTGCAAATGACAGAGCTTGCTCATGACAGAAACACTGAGAGTTTTTCCAAGCCCGGGTAAACCTTCAATAAGAAGATGGCCTTCGCAAACAAGTGCTCCAAGAATACTTTCCAGAAGTTCATCCTGCCCGAATACAATTTTTCTCGCCTCTGCGAGAGTGCGTAGTAATTTATCCTGAAGAATCATGAAGGCTCCAATATGTAGAAGTATGATTTGATGTAATTAGATTTATCTGACTGAGAACGGATGGGGTGATCCCACCCCTGAATACCAGAATGGATTAGCTGAATTTTCCTGCCTTCTTTGTTTGCAGCTTCCAGAATATTTTTCTGGAATTCATCATGTGCCACATAGTGGGTACACGAAGAAAAAACCACTAGTGCTCCAGGTGATGCTGCCTTCATGACTTTACGATGAAGTTTTGAATAACCTTCCAGCGCCTGGTCTTTCTGAAGATAACTTTTCGCAAAGGCAGGGGGATCACACATGATGAGATCGTAGAGTTGCTTTTTGGAAATCGTCTCATCCAGAAATTTGAAAACATCATTCCGGAAGAATTGTCCGCAGCCTGAGAAGTTATTAAGCTCAAGCGCGCGTGAAGCTTCTATGGAGAAATCTCCCTGGTCGACAAAATCCATCTTAGACACTCCCGCTTTGAGAGCATTCATTCCCCAAGCACCGGCATATGAAAAAAGATCGAGTCCACGCTGAGGCTTGTGACTCAGTCTCTGAAGAATATCCTGCATCGCTTTTCTGTTCTCGCGATGATCATAATAAAATCCCACTTTCTGAATAACTTCCGCGCGAAGTTCATAGGTAAGGCCATTTTCCTTCACCGTCAGAGCTGGTACTGACCCATGCGAGAAAACAGGAAGTGACTCCCGCTCACGATACTTTGGATTATCAAGAAAATATGATTTTGTTTTGAGTTCATCCTGGAAGCACTTTGCGATGAGATCACGGTAGCGATCGACACCGGCAGTGTTAATCTGAATGATTGTGGCATTTGTAAAATGATCCGCAATAAGTCCCGGTAATCCATCGCTCATGCCATAGAAAACTCTTGAACCTTCAGCGTATCCTGAAAATATTTTTCTGCGTGCAATTGCATTCCGTATTTTCTGAATTAGAAAATCCTCTGTCGAAACATTCGCCTCAAAACTTTCTTCGACAACGTGGATAGATGTGAATTTTTCATCCACCGTAGAATTGATGAATGCTAACGAGTTCAGTTTATCGCCGGTGAGCAAACACCATTCACCAGGAGGGATCGATTTAATCGAACCTTCAATGTCACTGGCCTTTAGTTCTTTCTGATGGGAACGGATTTTGTTGAAACCGCTCTTGGACAAAGTAAGCGTACGCACGATGAATCCTCAAGTTATTGAGATATTATAACCTGTAGGAAGTTACCCTCAAGGATAAGCGTATCCCAGAGGAAGAAAATTTAGTTTAAAAGTAAAAAGGTCGGATTACGGTTTCGAGACTGGCTTCGGCGTTGATTCCTCAACCGGTGAGTCTCCGAGAAAATATCGCATTCCCTCTCCGGTATTGATCCGGTAGTTTTTGAACTCAATACTTTCCTGATTGCGAATGCCTTTTTCACCAGTCTGCTCAACTGTAAGTACGACTTCGGAGAGAACGCCAATCCCCTGAGCAGTTCCGTAATTGAGCTTTTGGGAAGATTTCACGGTCTGACCATTTTCTGAATTAGTAACAGTCACCTGACTGACGACCCAGCGCCCTTCAGAGAAAGCTTTCTTCTCATAGATCCAGCTCATATTCCATGCACCGACTGGTTTAGCTCCGATGACTTCTGAAAGACGATCTAGTTCATCAAACCTGAGAATATATTTCGGGATTGCTGCAAGGCCACTACTGTCAGTAGCGATGAATTCACGCTTTGTTTGTCCCGGTGAAATCTTATAACCCGGAAATCTTTGTTCAACTGTCATCGGGAGAAGATTATCGAGGATGGACATAAATGAAGCGCGGAGTTCATTCTTTACTTCCATGAATCCTTCCGGAAGTCCGATGACATCAACAGCAAGTCTTTCAGGTGAAAGAGTCCAGTGAACCCGGAAAATGAGTTCCTTCACTTTCCCAAAAATCTTCTGCTCATTAACTCTCTCTGTCAATCTGCTGCTCACAACATCAACCACAAAGTCTTTGGTCCCCTTGTTTTTGAGAGTGTAAATTTTACGATCATAAAGTGAGAAATATACATTGGGTGCCTGAGAATAAGCACTCCAAGCTGAGAAGATAAAAATGATCGCAAGGATGAGTTTCATGCAATTCCTATAAGAGAGGTGATGTCTACACGTGGACATCGCAAATGTTTTTCTTTCTTATATGTTACCATACCCGCGACTCCCGAAACACCTTTGAGATTTTTGACCTGAGTATAGATCACCGGGACCCAGTCGCCCTGAAAATGAGAAAAATGGGCAAGTATAGAGGCGGCCAGGTTGATTTCCTCATTACCGGGCACTCCGGCCGGCATTCTGATAATTACATGGGCGCTTTTTAATCCATCCAGATGCAGCCACACGTCTTCTTTTCCCGCCCACTTTGATCGGAGTTGATCATTGCCGCGCGCAGAGTTTCCCACGCCAATTACACAATTGGTTGAACTGAAGACCTTATAGTCTTCTGGTTCATCTTTTTGTTTTTGCTTTTCCTTACCTGCGGCAGTTCCAGGTTCTTCGCCCCATGCGATTTTCGTTACCGGAAGATTGGTTGAAACCTCAACTGGCTTCACCTTTTCATCTATTGTCCGGGTTACCGAATCCAGACGTTCGCTCAGGATCGTAACACCCTTTTTAAGTTTTTTAATTTTCTCAAAGAGAAGATTGCGCCTTTCATAAGCATTCAATTCTCCTTCAAATTTGATCTTGTGATCACCGACTTTCAGTTCATACATATTTTCCAGTGATTGGTCTTTATTCAGAACATCCTGGATTTTTTCCCACTGACGGGCACTTGTGAGATCTTCTTCGATTCTTGTCTTTTTCCTTTCGAGGAAGCCGGGTTTAAATTTTCCAGCTTTCATTGATGCAGCTTCTTCTTCGGTCAGGAGAAGATCTTTAATCCCTATTTTCTTGGCTGTCGTAAACTCAGGCTTCATATCTTTCCTGCGACCAATTTCATCAAAGCAGGAAAAAAGATCAGTGATCTCTTCCGAAGGAGTAATCGGGCGATTCTTCCAGCTCATCAAAACCTTAGGTAGTGACTCTGGAGTATCGCGATAACTATGAAGGAAATAAACCTTGCGAGCTTTCCAGAACAGGAGAAGTGACTGCTGCATTCCAAATTTCTGGTAATCAAGTTTAACAATCCGATCATAAGGATCGACAGACATACCAATGAGAGTGCATGAGCTGAGATGCCGTCTCAGGTATTCAAGAAAAACATCTTTTCTTCTTAGTTGAGACGGGGGAGCAACATCATCCAGCCAGACCCCTTCCATTCCCGAACCACGGCCCAGATATATCGACCTGGTCTTTCCTGGAATCCTGACTGAAAGTGAGACGAAAAAGGCCGTACTGTAAATTTTTTGAATTTGACCGCCAGCGACTGAAGCATCCTGAATAGCTTTTACTTGGGACTCTAAATCCCGGTAATATTGAATCATATGACGATCAATCTCATAAGCAACCACGGCTCGGTTCATCATTCGCAGGTCGAATGGGATACATTGAGCACTATTATATCGCAATTTGCTTATTTTGAATCCAATAAGCTTTCTGTCGTTCAGACTGTTTTTACAGAATCGGCTGAGCTTCTTCAGGAAGAGCTCACAAGAATTGATGCTTATCTCAAACTTGTGAGTGATGACCAAAGACAAGTGCTGCAACAGATTCTGTCGCGCCTGCCTGCGGATGAATCCCTCCGGAAGTATCTTTCCCATCTTGCTAAAAGCGGGAATCTTAATTTCTCTGAACTTAATAAAGTCGCTCTTCTTGCTGAAAGCGGATCATTTATCCGGAGTGATTTCCCGGAACACAAGATAGAGGAATTCCAGAAATTCAAAGGAATGGACTTCGTCTCTCTTCAGCGAAAAGTTCTTAAGGAGTTTCGTCATCTGGTAGATGCCGATGGAGAGCTCCATCTTGAACGACACCCTGAACTCGCTGAACTCACAAAAAGATTGCGCGAGCTCGAGGACCGACTGAGAAAGACTGTTCAGGAATGGATTAATGAACCCGCCAACCAGAAAGTTCTCCAGTACAACAGTTACGATATTCACTATGACCGGTTTGTAGTTCCAGTCAGGTCTGACTCATACCGATCTGATATTGGTCTCATCGTTTCCCGATCAGAGTCAGGGTCCACACTTTTTGTAGAACCTTTTATTGTTCGTGATTCCTGCAACCGTCGCCTGGAGCTTATTGCCAAGATTGATGAAATCATCAATCAGCTTGCAATGAAATTCTCACAGAACTTTTCGCAGTTCTCTCCATTTTTGGATTTGGTACTGAAGGAACTTTATCTCATCGATCATTATCTCGCGAAGTCAGGATTCGCTTACCGTTACCAGTTAGAAAAACCATCTCTTCGCGCAAGCGGTGGATTCAGATTCAGCTCTTTATTTCATCCACTCCTCAAAAATCCAGTCAAGAACGATGTCGAATGTCTTGAAAATCATCATGGGATTGTTATTTCCGGCCCCAACACAGGTGGAAAAACCGTCTTTTTGAAATCAATTGCTCTTTCTTATCTGCTTTTTTTTCATGGCCATTTTGTTCCGGCCCGCGAAGCAGAATTGTATCCCTACAAAGGTCTGTTTTACTTCGGGGATGATCTTCAGGATTTGAAATCGGGTCTCAGCTCATTTTCTGGTGAAGTAAAAAATTATATTGAGCTCATGGAGCACATTCTTCCTTCAAACCTGATTCTTATTGATGAGATCTTTAATTCAACCTCATCAGATGAAGCTTCAGCACTCTCCATGGCGTATTTCGACGAACTCCATAAACGTGCCAACTGTCATATCATTGTTTCCACTCACCATCAGATGTTCAAAACTCTCATTCATCAAAACCACAACTATATTTCCTGTCACGTTGGTTTTGACATGAAGAATATGCGGCCGACTTATAAAATCATCTGGGGAACTCCAGGAAGCTCGATGGCGATTGATATCTTCAGGATACTCTCCGGCAAGCATCAAACCGTAAAAGATGTTCCGGATCTGGCGATGTCACAGCTCACTCACAAAAATGTTAGCTATGAAACTCTTCTTCAGAAAGTGACACAAAAGCAGATTGAGCTGGATCAGATACTGAATTCTAATCGTCAGCGTGAAGTAGAGCTTAAAAACCAGAAAGGTGCCATGGAAGGAGTCCTGAATCTTCGCTTACAGGATGAAATTCAGAGAGCACGAAAAGAAGTGGATCGTATCCTGGATGAGGCCCGACACCTGGTTGAAGAGGCTAGAAGAAACGAGATCAAGAAAGTCAGGCGGGTTGATGAAAAATCTCATTCGCTTAAGGGTGAACTCGGTCGCATCCGCGGTGAAGAGGTTCAACCAATAGAAAACGCTGCACATGGAAATCTAAGGGCAGAATATTTCAAGCCAGGAGATCTCGTTCTATCTCTGGTGCTAAAAAAAGAATTCACGGTTCAAGCGACAGACGCAAGAAAGCAGGAAGTCCAGATTGCGAAAGGGCCGATCAAAATCACAGTGCCGGCCGGAACACTCACCCGCTCAAAAGGATCTTCTTCCCATAAAGTGACGGTAAGTTTTCACAAGACCCGGAATGCTCAGGTTGATCTTGATGTAAGAGGAATGAGACTTTCTGAATGCCAGAATCTTATTGAAACCGCGCTGGGAGATCTGCTTGCAGGAGATGTTCCTTATATCAACGTGATCCACGGTCACGGTGACGGTATTCTCAAGAACTGGTTGAGGGGTTATCTGAAAAGCTCAAAAGACTTTTCCGGAGAGCTTCCAGAGAGCGGCAATGATGGTGAAACAAAAATAACGCTGAAGGTATCATGAACAGGTTTTTAAAATCAGGTTATGTCTCCTTTCTCACCATCTTCATAGTTGTTCTGGCTGCGCACTTTCCGCTTCTATTTGTTCACCAGATTGAGAATCCTGACGGAGCATTGATTTACAATAATCTTAGTTCGCTCAGTTTTCCATTTGGGTATCTCGATGCTCTTATTAACTTCAAGACTTTCGACTTTCAGCCCATTCGGGACATCTCTTTCTATCTTGATATCTGGTTTTTCAATAAAACAGGGTTCGTCATCAGCATCTTCCTGAATTGTATTGTCTGGGCGGGTGCTTGCTATCAGTCACTCTTGATTCTTAAAAGAATTCTTAAAGTTGAGGTTTCCTGGCAGCTCATGCTTCTGATTCTCTGTTTCTCGGTTTATCCAATCTTTGAGCCAACAGTTAACTGGGGAATCGCAAGAAAGCATTTGTTGGCATTCTTCTTCATTCTTTCAGCAACCCGAGCATTGCTTGAATGGGAAGACGATAAGAAAAGCATCCTCCCTATTGTAACTTATTACTTGTTTTCACTCCTCTCTGTTCCTATCTCAATCGCCTGGCCGGCATGGGTATTCCTGCGCGAAGGTCACTTCAAGGGATTGAGAAATCCCAGAGTGCGTTCACTCATCGTGAGTTTATTTTTCATTTCAGTGATGATAGCCGCAATTAATTTTGCTTATTATAAAACCAGCTATGTATTCCTTGAAATTTATCCACAAAAGATAAGTATGATTGACCCGCTCATGATGCTGGTCAATCTGGGTTTTCAATTTAAACAAATTCTAGTTCCCTACAATATTTCGATTTTTTATCAATTCGATAGCAGCGCTTTAATTTATTCTTCCTTGCTGGCAGCTTTTGTTTTAATACTCCTGTATTTTTCACGATCAATTAAACAGATCTGGATGTGGCCAGCCTTTGCTCTTCCACCATCGTTGGTGATCCTGAGTACTCCTCATCTTTATTTTGATACATATGTCATTATTCCTGCTTTCGCGCTCTTTATGTTTATCGCGACAATCGGATCTGGTTATCTCAACCGATACGGAAAAATGCTGATCATCCCTTTTCTCATATGGTTCGCAATAACACAGAATCAATATAAATTCTGGAACAGTCCCTATCTCGGTTATGAGAAGGCGATGACAATTACGCCGAACTGTACGAATGCTCAGACGCTTGCTGCCCGCTATTTAGTAGAAGGACGAAAGTTACCAAATGATCTTTATGAATACATTCAACTCAACAGCTGCTTAGAACCTTACCCTGGTATGAGTCCATCAATCGCTTTAAAGACGATTACAGTAGAAGCGATAATTCTTCTTGGTGAAGATGACATTGATCTTGAGTACAGAGAAAAACGTTTAAAAGAGCTGGGAAGTAGAAGCATTTTTGTGATGGTCTATTACATAGCCTTTCTTGCAAAAACAGATCAGCCTGAAAAGCTCGAAACGCTCCTGAGAGGGCAGAATAAGATGCTTCAGGGATCAGGTTTAAATTTCCCTTACGATCCCTTCTATTCAGACCATGTCTCAGCATATTGCAAAAAAAATGAACTTAAGGAGTGCCTTAAATTTATTGAGAGATGGAGGCCCAAAGGTAGGAGGGCCCCTTATTATTGATTAGTGAATGATCTTCCCGATTCTCCATGGACGGAATTTCCATGATTCCTGCTCGTCCTCACTCCAAGGCCATGGAACTGAAAGCGAGAACCACACCATGATTGCTTTCCCCTTAATATTCCCGAAAGGAACAGTTCCCCAGCGGCGGGAATCAGCAGAGAAGTCACGGTTATCACCCATCACGAAGAAGTTATCCTTCGGAACAGTGAACTTGTAGTAATTGGCGAAATAATCATTCCCGACATCAACCTGAGAGATATGGGTTTCATCACCGGTTTTTGTTTCAAGAAACTTGAACTGATAAGACTTGTAGCGCTCGTCCATGTCATCCATGATTTCTTTACCATCAACTTCTTTTGTCTGAATCGGCTGATTGTTTACGTAAACAACTTTGTCGATCACTTCAACCGTATCGCCAGGTAGACCAACAACACGTTTGATGTAATTGAGATTTGGATCTTTAGGATACTTGAAAACAATTACGTCACCACGCTTCGGCTGATCGGGACCAGTGATGTATTTAGGATCAGAGAACCAATCGGAGAAAGGAACTTTGAATCCATATGAAAATTTATTCACGAGAATGAAGTCACCAATGAGGAGTGTTGGAATCATAGATCCGGAAGGAATCTTGAATGGCTCAAAGAGAATCGAACGAAACACGAGAACAGAAAGAATAATGAAAGTGAATGACTTCACTTCTTTAATAAACTTTTCTTTTTTGCTGATAATCGGAGCAGCAGCTACAGCAGCTTCCTCAGAGGTAGGCGTTCCGTTAGTTTCAACGGGAGTATTGTTGTCCATGAGGGAGATCCTTTATTTTTTCTGAGGATACATGTGGGAATAATAAAATTCCATCACGTTCTTAGCGAGGAGGGGTGATTTTATATACCACTTCTTCTGATTCACGATCATGACACAGATAGAAATACCCTTGTCATTCTTGTCTTCCAGCGACTTGGCGTAGCTGACGAACCAGTCGCGCTTACCATAGGGGTCGCCCCCGGTAAGACTTCCGGTCTTTCCACCGATCTCAAGCTTAGAAAGAAGGTACTGACTTCTGCGGAAAGAAGAGCGGGCCGTTCCCTGGGTGATCGTAGCCATAAAGAGAGTCCGTAGATCTTCAGCCGTTTGCGGAGTGAGAACCAGCTCATCTTTTTTCAAAGGCGGGTAAAGAGTCTTTTGTTCTTTAGTTTCAGCAAGTGACTTGATCACAACCGGATAACGGATGACACCGCCATTGGCGACGACAGATGCAATTACTGCTCCGTGAACCGGGCTCATGAGTGTGTGAGTATTGAGGCCTGAAGAAAGTTCAGCAAGATTGTATTGATCCTTCGCCATCGAGAAAACTGATGGTGAAAGATTCACACCTTCCACGAGTTTCTTATTGAATCCGAATTTCTCTGCCATCTTTTTAAGACCAGCAGGTGTGAGATTCTCAAGAGCGGTACGACCGAAAATCACATTGTTTGAAGTAGCGAAAGCTTTTTCAAAATCAAGACTTCTCACCCAGCGTCTATGTGGCGGCTCTTTTAACTGATGACGATAAAGAGTTGTAGAGCGGCCGGTGAAGCTGAACTCAGTTGAAGTTTTAATGTGAGTGTTTTCAAGAAGGTCAGCTGCAGTGATGACTTTAAAGATAGAAGCGGCCGGATGGCTATTCGTGAACGCCAGATCACGACCGAAGACATGCTTACTGCGGGAGTAATCTACCGCTGCGAGAACATGGCCGGTTTCATTATCCAGAACGACAACCGATGTGTAGTCAGGACGATAAAGGGCGAGCTGCTTTTTAATGAAATCTTCAAGATCCTGGCGAAAAGTATATTGGATGTTGTAGCGGGAATTATCGTAATCCACCTGCTCAACCCAACTCTGATGTTTGGAGAGAATTTTTGACCAATCACCCAGTTCTTCTTCAGAAGGTTTCACTGGAACCGCTGGAGATTCCCAAAGTGTGTTGTCTTTGATGAAGTTGAGATTCGCCCACGACGGAAGAGTCGCTGCGGCGAGTATCCCCATGAAGAGGAAAGATTTGAGGTTTAAGTCCTTAAAAACCATAAAGGCATTATGCCTTAAAGTTCTTTCCAATGACAAAAAATTCTTTGCTGACGGATCTGGTTGATTTTGGCTTCAAGTAATGGAATTCGCTGAATACGTTTTTCTGAGTTTTTAAGTAGTTTTGCGCGTCCTGAGAATCAAAAATTTTAATTACGAAATTTCCCCCTGGTTTGAGAAACTTCGGGAGAAGACCAAACACAGATTCGACAAGATTAAGACTCTTAACCTGATCCACGGATTTAATCCCCGTCGTATTTGGCGCCATGTCAGACAAAACCACATCGAACCTATCATCGACATCGAGATCTTTCAGATCATGAATATCGAAAATATCTTTTTGATAAACGCGGACATTCGGAATGCCGGTGAGTTTTTTATTTAACTCACGAACGTCGATTCCCACTACGCGTCCTTTATCTCCAATCACTGAGCTCGTGTACTGGATCCATGAACCAGGATGATAACCAAAATCGACAACATACATTCCCGATTTCAGGATCTTGTATTTTTCATCGATTTCTTCAAGCTTATAGACCGAGCGGGCGAGAAAGTTCTCGCTCTTCGCCTTCAGAAAATAGTGGTCTTTAACTTTGAAATTACCCATGAGGCTTTCTAGCAGGCTTCAGGGATAATGTCGACCCATGGAGGGATTCTTGATAATCTCTCAAAATGAAAATAAATGAACTCGCTTCCACTGTAATCGAGCGTCTCCGTAAAGCGCATCCCGATGCTCATTGTGAGCTTAATCACTCGAACGCCTATGAGCTTCTTCTCGCAACAATTCTTTCGGCCCAATGTACTGATGCCCGCGTGAATATAGTGACTCCCGCACTTTTTAAAAAGTACCCTACTCCACAAAAGCTCGCCAAAGCTCAGCTTCCCGATGTTCAGGAACTGATCAAATCGATTAACTTCTTCAATAATAAAGCAAAGAGTCTCATCGGTTGTGCCCAGATGCTGGTAGAAAAACATAAGGGTGAAATTCCGCGCACGGTGGAAGAACTTGAAGAGTTACCTGGCGTCGGAAGAAAGACAGCTAATGTCGTTCTGGGAAATGCTTTCAATATCAACACGGGAATTGTGGTTGATACTCACGTGAAAAGAACAGCTCACTTGCTTGGCCTTACCAAACAAACCGATCCTGTAAAAGTTGAACTTGATCTCATGAAGCTCTTTCCTCAGGACGCCTGGTGCGAGCTTTCTCATCTCCTGATATTTCTCGGAAGAAGAACATGTATTGCGAGACGCCCTCAGTGCGATCTCTGCAGCTTAAAAGATGTCTGTGCGGCAAGTGGAAAGCTTATGAAGAAAACAGCACCGAAAGCTCCGGAAAAACCGAAGGGTGGCACCAAAGAAGTGGCGGTTCGTAAATCTTCTCGACCTTAGTTACTTCTTTTCCTCTGGAATAGAATTTATACCCAGCCTCATTACAAAGCAGAGTTCCACCAGCAATATCCCAGATATTTTTTGGACGAAGACTTACGATAAAATCGAGTTTGCCGTGAGAGAGTTTGCCGAGCTTGTAAGCGATACTCCCTCTGGGAGTCAGTGAAAATTTCTCTGATTTAAAATTCTTATATAAACCTTCTTGAAATTCTGAGCGTGATGCTTCACCAACCAAAACTTTTTTTGGAGTAAACGGAGTGACCGTTTTCTTGGAAAAAATTTCTTTCGTCACTGGATTTGTGATCCAGCCTTCGCCCTCGAAATTTTCATTCTCAAATATGCCGACCGAGAGGGCCCACTCCGGTCTTCCTGCTATGTATTCGCGTGTCCCATCGAGGGGATCAAGAGCGAGAAGAGGGAATTTCCATTCACTGAATTTCTCCTCGGAGTAGAAGCAACAATCAGGGAAATGCTTCTCAGAAATTCTCTCCATCAAGACAGACAATGCGAGATCGAGTTCTGTAACCGGACTCCCATCAGCTTTAATTGTGCTTAAGGGTTGAGGGAATTTGTTAAGAAGAGTCTGTATGTCTGGAAAATACGACAACAAGATGTCAGCTAAATTTCGATTCGATAAAAACTTTTTATCCACAAATCCACCCTAGTTTTCCACAACTTTTTTTGTTGTCACCCCTTACATTACCCAGCGCGACAACAGAGCGAGAGAAACAAAATCAGCTACATAAAAAAGGGGAACTTGCGTTCCCCTTACAATCCACATTTGTCGAATTGTTGACAAGAATAGTTTTCCCCAATTCTTGTTAACCGGCCTCATTGGTGGCGAGCATCTCAATCCACCCGTCCTGAGACATGGACATTGCGAAAATACCATCAGTAGCTTCACTTAGCTCATCAACTACATTCGTGAGTAGCTTGACTCCAGAGGAGTCAACATAGACGAAGGCCTGATCTTGTTGTGGGGACTTTTGCTGAGTGAAGTGCGAATAACAGGAAGAGAAATCTTTGAAAACAGTAGCCGTTAAGGGTGCCTTGTACAAAAGTCCTCCTCGAATGGCGAAGGGAGAATCCATTTCTCCTTTCTCTCTCTTATAGTGTACCAATAAGGCCGAATTCGGTGCAAAACAATTATCGAAAATGTAAGTTAAATTAAGAACTTAACACCATTCTGAAAAAGCGAATTAGTCAGCTTCAGAGTATCTCGGCTAAGATAATTCATGCTCAATCGTCATTGGAAAAATATCAGCTCGCTGATTCTGCTCATAGCAGTCTCTTGTATTACCTATGCGCCTCTTCTCGGAAAGAAAGCAAGAAATCCGGATGGAGGAGTCATTCTTCCTCCACTTTTTGATATCCAAACTCCGATTGAATATCTCAATATGCTAGCAAACTTCGAGGTAATTGATTTTCAACCAGTAAGAGATCTCACATTTTTCTTCGACATATTTATCTTCAACCATTTTACTATCGTGAGCTTTGCCACGACTAATGTCATTCTCTGGGGATTTGCGGGATTCTTTCTCTTTAAATTATTTTCTCGTTTTTTTACCAAAGAAAATAAATTTCAAGCAATGGTCTGGACCATTGCGTTTCTGGTCTACCCCTTATTTTCACAGGCCGTATCCTGGGGAATGGCAAGAAAGCACATTCTCGCCTTCCTCTTTATCCTCTGGGCAACGAATAGCTTCCTGGACTGGATCGAAGACGGACGAAATCTTTTTAAATCCTACATCGGATACGTACTTGCAGGTCTTTCTCACCCCATTTTTTTATTGTGGCCGATATGGGCAATTTTTCATCACGCCATCGTAGTTCCTGAAACAAGAAGAACGGAAAGAAAAAGCTTCTGGATATTTTTTGTGACAATGATTGTTCTAATATTTACCAACTGGGCTTACTACACCATAGGTAATCCACGAGTCGCAGAAGTTTACGGCATGGTGAAACCAAGTATTTCCATTCCAATGATGACGGTTAACTTCTTATTTTACTTTCGCCAGATCTTATATCCGTATGAACTTTCATATGATAACTACCCTACGCTCTCGAATTCCTGGCCGGGACTAATTTTGATAGCCTTAATTGGCTTTTATGTTTTCAATCAGAGAAAGAATCTTCAGACATTTTCCTGGCTACTTTTTGTTCTCTTACCATTTCCCATCATTCTGACTTTACCGGTTGTCTTCGATCAGTATCTTCTCCTTCCGGTAGTAGGGATTATTATCCTTATCCTGAGAAAGTGGAATTCATATCCACGCTTCATTATTAGTGCTGTTCTTGGAGCAACTCTTATCTGGGGAGTAATGACATTCAATGAGGCAATGGCTTGGGCCGATGTGAAGATCATTGCCGAAAGGAACTTTATCAACTCACCTTCCTGCAAATCGGCTTCGGAAGTAATGATCAACAACTATACAGATGGTAAGAAGGCTCCGCACGAGGCCGTAAAATATTTTACAGATTCAAATTGCACATCTTTTCATCCTGATACAGCAATGAGATTACGACTAAAATTTATCATTCTTGAAAGCCTGATGCTCTATTACGAAGATGAGTTTTTTTCTCACGAGTTTTCAGTCCAAAGACTTCAGCAGCTGGCCCAATTTAATTATTTCCCGGATCTGATCTATGCCTCGATTATCTCTGAAGAAGGTAAATCAGAAGAGATTGAAAATATAGCTGGGAGAATTTTGGTGAAAACCGGGGGAGCCAAGCTTCAAACTGGTCCGGTGGTGGATGATGTACTCAGGCCATATTGTCTAAAAGAGAATCTCAGGAATTGCATTATTCTGACTGAACCATTTATCGATCGCCCCCCCTATCTCTAGCGTTTCAGGAGTTCCACGATGTCCGGTGGAGAACGATAGAAATCAAAAACCATTCTCACTCTTCCCTCAAAGTGCGAATCGAGAAGACACACCAGAACGTAAACGAGATAGATCATATTTCTTCGCGAACGAAGTCGGCTGATCGTCTGGAAGATCCATTCAAGCGGGAGAATCGCAAGAAAGACCACAAACCACATAAGCCCGAAACCAATCATGAGATTTCTTTCCACCAGGAGGGAAAGAATGATGACGATGGAGACCAGAATCACGAGTTCTCTTAAACGCTTCACATCGATGATAAAGGTATTGAGAAGCTTGAACTTTGGTTTCCACACGAGGATCGATAGGGCCACGAGACCGATCACAGAAAGCGAGTAGAAGGCTTTTCGTTTAATAAGAGTACTTATCCACGTATTCATCTGTGCTAATGTCAGACCATCTTCGAAAAAGGTCAGATCCACATGGGTGAGAAGAGTCAGCACAATCAGGAATAATCCCAAAAATGTGTATTTAATAAACTGACCGCGATACCAGTCGGTGTGATCTTCCAAAAAGAAGAAATACAAAAGGACGAGACCGATCGGAAAAAGAAAGAAGTGATTATAGTTCAGCACTACACCGATGTAGCAGAGAAGTCCGTACATGAGTCCCGAGCGATAAGTCGCACTCTTGATACACCAGAGAATTGCCCAGACCCACAAAACTGAGAAGGTGGTCGCGGAGCAGGCGAAAAGATCACGCTTCAAGATCAGGGCAAACGACCAGGTGGAAACAAGAGCAAAAATTCCCAGGATTGAGAGCCTTCTTGAAATGAAAAATCGGAGAATCCCGTAAAACGCGAGAAGATAAAAAATGAATGATACAAAATAGAGATACATGCTCCATCCGAGATTCACGAGATGTGGGAATCTGCGGAAGGGGAAGAAATTCATCTGGAGATAGCTCCACATCTGACCATTAATTTTTTCTTCCGGATCGATGATGAGCTTGAAGGTTTCCAGATTCGAGAGGAATGGAAAGCTCGGCATCGAAAAAAAGAACATCGCAATCGATAAAAAGAGCACCGTCTTCTCGAAAGAGTCGAGATACCTGTATTCCGTGAACTGAGTAGAAACAGATTCCTCAATAATTTTACCGCGCGTAGGCCATGAATAGAAAAGTCCCAGGATTGCAAAGAATCCCCAGAAGAAGTGGCGAACCACACTGTCTGGTATGAAAGACATCACATTGAAAATCAGCATCATTGTCGCTGAACCAATGATCACCCGGTAAAGAACACGGTCGATGGATGAATTCGCGCGGAAGTAGATGCGAAGCCTGTGATCGATCTCTTTTCCGAGGAGATACCACTGTCCGGCCATGAACAGTAAGTAGAGCAAAACCATCAGGCTTTGCACGAAGATATTAATCTCGAGAGTTTTAGGTATCCAGACCGGCAGGAGGAGAAAGGTAAAGTAGATAAGTATGCGGGAAATAAAGAATCTAGCCTTTTCCCACCAGATATCCGAGTTATTCGTTAAAGTATTGCTCATATAATCCGATCAGATTAGTAAGGTTTGTAAAATGACCTTACCTAGACTGAATCCGAGGTATTTAGAGAGGTCCGGATTGTTCAACCGGACCTCTTTTTTTCCATGATATCTCAGTTTGGTTTTGCCCGCACCAGTTAAAGTCCTGATAATATTCCATATGACCCTACCTGGTTTGAAACAATTCTTTTTCCGCTCTGGAAGATATCTCCTTCTCATTACTTTCATATTCGTCATTTATTCGCCAGTCATCGGGAAGAAGACATTCAGCCCTGATGCACACACGATCCTCAAACCTCTTCTCGATATAGAAACTCCTCAAAGCTATCTGGAAATGCTCTCTTCGTTTCAGGTAACTGATTTTCAACCCGTGAGGGATCTCACGTTTTTCATTGATCTTTTTTTCTTCCGCTATCTGAACGTGAACACCTTCGCCTTCACAAATATTCTTCTGTGGTGCGGTTCATGTCTTTTCCTTATGTTTCTTCTCAAGAGATACAAATTAGAAAACTGGAAATCTTCACTTCTCATTATGGCCTTCTCTGCTTATCCGATTTTCTCACAAGCCGTGGTGTGGACGATGGCCAGGAAACACGTTCTGGCATTGTTTCTGATTCTTTGGACCACCAGTCTGTTTCTCGACTGGATAGAAAATAAGCGTTCATGGCTTTTCCCATATCTAATCTACGTAGCGGCCGGACTTTCTCATCCCATCATTCTTTTCTGGCCCTGTTGGGCGCTTCTCTATTTCATCCTCACAAACTCAGAGAAAAATTCGTCAGAGATAAAAAAAGTTTTCGGGATTTTTTTCATTACGATGGTGACACTTCTCCTGACAAACTACGCTTATTACACCGTACTGAATGATCACGCTCGTGAATATTATGGTCAGGCAGCTCCTGTTCTTACTTTCACAAAACTCTTTCTGAACCTGGGATTTTATTTCCGTCAGATAGTATGGCCCTATGAGCTATCGTTTGTTTACTATCCGGATCTCACGAAGGCATTCATCGGTTTTCTGGTTATTGCTGCTCTTGGAATACTGACGTGGAAATCCGGAAAGAACAGAATTGCCGTGAGCTGGATGGCTTTTTCCTTACTGCCATTTCCAGTCATTATTGGGCTTAGTGTTTATGATCAATATCTCCTTCTGACCGGTACCGGAATTATCATGAGTTTATCTTTGATGATTACGAGACTTAACAAATATGCTGCTGTTCCCTTGATCGTTCTGACGTGTTTCTGGGGATATTTTACGAACCAACAAGCGGCACTTTGGGTTCAACCCGGTAAAACTTCCGAGAGAAACTTCAGAAATGCTCCTTCTTGCCGCTCGGCCGTTGAATCCGCAAATATAAGTTCAGTCACTGAAGAAAAGCCTTCATCGGAAGTTCTGAATTACCTCAAAGTGGAAAACTGCTTTACCGTCGCGGGAAAGATGCCGCCGCTTGAGCGTCCGAAAATAGTAGTTGTAAGGGCCCTCTACCTTTATTTTGAAGAAGATTCCGCTTCCATTGAAAACCGGATGGCTGAACTCAAGACCCTCGCAAAATTCCATTACTATCCTGCTTTGGTCTATGCCATTGCTCTATCCCAGGAAGGAAAACTGGACGAAGTGAAGCAAGTAACTGAATACATCCTGGAACGAACCAAGGGCCCTGTTGAAGACACCGGACCACTAATCCAGAAGCAACTCAGACCCTATTGTGAAAGAAATAAGCTCAGTGCCTGCCTCAAAATAACTGCTGAAAAGCACAAGCTAGCTCTCCCCTATCTCTGAAGGGGAAAATTCTGCCGGGTCGGGTATTACCTGACCTGTTTCTCCGTCTGAATCCTGCGGTTTCTTCCCACTTGCATCAACTATGTCCCATGCTAACCTATATAGGGGCAGTGTCTCCGGTTTTTGCGAGCTCCATTCCGAACTTTCATGGAGGAAAGATTTGGGGATTTCCTTTGGTTCCATCAATTCAGGCCTTCCTAAGGACATCGTTCAACAGATTGTTGATGCGGAGAAAGTTCCTATTAAGCAAATGGAAGCGCGCAAGGCTAAGGTCGAGAATAAGAAGAACCTTATCGGCCAGCTCACTACTCTCGTCGAAAATATGCGCGGAGAAATCCTCAAGAACAAATCCGAAAGATCATTCAGAGAACTTGCTATCAATACCGGCGAAAGCTCTAACATTGCAGTAAGCGCGGACAAGAACGTTGCTCTTCCTGGCAAGCACCAACTGGAAGTCATTCAGCTGGCCCAGAACTCTTCGGCGCTCACGAACGGTGTCGAAGATAAAGATAAAACATACATGGGCGTCGGATACATCAAGGCCGTGATGCCAAATGGTGAATCGAAAGAAATTTACGTGGATGAAGCTCACGCCAGTCTCACTGGAATAGCAAAACTCATCAACGGTGATCCAGATCTCGGGATGCGCGCTAATGTCATTAACGATGGGAAAGGCGAAGATGAGCCATGGCGCCTCATGATCACGATGGAAAAAACGGGAGATGACCAGAAAGCAGAATTCCCATATATCTATCTCGTTGATGGTGAAGTTGATCTTTACTTCGATCAGGAAAGACCGGCAGTTGATGCAAAAATTAAACTCGACGGTTTTGAAATCGAAGTTCCTTCCAATAAAGTTACTGATCTCATTGCAGGTGTTACGATTGATCTTAAGAAGGCCAAGCCAGGTGAAGAAATCAATCTTGAGATTACTGAAGATATTCAGAAGATTGGTGGAAAATTCCAGGGCCTCATTGATAACATCAATGGTGTTCTGAAGTTCATCAAAGACCAAAACACACTCGATGAAAAGTCCGATACATCAAGCAATCTCGGTGGTGATCTTACCCTGACAACGATTGAAGGAAAGATCCGTACCGCAATATTCAGCCCGATTCAGACAGACTCAGGACCTATGCGCATGGGTGACCTCGGTGTCACGTTCCAGCGTGATGGTCTCGTGAAATTTGATACCGCAAAGTTTGAAGCGGCCCTTTCGAAAGACTACAAAGCAGTTTCTCAGACCCTTACGGGTAAATATGATCCGGCAGTCGGTAAGACCCGCGGGTTCATGGATATTCTGGACGACGTCGCAAAGAACCTGACCAGTCCCCCGAACGGAATTCTTCCGTCACGGAAAAGTGGTCTGACAAATAACATAAGTCAGATCGACCGGCAGATCCAAACCCGCGAAAGAATGATCGCGCGGAAAGAAGAAGTACTAAAAGCGAAATTTGCCCGACTGGAAGAGACGATTTCTAGGATCAAAGGTCAGGGGGCCGGACTGGCAGGATTTGCCCAAGCCCCAGGTTAAATTTAGCTGTGATAAAATTGAATCGAGATAATTGGAGGAGGAATCCATGTCATACGGCTTAGGTGCATACAAAAAGACATCGGTAGAAACGGCCAGCAAGGAGCAGATCCTTCTGATGCTTTATCAAGCCGCAATTAAAAACTGCAAGAAAGCGATGGATGCCATCGATCAAAAGAATATTGCCAAGAAAGGCGAATATATCGGAAAGATGCAGGACATCGTGGTTGAACTCTCCAACTCACTCGACTTTGAAATCGGTGGTGATGTTGCAAAAGAGCTCTCTTCACTTTATGACTACATCCTCTACGCAAGTACACAGGCGAATATCAAGATTGATAAGCAACATCTTGAAGGCTGTCTTCGTGTATTGAACACTCTTTACGATGGATGGACGGAAGCAATCAAGACGCTGAAGACTCAGCAGAATGCTTCGGCCAACCCACCAGGTAAGAGCGCTTAATGGATAAATTCGTCGTCCTCCTTGAAGAATTTGTCGTTAAAGCTGTGACTCTCACGGAAAGCATTCTTGAAAGCGAAGTAAACGCTGACAAGCTCGATAGCTTCACTGCTAATCGTGAAAGACTCTTTCTTGTTATTGATCAGATTTCGCGCCAGGTAAACTGGAGTCAGGTTGAGACAGAAAGAAGAACTGAGATCAATCGTCGTATTGATTACATCAAAAAGCTTGATGAACAACTGATGGTAAAACTTCAGGAGTATCAGATTGAACTTCGTAAAGATATTGAGAAGACTCATATCAGCTACGAAGGCATCAAGGGCTACAATCTCTCTGACGTTAAATAAGTTTTTTATTTTTTAGATTTTTTTGAAATAAAAAAGGCTCCTTGTGGAGCCTTTTTTATTTGCGCTTACGCTACTGCGTTTTCTTTTTCTTTGGGTAGTTCTGAGAACCACGCTGAACCATCATAGAAATTCTCTGAATCAATTTCCATCCACACGTTTTCTGGAACTGAGGTGTAGAGATAGGCCCATCTGGCGCCCGGAATGCCGGCAACTTTCTTCATTGCAGCTTTGATAGCTGGATGAGAGTCAAAGTTAGGAGCGAACTCAAAAGACATAAGTGCAAATGAGATCAGATCTTCGCGATCACTGAAGCCATGTCTCATTGCTCTTAAAACAGAATTCGTAATCATACAGTGTAGACTGATCTCATCAATATCATCAATAAGCTCAGGAGAATTTTCCTCCATCGAGAGAATAACATCATGACCCAGAGGTGAAACCCAACATTCATCACCATGGAAAGCAGGACGAAGACGTTCTGCCATCACTGCATTCTGGTCTTCTTCCCAAACATACTTATTTCCACTGTCGAAGTCCCATTTCACTTTAAAATCTGAAGCTTTGATCTGGATCAGACAAGTCTGCCAGTCACCCATTTTCTTCTTTAGCTCGGAAAAGGCACCAACATTAACGTCATAACCAGTGAAGGCATAAGATTTACCTGTCACAGTGTAATAGAATCCGGAAAGCGTTCTGCCATCAGAAGTCACTGAAAGAGCTGTCCACGTATCATGGGCGAGCTCTGGTGCTTGAATGAGAGAGAATGCAATTTCCTGAAGGCAACGATCGACGTTCATGGTTTCTCCTTGGGTACTTCCATTCTAAGGCCGACTTTGAATTTGGAAATGAGGAGCAATTTTGCCCACTGTGCCCATCATTCAATAAAACTTAAAATAACCTGATGAGTATCAAAAGAGTTTTAATCATTCAAACGGATGACATGTACTTCCTACATGAAACTCTGCAGGTTCTTTCGGCTAATTCGAAAGACCTCTCAAATATGAATCTCACAGTTCTGGTCAGTCCCAAAGCGCTTGAAGTATTAAAGACAATCGGAATTCCTCTTCCGGAAGGAATCACCACAGACGTCGGTACCGTTCTCATTTCAGAATATGATCTATCTTTCAATCTTTCACTCAATGAAGCTTCCTGGCAGATTCATTCAGAAATAAAATCAGTCAAAAAGGCTGGTGCTTTTTATCGTGGTAATGAGCTCATGGTTAACGGTCTTTGGGCCGCATGGTTTACTACCTTCAAGGGAAATACACCGTTCGTGACATTTCACATGCGTGAAACTTTCCGACAAATTCTTGGCATTAAAAAGCGTGCTCCGGATACCAATAATAATTTTATCGCCCGGACTCTCGTTATGGGAATGTCATCTCCGGAGTTTTTCCCGAAAAATGAACAAGAAGCATTTTTAAGTGGGATCATCAGAAGATTTCCCGGACTTCAGGTATTAGATGAAAGTGAAGTCAGTGCCGAACATGATCATTCATCTTCACTCTATCTCGGCCCCGCCTCAATGAAAGCTCTGGTCCTTTGTGAGAGTGGTGCACGTGGAATTTTCATCGCTTCCCGTTTTCAGGGGCTGAACCTTCTTCCCGAAAAAGAAGGAACAACGCTTATTACCACCGGTGGGAAGAGAATGGACGCTCAGTCTCTTCTCGATATTCTTGAAATCATCATAAAAGACCGGGAAATAAAACCTGCTGATCATCTGAATATTTATCGCCTCAGCATGGAAAATGTTTTCGGCGCATATATGCATTGCCTGAAAGGTCAGGAAGTCTCATTTCCATTTTATCAGGCGCATCTGGTTCTCTGGAATTATATCCTTGCTCTCCAGGATGTGAATCTGGATATTTCTCCTCCTTCTGTTGAACAAGCCGCCATGCTTGGTACTCAACTCGAAATTGTTTCAAAACTTATTCGACTTCATTCATATGCCATGCTGGCACTCGATGGAGTTTATAAAGAAGCGAAAGCTACGGAATCTGATGGAGCTGTCATCGATAAACACTTTGCGACTCTGACTGAAGTGGATGAGACGTTTGATAAAATCGCTGCTACAAATCCTTTTCTCCGCCCGCTTCTGGATTTCTATAAAATCCGTAAGGGTCAAATCGAAGGGGAGACTCTCCTGGAAAAAAGCCAGAATTCCCTCCTTACATATTCTGAAGAACACCAGGCGCTCACCGCTCTCGAAGATCTTTTCCGCACTATCCGAAACAAGAAATAGTGCCCCTATAGGCCCCAATAAAATTCTGGGAATACCAAAAGAATCCGATATACTGTTCTTGTCACTATCAAGGATTGATAAATGTCAGGGACGACAACGACAATAGCCGGTTCAGCCGATATTCTTTCTGAATCCGTGCTGCTTTCGCAGGAACACCTGAATCACATTCTAATCCGTCTTCATGATCTGCCCGACCTTCAGCTTGAGAAAGCTCATAACATCCATCAGATCATCAGTTCACTTACTATGGATGTGGGAACCTTCGTTGAAATCACGACTCTTATTACTCGTATGTTCCAGAAGCGTCACAATCACTATATCGCCGGGGCTAAAGAGTCTCATATCCACCTGTTATTCATCATGAAGGGCATTAACCAGGCGCAGTTGAAAGGTGATCTCGTGGCACTTGAAGAATTGATAAAGTACGAATTAAAAGATAACTTAACCCAGTGGAAAATAGATCTGATTCCCCAAGTGAAGCGTCTTCTCAGTTTCTGAGTCTGTACCTGGACTCATCAGTCCTCGAAGAGCTCGGTCCTGAATTTTCACCTCCCGACCAATTTCAAATTCTCCCGCTAGCTGAAGCTCAGTATGCACTTCTTAAAAAAAGCGATCGCCTTTGGGTAAACTATCCCGACGGCGAATACTGTGATTTTCCCTTTTACAGAAAAAACATCGTTCTGATTCTCGATGGGCTGAAAAAGAAAATCCCAACCAGAGTTCTGGCGGCAGAACCATTTGATCTTCTCGTAAAGACGACACAGTCAATTGAAAAGCGTGTCTTCTCTGCTGCAAGCCCGGGACGACAGACGAAAGATCTTTGGGATGAAATCATCCGGAAGATAAATTCTCTTTCACAGGAATCTCATAGCCTGAGAGATCTTACGGAAAAGATTCTCGAAGTTCCTTTCCTCCAGAAATTTGAAACATCACTCATTATTCTCCATTTGAAAGGCCAGACAAAGGCTGAGCTTCTCGGCTCGCTCTGGCGTACAGAAAAAACACAAAGCTTCATCGAAGTAAAAGAATTCAACGCATTTTTTAATTCTGTTAAAAAATCCAAGATCAAGTCTTTTACAACAGAAGCGTTCTCTAAATTGAACTTACCTTTTAATGGAAGCTTTCTCGCCAAAGAAGTTGTCTCGAGAAAATATAGTCTGGTGGCAGTGGCATCTCGCCATGATTTTTTAAGTTACAGTCGGGAAGAGATCGAGCTTTATGAAACCTGTATCGATCTTCTACAGCCACATTTTGAAAGACTGATTGATCAGGAATTTTCTGATAAGAGAATTTCAGAACTACGGATTTGTCTGAAGGATTTCCCTCTTCCTCTAAGAATCAAAAACACCGTCACAGGAACTGCTTTCCAGAATGATCTGATGAGAACCGAACTTCAGGACCAGGATATTTTCTTCACCAAGAAAGTTATGGGCCCATTCTCACTGGATCTCTACGACAGCGATGAGCTTCGTCATTACGCCTTCGATCTTTTCCACTTCCAGCGAATTTCACTCCTGGGAGAGCTTCTGAATACACTTCGGCATGAATTATCAAATCCGCTTTTTGGTCTCATGCTCGGTTCGCAGATGTTCCGCACTCTTGAGGTGGCCCAGGACAATAAAGACCTGATGAAGGAAATTGAAAAGAATGTTGCCCGCTGCCAGGTGATTATTGAAAATTTCTCCAATCTCTATCAGATTCAGAATGATCCCAAGCCCGTGTCCTTGAAAAAAATTATTGATGAATCTCTGGTGCTCGCTAAAAGTGAAGGCCGTGAAATGAGAAAGTCAGTCACTTACGAGAACGAGACAGAGAATCTTGAAATCGCTGTTCCTCTTATCTTCATGGTGCAGATTCTCTTCAATCTCATAGTGAATGCAGCTCAAGCATTAAGAGAAGCAGGCATCCGTGCCGGGGAGCTTTCCATCAGAGTTTGCCGCGAAGAAGATCTTATCGCTATCCACATCAGGGATAACGGGCCTGGTATTCCTGAAGAGAAGGCTTCTCAGCTCTTTAAGCCCTTTTTTACGACTAAGGCTTCCGGAACCGGTTTGGGTCTGGTGCTCTCGAGAAACCTGGCGTTAAAAATGGGTGGTAATTTGGAATATATGATGAATAATGATTCAAACGGTGCCCACTTCCGTATTACTCTGCCACTCTCTTGAAAACGACATGAAAAAAATATTTATCATCGAAGACGAAATCCTGATTCAGCAATCGCTCAAAAAACTTTTTGAGCGGCGCGGATTTTCCGTGGATGTCTCGGCCAGCGGAAAGACGGCCATTGATATGATTCTCGCCAATGAGTATGACCGGATTATTTGTGATCTCATGCTTCAGGACATTTCTGGCTTTGACGTGATAGAAGAATCAAAACGAAAGTTCAGTGCTGACGATATCAGCAAGAAATTTGTTATTATGACTGCCTACAATTCACCTCAGGTGCTTTCACGGGCTAACTCTTATCAGTGTCGTCTTCTGAATAAACCATTTGAGGACCTGGAAGAGGCGATGCGCCTCATGACGGAGTAAGTATGAAGAAAGCCCCTCTGAAAATAATCGGGATTACTCTTAAGCCGAATTCCACTCCGGAGTTCTACAACATTCTTCCTAATCTCTGCGCCTGGCTTGTAAGAAAGAAATGTCAGGTTGTTTTCCGCGAAGAAGACCAGGCACGCGTAACAAAATTATTCAGGCAGAAAAATACCGGTCACCATCTCTATTGGAACTCAGACGACTTTCACAACAAAGTCGATCTCATGCTCTCACTTGGTGGTGATGGAACACTGATCGGTGTCTGTCGCCGGATTAATTCAAAAATTCCTGTTCTCGGAATTAATCTTGGTAGACTGGGTTTCATTACTGAGTTCAACAAGAATGAATATTTCGATCGCCTGGGCGACATCCTGGAAGGGAAATACGAAATCACGACGAAACCCCTTTGCCATGTTGCCGTGATGAGAAAAGAGAAGGTTCACTTCAAGGATTTCTTCTTTAATGATGCCGTTCTCGCTAAGAACGATATCGCCCGCATGATTACTTTGCGTGCAGAAATGGGAAATGAGCATATTTATAACATCCGGGGCGACGGCATTATTATCTCTACGCCAATGGGTTCAACTGCTTATTCAATGGCCGCTGGCGGTCCGATTGTTCATCCCGACGTTAAAGGCATCATCCTGACTCCGATCTGTCCTCATTCACTGATTCATCGTCCATTTGTGATCCCGGATACTTCAACTATTTCGCTTAAGCTTCTTCCTCCCCATCACTCTGTTACTCTGACTCTCGATGGCCAGGTGGCCATTAATATCGATGAGCAGGATGTGGTCGTAATTAACTCTTCACGCATGAAGAAGGTCTCCCTGGTTAAGAATCCGGAGCGCCTCTACTTTGAAACTGTCAGTGAGAAGTTCGTTTCTGGAAAAAAAGACTAGTGGTCCTACGGAAAAAATACGGAGCAGTTGATTTTCCGTAAATTATCCGTATCATGGTTTCTAAGAGGTCACCATGAACGCCACTTTCTACCTGAAAAGCCTGGTCATCCAGAATTTTGCCACCTTCCGCAACCAGACAGTTCATTTTCGTCCAGGGTTTAACGCTATCGTCGGAGAGACGGGTTCAGGAAAGAGCTTGCTCCTCGATGCGCTTCAGCTCATTTTGGGCGGAAGAGCAGACAAGAAAGTTGTCCGGAGGGAAACTGAGTATTCCCTGGTTGAAGCCTCGTTTCACTGTGATGATCCGGCCGTGAGAGAATTCCTCCATCAGGAAGGTTACCCAGTAGAAGGAAATGAACTCATCGTTAAAAGACTCGTTTATAAGAATGGATCCACAAAAACTTATGTGAATCATCTTTCCTGTACTCTGGGTTTTCTTTCAAGTTTTTCCCGTAGATACATTGATCTTGTGGGGCAGTTTGAAAATCAAAAACTCCTCTCAGGATCCTATCAGCTCTATCTTCTCGATCACTTCGCAAAACTTGAAGCGGAAGTGGTCGAGTACCAGAAATCCTTTCGCGACTATAAGAATGCTAAAAAAAAGCAGGAAGAACTCGAAGCTTCACGTCGTGAGCGTGAGCAGCGTCTCGATTATTTGAATTATCAGCTTCAGGAGATTGAAAAACTGAATCCTTCCTCCCAGGACGAGCAGGATCTCCTGAAGAAGAAAAATACTCTCGTTAACCTCGAAAAGACCCAACGCCTGCACCATCAGGTTCGGGATCTTTTCGATGGTTCAGAGGGCCCGGTTGGAATGAATGGGCTCTTAAAGCAGCTTCATTCTCTCGTATCAAAAAATACCGATTTGTGTGGAGATCATCAGGAAGCATTTGCTCTTCTCCTTGATCAGATTGCCACGCTGGAAGGTTCACTCGAAAAAAGTCTTAATCACGAACTTGATCCGGAAGAAATGGAAGGCGTGATTGATCGACTGGATATTTATCAGAAACTGAAAAAGAAATTCGGTGGAACGGTTGAATCTGTTCTTCAGATGCAGGTGGAATTTCTTAAAGAAAAAAACTTTCTGGATGAACTCGATATTAATCTTGATGAAAGCGGAAGTCTTCTTACTGAGCTCGAGAAGGAATTGATTCTACGTGGGTCTAAGCTTCACGGAAAAAGAGTCAAGGCCTCAACGAAACTCTCCAAAGAGCTCACTGAAAGAGTTCGTTTACTTAAAATGACCGGATCAACCATTCGCATTCATCTGGAAAAGAGCGAAGATCTTCAGGAATCCGGGATGTCGATTGCTCACTTCACTGCTGAGACAAATGCTGGTGAAGGATATTTCCGGATCAAGGACATTGCCTCCGGGGGAGAGCTTTCAAGAATTCTTCTCAGTGTCCGGCAGATCCTCTCCAGCTATGATTCAATCAGTATCTTCCTCTTTGATGAGATTGATACCGGGATCGGGGGAGAGACAGCAAATTGCATCGGAAAAGCCTTGAGTGAAGTCGGAAGTAAAGGTCAGGTCATTGCCATTACTCATTTGCCGCAAATTGCTCAATACTCAGAGCTTTTGATTGTGGTGCAGAAAGAAATTCAGTCTGATCGATCTGAGAAGAGAACTGAATCTTCGGTGAAGGAGCTGGTGGGAAAAATGATCATGAAAGAAGTGAAGGCAATGGCACAATTAAGCCATTGATACAAAACGAGGATCGTGATTTTCGATGAGAATAAATGTTTTAGTCCTGAGAGCGTAGCCATTATTAAGATAGATTGATTTTCCGGAATCATATTTATCCTGAACATGACTGTGACCACCAATCACGAAATTATATCGCTCTTGAGTGACTTCCTTCATGCCCTCGCGGAAGGTGTTTCTCACAGCTTCCTGATCAAAAGTCTTTGATCCTTTCTTTCTCGACATCGATGAAGCTTTTTCGCCCACAAATTTTAAAACAGCATAAGGCATCAGATGATTTGCAACAAATTTCAAGGGCGGAGAAAGAATCAGATTCTTGTAACGCTGGTATGACTTGTTATGCGGTTCATGCTCATCACCGTGCGAAAAATAATAACTCTTCCCATCCCAGGTCTCTATTTCAGGATTCTGGTGGGCCATCACTTCACCATGAGGCCAGAATTTTTTGAAGAGTTTGTCCAGATGGACATCGTGATTTCCTTCGAAGAAGTGAACCTTCACTCCGGACTTAACCAGGGAATCGATCTCTTTAAAGAGTTGTTCGAAATCTGAAAGATATTCTCCATGCGGTCCGCACATCAGGTCAAAAATGTCACCGAGGAGTAAAACATGATCAGATGATCGCACATCAGGATGATTGAGAAAAATTTCGAGAAGCAGCTGAGCTTCATCACCTGGTTTCTTTACATGGACATCGGATATCGCAGAAATCTTCATGCTATCCATTTATAGCATGGAGCTCTTCTTTTATCCGTTCAAATATGAATTTCTCTAGTTGTTTTTTAGCAACCGGATCGATTTGCGTTATCTGACATGAAACCCGCCAGACCTTATACGGAAAGCCATTGGCCTCGTCGGGTTCAGTTTCTCTGATTGTAATAACCTGAGCAGCGACTTTAGTTGACCAGCCAGCGGCCTTGATCTCCATACTCGCGATGGAATCATTGGAAAGAAACATTTTTGCTTCTGATTTCGAAACTAAAAATGAGAGTCCACCAGTGCTCACATCCAGACACGATTTCAGGAAAAACTGACTCATAGTTCGCGGAAGGGTAGCTGTCTTCCCGAAACTCACTTTAATTTCCTGATGCTCATAAACATTCAACCGAAGGTCTTTACGTCTTTCGGCTTGAGCAAAATATTCCGGGAACTCGAGATAATAACGGAAAGGAGCATCTGTTTGTTTCAAGCGACAGCGCATGAGTATGCACTTTGACGGAATATACAGATCAATATGCGTCTGTCCGCCAATCATTTCCTGTAGCACGCAATCCTGACCTTCTGCCGGAACGATACAAAAATCATTCCTCTGCTTCCGGACTGCCTCGATCCGCGATAACCCAAGATGTTTAGTCGCGCCGACAAATCTCCAGACATAAATCTCAGAACACTCATCCTTTGCAGACATGATGTTCTGAAGAATCTGATTCGTGTCGTCGATCTTCTTCAGCTTATTCCCGTCTTTCACTGATACCTCAAAAGGCCCCCCGTGATTGCGCACGGAGGGTCTTGGGCTTAAGGAGAACAGACAACATTAACAATTAACCAATCAAACGTAGCGCTTGTTGTCCAAGGGCATTTGCCTGGGCAAGTGTCGCAACACCAGCAGCGTTCTTCATCTGAGAAGATGCAAGTTTCGCTGTTGACTCTGCTACATCCACGTCTTCGATACGCGAGCGAGCTGATTCCTGGTTCACTACAGTTGTGTCAATGTTATTGATCGCAGACTGGAGTCTTGATTGTACCGAACCAAAGTTGGCGCGAAACGAACTGATTTTTTGAATAGCACCATCAATTCTCTCAAGGTTATCAAGCGCGTCCTGTTTATCACGGACGTTTGATCCACCGATACCTAAACCTTCAATGGAGGCATCCGTCTGACTTGCATCCATCTCGATCTGGTTTTCCTGGCCGCCATAAGCGCCAACCTGGAAACTCAGGACAGATCCTTCACCCATCAGAAGAGGTCTTCCGTTAAACGAAGTTGTCTTCGCGATACGATCAGCTTCCTGAACAAGTTGTTCGTACTCAAGAGAGAGATAACCTCTTTCGGTATCTCCAACTGTGTCGGAACCAGCTTGAATAGAAAGTTCGCGGAGACGAGTCAGAATGTTACTCGATTCATTCAAGCCACCTTCGGCTACCTGAACCATCGAGATCGCATCGTTCGCGTTCCTCGAAGCTACTCTGAGACCTTTAGTCTCTGCTTCCATTTTTTTAGCAATGGCCAAACCAGCGGCATCATCAGCGGATTTTGTAATTCGCTTACCTGACGACAATTTGGAAAACTCGGCTTCTTGAGCGGCATTGCTTACCTTCAAGTTCCGTTGCACCTCTTGTGATGCAATGTTGGTGTTGATTCTTAAGCCCATGTAACGTACTCCTTGCAGAATCAGAAAGTCCGACCACAATGATCAGACTCACCACTGATCGGTTTCGTCGGATATTATTTGACTCCTATTTGAGGGTGGGGCCGAAAAAAATTAAGTTAAAGCCTGTTTTTGAAAGCTTAGGAGACTGTGAAGAGAAATAGAATATATGGGTAATCAGCAGAAGCCATCGAATTCATAGAAGGCAGGAAGTAGGCCTGCCGAGGGAATTGGGCATTAGGTTTGGCTACTGATGCTGAATTTTCTCAATCAGATTGGTGGTCGAGTAGCCATCAACGAAGTTGAGAGAGAAAACTTCTCCCCCCATTTGCTGAACTTCTTTCCCGCCAACGATCTGTTCAATCTTCCAGTCCCCACCTTTGACTAAAACTTTTGGTTTCACAGTGAGAATGAGATTGAGTGGAGTGTCTTCAGTAAAAATTTCGACGTAATCAACTGACTTGAGTTGAGACATTACGTAGCGACGATCATTTTCATTATTAATCGGACGCTCTGGACCTTTGAGTCTCTTCACACTTGCATCTGAGTTAAGCCCGATGACGAGAAAATCTCCGAGCTTTCTTGCTTCAGCAAGATAAGTAACGTGACCCCGGTGAAGAATATCGAAGCAACCGTTAGTGAAAACGATTTTCTTTCCTTTATTCTTCTCGAGAAATTCAGTGAGCTCTTTAGTGAACATTAATCGGCCTTGATCACCTTGGAATTTGTCGCCTTGTTCTGAAGATCAAAATAAGAGAAGAGTCCAAGGCTAGCAAAATTTGTGAGTGTAATAATACTTCTCAATACCAGAGTCATGAATTCCTGAGGACGATTTTCAGTATTCACAACCCGGATATTCATTAATGCTTTCCCCATGGTGGCACCAGTTTTTTCCGAGATAGAGAAGTAGAGAAGATAAAATCCGCAGAAAAGAGTGAGAACCAGTGGAGTAATCTCATTCGGATACTGTGCCCATGCTTCCATGATTTCCAGATCTGTAGCTCGTGACATGAACATGAGCATCACACTTAGAACTGATCCGAGAATTCCCAAATCAAGAACGTAGGCCACAACACGGTCAGCCTTGCTAGCTGTGCGATAGATTTTTTCAGGCTTAGCTTCTGTTGCCATCGCAGCTTGTACAATCTGTTGAGCCTCTCCATAAAAAATCGAAAGATCATTCTGATAAACATTCATTTCTTTTTTAGGAGCTGCCTGAGTTCGTGCAACAACCGGTGTTTCACGGATAACCTGACGATCAGCAAATGCCGGTTTGATCTCAGTAGTTTTCTGCTGGTGTGAAAAACCAAGTCCGCTGGTGATAGGCTTAAAATCAAATTCATCAAGATCAAAATCTGCCGAAGGGGTTTTTGTCTTGGAAGAAGGAAGATTTTCGAGATTCATTATTTACCTTTGCTGAGCTTTGAAAAATTCTGTCATAAAAGAATCAAGTCATCAATCTTTGTAGCAGGATTCCAGCACCTGCCGCGAGAGCAGTGGGCGTTCTCAAAATTGGTGTAGGAAGAAGAATTGATTCAACATTCTTTTGTTCACGAATAAAATCGAGTTCTTTCGGAGAGAAACCGCCCTCAGGCCCTATAATCAGGAGATTGTGAGAGGAAGCTTGAGTTGATTTTCCGGCCTTTCCTTCCTGAGAGTCGAGGAGAACAACCGTACCATAATCGTTCCAGCGAAGTTGTTCCCAGGTCGATTCTGACACAGTTGGGAGAAACGCGGAATTAGACTGTTCAAGGGCCGAAATGAGCAGCGACATGACTCTTTCTGTCTCCGGCACCCGCGTCTGGGAATAATCACTGCGAACGAGGAAGATTTTTCTAAATCCCAGCTCCACTGCCTGTTTCAGACAAAGCTCCAGAGCGTCTTTTTTAGGAACACCGATTACAACGTCGATGACCGAATTTCGTTCAGATCTATTTTCGCTGATGCGCTTAAGAGTAAGAGATTTTTTTGTGATTTCTATAATTGATGTTTTGACCGAATAGCCATTGCCATTTAAAAGAAGAATCTCTTCATCTTTCTCAATACGAATGACATTCACTAAGTGATGGAGAAGGTCACCGGTAAGTATGTATTGATCCTGAGGCCCAAGCTCCTTCAAATATGCCGCTCTCATGGATTTCTCCGGAAGAGGAGGGCCGACCAGTCGCCCTTAGTCACTTCTTTCACGAAAGTGAGAGAATCTTTGTAAGTTGAAATGATCACCGCCGACTGGTGGCGAAGAAGTCCGGATAAAATAAGTGTTCCACCTGGCTTAACAACGCTTATGAGATAATCTTTTTCTTCCAGGAGAATATTCTCCAGGATATTAGCGAAAACAATATCGTATTGAGGCTGAAGAAGGTTTCTCACTTCCGGGAGAAGTAATCTGAACTTCCGGTCGGACAATGAGTTGATCTCAGCGTTCTGAAAACAATTCTCGTTGGCCTCGGGATCGATATCATAAAAATCCACCCTGCAATCAGGATTAAACCTGAGCGCAGCTAATCCAAGAATTCCCGACCCAGATCCAAAATCGAGAACATCTTTAAGTGTTCCGGAAACTTCCTCGGTAAAAAGCTTAAGACACAAGAAAGTCGTTTCATGGCTTCCGGTACCAAAGCCCATTCCGGGATTAATGAGAATTCTTTCACCAGAGTGAATTTTAAAATCCGTCTGCCACGAGGGAACAACTGTGAGCTTGTCATTCACTACAATCGGCGCGTAATGCTTCTTCCATTCAGCATTCCAATCCTCGACCGGACACTCATCCACCTGAACTTCACCAAGAACACGCTTACACACTTCCTGATGAAAACCACGGGCATCACTTTCAATTTCAAAAAAATATCTGACCGTTACCGGACCGTTTTTTACAACACCTTCCACTTCATCGAGAACATCTTGCGGTAGATCACCACCGGAATAAGAACGATCTCCGAGGATACGGTCCACTTCCGGTTCATCCAGTGAGAATTCTTCAATCCCCTGGGCATTAAAATCCGACACGGCAAGATCCTGCAGCGAAGGCCAGTCTTCCGGCCTCATTTGAGCGTGAAATAGAGTCACAATCCAGAATGTATTCATGCCGGGGTCTTATAGCGCACTTGAAGGCATTTGAGAGGCTAAAAAATTTACAAAGCACCGGCTTTCTTTGACGGACAGGGGATGATTTTGCTAGAAGAACCATCCATGCAGAAGATATTTCTCGTGGGTATTGCTGGCGGCTCAGGTTCGGGTAAAACCACCTTTGCCAAAAAAGTCATGAAGGGCATTAACAGTGCTCAATCACTTCTCCTCCACATGGATTCTTATTACCTGAATGAACTACCTCACGATGTTCATACGAATGCCGGAAAACCAAACTTCGATCATCCCAATGCCTTCGACTGGGATCTCCTGAGACAGCATCTCCGTGACCTGAAAGCTGGAAATTCCATCGAATGTCCCATTTATGATTTCTCTACATCAGGCAGAACTGGTGCTTATGAGACGCTCGGGCCATGCAAAGTTGTTCTCTTTGAGGGAATCTTTGCTCTCTACGATCAAGAAATACGCAACATGCTCGACATCAAATGTTACCTGCATGTGGATTCTGATATTCGCTTCACGCGTCGCCTTCACCGTGACGTAAAAGAGCGCGGTCGCTCACTCGAATCTGTCATCGCTCAGTACTATGATACAGTGAGACCAATGTATCAAAAATATCTCGACCCTCAACGTCAGTACGCAGATTTCACTGTCGGTGAAGAGACCGATGTTGCCTCTCTCATTCTCTCTGCTAGAATTAAGGAGCTTCTTGATACAGAAGCACACGCCGAAGTAACAAGGGCGATCTAGTTGAAGAATAAATATTTTAGTGTAATGCCATTAGGTGGGGTCGAAGAGATCGGCTCTAACATGACTCTCATTCGTACACAGAGTGAGGACATAATTATTGATTGCGGGATGCTTTTCCCCTACGAAGAATGTTTCGACATCAATTATCTCGTACCGGACTTTTCGACTCTCGATGGTTCCCGGATCAAAAATATTATCATTACTCACGGGCACGAAGATCACATTGGTGGATTGGGCCAGCTCCTCCAGCAATTTCCTCACATCACTGTCTACGTCACCAACTTTACACTTCATCTCATTCAGAAAAAGCTTCAGGAATTCCCGGTCACTCTGAAGTACCAGCTATATAATACGACCGATGACTTGATCTTTGATGAAGTGGATATTTCTCCGGTGCATGTAAATCATTCGATCCCGGAAACCAGCGGCATGATCGTGAGATCCAAAGACCGCACCTGGGGCGCACTTTATATTTCAGACTTCAAAGTTGATCTGACCTCAAAACATGAAGCTCCGATGGATTTCCCGAGAATCAAACAGAAGCTCGGCGAATGCAAGTATACGGCCTTCTTCATGGATTCAACGAATGTGATCTATGATGGAAAAACCACTTCAGAACTCGAGCTCAAAGATGATCTTGAGGCCCTTCTGAATCGTCCCGAAAACAGAATTTATCTCACTCTTTTTGCGTCGAACGTTCATCGCATGAACACGATCGCCCATATGGCCAAAGCATCAGGCAGAAAAATTGTTCTCATGGGTCGTTCGATTAAAACATATATGGAAGCTGGCTTTGAAACCGGGCACGCGACTTTGAGTCCTGATGAGTTTTCGGATCCATCACAGGTGAAGGGTGAGAAAGGGAAAATGCTTATTTTCCTTTCGGGATGTCAGGGTGATTTTCTCTCAGCCTTGAGACGCTTCAGCTTCGGCGAGGACAGTACCTTCAAGCCTGGTCCAGGGGATCTCATTGTATTCAGTTCAAAAGTCATACCGGGTAATGAGAAGAAAATTTATCGCATCTATAATAAACTGACTGAGTTCGGCGCGGAAATCGTCACCGCCAGTGATCACCTGATTCACGCGTCAGGACATCCCGGTAAAGAAGACTTGAGTCTTCTCCTGAAAGAATTTAAGCCTGACTACTATTTCCCGATTCATGGTGAGTCCTACATGCTGAAAAAGCATCGTGAATGGATCGATGCAACTTATCCCGAAATAAATACGGCAGTTTTCTACAACTACCAGGAAATAATCTTCGGCGATGACATGATTAAAATCCACAAGCATGAACACAAAGAGCCGCGGCTCATTCATGGAAAGCATCTTGAAATTGAGAAGACTCAGATTTCTCAACGCCGGAAAATGGCCACTCAAGGTGCAGTCTTCATCTCTTACCACAAGACTTCCGGACTCCTCCAGATTTCCAATGTCGGTCTTCCGCTGATTGCTGAAGAATGGAAAGAAAACCTCACCAAGAAGCTCCTGCAACAGATCAGAAATGATCTTCACACCCGGGAAGAGACTTATTTCAAGGATCAGCTTAAAATATCCACCAGACAGTTTTATAACAACTTCCTGGGATATAAGCCTGTGACGGAAGTGCATCTGTACTGAGTATGGAAAATACAACACTCATCTTAATCGTGATCACCAATCTCCTTCTGATACTTATTCTCGGAGTCTTCGGATTTTTCATTTATCGATTGATTAAAGACCAGAAGAAAGAAAAAGCTGTTGAGTCTTCAGCACCACCAATTAATTCAGAATTTCATCCAGCTATTGTTGAACGCCTGAAGGAAGTTCAGAAAATAAAGGCGAGAAGGGCAGAGCTCTTCTGTCCGAATCATCCGGAAGAACCAGGTGAAGTGACCTGCGGAATCTGCGATAAAATCTTCTGCCAAAGCTGTATCAAGCCTTTTAAGTCACTCCACTTTTGTCGTGAGCATCTACCCCTGGTCATGAATCATCAGTGGGAAGAAGTCATGACAGTGAAAACTTCCACTCAGGACCCCGAGCATGGAGTCAGAGTATATGATCTGAAAAAGGAGATTTTTGAAAAAGAAGAGCTTCCGACTTATGTGGAAACTCATTATAAGATCAATGTCGACCATGATCTTATCGAAACTTATCTGGTTGTCTTCGCCATGCAGGAACAAATGGAAAAGATAAAAGCCAAATTCGCTACTACATCTCTTTAAACTTACGTATCAGTTCACCTTCAAATTTTGTCTCGATGAGTTTTAGTCTCGGAAATGCATGAGACTTCTCTTCTTTCATTATCCCGAATGCTTCAGGTACAGAACCGTCTGAGAAAAGAAGCCCGGGAATTGATCGCACCCATTCATGAAATGGAATTTGCACATTTCCTCTTTCGATCCAGGTTGTTCCCGGCTTCAGATAGAGAAAAAGTTTTCCCTGAGGCTTCAGCCATAAAAAATATTTCTTAAGAAGTAGATCCGGGGTTTCTGTGAACTGCATACCACCCTCAACATCAGTAATGATGTCACACGCCCTTACCGAATCCTGATTCAGGTCTTCGACATAATTTACGATTGTCTTATGAGTGCTCGAAGAAATGCTCGAGGACATTTTCAATGTGACGGCAGTAGTGAAGATTTCCTGCTTGGAACTCGCCAGTAAATATTCCCGGATCGCCTTACCTTCACCTGCACCGGCGTCAAGCCAGTGGTTCATGTGCTTGAGTGCCTTAAGAGAATTCACAAAGGGAAAGCCAAAGAGATCAATGTAATCATTCAGACCGCGGTTAACCTCGAAGGCATGGTCTTCCAGGATCTGTTTGATATTGGCATCTTTGATCTTCATATCTGGAAGTTTACACCTTCACCCGATCCAACGGGACCTTTTAAATCCTGAAGCTTCTTCTGCGGCAGAAAAGCTCTTTCAAGTTTCTTCCCTAAGTCTTTGAAAGCAACACTCTCTTTCCCGAAAGAGGCATATTCAATAAGCCATTTCTCGGTAACCAGGAGGATTGAGTTTTTAATTCCCGGTTCATTTATTCTGTTACCGAAAAGACTGGCCAGTTTTTTGAGATCTGGATTGTTTCCTGTCTCATAGATTGTCACTAAGGTATTACCTTCTTCCCAGTTGTAATCAGGCTTCAGTTCGTATGCCGCCCCTATGGTCAGCACGCCTGCAAATTGAACTGAGACTGTGCTTTTAGAAACATCCTTCTCAAAGAAATTCCAGTGAGCAGCACTGTATCGTTCACCTTCAGGTGTGCTTCTGATAGTGCGATATTTTTCCTCACTCTCATAAACCACAAGTGCGAGCTCATCCGGGACATGAGCTTCCATTCTTGTAATATACGGCTGATAAGAAAGAAGGCCTCGTCCCTTGCCAACTACAATAGTATCCCGGAAAAAAGTTTGATTAAGTCCATTCAGGAATTGCGCAGCTGTTACATCCTTCTTTTTCATTCCCACCCAGAGGCGGTTAAAGGACGCTTCAGCAGTGATACTGTTCAGTGCAAGTAAAGCTGAAATTATAATCGTTTTCATCTTATTCGATCTCACAGTTTAAAGTTTCTGATCTGGTAACAAAGCGGTCATTCGAGACTGAAGTATAAGTATAATCAACCTCGTCCATATACTCCATATTCACAGTAGTCTTTTTGCTCTCAAAATACATGACTCCCTGATAGTCAGTCGCCTTGAGTCGATCTGTATAAACTATCTTTCCCTCAGTGTCGCAGCCCCAGCGGCTCTGGCATGAATTGGTATCTGTTACAATCTTCTTCACTGTCAGCTGATAATCTCCTGAACTCAGTTCCTGTAGGCGATAGGTGTGATCAGTCTTCATCGCATTCGTGCAGTTGATAACTTCCCCGGCAAATACATTTCCAGAAAATAAAATCACTAATAAAATAATTTTTTTCATAATGCCTCCTTATTAACGTGTGAATCTTTCATTGATCTCAGTTCTCATTACCATGGCGACTCTGTTCTGAGGTTTTTCCCGCGGGCATGAAGCCTTACTAACTTCACGAGTCTGCGGTTTAGAGTCACGGAAAGCATCGATTCCTAATTCCGGACGCGCCAGAGCTGAAAAAGAAAAAAGAACAGATGCGATTAAAAGTACATGTTTCATAAACCCTCCCAGGTTTGTGTGTGTTTGGTAGGGACTTTTTACCGCTAAATCGCATATAGATGAAATTAATGTTATGTATGCTCATCATAAGGAAACATTATGAACCTAGAGCTCTATCCACTTAGAATCTTTGCCAAAGTCATGGAACTCCAGAGCTTTTCAGAAGCCGCACGCCAGTTGGGCCTGACCCAACCCACGATCAGCCAGCAGATTGGTAAGCTTGAGGCGAACCTGGGGAAGCGTTTATTTGAACGGGTTCGCCATGAGATCATTCCCACGCCTATTGCGAGACAGCTTCTTCCGTATGCTGAACAGATGCTTTTACTCGCAGAAGAAACTGAAAATTTTCTCTCTGATCAGAAAGTGATTCTTCGTGGAGAAGTGAGCTATGCCATGCCCGAGAGCTGTCAGTGGACTCCTCACTTTAAGCACATCATGGGAGAGATTACGAAACTTCCGGAGGTTCAGTTTAAGATCGGAATTCTTCCGACTGATCAAGTAGCGAAAGGAATCATGGAAGGTGAATATGAATTTGGATTTATCGTCGGTGAAAAGCTTCATCCCGAATTATCCTTTGAGCGCTTTGCTGACGAAACCTATGGCATGGTGGCCGCGAGTGATGAACTCTTTGAAGCATTCCGCAGTAAAAAATATGATCAGATCCGGATCGTCACATTCCCGGGGTGGGAATTATTCTTTACCACATGGTGCAAAGCTCATGGCATTTACGCCGATGTAAAGAAAGCGATGAAGGTTTCCACTGTTCATATCGGCACACTCGCTGGAGCAATTCATGCTATCCAGGAAGGCGCTGGAGCCGGTGTACTTCCACTTCAATGTATTCCGGAAGGGCTTCAGGAATTAAAGCTTAAGAAGGTTACAGCGAGTAATCCTATCTACGTCACGAAAAGAGTAGGTGATAAACTTACGAAGCGTGCAGAGACTGTGCTGGAGATGCTTAAGAAATCGAAGAAAGAACTCGGCTGATATAAAACAAAAAAAGGCCCCTTTTGGGGCCTTTCAAAATACTTAGATTTGTGAGTCAGGGTGACGCTCAGTCTTCTTCATGAATGAAGGAGTATCAAACTCATCTTCATCGAAGTTAAAGAACCCGAGTTTTTCAGCGATCGACTTGATACGACCATCACGGTTCTGATTAGGGTTAGCTGTTGGAGCTTCCTGTCTCATATCCATTGATTCAATATGTGTGTATTCAGTTCTTTCTGGAGCAGCAGTCGGGCGAGTTGTCTGAATTGGTGCTTCGTAAGCCTTCTGAGACTCATACTTAGAAGCAGCAGTCTGAAGTTTCTCTGCCCAGTTGATCTTTGGTTTTACTGCGACTTCCTCACGTTCAAAATCAAAGCTCATTTCTGATTTCACTGCGTAGTCTGTACGAGTTGTTGCAGCAGGAGCCTCAACCGGAAGTTCCATCTTGGGAGCAACTGGAGTAGCAACCGGAGCTGCCGTTACGGTCGTACGAAATGTTTCCATGACCGGTGTCGGCTCAGTCATGACCGGCCGAGCGGCATAACCATTATTTGTAGTTGCTGCTGTGAAAGACTTCGCATTACGAAGACCAGTAGCAATAACAGTGATCTTAATGTTTTCGCCCATTGTCTCATCGATAACAGTTCCGAAGATGATTTCAGCATCCTCATCAGCCGCTTCCATAATAAGAGATACAGCTGCGTTTGTTTCATTGAGGCTGAGCGATTTATCACCAGTGATATTGATGATGATGCCAGTAGCACCTTCGATCGATACGTCCTCAAGAAGTGGAGAGCTGATAGCAGCACGAGCTGCCTTGATAGCGCGCTCAGTCCCTGTCGCAATACCAGTTCCCATGAGTGAAAGACCTTTGTCTTTCATTACAGTAGAAACATCGGCGAAATCAGCATTGATAAGACCAGTATTATTAATGAGGTCAGAGATACCCTGAACAGCATTCAGAAGAACTTCATCAGCTGCGCGGAATGTATCAATGAGAGAAAGATTTTCACCAGCGAGACTAAGGAGACGCTGGTTCGGAATACAAATAAGAGCATCTACACACTCTTCAAGAGCGCGGATACCTTCATCGGCCTGGCGAGCGCGCTTTTTTCCTTCGAAAGAAAAAGGCTTCGTCACTACACCAACTGTAAGCGCACCCATTTCACGAGCAAGCTTCGCAATAACCGGAGCAGCGCCTGTACCAGTTCCACCGCCCATACCGGCAGTAACAAAAACCATATCAGCGCCTTCGATCACTTCAGAAAGTCTCTCATAGTCTTCGATTGCAGACTTACGTCCAACTTCGGGATTAGCACCGGCGCCGAGACCCTTCGTGACATTTCCGCCAAGCTGGATCTTAGTTCCGGCCATAGAAGCTGCGAGGGCCTGTGAATCAGTGTTCGCAACAATGTACTCAACACCAACGAGTCCGGATCGGATCATGGTATTTACAGCGTTACAACCGCCTCCACCTACACCAATAACTTTGATTTTGGCGCCGAGGGGAAGATTGGCGTTATCTGCGATATCAAACATAGTTGCCTCCGAAATTAAAAAATCTCTTTAAATACATTCTTCAATGACTTACCTAGTTTGTCGAACATATCTGGTTCGTCATAGTTCTTTTCTTCGCGGGTAGCAGCTTCTGATACGTGACGGGATTCCTGGAGAAGTCCAAGTACCGTGGAGAATTTCGGATGTTGCATGGCCGTAGTCATTCCACCAAATGCGATCGGATAGCCGATTTTCACTGGTTTCTCTAAATTGTATTCGGCTAGTTCAGAAAGATTACGGATCAAGGCACCTCCGCCCGTGAGGACGAAGCCTCCCGTGATCTCATTCTGCAAGTTCTTCTCCACAATTACTTCGCGGATAACCTGGAAGAGTTCTTCGGCCCTGGCGCCAAGAATTTCAGCTATAAAGGACATCGGAACTTCTCTCGGCTTGGTGCCAGAAAGACCCTGAACTGTGATGTATGCATCAGCGGACTGGTTATCTTTCAACACCGTTCCGTTGGTCAGTTTGATCCTCTCTGCTTCATTGTGAGGAATTTTCAGAGCAACCGCGAGGTCGTTCGTGAAGTGATTTCCTCCAAGCGGAATAATCTGAGAGTGAAGAAGACTTCCTTCTTTCCAGACAGCGATATCAGTTGTTCCACCACCGATATCGATGAGAACAACACCAAGCTCTTTTTCTTCAAGAGAAAGTACAGAGCGCGAAGAAGCGAGCGGCTGAAGGATTACTGAATTGGCAGCAAGGCCCGCCTGCTCAACACACTTTATTAGATTCTGGATCAGAGGAGTTTTTCCAGTCACGATGTGAACATTCACTTCAAGACGTGATCCACACATGCCAACCGGATTTTTAATTCCGGCAGTGTTATCAACTTTAAATTCCTGCGGAATTACATGAAGGATTTCACGATCAGAAGGAATGAGAACTGCTTTGGCAGCTTCGATCACGCGATCAACATCAGATTGATTAATTTCTTTATTCTTAACCGGCACAACTCCGGAAGAGTTGAAGCAGAAGATGTGATTGCCTGCAATTCCTACAGTGGCAGATTCGAGATCTTCGATTCCCGCCATGAGTTTTGCTTCTTCAATCGATTTGCTGATTGATTCAACAGTCTTCTCGATATTAACAACGGAACCTTTTTTCAGGCCATTGCTTGGATGAGATCCCACACCGAGAATGTCTATACCTTTGGAAGTTTTTTGGGCAATAAGAGTGCAGACCTTCGTGGTCCCGATGTCCAAAGCGACAATTACACTTTTAGTTGTCATGAGATTCCCTTCTCCAGAAACAGCAGAATCATTCTGCTGAAAATATCCGGGCTTATAGCCCTGATTTCATTCTAAATTTTGTCCGAAAACTTTACAACAACCTTTTTGGCATTAACGAGGTTGATGCTCGAAGGATAGCGCTTACTTTCTTTAACGAAGCCAACAATTTTCGAAAGCTTTGTAAGTTTTTCTTCCCACAAATCTGCCCCCATGAACACACTCGTTGCTTTTCCACCGAGGGAGAAAACAATCGTGAGGTCATTGTTCTTATTGAGGAACATTTCTGAAATGGTCCTACGCAGATCCGGGTCCATTGCCTTGATAAAACGGGCCAGATTCGTAGGGGCATCCTGCTCAATCTGTTTCATTGTGAGTGCTAGAAGCGGAAGATTCTGACGAATTTTTTTCTCAACCTTCATGAGATTCTCATACTGAGGCTCATACAGTTTCGAGTTGTCACCCAGGATGGCGGAGTAATGTTCTTCGCCGTTTGATTTATAGACCTGAACTTTTGCAAGCGGTTCAGGACAACTGAGGCGGATCTTCAGCGTCTTAATCACTGGATTATAGGAAATCCGATAATCTGAGAGAAAGAACTTCTCATCGAGCTTTTCCTTAAGAATCTTCTCTTTCACGTCCTTCAAAGAGTGATTCTTCTCGAACTCTTTCATGACGATGATCCCGAACATCCCGGAGGACTTCGACGGACACTCACCAATGTAAGTACGATACTTCACATCTTTCTGGGTGAAAGACTCGGGATTAGCAGCGTAAACGCTCGCAGGAATCAGGAATGATACCAAAATGATTGACCACATGGATTAATGATAGGGGATTTTTACTTCCAGTTCAAACTCAATTCCATACCAATGGTCCATCTCGAACTGAATGATCGAAAGAATAGATGAAAACTGATCCCAATCTGCTTTTCCGGTATTCTCCATGAAGTTCCCGTGTTTCGGACTGATTCGAAGATCACCAATCTGCAGATCTTTCAAACCGAGCAGATCAATCAGTTTTCCAGCTGGCAATAGTGGAAGAGGATTTTTAAAAACACATCCGCAATTCCGGGTAGCAAGTGGCTGGGTCTTTTTTCGATATTCGAGATATTCCTTAATCTTCTGACCGATGTTCTGATCAGTTCCCTGATGAGCGATCACTGTTCCGACGATAACTTCACCAGGTTTTACGAAATGATTCTTCCGATAGGAAAAACTTTTATCTGTTATCGACTCCGTCCGAAGCTCACCATCTTTTGTTACTAATGTGACCTGCCTGATGAGTTTTCCGATTTCGCCGATATTGGTCCCGGCATTCATGTAAATGGCGCCACCAAGACTTGCCGGAATTCCAGTGAACACTTCCCAGCCTTTGAGACCAAATTTCAGAGCGAGAGAAGTGAGCTGATTGAGACTGACCGATGCGGGAAGATTATATTCGGGACGCAGTTCATCCGGAAGAATGTGAGGCATCTTCAAATGAATAACGACCCCGGGGACTTTTGAAGGAAGAAGCTGGTTTGCTCCCCATCCCAGAAGGAGATACGGAATCTGTTCTCTATTCAGTATGGGCAGGAGTTTTCGAAGAGCTTCAACTTCGAGTATTTCAATCAGGTCACCACGGGAATGAAGGCGCATGGTTGTGAAGCCAGTGAGGTCACAATTCTCTTTTATCTCAAGCCCAGGAATGTTTCTCAATTCCTCTAAAATCACAAAGCTTTAACCAGTTCGCGGGCCTTTTTGGAAATGGCCCCAGCGCCGAGGGTAAGAAAAATTCCGTCATTTGATTTTCTATCTGCGAGTAACGGTTTCATATCATCAAGCTGGGAGATGAAGGATGCTTTAATCCCCTTAGCCTTCATCTCTTCCACCAGTTTCTCAGAAGTAATTCCGTAGATGGGAGCTTCACTCGCGGCATAGATGGGGGCAACATAGATTTCATCTGCACCAGCAAAACAATCCTGGAACTCTTTCCAGAAATTTTGTGTGCGGGTAAAACGGTGCGGTTCAAATACAACTGTGAGTTTCCGGTTATCAACACCCTTGAGTGCTTTGATTGTCGCTGCAACTTCTGTCGGGTGATGACCGTAATCATCAATCACCAGGAAGTTACCCTTTTCGTAGATTTTTTCCAGACGCCTTCCGACTCCCTTGAACTTCAGAAGTCCCGAGAGAATAAGTTTCCAGTCAATTTCCGCTTCATGTGAAATAGCAATTGCGGCCAGGGTATTGGCAACATTATGAGCACCGATAAGATGAGTCTCAACTTTGCCGACAGACTTTCCCTCATGGGAAAGCTTAAAGACAGTACCTTTAGCGGAATAAGAAATTTCTGAAGCCACATAATCAGCTTCTGTATTCATTCCGTACCAAACCAGCGGTCGCTTCACTCTTTCTATGATTGATTTTGAAACCGGATCATTTGCATTGAGAACTGCTCTTCCGTAAAAAGGGAGCTTATTCACAAATTCCACGAATGCATCCACAATCTTTTCTTTGGTACCGTAGTGATCAAGATGATCATCATCAATATTTGTTACGGCCGCCATGATCGGAGACAGCTGCAGAAAACTTCCGTCTGATTCATCAGCTTCGGCGATGAGATACTTTCCTTCACCCATTCTCGCGTTACCGCCGAGATTGCTCACGATTCCACCGATAATATGGGTGGCATCGAGATTAGCTTCCTGGAAGATCGTTGCGACTAAACTGGTGGTTGTCGTTTTGCCGTGAGATCCAGCGACAGCAATTCCAAACTTTAACCGCATAAGTTCTGCGAGCATCTCTGCCCGTCTGATCATCGGTATATGAAGTTCCAGAGCACGCTGACACTCAGGATTTCTTGAATCGATGGCCGAACTGTAAATAACAATATCTACTCCATCAACATGAGTTGCAGAGTGGCCCTTGTGAATGATGGCGCCTTTTTTAGCAAGATTGTCTGTGACAGGTGATGTGTTGAGATCAGAACCGCTGACTTTGTAACCGAGATCGAGAAGAACTTCCGCGATACCGCTCATGCCGATACCGCCAATACCTATAAAATGAAGTCTCGTTGTATTAAGCCATCCCAACATAGGCCCGAATCTCCTTCAGGACCTGATCACAGGTTGTGTTTCCTGCCCCAGGGTTCTTTGTCAGTCTAAGCTTACCAGCATGGGCTTGTCTCAGGAATTCCGTGACTCTTTTCACTGCGTCCGCGTGCGGGATCTTAGGATCAAGGACTTCCACGCTGAAATCAGATTCTCTGCGGAAAATTTCCGCGTTGAACCATTGATGATTATCCGTTGCCTGCGGAAAAGGAATAATCAAAACGGGCTTTTTAATGATCGCGAGTTCAGAAACAGTTGAAGCTCCGGAGCGGGCAATGATTACGTCACACCACTCATATTCCTTCTGCATATTATCAATATAGCTCATCGGTACATAATCAATTGAAGAATGAAGTCCCTCTGGCATCGAGCTGAATCCAATCTGATGATGAATCGAAAGCTCATGAAAAGGGGAATTTTTTACAATGTCGAAAATCACATCATTAATCTGACTGGCACCGAGGCTACCCCCGAAAACGAGAACTTTGAGCGGCCCTTCGAGTCTTTTGACAGGAACCGGCTGGATAGATTTTCTTGTTGGGTTACCAACAACACGCACTTTAGTTCTTAACTTTGCGGAAAGCCCCTGAGTTTCTGTGAAGTGAACAAAAATTCTTCCGGAGATCCATCCAAGAATCTTGTTCGTTAGTCCCATCACTGCATTCTGCTCAATGATGAAAACAGGAATTCCCTGCATGTAGCCTGCGAGAAGTGTGGGCCCGCAGACATATCCACCAGCGCCAACAATAAAATCAGGGCGCTTCTTCATGAAAGCAAAAAAGATAGAAAGAAAGCTCAACAAATTCAAGATCAGATTTTTCGCGAGTTCGAATGGGTTCTTGGTTCGAAGCGGTTTGGAATCCAGGTTCCTGACTTGCAGACCTTGAAAGAGCTTGTAATCAAGCGCGCGCTTACCCGTGAGATAAGAAATTTCATAGCCCTCATCTTTGAGTGCCTCGCCAACTGCAAGAGCTGCATTAATATGTCCGCCGGTTCCGCCGGCCACCAGTACTGCGTATTTCATAGATTAATTTGTGAATGCGCTCTTAAGTGCGCGCACTGGTGATTGCTTGCCTTTCTCTTTGACTGCTTTCACATCACTAGGGTGAATTCTCATACAGGCAAAGACCAGACCCAAGGCCGCAAGGTTTGCGACCATTGAAGAACCGCCGTAGCTGATGAAGGGAAGATTGAGGCCCTTGGTTGGAAGAACACCCAATACCACTCCCATATTCAGGAAGGCCTGGAATCCGATAGCAAACACGATGGAAGAAACCAAGATCCCGCCCACTCGTGATTTAAGTGAGAGTGCTATTTTAAATCCGATAAAGATGAAGCTTACAAACATGAGAGCAGTAACAAAAACTCCGATAAATCCTAGCTCTTCACCTACTACAGAGAAAATAAAATCGTTATAGGCCTCAGGAAGATAAAATAATTTTTCATTTGAGTTTCCGAGCCCCTGCCCGAAAAAAGATCCATTGGCGAAAGCGAGGAATGACTGAATAATCTGAAATCCTGAACCACGGGGATCGGCCCATGGATCGAGGAAAGCGAGAAGACGTTTCATACGATAAGGAGCTGCAACCATGATCATGGCGGCACTGACAAAACCCAGAACTACAAACGAGTAGAAGTATTTTCTTGGGAAGGCACTTAGGAAACAAATGAATCCAATGATCATTGCCGAGATAAAGAATGTTCCGAAGTCAGGCTGAAGAACAAAAACTGCCAGCGGATACATAAGACCCGAAAGATAGATCGCACGCTGCTTTGGCGTATAAGTATTAAAATTCTCAAAGTATCTGATCGCGGCAAGCATCAGTGTATATTTCAGAAATTCTCCTGGCTGGAGATTCATGAAGCCAAGATTTAACCAACGGCGAGAACCCTTGATCACAACACTAAGACCAGGAACAAGAGTCAGTGTCACGAGCACGCAAAAGAGTGCGTTGATCTTGTACGAATGTTTATAGAGATAAATGATTTTGAGCTTTGAGAAAACATAGGCCACGACGAGACCCAACAGGATGAAGATCAATTGTTTGGTGAGGAAGAAGTAACTCGACCCCATGTTCTCTGTTGCGTGCATATAGCTCGCAGAAAACACCATAATCACCCCGAAAAGCACGAGGAAGAATACATTGATCATGAAGTAGGTAGTTAACTTTTCTAGTCTGCTATTTTGATCGGTCATAAGTCACCAAAAGTAGGGTTTCTTTCAGTGTAATACGATTAAGTATTTTTGGTAAAAAAAAAGGCCCGCACTTGCGGGCCCTGGTGAAAATCTTAGAGCTGGAAAATTAACTTTTTATAGTAATTACCTTTTTCCTCAAAATCCCGGAAGACATCAGTGCTGTCGTTTCCTGGACAGAGAAGAACCGTGTCGCCAGTTCTCGACTTCTGATAGGCGAGCAACACAGCTTCATCGAACGAACCCACGAGATAAGTCTGGGTGACATCACCAAGAACACGGTTCATGGTTTCTTTCACTTCGCCCACGAGAACGAGCACGCGAACTTTCTCACGGATGATATTGGCATACTTATCAAAAGGAATGCCTTCGATTTCCTTGCCACCAGCGATGAGAATGACCGGATCCTTGAATGCTTCAAGTGAAACCTTGAGCTCATCCATCGTCTCAGATTTAGAATCGTTGTAAAAACGAACGCCGTTCTTCTCAACAACGAATTCGAGACGATGAGGAATACCAGGGAATTTCTCAATACAATGCTGAATAGAAGCATCTGAAACTTTGAGGGCCTTACAAGCAGTCATCGCCGCCATGAGATTCTCGCGGTTATTAACACCTACAATTCTCATATCAGTGACTTTAAACTCGGAGTGGTAGTGAATGTTTGAGTGAATGCGCTTGTCATGGAAATGAGTTCCCTGAATTTCAGCGATCACACCCATAGTGACGAATGACTTTCGTGAATACCAAAAAGTCTGTGCCTGAGCAGAACGAAGAACTGAGTTTGATGCCAGTTTATCGAAATTTACTACGAGGTAGTTTTCCGGACCAAGGTTGCGGGCAACCTTGAGAGCGGTATCAAGATATTCTGCTGAAGACTTGAAGCGACCCATGAGGTTTTTCTCTTCAAGATTAGGATAAACAGCGAGTACCGGCTTAAAGTTATCGATTGTCTGGAGCTGCTGCGGAGAAACTTCCACAACAACGTAATCAATCTCGTCACGGTTAGGGAGCGAGAGATAGTTAATGAATGGCTCGTCAGATGTTCCACCGACAAACACGTTTTTCTTATCAACTTTAAGAGTAAATCCAATCATGTGAGAAGTGATCGTACGGCCATGAGATCCACAAACGGCGATCACAGGCTTTTTGCAGTTATCATAGGCAAAAGCAAAGTCTGAATAAACTTTTCTTCCGTGCTCACGAGCTACACGGATCTGGGGAAGATTCGGATCAACGTTTGAAGAATAAACAATTAGGTCAGCCTCGATAAAATCCTCATCCTTGTGCTCACCGAGTGTCATCGATGGTGTCGGAGAAATCTTTTTCAGGCGCTTCACCTGCTTATTCAGATCGAAGATTGGCTTGATATCTGTGACTTTGATATCACATCCAAGCTGAGTGAAAAGATGGATCAGTGCGAATCCGGTCTTACCAAGACCGACGACCAAAACCTTCTTACCTTTATACTGTTCCATGGGGACTCCTTATCTCAATTTCAATGTAGCTAGAGCAAGGATCGCAAAGATCAAGCTCACAATCCAAAAACGCACGATGACCTTAGTTTCAGGCCATCCTAATAATTCGAAGTGATGATGAATCGGCGCCATTTTAAAAATCCGCTTTCCGCGGGTTTTAAAAGATGCCACCTGGAGAATCACCGATACTGCTTCGATAACAAAAATTCCGCCGATGAGGACGAAAAGAAATTCGTTCTTTGTAAGTACTGCAATTGTTCCGAGGCATCCGCCGAGTGAAAGAGAGCCAACGTCACCCATAAAAATCTCCGCCGGGTAAGCGTTGTACCAGAGAAAGCCTACACCCGCTCCGATAAGAGCACCGGATAGAACAAGAAGCTCACCGACATCCGGTACATGCGGAATGAAAAGATATTCAGACATTTCAACGTGGCCTGAAACGTAAGCGAGCATACCGAGAGTTGCAGCTGAAATAATTGTGGGACCGATCGCCAGTCCATCAAGACCATCTGTGAGATTCAAGGCATTCGATGATCCTACGATAACGAAAGCAGCAAACGGAATATACCACCAACCGAGATCAATCAAAGAATCTTTCAGGAACGGGAAGTAGAGTTTTGAATCAGTGACATTAAACTTGATCATGACGAATGCAGCAAGAAGAGCTGTGAGAAATTGCCAGGCAAGTTTTTGTCTGGCACTCACACCCTTCGTGTTTTTCTTCAGGATTTTTAAATAGTCATCGAGTCCACCGAGGAAGAAAAAGGAAATGGTAACGAATAAAGTGATGAGAAAGGGAAACGAAACGAAGTTTCCGCAGATAGCACAGGCCAACACGGCACTTCCCAGAATGAACACCCCACCAAAAGTCGGCGTGCCCCTCTTCTTCTTATGAGATTCTGGTCCATCATCACGGATAATTTGTCCGAACTGGCGAACTTTCATATACGCGATGAAATACTTTCCCCAAATAATGGAGACAACAGTCGCAATCAGGAATGCCAGGAACGATCGAAAAGTAATGTACTTAAAAATATTAAGCACATGGCTTGATTGACTCATCGGGTAAAGCCAATGATACAGCATGTTTATCCCTTCAAAAAAGATAACCTTAAGTTATAGCGAATAGTGAACCCCATTGTAAAGAGCGCGGGGTCCTAAATAAACCTGAAAGCTTGAATTAGGTCAGTGAACACTGACCTTCAGATCTAAGAGCGTCTCGAGCTGAACTCCACGAGACCCTTTGATGAAATGAATCGCGTACTGCTTTAAGCACTGACTGCGGTACTCATCCTTGAACTGAGCACTTCCCTCACGTGAATTGCCTTCGGGAAAACCGTTCTTGTAGAAATTTGAAAAGCGACCAATGAAATAGGCGTGAGTAAAACCAAGCTCCTTAACATAGCGACCGATTTCTTCGTGATAAGCGGGAGTGTTTTCACCAAGTTCATACATATCACCAAGAACAACACAGGCGTCGTTTAAGCTCATGGCCTTAGCTTTCAGACTCTCCTTGAAACCAAGGAGAGCTGCCTTCACAGAAGAAGGATTGGCATTGTAAGCATCAAGGAAAACTTCCTTTCCTTCATAACTCATCCACTGAGAACGATTCGCCGTCGGCTTAAAGGATGTTGCGGCCTCAATGAGTTTTGCTTCACGTTCAGGATAAAAATGAGAAGCGATGAAAAGGCATGTAATGAGATTCAATTTGTTGTGACGACCGGTGATGTTGTCATTTTTCGCGGTGAGAGTCTTACCCTTGTACTGAATGCTGGCACCGTTTTCAAGAAAACTGATTTTCGCTTCAGCATCAGCTGCTTCACCATAGGAAACAGATCCAGCTGTTTTCCCAAAAGATTTGAGAAATGGATCATCCTTATTGATGAGGTAGAAACCATTACCATTCGTTTCGTTTTTCACTGCATGGTAAAGAAGTCCTTCTTCCAGAAATACTTCTTTCTCGGTTCCAAAAAACTCAAGATGAGTGGCACCGATATTCGTGGTGAGGCCGGCATTGGGAACAGCTATATCGCAAAGAAATTTAATCTCACCAGGATGATTACTGCCAAGCTCTAGTACCAGGAAATTCATTTCACTCGAGACCTGAAACAAGGTGAGCGGAACGCCGAGGTGATTGTTGTTATTCTTCTCGGTCCATGTCACTTTTCCGGGGAATACAGAACTCAGAATATGCGAGAGCATTTCCTTGTGAGTGGTCTTCCCATTTGAACCCGAGATCGCAAATACAATATTTTTGGGATTAAGAGACTTCCATTCCACAATATGGTGATGCGAGTACTCCTGAAGAAAAGCCACCGAATCAGTGACGGGAATAAACTCAGTTGTTTTATATTTTGCGGAAAGGGCGTAGGCCTTTTCATCGTTCTCAGGATTTTTCTGATACACGACAACCGGGCATCCCTGGTCAAGAAGTGAATTGATGATATCGAGAGGATTAACCTTGGCACCCGGAATGGCGACGAAGACAGATGGGTGCTTATATTTTCTGGTGTCCATGCAAAAAGGCATCGATCCGTTCAGGCGTGATGGTTGCCTCAGAACAGATGGGCACTTGGAAAAATGTTTAAGGCTGATCATGGCGAGTTCCTTCTCACAAAATCGTCGACTTCTTTGATGTCGCTGTAGGGGTATTTGATTCCGTTTATGAGTATATAGTCTTCATGGCCCTTTCCCGCGAAAAGAAGCACTTCTTTTTCATTTAATTCGGAAAAAGCAATCCTGACTGCTTCCCTACGGTCGACAATCTTTCTCGGAATTATTTTCTTAAAACCCTTCAGAATGTCGTCGATGATCATTTCCGGATCTTCTGTCCGGGGATTATCACTGGTGACGTAAGCAATATCGGCCCACGCATCAACCACTGATCCCATGAGCGGACGCTTCGTACGGTCACGATCACCACCGCAGCCAAAAAGAACTTTAAGTTTATATCCCGGAAAAGAAGTCCTGATTCCCCGGCAGATATTGAGTAGCGCATCCGGTGTGTGAGCAAAATCCACTACCAGAAAACTGTTTTTGTAATTACGAATGTAGAATCTTCCGTCAGGAGAATGAAGCTGGTTGAAATCAACCTTAACCTTAATTTGGAGTACTTCTTCGACTAAGGCGTGAGCCACTTCCAGATTGTCCCGATTAAATTGCGTGCTGAAAAACAAAGGAAGTTTTTCCGAAATTCCGGGAGCTTTCTTCACCGGACCTTTAAGTTTCTTGGCTAAATCTTCCTGTGATGCCGGAATATATAAATGCGCTCCGGGTTTCAGTTGGTGGAAGATAAGTGACTTCGCTTCAAAATAAGCATCCATCGTTTTGTGATAGTCCAGGTGATCCTGGGAAAATGAAAGCCAGCCAGCGCCATCAAACTCAATTCCAAAAAGCCTTTCCTGAACCAGGGCGTGTGAGCTTGCCTCCATCACGCAAAAATCTTTTCCCTTACCATGGCCAGCGAGAAACTTCCTGAGATCAATCAGACTGGGTGAGGTGAGCCCAAAATCCAGAACCTGTTTCTGATATTCACGGACACCGAGTGTTCCGATTGAAATTCCTTTCTTGCCGGCGAAATGGCCAAGCTGAAGAATGAGGTCAGTAGTAGTGGTTTTTCCATTGGTGCCAGTGATGCCGATCATTTTTATTGATGGATTCGGATAGAGTATATCGAGAATTGATTTTTGAATTTGCGGCCAGCGGGATTCTTCTATGACTGAGGAATTTTGCGGGAGATCGTGGTGAGACGTGTTTGTGATCAGCCATGCAAACTTCGCGGACTTTATTCTTTGCTCAAAAGCACGACGTGCCTCTTCCGTTTCACCAATCCGATAGAAGAGAACGGCTTCGGCGTTACAATCCTGAACTTTCCAATGAATATCTGTGATTTTCAACGATGGGAGTTGAGCGCCTAGAATTTTACCAAGATTTTTTTCATTCAACATACGTCGGCGCTTCGAAAGTGAGTCTGATATTCGTCACTCCCGAGAGAGCAGTACCCGGCACGACTGACTGCGTTTTTACAACACCGAAACCGTTTATCTGAAGCTCGAGATTTCTTTCTTCGGCGAGTACCAGGGCACTCTGTTTATCCATTCCCACAAAATTCGGCATGAACCCAGGTGCAAAAGTTTTAGTGACTGAAGCCTGGGTGCTATGAACTTCATCCAGGTTAACTTTGTTGGACTTTTCGTCGTATCTTGCAAACTGAGCGAAATCTTTTTTCTTATAGAGAATGTACTGGGTAATCTTCTTAAACACCGGAGCAGCGACAGCCCCTCCGTAGTATCCATTGTCAGTTGGGTGATCAACATAAGTAAGAACAACAAACTTCTTATTCACGTTAACCGGGAATCCAATGAAGCTTGCTACATAACCAGAATAACCACCATTGAAAACTCTCTGGGCGGTTCCGGTTTTTCCGGCAATTTCATAGTGAGGAATTCTTGCTTCATCACCAGTCCCTTCACTCACAACTCCCACAAGCATTCTCGTAACGGCCTCTGCTGTTTCCTGAGACATAATTCTGTTTTCAGGAACAAGTTGAGATTTATCATTCCGAAGAAGAGTTGGCTTAATTAGATACCCGCCATTTGCAATCGCTGCATAAGATCTCAGCATCTGCAGGGCAGTCGTGGCAACACCCTGACCAAAGCTCACGTTGGAAAGAGTGAGCGGACGAACTTTATCTTTTGCCTTGTAACTCAGGATACCTTTCGACTCGCCGGAAACTTCAATCCCGGTTTTCTGACCGATTTGAAACTTATCCATGGTTTCACGAAGACGGGGATACTTTAAGCTGAAAGCAATTTTGGTTGTTCCAACATTGGAGCTGAATTTCAGAATATCATTAACAGTGAGCCATTCAAATTTTTCATGAGTTTCAGCTTCTGATATCCAGTGATTCTGAACACGAAGTTTTCCGTACTCACAGAAAAACTTTGTTTCAGGCTTAGCGACCTTGTGCTCAAGAGCTGAAGCAATTGTGATCGTCTTGAATATTGACCCCGGCTCCCATGGATCAGTAACGAACGCCAGCTTCCGGTTTTCAGCGGGATATTGATTCGCTTTATTCGGATCGTAAGTCGGATAGTTTGCAATCGCGAGAAGCTCTCCCGTTTCTGCATCCATCACACCAGCTCCACCACGGAACCCCTTGTGATGAACAACTGCATCTTTCAAATAACTCTCAAGAGCGCCCTGAATATCTTTATCTATCGCGAGATGAACATCCGGAGCGACTCTTTCAGAAGCTCTCGATTCATATTTAATTGGTCTACCCTTGGCATCGCGGATGTACTTTACTACCTGAGGCTCACCCATGAGATCTTTATTGAGGCTTCTCTCTAGACCGGCCAGACCCTTACTATCCATTCCTACAAAACCGATCGTCTGTGCCAGGAGATCTTTATTCGGATAAACACGCTCTGAATGTGACTCGACAAAAATTCCTTCGAGTTTCTTAAGACGCTTCAGCTGGTTATCAGAAAGATGAATTTTTCTGGCGAGCCAGGTGTACTTCTTACGATTCTGAACGAGTCCACGAAGTTTCTGGAAGGGAAGCTCGGGCACAACACTTGAGAGAACTTTTAGTTTCGCGTAGAACTCTTTGTTCTTATTTCTCGGAATCGTGAAGAGATTATAAACATGGACGTTAATCGCAAGAGGATTGCCATTGCGATCAAGAATATTTCCGCGATTGGGATATTCTTTTACTTCACGGATAAACTGAGATTTTGCATAGGCAAGAAGCTTTTCCTTGTTCAAAACCTGAATATAGAAAGCCTTGCTCGCGACAACCGCGAAGAGAAAACAGAAGACCACAAAGCTGAAAAAAATTCTATTTCTCATGATGCCTAAGGAATGAGGATAATTTGTTCAGGGCCCGGTTCCTTAAGATCGTACTTCACCGCAAATTCACGGAGCTTCGGTACCGACATCTCACGAGCTCTCTGTGCTTTTAATTCTTTATTTCTGATGATGGCTTTATTGATATCGTTTTCAATATTGTTGAGCTCATAGGCCTGCTCAATTCCCTTCATCCGGAATCCGACGAAGGCAACAGCGAGAATGGTGAATGTGAGAGTGAAGGGCAATGCTTTAGCGTTGAATAGAAATTCAATGAGTCTATTGTTGAACGTTATACCGCTTTTTTTTCTTAGTGCCATCAACCCTCCCTGGTTGAAACGAATCCCGTTGTAACAAACGAAGCTTGGCACTTCGTGAACGGGAATTCTGAGACAGCTCTTCATCCGTAGCTGTAAGTGGCTTCTTAGTTAAAATTGTAGCAGGAAAATTCTTTTCCTCCACAATTTCTTTAAACGTATGTTTCACGATCCGGTCTTCGAGGGAATGGAAGCTGATTACAGCGAGAACTCCACCCTCAGCGAGATACGGTAACAACTTCGGAAGAGTATCTTCCAGAACAGTAAGTTCGGCGTTCACTGCAATTCGAAGCGCCTGAAAAGTTCTCGTCGCCGGATGAATGCCCCTATGGCGATCTTTCGTCGGATAAGCATGGAAGCAAATGTCTTCAATCTGCGCCGTAGTTGTGATTTTTTCTTTCTGGCGAAGCTCTACAATCTTCGAGGCAATCCTTCTCGAAAGTCTTTCTTCACCATACTTGAAGATGAGATCAGCGATCTCATCTTCGCGCAATGTATTCAGTAAATCCGCAGCGGTAGGAGTGTTTGAATCGAGATAATTCATTCTCATGTCGAGGGGGGCCTCGGCCCTAAAGCTAAAGCCCCTCTCCATTTTATCGAACTGGTGAGAAGAAACTCCGAGGTCCATCAGGATCCCGGCGAACTTTCCTTCCATTTTGTTTTCAGCACACCAAGCGGGAAATTGTACAAAATTCATCGGCAAAAGATTTATCGAACCAGTCTTGCCCCTACGGGAAATCTCATCATTTCCATTTTTAAGAGCATCAGGATCCTGATCCGTACTATAAACAATAGAACCAGAAATCTGGTCCGACAGAGCGAAGGTATGGCCGCCGGCACCGAATGTGAGATCGGCAAAATTAAATGATCCCGAGGTCCTGGAACCCAATTCCAAAGCATCGAGACATTCTTTAAGCATGACGGAGTAGTGAGAAAGGTATTCGGACATTACTTCAGGATGACGTCGAGGATCTCGCGATGATTCGGCTTCCTCAGGGTTTCGTCAGTAATGACAGCATAAGTATTTTCCGGCGTGAACTTAACCGGATTTTTTACGAGATCAGGAATTGCGACCTTCATAAACTTTTGGGCCGAGACATAGTTCGACTTCATGACATCCATGATTTCCTGAACTGTACAATGTTCTTCTTTCCAGCAATCGTAATCAGTCACCATCGCAACTGTGGCGTAAGCAATACCCGCTTCTTTAGCGAGGAAAGCTTCCGGACAATTAGTCATGCCAATGACCGATGCTCCAAAGCTTCTATAAATTTTAGATTCAGCACGTGTTGAAAACTGCGGGCCTTCAATACAAACGTAAGCGCCGCCAAGATGAGATTTTACTCCCGCTGACTGGCAACTATCATGCAGGCGTCGGCAAAGACTTTTCTCGATCGGGTCAGCAACTGAAACGTGGCCAACCATACCTTCATCAAAGAAGGTTCTTTTTCTCAGACCCTTCGTCCAGTCTATGAACTGATCAACCATGACAAATTCCCTGGGAGCGAATTGTTCCTGGAGAGATCCCACGGCAGAGATACTGACGATTGTATTCACGCCGAGTTTTTTAAGAGCAAATATGTTAGCGCGATAATTTACTTCACTAGGTGTGAAGTGGTGACCGATGCCGTGGCGGGGAAGAAAATAAAAAGCGGATCCATCCACTTCGCATTCCATGATCTCGGCAGAAGGATTCCCGAAAGGAGTTGTTACCTTGTGAGTTTTTATAAGCTTGATTGCATCAAGTTTATAAATTCCGCTTCCGCCGATGACTCCGACCTTGATGCTCATATTTAGGCCATCATTCCAGAGAGATCAACCACGCGACCCATAGACTTAGACTGCTTAGAAACGATGTTACTGTATTCATCGCGTTCAGCTTCTTCTTTGCACACGATACACATTTCTGCTGTCGGACGGGCAAGAAGGCGCTCAAACTTGATCCAATATCCACAATCGTCACAAAGTCCGAATTCATTGTTACTGAATTTCTTGAGAGCATTGTCGATTTTCTTAACATAGAAAACTTCACGATTTCTGAATCTCAGAAGTTCGGAGTTATTGTAGTCAGAGATTGACGCTTCAACTTCATCACCTTCAGTGGGAAGTGCTAATGTGACGTCTTCGCTGGATAAGCTTACTTTGTAGAGTAGAGCTTGTTTCTCAGCGAGAAGTTTCATCTTGAGAGTCTCGAGTTGTTTTTTAGTCAACGCGCGGGTCTTGTAGTCAGCCATGGGCCACTCCTTCATTACTCCAGTCCGCCCTTAATATTAAGGAGGACTGATTTGGAAATCATTTTGAGGGTCTCAAATACACCTTCTCCTGAGACTGCGGTAGCCTCAAAAGCTGGAAATTTTCTCTTATTTAATTGCATCTGCATGTCCTCAACAGGAACTATGTTGGGAAGATCACGCTTGTTCCACTGCATAACAACAGGAACTTTTGAGACGTCATAACCCTGGTCAGCAAGATTCTTCTCAAGTCCCTGGTAGGACTCGAGATTCGCTTCCATTCGCTCCACCTGTGAGTCGGCAACAAAAACCAATCCATCCACACCGCGAAGAATAAGCTTACGGCTCGCCTCATAGAAGACCTGGCCGGGAACTGTATAAAGATGAAATCTGGTCTTAAATCCGCGGATCTCTCCGAGATCAAGCGGGAGAAAATCAAAGAACAGTGTTCTTTCATTCTCTGTATTCAAAGTAATCATCTGACCTTTGTTATTAGCGCTGGTCTTCTGATAAATGTACTGAATATTGGTCGTCTTACCACCGAGGCCCGGCCCGTAATAGACGATTTTGCAGTTAATTTCTTTAGTATGATAATTTACAAATGACATAATCAGATTCCACGCACGCCGAAGAGTCTATCGATCTCTTCGTCAGTAATTTCCTGGAAGAGAAATCCATCTCTTCCTATCGGAGCTTTAATTGTTTTATTTGTTTTAGTTGTATGGAGCTGAGCAAACAACTGGTCCATTTCTTCCTTGATCATGGCAATTTTCCGCTTTAATTGTCCCGGATTCACACAGTCATCATAGATTGCTCCGAGAAAATATCTTTTCCCTTCGAGCTCAAACGGAAAGAGATAAATGCCTTCCGAAGAAGTATCGAAGCCAAGACGAAATTCCATTACATTTTGTTTCTGCTGAACGAGTCCCATGAGGGCTTCAGATGCCTGCCAGACGCCACTAACGAGAGCAGCTACCGATGTTGTGGTCTGGTTCTGGACAGAATCGTAAACCGTGATTCCATCTTCTCTGGTCACAAAAAGACGTGCCTTAATTCCGGATTTCTTCGGATCAAGTACGAGCTTCATGCGTTCACTGACATTCAACTTCTTCATCAGAATCTTTTCCTGTTTTCTAAAGCCTTGGTGATCGTCATGGGATCGAGGTACTCGAGACTTCCACCGATCGGAACACCAAAGCCAATTCTATCAACCTTAATCGAATCAGGAAGAATACCGTTGAAGTAAGCACAAGTTGCATCACCTTCCACTGAAGGATTAATCGCAAGAATGATATCTTCAATTTCATTTCTCAAAATGCGATCTTTCAGCTCATCCATACGAAGTTCATCCGGGCCGATTCCAAGAAGTGGGTTAAGTACTCCTCCAAGAATGTGATATGTGCCTCGGAAGTAATTGCTTTTCTCAATCGCCATAAGATCGCTGGCATTTTCCACCACACAAAGGCTGTGGACGGCACGGCGATTATCATCAGCACAGATGCTGCAGATTTTATCATCAGCAAACATTCCGCACTCATCACAAAGTGAAAGGTTCTGAAGATTCGTCACGGCTTCGCCAACTGACTCTAGTTCAGCTGGTTTCCAGTGAGTCATGTTCATGACCATACGGAAGGCAGTCTTCTCTCCCACACCCGGAAGTCGAGTGAGAGCTTCCACTGCATCTTTAATCACTTCAGGAAGCTGGATCATTTAGAAGAGTCCCGGGATGTTCATTCCGCCGGTGACTTTTGACATCGCCTGCTGAACCATATCCTGAGATTGCTTCATCGCCTGGTTCACAGCTGTGAATACGAGCTCTTCAAGAGTTGCCACATCATTCGGGTCAACACACTCTTTATTGATCGTGATCGCGAGGAGCTGCTGCTTCCCGTTCACTTTTGCTTTTACCATTCCGCCGCCGGCCGAAGCTTCAACTTCTCTTTCAGCGAGCTCGTTCTGGAGCATGGCGAGTTTCGCCTGCATCTGTTGAGCTTGTTTCATCAAGTTATTCATGTTCATAAAAACTCCTATTCTTTCAGGATAATCTTATCAATTTTGCTGTTAAAAAGTTTTTCCGCTTCTTTGACATAGGGATCGTTCAGGATCTTCTGTCTTCTATCTTCTTCCGTTTTCAACTTCTCTTCGTCATCTATCTCGACTTTAGTACGGAAGTTCTTGTCTTTCTTCTCTTCAGTGCTCAGGAGCTGAGTCTTAAAGTGAATCTGGTCAATATCAAGTTCAAAGAAATCCGCGAGGTGATTTTTGAGTCTTGCGTACACTTCTTTCTCTTCAACAAATTCCTTGAAGACTTCCGCATCTTCGGGAAACGCCACTGTTATAACGAGTGGCCGGTGATTCGGATTTACTTCATGGAGAAGATTTCCATGTCCTAAATTCGCTGCGGTTGCTGCTGATGTCTGTCTCAGGTAAGCAAGAAAGTCATTCCACGTCTTTGCCATTTTCTGTGGAGCTTCGACTTTCAACGAAACTCTGGCCTCAGACTTTCCCGGCGACTTATCCGGAGATTGAGGAACCTCCTCAATCTTCAGGTCTTCTCCTTTAAGAATTGTCCTTCTGAGACAAACCTTTTGAAGAAGAATCAAAACTACTTTCTCCGGATTGATACTCTGAAGGGCCCAGCTGATGTCCTTTGCGAGCGTTTCATAAATCCAGAAAAGCTCAGCAATCGTCATTCCCTGAAGCGATCCTTTTTCAAGAATCCCCTCAGCGTAAAGCTTGCCCTGGTCATCGATGTTGTTAATGACCTTATAAATATTATCGAGAATCTGATCGCAAAGTTTTTTCAGGTCAACATTCTCTTCAATGAGTCCCGTGAAGACAGAAGTCATCTTCTTGGTCTCACCAGTGAAGAGGCTCGTGAGGAATTCTTTCATCGCACCTGTGCCAGCAAGTCCAACAGCCGCTGCGACAGATTCATCACTAACGGTTTTTCCACCAGAAAGTCCAAGGACCTGATCGAAGATTGAAAGTGAATCACGAACAGAACCCTTACCAAGTTCTGCAATTTTTACCGGAACAGATGGCTGCTCAAAAGTAATGCCTTCAGCAAGAGCTATCTTCTTCAGATGCTGAGAGAGCTGCTCCACTGGAACATTTTTAAAATCATAGCGCTGGGTACGGGAGATAACTGTCCCGAGAAGTTTCTGCGGATCAGTTGTCGCGAGCATGAAGATCGCGTGCTCAGGAGGTTCTTCCAGAGTCTTAAGAAGAGCATTGAAAGCACTTACTGAAAGCATGTGAACTTCATCGATCACATAGATCTTATATTTTCCGCGAGTCGGAAGGTACTGAACGTTTTCAATTAATGAGCGAACATCATCAACACTGTTATTGGATGCTCCATCGATTTCCATGAAGTCCATCGAGCTACCTGAATCAATATCTTTACAGGCCGTGCATGCCAGACATGGATTGCAATCTGGCTTGCGATTTTCACAACGAATGGCCTTGGCAAAAAGCCTCGCAATTGAAGTCTTACCTACACCACGAGTTCCGGTAAAAAGATAAGCATGGGCGAGCTTCTCTTGTTTGATCGCATTTTGCAGTGTGCGTGTGACATGTGACTGCCCAACAACTTCTTCGAATTGTTTCGGACGCCACTTTCTGGCCAGGACCTGATAGGCCATAACTCTCCAAAATTTTAGGTTTGCGGGCTGGAAAATAGGGGACGGGAGGGACGAAGTCATTGCGCAGATGCTTCGATTTTGACGCAAAAAAAGCGTGTAAGAGAATTTCAGAACGCGTCAAAAATTCAATGAAAAACGACTACTCTGAGAGCTGCATAAGACGTCTGAATATAAGGGGATTTTTCTAACTAAAAAAAGCGGCAGCCTAACAACACTCCAAACCACTACCGTTGCTCCATTCCTGGCCTGGCGGGGTTTGCGGCGAAATGCTCTAGACTGCCGTCGACATCCTATTCGAACACCAACTTATTTGTAAAGGATGAGTCACTGCAACTTATATGTCTGAAGTAATAACTTTTCATCGTCACGCAGGGGAGATCCAGGTTCACACTGCCGGGAAGGTAAATAGCATCGCGGGTCAATCAGATCGTCGTGAATAAAATCGATATTGGAGCGTTGATAGTTCATCGGAAAATTTTCCAGTGAGTAGCCGAGAAAAGGTTCATAGCAGTAAGTAAGTCGGTGAGTCTCCTGATGATAGCCGCCCTTATACGCATAGCTGATTCCGAAATTTTCGGGGCTAAGGTGAAAAAAGGGAGCGGAAAGAACCAGAATGAATAAGGCCTGAAACCATCTGTTGGGAAATAAATTCTCATTACTCATGAGAGAAGCCACCACAAAAAATACCGGTAAAGCTGTGACAATATTCCATCTTGGGTTCACATGCATGGAACTTAAAAAAGGCAGTTTCTGGAAAACAGGACCCAGAAGACCTGAGCAGAGGATAAAGGAAACAAAAACTATATAAAACACAGACACAAACACACGGGTGATTTTGGCTTCTTCTTTTGCTTTTAAAAGAACCACCACTGCAGCAGCAAAGAACATTGGGAAAATAAACTGGACTGACTCCCAATTGCCATACCACCAACCGACCATTTTCTTATAATCGTGAGGGAAAAAAGAAAACAAATTGAGAACAGAGTAAGGCAAAGAAAACACACCCACGTTGGAAAGTTCAACATGACGTGGATAGGCCGCCATCAGATCTTTCACGGCATGAATTTTTGGGTAAATGATAGCAAGAAACATCAAACCCGAAGCGGCACCTTTTATGTAAAAGTGAGGATCTGTTATAAAACTATTCTTTTTCCAGAGTAAAAGAAGCGGCAACAATATCAAGCAACTGAAGACAAAGAAAAATGGAGTGTAGGGAGCAGCGAGGAAGACATATTGCGATAGTAAGACCGCTGCCAGGAAACAACTAAGCACATCTCGCTTCAGTGTTGTTTGTTTCATCAGAAGGTAAATGATTAAGGGAAACCAGCCCACAGTTATATAGGTAAGATGTCCAACTGCAGCTCTGGAAATCATCCAGCCTTGCAGAGTCCAGCCACACGCCAGATAGAGGGAATAATTTTCGGAAATATTCATCCTGCGACTTAGTCGAAATGCGCCCCAGAAGGATGACACTGAAATCAGAATAATAAATAAAACTATTCCTACAAGGTCATTTGAAATGAGTGTGACTAGGTGAAGTAGACTTAAATTGAAGCTTACGGGATTGGCCCATAATGGAGAGCCAAGACACTTAAGTGGGCTGTAGAGAGGATTCAAAACACCATGCTGGACCCAGGCAACTTTGAGATCGATAAGTCCTGGAACGATGAGTGAATAATCATGACCGAGAAGTGGCCAATGTATGAAAGTAGATACCAAGAGAACAAGACTGCATGCAGATGCAGCTAACCAAAAATGTTTTTTCTCCATGTACCAAGAATAACACAAGAATGGCGGAGTTGGAGAGATTCGAACTCTCGAATGGCTTTCACCATTAAACGCTTTCCAAGCGTTCTCCTTCGACCGCTCGGACACAACTCCATCGAAGAAAAAAGAAACAATTAGTTATCATGATGGGTTTATGGAGACAACTACTTCTGCCGGTAAGAAGTTCTTCTTTCACGGAAAAACTGGGAAAGAATCCGGGAACATTCAAAATGCATAACTCCGCCTACGACGGAAAACTGATGATTTAGCCTCTTATCGCGGTGAAGATGATAACCGAGGCTTAAGGCCCCGCCTTTCTGGTCGTAAGCGCCGAAAACACATGCTTTCACCCTGGCCTGAACAAGTGCTGTGAGACACATGGGACAGGGTTCCAAAGTCACATACAAATAGCAGTCAGTGAGTCGCCAGTTTTGTAATTTTTTTGCTCCCTCAGTAAGGGTCAGCATTTCTGCGTGCGCAATGGGATTGAAATGCGATTCTTTCAGATTGTGCTGACGGGATAAGATTTCTCCCGTCGGTGAAACCAAGAGTGCACCAACCGGAACTTCCTGCGCGCGATAAGCAAGCTCTGCCTGCTCCAGGGCAATATTCATAAACCAAAGATGGTCAGTCAGGGTGAAGTTCATTTCTCGATCGAAGCGAATTTGTTTCTGATTTTGATCTTCTTACTTTCACGCCAGTAATTTGTGAGAAGCTTCAGTCTTTGTTTTTGTTCAAGATCAAAATTTACAAACTTGATTCCGTAAATAATTGAACGTCCGATGATGGGCTCTCGTTTTGAGCGTACTTCGGCGTGCAGGGTAAAGTTCTGGTTCAGGACTTCCAGATGGATCTGCACCGGTTGCCCGACAACAGTATGCTGGAAAAGCTCCAGGCAAGCGGCTCCACGACGGAGATCAGACAATCTGCCCATGTATTGCTGGTTATCAATTTCTACCCAACAGCGGATATCTGCACGGAACCGGAAATCATATTCCCACCAATGGACGCGAGGAAAATACAGTGGAGAAGAAACGATGTAACAGGCCATGAACAAGAAAGCCAGTGAGATACAAAAAATCATCCCGATCATTGGGTAACCAACGGCAAAATTCCGAATGAGACCCACCAGATAATAAACTGTGAGTACAAAAGAGAGATTCCAGTAGGAGTAGTAGAGATTTGAAAGAGCATTGTAATAAAAATTAAACACGGCCAGGAGAAGACCAAACTGAATGATGAACGAAAAATAAAACATCGACTTTGTTACAAGTGCTTCAGTAGAAAAAGCGATGAGTACCAACACGAACTGAAGGATGGTGAGAAATTTCACCTTGTCGTAGGATTTTTGGAGATTCAGACGAGGTAGCAACATATGGTTACTTAACGGTAATTCAGTGAAAAGTTCAAGGCTTATCTATTTTCTGACTGATTTCATCCAGCTTCTTTGCCAGCAGTTCTTCTCCACTTAAGCTGGTTACGATTTTGAGCATTTTCTTTTCAGGAGTCTGTGTTTCTACCCCCTGAAATTCAGACTTATCAGTTATGTAGCAAACCTCACCCAGAAGATCCCTGGGCCAAAGATCAAACTGGTTTCTGCGTGAGCGGTAATTTAAAGCGGAGATTTCCTTGTTCAGATAGAAAGATAACTTTGAGGCAATCTGATAGGAATTGGCCATGATCTTACGATTTCCACACTGACGTGAAACATCCATCGCCCACTCTTTCCAGCCATGGAATTCAGAAAGTCGTTTCAAGGGCAGCGAAGGAATGACAAAAACAATCCGCGCCAGAACCACAATCGCAAACGAGGTGTAGAGAATTACTCTTCCCCATTTCCTGATCCAGATTTCAGAACCCGCTAAGAGTATTACCAATGGTATGACGAGGGAGATAGTCCAATTAGCTTCTACTTTTTTAGAGAAGGTTGAGACCAGAAAGAAAATTAGAATTCCCCATGACACAAAAACCAGAACTCGCTCAAAACCATCCTGAGATTTTTTCTGAGCAAGTTTCCACCACAATATGGGCCCGCAAAAAAGACCCGTCAGAATGATCTGAGTTCCGATGTAATCGAGAATGCGCTTTAGGCTGAAAGTAGAACTGGGTCTTTCGAGGAAATGATATCTGAGGGTTCCATAGTCATGCTGATGTTGCCACCAGACATGGGGAAGAAAAACAACAACTGAGATCAGGGCCACCAGCCAGAAATCCTTGCGCAGAAGAATCCGGGGAACAGCCAGGATCGTGAAGAACACCAGAAGAATTCCGTGATATTTGGCATAGAGAAGTAGCGGAATCACGACTCCTAATGACCAGACCGATTTTTTATCTCCTGCCAGATAACCTTTCAGGAAATAGAAATACACCGCCGTCATAAACAGGAGAGGCATATCCGGTAATGCGAGAAGCCCGGAATATGAGGCCAGGGGAAATGCAAAGAAGAGAAGGAAAGCAGTTTTCCAATGATCTTTGGGAATAAGCTTCAGGAGAAAATAAAGAGTACCCGCTTGAAGCAGGATAAATCCGAGTCTGACTGAAATTTCATGGTGAGGCAGAAAAGAAAACAAGGCGATCACTAATGCCATGAAAGGCGGGTGATCAAAATAACCAAACGAAAGATGCCGGGAAAATAGCCAGTAGTAGGCTTCATCATGAGAAAGACCGAAGCCAGCTGCTATCAACAGCTGAAACAAAAACACCGAGATGATTCCTAACTTGAGGCTTCTTGTCATTGTGATATGATGATAGCACGGCCATGACAAATTTCCTGAACAAACTCGATCAGAATCTCTTCCTCTGGATGAACGGAATTCATTTTCCCTGGCTCGACCAGCTTATGGTTTTTCTTTCCGGTCAGTTTGTGTGGATTCCCCTGATTGGTTTTTTTATCTGGAAGGCAAAGGGGTCGATGGATCGCCGGCATTTCGGATTATTTGCACTATTCATTCTTGTGACTTTAATTCTGAGCGATGTCACCTCATCCTATCTATTTAAAAATATCTTTACCCGCCTGAGGCCCTGCCGCATTGATGAATTAAAACCGCTAATTTATCAGTTTGGACAGAAGTGTGGCGGGAAATACGGGTTTGTCTCTTCTCACGCAGCAAACTCTGCAGCACTTGTTCTGTTTTCACTCAATATTCTGAACCTACCGAAGATTTTTCGGTGGTGCTGGATCATGCCGCTCATCGTGGGCCTTTCAAGAATATATCTGGGTGTTCATTATCCTGGAGATATCATCGGCGGGTTTGTAGTGGGAATTTTGTGGGCAACGATTATGAGTTCGCTCTTCCGTAAGACTTAAGGTGCTAACCGGAACATATTCCAGTCATTTCCCTTAAGCTCATAAGAAATCCTGTCATGCATGCGATTGTCGCGACCCTGCCAAAACTCGAAATATTCAGGTGTGATGATATAACCACCCCAGTGTTCCGGGCGGGGGAGAACATCCTCACCTTTAAATTTCTCCTCAGCTATTTTAAAAAGCTTTTCCAGCTCTGCACGGCTGGATACTTTTGAACTTTGTGGAGATGCGATGGCACCAAGCTGACTGCCGCGAGGACGTTTTTTGAAGTAGTCATCAGAATCAGAATTTCCTGAGAAATGGATTTTCCCTTCAATTCGAACCTGCCGCTGAAGCGGGAGCCAGAGAAAAGTCATCGCTACTGAATCATTAGCAGAAAGCTCTGAACCTTTAGCACTCTGATAATTTGTATAGAAAATGAGCTTACCGTTTTTAAGACCCTTGAGTAAGACAACACGGGCCCGCGGCTTTCCATCCTTGCAGGTAGAAAGTGTGAAAGCATTTGGTTCATCACATTGACTGCTGATCGCTTCCTGCATCCAGAGAGACATCTGATCAGACGGATCTTTAGCGCAATCACTGATATCCAGTGATGAGTGGCTATAGCGTCTGCGAAGATTCTGAAGGGTTTCAGTAACGTCATTACTCATGGGTATAAGATAGGGGTTCTTTCAGGTTTCGTCATCACCGTTAAGAATGTTCTTCTTCAGGTTCTCAGTAATCTTGAATGCTGCCTCTGCGCCAGGACCCTGGGGGGCATCCTCCGGAGTACTCCCGTCTTTTAACAATCGAATGAAGTATCTGACATGATTTAAGTCAGCCTCATCTGTGACCTCTTTTTCAAGTTCCTTCAGAAAACGCAGGAGGAAAAGCTTCAGCGACCTGAGAAGAAGCTCGGCCAGGACGAACTGTGCAGCGGCACTTCGAATCTTAAGCCGTCTGATGCTGAGACTTTTTCCGGGAGAGCGAAGATTTGAGTACGTGCTTAGAGTAGAGCTGGAAAGAATGCCGATGACCTGCAGACAGAAGAGAGCTTTTTCACGTGAGTCGCTTTTTTTATCCAGCTCCTCCGCCATTTCACTCTGAAATTGAGACAAACCAAACTTGATTCTACCAGGCATGACACGGGTAATTTCATAAACCTCGGCAACCGTGCCAGCAATCTTACCGGGGGCCTCTCTCAGCGAAAAATTCTTCCACTTTGATTTCCCATCCCGGAAAGTAGATGCAGCATCTCGCAAAACGCCGCCCACTATGGATGCAAGATCCTCTTTCCAGAAGTCGTGAATGAGATTTTGTCCCTTTGTCCTGAGGACAGAGGTCATGGCTTCACCAAGGTTCATGCGTTAATTTTAACATTTGGGGCGCCGAAAACATTAAAGAACCTCTAAGAAAATCTCAAGGATATCCTTAGGTTTGACTTCAGTCATATCGAGCCCTTACGAATGCACAGAAAGGGGTGACACTCTTGTCGCTGGGTATATCTGCCTCTATATTAGGCAAAATTTCCCCGCTAAGGAATTACGCCCCATGAAACTTAAAATCAGCTCTACGATTGTTTTGATTGATGATGATCTCGATCTCCTCGATCTTCTTTCCAGCTTCTTTAAGCAAAGAGGATACAAGATTCACGCTTTCAATAATGCTGAAGAAGCTTTCATTGAAATTGAATCGAACAGAATCGAGTGTGATGTCGTTATTTCCGATCTCAAACTTCCTACTATGTCCGGTATGGAGTTTATCAAGCGTATTAGAAAAACAAAGTTCTCTCTTCCGATTATTCTTATGACTTCGGAAGGAAGTGTTGAGACTGCTGTTGAGGCAATTGAATCAGGCGCATACGATTTCGTATTAAAGCCGCTCCATATTCCGCAGCTTCTCATTTCAGTTCAGCGTGCTCTCTTCCTCAATGAAGTTCAGCAGGAAAACTCAAACCTGAAGAGTCTTTTCCAGGAAGATGTGATGGGACTCAAGGGTGTCATCGGTAAATCTATCGGTTTCCGCAAGGCCCTTGAGCTTGCGAAGCGTGTTTCTACCAGCCAGGCAAACGTTCTCATCTCTGGGGAAAGCGGATCGGGTAAAGAAGTAATCGCGAAAGCAGTTCATGAACTTGGTGACAAAAAAGATGGTCCATTTGTCGCCATCAACTGTTCAGCCATTCCAGAGAATCTTCTCGAGTCAGAATTATTCGGTCATGCCAAAGGCTCCTTCACGGGTGCCAGCGACAAGAAAGTCGGATTATTTGAAGAGGCCAACAAGGGTACACTCTTCCTCGATGAAATTGGTGACCTTTCATTGCCACTGCAGGCAAAGCTCCTTCGGGTTCTTCAGGAACGAAAAGTTAAGCGCATTGGCGAAAATCAATACCGTGACATTACTGCGAGAATTATCTGCGCCACTCATAAAGATCTTAGAAAAGAAGTGGGTGAAGGCAGATTTCGCGAAGATTTATTCTTTCGCCTGAACGTGATACCTATTTTTATGCCGCCACTTCGTGAGCGCAGGGATGATATTTTACCGCTCTCAGAATATTTCCTTAAAAAATTCGCCGTCATGAACAATGTCGCCGTAAAGGGCTTCAGTAAGGAAGCTATCCAGAAGCTCGAGAACCACGAATGGAAAGGTAACGTTCGTGAGCTGGAAAATGCAATTGAAAGAGCCGTGGTGCTTACTGGTTCTGAATTTATCATGCCGGAAGATCTTCCGACAGATGAATACTATATGCAGGAACTGAAGGAAGATTCATCTTCTGTGCCGGGAATGTCATTTGAAAGCGAGAAGCCAGTTACTCTCGATGAACTGGGCAAAAAATATATTCAGTATATTTTTGATAAGAATGATGGAGCTAAAGAGCAGACAGCAAAAGATCTTGGGATCGACAGAAAGACCCTTTACCGTAAATTAAAAGAGATGAATCTCAACTAAGATGATTTTCAACCCAGTCTGAGAGTTTTCCCACCGCCAGGGAAATAACCGATTTGTCTCCAGACTGGGCCGCCGTTTCCAACTCTATTCCGATTGAAGACAACTCAGGATAACCGAAAGTCACCCCATTACCTTTAAGCTGGTGGCCTACTTTTTCAATAAACCGCACATCCCCAGATTTCAAATGCTCGATACAATCTTCCACATCACGCTTTCTGCGCTCTAAATATCGGATCATGATTTCGTCAGGCACCTGCATGTAAACCTCGGTGTAAGTATAAACCAGAGAGTATTGATGTTCCATTCGCACTGACCCGGGATTTAAGACCGACTTTGTCCCAAAAGACCACGAGCGCCCTGAAAAACCCTGCTTAAGGCCGGCATGAATTGTGCTGATGTAATCCCGCTAACAACGTTCAGTCTAAAATGACTAACGCTAAATCAATGGCTCCCGGCCAACCCTGTACTTCGAATGTTAGCTATGCTTTATTTTAACTAATCACTGCCTGGAATTGCCCGGGCAGTGATTTTTTATTATGTTAAGGCATGAGCAATATCCCAGAAATTAAACCAGGCCAGTCCCTCGAGCTTTTAAAAGAGCTACATATCCTCACGCGCGACGGCAAACTGAACCAGGATACAAGACGAAAACTGAAACAGGTTTATCACCTCTATCAGTTTATTGAGCCACTCCTCAAAGACACCAGTGATGATACCAAGGGATCAATTCTCGTTGATCACGGGGCCGGGAAATCCTATCTGGGATTCATCCTTTATGATCTTTTCTTTAAAGGAAAAGATAAAGGACAGGTTATCGGGATCGAGTTTCGCCCGGAGCTGATTCAAAAATCAAAAGACCTCGCCAATAAGCTTGGCTTTCACAAGATGAAATTTCTGAACGAGACCGTAGCAAACTCCATCGCAAGTTCAGAAATTCCCGCTCAGGTTGATATCGTAACCGCACTTCACGCCTGTGACTCAGCGACTGATGATGCTATTAAATTTGGTCTCGAGAAAAAGGCCAAGTACATGGTGCTCGTCCCATGTTGTCAGGCAGAGCTCGCCGGAGTCCTGCGGAAAGTGAAGGGGAAAAGCATGGGAAAAACTCTGACTGAGATTTTCCGTCATCCCATCCACACCCGAGAATTTGGAAGTCACCTGACAAATGTACTGAGATGTCTGGAGCTAGAATCAAAAGGGTATCAGGTTACAGTGACGGAATTGATTGGGTGGGAACATTCGATGAAAAACGAACTCATTATTGCTGAATACAAAAATCTTCCTGGCGAACACGCCCGCAAAAGACTTGAAGCAATCATTCATGAATTTGGTCTGGAAGAAATGAAAGAAAGATTTATCCAGGACCGGAGTGTAACCCCCGGCCCTGGTTAAAATCATAAAACTTAAAGACCTGAACCTTTCGTAATTTTCTTACCCATTACCAGACTAGCTACGAAGCTGATCACAGCGAGGATAAGGAAGACGAAAAGAAGTGTCTTTCCGATGTCCACTGAGAGACCACCAATTCCATTTGCTCCCAGAAGAATGGCCACCAGACCCAGGACGAAAAACGCGATAGCAGCTCGTAACATAACTTACTCCTTGTAATGTTCGACACAGATAAGGAATGGCACGTTCTATGCCAAAATCAACTCTTCTATTTTGAACTAGTTAACTCTTGTTGAGGGGCAACCTTCCACAAGAAAATGGACACAAGTCCACGTTTAGAAGTTTGCACGTAGCTTCATCAACTCGTTCAAAATAGTTTTTTTATCAACTGCATCTTTGGCCATGTCATAGCCGCGGGTAACATCATCGCGTAACTTCATCAGATCTTCCTTGATGACACGATACTGTTCTGAGAGACCACTTTCATCATTTGATGACTCATGCGATTCATCGGATTTCTTGTTCATCTGCTTGGCCAGTTGTGAGACGTGAAGTTTTCTGCGGTTATCATTTTGCTTAGACATGTGTCCTCCTTGCATAGGCGGAATAGTTTGCAAACGTCATACCAGTGGCCGGCATGTCATATGCACCTTTCAATATGACCAGGGAGGGACAAATGCTGAATCAGGATCAAATAAGAACACTATGGCCTCAAATAAAAGATGGACTGAGAAATGTCTGGGAATTCCTTGACGATGAAAAGCTTAGTCATACAGATGGAGATCTTTCTGCAGTAGCATCACTGGTGCAGGAAAAAACCGGAGAGGATCGTCATCAGATCAAAGAAAAACTTGATCAGATATTAGCATCTTTTGATAATGAAACCGACAAGGGAACTGATCCAGATGTCACTTCCTATCAGCGAAGTCCGAGTATACCTGTTAACGAAGACTGGACTCCACGCCACTGATTTCATCCAGTAGCGGAAAAAGCTCAGTTGCAAGACTAAGGGAGCGAAGACCCAGGCGAAGATTCATCGGGAAAGTTGCATCAATTGAGGGTGGAAGATTTGATCCCCAGAGAATACCAAGCGCCTGCCTCGTACCTTTCAATACAATTGGTGAGCCCGAATTTCCGGAAATAGCAGGACAATCCCGAAGCAATAAAGATGCTTCCTTCGAATCATACTGACATGTAAGCTCAGTGATATTCGCACGAAGTAAATCCACATGATCCACTACCCAAGCAGTAACTTCTATCCCGGGAGATTGGCGGTTAGAAGAAATAGAAAAGTATGGTCCCGGCACAACATTATCTATAGTCATGACCGTCAGGTCAATTGCACGCTCAGTTGCGATATCAGAGTCAGCTTCGGTATAAATCAAACTCCTGCATTTGCTCTTCACTGGACCAATCGGCGTGCTGATACTTATAAAGGTGTTGTTGCATTGGTTTTGAGAAGAAACGCAGTGATTGTTTGTCAGCATCCTGTTTCGAGAAATAAGAAAACCCGTGCATACTGCAGAATTATCCGGATCTGAAGTATTAACGATAAACAGCCTGCCAATTCCGTGAGGACAGTTCCTCCCTGAAGTGGACTGGCAGCGAATGGATTGTTGATTCAGTATCTCCTCCATTCTTTCCGGAACCATCGGAACAGTCTTCTTTCCGGAAGGAGAATCATTATCACCACCGCAGCTGGTAACAATAAGCAAAAAAATAATCAGAAGGGGTCCGGTTCTCATTGTCCGGATTCTAAGTGTTTTCTTCTGTCATATGAAAGCTTCGGAGCGGCTGATGCACGGCTCATCCTGAATGGCACAAAAGATGCTTGAAGATTAAGTGGCTGGAGGCCCTATGAAAACTATTCTACTTTTAATTCTGATCATGGGGTGTGCATCGAGAAGATTTTATCGGGGACCTGAAATTGTGCAGGAATTAAAGATTAACGAAGCAGCACTGGGTCTGGTGATGGTTAATCTGCAAACTGATTTCGAAACCAAACAGCTTTTTCTTAATGACGTCAGAAAAAAAAGGCATGATAAATTTATCATGCAAAGTCTTAATAAAAAGTTTCAGGAGTTGAAGGTTTCCAAGGAAACGGTTCTAAGAAGGACTTCTTACATTAAGAACCTAAACGAAAGACTTCAGGAAGAAGTAAGTGAAAAAGAGAAAATCCGGGAAGGTGAACATGCCTTCAATGCCATTGAAGACTTTGCCAGTGATAAGAATCGCCAGCTCGCCATTCTTCAGAAAGAGTTCGCTAACTATGAGAAAACTGCTGAGGAGTTCGAAAATCTCGCCCTCCATACCCGCATAGTGAAAATCTGAATTTTAAGTGTTAGGCTTTCCCAAAAGGTGAACCATGACACTATTACTTATTCTTCTCTCCTCTCTCTCAGTAACATTTGCCAACCCTAAACTCATCAACGGCTTTCCAGTCGGAGATAAGTTCCAGGGAGTCGGATTATTTAATTTGGGATGCACCATCACCAAAGTCGGCCCGAAGCAATTCATCAGCGCCGCTCATTGTGTTGGTAAAACACTTGGTTCACTCTCGCTTAATTTTAAAAATTATAATGGCAGTGTAAAAGTCACAAGCTTCCACGTTCATCCAACATGGCTCAAGGACTGTGCGAACTTTCGCTGTACCGGTCATGAAGTAGGATCTTCGAAGATGACTCCAGGAAGATCTGATGTTGTCTTCATCAATGTCAAAGAAGAAACTCCAGCCATTCCTGTGGTGCCAGTTCATTTTGAAGAACTCGCGTATGGAACTGAAGTCGCAATGGTTGGCGGCGGTTGCACCAGATCAGTTGAACCAGGTGGAAGAGGTAAGATGAGATATGCCAACACAAATCTCATCTCTCCAGATCATCTGACTCACGAGCATTCGCTTTACAAAAATATCTTTGCAATCACCGGCGAATCTAACTGGGTCACTCCCGGATATGGCAAAGACAGAACAAATGCTTCTCTTTGTCCTGGAGATTCAGGCGGTCCGCTTCTCACAGAAATCAACGGTGAATGGAAAATTATAGGCATTGCCGCTGATTACACTTTCGATGGGCCTTATCAGGATGGAGCAGAAACCATAACAAACACTCACACCAGACTTGATGATCAGAGTCTCAATAATATTGGGCAATGGATCAGATCTGTTTGGGAGTAATTGAATGAAGTTTGGTGGTCTCTCAGAGCAAGAGGTTGCTAAAATAACCTTCATTTTGAATGCAGAAGGTATTCCCTTCACCATTGATAAAGATCAGGAAATTGAAGAATTTAATACGGCTTCAATGAAAAACGATCTCAGGCATTATACTCCGCCAAATATTTCTACGCACATACTGGCGATTGATATTAATGATGAAGACTTTCAGAAGATCTCAGCCGATTCACGTGCAAAGTTACTAGAAATTGGGATTTCAGATCAGGCCCCAGAACCTGAAGATTTTGTCCCGCAAACTGGTGCTTCAATTCACAAAGAAATCTTAGATGGTCCCAAGCGAATGGTTGCTTTTAATATGAAACACCAGTTAATCGTCGGAGGGATTATCCTTCTTGCGTTCTGGATCTTCGGTAAACTTTCAGGTGCTAATTGGATTGAAGATGAAAATTACGCACACTCTGCACCGATTAGAATCTGCGCGTAACCCGTAAAGCAATATGGGAATAGAAGAAATAAATAAATAACCGATTTCGTCCTGATTAAGAATAATTAAATAGTATCAACGTCTTTCTTGAACAAACATTCTTTTAAGTTGTTCAAGGAGGAACATATGGGACCAATTCCACTTTTATTTCTAAGTTCTTTAATGATCACAGTTCTCTCATGCGGTGGAGGAAGTGGTGGTGGAGGCGGTGGCGGTGGACGTCCTAATGATGTTGATATTGGGAATCTTCCAGAAGGAGAGACCAATGACGGCTCCGGAGGTAGCAGCTCTAGACCAGCAAGGCTAGTTTACGATTCGGAGCTTTCGCCCGCGGAGAGACAAGCATTGGACGAAAGTACGGAAGCGATGGGGTTGATGGCAATAAATGGCGGCTCAGTAAAAGGTTTCTCGCAAGCATTCGGAGGAAATAGCTCTTCAAATGTCGTTAGGTATTTTGAGAAAAGAGTGAACTACGCTCTCTCCGGATCAACAAATATTGAAAGCCGAATTATCTCAGAGCATATCATACCAGGAATCAATGCAGGAGAACTTCTGGCGTCTAACGAAGGTTTAAGTCTTTGGCTGATCCCTATAATTCAAGGGTCAGACAAAGTGACCGTTTTGATAAACGACAGGCCTGTCAAAGTAACTTCTTCCAGAGTGGGGATTATGAAGTTTGGACCTGGTTACGTTCAAAGAGCAACCGTTAATCAGGTCAACACTCTTGTACATGAGGCTAGACACTCCGACTGCACGGGCGGACTTCGAGCTGACACACTTGAAAGTTATCGGGCAGGAAATTTTACTCCAGAAAATAAAAGCTGCGGCCATACTCATGCTATCTGCCCAAGGGGTGACTTGGCGGGACTAGCTGGTTGTGATTCTCAACCATGGGGCGCTTATGCAATTGGAGGGATTTATTCTTTAGCAGTGGCTAAATCATGTACTAATTGCTCACCACAAATTAAATCAGTCGCTATGGCCGAAGCCTTGGATTCTTTGACCCGTTTACTTTATGACCCCGTTGATCTTCTTGAAGGAAGACTTGGTCGTCCGAACATGAACAGTTCATCAAGTGTTCAGGACCGTCGATCTGAGCCTGAACCGCAACCAGATCCGCAACTGGAGCCTCAGCCTGAACCAGAACCACAACCATGAAGGTGATTTATGCATAAGAGTTTTTGGATCATTTTGAGTATCGCTGGTTTAGTAATGTATCTGGCTTGGGCACGACAGGAAATTACAAAAAAAAAATTGCTGAAGCCTGGAAGTGATTCCCTGGAAGTGAGATCTGTAACGAAGACAAATGACGAACAGATGATCCAAGCGGAAGAAACACGTCCAGGCAACACTCCTGATATTCCAACCCAACCTCTGATAGTGAGTCAGATAAAAGGTTTAAAAGAATTTTATCCGTACACTGAAAATGTAAGGTCGGAGATAAGAGAAAATCCTCACCAGACTCCTGAATCCCTAGTTAAATTTGCGGAGAAGCTTGGACCTCTTGTGGAGAAAGCGAGTAATAACAGGAAAGCTTCGAAGATCTTGGCTCATGAGTTGGGTGATTGTGTCAGTAGCGAAAGCGTAATTGTATCTGCGCGAGCTCTCTGCTTATCTATGATAGAAGATCTTGTCAGCGCGCATCCACAACTTAAAAATGAGGCCCTAAAAGTTCGGAGCGGTGCCGCAGTCGATGTCATCGAACTCGATAATCGGAGAAAAGCTTTCTTGAAATAAAAACTGTAGCTCTGATCACAATACTCATTTTGTACTTAATGATCAGAGCTTACATTGTTGAACACTATTGTCCGCAGGTCACTTCGTCTTCATCACAGTGAACTGCGTTCGTTGCCTTTGAACAATCTGCTACTACATCGGCCATTGCTTTCATTTTTGTAGGCGCAGTTGAAGTGAAAGTTTTTCCGAAACTCTTGGTCATACATGTCCAGTGCCCTGAACCAGCCGAACCGCTTTGTGCAAGTTCAATGGCGAAGACTTTCTGCTGAAGCTGCATGACGGCTTTCTCAAGATTCCAGATCCGCATCCGAAGCTCATCATTTGAATATTTGCCGTAATCTTTTCCGGGCATGACGATCGTGATGTCAGAAGCAAAAACTGACGAGATAGAGAAAACGAAAAACACCATTAAAATTTTCAAATTAAGCCCCTGATAAGTTTTGTTTTAGAATTTCCATCCGAGAGTGAAATCCAGACCTAAGTCGACCCCGTCGTATCCTTCATAATCTTCTTTATAGTTTTGAGAATTATTCTCAACAGTGATTCCGCCGAGCGTGTAAATAACGGGACCAGCTCCAAGCATAATGTTAAAGTTTTCCCACATCCACAGATAGCCACCAAAAATATTTATGGCTAAACCGGAAGACTTACCTTCTATATCCCCAAATGTAGAATCATCATCTTTTACAGTCGCAGCGACGTACGAAACTCCGGGTGATAAATACCAGCCCTGTTTAAACGTTCCCTCAAAGAAATAATTTCCTCTAGCCCCGATTGAATATGCTTTGGTTTCAAAGCCATCTCGATCAGCGCTGATGTAGGTGAGCGCAGGGCCCAGTGACCATTTATCACTGATTTTGAAATCGGCTTCAAGCATGACTCCGCCTATCAGGGGAGCAAGGGGAGAAGCTCTCAGATTCACTTCAGCTGCTGCGTTGAGGGAAAAACAAAAGAGAACAAGCACTGGGCAAAGTGCTCGCAGACCAGGAAATTTCATAAGCCTCCATTTAAAAAAGAATGATCAATGAAACCATGAGAATCAGATTTAGATAATGGATTTTTATGGGGAAATAAAAGTGGCGCAACCGCTACGATTCGAACGTAGGACCTCCTGATTCGTAGTCAGGTGCTCTATCCAACTAAGCTACGGCTGCGCAGAAGATGTGAGACGTATAAGTAATTTAAAACCGCAAAAAACTCAAGGAAAGAAAGTGGCGGAGACGATGAGATTTGAACTCATGGAAGGAATTACCCTTCGCACCCTTAGCAAGGGTGTGGTTTAAGCCACTCACCCACGTCTCCGCAAATTGGCCTAACAAAAAACACCGAAACCTAAATGTAAAATCAGTTCAATAAGATGGCGGAGGACTAGGGATTCGAACCCCAGGTAGGCGTTAACCCACGACAGTTTTCAAAACTGTTGCCTTAAACCACTCGGCCAGTCCTCCGCAAATCAGGGTCTAACTATAAGTATAAAGGCCCTAAAAGACAATTCCTATTTCGTGATGACTTTCATTCCACCCATGTAAGTTTGCAGGACTTCCGGAATAAGGACTGACCCGTCTTTCTGCTGGTAGTTTTCGAGGATCGCAACCACAGTACGTCCCACTGCCAATCCTGAGCCGTTCAGCGTATGAGCAAACTCAACCTTCCCTTCTTTGGTCCGGAAGCGAATTGAGGCCCTTCTTGCTTGAAAATCACCACAGTTAGAGATCGAAGAAATTTCACGATATTTGTTCTGAGACGGAACCCAGACTTCGAGATCGAATGTTTTTTGCGATGCAAAACCCATGTCTCCCGTACAGAGTGCCAGTGTGCGGTATGGGAGGCCTAGTTTCTCGAGAATCTCGGTCGCACTTTTTACCATTTTCTGGTGAATTTCTTCTGACTGAGAAGGAGAGCAGATCGAAACCATTTCGACCTTATTAAACTGGTGCATCCGAATGAGGCCCTTCACATCTTTTCCGTGAGAACCAGCTTCTGAACGGAAGCATGGTGAGTAGGCGGCATAAAGATAAGGAAGTTCGGCTTCTTCCATAATCTGCTCGCGTTTAATATTCGTAAGAGTCACTTCAGATGTTGGAATGAGATACCACGGTTGTTCAGAGTTAAGTTTAAAGAGCTGATCTTCAAACTTAGGAAGGTTGCCGGTTCCTATGAGAGATCTTTCATGGGCGATGAAAGGAGTCATCATTTCAGTGAAACCTTTCGTGCCCTGGTGGTCGAGCATGAAATTAATCAGAGCGCGCTCAAGTCTGGCAGCTGCACCTTTATAAATCACAAAACGTGCACCGGTAATTTTCGTCGCCGTTTCGAAATCGAGAATATCAAGATTTTCACCAATCACGGCATGATCGAGCGGAGTAAAGTCCATCTGCCGGGGGGTGCCCCAGCGGGAAACTTCTTTGTTTTGTTCTTCATCTTTTCCAACTGGAACAGAAGCATCCGGAAGATTCGGGATCGTAAGGAGAATGGAATTCTGTTCAGAAGAAATCTTTTCAAGTTCTTCTGAATCACTTTGCATTGAAGTTTTGAGAAGAGCGACCTTCTTCATGTGCTCATCAGCGTTTTGTTTATTCTTCTTGAGCTCGCCGATTTCCTTGGAAAGCTTATTGATCTCTGCCTTCATCGTTTCCGATGAAGTTGTGAGTTCTTTTCTTTTCTTGTTCAAAACCAGGAGCTGATCAATTATTTCTGTGTCGAAGTTTCTGTTCGCGAGACTAGACTTCACACTGTCGAATTGTGTTTCGATCTTACGAATGTCGAGCATATGTCACCTATTGCATGAGATTGATGTATTTTTCGATCTGACCTTTGTCAGAGGCTTCCGGATCCATTTCAAGATACATTTTATAGGATTCGATGGCCAGAGAGCCCTGACCCAGTAAACGGTAAACGTCGCCGATTTTCTTATGAAGTTCAGGCTCATCACCCCGCTGCTTCATCGCTTTTTTATAAAGATCGAGGGCAAGGTCGAAGTTGTTCCGCCTTGTGCTGATATCCGCCATGCCTACCAGTGCTTCGTAGGATTTCGGATTGAGCTTCTGGGCTTTCTTAAAAAAGTTTTCTGCCTGAACGAGATCACCCTTGCGGACAAAAATCTCGGCCATGAACACGAGAGCAATGTCTGATTCGCCATTCTCTTTCATGTCGTTTTTAACTAGAGACAAGGCTCCCAGGCGGGGCTTTCCGTATTCATCCAGCTCAGGCTTTCCTTCCGGATTCAATGGATCATCAACCTCTCCGGCCAGGAATTTAATACGTGCAATGTAGTAGAGAACCTTGGGATAAGTCGGCATGCGAAGCCACAGGCGCTTAAACCAATACGCAGCTTCAGAGTACTTATCATTTTCAAACAGAACCTTCCCGGCCGTCATCATCGCTTCAAGTTCACCCGGCTCGATTTTCAGAAGCTCTTCAGAGAGTTTCGGAACTTCGCCATAGCGTTCATCGAGGACTGCCGCCTTGATAAGAAATTCGTAGAGGGCCTTGTCTCTGGTGGGAAGTTTTTCAAGTTTCACCTTGTAATCAAGGAAGTCTTTGAGCTTACCGGACTTATAATAAAGAATTGCGATTTCACCAAGAACTTTCGGATTATCACCAAAGTCAGTCATGAGACCAAGAAGATAACCTATTGCCGCCTGATCATCTTCCACTTCATAAAGTAGTCGGGCGTAAGAAATTCTGTATTCCGGTTTCACTGGATCAAGTTCCATCGCACTGTTCAGAAGAGCTCTCGCCTGATCGAAGTTCTTCCGCTTAAGGAAGATTTCTGCCAGCTGATAAATATCATTGTCGTTCAGCGGATTGGCGTTGATTGAAGATTTATACCAGGCAATTGCCTTAAGCGTGTCTCCCATCCTGTGATAAAGCCGGGCGTTGATTGAGGCGTATTCCCAGGTGTTTCTCACTTCAGATCCGGAGAGAATGGCAATCCGGCTACGGGCCTCGTTGAATTTGTAACTTTCGGTGTAGGCATCGACCAGGGCAAGATTAATATCCTTGTTGCCTGGATATTTTTCAGCAAGACGAGTGAGAGTTAATAGTGATTCAGTCGCCAGACCGAGCTTCATCTGCATTTTTGCGAGGAAGAGCTCGGAGGGAATGTGCCCGGGATAAATTTCTGTTCCTCTTGCGGCAGCACTCATGGCGAGAGCATAGTTTTTCTTGAGATAAAATTCTTTCGCTTCGATAACATACTTCGCAGCTTTACTCTGGGCGATAATCTTATCAGTTTCCTGAGATGCCCCGGTTTTCTCGAGGTCAGCAAGCTTCATGCGAAGGTCACTCGAATCATAAATCTTTAGCGACATCACAAGAAACTGAGTTGCCCGCTTAGGATCACCCTTGATCGCCCAATAAAGACCACTAATTTCAAAAAATTTCGCGCGATAGAAATCGTTGTACTCAATGACCTTCGCCTCAACAGTCGAGAGTAGCTTAGGGATTTCTTTAATTTCGCGTTTACGAAGAAGGAGGTCACACTTTAACAGCAGGAAGATACTGGTATTCGGGAAACGCTTGATTCCTTCGTCCACCAGCTTGATTGCATCTTCGGTGTCCTGATTAAGTCTCAGATATTCAATCATCGCCTCAAGTGCAAAACGACTCTTGTTCGGTTGCTTGCTGAGTGCGAGAAAAAACTTATTCGCTTCGTCCACCCGGCCAATTTTAATCAGTGAATAGAGGTAGGCCGCAAAAAGATCCTGAGTAACTTTTTTCGGATAAAGCCGCAGATACTTTTTCACAGTATCAGCAGCGGCTTCAGGTTTTTCAATTCCCATGTAGAAGAGATTCATTCCGACAACACCATCAGGGTTATGGATGAGATATTGTTTTTTTACCTGAATGACCTTGAAGAGTTCAAGCGCGTCCTCAAGTTTTTTCTTAGAAAACCTGAGCTGTTCTCCGTAAGAGCGAACCATCATGCTGTAAGCAAGAAGATTCTCATAATCGTTTTCTACACTCTGGCGAAAATAATCACCCGAGGCGAGAAGGTTTGGATAAGCACCTTTACCGTAGCTCTCCATTCCCTTGTCAAAAAACGAAACTGAAAGCTTCTGGTCTTTTTTATCAAACGGAACTGCAAAGAGTATACGCGGGGAGAGATGCTGAAAGGGTGGCTTCTCCGGTTTTTCGTCGCCCGGAAAAAGTACAACATAGAGAAGGGCCATGACCGCGGCTATCGCAATATATTTTTTTCTTTTCGATTTTCCATCATCTGCGACTTCTTCATCAAGAAGTTCTTGGTCGTCAAAACCCTCCTCCTCGTTTCTTTTCCGGAGGATGTCCTGAACTTCCTGATCATTTGCAAGGTCTTCAACCTGGGCCAGATTCAGCAGCTCGGTTTTATTTCCAAAAGAGATGACCTGAGTAGCATCATCTGAAGAAACCACCGGAGCGTGACTATGCGTACGGGATTTTTCCTTATAGGCAACCATCTCCTGTTTTAATGCTTCTTCTCTCTCGCGCTGTTCACGGTCGGCTTCTTCCTGAAGCTTCCGCATTTTACGAATTTCTTCCTGGGCCACGGGATTGATGAGAGTCTTGTCTTCACGCTCAGTATTCAGATTAGAGAGATTCATTTCCTGGGAAATCGTAACCGCGCTATTACCATGAGAGCCGCTGATTTTTTTCAAATCAACATTCACTTTAGTCGCTGAGATCCGCTGAGTCTCAGTGAGATGGTCTGTTGGTGGTGGCGGATCAACTGCAAGGTCTTCAATTTCTTTTTCAGTTCTTTTTTGTCTGATCTGACTGAGATCGATGACAAATGTTGAATCCTCATTTTTTTGCTGAACGACTGTTTTATTTTCGTCCATGAGGTTTTCATAGAAATCAAAAGTCGACATGGCCTTCCACTCGCCGAGCGGAAAGACTTGCGCGTCCTCATTTCCATCAATGTGACCCTTCAATTTCAAATCATGAATCTGATTAAAATCGAACGGGCCAATCACCCGGCTATTTTTTAGCCGAAGGCGGTATTTCGTCATGAATCAATTATATGGGAGATTGGCGTTTTCACTCCGGGAGAGGAAATAAATGCCCAAAATATTGGGGGGATAGCTCCCCCCTGAGATTATCTGATGAAGACTGAAGCGTTACCGGAAAGAACCATAATCTGTTCCCAGAAGATACCCAGGACGACGACCGGAATAAAAAGCGCAACGATGACGGCCTGATTCTGGAAATTAAATCCAAGAACACGCTCTTCTCCATCTGCTTTTCCAAAAACCATCGTCTTCGCAAGCTTCATATAATAGTAGAGTGAAATAACCGAGTTAACGACCGCTACGATCGCCATACCGTAGTATTTCTTTTCAATTACGACAGATAAGATATTGAATTTCGCAACGAACCCGGCAAACGGTGGCATACCAGCGAGAGAGAAAAGAACTGCGGCCATGATTATTGCCATCACTGGGTGCTTGTAAACAAGCCCCTTGAAGACATCATATGTATCCGTTCCGTACATATCCGAGAGATGCGAAGTTACGTAGAAAGCAACGAGAGTCATGAAGAGATAGGCGATACTGTAGAAAAGTAGTGCCTGAACTCCGACTTCATTCAGAACAACTGCACCCAAAATGATCATCCCAACATGTCCGATGGACGAGAACGCGAGCATTCTCTTCACTGAACTCTGTCCGATCGCAGTCACATTACCCACGGTCATAGTCATGGCAGAAATCACGAGGATTAATCCAATCCATGAAGCAGTAAGTGCTGATCCTTCTGAGAAGAATACAAACGACACGCGAACGAGACACGCAAGTCCTGCCATCTTTGGAACAATCGAGAAGAATGCCGTCACAGGAATGGGAGAACCCTGATAAACATCAGGCGTCCACATATGGAATGGAAATACAGAAATTTTATAACCGATACCAACAAAAAACATCACGAAGGATACAAGAACGATAGCAAGTTGAGCGCCCTGCAGGCCCGCCATCTTGGGCATCATCTCAACGAACTGAATCGAACCGAGAGCTCCGTAAAGATGACTGATACCATAAAGAGCAACACCTGCTGAAAGACCGCCGTAAAGTGCGTACTTCAGACCTGCTTCAGTAGAGGTAGATTCATCACGCTTTAGTGAGCTCATGACATAAGAAAGAATCGAGAGAGTTTCAATTCCCAGATATACCGTGAGCATATTGTTGGCAGATGCGAGAAGCATTCCACCAATCAAAACACCAACCGCCATAATCGCAAATTCTGACTTGAGATTTGTATAGATGTCGCGCGAAGAACGGCTGAGCCAGATAGCTCCCATAGTTCCCAGAACCATGATGATCTTAACCAATGTTGAGAAAGGATCGATCGTCACAGCATTGTGGAAAATATGAAGCGGGGCCTTGCCCAGATTCTGACAAAGTGGAATCAGGGTAAGTCCGAGAACGATAAGGGCATAAGCGTAAATCTTATCGCGCGGCCCATTTTCATTTTTTACTGAGGCTTCAGCTACGAGAAGGGTCGTCATGAGCACTACGCACATGAGTTCCGGAATGTAGTAGCTGAGAAAGCCAATTAACTCTTGTAACACAAACAACCCCTCTTAAGAGAACTTCGCGAGAAGATCAACCAGCTTGCCTACAGACGCTTTCATCACGTTAAGTAGCGGAGACGGAAAGATTCCGAATACGACTACACAAATACAAAGCGGCATCATGTAGAAAACTTCACGAGCATTCATATCTTCATACTCTTCTACTTCAGGATTCACTTCACCGAAGAACATACGCTTGAACATCCAGAGGAGGTAAGCAGCACCGATGAGAAGTCCGACAACTGCAATCACAGTGATTGTTGTAAAGCGCTGGTAGATTCCGAGGAAGATCAGGGCCTCAGAGATGAACCCCGAAAGACCCGGAAGTCCGAGAGACGCAAACATACCGATGATGAAAACAACTGAGTACTTAGGAAGTTTTGTATAAAGACCGCCGAAACCTTTTGATCCGTCTGGCTTAACAATCCAGCGGTGGTGAGAGCGCTCATAGAGAATACCGATGAGCAAGAACATCATCGCCGTAGAGGTACCGTGGTTGAACATCTGAAGAACAGCTCCGTTCATACCTTGAATCGTCATGGCAGAAAGGCCGAGCATCACAAAGCCCATGTGAGAAACAGAAGAGTAAGCAACGAGCTTCTTCACATCATCCTGGGCCATGGCACAGAAGGCGCCATAGATAACGGAGATGAGTCCAAGCCATGCAATAATCTCGGAATATTGAACCGCGGCTGCCGGAAAGATTGGGAAAGCGATACGGAGAAATCCATAAGTTCCCATCTTGAGCAGAACACCGGCGAGGATTACTGAAACAGCAGTAGGTGCTTGAACGTGAGCGTGCGGGAGCCATGTGTGGAAAGGAAACACCGGAACTTTAACTGCGAAGCCGAGGAACATGAACCAGAAGAAAAGTTTCTCGAAAGATACTGTCATTCCGAAGATGTCGAGAGAGAGCTCAGTGAAGCGTCCACCCTGAAGAGCGATGATATCGAAAGAATCAGGACCTTTGCCGGCAGCATAGTAGAGAGCAACGATACCAACGAGCATGAAGATCGATCCGAAGAAAGTATAAAGGAAGAATTTGATCGCTGCGTATTCGCGATTCTCGCCACCCCATACTCCGATCAGGAAGAACATCGGGAGAAGCATTACTTCCCAATAAACGTAGAAGAGGAAGAAATCTAGAGCGAAAAATACTCCGAACACAGTCGACTGAAGAAAGAGAAGAAGCGCAAAGTAACCCTTGAGCGACTTATCAACTGTCCAGCTTGAGAGCGTACAGATAAAGAAGAGGAGTGCGTTCAGGAAAGTCATCGGAAGAGTGATTCCGTCGATCCCGAGCGAGTAATTGATGTGGAATTGCGCTATCCACGGAACCTTGAATGCAAACTGGATATCAGGATTTGCATTATCAAAATTGATGTACAGAACCACGGTCAGGATGAGCGTGATCGCAGTGGTTACGAGGGTCACCAGCTTGATTGCTTTTTCATTCGCTTTTGGCGTGAGAAGGACTCCCACCATACCGATGATTGGTAACCATAAAATCCAGTTCAAAATTCCGTTCACAAAGAACCTCGCTATAAAGAAAAAATCAGAAGTTTAATGTCCAAATATAAGAAGCCAGTACTGTAATAAGCATAATGAAATAAAACTGAATCTTCCCTGACTGCACAATTCTAAGAACTAAGTTGAAGAGATTAACCGCAACTCCTGTTCCATCAACACCAATGGCATCGATAACAACGTTATCAAACCACTTAGATGCCTTAAAAAGAACGCGGTTAACAGCGGCCATGCCATCAACAGCATAGCGATCGTAAATACCCATATCAAACCAGGCGAGCATTCGGTTGAAGTTGAGAAGGCCCTGCTTGATCAGAACATCAATGTAGAAGTGATCGAAATTGTATTTAGCCTTTAGGAGCGCCGTAATTCCCGGGAAAGTATCAGCGAGTGGCTTGATTTTTTTCTGGATATACATGAGCCACGCGATGAAAACACCCGCGAAGGCGATGAAGATCGAGGCCCAGGCACCGATGACGTGCGCCGTGTGAAGCTTATGCTCATCCGGGTTTGGTCCAGCGTAACCAGTCTGGTGATGATAGTGAGCATGCATGAGTTCAGTTTGCTCGCGTGAATCAACAGATGAGAACGGCTGTTTTGTGTGATCTTTAAAGCGTTCAACTTTCGGGGCTTCAACGAGGACTTTGAACCATTCGTTTTTCTTCCCGAACATATTCCCGAAACCCTGGCCCACAACGTTTCCGGAAAACCAGAATCCAAGTGTGAATACAGCAAGAATAAGGAGGGGAACATTCGAGCGGAAGTCGAGGTGCTCTTGATGAATATCATGTCCGTGAGCTTCGTGCCCGTGAGTATCTTTATGTCCATGACCGTGGCCATGGCTGTCGTGATGCATACGATTTTCCCCGTAGAAAGTGAGGAACATCATGCGGAACATATAGAAAGCAGTAAGACCTGCACCAGCGAATCCCAGAATGGGAACGATCGCGAGGAGAGGATTCTGACCAGACATGAAACCATAATAAAGAGCATCACCGAGAATTCTGTCTTTAGAAACAAACCCAGAGAAGAACGGGATACCTGCAATCGCGAGCGTACAGCACATCATCGCAAAGTGCGTGTAAGGGAGATACTTCTTGAGGCCACCGAGCTTAGGCATTTCCTGTTCGTGAACAGAGTGAATGATAGAACCAGCAGACAAGAAGAGACACGCCTTGAAAAATGCGTGAGTAATCACATGCATGAAGGCAGCGTTGTATGAACCAACACCTACACCGATAATCATGTATCCGAGCTGAGAAAGAGTAGAGTAAGCGAGAACGGCCTTGATATCAGTCTGAACCATGGCAATCGTGGCCGCACCAAAAGCAGTGATGGCACCGATAACTGCGATAAACCATGTGATGTCACCGAGGACCATCAGTGGATACATCCGAAGAGAAACCCAGACACCTGCAGTAACCATGGTCGCTGCGTGAATGAGGGCAGAACCCGGAGTCGGACCCATCATCGCGTCCGGAAGCCAGACATGAAGCGGGAACTGAGCTGATTTTCCCATGGCACCGAGGAAAATACAAATTGCAGTGAAGGTCGCAAAAGAAATTCCGAGAACCATCTGGCCATCGAAAACACCATTGGCGATAGCTGCGTAAATATCAACGTAGCTAACAGAACCAATAACCATCCAGATTGCGACAATTCCGAGAAGAAGGAATACGTCACCCACTCTGGTTGTCATGAAAGCTTTAAGAGACGCGTCCCCGGCTTTTTCTTTCTCGTAATAGATACCGATCAGTGAGTACGAACAAAAGCCCATGATCTCCCAGAAGATAAAAAGAGAGAATAGGTTATCGGAGAGAACAAGACCAAGCATTGCTGAAGTAAAGAGTGGAAGGAAGGTAAAGAATCTTCCATGTCTCACATCGTGTTCCATATACCAGGTAGAGAACAGGTGAATGAGAAAAGCCACACCGGAAACCATAAGCAGCATGATCGCTGCCATGTTATCGACATAGATTCCCATATCAACTTTAAAGATATGAGTTCCGTAAGAGAGATCAAACCACGTGAAGGTCTTATGGATGTAATAGTCAGTCGCAAATTGTCCAAAGACAAAATCCGAGAACACCCGTGCTGAAAACACAAATGAGATAAAGACACTTAAAACCGCGAGCCAGTCTCCGTTTCTAGGGAGCTTCCGTCCAAAAAAAGCGTTAATAACAAACGCTATTACTGGGGCAAGAAAAATGGGCGCGATACTTCCAATGGTATATTGCATACTAGTTCCTTAACTGTGTCGCTTCATCGATATGGGTCGTTTCTTTTATCTGGAAGAAACGGATCACAATGGCCAGTCCAACTGCTGCTTCAGCGGCTGCAATCACAATGATAAACAGACTGAATACGTGGCCATCAAGATTATTGGTAACGTAGCGGGAGTAAGCTACGAAGTTCAATGCTGCTGCATTAAGAATAAGTTCAATCCCGAGCAGGATCGCAACGACGTTCTTTCTGGCGATCATCACAGTGAGACCGGCCACAAAGAGAATCAAAGAAATAATAAGATAAGAAGCCAGGCTGACCATATAAACCTTATTGCTTACGTGGTCTGGCGATAATCGCAGCACCCACGAGAGCTCCTAATAAAAGTACGGATGAAAGTTCAAAGGCTAGAACGTGATTCTTTACGAGAAGATGTCCAATTTCGTTAACCGTAGACGGATACTCGTTCCCGATTGCCTTTGCAGGCACTGAGTTCGCAACATTAATAATGAGATTTACGTTTGTGAGAACGAAGACGAGCCCAACGAGACCCGCAAGTGCAAATGTCCACTTGTTACCCATTGAAGGAGCAAGACCCAGAAGATTCTGAGCGCGCGATACGAAATCCTTCCCGCCAGTCAGCATGACCGCGAAGAGCATGAGAATAACGACACCGCCGACATAAACCATGATCTGGGTTACGGCGACAAAGTCGGCACCAAGTGTTGCATAAAGTCCCGCGATACCGATGAGGGATGCGAGAAGAAACACGCACGAGTGCATGAGGTTTCTAGTCAGGAGAACAGCAATAGCACCACCAATAGTAAGTGCAGCTGATAGAAGGAAAAGAACTTGAAGAAACATATTGGTCCTTAAATTAGTGTCCGCCGCCCATAAGGAGCTGCGCCACTGATTTTCCATTAAATACAACGAGCCAGACAGCATTGCCGGCCAGGTTGAAAATCGCAATCGGAGTTAAGTACTTCCAGCAAACAGTCATGAGCTGGTCGACACGGATACGTGGAAGCGTCCAACGAACCCAGATCACCACATAATAAAGAAGAAGTGCTTTCGTCATGAAGATCACAACCTCAACGAGCTGAAGCGGAATAATGTCGAAACCAAGATCAATCGGAAGGTTCGATCCACCGAGGAAGAGCGCAGCACCAACACCGCAGACAACGAAAACTTCAATGTACTCAGCGAGGGCGAAGAATCCGAATCTCATTCCGGTGTACTCAGTGTGGTAACCAGAGACGAGTTCTGACTCTGCTTCCGGAAGATCGAAAGGAGCGCGGTTTGTTTCCGCGAGTGCACCGATGAAATAAACAAAGAACGCAATGAAAGCGAAAGGATTATGGAAAACAAACCAGTTTGTTGGAAGACCACGCTGATGAGCGCTGATTGTTCCGAAGCCCATGCCACCTGCAAGAAGCACGATGGAAAGGATTGAGATCGTTACCGGGATCTCATAAGAAATAATCTGAGAAGCACCCCTCATCCCACCGAGCATCGACCACTTTGAGTTAGAAGCATATCCACCAAGGAATACACCCAGACCAACAAGTGAAGAAATGGCGACGAGATAAAAAATTCCTACGTTCATGTCGGCCAGGATAAAACCGGTTGAAAACGGAAGAACTGCGAGAGTTGCAAACACACCAACCAGACAAAGCATTGGAGCGAGATAAAAGAGAAATTTGTCGGCAGTGAAAGGCATGACATCTTCTTTAGTCATCATCTTCACACCGTCAGCGAGGAACTGAAGAATTCCGTAAGGGCCTACGCGGTTTGGACCAATACGTGCCTGGATATCAGCAGAAATTTTTCTTTCTGCATAAGTTCCAAGACCACCGATGGTTGCGCACATACCGACGATAGCAACAGCAAATAAAAGGTAGATTACAAAAGCGAGAAGCCCTTGGTTTCCACCGAAGAGTGCCAATAATGAATCATAAAACTCGTATTGCGAAAGGTAAGAGACAACTGTTTGATTCATGGCTTGGTACCTTTTTTATGACTCACCTGGAATGATTTCACCCAGTCGAGATCACCTTTCTTCCAGCAATAAGCGATGCCTTCGATCAGAACCGAAATGAAGCTCAGGAAAACAATTAGAGCATAAGCTCCCTGACCCATATCGTTCAGCTCTCTGAAGATCGATGCGACAGGAAACATAAGTACTGATTCAACATCGAAAATAATAAAGATGAGTCCCACGACGTAAAAACGAACGTTGAACATGGACCAAGCTGAACCAACTGGTTGCTCACCACACTCATAAGGAGTAGATTTGAGATGCGATGGCTTTGAGGGCGCGAGAAGTACGGAAGCAAAGTGGCCTCCCACAAAAAGCGCTACCGCAAGTCCCATGAAGATAACAACTGGCATTAAGCCATCTAGCGACGCTGGGGTCATGGAAGTCTCCACTCGAATTTAAGATCGAAAAAAGTAGTTCCAAGATACAAAAGATAGTGAAAAGAGGAAAGATTTTATTTTACTAGACACTTGAAATTGCAAAGGCCGGAGCCCTGCACAAGAGGCCTTCCGGATTAATCAGAAAACTCAAAAGTCGGAATAATTTGTGGCCTTATTTGGTGGTGTGGCAAGTAAACTTCAATACTGGTTAGCAAACCAGGAGAGCCTTTCTTTGAAAGGTGCTTCGCCTAATCAGTGGTGTCTTCTTGCGGGAAGTTATTTTCGAGAACTCCTCTTCAAAGATACCCATCTCATTGTTTGTTCTGATCAGGATGAGGCAGAGGATGTTTATGAAGCCCTGAAGCATTTGGGGAATACTCATTTTTATCCGGGCCACAATCATTCACTCTACTCATCAATTCTCACCTCCGAGGCCAGTCTTCTGGCGCGATGGGCGGTGATCCAAAAGCTGCAAAATAATTCTTCAATGATTATTGTCACAACCTGGGAAGCAGCGACCCTTCTTGGACCTCCTGCAAAATTTTTTAAAGAGAATTCCTTTACCCTGAAGAAGGACGACATCATCTCGCCTTTCGATCTTGCCGCAAAATTGTCGAAGATGGGTTACTACCCGGCGAGTACAATTGAAGAGCCGGGAACTTTTTCAAGACGAGGTGAAATTTTTGATATTTTTCCTGTTTCCCATCCACCAATCCGGATTCAGTATTTCGATGATCTGATTGAAGAGATGTTCGGAATTGAGCTCGATACCCAGAAAACGAATCGTGAGAAAACATTCAATGAAGTGTGTCTTGTTCCAGGTGCGGGTTATTTAGCGAAAGATCCGTATACAACCCAGTTGAGAGAAAAGATTCCGCAACCACAACCATCATTTAAAAATAAATATGAGGCAAGAAAGCAGCTCTTCCAAAAATTGAGTGAAGGCCAGCTGTTTGAAAACTATCCACTTCTCATTCCGCTTTTTTTTGAAAACCCTAAAACAATTATTGATTTCCTGCCTGAGAATGCGAAGGTCACATACATTAATTCGGAAAATGGACAAAAGAATCTTGAATTGTTTTTTGCCCAACAAGGGGAAGACTTTGAACTTGTGTCGGAAGATGTGGAATCGAGCTCAGTAATCCCGGAACTTTCAAATTTCTATGTAAAAAATCTGGTTATCCCAAAAAGAAAAAAACTTTATGTGGATCAATTGGATATCACCGTTGACCTCGCAAGTCCCTTTACCGGAGAACTCCATCTCGGATTTGAGAACCTGAAAACTTTTCTCCAGACCAGGCTTCGCGCAAGTGGCGTGACGACGGATAATCGTTTTGAGTACATCAAGGCGAGCCTCAAGACATTGAGAAAAGAACTTAATGTTCGCGGACACCTGGTAGTAAATTACCGAAGTGAGCAGTCCCGGCAGGAATTGCAATTTCTCCTCGAAGAAAATGGACTCACCGAAATCGGAGACAGGCTCAACTGGGTTTCGGGCAGACTCGACGAGGGCTTTTTCTACAAGAATGAGAGTGTCTTTGTTCTCGCCGAAGGGGACTTTTTCTCGGTTAAGAAGAAAAAAACGAGGCAGGTTAGAAGTTCAAACAAAGACCTGTTTGCGGAACAGCTCGCAACGCTGAAAATAAATGATTACGTTATCCACAGAGATTACGGTGTCGGTATTTATAAAGGTCTCGAGACGATCGAGGCGATGGATCAGAAGAATGACTTTGTGGTCATTCTTTATGAAGATGGCGATAAGGTCTATGTTCCGGTTTATAAGCTCAATCTTATCCAAAAACATGCTGATGCATCTTCCGGAATCAAGGTTGCTTCTCTAAAATCAAAGAAATTTTCGGAGCTTAAAAATAAGGCCCGCGGTTCTGTAAAAAAACTCGCCTTCGACTTACTCAAGCTTCAGGCAGAAAGAAAACTTCACGGTGGCTTTCCATATTCACCGCCCGATCATCTATTTAAAGAGTTTGAGCTCGCTTTTCCTTTTGAGGAAACTCCCGACCAGGAGAGGGCAATTCAAGATGTACTCGAAGATATGCAGCACCAATACCCGATGGATCGTTTGGTATGCGGTGACGTCGGCTTCGGTAAAACGGAAGTAGCGATGAGAGCGGCGATGAAAGCCGTTCTCGATAAGAAGCAAGTCGTGGTTCTCGTGCCAACAACAGTGCTTGCTCTCCAGCACTATCATTCATTCAAAAGAAGATTTGAAAACTTCCCGGTAAATATTGATTTCATTTCTCGTTTTAAAACGGCGAAGCAAAAAACCGAAGTCATGCAGGCAGTATCCGAAGGAAAAGTTGATATCCTGATCGGTACCCACGCAGTCCTTTCCGATAAACTTGAGTTTTTGGACCTGGGACTTCTGGTTATTGATGAAGAACATCGTTTTGGAGTGGCCCACAAAGAAAAACTGAAAGTCATGAGATCTGGTATCGATGTTTTAACCATGACGGCGACGCCGATCCCACGAACACTTCAGCTTTCGTTCCTCGGTATCCGGGATCTGTCTCTCATTCAGACAGCACCGCCAAGAAGACAGTCGATTAAGACATATATTATTAAAGATGATGACCTCACCCTTAAGTCGGCAATTGAAAAAGAGCTCGGAAGGGGAGGACAAGTCTATTACGTGCACAATCGGGTGCATGATATTGAAGATCACGAAGTCTATCTCAAGAGTCTGGTTCCGAAAGCGCGCATCAGTGTGACCCATGGTCAGATGAATGAGCGTGATCTCGAAAAACGCATCAATGATTTCTATGATCATAAGAGTGACATTCTTTTATCGACCACTATCATTGAATCAGGGATTGATATTCCCAATGCCAACACCATGATCATTGATCGCGCGGATACATATGGTCTCGCTCAGCTGCACCAGTTGCGGGGAAGAATCGGGCGCTCCGATCGTAAGGCCTATGCTTATTTTATGGTGCCAGAAAATCGAGTGCTCACTGATCTCTCTCAAAAAAGACTACAGGCCCTTCAGACATATGCTGAAATGGGTTCTGGATTTGCGCTAGCCTCGAGTGATATGGAACTGCGTGGAGCAGGAGACATTCTGGGTGGAGAGCAGTCGGGACACATTGAATCCATTGGTCTCGAGTTTTATATGGATCTCTTACAGGAAGCGATCGAAGAAATCAGAGGGGAACAAAAAGTTTCTGTAAAAAACATGGAGCTCCAGGCGCCATTCTCTGCATTCATACCGAACAAATATATTGAAGATGCTGCCCTCAGGCTCAAATATTACAAACGCCTCTCAAACACGCGTACTCTTCCACATCTCGAAGAAATAATTTCTGAGGTAACAGATAATTTCGGAATTACTCCACGCGAACTCGAAGCACTCTACTCCATTCTTCGTGCAAGACTGCACTTCCAGCCGGTGGGCCTTCGCCTGGTGAAAGTCTCGGGATCGAACATCCATATGTATTTTGAGCAAGAAATACTCGACCACAATCATCAGCTACGCGATAAAGTACTGACATTCTTCATGAACAAACCCAAACTTTACAAGCTGAACCCTGATAGCTCAGTCACTGCGCTCTTTAAAGAGCCAGTGAACCATCAGACACTTCTGGAATTTGCGAAACATATTGCAGCAAATCTGGGTGCATGATACCGTTTTTATTAGATTCAATTAAAACCAGGGATGTGTATGAAGAATCTTATCTTCCTTCTAGTTGCTCTCATGATGGCAGCAACAGCTTTCGCGCAAAAAGACCAGGTCGTCGCTTCAGTTAACGGCAGAGCGATCACAAAAAAACAATTCGAAGAGTACCACCTTCAGAATCTGAAATTCGTTGGTCAGAGAAAAATTACCAAAGAAGTTTCTCTTCAGGATCTCATCAAGAGAGAACTTGGAATTCAGAAAGCTAAGAAAACCGGTCTTGATAAAGATCCAACAGTTGTTGCCCGTCAGGAAGACATCCTTTACCACGCTCAGATTTCTAAAGATCTCGAGAATGAATTTAAGAAAATTACTGTTACTGATGAAGACGTAAAAAAGTATTACGAAACTGAAGGCAACAAAGAATATCGTACTGCTCACATTCTTTATCGCCTCCGTGCTGAACCGACTCCTGCTGAAGTGGAAGCTGCTCTCGACCAGAGTATGGCAATCTACACTCAGCTCCAGAAGAGCCCGGAAGATTTCGCTAAGCTTGCGAACAAGTTTTCACAAACTTCAGGCGCTCCGGTTGGTGGTGACCTTAGTTACCAGCCTCCGACAAGACTTGCTCCAGAGTATTTTGAAGCTATAAAGGGCCAGAAAGAAGGGTTTATCACTAAGCCAGTTCGCACTCAGATGGGCTACCACGTAATAAAAGTCTTGGGCGTAAAGTCGTTGAACCAGATCGACAAGGACTTGTACAAGAAGATCATCTACGATAAAAAAAGAGATGCCATGATCGAGAGTTATTTCGCCGGCCTTCAGAAGGGCGCAGACGTTAAGATCAATGGAAATATCTAAACATTGAGTGCATGTGAAATTTTTAGTTCTAATTTTTATACTGGGTGTGAGCACAGCTCATGCCCAGGAAAAACTTCTCGATAAGATCGTTGCGGTCGTCAACACCCGCGTTTTCTCCCTTTCAGAACTTAAGCGCATCGAAGACACCCTCCCGGCCAGAAGAGAGATCTCTCCGATCGTTTACAACAAGAACAAATACGACAATAAAGAAATCCTGAATCTCATGATTCAGGCATTCATCATTCGCGACAAGATTAATGCTCAGGGATATGTCATCAACGACGATGCAGTTGAATCACGAATCAAGATGACGGAGGAAAGACTGGGTCTCAAACGCGCCGATCTTCTCGCATTCCTTAAGTCTAAGAACATTACCTTTGAAGAGTATTTTGAAGTGATCAGAGAAACGATGGAGTACAATCTCTTCGCAACAAAGATCATTGCTCCCCTCATTTCAGTCACTGAGCAGGAAATCAAAAACGAATACTATCGTCGTAACAGCTCAAACAATGCCCTTTCGTTCAAATACAATCTCGTAGATTTTTATATTCCTGAAAAAAATCTCATTGATAAAAACCAGCAGCGCTTTCTTAATGTGCTGAAAGACTATCAACTCACCGGCAAGCTTCCGGAAGAATACCGCTCGCTTGAGACTAACCAGCTCGACAATATCAGCGAAGATGGTCTCAACAAGGAACTCGCACAGGCATTGAAGCCCGCTGCTGAAGGCTCATTCTCTGCCCCGGTAAATCTGGGTGGAAACATTCATGTCTTCTATGTTCAGAAAAAAGATCTCGTTGAATCTATCGAGTTCACCCGTGCAAAAGAACAGATCCAGAATGAGATTTTTGTCACGAAAGGTCAGATGGTAAGTACTAACTGGTTTGACCGAGAATATGCCAACTACTACATTAAGAATCTTCTCTGATGAAAATCGCGATCTCTCAAGGACATGAAAGGGGGATCGGGCTGGAAATTCTCTTCAAGTCATGCCTCCTTCTCGGAAATAAAACCAAAGACCTCATCTTGTTTGCCACAAAAGATGCTGCCAGCGAGACACTCGAGTCGCTTCAGCTTCCGTTTAAGATCCTTCCTAAATCAATTGAGATCGCAGGCGTACATATTGAGACAAGCTGGATAAAAAGATCGCCAACAGAAAGCTTTTCTTCACTGAAGAAAGCGATGGAGTACTGTGAGAAGAGCAAGGACATTCTTTTCACACTCCCCACGTCCAAAGATCAATTTCCAAAGTCTCCGGGTCACACGGAATTTTTTCGCGCTCACTATAAGAATCCTGACCTGGGGATGTTTTTTTCTTCACCAGATCTGAATGTACTTCTTGTTACCGATCATCTCGCTATCAGTTCTCTTTCAGACACTCTGACTGAAGAACTCATCTATCGCAGAGTGGCCCAGGCTTCGAAGACACTAAAATTATGGAAATGGCCGATCAATAGAATTCTTATTTCAGGACTTAATCCCCATGCGGGAGAGGGTGGTTTAATCGGTCATGAAGATGAGCGGATTAAAAAGGCGATCAATCGTCTAAGAGTTGAAGAAGATTTGGATGTGTCAGGTCCTTATCCGGGTGATACAATGTACCTCGAAAAAAGATCCCCTCGAGATCTTCTTGTTTATCTCTTTCACGATCAGGGCCTTGGTGTTTTTAAAGGACTCCAGGGTTTTATCGGATCCAACATCACTTTAGGATTACCTTACCCGCGCTTTAGCCCGGATCATGGAACGTCCTTCAGCTTGTTCGGGAAAAACCAGGCGGATTATCGAGGTTGTGCTTATTCATTGAATGAAGCGCTGTCTCTTCGGGAGAATTTGCAGCATGGAAAAAATCCAGGTCACCAAGGCCAAGGTTCACAACCTAAAAAACATAGACGTTAGTCTTCCCCGTCATTCTTTGACTGTCATCACTGGTCCATCAGGATCCGGGAAGTCTTCACTGGCATTTGATACTATCTATGCTGAAGGTCAGCGGCGCTATATTGAATCACTTTCTAGTTACGCCAGACAATTTATTGGCCAGACTGAACCACCGGAAGTTGAAAGCATTACTGGTCTTTCACCGGCCATCGCCATTGACCAGAAATCCACAACCAAAAATCCTCGCTCAACAGTTGGGACGATTACTGAAATCTATGATTATCTCCGTCTTCTGTACGCGAGACTAGGCGAAGCTCATTGCCCGGAAACCGGTGAGAAAGTTGCCAAACAATCACCACAGCAAATTGTGGATCAAATTCTTCGCTTTAAAGACGGAACGAAACTACAGCTCCTTTCACCAGTAATCAGAAACAAGAAAGGTGAGCACAAAGAAGAGCTCGCAAAATTTGTCTCGATGGGATTTTCACGCATTCGTCTGAATGGTGAAATCATGAATCTCGATGACAAAATTTCCATCAATAAAGGCCGCTTTAATAATATTGATATCATTATTGATCGCCTCGTAATGAAAGAAGGCGCTCAATCCCGGGTTACAGAATCCGTTGAACACGCTCTAAAACTTTCTGATGGATACCTGGTTGTTCTCGCTGACGAAAAAGAACATTTTTATTCAGAGAAGAACTTTTCCTTTAAATCCGGAAAGAGTTATCCGGATCTTGAACCCAGATTGTTTTCATTTAACTCCCCACTGGGTGCCTGTCAGGTCTGTAATGGGCTCGGTCTTTCCAAAATTTTTGATATCGACAGTCTTCTCTTTGATGAAACTATCTCTCTGGCCGATGGTGCCATTCCCATTCTCAAGAAAAACTCCTTTCTCATGCAGATGGTTCGGTCTGTGGCCTCTACTGAGAAAATTGATATCGAAAAACCTTTCTCAAAGCTATCTGAAAAATTCCGCAGCATTCTCTACGACGGAACTGACAAGATCTATACGTATAAATTTGAATCAGAAAATTCTTCCTGGAACTTTAAGAAAGAATTTCCAGGGATCGTGGCCTGGCTAGAGAAGAAATATAACGAATCTGAGTCAGAGAAAACCAGAGTTGATCTCGAAGAATACATGATCATCAAAAAGTGTTCGGGCTGCAAGGGCAAGAAGCTCAATCCTTTTGCACTCGCTGCAATGGTAGATGGTCAGTCAATCATGGATGTCTGCGATCTCTCTATCGCCGACGCTGCAGTCTTTTTCGATAAGCTACAATTCACGGGAAACCGCGCCATCATCGCAAACAAAGTTCTGAAAGAGATCCGCGATCGCATTCGTTTTTTATTAAATGTCGGACTTGATTATCTCACTCTTAACCGGGATGCGATGTCTCTTTCCGGGGGTGAGTCGCAGCGAATTCGTCTCGCTACCCAGATTGGATCTGCTCTCTCTGGTGTTCTCTACGTTCTGGATGAGCCTAGTATTGGTCTTCACCAGCGCGATAATGAAAAACTGATTCAGACATTAATTGAACTCAGGAATATCGGAAATACCGTTCTGGTTGTGGAGCATGATGAAGACACGATGATGGCAGCCGACTATTTGATCGATATGGGTCCCTTGGCCGGGATTCATGGTGGTGAAGTTGTCTCTGCAGGTACCCCCGCAGAAGTGATGAATGATAAAAATTCGATCACAGGAAAGTATCTTTCTGGTGAACTAAAAATCGAAGTTCCCAAAACCAGAAAACAGCTCACTAAAATAATCACTTTAAATAAGGCGAATGAACATAATTTGAAAGACGTAACGGTAAGCATTCCTCTTGGTGGTCTTACTTGCATTACTGGCGTATCAGGTTCCGGTAAATCCACATTGATTCATAAAATTCTGGTGCCTGCGATCAAGAATTTCCTGACTCGAGGACGCCGGGGATCTCACGCCAATTACCATTCCATTACCGGTGTTGATCAGATTCTTTCTTTGATAGAGCTGGATCAGTCACCGATTGGACGTACTCCCCACTCTAACCCGGCCACCTACACTGGGATGTTTGACGATATCCGGAATATTTACTCGCAGACCAATGAATCAAAAGTGCGTGGCTACAAACCAGGAAGATTTTCTTTCAATGTGAAGGGCGGTCGCTGTGAGACCTGTGAAGGAAACGGCATGCTCAAGATTGAGATGCACTTTCTCCCTGATGTTTTTGTCACATGCTCTGAATGTCGTGGGAGCCGTTTTAACAATGAAACTCTTTCCATTCTTTATCGGGGAAAAAACATCGCCGATGTTCTCGCTATGACAATTGAGGAAGCAGAACCATTCTTTGAAAATTATCCCAAGGTTAATCGGGCACTAAAGGTTCTGAACGCTGTCGGCCTGGGATATATCAAAATGGGCCAGCCCGCCACGACACTTTCAGGTGGTGAAGCACAACGGATGAAGCTTTCCCGCGAGCTCGCGAAAAGTGTGAAGGGAAATACTCTTTACGTTCTCGATGAACCGACCACCGGCCTTCACTTTGAAGACATTAAGATCTTACTCAAGGCCCTGAACAAACTCGTGGAGCTTGGGCATTCACTTCTCATCATCGAACACAATCTAGACGTGATTAAGACCGCAGACTGGGTTATCGATCTCGGACCTGAAGGTGGTAAAGGTGGCGGCTTTATCGTGGCCGAAGGAACTCCTGAGCAAATAGCGAAGGTTAAGCGATCATACACCGGGAAGTATCTCGCGAAGATTCTAAAACCAAGCTAAGCACTTTTCTTTTTCTAAAATCTTCCTCTGTCCGGCCCTCGTAACAAAACATATTGTTTCGACGGGTGTAATTATATTAGTGAAATCTAAACCAGGGAGGGTTTTATGCTTAAGAAATATTTGATTGAAAGAGACTTACCTAATGTGGGTTCAAGTTCAGAAGCCGATTATAAAAAAATGGTTGGTACTTCAAATGAAGTGCTCAAGAATCTGGGTCCGGATATTAAATGGGAAGAATCCTATGTCACAGACAATAAAGTGTTCTGTGTTTACGAAGCGGCCAGCGAAGATCTCATCCGCAAGCACGCCGAAATCGGGGGATTTCCTGTGAATAAGATCAGTGAGATTAAAGAAACACTTTCGCCGGATTTTGGGCAGCCACTTTATAAAGGAAGAGAAAACAGCAGTGGTGTTAACTTGAACTTTTCGTAAAAAGAAAGGCCGCATACGCGGCCTATCTTTTTTAAGTCTAAACTTAGAGATTAACCAAGGTTTGGTTTGATAAGGAACGCGATAACGAAAGCGTAGATTACGAGTGACTCGATAAGGGCCAGAGCAATAATCATTGGCGTGAAAAGCTTGTCAGCGGCAGCTGGGTTACGAGCGATACCTTCGAGAGCTACAGAAGCAGCTTTACCTTGAGCCATAGCGCCGCCAACAGCAGCGATAGAGATAGCAGCAGCAGCAGCGAAACCGAGAGATGAATTAACGTCCATAAAATATCCTTCCTTTAAATAAAGGTGTTAGTTGTTGTCCGAAGTACGCCTCAGTGATGTCCATGAGCTTCATCATGATCGTGATGAGCTGTGGCCAGACTGATATACACCATGGTCAACAGGGTAAATACAAATGCTTGCATGAAACACACGAAGAGACCGATCACATAGAACGGAATCGGAACAATATACGGAACGAGACCGGAGAAGATCGAAAGAACAAGGTGATCTCCTTCCATGTTTCCTTTCAGACGGAGGCCGAGTGAAAGAGGACGAACCGCGTGTGAAATTAATTCGATGGGGAAGATAAGAATTGCGAGATACCAAACCGGGCCCATGAAGTGCTTGATGTGACCGACAACACCCTGAGCACGGATGCCCTGAAGGTTATAATAAATAAACACGAACAGACCAAGAGCGAGTGTTGTGTTGAAGTTATCAGTTGGGGGAAGAAAGCCTGGAAGAAGACCAATGAGGTTATTCAGAAAAACCAGTGTGAAAAGAAGCATGATCACTGAGTAGTAACGTTTAGCTTCTTCTTCGCCCATGATGTTACGAGCGAGATTGTAAATGAACTGCCCGAGAGCTTCGAATACGTTTCTGAAAGTGATTCCACGATCAGGAACGACATTGTTTTTGATGGAAGCAAGTTTCGCGCGATAAAGAACGCCCATCAGAACGAACAGTCCTGATACGACAGCGAAAGTGATTATGTGTTGTTTGATATGAAGCGAGTGCTCGAGTTGGCCCAAGAAAGTATAGCCGCTAGCAAAAGCTGCAGCAGGAACCAAGGCGGCCAGAAGCGCGATAAGGCGGATCATTCGAGGGGACCTTTTTTGATTAAGTTTCCAATGTTTTTAATACTTAAGCCGAGAATTATCAACTGGAAAATGAAGATAACAATTCCATATGGCACGAGTGGTCGGGCATAGGTAACTAAAAGAGCAAAGGCCAATATAATGGATACGATTTTCAGGACGAGAAAGAAGGTCAGTTTTCTCTTGTTGACCGGCGCGTCGCGATCGGAGATTTGGGCTTCAATCAAACTAGTGACCACGTAGACGCTTGAATAATGGTTTGTGGCAGAACCAAGAAGAACTATTAGGAGCCAGATCACGGAACTGACCTCGGGCCATCCAAAGATCACTGCTGCGACAATATTGGCGGCAGTTCCGATAGCGTAGGTTTTACTGTTTATCTTTTTTGCCCACGACATTTTTCACCATCAAAAAAAAGAAATATGCGATCACTAAAAGAAGTATGCCGAGAAGCATATTCCACGAAATGTATCCGTTCTGCACCAGCTGATAAAGAAGATAAAAAACACCGATGATCGTTCCGGGAAGGCCCACAGCGAGGCCCATCGTCAGCATCATCTTCTGCATGGAGGTTTTTTCGCTCATCTTTTACGGGCCACACGGCGTGCATAAAGTGATTTCAAGCGAGCTCTTAATACATCAGGATTGGGGTAAGTTGAAAGTAGAGAATAGTAAATATTGTACGCTTCTTTGAGTTTCTCGTTTGATTCATAAGCGTTTGCGATCAGGAATTTAGTTTTCACAATCTGATCTTTTCTCTTTTCGCGCTTGAGATACTCAAGCCAGTAATCAACGGCCTTGTCCCAGTTCTTATTATAGAACTCAATTAACGCCATCTGGTTATAAGCTTCGACGTAATAGGGATTGGTTGGGTTGTTGATGATTTGGTTAAATATCTCGCGCGCCTTATCATAGCGACCCATCTCAAAATAAGATTCGCCGACTCTCAGAAAGTAATAATCATAATTCGCAAGACGAGGCTTTACCTGCATCAGCATCTGATAAGCACGGATCGATTCATTGAAATTACGGGCAAAGCTGAAGTTAATATCTGCAATCTTCTCAAGTGCTTTTACCTGCCAGAGAGGATCATCCACGTTCTCCACGATAAACTGGTAGTACTTAAGTGCTTTCACCTGCTGATCAAGATATAGATAATAAATCTCGGCCAGCTGATAGTTGATCTTGGTCTTGATAACCTTGGAAGGATTTTTTACCAGAATCCGCTCGTAAAGCTGAACTGCCTTATCGAACTGCTGGTTATCAACGTATTTTTGCGCGGAAAGAATATCCTGGTTCAATCCTGAGGTGAAATCACACCCCAGGATAAACAGGAAAATAAGAAATTTACTGAACAGGATTTTCAGAAGATTCGCCATCGGAACCATCATCCTCTGACTCGGCGATTTTCTCAACTGCCACAACTTTTTCGTCAGGCTTAACGTTGATGAGTCGAACACCTTGCGTGTTTCTTCCGAGGAGAGAAATACCCGAGATCTTCGTTCTGATCACCTGACCCTTGTCGGTAATGATCATGAGATCGTCTTTGTCAGAAACTGGAAGGATCGCCATGATTTCACCGGTTTTCTCAGTGAGTTTCATCGCGAGAATCCCTTTACCACCACGAGACTGCTTACGATATTCTTCAGCAGCTGAACGCTTACCGTATCCACGGGAAGTAACAGTCAGAATCTCAGACTTATCATCAATGACTTCCATGCCGATGACATAATCTTTATCCTCAATGCTCATACCTTTCACACCCTGAGACACACGTCCCTGAGCGCGGCAGTCATCTTCGTGGAAACGAATCGACTTACCGGCAGATGAAGCGAGGAGAATATCTTTCTTACCGTCAGTAATTCTCACAGCAAGAATTTCGTCACCATCAACAACCTTGATCGCCTTGAGACCATTCTGTCTCATGTTCTTATACTCAGAAAGCTCAGACTTCTTGACGATACCTTGCTTAGTAGCAAATACCAGGAAGTAGCCTTCAGCTTCTTTTGGAACCGTAATAATTTCTTTCACCACTTCGCCGGCAGGAACGTTGATGATGTTCACAACGTTACGACCCTTCGTAGTACGCTGGCCCTCGGGAATCTGATAAACCTTGATTGAGAACACAGTCCCCTTATCCGTGAAGATCATCAGTGTATCGTGAGTGTCAGCAGTGAAGATAGATGTGTAGAAATCTTCATCGAGATCTGCACCCTTCACACCCTTACCACCACGTTTTTGCGCGCGATAAGTATCTTTCGCCATACGCTTCAGATAACCCTTCTGGGTAATCGTCACGATGACTTCTTCATTTTTAATGAGATCTTCCATCTGGATTTCATCGGCTTGAGCAATGATCTCTGTGCGACGTTCATCTCCATAGTTCTCTTTGATCTCAGCGAACTCAGTTCTGATGATTGAGCTGATCTGCTCTTCCGATCCAAGAATACCTTCGAGACGGAAAATTTCTTTCATGATGGCTTCATAGTCAGCAACAATCTTATCGCGCTCTAGACCCGTAAGGCGCTGGAGACGCATATCGAGAATGGCCTGTGCCTGAATCGTCGATAGTGTGAATCTTTGCATGAGCTGGTCTTTCGCCTGAGCGGGACCTTCAGCAGCCTTGATCATAGAAACGATCTCGTCGATATTTTCGACGGCTATTTTTAGACCTTCTAAAATATGAGCACGTTCTTTTGCTTTTTTGAGTTCGTAAGTTGTGCGACGGATGACGATTTCACGACGGTGCTCAATGAAACACTGGAGCTGTTCCTTGAGATCCATGACTTTCGGCTGACCGTTGTAAATCGAAAGGAAAATGATACCGAATGAAACCTGCATCTGCGTCTGCTTATACAAACGATTCAGAATGACGGCACCTTGCTCACCTTTCTTAATATCAATAACAACACGAATTCCTTCCCGCGAAGATTCATCGCGAATATCAGAAATTCCCTCGATCGCTTTTTCAGTCACGAGCTCAGCAATTTTCTCAATGAGTTTTGCTTTATTCACCTGATAAGGAAGTTCTGTGATCACAATCATCTCGCGATCATTCTTCTTCACTTCAACTTCGGCTTTCGCACGAATCTGAATGACACCTTTACCAGTGTGATACGCCTGCTGAATTCCGGCAGTACCGATAATCGCACCTGAAGTAGGGAAATCCGGACCCGGAATAATCTTGATCAGTTCATGAACAGTCATATTCGGATTTTCGATGAGGGCCTCAAGGCCATTCATGATTTCTGTTAAGTTGTGAGGAGGAATATTGGTCGCCATACCGACGGCAATACCAGCAGATCCATTAATGAGTAGGTTCGGAACTTTCGTCGGAAGAACAGTCGGCTCCTGGAGGGATCCGTCATAGTTGTCCTGCCAATCAACAGTTTCTTTATCAATATCACCAAGCATGTCGTTGGTGAGTTTGTGCATTCTTGCTTCGGTATATCGCATGGCCGCAGCGTTATCACCGTCGATCGAACCAAAATTTCCCTGACCATCGATTACAGGATATCTCATCGAGAAATCCTGGGCGAGACGAACGAGAGCTCCGTAAACGGCAGAGTCACCATGTGGGTGATACTTACCGATAACGTCACCGACGATACGAGCACACTTGAGGTAAGGGCGGTTGTGATAATTGTTCAGCATGTGCATGGCAAATAGCACGCGTCTGTGAACCGGTTTAAATCCATCACGAACATCTGGCAGGGCACGTCCAACGATTACCGACATTGCATAGTCGAGGTAACAGTTTTTCATCTCATCCTGAATCAGGAGTGGAGTGATATTACCGTGATTTGGAACGTTCTTGTTTTCGTCGCTCATTCAATCTTTCCTTAAATTAAATATCGAGGTTACGAACATTGAGTGCGTTTGTTTCCACAAACTCACGACGAGGTTCAACCTGGTCTCCCATGAGAACAGAGAAAACCTGATCGGCATCAATCGTATCTTCAATTTTCACCTGAAGTAGTGTTCTGTTACCTGGATTCATAGTGGTTTCCCATAATTGTTCAGGGTTCATTTCTCCCAATCCTTTATAGCGCTGGATATAAGCACCCTGTCGGCCCTCAGTTGAAATGAAGGCAGCGAAGTTCTGAAGACCAGTGTGAGTATGAACATTTCCACCGCTCTTCATTACAATCTTGGCGTTGAGAAACTTCTTAATCCCTTCGTATTGATTCATGAGATCCGCAAACTCGGATGATTCGGCAAAGTGGAGACCAATCCTGAAGTTTTTCGTTTTCAGGGCGGAAAGAACCTGGATTTTCACCTGGTATCCAAGTGTCTTCACGTCTTCTTCCACATTCAGCTTATATTTTTTGAGATTTACATGATCGTTGGCCATTAACTTGCCAGTGATCTTTTCGGCCCAAACTTTAAGCTTCGCCTGGTCTTTCATCATGTCGGCAGTGAGTGTTCCGTCTTCTACGATTGTTCTCAGGAATAGAGCATCGTAATGTCGGTCATAACTTTCGAGTGTCGTGTTGTAATTTCTGAACTTGTTAACAGCAGCTTTGGCCGTTTCTAGATCAACATTGGCGCCATCAATCTCGATTTCTGCATCAGAAAGCTGACTTGAAACAAGATAATTTTCAAGTGCTCCGCCATCTTTCAGGTAATGCTCATGTTTACCTTTTTTGTATCGAAAAAGAGGTGGCTGAGCGATGTAAAGATGTCCGCGTTCCACGATTTCCGGAAACTGGCGGTAGAAAAGTGTCAGAAGAAGAGTACGAATGTGAGATCCATCCACGTCCGCATCCGTCATGATTACAATTTTGTAATAACGAAGGCGTGAGATATCGAAAGAATCTTTCCCAATCGATGTACCGATTGCCTGGACGAGCATTTTAATTTCGTCGTTACCCAACATTTTGTCGTAGCGAGCTTTTTCAACGTTCAGGATCTTACCCTTGAGCGGAAGAACGGCTTGCGTACGACGATCGCGACCCTGTTTCGCTGATCCACCCGCAGAGTCACCCTCAACGATGTAGATTTCGCAAAGCTCAGGATTTTTTTCCTGACAGTCCGCCATTTTTCCCGGAAGACCGGAGAAATCGAGAGCAGTTTTACGACGAGTAAGTTCACGTGCCTTGCGGGCAGCTTCTCTCGCGGCAGCAGCATCAATCGATTTTTTAAGAATGATTTTTCCGACATTCGGATTTTCTTCTAAGTAAATTTTGAACCTGTCCCCAACCAGAGAGTTCACGATACCCTCAACCTCGGAGTTACCCAGTTTTGATTTCGTCTGACCTTCAAACTGTGGATTCGTGAGTTTCACAGAAATAATTGCTGTGAGGCCTTCACGCATATCATCGCCCGTAAGGGTGATTTTGATATTCTTGAGGATGTTATTGTCTTTGGCGTAGTTATTCAGAACGCGGGTAAGTGCCGTCTTGAAACCAGAAACATGCACTCCACCTTCCGGTGTGTTGATGTTGTTGGCGTAAGACGTGAGTGTTTCGGAATAACCATCCGTCCACTGCAAGGCCACTTCCACTTCGTAATTATCGCGCGACTGGAAGAAATAAATCGGATCTTTATGGATCGGAGTTTTTGCGCGATTTAAATAAGCGGCAAATTCTGATAATCCACCTTCGTAGTGGAAAGTATCTTCTTTTTCAACACGCTCATCTTTCATCACGATACGAAGGCCCTTGTTCAGGAAGGCCATCTCGCGGAAACGGTTAGCGAGAGTGTCGTAGTTATATTCGTGAACTTCAAAAATCTCGTTGTCAGATTTAAAAGTAACAGTTGTTCCTGTGTCTTTTGGATCACAGTCACCGATTACTTTCAGGGGTTCCTTGGCAGCACCATAAGCGAAGTCCAGGCGATGAAGTTTCCCGTGTTTTTTAATTTCAATTCTTACCCACTTAGAAAGGGCGTTTACAACTGAGGCACCCACACCGTGGAGACCGCCGGAAACTTTATAAGCTCCGCCTTCTTCGTTGAATTTTCCGCCAGCGTGAAGTTTTGTATAAACAATCTCGGCCGCAGAAACACCTTCACCAGGAACCATGTCCGTAGGAATTCCGCGACCGTTGTCTACAACAGTGAGGGAATTATCTACGTGAATGATGACGGTAATTTGTGTGCAGTAACCAGCAAGCGCTTCATCGACTGCGTTGTCTACGATCTCATAGACGCAATGATGGAATCCGCGAAAACCGGTATCACCAATGTACATCCCGGGACGTTTTCTTACGGCCTCGAGACCTTCCAGAATTTTGATCTGGTCAGCATTGTATTCGGTATTAACTTTTGAAATAGAATCAGGAGTTTGATTCATTCACTGGCTCCTAGCCGGGGGTCTTGAGTCCCCCATGTTCGATAAAAAACTTCTTGGAATTGGGTATCCGTTCCAATTCTTTCCCAAAATTCTCGTTGGCAGTCGTGATCAAAACCTGGAAGTTTTTTGTCTCCAGATACTCGATCAAGTTTTTCCATCTCCGGCTATCTAGTTCGCCCGAAACGTCGTCAATGAGAACGATAGGATAAGAGCTAAATTTATACCGAAAAAGCTCTATGTAGGCAAATATAAGGCTCAGAAACGCCATTTTCTGTTGGCCTAAGGAACAGAACTCAAACGCATTGAGTCCATTGAAACTGAAAATGAAGTCATCGCGGTGAATTCCGACCTGTGTAATTTCAGCTTTTATGTCATTAGATTCCTGATGACGGTAGAAATCATAGACCTTTTTGGCGTCCCAGTGCACGAAGAGACTATCGAGATCCATCTGAAGAGTATTTTCCTCAGCGAAAACGGCCTTAAAGGTCGGTGTGATAAATTTGTTTAGCTCCTGGAGAAATGCATGTCTTTTACCCGTTAAAAGAGCCGAATATTCTGCCACTTGCTCATCTATTGCCCGAAGTTGAGTCGAAGCATTTCTTCCGCCAGTTCCCAGGACAGAATTTCTGAATTTCATCGATTTCTGAAAGCGCCCGAGCACTTGCTTGTATTCCTTATCCATGAGCGAAATATGTGAATCCATCCACTGCCGACGGAAAGTGCTGCTCGTATGAAATGTATAGGAGTCAAAAGGATTGATAAAAACTGATGTGGAAGGAGTTTTGCCCTTGGCGTGAGAATTGTTCAGATACCTTTCTTCAAATTCTTCCGAAACCCTCAAAGAATAAGAAATAAGATCCTGTTCCCTCTGAAAAACAGATTGAAGAACAATCTGAGATTGCCCACCTTCAATGTCGATCATCTGTGCAAAAGAAGTATTTTTACGAAAAGATTTCTTATTCGTGATGAGGTAGATGGCCTCTAAGAGATTTGTTTTACCGTTTCCATTTTCTCCGAAGATACAATTGATTCCCGGATTAAATTCAAAAATGGAGCTAGAGAGATTCCGGAAGTTCTGCGCTTGTAATTTTGTTACTTTTCCAAAATCCATCCACTACAGCTTAAGTGGCATAATTATGCCAAGAAACTCCGGAATGTCTTCGGCCTTAATAACTACTGGTGAAAGCTCGTTATTAAACTCAAAAGTCACATCTGTTTCATTTAAAACAGAGAGGCTCTCAAGGAGATATTTGGCATTAAATCCGATTTCAGTAGGTTTACCGTCATAAGAGATAGAAAGAGACTCAGATGCCTGTCCTAATGCTGGATGATTCGTAGAGATCACCAGTTCGTTTTTAAGGATATTGAACTTAATCCCATTGGTCTTCTCGTTTGAGAGGATCTTAATGCGTTTAACGGCATTTAAGACGGCATTACGGTCGATATGAAAACGGTTTGTAGTCTTGGCCGGAATGACTGTCTGGTACTTAGGATATTCACGGGCAATCAGGCGAATTGAAAGATAGTACTCATTTCGTGCGTTCACGAACATGAATGAATCATCCAGGGAGATTGCGACATCATCTTCCGGATAAGTATCAGCGATTTTTTTGAGTTCGCTGATTCCTTTACGGGGAATGATCACTCCATCGCCCAGAAATTTATTTTCGCCAATAAATTCGTGAGTATCTAACAAGGCAAGCCTATGCCCGTCGATAGCTACAGCACGAAGCTTAGAATCAGTTAATTGAAAGTAGATACCATTTAGGTACAATCTGGTTTCATCCGTAGAAATCGCATGCGAGGTCTTGTTGATGATGTGAGAAATTTGTTTTGTCTTTAAGCGGAACTCAGAGCTCTGGTTCTGAAAAGTGAGCTGAGGAAACTCTTCAGCATTGGTGATCAAAAGTGAATAATTAATATTTTTACATGAGAGGTTCAGCATATTTGAACCTTCGACACTCATGACCACTTCATCATTTGGAAGTTCTCTTAAAATCTCAGCAATGTTTTTGCTGTTGATACAAAAGCTGCCTTCTTTTTCAATTTTAGCTGAAAGGATAATTTTAGCTGAAACTTCCAGGTCAGTTGCAATCAGTTCTAATTTCGTTCCAGAAGCTTTCAGTAAACAGTTTGTCAGGATGGGACGTGAGTTCTTTTTATCTACGACTGATAATACTTTATTGATTGCTTCTCTCAGGACCTGGGATGGGATTATCAGTTTCATAAAATTTCCTTAGATGAGATTCAAGGTTTTAACTTTTATACTTCAGATGTTCAAGCTTAGGTCTTCTCGAATTCTTATCCCCAGATCTCTTCTTATATATATATATTTAATTCTTATATTCTTATTAGTCGGGACAGTGTGGATGGATTTAAGCGGTGCGAGTAATTATCATTGGTTAACCTTAAATTATCCTGAAGCTTTCCACGGAGTGCATTGAAGGCCGGTAGAATTCCTTCGTATATCATCGTCTTGAGCTACCCTTTAGTTTGCCCTGTCCACAGTTGCCAACACACTTATCCCGTAATGCTGATCGGTAATGATGTTTTCATTTATAAACATGTCGGTTTTGAAAAATCACTTCCACAATTTTCTCCACAATGTGGATAGATTTTCTGTGGATAACAATCCATGAACAATTTGTTCTGTTAAATTGTGAAATGCTCAATAATTAAAGTGATTTTTCGATGTCGAGAACTTGCTGCGCCAGAATAGATTCTGTTTTCATGCGTTCTTTGATCGTGTTGATAGCGTGGAGAACTGTTGAATGGTCACGGCCTGAGAAGAACTGGCCATTATCTTTGAGTGTAGGTTTGATCAGTTTATTGATCAAATACATGGCAACCTGGCGTGGAAGTGCCACTTCTTTTGTCTTTGCCTTGCCGCGCAGATCTCCCATCGGAATTTTATAAAAGCCCGACACAGTCTTTGAAATAGACTCGATAGTGATGTTTTTCTGGTTCTCAAACTCTTCGTTGAGCTTTAAGTGCTCTTTTGCCACTTCAAGATCGATATCGACCTTGAGAAGTGAAGTAACGAGCCCAAGCTTAACCAGGCAACCTTCCAGCTCGCGAATATTGCTCTTCACACACTTAGCGATCAGATTCACGACATCCGGAGACAGATAAATATCTTTTTCGACGGCTTTCTTTTTAAGAATTGCGATACGAGTTTCAAGATCCGGCTGCTGAACTTCCACAGGAAGGGCAGAAGAGAGGCGTGAACGGATTCTCTCTTCGATACCTTCGATTTCCTTAGGTGGTTTATCCGATGTGAAGATCAGCTGTTTTTCACGCGCCATAAGCTCATTGAAAACATCAAAGAATGCATTTTGAGTTCCGGTGCGGTTTTTCAGCTCGTGGATATCATCAATAATGAGGACATCGGTCTGATCCGTATATTTTCTTCTAAATTCGTAGAGCTTATTTGTCTGCATGCTATCAACCATTTCATTCATGAAACGGTTAGCGGATGTAATGCAAATTCTGAGATTCGGTTTGGTCGCCTGAATTTGATTTGCTATTGCATGGACCAGGTGGGTCTTACCCAATCCCGAGTTTCCATAAATATAGAGCGCTTGATAAATTTTTCCTGGATCTTTTGCGACCGCCATCGAAGCGGCACATGCCATATTATTAGACGGACCAATGATAAAGTTCTCAAAAGACTTATTGATATCGATCTGAATATTTGAAGGACCTGCAAGGTGCTCAATCACCTTTGAATCAACGGTCTTCATCAGATCGTCTTTTGTGGGCTTAAGATCTTCAATGAAGAAAGTCGCTTGTTTTGCTGAGTCTGTCTTTCTGGCCGGTTCTCTTTTGAGAATGTTTTCTGTGTTTGAGCTTTGAGAAGAGGCAGAACCGATAACCTGGAGGTCGATTTCGTAATTTTTGCCGAGAATTTCAAAAAGAGCCTGCTTGATCGTCTCTACATAATGAGTCTCAATCATGGTTTTAATGAAATTCGTTGTAACCACCAGCTCAGCAGTTTCCTGTGTAATAGAAGAAACTGTGAAAGTGTTGGCAAAGAAGGCGTGAAACTTATTTGGATTAATGAGATTCCGGATGTGCTCGAGAAGAGCTTCCGTCGTTGTTTTCAACTCTTCTGTAGAATACTCAGGAGCTGGACGGTTCACTGGGGCCGCCTCGAGAGTTCTTAATGTCTTCTCTATAATCACCGGATGAACCGCCTCTTGGGGTCTCGACGCTGCGCTTTCAGGCAGACCTTCGAGTTTGAGAAAATGATTAAAAGGAAACTTTTGAGTCATTATATATAAAAGTAATTTAGCCGAGTTAAAAAGTTAGGATGGTATTAACAGTAGCCAGAATTTTTATCAACGTTGGGCCTCTAACAACTACTTACTCTAAAGATTGGACGTACAAATCTTATTGACCCATAGAGGTAAATCCTGTAATAAAGGTGCTTCCCAAAAATTACACATGTTACTTCTAGAAGGACTTCAATATGAGTATGCAAAAAAGAACCTGGCAACCTAAGAAACTCAAGCGTCTGCGTGACCACGGGTTTCTTGCTCGTATGGCAACTCCAGGTGGAAAGAAAGTAATTGCTCGTCGTCGTGCTAAGGGCCGCAAGCAACTCACTGTTTCGACAGGAACGAAGTAATTTTTGAGATGGCATCTGCCACATTTCGCTTTCCGAAATCTCACAAACTTACCCAAAAAATTGATTTTGAATATTTGCGTGAACAGAGCTCAAAAGGCTTTGTTCACCCCCTTATCTGCTACTCCAGGATCTCCCGTCTCAATCTCCCACACATAAGAATAGCTTTTAGTATTTCCCGCAAAATTGGGAAGTCTCATGACCGCAATCGCCTGAAGCGTATTATGAAAGAGCACTTTCGGCTTCATCCCGAATATCTCGCTATTCCGCTGGATGTTCTTTTTGTAATCATAAAAACTCCCGAGAACGAAGAACAACTCCTGAATGCCTTCGCTAAGATTTTTAAAGGTCTTACTAAGAAATGAAACAACTCGCAGATTTTCTCATCCGTGCTTACCAGCTTCTCATTTCTCCTTTCCTTGGGAACAACTGCCGCTTTGAACCCACCTGCTCACAATATGCGCGTGAGTCCTTTAAGAAGTTTTCCTTCCCGCGGGCATTATGGTATTCAAGTTGTCGAATTTGTAAGTGTCATCCTTTTCATCCCGGCGGGTACGATCCCGTTCCCTAGCCGTGTAATATTTTGGAGTATTTTCAATGGGTTCTGAGCAACGTAATGCCTTAATGGCCGTTCTTCTTTCTGGTCTTATTCTCTTTGGCTGGCAGTATTTTTTCGTACCGAAAAAGATCGATGCCCCTGTAGAACCAGTAACGACTTCGACCACTGCCCCTACGACAAACAATACTCTTTCTCAGGGTACTGCAACCCCGAATGCTCCTATAGAACCAGCCAAGCTTGAAACCTTCTCTGTTGGAACAGGGGTTAAGGTTGATTTCACGGGCCAGCTTGGCATTCAGAATATGCAGAATCCTCAGGCGGGTATCAGCTTCAATGAAGTCACTGGTACAGCGGCCCCTATGAAACTGGAATTTGATTTTGGAATGGGGAAGGGCTGGCAGGCGATGAACTTCCAGCGCGTGGATGATACGAAATTCCATAATGCTGAAGCAGATATCACGGCAACTACGAGTGTCGATGAGAAGGGAATTGCAAACTTCACTCTCACTTCTCCGAACGCATTCAAGTACCGCTTCACTTTCACGAGTGAAAAGAAGGAACTTGAGAACAAGCAACATCGGATTTTTTCTCTCTATACTGATGAGCTGACAAACTTTGAAATTAATGACGACGAAGAAAGCGGCGACCGTCCAATCAAGTGGGCCGGTATTGATTTTAATTATCACCTCTTCGGTGTTGCCCTGGAGAAAGAGACTTCTCTTCTTTATAAGACAACCGGAAACACTTTCACGATGTTCTCTACGAAGGGTGATAACTCTCTCAAGTTCCACGCAGTCTTCGTGAAGAAAGAATACAATTACCTTTCGGGCCTGGGTCACAATTTCCAGAACTCGGTTGATTTCGGTATCTGGGGATTCTTTGCAGTCTGGATTTTGAAAGGGCTTCAATTCTTCTATAAATTCATTCCTAACTATGGCGTTTCAATTATTCTCCTGACCCTTCTCATTCGTCTCATTACTTTCCCGCTCCAGTGGAAATCTACTGTTTCGATGAAAAAACTGCAGGAAGTTCAGCCGCAACTCACGAAAATTCGTGAAAAGCATAAGGACGATCCAGCAAGACTTCAGAAAGAATCAATGGAGCTCTTCAAGAAGTCTGGTGCAAACCCGATGGGCGGATGTCTTCCGCTTCTTCTTCAGATGCCGGTTTTCTTTGCCTTCTATAAAGTTCTCTATTCGGCGGTTGAACTCGTGGATGCTCCATTCGTGGGCTGGCTCCAGGATCTTTCAAACAAGGATCCATATTACGTTCTTCCGCTTCTTATGACCGGTGCGATGTTTCTCCAGCAGAAACTCACTCCGAATACGATGACGGATCCGGTTCAGAAAAAAATCATGATGTTCATGCCGCTTATTTTCGGATTCATCATGAAGGATCTTCCGTCTGGACTTTGCCTTTATATTTTTGTCTCAACAGTATTCGGTATTCTTCAGCAGGTTCTCGTGTTCAACACCGGGAAAAGCAATAAACTCGCTACTGTATGAAGTTCCTGTATTCGGATGAACCGATCATTGCCTGCAGTACGTGTAATCACGCAAACGCAGCCTTGGCGGTCATTCGGATGTCCGGATTCAGGGATATCAGCCACTTAACTCCATATTTTACTCATTCTGGTCCTATAGAACCACGCCGTGTTTACTACACGAAGTTGGTCCTACAGGGGCAAATTGTTGATGATGTTTGCCTCACTTATTTTGAAGGGCCGAAAAGTTATAATGGCGAAAACATTCTCGAACTTTCTATTCACGGAAACACTCTCAATACTGAAAGAATCATCAATCTCTTTGCTAAGCACGCCGGGTTTCGTTTAGCAGAAGCGGGCGAGTTCACTTACCGTGCGATGAAGAATAAAAAGCTGAGTCTCTCGCAGGTTGAAGGACTTGATCTTTTTCTCAATGCCAATTCATCATATGCACTTGATCAGGGTCTCTCGCTTCTCTCGGGAAATCTCCATGAAATTTATCTCGAGCTCTGGGATCTCTTCTTAAAGCACAAATCTTCTCTCGAGTTATCAATTGATTTTTCTGAGGATGTTGGTGAAGCTGCTGCTCGCGAGCATTACCTTTCTTCACTCGAGAATTTCACGAAAAAGTTTCAGGCTCTCGTAAAAAGAGTTGAGCACCAGAGTGCCAATCTCATTCAGCCAGAGATCGTGATTGCTGGTCTTCCCAATGCCGGGAAGAGTTCGCTGTTTAATTTTCTTCTCTCTGAAGAGCGCGCAATCGTTTCATCGATCGCAGGGACAACCAGAGATTATCTCTCTGAGTATCTGTTGATTGAGGGTGTGAAATATCGCTTAGTCGATACTGCCGGAATGCGAGAGGCGAGTGATCAGATTGAAGCCGAGGGAGTAAAGCGCGCCAAGAAAAAACTCGAGCATAGTTTTTTCAAAGTCCTTCTGATTAATCCCCTGGAGATGGACGAAGGTTTCTCGAATCTTGTTCAGGAAAACTTTGATCTTGTTTATTTCACTCATGCTGATCTTACGGGGTTTTCGGAAGCTCACAAAAATCTCGTGGCCGCACATCCGAAGCTTGGTTCTATAGGGGCGATTAATCTTTCGAAGCTCGACCTCGCCTGGGAAGAAAACTTCAAAGCGGCAGTAAACAATAAATACCTACACGCCACCGCTCATCAGCCTATCCTCCTAGATCGGCACAAGCACCTGATATTACAGACACAACAAAATTTATCTAGATACGTTCCGCTGGCGCAATCTGAGCATGATGTCGCCATCCTCTCGGCCGAATTAAATGCCGTGGGGCATTGCATTTCAGAGGTCATAGGTATAATTTCTCCCGAACAAGTTTTGAATTCAATCTTCAGTAATTTTTGCATCGGAAAATAAAATGTTCCACGTGGAACACTCTTAATTATGAACTTCGACATTATTGTTGTCGGTGGCGGCCATGCTGGAATCGAAGCGGCCTACATCGCTTCACAATTTAATCTTCAAGTAGCTATTCTCACCATTCCGGGTGTGGGTCTCGGTTCTGCGCCCTGTAATCCATCAGTCGGTGGAGTTGGGAAGGGTCAGGTTGTTAGGGAGCTCGATGCTCTCGGCGGGCTCATGGGCATTCTTGCTGATAAGGCCGGGATTCAATATCGCACTTTGAATGAGTCGAAGGGATTTGCGGTCCAATCGAGTAGAGTTCAGATCGATAAGGATCTTTACTCTGAGAAAGCCGAAGAGTTTATCGCTGCTATCCCCAATATCACTGTAGTTCGCGAGAAAGTTCTTAGCATTTCTTCGGAATTTGAAATTAGAACAGCCTCTGGGTCCTATAGGGGTAAGAAAATTATCATGACCGTGGGAACTTTCTTGAATGGAAAGCTTCACACGGGTTCCGACCAGACCCTGGGTGGAAGAGTGGGGGTTGAACCATCTTCCGGGCTTCAGGATTTGCTCTCATCAATCAAGACCAGACCCCAGAGATTCAAGACGGGAACACCTCCGAGACTGAACAAAGACTCGATTGATTATTCCAAGCTCGAAGAACAGCCATCGGATTCCGGTGTCCGGAACTTTCACTGCCTGAATGACCCTTTTTCCCGTGAAGCGAGACAGGTTTCCTGTTATCTGGCCCACACCAATGCTGAAACCATGGGGATTATCCGCTCAAACCGTGAGCGCTCTCCCATGTTCAATGGTCAGATCCAGGGAGTGGGTGCTAGATACTGTCCTTCGATTGAAGACAAGGCCTTTCGTTATCCGGAAAAGACCTCGCACCATGTGTTTATTGAACCCGAAGGTCTGAGCTGTAATACCGTTTATCCCTCCGGAATTTCTTCATCTCTCCCGAAAGATGTCCAGGAAGCGTATGTTCGCTCTATGGAAGGCCTTGAGAACGCCCATATCGAAGTGTATGGATATGCAGTTGAATACGATGTCCTCGATACAACCGATCTCAATATCACTCTCGAGCATCAGGAACTTCCGGGCCTCTACTTTGCGGGCCAGGTAAACGGAACTTCCGGTTACGAAGAGGCGGCTGGGCAGGGTTATATCGCTGGAGTGAATGCTTCTTTGTCTTTATTGGGTCTTGATCCTTTCGTTTTAAGCCGGCACGAGTCCTATATCGGAGTGATGATCGAGGATCTCACCTCGAACACCAGAGATGAGCCATACAGACTCTTTACTGCCCGCTCAGAGAACCGTCTTTTCATCAGAGAGGACAATACTCTTCTCCGTATGGCGGCCTATCGTCAGCAGCTCCACCTGAATACCAGGCTCGACCAGTTTCAGAAAAATTTCCTGGAGAAATATGAGCTTCTCATTAAGTTTTGTGACGATACCAAGATCCCGGAAGACTCAGTTCTCCTGAGGGAATTCTCGGGTGAGGGAGAATTGCAAAAGCTCACTGAGGGCAAAACGGTCTCGGAGATTCTCCGTCAGGCATGGCTTAATCCCGTATCGACGCTCGAAAGAGTACTCGAGCTTAGCTCGATTGCCCTTCCCTATGATCTCGTCCGTACAGTGGCAATCTCGAAGAAATACGATGGGTATATCAAGCGCTCCGAGAACCAATACGAACGACTTAAGAAAATGGACGCCATGAGAGTGAACTGGGAAGAAATCGTGGGGTCTGGAAACATTTCCTTTGAGTGCAAACAGAGAATTACCCGCATTCGCCCCCAGACTTTCGGACAGCTGAAACTCATTGATGGAATCCGTCCCGCTACTCTGGCAGTAGTGGCCGCCAAGGCGCTCTGATGCTCGACTTCTCCATCCGCTATCTTCAAGTGCTAAAAACCAAGCTCGCCGGGCTGAATCTCACCAATATTCTGGATCCGGACGAGTTTTATCATAAGCAAATCCTCGATTCGATTAATCCCTACCTCCAGTCCGAGCTCTTTAAGGCCGAAGTTGCGAAGTCAAAGCTTGTGGTCGACGTTGGATTCGGAGGAGGGTTTCCCATTCTTCCCCTCGCAAAACTACTCCCGGAAGTTCAGTTCGTGGGAGTCGAAAGCAAAAGAAAAAAAGTCGATGCCGTAAAACTTATCGCTGAAGAGTTGGGTCTTACCAATGTGAAACTTGTTCATTCACGCCTGGAAGATTTTTTCTTTGATGTTCCAGCAACCATAACCTTCAAAGCTGTCGGCACTGTTGCAGATTACCTTCCGAACATTCACCGCAATTCCAATAAATTTTCTGTATTTTTCTATAAGGGCCCGAATTTTCTTGAGCTCGAAGAAGCGTCGTTAAAAAAACTCACTGACTGGACTCTGCGTGATAACCAAGAGATCCAAGTTCCCGGCACACAGCAGCGCTTCCTTGTAAGTTTTAGTTCGAAGAATGTTCCACGTGGAACACCTAAATCCCTTGTCAAACTCTCGGATATTCTCTAATTTTACTACCTAAAAACAATCTTAAGCGGGGACCTAAATGGCTAAAATCATTGCGATTGCCAACCAAAAAGGTGGCGTTGGAAAGACGACCACTTCAGTCAACTTAGCCGCATGCCTCGCCGCGGCAGAAAAGAGAACTCTCTTAATCGATCTGGACCCACAAGGGAATGCCAGCTCATGCCTTGGCGTTGAAAAAGAAACTTTCTCGAAAGCGAATGTTTATCACGCACTTATTAATGAAGAGAATTTCGAGAGCTGTATTTATTCTACAGAGCTTCCGCTCCTGGAACTTTGTCCTTCTAATAATGATCTCGTAGGCGCAGAGCTTGAACTCGTTCACATGTTCGCACGTGAATCGAAATTGAAGACCGCTCTTGAGGCGATCGCACACAAATATGATTACATCATTATTGATTGCGCTCCCTCACTGAACCTTCTCACAGTGAATGCTCTCTCTGCTGCTCACACATATCTCATTCCAATGCAGACAGAATATCTTGCGATGGAAGGTCTCGCTCAGTTACTCAATACTGTTCGCCTCATCAGAGCATCGCTTAATCCGAAGCTTGCTCTCGAGGGAATTCTCCTCACGATGTACGATTCAAGAAACAATCTTTGCAAGCTCGTGGCCAACGATCTCATGACACACTTTAAGGACGACATCCTTAAGTCGATCATTCCAAGAAATGTAAAACTTTCTGAGTGCACGAGCTTCGGAAAACCAATCATTCTTTACGACATCACATCGAAAGGTTCTGAAGCTTATCTTTCTCTTGCTCGCGAGATCATATTGAAGTCAGAGAAGAAACCAGAGGCAAAGATGCCAATCAATACTCAGATCCCTAAATTTGAAGACTATCAGGTTAATCAATAGGAGCTATTTCGATGCAAAAGAAAACACCACAACTCGGCAAAGGCATGGCGGCTCTCCTTGGTGGACACCCGGGACTGCATATGGATTCTCATTCTGCCCCTATAGAACCGCGGATCGAAACAAGAATTGAAACTCAGCCACTTCTCGTGGATGTTGAAAAACTCATGGCCAATAAAGGCCAGCCTAGAAAAATATTCAAAGAGAAGGATCTGCTTGAGCTTTCTGAGTCTATTAAAGAGAACGGAGTCATCCAGCCACTCATCGTAATTGAGAAAGATGGCATGTTTGAAATCGTTGCTGGTGAAAGACGCTTCCGCGCTTCAAAGATGGCGGGTCTAACCAAACTACCAGTGATCATCAAGCGCGCGACCAAGCGTGAAGCGATGGTCATGTCGATCATTGAAAACGTGCAGCGCTCTGATCTTAACTGCGTAGAAGAATCTCTGGCATACTTCCAGCTCATGAATGAATTCGAACTCACTCAGGAAGAAGTAGCTAAGAAAATCGGAAAAGAGCGTTCAACAATCGCAAACTTCCTCCGCATCCTGAAACTCCCGAAAGATGTCATCGTTTCTCTCCAGAAAGATATGCTCTCATTTGGTCACGCCAAAGTTCTCTGCGCGATTGGTGACGAAGAAATCGTAAAACGTCTTGCTAACGAAGTGGTTACAAAAAACCTTTCGGTTCGCGAGCTCGAGGAAATGGCGAAGAATTCTAAGAAGCCGACCAAAAAGACCGGGACCGTGAACAAGTTTATTGCCGAGCAATATACTCAGCTCAGAAACAAGCTTGAGTCGAAGACCGGATATCACTTCGCACTAAAGTCTAAGAAGAACGGCGCCGGGGAGATCACCATCAAATTTAGCAATGAAGCCGAATTTAATGATATATTTTCTTATCTGATGAAGTAATTCCGTCCTGGAGGACGCTTGGCACGTAAGAACGATATTTGCGCCATCATCGAAGAAGGCTGCAAATTTGAAGGAAACCTGTCCTTTAGCGGCACTGTCCGTATCGCTGGCTTCGTTACCGGAAGTATCTTTTCAAACGACACCCTCATCATCTCTGAGGGGGCCGTCATTAACGCTGATATCAATGCCAATATCGTTATTATCTCGGGTTCCGTGAAAGGAACCATCAAAGCATCTTCCCGCGTAGAGATTAGACGCCCAGCGCGTTTCGAGGGAACAGTCACAAGTCCGAGTTTGATTGTCGAAGAAGGCGTTATCTTCCACGGAATAACGAAGATGAAAGACAAAAAATAGCCCTGTAACTTCTTGACGAAAATCTCGCTAAAGCTTACAAATTACTGCAATTAAAATCGCTTCATTAAGGTAGAAAAGAATGGAAACCGTTCAGGCCATTTTCACACAACTTGGTGTGGATTCGTCTCTCCTTCCACAGTTCATCATCGTCTGTGTTGTATTTATTCTCGCTCAATTCCTTTTCTTAGGTCGTCTTCAGGAAGTTCTTGAGACACGCGAAGAAAAGACAGTGAAGCTTGAAAGTTCAGCTGACGAAACGATTGAAAAAGTTTCGCGCATGAAAGCTGAGTACAAAGCAAAAATCGATGAAACTCAGCGAAAGTCTCTTAAGGATTCAACTGAAAGAAAGCAGAAGATCACGCAAAAATTCACAGACCAGTATAAGCAAACTGAAAAAGAAGTCGGAGCACAGATCGACTCTTCACGGAATACTTTTGCCAAAGAAGTTTCCGGAAATCGTGAGAAGTACATGGCGGAAGCCGATACTCTCGCGCAGTCTCTCGTTAATAAGATTCTTCAATAAGGATACATATGCGTTTCATCGCTACATACGCACTCCTCATCTGTTCTTCTGCCTTTGCGGCCGGTGACGGTGGACATGGCTCAGCTGCTGACCTGATTGCACCAGCTGTGAACGTTGCTCTCCTCGCAGGATTTCTCGTGTGGAAACTTAAGAAGCCACTCTCGGATTCATTCACTAAGAAATCTGAAGAAATTACAAACACAATTGAGCGCGCGAGCTTGAAGTCCAAAGAAGCTCAGATGATGCTTGAGAATGAACAGAGAAAGATCACGAATCTTTCTTCTGAAATGAAGACTCTCAATGATCAGTCAGAGGCTGATGTTAAGGCTTTCGAGCAGAAGCTTGCGAAAGAAACCGATGAGAAAGTTCAGAAAATGAAAGTCGATGCAACTTCAAAAATTTCTGCCGACAAGAAAGCCATCATGGATGAGCTCAATGCTGAGCTCCTGAATCAGGTGATTGCAAAAACCAAGACAACAATCAAAACCAATAAAGACTATCAGAGCAAAGCTTCAAACAAGCTTCTCCAGGGACTTAAATAATGAAAGAAGTAGCTGTAGCACGCGTTTACGCCAAATCTCTTCTTGAACTTGGTGACGACAAGAAAATTAATATCGCTGACGAGCTGACGAAGCTTACAGAGGTAATCAATAAGTCGAATGACCTCGAGAACATCATGTTCCTCGAGCTCTTTACGATGGAAGAGAAGAAAGCAGTCTTCGGCGAAGTGGCCAAGAAGATCAATCTTTCTCCCATCACAACGGAGACAGTTCGTTACCTGATCGATGAAAAAAGAATCGGGATTCTTCCCCTCATTATTAAAGAAGTAATCGTGATGGATGATGAGCGTCGCGGATTTATGAAGGGAACGATTGAAGGCAGCGATGCCCAGATTGATCCTGCTTTCAAAGCGAAGATTGAATCTTTCCTGAAGGGGAAACTCGGTCGTGAGCCGCACCTGGATTATGTCCAGAATCCGAAGCTCTCTGCTGGTTACAAAGTCACAGTAGAAGATCTTCAGCTGGATGCATCTCTCGACAACCAACTCGAACAATTTAAACAATCCGTATTAGGCGAATAATTTCACCCACAAAAGGGAAGGATTTTAGATGAGCACATCAATTAGACCTGAAGAAATCACAGGAATCATCAAGGACAGAATTGCGAATTTTGAATCGCGCCTCCAGATGAATGAAATCGGAACCGTTCTCACTATCGGTGATGGTGTGGCACGCGTTTTTGGTCTCAAGAACGTTCTTGCTGGAGAGCTCGTAGAGTTCGAAGGTGGAGTTAAAGGAATGGTTCTTAACCTTGAATCAAATAACGTAGGTATCGTTGTTCTTGGTAACGACGAATCTATTAAAGAAGGCTCAACTGTTAAGCGTACAGAAAAAATCGTTTCTGTTCCGGTTGGCGACGCTCTTCTTGGCCGCGTAGTAAACGCAATCGGTGAGCCGATCGATGGTCAGGGTGAAATCAAAACAACAACTTTCCGTAACGTTGAAATCAAGGCTCCGGGAATTATTGCCCGTAAGTCAGTTCACGAGCCAATGCAGACTGGTATTAAGGCAATCGATGCCATGATCCCAATCGGTCGTGGTCAGCGCGAACTTATCATT
>JBKJPL010000035.1:0-3541 GCA_046595005.1 Bacteriovoracaceae bacterium | reverse complement strand
TGTATATTCCGGTGAAACTGACCACCTGATTCCGTGGCAAACTGACCATCTAAAAGGCTGGCGAACGGTTGTCTCAAATGCGATAGAATCGTGATTAAAAGTAGTTATTTATTAACGGTTATATTTCCTGTATTTCAGCCTCTGTTTTTCTCTTTTTTCTCATCGATTCTCCGGTGAGTTCCAGACGGTGGGCATCATGTACAATTCGGTCCAGAATGGCATCGGCAATGGTCTTTTCACCAATCACTTCGTGCCACTTGCTCACCGGAAGCTGCGAGGTGATGATCAGGGAAGTTTTACCGTGCCGGTCTTCAATGATCTCCATCAGGGCAGCCCTGCTTTGGGCGTCAAAGGGCTGGATCCCGAAGTCGTCCAGGATAAGCAGTTGCTGGCGCTCGATCCGGGTTACCTCCTTCATGTAAGACCCATCCGCTTTAGCCATTTTTAGTTTTGCAAACAGTTTAGGCGTGCTGGCATAGAATACCTTGTAGCCCAGGATACAGGCCTGGTGACCTATGGCTGAGGCCACATAACTTTTGCCGATCCCGGTGCTGCCTGTAATCAGCAGGTTCTCGTTACGATCAATAAAGGTGCAGTCGGCTAATCGCATCACCTGGTTACGGTCAATACTTCGGTCAGCATGGTAATGGATCTCTTCCACCGAAGCTTTATAGCGGAACCGGGCATACAGCAGCTGCCGGTCAATGCGTCGATTCTGCCGGTACTCCCATTCGATATCCACCAGGTGCCCCAGCAGTTCATCGGCCGTGTAATCGTTGGTCTTGCCCGTCTCCAGACTGCTCTTAAAGGCATGGAACATGCCGAAGAACTTCAGCTTGCGTAATTTGTCTAATGTGTTTGTGTTCATCTTTTTGTTTTGTTTAAGGGTTATTGGTAATAATCTTCTCCACGGATATTATCGTGGCTGGGCATTAATAATTCATCAGCAAACAGACTCTCTTCATAGCTGTCCATCTTGTTTTCAAGGATTGACTGGATGGTTTTGTAGTTGTATATTCCATATCCCAAAGCCCTGCGGCAGGCAATAGCCAGGCGTTCATTGCCGGCTTTACGGGAAAAGCTCAGGATGCCCACGCACGATTTATAGGCCTGTTCAGGATGCTGCTTGCGCTCCAGTATTTTTAGAATATACAAGCGGACATCTTCATGGATGGATGCTGCCCAGGCCAGAAACTTATCGGGCGTCCAGTCGGAAACGAACTGGTGTGTGGAAGCCAGGTGATCTTTATCGGTGGTATAGTTGTAAGGGCTCTTGATCCGCTTGTGCAGGGCAATACGTTCATAATGATAGTAGGCCTCTACTGATGATCCGGAGTAGAGCAGCTTGATCTTTTTGCCGATGAAGCGATACGGCACACTGTAGTAATGTTTATCAGGCCCCAGGCATACATGACCATTCTTCATCACGGTAGCCTGATGCTGCTTCTTAAACTCATAAAGAAGTACAGGGAGCGGAGCGAGTGCCGGACGCTCCACTTCTTCAAACTGTAGCCTTCGGCTATAATTGCGGCCCTGAAGCAACTGACTGTTATGAACTTCCAGAACTATCCGGATAGCCGCATTTAACTCCATCAGGGAATGAAAGACCGCTTTTCTTAAAGGAGCATAGATCCGGGTATACATGATCTTAACGGCTCCCTCCACCAGTGCTTTATCCCGGGGTCGGTATGCTCGGGCAGGGAGTATAGTCGTGCCGTAGTGATCCGCGAAATCCGCAAAAGTCTCATTCAGGGTAGGTTCATATCGGCTGCTCTTGGTTACAGCAGCTTTCAGGTTATCGGGAACAATGGCTGCTGGTACCCCGCCGATATAATGAAGGGTATGCTCACATACCAGGATAAAGTCTTCTTTCTGCTGGCTGGCTACTGCCTCGACATAGGTCAGCTGACTGGCACCCAGAATGGCTACGAATACTTCCACCGCGGTAATCTCGCCGGTTTCTTTATCCGTAATGCTTAGCTTTTCACCGGCGAAGTCCACATATAGTTTATCGCCAGCCTTATGCTCCTGGTGCATCACCGGGTTCACCCGTGATTTCCACTGACGGTAATAATGGCAAAACTGGCTGTAGCGATACCCTGAAGGAAACTCCTTGAAGTAGGCCTCCCAGAGCATGTGACGGTTAACCCCCGTTCGCTTGAGCTCTTTATCGACATGAGGAAAACAGCGCAGCAAGGACTGCATGCGGCCCTCAGGGGGAGGCTCTTTACTCTTTCCAAAGAAGTCTTCCAGTTCTTTATCATTCAGCGCATCGACTTCCCTAAAGGTAAAGCCACTGGAAGTAAAAGCTTTCAGGTAACGCTTAACGGTATTGCGTGAAGTATCGCTCTTAGATGCCGTTGAAAGGATGCTGCGACCCTGACTATGCATCCGTAATATCTGTCTTATCTTACTCATGCTGATTGTTGAATTAGCCATACTTTTCAGGGTCTATAAACCCTGTTAAAGATGACTGATTCTACAGCATCTGAGACCCGTTCTAAGGTGGTCAGTTTGGCCCGGAATCACCTGATCAGTTTCCTCCGGAATCAGGTGGTCAGCTTAGCCCGGAATTAGGTGGTCAACATCACCGGAATTTCCACGTTGCCTCATATCTGACTAAAGATCCAGACTGAACTATTTATATTATAATTAATAGTTGATACAAAGTTAGGTTAAGAGCTGCTGAAGCGTCCAAGAGATTGCCGAGCATAAACCCACACTCCTACCTCACATTCCATTTATATCGTTTCCTCTTGGACTTGATTGCTCTTAACCCACGAGAGTACCATAATTAATTCAAAACGAAATAATATGGAAACCAAACAAAATTTAAAAGCAGCAGAGGTTAAATTAACCTACAAAACCACGGTAAAGCCATCTGACAGACCTCAGATTAATTCATCGATCGAAGTTTATAACGTTCTGAGAGAAAATTGGAATCTTGAAGTTATCGAGTTCATTGAAGAATTTAAGATTATTCTCCTCAATAGAGCTAATCGGGTTTTAGGGATTGTACCTATCTCTGTCGGCGGTACAGCGGGCACAATTGCAGATCCGAAGGTAATATTTGTTTCAGCACTTAAATGCAACGCAGCCTCGATCATTTTGGTCCATAATCATCCCAGTGGGAACCTCAAACCTAGTCACGCTGATATTGAACTTACAAAGAAGTTACGGAACGCAGGACAGTTCTTAGACTTGCCAGTAATTGAACATATCATTTTAACGAGGGATGGATATTTAAGTTTTGCTGATGAGGGAATGATATAGAAGGATCAAAATTTCGTGCGCCAAACGTGCGCCAAATTCCCCTAAAAGAGGTCATATTTTAAAAGATTTGACCTATCTTCAAATAATTAATTTTTATTGTTTAACCTGCACGGATAATTGCTAAAAACGTTCAAATAACAACTTGAAACAAGATTTCACAAGTCGTTTAGATCTTTAATGAAGAAGATTATTGAGAGTGAAATAGAGGCCGAAATAGAATTTTCAGTCCTTTGCTCTACCAACTGAGCTATGGTACCAGACCATACCC
>JBKJPL010000016.1:0-246467 GCA_046595005.1 Bacteriovoracaceae bacterium | reverse complement strand
CATTTAATTTCAAGGAGGATCTATGAAATTTTTAACAGTTCTCGCTATTGCTATGTCTGCTTCTGCCTTTGCCGGTCATCATGAGGGAAAGATGGCGGAAGAGATGAAGAAAATGCCTTTTGATCAGCAGAAGAAAATGATGACTGAAAAGCTCGACATGAAATCTGAGATGGTTGAAAAAGGGAAGACTTGTGTGAACAGTGCCCAGGACAAAGATGCGCTTATGGCTTGTCATGACCAGATGATGGAAGAGAAGCATGCTATGAAAGATGAGATGCATGACAAGATGAAGGACATGAAGAAAAAGCAGTAAAAACAAAAAAGCCCCCGGAAAATCCATATTCCCGGGGGCTTTTTCAATTATGTCCAATCCCTAGTCCTAAGGGAGAGTCATAAGGTCAATAGAATCTGAGAGTGAAGAATCAAGTTTTGCACCCGTCTTGTATTTAAGCCAGCCGGATATTTCATTATTACTCATCTTAGGTACTGACATCATCAGACTGACTTCGTCCTCGCCTTCAATACGCATGTCCCATGATCCATCGGAGATAGAGTTAGCGATGACTCCGAATCCGGTCTTGTCCTTACCTTTTACCTGGATTTTGAAGTCTCCACCCTTGATGTTGTTTGCATCGATAGAAGCGAAAGTATCATTTTCACCTTCAGTGATCATTGTTAGCTTCAGGTCATTCATCGAGTTTGGCTTAAAGTATGAACCAGTCTGATGACCACCGATTACTTTGATAAAAGATTTCACTGCACCAGAACCATTAATGTCTGCGCTGGCACGGCTCACATATTTTGGATCACCTTTAACTGTGGCGAAGAATTCTGAACTATTAGTCATACCATTGGCACGTACACAGACAGTGTTATGCTTTTCAGAAACATTCATAATAAAGACTCGAGCATCCTGACCAAGCCCACTCAGGGAAAGATTCGCTTTCTTGCCATCAACAACGATCAGGAAATCTGAACCTTTCTTGAAGAGGGATTTATCAAACTCTGAGCCGTCTTTAATCACCTGAACACTGTCAGACGATTCAAGTGAGTTAACAGCATTTCTCATCGAGAGGAGTTCCGCTGCAGAAAGAGTATCAAAGCCTTCAGGCACAGAATTCATGAGATCGGCTTTAGAAGCAGATGCCAGCGCCAGGCCTTTAGCTCCACCAGCTCCGCTGAAAGTAATGTCCAGGAGACAGACAGGAATCTGATCTTCTGGATATGGGGTGTAATCAGTGTTTCCACTTCCAACTCCAGCAGCGTCGCCTGCACCAGCAGCATCACCAGCTCCGGCCGCTACACCAGCAGCTACACCGGCTGCATCACCAGCTCCGGCCGCAACACCAGCAGCAACTCCGGCTGCATCACCAGCACCGGCCGCAACTCCAGCAGCGTCACCTGCACCAGCAGCATCACCAGCTCCGGCCGCTACACCAGCAGCATCACCAGCTCCGGCCGCAACTCCAGCAGCGTCACCTGCTCCGGCCGCAACTCCAGCAGTGTCACCTGCACCAGCAGCAACTCCAGCCGCAACTCCAGCAGCGTCACCAGCTCCGGCAGCAACACCAGCAGCAGTAGCACCAGTAGTACCACCATCATCAATAACTACAATCGAAGAGTCTTGAGTAGGATCAGAACCTGGAACAGGAGACGAGAGACTGTCAGTTGAGATGGCACTCTTAAAAACCATGTCGTTCGATTCCATTTTGCTACAGGAAAGAACCGCGAGGTGGAGAGTGATGATGATAACTGCGTTTGTGATATTCGTTTTCATGAACCCATCTTATGTTGGTAGATGGGACTCATCGGAATAAACATGTCTTTCCTTAGGTTTAGATCATAAAAACGCTACTTTTCCGCCAACGATTCTTGGCAATCAGGCCCTTTAAGGCTTTTTCCGATTACTCATTAGCTTCTAGTTTTCAATTAGCGAAATCCGGCATGGCGTTTGCTCTATTCAAGTACAATTGCATGATTTCACCCTGGGAGACCCACATGAGTCGTAAAGTCTTTGGTCAATTGATTGTCCTTTGGACACTTTCATCAACATTCGCACTCGCGGGCATCCGCGATCAGTTAAAAGGATCGGTCGATGTCCTTTCAGTTGAAAACTGCGTTGTTCCTGCAAAGAATATATCGCAAGTGTTGAATGCTTTAAATTCTTCTGACTTTAAAAGAGAGCTTAAAGAAAAGAGCCACGACGTACTTTTGAATGAGCTTTGGGACTTCAAGCTCACTATTCATAATAAAATAAGACGCTTCTATAAAGATGATGAGCTTTCACGCGATTGTTCTGATGCTGTTCGCGGATCATTGTGGTCAATCCGTATGTCGGAAGATGTCATTCATGATGATTATTTTAGAAATTATAAGGACTCTATCAAGTTTCCGGATCACGCGTTTGATGTCGATAACCTTCATATCAGAAAGAATCCAAAGCTTGGATCTTTCGACCTGAAGTCCGAGCTCAGAAGCGGGGACATCATCCTCTCAAGAGGTAATGCTTATACTTCTTCAGCTATTTCCAACCTTGGAGAGTTCGATACTCAGTTCTCACACATGAGTGTGGTCTATAAGGATCCGGCCGGCGAGCTCTGGACAGTAGAAGCGCATATTGAAGTGGGATCATTCGTGCGTCCACTTCAGGATCATATCGATGATAAGAACTTCCGCTCTATGGTTTATCGTTTTGATGACAAAGATGTTGCAGCGAAGGCAGCTGAGTTTATCTATAAGAAAGCGAAGAAAGCATCGGACACTACCGGTAATATCCGTTATGACTTCGGTTTTGATTCTGATGATAACAAGGAACTTTTTTGTTCAGAAGTTGCTTCATATGCATTCGATGTTGCTTCCGAAGGAAAAGTTAAACTTCCGATGTTCCCCTCAAGCCTTATTAAACGCAAAGTTGATTTTGTGAGACTTCTGGGTCTTAAGCCCGATGTGAGCTTTATTCCTGCTGATATTGAAGTTGATCCGCGTTTCACAGTTCTCACTGAGTGGAGAAACGCAGCGAAGGTCCAGGATAACCTGGAGAAAGATGCGATCCTTCAGAGTATGTTTAAGTGGCATGATGATCACGGATACCGTTTGAATCAAGCTTCTTCAAAAGATTCTCTCCTTTATAGAAACGTAGCATGGCCACTTCGTCGTGTTCCGTATCTCAAGAAGTATTTCATCGACAAGCTTCCACTGAATATGTCGAGAAGCCTTGCCGGTTATTTCGGAGTCCTGAACTCTGTGGGTGAACTTCTCCAGAAGAGACTGAAAACTGAGGATGATAAGATCATTTCAGAAAGAGGTTTGCCGCTGACGAAGAAAGAAAAGAATGATTTTTTGGAGCTGGTGCGGACAGAAGGATCAAAGGACTCTAAGAAGCTTCACAAGATGTATCGACCTAAGAAAAAATCATAAAAATAGAAAGGGGCCGCTGGCTGCCGCCGAGGCAGGCCCCTTTTTTTATTGTCCCGGTAGAATGTATTTAAGTCCTGCTCCCGGCCCCAATGGAAGATTGAGGGTCATCCACACAAAGAGCATGAGCGACCAGAATATCAAAAATCCTATTGAATAAGGAAGCATCAGCGCAATCACCGTTCCGACTTTGGCGCGGGGGTCATACTTAATTGCAAAGGCGAGAATAAGTGGGAAGTACGACATAAGAGGCGAAATGATGTTCACCACAGAATCGGCCACACGATAAGAAGTCTGACTGAGCTCCGGCGACACTCCCAGAAGCATGAACATTGGCACAAATATTGGCGCCATCAGTGCCCACTTGGCCGAAGCACTTCCGATCACAAGATCCAATAACACAGTCAGAAGAATGAACCCCAGCATGAGGGGAATCGGACCAAGCCCCAAATCTTTCAGAACTTCAGATCCACGGACAGCAAGGATGAGCCCCATATTGGAAAAATTAAAAAGAGTGATGAACTGTGAAGCAAAGAAAACTAGAACCAGATAGGGAGCGAGTGTCGCCATCGCCGATTGCATGGCATCTGTCACATCAGTTTGCTGTTTAAATCTTCCTGAGACATAACCATAAGCGAGGCCGGGAAGTGCGCCGAAGAGAAAGATAATCGCAACAACACCCTTTAGTGCAGCAGAATGAAGCACATCCGGTGTCGCCGGGTCTCTCAGATATCCGTCTGCGGGAACCAGACCCAGAATAAGAAAACCGAGAAGTCCCATTGCCACGAGACCCGCAGACCAGAGTCCCTTTTTTTCTTTTGGAGTGAGGGCTTCGAGGGGAGCAACCGGTTCGTTGCCTTTGTAAGCTCCAACAAAAGGAATCGTGATCTTATTAGCAATAAATGTTCCCACGCCTACAATGAGGAGTGATGAGCACGACATGAAGTACCAGTTAGAAAGCGGAGTCACGATATAATTCTTGTCGAGAATCCTCGCAGCTTCCTGGGAAATTCCGGATAAGAGGGGATCAGCAGTGGAAAGAAGGATGTTGGCAGCAAATCCCCCGGAAACACCCGCAAAACAGATCGCAAGCCCGGCGAGTGGGTTCATTCCTGCACTATGAAATGTCAGAGCGGCGAGTGGAATCAGGAGAACGTAACCAATGTCGCCACCAGTATGAGAAAGAACACCTGCAAAAAGAACAGCAGGAACCAGAAGCTGTCTTGGAGATTTCAAAACGAGAAGGCGAAGAAGTGTTGAGAGAAGACCACTCTTTTCAGCAATACTAAATCCGAGCATTGCCACGAGAACAGTTCCCAGTGGAGCAAAACCAGTGAAGCTCTTTACCATTTCTGTCAGAACATTCCGAAGTCCCGCCGACGAAAAGAGATTTACCGGAACAATGACGTCACCAGTGACGGGATGTAATGCTGAAACTTCCATCCAGGCCAGAATGCCGGATACTGCGATCACAAAAAATGTGAGATACAGAAACATGATTGCCGGATGTGGAAGGGCGTTCCCGGCCCTTTCGACGGTCCCAAGAACCCGATAAACAAGTGACTGCTTACTCACATCATTATCCGACATGGAAACTCCTTAAAGAAATTTAGAGGCTGTAGCGTAAACCGGCGGAAACTTCATGGCCCAGGAGAGATCCGAATTCCGAAGTCTTCGATCCGTTAAAGAGTGCTGCCTCTAAGTAAATATTAAAGCTCTCTCCGGTAATACGGTCCATCTGGACCTGCGAAGAAGAAGAACTGTCTGCGATCGAATGAAAGTGTCTCGCAAAAAATGTGTACTCATTCTTAGGTCCGATATCCGGAATCCTAACCGATGCATATCCATAATGCTGGCGTTGAAGATCATCGCGACCACCTCGATAAAATCTTTTAAAATTCTCACGCAGATTCGGCCCGAGAGTTGTGAGAGAAGTCTTGGCCCGGTCCCAGTCTGAATCATCGAGACCCACACCATTGTAAATATACTCCAGGCGCAAATCTACGCGTGCCTCATGGCGGATGCCCACATTTGCCAGAGTCTTGATGCCACCGTCTTTTTCACGTTCATCAAACTCTCTCAGGGGATCTTGATCGGGATAAAAATTCTTTGAACCGTCCTGATGACGGGCATCGAAATAGGCAGAGAACTCATCAGTAAAATTCATGGCGAAGTATTCACCGACAAAGGCTTCGCGGTAAGGGGTTTTGCCGGCGACGACACCGATATAGTCACTGGATTTTGTGAGAGCGCGTTCGAGTTTCATCAGACCATTAGGCGCGAATTTCTGATCTTCCTTTGGAAGCTCTGATCCGTTCTTAGTGACTTCCACCATACTCACGAGATTCCAGTTCGGGGTAATTTGCCAGTTCCAACGAACAAGATTTCTCCCGCGTTGCTGGAAAAAAAGTGAACGTTGCTCAAACTGAAAACGGAAAATGGGATTAGTAGGCGAGAGCATCTCGGCCGGGCCCCACTGGTAATTCTGGATTCCGAAAGCGAGCTGATGATCACCGATATTGGCCTGGTAGTTGAGCTCATTCATGAAGGCTTCAGTTTTATCAGTCGTGTGTTTTTCATCACGGTATTCACTTTGAGTTACCTGAGTGATGATTCGTGGATCTACCTTGAATCTGTGTTTGGAATCAATCTCCCAATTGAAAGTGGGTCGAAGATCGGTTTCAAAAGTATTATCGGGAATTTTTGCGACCTGATTATCCGGATTGAAGTCGCTATCCACAACACCCTGGTTGATCACGCGATTGTACCAGTTAATACGGTGGTTCCACTTCAGGGTCCAGGCATTCGCGGCCGCCGGAAAGAGAATAAGAAACAAAAGAAACTTAGACATGGGCAAAGCACTCAGTGATGGTTTGCTTTAAAGGTTTTCTGAGAGAGATCATCGCCGTGAAGATTACCAGTATCACGAGGAAGAGAGTCACCTGAGTCAGAAGATAGGGAGAAACATAAATCGTAAAAGGAACCGGTGAAGAGAAGATCCCTGGCTTGTAAGTCACGCCGAGAATATTCACCATCCACTCAAGACCCGTGCTCATCAAAAATCCCATCACGCATCCTGTGAGAGCGAGGATCATCGCCTCGAGACCGAAAAGAACACGGATACTCCGGGGATTAAAGCCAATGGAGCGAAGAGTTCCGATTTCTTTCTGACGCTCGGAAATATTCCGGATAAATGTGTTGAATACTGAAAGCGACGAAATAATCAGGATCACTGTCACCATGAGGTTTCTGAAAATAGAAAGTAGGTCCATCGTCTTATTATAAAGGTCACCCAGACGGTGATTCTGCCATCTCACAGCGTGGATTTGACTTCCACCCAGCTTCTTATTCATGTCTTCGAGGAAGACAGGAACATCCTTCTCATTTTTCATCTTAACCGTCATGTAACCAATGTCGGTCGTATCAAAGAGCGCTTGCGCAGTTCTGAGAGGTATTACTATATAGCGCTCATCGAGCTCTTTATAAATGGCATCAGTAATTCCAGTCAGGGGCATCGTTATGGCATTCATCTGGGCGTGAACGGTAACGACATTCAGCTGGAGATTATTTCTTTTACAATTAGTGGGTCTGACCTTGGCGGTGAAGCCGCCGAGTCCTTGTTTGAAATCTAAAATGGGGTCGGGGGTACAGTCGAGGATCTTAGCTAGCTTATGTCCAATCACGAGACCTTCGTCTTCACTGTCGAGCGGAGAGCCGGCGAGGGTATTCCATGCCCATGAAGGCTCGCGCATGATCTTACCTTCAAAAACGTCAGTTCCCATGCCTACAAATATCATGGAGGATTTCCCGTTCGTGATAGTCCCGGAAATTGGCAGAAAACGGACCTTGGAATCAACGTCTTTTCTCTCATTAATGATACTCATCGCGAGATGCTGATCCAGAGATGTCATTTTCTCCTGAGGGATGCGCTTTTCAATGATCACATGCCCCATCATCTCGCGCTCGACATTGGTGTTCTCATACATCTTCTGAACGTCATCCATGTAACCCTGAAACAGGGTGAGGGACACAAAGGTCGCAGCAATAGATGTTAGAGCAGTGATACTCTGACGCCAGTTTCTGAAAATTCCTCTGAATGCGATCGTGAAGAGTGATGCGAGCAAAATTACCTCGAGAGATTATTCACGTTAAATACACCGTCCGAAAGATTTTCTTCCTTCGGAGTCTTGTAGGTCATAGTACTTTTATTTTCGGGAAACTCAGCATCGGTGATCACCATCTCAGAAACAAATGGCTGTTTTTTACCTTTAACTGCGATGACATTTCCGTATTTGAAAGTCGCGCGCTTAAAAGGTTTTCCCTGAAGAGTCTGAAATTCTGCTTTCACACCGAGGAAAGTTTTATCGGTGATCCAGTATTTGATCTTGTCGTATGTAACGTCTTTTGATTTCGCTTCCAGAAGGAGCACCCATGCATCAGCACCTTCGACTTTTTCACGGGCAATGACTTTTCCCTTGTAGTCGCGGGCGTAACGGGTGTTAGCAATATCACCATTGGCCGCTTGACCAGAGTTTCTCTGGCGGGAAGATACAGATACGGGTTTCCGGAGAGACGGCTTATGAAACCACATCACAAGATCATTAAAGAGGAATTTCTCTCCCATGTTTCTCGCGGGCTCAGTGATTTCCACCATGGCGTTGTTTCCTAAAACTTTCACAGTGAATTTTCTGGTTGAGGTTTCACCTTCTTCCACAGACACGAGTTCAGCGTCCCAGGAAACTCCACTCTGAACACTCCCACGGGCACGATCAGAGAGCTGAAGCAGTTTCTCAGCTGCAGGGGCCTTGATGGTTGCTGGCTTTTTTGGTGCCTGAGCAAAGGCGGGCATGGCCAGGCAAAGAAGGATTAAATATTTCATTGAAGACCTCATGTTGTTGTCTCATTCAGGAGATTCGCCACTTCGCCTTTCAGTTTCTTTCTGGTCACGAGATAGGCCGTGACGGTGGCAAAGAGGATAAGTGGAATAGCAAAGAGGACGCAAAGTAGGGGCCAGGGAGTCAGAACAAATTGCATCTCACCCGCAATTCCCGGAGGGCTGAAGCGGATGTTGGCAGCGTTCACTCCAAAAGCCACGATTTGAGAAACAAAGAAACCACCAATCGTACTTAGAAGTGCGAGTACAAAACTTTCTATTGCCACAAGGCGACTCAGCTTTTCAGGTGTAAAACCAATTGCCCGCATGGTTCCGAGTTCCTTAATTCTTTCGACGATGTTCATACTGATCGCATTTGCGACAGAAAGAATAACTACGATTGAAACGAGAAGAAAAAAGAAGAGGGTGATGGCGTATAGGAAATTCATCGAGCCGGTATAGAAAAGACCAATCCGTTCATCAAAAAATGGAATCGCCTGAAGCTCGAGCTTATTATCCTGAAAGACCTGATTAAGTTCAGCAGTTACACTACGCGCTTTAAAGTCGTTCTTAAGATAAATCCCCATGTATGTCACACCATCAGTTGCCATGAGCTCCTGAAAGACCGGGAGAAGAGTGATGATCGTAGTGTCTTCCGTGAGCTCGAAGCCGGTTGAGAAGCGGGTCGTGACTGTCGCATCGAGAGCATTAAAAGCATTATCAATCGTGAGACCCTGAAGGTTCACGTTTCTTTTATTCTTTAAAAAGTTTGAAAGCTTGTAAGTGACCATGACGGGATTCTGCTCGTAGCTGTCCGAGAGATGGGCGCCATCAAGATTTTTGATAAGTTCCGGGTTCCATAACTGAACGAGCTTGTGGTCGCGCGCAAAGCGGTCCGCTTCTTTAGTAACTCCCTTACCCTGAAAGGCAAAAGAATCGCTTTCAAACTGGATGAGACCATTGCCCATGAGATACGGGGAGAAGAACTCCACATCATTTCGGGTAGAGAGAATATCAACCAGTGCCTGAATATCTTCTGGTGGGATGAGATAGCGCGCGGGCTTTGAAAAATAACGGTCAATCCCTTCAGTTTTGTGAATCTGGATATGGCCCATGTGATTCATGTAAACGGTGTTGACCATGCAGTAGCGCTCAACTCTGGCGACGTATCCGCCAAAGAGAGTGAGCCCGCAAAAGCCTGCCATGATCGCGAGACCCGTTACAAGTGAACGGCGCTTATTTCTAAGCAAGTTCCTAGAGGCCTGTCTCCATTCCATGGCAGAGATCTTCATGGCTGGATAAGTCCATCCTGGATGTGAATGACTTTAGAAACCCGCTTAACGAGTTTTTCATCATGCGAACAGAAGAGAAATGTGACTTTCTTTTTCTGATTGAGCTCTAAGAGAAGATCAATAATGGAATTAGTTGTTTTTGAATCAAGGTTAGCGGTCGGCTCATCCGCGAGAACGAGTTTCGGATAAGTCACAAGTGCGCGCGCAATGGCCACACGCTGTCTCTGACCACCAGAGAGCTGATCCGGGCGATGCTCGCCGTAAGTTTCAAGACCCACGTCTTTTAAGACTTCCTGCGCGCGTTTTTTTCTTTCTTCTTTCGAAAGATTATTTTGGACTAAAAGTGGAAGCTCTACGTTTTCTAAAATCGAAAGAACCGGAACAAGATTGAACGACTGAAATACAAAGCCAATCTTCTCATTCCGGAGAAGTGATTTTTCGTTTTCAGAAAGATGACCTACGTTTCTTCCGTCAACAATCACGTCTCCCTTATCCGGAGTATCGATTGTTCCCACCATATTCAGGAGAGTGGACTTTCCGGAACCCGAGGCACCGATGAGAGCAGTGAAGTCTCCTTCCATAACAGAAAGATCAACTCCACGAAGAGCGTGAACATGAGTCTCGCCGAGCTTGTAAGAGCGGTGAACTGCCTTCAACTCAACAATTGGATGGCTAGTATTCATTATATAACCTCATCTTCGTCGTTGCCTTCGTCACTCGTCATTGCGACGTACTAGCGTACGCCTCATTCCTCGTTCCTAGTCGCCTAGAATCTGAGGTCATCTAACGAATTCTAAATTCTGTTCTCTTAATTATTTTTCTTCTTCATAAGGACGTCAAGGAGTTGCCCCAGGGATTTCACTTCCTGAAGGTCTTCCTGGATGAGACGCACTTTGAATTCTTCCTGAAGGGCGATGACGAGCTCAATCAGAATGAAACTCTCATGGACAAGGTCAGTGAGGTTGGCAGACTCATCAGCAAGTTTTGTGACGGGAATGTTCAGCTGCTTGGCCATAAAGGCCTTGATACTGTCACGGTTCATAGGGTGCCTCTGCCTTTTAAGATATGTTCGACACGCTCTCCATGCTCAGAGAGGGTCTTTTTATAGACTTCCTGATCAGCTTCACGATAGCGGCGGAGGGTCTTGGTGATGTATTCCTCGCCGTAATCTTTTTCCATATCCTTGAGTGCATCAGTCACCCATTGCACATGCCACTTCTCATCATTCATAATTTTATCGAGTGTCGCTTTGATCACAGGATTCAAATCCGGTGCCTGATGATGAATGGCGTACTGTCCAATGACCCGTTTTTCAAAAATCAGGGTGATTCCCAGAATCTCCATGATGTTGGTCGGCATGCCGGCCGCTTCAATGTATTGATCCTGATAAGCTCCACCACTAATTTTGAGTGGATTTTCTCCGAGCTCATTCAGCGCTTTCGTCCAATAAGCTGAGTGCGCACTTTCATCAGCGAAGTGCTGAGTAAGATCATTCTGAATGGGCCCAGCGGGGAGAGATCTGGCGAGTCTTCCAAAGAAGAGTGCTCCGGAAATTTCCGAAGTCCGGTAAAACGAAAGAAGCCATTTATCATTCTCAGAAATTGCCATACTAGACCTTCTTGAAACCTTTTTTGATCATGTCTTCAATCGTGAGCTTCATAATGAGACCCGGATCAAAATCCTTGAATGATGGGTCATGGGTTTTCACATTAGTATTAATCATATTCTTCGTAATGTAGAGCTGCCTTCCGAAAGGGGCAATCGAGGTCACAGCTTGCGCCAGTACTTGACCGCCGAAGCCCTGGACCGACTGAACAAGAGCATTGAAGGCCTTCTCATCGGTGAAAAGGGGCTTCAAGATTCTCCGAGCTTTAAAGTTCTGATCTTCACTGAAAACATTGAATCCGAGATCAACCAGTTTTCCCAGAGTGAGCGAGGAGTCTATATCGTGAGTCACGTTAAAGATTTTTTTCACCGGCGCATTCTGATGAAGATGAGAAATACTGCGGGCGACTTCTTCACCAGTCACCAGATACACCGGAGTTTTCGCAAATCCCGGCATGAGTGAAATAAGTCCGTAGTAGAGGAGCTTCAAAGTATTGTGAACAGCATTGTGCTGGATCACCAGACCCGTTTCATCGTGACAAATAACTGTGGCAACTCGAATGATTTCCCACGGGAGAGTTTCGCATTTTGTGCGGATGTATTCTTCGCATTCCCACTTGGATCTTTCGTAATGATTTGAGAATCCATGCTCGTTCGTCATGAATTCTTCGGGGATATCTCCGGTGCGGAGCCCGGAGGAGTAAACAGTTGAAATGTACGTGAACTTCTCGAGCTTCGGAGCTTTTTTTGCTGCTTCTAAGAGTTTTATTGTGCCGTCGCGGTTAATGGCATTAGCATCAACTTCCGTCACATTAAAATTCGTAAGAGCAGCATTGTGAATGACTGAAGTGACAGTTGACCAGTCGACATTTCTGAATGGTGATTCTTCAATTAAAGTTCCCCAGGAGAATTTGAGGTTTTTCTCCAGACCCGCAAATTGTGAAAGCATCTTGTCTTTCTTCGCTGAGAACTCTTCATCATTCTTCGCATTCAGCCACAGATTCATTGTGACTTCAGGATTTTTGAGAAGCTTATCAGCTACAAATTGACCAATATATCCGGTGGCACCGGTGAGTAAGATTTCTTTCATATTTTTACCTCAGAGAGAACGGGCCACTTCGATTCATCCGTTCCGTAGACTTTGGTCAGGGCATAGATCCATCTCTCCATTCCGAATGCCACACAACCGGAGAAAGCGGTCTCGCCTTTAACCTTGATATTGAATCCTTCACCAAAATAGTCTTTGTGAAAGTTAATTGATCCAATAGAGAGTTCTTCCGGAGAGTCTTTCATGAAGATCATTTCCTGCTTAACCGGATCAATCGTCTGCATGAGAAGCTTGGGATTTCCCGGATCAAAGAATGGATCAGTGGCGATTTCCCAGGAATAGGGAAGCTTCAGCTGAGTGAGGATACTGGTCATGAGATCTTTATAGCGGGCGAGGAAGGCCTTGACTTCATCGGCGCTACCGATGGCCACAATCTCGCGCATATTGAAGTTTCTCTGACGACGAAGAGGCTCGTAGAAATTCTCCTGACGGAAGCAGTGAGCGCGGGTGGTGAAGTATTTTGTTTCCGGAAGATTCATTCCCTGATGATAGATATAGAAATGATAACAGGCAGCGGGAGTTAAACACTCACACACCGGGCCCGTTTCAGTGAGCTTCATCTCACCTTTTTCGTTCATGTGTTCGCCTTCAGCGAACGCGCGAAGGTTTTCTTCTTCCATCTTGAGTGATATTGGAAAATGAATGAGCTGCGGGAAAGATTTAAAGTAATCGAGCTTCTTTAATTCTTTAGCCGAGATAAAAACCGGAAAATGAAATTCCTGAGCTTCAGATTTGCCTGCTAAGCGGAGAAACATCTTTTCAATTTCCTGGAACAAACGCATGGCCGGTCCGCCCATCACGGCGAAGCCTCCATCATTCCAGTTAAATCCTTCGGGCCGGGTGACATTCATTGACTCAAGCCTTAAGAAACGTATTGTAGATACTGTCGATGTTGGTAAATGATCCAGGCTTCATCGCTTTCATGTTAAGCCTTGAACCTTTCAACTTCTCTAAGAATAAAATGAGCTCCATGACCTGCATCGAAGAGAGGATCCGTGTTTCAATTAGCGGAGTCGTGACGGTGAGATCTTCCGGCTTCACTTTCGTTGAAACCTTGAGAACCCATTTCAGTAATTCTTCTTTGTATTCGGTTTCTGTTTTCATAGCGTAAACTCCGCGGAAACAATCCCGCACTTCTTCATGTAGTTAATCAGGTTTTCAGAGACAGTCATCCGAAACTTGTGAGCAGTTTCGGAGAGGAAGACTTTCTCAGAAAGATCGTAAGCGTTGGCGAGACCCGCATCGACATAGACATCGGGATTGTAATACTCACGCCAGGTAGAAACGATATATGAGCGGATGTAGTTATGAAGTTCGATTTTATATTCAGAGCTCCAGCCCGGAGAAAACTGATCCCACACTTCTTTCAGATGTGCGCGACCAAAGGCCAGGTGCCTCGATTCATCGACATGATGGTAATAATTAATCTTTCTTGCAGTCTCAACCAGGCGCTCGTCAGTTCCCATCTTCACATTGAAGTAGTCTGCGATCTCTTCAAAGATGAAGACCTTAAGAAAGAAGAGAAACTCTTCTTCGCCGTCCAGATATTCGCGTTCAAAATTAAATTTTCTGTCCTGGTAGACTTTCCCGGCATACTTCATGCAAAACGTTCCGAAAAACGTCATGTGCTTATTTTCTTCATCGAGGAAGTGATGGATGTAGCGTGAGTGCTCGGCTGGACGACCTTCATCGTACAAGCGCTTTGCCAGACCTTCGATAAGAGCTTTCTCACCGTTAATATTGAGCGAATAGAAATTTACCGCTTCATAGAAGCTCAGAATCTTTTTTGTATCTTCTGAAAGATTATCCCACTCCGGCTGACCATGAAGTGTCATGAGCTCTGGAGCGGTAAACCAGTTTTTCTTATCAAGAACGGCCGGCATGGGGACAGCCTCAAGAGCTGAGTAATGGAGTTTGACCGAAGCTTCGGAGAGTTTTTCGGCCAGCTTTGTTGATGCGAGAACAGTAGTCATACTGCCTCCAATAAAACTGCCTGCCAGTTTAGGCCAAAGCCCGCCATGAGAAGAAGAAGTTTATCACCGGATTTAATTCTTCCGGTTTTCTGAAGTTCGCAGAGATTAACAACATTATCAGAAGAAATGATGTGACCAACGTCACTGATGGATTCAAAGAAAACTTTCTCGCGATCAATACCTAATATCTGCGAGAGAACTGACCATGCGTTCACATTTGTATTCTGTGGAATGACCCAGGCGAGATCAGCAAAAGTGAGACCTGCTTTATCCATGATTTCAGTCAAACAACGATGAGTGTAGCTGAAGTAACATCCGACAGTTTCATTATCCGTTGCCTGAGCGAGAGCTCCGTTCGTGATTGCATGTGTCGCGAGAATCTTGAATCCTTCGCGCTTTCTGGAAACCACACAACAGGCAGCTCCATCAGAAATTAAGTTATAGGCCTGTTCATAGATCGCTCCTTCTGGAAAACGATCTGCAGTCACACAAAGAATCTGTTCCTGGTCGGATTCAGCAACGAGAAGTGCTTTCGCCAGACGAAGAGATCCGAGCATGCTAGTGCAGGCTTGCTGGTTGAGACCTATCACGGCCGCATTCTCGAGACCGAAATCGGCCTGAAGATGGGAGCCGGGATAATCCATGAGATGTTTTACATCCCGGGTAGTTTCAAATTCTTTTTGAGAACCAATATTTCCGTTCATCGTGAGGCAGGTGGCGTAGACGATGGAAGTTGTCGGAGCAAGATGATTTTTGATCTGATCAACAGCGGATTTAGCGAGGTCGTATGAGTTTTCGGTTTTTAAGGCCAGGCGGTGCTTAGAAAATCCCGCTTCCTTAAAATCAGGAACATTGGCCAGAAGTCGACCGGCCTTGTGAGAGTCCTCAAGGGTGATGGTCTCTGAACCAAGTTTATAGGCAAAATGATTGACGAAAATATCCATATTAAATCTTAGGGAAAAAACGCCCGGTTCCTTTCATGTAATCGATGTATTCCTGCCCGTACTGGGAAGAGGAAAGTTTCTTCTCTTCCTTCGCGGCAGTCATATTGAGAATAACGAATCCGTAAATGAGACTCGCTAATGTGAGCGCATTCGGTGCTGCGATGAGTGCACCAATAAGTGCGGTGATGAAGCTCGTGTAAAAGGGATGGCGAATTCTTTTATAAGCTCCCCAGGTGACGATTTGTTTTGGAGCATCGTTTTCCTGATGCCAAAGTGCGAGTGGTATCCTGTGAGTTCCTACTGTGAACGAGATGAGGCAACAGGAAATCACGCAAATGACGGACGCGATTGCTTCCTGATAATCAGAGGACGGTAAGAAAAGTCCCTCAGGTATGAGGCCTTTCGATTGAAGTACTACGGCGAGTGGCGATAAGCCCAGAGGGAATCCCGTCGCCCACCACATGAGATTGAATTTTCCGTCGGCTCGAAAGAATATCCGCGGCAGGACGGTTATATAGAGGAACACCAGTACCAGAGTTATTAGAAAGGCGAGACTCATCGAAAGCTCCTTCTTCTATCATTCGCTTGATAAGCGTTCTTTTGTTTTTTCTCGTGTTGGTCTTAGGCAGTTCCTGAAATGACAGGTAAATCTTCGAAGGTTTCTTGTAAGCTGCAAGTGTCTCCGAATTTTTACGGATTTCTTTTTCCAAAATCTCACGGATGACCAATAAATCTGCTTTCTTCATCAATTCTTCCGAAGGCACCACCACCGCACAGACAGCTTCAGTATTTTTCAATGTTCCAGATGTCTCCATGGCACCGACAATAAGAATTTCCTTTATATTATCAGAAATCTTCATCAGGGCTTCAACTTCATCTGGAAAAACTTTCTTTCCATTCCCAAGAACGATTAGTTCCTTAAGTCGACCTGTAATGAAAAGGTTCCCATTCTTATCGATACGACCGATATCTCCGGTCTTAAACCATCCACCCAGGGTAAACACCTGAGCAGTGAGTTCGGGCTTCTTGTAGTAACCCTTCATGATATGAGGTCCGCGGAGGAGAATCTCCCCAGTAGCTTCATCGATTTTGAGTTCAGTTCCTGGAAGGGCGCGGCCCTGAGTTCCAAGAAGCTTGTCATCTTTGTAAGTCACAGTGGTCACCGGTGCTGTTTCCGTTAGTCCATATCCCTGACAGACTGTGAAGCCCATCAGCGTGAAAAATTCCTGCGTACTTAGTTCAAGGGCAGCTCCACCGCAGATGAAACGCTTTAGGCCTCCAAACTTCTGAACGACTGGCTTAAAGAGTTTTCTCCGGAGGGCGATGATCGGAAAAATTCGTGAGATGGCAAAAGCGATCTTGAAATAGAGACTCTTCACCTTGCTTTTACCCACTTCGCGCATAAGTGCTGTACGAATTGATCTCAGGAACAATGGAACAACAATCATGTCGGTATATTGGAACGCCTGGAAGCGCTCCATGACTTCATGAGGTAAGAGAGTGTTTGCGTAGACAACATGAGCACCAATTGTAAGCGGGATAACAAGTCCGCCGGTAAACTCGAGCGTATGATTCAATGGAAGAATCGACAGAAATACTGGCTCAGGATTCGGACCAGCAGAGGCGATCACGACTTCGGCGTCAAAGAGAATGCTTCCGAGTGTGATCATCACACCTTTTGGTTCACTGGTTGTTCCGGATGTATAAACGAGAAGTGCAATATCTTCAGGAGAAAGACTTTTCATCGTAGCGAGTTCATTTGCGAGTTCGTCTTTACTTCTGCCAGTTTTCTGGACAGTTCCGATATCAAGCACTGGTCTTTTCTCAGATAGAATTTCCTGAAGTTTCTCAGTGGCAGCGCGGGCAGTAAATCCGGTGATGATGGCCTTTGAATCAGAATGTTCAAGGATTGATTTCATTTCTTCTGGAGTCAGCTTGGCATCGAGAAGAAGAGTCGTGTGTCCAAGTAAACCTGAAGCAAAGAACGCAGATGCGTATTCCGGTGCGGAATCGAGAATGATTGCGATCTTATCATCTGCATTGAGATTTAGTTTTTTAAGTTCTTTTGAAACTTCGAGTGAGAGATCCACCATATCCTGATACGTGGAGGTCACCCATTCTTTCCTGAAAACGCTCAAAGCTTTTCTGTCTCCGTATTCACGCAGAAGATGAAGAACAAATTGTGCAAGAGTCAGATCTTTGAGAACCATTTGGCCCACCATTTTAAGAAGTCTTTGATGGTTCATTCTATGTCCTGACCAAGGACTGAGGGGGTGAGGGTGTAGGAATTACGAGGGGTGTATAGGGAGTGATCATAACCATGAATAAGATCCAAGGGCTTGAATTGTCTATATTGAAAAGGTTCCCGCATACCTCTGCCACAAGTATGCGGGAACCTTTTAGTATTTGGAGTTGAGGTAGGTCCCGATCTTTTCGATCTGAGCATTGGTGAGATTCTGGGCCCCGTTTAATATCCAGATCTCAGCGATCCTTCCATCAAAAGCGTCGCCAAGAAGGGCGGTAATATTTTGGTTGGCGTTGAAGTGAACTGTCACAACCTTCGTCGTTCCACTGTCGTAACAGGTAACACAGCTGCTAGTGACCCCGCCGGCAAGAACTCCGGCATTAATGGCGAAGCGGGCATTCGCGCCGAAATTCATATCGACTTGGTTAACGAGGACAATTCCCAGGGTGGCACTGGCAACCAGTTTTGAGTTGACCGGGGCTGTACTTGCTCGGAAAGCGACAACGATAGTTTTCACTGAAAGAGCACCCATCACAAAAGATGAGAACCCATCATAGTCCGCTGAAGCCTTGTTATTAAGTCCGGCATCACTACTAATTTTGGTCACTGTCCCGCTGGAAGCTGTTGCATTGTTACCCGCAGGAGAGTTGTCCGTGAGATTCAAAATTGTTCCGCCATTAGCAACACTGGAAGTTGAGAGATCAAGCCAGGAGAGGACCTCAGAATAGATCACCTTGATTGACGAAATATCACCGGCGGTAAAAGTAAGAGTAGCTGCGTGATTGAGTATATCTTTCAAAGTGCCGGCATTAAGTGAAAGTGTTCCCGCCAAGTATGAAATTCCCCCCGGATCAAAATGAGTTCCATCCAGAGCGGCAGTTGTAAATGTGAGAGCTGTCGTCCCCGATCCTGATGCGTAGGATGCGGGAAGTGTAACTCCTCCGATATCAAGAGAGAGAGATGGAACACCGGTTACAGTGACTGTTTCATCAAAATTTGCGATGAAAGAGAGTGTGTTACCAGAAACTTTCACTCCACTTGCAGGCGGAGTAATGCTTAAAATTTGCGGTCCTTGCGAGTCCACCAAAACTGTCGCGAAGGTATAGGTTGAAATAGTAAGAGTAGCTGCGTTTCCAACAACATCGCTGATCGTTCCGGAGTTTAGAATGTGAAATCTCACCTGAACACCATTTTTATCATTGAGACCCAACTCATTAGAGTAGCGGTAGAGAACACTCGCAGTTCCCGAGCCAGAAACATAGGTTGCGTATTTGGTTGCGCCGCCGATATCGAGAGCTAGCTGTGGAATTCCGGAAATAACTACCGGCTTAGAATAAGTGACAGTGAAATCGAGATTGGTTCCTTCAATATAGGTCCCGTCAAGAGGGCCCGTAATATTTAAAACCGTTGGTCCAATGTTGTTGACTTTAATTCCTGAAGCGCTCGGAACAGTAAGATTCAAAAGCACATTCGTAAGACCGAATTGAATTGTTCCTCCGTTCAAATCCAGAGTTGGACTCACACTTATTCCATCCGTATCGATGTTCAGAGCTGCGATGGTGTATGTGAATGTGAGGACCTTTGATCCAGAACCTGAAACATAATTGGCGAACACCGAAGATGCACCGATAGTAAGTGCTAGTCGAGGTGTACCAGTTACAATCACGTCAAATGGATGAGTAAGTGCGAAGCTCAGAACTTCTGTTTCTTTGTATGAATTATTCGGAGGAAGCTTCACCGTGAAACCGTTCACCACCGGGACGTGATTACTGATGAGATCACTGGCCGCAATTTTGTTCTTAACCTGGCAGGAGCCAAGAATAATCATTGAGATCAAAATCAGAACGGAACTTAATGGTTTCACGTCTAAGATTTATCGACTTAAATCTATGAAATCATTAATTTCCAGTGTGAAGAAGGACCCCCGGTTTGGGAGTATTGTTAAGGAAACCTTAAGGGAAAAGGGGTGTTTGAGCTACTGGGAGACTACTTCAGGGTGATTTTGCTCTGATTGGGCCTCTTCTTCCTGAGGAGCGAGGCAATCCGTAATCTGCATCTGAATCTGGATCAGCTCATCAGCAATCGCCGAATCATTCTTTTGACCAATGACAACGCAATCACGTGGGGATGCCACTTCGATAGCTTCTTCGTTTGATTCAAATTGAGCGTGAGCGATTCCAGAGAGGAGGAAAAAAGAGATGATGTATTTCATAGGAAATCACCTTTTCATACAGGCGTTAATCTGTCGACCAACGTGATCTAAAGAATTCTCCCCAAGGCCGCGTACTGAAGAAGCATGATGGTCTTCGCATCCTGGATCTCACCTGATTCCACCATCTCAAGAGCTTTTGAGAACTCAACTTCCATCACTTCAATGGCCTCCTGGTCATTTTGCTGCCCACCGCCATGAGACAGTCTGTCCGAATCGCTGATGGGGGAGATGTAAAAATGAATGAGCTCTGTGACCGACCCCGGGGACATATACGCCGAGAAAATCTTCTGAGGATTCTTTATTAGGAAGCCAGTTTCTTCCTCGGTTTCTCTCACAATACATTTGATTGGGTCTTCGCCTTCTTCCACTTTTCCAGCACACGCTTCTGTGAACATTCCATCAGCATGTGCGGTCGACTTGTTCCACCACACCGGAAGTCGGAATTGTTTGGTCAGGATCACAGATTTTTTTTCACTGTTATAAAGAAGAATCGTTGCACCATCGCCGCGGTCATAAACTTCGCGTTTATGTATTTCTTTTCTCCCATTGGGCATTACGTACTCATAGGAAACTTTCGTGAGCTTACCCCAATTATCAGAGAGAAGTTCTTTGGAAAGGATGTTGATAGTCATGAAGATGCCTTAAGAATGAATTTAAACTCTCGCGCGAGTCAGTGTTCTAAAATATTATCATGAGGAAGACTCTTTTTAATCGCTTCCGTTATTTCTTTCTACTTATCTTTTTTCTGCATCTTTCAATGTTGTTTGTGCACCTGAATCTCAATCAAACCGAAACACCTGAGACCAGCCCGGCCCTCAAAGTGAAAATCCTCCGGGATCTCGATACAAAACGTCAGATCGTCGAGTCAGAAGATCCTCTGGACGAGACGACTCCGAAAGATCACGCCCGCATGTCTGACAAAGACCGCGCCTTTGATCGAGAAACGCGCGCTCGGATCGTGAAAAAATTTGAGAAATCAGCACAAGGTAACAGGGGTACCAAAGATCTCTCACTCTCAGCACTGGGTGGAGAAATCAGCAAAAAAAATCCTCTGGAGAAAGCAGCGAAAGAATACGCTGCTACCAAAAGCGGAAATAAAGTTGAATCAGGCGGAAGAACTGTCAGCTCGACCAATGATTATCTGAAAGACATTCCATTGGGAGACACCACTCATCTCAATACCGTTGAATACAAATTTTATGGTTACTATTACCGGATAAAACAAAAACTAGAGGGCTTCTGGGGAAGGAGTGTTCAGGAGAAAGCGGAAATCCTGGCCAGTCAGGGAAGGATGATCGCGAGTGCTGAAAACATCACTGCTCTCAGAATTGTCATGGATACTGAAGGGGAAATCGTCGACGTCGTGATCCTCGGAAGCTCAGGAGTGAAGGAGCTCGACGACGCTGCCATTGAATCTTTCAACGAGGCCGGACCCTTCCCGAACCCGCCCAAAGGTCTCATCGTCGATGGACGCGTAACGATCGAGTGGGGATTCGTGGTGAATAGTTGATTTCATCTTCACGATTTCTTTTCCACAATTCTCGCAACGAGACATGATCCCGATGTAATTTTTTTCGAAGGCCTTAAAGTGTGTGAGTTCTGTCTGACAGCTCCGGCACTCTTTCGTGAGGCGGAAACCGCGATGAAGGACATACCAGGAAGAAACAGATTTGGTATCGATAAGCATGTACCACTCCTTGAGACGAACTTAAGCCAGGCTTAAGTATCCGGAGTGGCAATCTTAATTACAACTTTATTTTTTGACGTACTCGAATAGACCCACCATGGTATTTCTCATGGTGCTTCCACGCATGCCGCGCGAAACTTTCAGTTTTTTACCATCTACTTTCACTGCACCGAGATCAACGCCTGCGACTGTTTTGAAATCCGCTTCGTAAGTGTTACCAGTTACAAACATACCTGAGAGTTTCTTCCCGACTTTTACAACACCGGCCTCTTTTTCTTCAGCATATTGCTCATTACACATCGGATCTGCATGCCATTGGCGAATGAGTTCGTAAGAACCATTATCGCCAACGTCATACGACTCAATCATGAATCCAGCGTGAGTTGTATCCTGTGACTGAATACAAGTTGTGGCCCACAGACCAACTATCAAAGCTAAGTTAAGCATAAGTACCTCTTAATAATTTGAAGCATTATTTCACGCTGAACTTGTAAACGGTAGTACTCGTATACTTATTACCCGGTTTCAGGATCGTAGACGGAAAATTCGCATTGTTAGGAGAGTCCGGATAGTGCTGAGTCTCGAGACAAAGACCATCGTTTTTCAGGTACAGGTCACCATTTTTCCCTTTGAGCTTTCCATTCAGGAAATTCCCTGAGTAGAACTGAAGACCTGGTTCAGTCGTCCAGACTTCCATGAAGCGGCCTGAATTCGGGTGATGGAGAGTTGCTGCCATTTTGAGCTCTCCCATTTTTCCGCGAAGAACATAGTTGTGATCGTAGCCGCCGCCTTCTTTAACTTTTGAGATGTCCTCTCCAATTGCTTTCGGGTCATTGAAATCCATCTCGGTCCAGTTCACCTTCTGCATTTTGCCAGTGGGAGTGAGATCCTTATCCACCTGGGTAACTTCATCTGAGTTAATCATAAGCACGTGATCGAGAATTGTCTGACCAGCGTCTGCAGAGAGATTGAAGTATGAGTGCTGAGTGAGATTGAGTGGGGTAGCTTTATCTGTTTCTGCGAGATAACTGACTTTGATCTCATCGTTGTCTGTAAGCTCATAAATCACATTCACTTTAAGATTTCCCGGATAACCTTCTTCACCGTCAAGACTCGTGTAAGAAAGATCAATCTTGTTTCCGATCTGCTTAGTTTCCCAGAAAACTTTATCAAATCCAACATTTCCGCCGTGAAGGTGGTTTGGACCATTATTTACAGCGAGATGATATTCCTTTCCGTCCAGAGTGAATTTGCCTTTTGCTATTCTGTTTCCGTAGCGGCCGATGAGAGCGCCGAAATAGGGATGCTGGGGGTCTTTCTGATAATCTTCAGCGCTATCAAAGCCCAGGACGACATCACCCGTCTTACCAGATTTATCTTTTGTGAGGATCTTTGTGATGATTCCACCGAAGTTCGTTACATGAACTTCCATGCCATTTTTATTTTTCAGAACGAAGTTTTTGAATTCCATTTTTGCCCCATATCAAGAAAGAGAAAATAGACCCAGAAACATAGCTAGTTTTGTATACATGAACCTTCCTTTGATGAACAGGCCCACAATGATGTAATGGTATGTCGTAATGAAGACGCAGGGCTGTGTCTTTCAATTTCTTTTGTTGAATAACAACACCTCAATTCGGTAAGCTCAATGTGATCTTAAAAATCAGAGGAAATGTCTATGCAATTGGCCGCAGTTGATTATCTCGTTATCGCGATTTATTTCGTGTTCGTTCTCGGGATTGGTTTTGTCGTTAAGAGAAACATGAAATCGAGCTCAGACTTCCTCCAGTCGGGGCGCTCACTTCCACTTTGGATCACGGGTCTCGCCTTCATCTCGGCCAATCTGGGGGCCCAGGAAGTGCTCGGGATGGCAGCATCCGGAGCTAAATACGGAATCATGACCAGTCACTTCTACTGGATTGGCGCAATTCCAGCGATGGTATTCCTTGGTATCTTCATGATGCCTTTTTATTACGGTTCACGCGCGAGATCAGTTCCTGAATATCTCGTTCTTCGCTTTGATGAAAAAACCAGAACCTTCAATGCCGTGACTTTCGCGGCGATGACTCTTTTTTCTTCCGGAGTTTCTCTTTACGCTCTTGCACTTCTTTTCCAGACGCTTCTCGGCTGGCCATTTAACGTATCAATTCTCATCGCTGCTGGAATCGTGATGGGTTATACCTTCCTCGGCGGACTCACATCTGCGGTTTATAACGAAGTTCTTCAGTTCTTCCTCATCGTTCTTGGTATTGCGCCACTCGTTTTTGTTGGTCTTGCTGAAGTTGGCGGCTGGCAGGGGATTGTGGCCGCACTTCCGGCGGACATGACATCTTCATGGCAGTATCTTGGTCACGAAAGTGACAATGCTATGGGTGTGAACTGGTGGCAGATGGCGCTCGGTCTCGGATTTGTTCTTTCTTTCGGATACTGGTGTACAGACTTCCTCGTTGTTCAGCGTGCGATGATTGCGCGAAATATGTCGGCAGCTCAGAGAACTCCGCTAATCGCTGCTTTTCCTAAAATGCTTCTTCCTTTCGTTGTTATTCTTCCAGGTTTGATTGCTCTCACACTTCATAAGGCCGGCGGATCTTTCCAGCTTCCCATGAAGCCTGATGGAAGAATTGATTACGATCTCACACTTCCGATGATGCTCATGAATTACTATCCCAACGGAATGCTCGGTGTGGGTTTAACAGCTCTCATTGCTTCATTTATGTCAGGGATGGCCGGTAATGTCACTGCCTTCAATGCTGTATGGACTTACGATATTTATCAGGCGCACATTAAAAAAGAAGCTCCGGATGAGCATTATCTCTGGGTAGGAAAGATCACGACAGTCGTTGGTATTATTCTCTCGATTGCGACGGCGTACTTAGCTTCGCAGTTTAACAACATCATGGATTTCCTCCAGCTCGTGTTCGGATTTGTGAATGCTCCGCTGTTTGCGACATTCATGCTTGGTATGTTCTGGAAGAGAACAACTTCGAATGGAGCTTTCTGGGGTCTCGTTGGTGGTACAACTGCCGCCGCACTCACGCACGGAATGACTGTTGCTGAAGGAAAGGGCGGATGGATCTGTCAGTCTCACACTTTCGCATCTGGTATGGGGCATGCGTTCTTTATCGCGATCATGGCGTGGTCAGCGTGCTTTGTGATCACTCTCGCTGTTTCAATGATTACGAAACCAAGACCTGACAATGAACTTAAAGGTCTCGTTTACTCTCTGACTGAGAGACCTAAGAGTGAAGCGAAGGTTTGGTATGAGAAGCCGATGATTCTGGCGGCAATTGTTCTTGGTGTGACTCTCGTTCTTAACTTAATCTTCTGGTAATAGGGACACTATATGATGAACAAATTTAATGATCTTCTTTTTGTAATCGGACTCTTCCTCACGATCATCGGAGGAATTGTCCTTCTGACTGGTCTTGTGGGCGGCAATGATCTCGTCCAGGGGATTCGTGTGAATCTCGTGGGTGGGGGAATGTTAACTGTTGTTGGTGTGGCAATGATTCTTCGCAGTCACTTTGTGAAAGCATGAAGATTCTTCTTATTGCATTGATCACAGTTTCTCCGGCCTATGCATGCAAGCTGGCACCGAAAAGTGCACTTCGCTCTGAGAAATCTGCTGCGCTTGCCATCGTAAAATCAAAACACAAATCAAGAGATTTAAAGGCCCGTCGTATGACGGGCCATTATCTCGTGAGATCATCGAAGCCGAGTTGTATTGATTATAAAATCGAAATAAACAGAACTCCGGATTGTAAGATGCATCCGGAGATTGTTGCAGAAGGGCCTTGTCTTTAAGTTTTACTCCGCCGTCGAAGCCTTGCGTTAGTTAAACTAGCACAGTTGCCGTTATTCCAGTCTTCTTTTTGTATTCCTCAACAACCTTCGCTGAAATCCTCGCTCCCTGACCTTTCTTAGCAATTGCAACGATCGATCCACCAAAACCACCACCAGTGAGTCTGGCACCAAAACAGTCCTGATCAGCGATACAAAGTTCAACCAGGAGATCAATCTGTGGGATTGAGACTTCATAATCATCACGCATTGATTTATGAGATTCAATAAAAAGCTTCCCGAGAAGCGGAAGATTATTTTCTTTAATAGCTTTCACTGCCTGATGAACGCGTTCATTCTCAGTCACAACATGACGGGCGCGTTTCGCGAGATCAGGCGGAAGATTTTTGCTCGCAAGAGTTGAGACATCGATATCTCTTAACTGCTTAATGCCGATAATTTTACATGCCTTCTCACACTGTGCTCGTCTCTGATTATATCCACCATCACTTGCTGATAGCTGGTGAGACAGACCAGAGTTAATGATCATCAGATCCATTTTATCGAGGGGAAGAGCAACTCTCTCGTAAGTAAGTTCTTTCGTATCTAAAAACAGCGCCTCGCCCATCTTTGCAAGACTCACGGCCATCTGATCCATGATTCCAACACGCGCACCAACGAATTCATTTTCAATTCTCTGACCCATGAGTGCCAAATCAACATCACTCACATCAACCTTGAAAGCATGTCTCAAAGCCTTGAGGAAACTGATCTCAAGCGCAGCACTGGATGAAAGTCCCGATCCTTCCGGCATAGTAGATTTGATAGTCGCCTCAAATCCACCAAGCTTTCCTTTCTCAGCGAGAAACTTAGTCGCTCCCTGGAGATAATCGATCCATGTGCCGGTATGTTTTTCTTGTCCAAGTTCATAACTTAGATCGCGGTTACCGGAACTCGTAATATGGGCCTTGTTACCATCAGTACGTCTCACAGTTACTTCTGTGAACTGAGGAATGGCAGTAGGAAGAACCCAACCACCATTGTAGTCAGTGTGCTCACCGATAAGGTTTACACGTCCATATGCTCTTTCATGCGAAGTTTCAGTCATAGGAAATTCTCCACAGTAACATCTTTAAGTTCTTTGGCCTTTTCTTCCGGAACACTGTCATTCACAAAAATTCCCGCACCGAGCTCAGTACCCGCGAGATATTTCAGGCGGTCTTTCGTGCGATAAGGTGGTGTGAGCTGCAAATAGCAATGAGCGAAGGGATAATCGTTTCCATCAACCGGTGCCTGGAAAAGCGTCATGAGATAGGGGAATGGTCTTTGCCAGAGTCCATCAAATTTCAAGAGCACAGTTTTCAAAACAATTGCGAGTTCCTTCAAGGTTTTCGGATCCATTTCATGCAGATGTTGGAAACCTTTCTTAGGGGCAATCCATGTCTCATAAGGGTAGCGCGCGCAGACCGGAATGAAGGCAATAACGTTTTCAGTTTCAAAGATCACGCGGGATTCATCTTTTATCTCACTCGCGATCATCTCTTCGAGAAGTTTCCCTTTAGGATGTTGCTTCATACTTTCAAGAATCCTCTCCTGAACGGGGGGGAGAAATGAGTAAGCATAAATTTGTCCGTGCGGATGGTGAAGAGTCACACCCATCTCGATACCTTTATTTTCAAAAGGCATCACGTACTGAATATCTTCCTGCTTTGCGAGTTCAACTGTTCTGTCGGCCCAGACTTTGAGAACAAGTTCCACACGACTAAGCGGGAGCTGGCCAAGAGACGTATCAGGATCCTGAGTGAAGACCACAACTTCACAAATTCCTTTGGCGGGAGTTGTAGCGACCTCCATCTTGGGAGCGTCGGTAGTAGTTTCATTCATCGAAGGAAATAGATTTTCAAAAACAGCGATCTCATAATTTCCTTCCGGCATCTCTGTTGGAAACTCTGGGTTTTTAGAAACCGCGAGGGGTGAGAAATCTTTCGGAGGAAGAAATGTGCGATTCTGACGATGGCCTGCGAAGATTACCCATTCGCGACGAAGGGGATGCCAGCGCATGTGCGGTGAAGCCTTCGCTCCGTCATTCTTAGGATTCGTCGGAACGATGTTGTCCGCGATAGAGGAATTCGAGTAAAGATAAAGGGCGCGACCATCAGGCTTGGAGAGGGTTTTCTTAAACATAACAGAGGTATATGCCAGCGCGAATCTTTGTGAAAGAACTCAATTTTGTGCGGTGATTTAAGTGACCGATATTGAGAGTTGCTAAGCGAATTAGTCTTTTTTGCTAAGCGAATCCCGCCATCGATTATATGCATCGGGGATTTCCTGAAAGAAATCTCCGGGGCGAAAGGATAATTTCTTCATTTCCTTTGTTACTGCACTCTCTTCAAAATGCGCGCGTAGACGGAAGAGTGGCCCGGCAATCTTATGGGAAAAGATGACTCCCCAAATGATGAAGAAAAGAGTCGTGAGGATTGCGACAACAAGAAATACCTTATTCATCAGTAAAGATTGATCACGCAGGAGAAGGAAGTAGGGATGGTTTTCCTGAAGTCCCAAATCTTTTCCGTCCTGAATGAGTTTAATGAAGTATAGATCAATCATAATGTAAAAAAGTGCCAGGCTGGCCGCATTCGGAATCAGAGTTACGAGGATGAACCGATACTGGAACTTGGGATTGATAATGTATTTTTTCCGGCGATTCGGAGTAGTGTTAGTTTTCATGGTTCACCTTCTTCGTTTAGGTTAACAGGATTTCCGCGTTCATCAAGATATTGAACTTTTTCGAGGCGATCGAAGTCGTCTTTTTCGCCCTTATAAAAAGGCTTTTCAACCCTCTTGGGCCGTTCGGCGGTCTTGGTCTTAGTCTTAGTTTTTTTGTTAGTTTTAGGATAAAGAACTTTCAGTTCATCGAGAGCGCGGACTTTTTCTTCTTTTGACAAATCCTCGAGGCTTTCATCTGTGGTTGCTGTTTCAGTTCCTACCAAATTCTGGCGGACGACCAGATAGATCGCAAGAAGAAGGGCAGTGAAGAGGATGAGTTTTTTCAAATTTATTCAGGACAGTATTCTTCCCGGGTATACGGAATCGAAGTGCCCAGTTCCACAGCAATACAATAATTATAATCTATTTTGACCTCTGTGGAAGTCATTGTCACTTCGGCATCATGGATACAGGCAAGTTTTACGCCGACATTCATTGAAGGGGCAGTATTGCTGTTTGCCTTGATTGAACTGGAGTTAATAAAGTTCCATGTTTTCGGATCAACGATTGTCTCTCCTCCAATGGTCATACCCCATAGGAGCCTCATTTCATGGACTGTAGTTTTTTTACCTTCCACAGCGTCTGTAACCCGTATGTTTTTCCATTTATCCATCTGTTCCGGATAAGGGACAGGATATGAAGAGGCAGGGAGAACTTTAACGAGCTCGATCTTGTTTCCATAGATACATGCTGATTTCTCAAAAATGGAGAGGTTGGCCTCACCAGGGGCCGGTTCTGAACCTGGCCCAGGAACTGGATCTGTAGGTGGAGGAGCAACAACTACTGGATCCGGGGAAACTGGAACTGGTTCAGTTGGAGCAACTAATACTGGTTCTGAAGCAACTGGTTCAGTTGGAGCAACTAATACTGGTTCTGAAGCAACAGGTTCTGAAGCAACTGGTGCAGATTCAGTTGGAGATTCGGAAATTGGATTTTCAAGGACCGGAATCCCTTGTGTGATATCTGAAATGATTTCTAAAGTTGATGGATCGGAAACTACAACAGGTTCTGAAGCAGGTTCTCTAATCGGCTCACTTTCGACAGGGTTTGAAGCTACTAAAGTGCCTTCACTCGTTGGAGCAGTAGGGGAAGAAACAACTACTGGATCACTACTTGAAGTTGAAGAAGAAACTGAATTGGCCGGTGCCGGACTCGGGGTTGTATCTGAGGAGACAACTGAACTTTCGATCACTGGAGTTGCGCTATCAATAATCAATACACCAAAGCTATCCGATGGTTCTGAAACAACATCTGCTATTGGAGAAGGGTCAGTGACTAAAGATATCCCTTCGTCAGGATTAGATACTGGTTCCGGAAATTGAACTGGGTCCGCAATTACTACTGAACTTTCATTCACTGAAGGCTCTGAAACTACATTTGGCCCTGGAGAAGTCCCAGAGACTACAGATGGGCCTTCGACAGGATTAGAAACCGCTACCGATGTTTCTGTTTCTGGAACAGGAGATTGAACTGAATCCGCAATAACTACTGGACTTTCGGTCACTGGGGCTGAGCCATCAGTAATCAATACACCAAAGCTATCTGATGGTTCCGTAATAACATCTGCTACTGTAGATGTCCCAGGATCGTTAGATGATTCTGTATTTGGTGCCAGAGATTGAATTAGGTCCGCAATTATCACTGAGCTTTCGGTCGCTGGAGCTGCGCCATCAGTAATCAATACACCAAAACTTTCTGATGGAGCAAAAACTACTTCTGAAGTTACAGATGGACTTTCAATTGGATTCGAAACGGCTACCGAGCCATCAGTTGATGGTGCTGGAGATTCGCTAGCTGGTGCTGGACTTTCAGTTGGGCCTGCAATAACCACTGAACTTTCGCTCGCTGGAGAAGAAATTGGACTTGATACAGCTATAGATGCATCAGTAACTGGTGCCGTAGATTCAATTAAATCCGCAATTACCACTGAACTGTCGCTCACCGGAGCAGGGCCATCAGTAGTCAATACACCAAAACTTTCTGAAGGTGCAGAAACAGCATCTTCTACAGAAGGGCCTTCGACAGGATTAGAAATCGCTAGCGATGCATCTACAACCGGTGCGTGATTTTCAACTGGGTCCGCAATAACCACTGAACTTTCGATCACTGGAGCAGAGCTATCAGTAATCAATACTCCAAAACTATCTGTCGACGGAGAAGCGGTAGGTTCTGTGGGAGCTTGTGTTGCTGGCAATTCCGAGTTTGGAGCAGTAACAACTTCAGTTGGAGAAGGAGTAGCTGTTGCAGGACTTTCAGAAGTAGGTGTTACAACAACTGTTGCTTCACCGGCAGATGGAGCACTCTCACCGGGAGGAGTTACTACTGTCTCTGGCACTATTGTTTCACTAGACACAGGAGGAGCTACTTCAAGTGGCGGCAATGTTCCTACTGAAACCGGAGGCTGAACAGGTGATGGTGAAGGTGATGGACTTTCTTTTGGATCTGAACCAGGTAATTGTATCGATCCGGAAGAAGAGTTTCCTCTGCTACCAGGAAGTGAATCTGGGTTAGGGGAAAAAGAGTCGCCAACGCTTAAAGCGGAATCCGCACCACCAGGGGCGCCACCTTCTGAACAGGCAACAAGCACTAAAGAGAGAATTAAAATCCAAAGGGAATTTCTGTTCATTTCATCTTTTTGAAATTACGTACTTTCTTATCGGTGATTATATGGCCGGGCTAAACATTAAGACGTTTCTTGATGATAAGAGATTAAGCCTCTGAATCTCCGGCTTCTTGAGGTGGGTGGGTGCCTTCGGGAAGTGGCAATTCAGTGTGGTTTAAGCACAACTTTGAGGCAGCCGTCCTCTTTGGAGTTGAATAGGTGATAGGCCTCTGCCACTCGGCTGAGGGGGAGAGTGTGAGTGATAATGTCGTCGAGGAAGACTTTTTTATCTTTCACGAGATTCATGAGCTGATCAATATAACTGTGAACTGGTGCCTGACCTCCGCGAAGCTTGATTCCTTTGTCGAAGACCTGGCCGAAAGGGAAGTTGTCATAGCTTGTGCCATAAACTCCTACTACCGAAATTGTTCCGCCTCTTCGAACAAGACTGACGGCCGTCCGGAAAGCATTAATACTTCCCATCTGGAGATGAATAAGATTGGCAGCTTTCTCAAAAAGAGATTTCTCTGCTTCCATTCCGACAGCATCGATCACGAGATCAGCTCCATATCCGCGGGTCATTTCTCTTACCGCCACAACAGGGTCTACTTCATGAAAATTTATTGTCTCTGCTTTTCCTGATTTCCTCGCACGCTCAAGGCGATAGGGTAGAGAATCAACTCCAATCACACGTCCGGCACCTTGAAGCCATGCTGATTTCATCGCCATGATTCCTACGGGACCAGCTCCGAGAACTACAACTGTTTCTCCGCCTTTTAATTCTCCCCAATCAACTGCACTCCAGCCGGTTGGGAAAATATCGGTAAGGAAAAGAACTTCTTCGTCTTTCATATGACTTTGAATTTTTCTCGGACCGAAATGAGCGTATGGAACTCTCACGTATTGAGCTTGTCCTCCGCTGTATCCACCATAAATATCGGTGGATCCAAAAAGGGCCGCACCTTTTTGCGTAAGAAGTGCTCCTTCTGGTCCGTAATTTGAATTTGAATTTTCACAATGAGGTGAGAGTTGGTGTTCACAAAAATAACAATGGCCGCAGGCGATGGGGAATGGAACAACCACTCGATCACCGCGCTTCAGATGTCTGATCTCGGAACCTACTTCTTCGACAACTCCCATGAATTCATGTCCCAATACCATCGGACGAATTTGAGGAATAAGTCCATTGTAGATGTGAAGATCTGATCCACATATTGCCGTCGAAGTGACTTTCAAGATGATGTCACTGGAATTCTCGATTCTCGGATCGGGAACTTCGTCACATGTAATTTTTTTTGGCCGGTGAAAAACTGCAGCTTTCATTCTCAAAAGCATCACAATCTCTGCGAGTCAGAGTCAAGGCCTGAGCCATTAATTTTTTCTTGATCAAAGTTAATTTGTCGTTCGACATTAAGGTTTCATTAAGTTGTGCAAGACAATGAATTTGATTAATTATACTAAGAGTTAAACACATGGAGCCGTGTACATGATTTACGCGTTCAGTCCGAGCGAGAATTCGAGTCCCATTCGCTGGAATCTCGGAATCCCCGCCTATCTATTTGCCTCATTCCTGACTGTGTCTGTGCTTGGTTTGCACATGCTCTATCCGGAAGTTCTTGGACCTAATCTTGTTTTCATTTATCCAACCATATTTCTTACCGCCTGGTTCTTAGGAATTGGAGCTGGTGTTCTCTCTTTTGCGATATCCATTTTTGCTTTTGCTTTTTATATCATGCCTCATGAAACTGAGTTCCTTCTTAGTAGCTCTAACTGGATCAGGCTTGCACTCTACACTCTGACTTCCGGATTCGTTCTTTGGGTCATTCACCGCGGGAAAGCATCAGAAAGTCGTCTTAAAACAAATCATGAACTTTTCCGTACATCCCTCGAAAGTATCGGAGATGCCGTTATCCTTACCGATCGCGATCATCTTGTGATGTTCATGAATCCAATTGCTGAAAAACTCACCGGAAAAAATCTTTTCGATGTCCGTTGTCAGCCACTAATGTCCGTTCTTCAGATCGAAGGCGAGAGTATTGGAACTTTTAGCCATGCTCTTACCGATGTGATGGAAGGTAAGCGTCCCTGGGAATCCAAGGGGCATTGCAAACTCCTCCGTCAGGATGGGAAAACACAATTCGTTGAAATCTCCTGCGCACCTATCAAGATCGAAGATGGAATGATGGGACTTGTAATTGTCATGAAAGATGTCCGGAAAGAGCAGGAAGCTGAGACTTCTCTTGCTCAGAGTGAAGAGCGACTTCGTCTGGCAACAGATGTTTCGGAACTCGGGATCTGGGAAGCAAATCTTCTCACCGGCCACGTAATGCGGAACCTGAACCACGACAACATTTTTGGTTATTCATCACTTCGCAGTGACTGGGCGATCGAAGATTATGAGAAACGCATTCATCCGGATGATAAAGAGCTCATTAGAGATTTGATTCAGAATTCGGTTCACTCTTGTGAGTCATTTGCTCAAACCTTCCGGGTGATGAGGGATGATCATTCAGTCCGCTGGGTAAGTGCCACTGGGAAAGTAGAATGTGGTCATGATGGTAAGGCAATCCGGATTATCGGAACCCTCATGGACATTACCGAGAAGAAAAAATCAGAAGATATGCTACATGAAGCTCTTTTCTATAGGGATGAGTTTCTCTCGATTGCCTCTCATGAATTAAAGACTCCACTGACATCACTCAAGCTTCATTCTCAGATGTTTAAACGGCATCTTGAAAAAAATGAAGTGGAAGCATTCTCTCCGGAAAGAATTAAGAGATTCATGTCCGAAGCTGATAATCAGGTTAGCCGTCTTACCCGTCTGGTGGATGATATGCTCGACATATCGAGGATCAGAACCGGAAGACTTTCCATTTCTACTGAGAAGGTAGAGATTTCCGCTGTTGTTAAGGAAGTTGTGGATCGTATGAGGCCACACTTTACGAGCCTTGAAATTGGTTTGTTAGAAGAAGTGGATGTTCAATGTGATCGTTTGAGAATTGAACAGGTACTTACCAATATTCTGAACAATGCTCTCCGATACGGCAAAGGGCGTCCGGTAAAAGTTGATCTGAAGCAAAAAGATGATTTCATCTCAATTTCTGTTACCGACCAGGGAATTGGAATTCCGGATCACTTCAAAGAAAAAATCTTCTCTCGCTTCCAGCGTGCAGTTCCTGCCAGCGAAGTATCTGGACTAGGACTTGGACTTTATATCTCGAAGCAAATTGTAGAGGCCCACCAGGGAAGAATTTCTGTTGATAGTGAGCTTGATAAGGGCTCATGCTTTACAGTCCAGATCCCCAAGGGTGAGGTGGTACTTCAATGAAAAGAAAAGTTTGTGTTATTGACGACGACGACGATGTTCGCGAAGTAGTTACTTATGCGCTTGAAGAAGATGGCTTCGAAGTCTGGCCTTTCGAAAATCCAGAATTGGCACTCGAAAGTTTTAAAGAGTCACAACAGTACCCAGGGTTTTTCCTGCTCGATTATTATATGCCAAAAATGAATGGATTGAGTTTCATCAAGATACTACGTTCAGATTACGGCGATACACTTGGGAAAATTCCCTGCGCCCTCAGTACCGGAGCTGATATGCTGAAAGAAAAACTTCCGGTTGATGTTATGGAACTCAAAAAACCCATGGACCTGGATCTCTTATTAGATCTCGTTCGCGACAACTGTCTTTGAGCCTCTCATCTTAATTACCGCAATCACCACCAGATAAAGTGCGAGCACAATTAGTGCCAGCGATACAACTCCGTTAAGGAGAGGCATATCAAAACCCCTGGCCGCCATGAGATTACTCCGCATGAGCTGAACCAAAGCAACTAAAGTAATCGTAAGTACAAAAACCATTGGTATAAGAGTGAAAGCGAGGCGCTTTCTGTTCTGATGAAGCCACGCTGAGATCACGAGAAGCGAAAGAGCAGCGAGTAGCTGGTTAGCAGCTCCGAAGAGTGTCCAGAACTGCGCCCACATTCCCGGATTGGTCTGAGAAAGAATGATTGAAGCTGGCAGGATAGTAAGTGCAGTACCTAAAAGCGCACCAAACTTTCCTTCAATACTAAAAAGTTCCTGGAGAAGATATCGTCCGAGGCGGGTCGATACATCGAGAGTATCGAAAACAAATGTGGAAAATGCCATTGCTCCGAATGTGATGGCAAACGGAAGATGCTCTTTGCCGATAATTAAAGTGAGAAATTCTCCAATACCACGTCCGTAAATGCTTCCAGGTTTCAAACCCGTCACATCTTCCGGCGCCATCATCATAATAATCCCAAGACTGATGAGTGCCACAAAACCTTCAGCGAGCATTGCTCCATATCCTACGGGGTGCATATGTCTTTCATTATCAATCTGCTTGGAAGTTGTGCCGGAACACACGAGCCCATGGAATCCGGAACAAGCTCCGCACGCGATCGTCACAAAAAGAAACGGAAAGAGAGACCCGGTCATCTTATCAAAATGAAATCCGGTGAAGGCCGGCTGAACAATGGGTTTCCCGCTGAAAAATAATCCTATGATTCCCAGAATCAGGACGGAATAGAGAACATATCCTCCGAGATATCCCCGAGGCTGAAGAAGAAGCCAAACCGGTAGAAGAGACGCTACAAAACAATAAAGGCAGATGAGGAGCGCCCAGGTCACCTGAGTGAACTGGAACCAGTGAGAAAAATATGTTCCCGCCCAGCACACAGCAAAAGTGGCCGGAACAAATATCAGCGTATTTATCCAGAGGGGAGTCTTCAAATATCTTTCAACAAGACCCAAAAGAATTGAAAGCAAGAGATACGATATCGATGCCCACGCCACAGCTCCACCGGGATGAAAATTGAGACTCATGGTCTTAAGTTCCTCAGGTGTGGAGACAAAGGAGCTCGCAGTGATATCAGTGAAGGCCACGATTATGTAAATGAGAGCGAGCCAGATGAAGGCAGTCATCGCTTTTCCAGCTTTGGTTCCTAATTGTTCGCGTGTGATATCAGCAATCGAATGAGCGTGATGCCTTACCGAACAAGTGAGGGTCGAGAAATCGTGAACAGCACCGATGAAAACAACCCCTAGAGTGATCCAGATAAGTGAAGGAAGCCAGCCGAACTGTTGACAGGCAATGATGGGGCCGGCAATAGGACCGGCAGCTGCGATGGCAGAAAAGTGCTGAGCAAATAAATAGAATGGTGATGTGGGAATATAGTCTTTATCGTCGCGATGAGTATGAGCGGGAGTCATCTTGCCTGGATCAAGATCAAATTGTCTTGCGACCCAGGTGCCGTATCGGAAATATCCAATGGCAATAATAACGAGAAAGACCGTGGCAATGACAGGCAAGCTCATAAGAAACTCCGGATGATTTCTTATATTAGAACAAACTATTTCTGGGAAGTCACATCCTTGAGGCACAAGTCGTCAAGCATGACGAGATCAGGATTATTAATTCGACCTTGAAGGAAAGTTGCCATGGCACTTGCTCCTTCATTCATGTAGTACATGACACATTTTGAGTTAATACAATGAGCGCGGTGAGCGGTATCTTCATGGGGAGTACTCATCGGGAGTGGATTATTCACAAGTCCCACGGCATGGCCAACCTCATGAACAAGTGTCGCCTGTTCAACATATTTCTGAACGGTTCCCGATCCTGAACTTTTCACGACCTCTTTAAAGATCGCAATCGTATTTGTATTTGAGAGATGGAGACCAATCACGTTTGGGTTTTCCGCATGTCCATTCAGGAAAAAGACATTGAAAACAGTTGTATCACCAGATGAAGCTTCACCCAGACTTTCGCCCAGATCGCGAATTTCCTGAGCGGTCCAGATAGTTTCGTTTTTTGCACTCATCGCTGACATTTGTGCAAGTTCCATCGGAACAATCACACTTTTACCAGGAAACATGGCCTTGATATTTCTATCCAGAACCGTGAAGGCCTTTACCGGTGAAGCTAGACCGGGAACTACTGCTTCAGTGTAGGGTTCAGCTCCCGGTTCATAAAAAACCCGGACTGTGAGATTTCCCGTGGCGTATGCATTTGAGAGGGGCTGTTTTGTCTGCGAGGACTTCTTAAAAATCTTGAACTTTCCACATGATGAAAGAGTCAGAATCAAAATTATAGCGATGATTAATCTCATGGGGAACTCATCGGAGGATGAGAGGCTAAGATTACCGACCAAAGAAGGCGGATAAGACGTTTTTTCCTATCAAATAATCCAGCTCTCTTAATGCTAAGATAGGAGAGTGAAAACTGATCTAACTACCCCAGGTTCCTTTGCTCAATCTCATGCTAAAAAGCTTGGGCCGAAAGAACAGGTGAAAGTCAAAGATGCTCTGGGTTCTCTCGGGGATAAACTTCTTCCCAAAAAAGACGTCGATTACAAGGTTGAACTGAGTTCCAAGGGTTCAGCACCATCTCCCTCACTACCAACACCATCACTTCCTTCTGCGCCATCTCTTCCGTCACTTCCTGACGTAAAACCGGAACTCAAGGCCGAAGATTTAGCGAAAGATAAGTTGAAGGAAGAAGCAGCTGAGAAGGTTAAAGATGTCGCCAAGGTTGAAGAGAAGGCCGGCTCTGTAAAAAGGCCTGCCATTATTTTCATTAAGGGTCTCGATATCATGAGCTCACCTTCGAAATCTGAAAGTGGTTACGCTGGTGTCGGCCGCATCGCTGAGAATGTGAAGGGTGCCCGCATTTATGGATGGGATCAGAAAGATGAAATTATAAAAGAGATTAAGAAAGTAGCTCTTAATCAGCCGGTAATCCTCGTAGGCCACAGCTTCGGAGGGGACACCGCCGTTGATATTGCTAATTCACTCGATAGTCTTGAGCACGGATTCCGTCCGGTGGATCTTCTCGTGACGATGGATGCAATCGGCTTCAGTAATGACATCATTCCCCAGAACGTAAAAAAACATCTCAATATTTTTGGCGAAAGCTCATTCTTCCTGAATGATGGACCACACGTGGCCCGCCGTCATGAAATGACCGATGTAAAAAATATCCTTTCGCCTCTCGATCACATGGACCTTGATGACGATAAATCGAATCAGTACGAGATCGTAAAACTTATCCAGGATACTCTGGGAAAACAAATCTCTGTCGGCCCATCGGTTGCCTTTCGTTCAGAGAAGGGCTGAGCTATAATAGCTTATGAACATTCTTCTCGCTGAAGACTCCGAAGAAACCGCCACTCTCATAAAATTCGCACTCGAAAAATCCGGCTTCACTGTGCGCGTTGCTCCCGATGGGATTGAAGCGCTTAGAATGATCGAGGAATTGCTTCCCGATCTTCTCATCACAGACATCATGATGCCGGGGATGAACGGTTTTGAACTCATGGGTGAACTCACGAAGAGAAAGATTCAGATCAAGACGATCGTTCTCGCTGTTCAGAAATCCGATGAAGATATTGTCAGAGGACTGGGACATGGTGCTGTGGATTTTGTGCAGAAGCCATTCAGCCCGAAAGAGATGATCGCTCGCGTGAAGAGTGCCCTCGCCCGCTAGGGTTCCCGCATACTTGCTGGCATCAAGTATGCTGGAACCTAAGTAATTCCCTTCCGTTTCATCTCTCCCCAAACCGAAGCGTTTCCGCGGAAGTGTTCCCAAAGACCTTTGAGTCTCCAGTAAGAATTGAACTGCCTGTATCCGAATGTTTCAATGAGAGCATAGAAGGTCATCCAGAGAAGTTCTTTCAGACGCGATTCTTTCCGGAAATAGATCTCTTCAATCATGATCGCCATGATGGTCATGAAAATCCCGAAGACGATCCCAATGAGGAAGAAGATAAGAATCATTTCCTTATTTATAATCCCGTAGGTAAAACCGAAGATCACACAGAAATAGCTTAGAAGTTCGATGATGGGCCCCAGGAGCTCAACGAAAATATAATAAGGCATGGCATATAGGCCGAGGAGCTTATACTTCGGATGAAAGAGTGAGAGATTCTTTCCAAGTGTTTCAGCAAGACCTCGTGACCAGCGCACACGTTGCTTTTGGAGAGTCGCGAGATCTGACGGCACTTCTGTCCAGCAAACCGGATCGGGGACAAAGACAATACGGTAATCGCGATTGAGCTTTTCGCGATAGTAACGGTGAAGCCTTACGATAAGCTCCATGTCTTCACCAAGTGAAGCATGATCATAGCCTCCGCAGGCAATCACAGCTTCGCGGTTAAATAATCCAAATGCACCAGAGATAACCAGTGTTGCCCCAATTGAATTCCAACCCACACGCCCGCAAAGAAACGCGCGGATGTATTCAACGTTCTGAAACATGACCAGTGGTTCACGTGACAGGCGTTGAGTAATGACTCGCCCATATTTTGTAGTTGATCCATTAAGAACCCTGATCGTTCCACCGGATGCGACCGTCATGTCAGGATCTTCAAAAAAGGGAAGAGCGATCCTGAGAAGGGATTCTTCCTCGAGGATTGAGTCAGAGTCCACGGCACAAATAATTGGGTTTTTGGCAACCGCCACTCCGGCGTTGTTAGCGTCGGCTTTTCTTCCATTTTCCTTATCCACAAGAATAAGGTGAGGATGAATACTCGAGCGGTATGTCGCTTTTATCGGCTTATGCGAAACCCTTGGATCCTGAAATACTTCTTCGGGATGCATTTTGAAGTAAGTGATCATCTGTAGAAGGGTGTCGTCCTTACTGCCGTCATTTACTACAATGATTTCAAAGTTCGGATAATTGAGAGAGAGAAATGATTTTACCGCAGCAACAATGGATTTCCCCTCATTGTAGGCAGGAGCAATAAGTGAGATCGCCGGAGCAAAGGCCGGTGGTATGGCCTTCAATTCTTTAATCAGAAGAGGAGCTTTGAGTTTTGATCTGCGGATATCTATGAAAGCTAGTACCAGAAGCAGGAGATAAGTGAGATTAGCGAAGAGGAAGTAGCCAATACTCAGATTGAAAAAATACTGAATGAAGGTGATGATTGCTTCTTTCACTTTCCTGCCCGGCCAAGATGTTGCGCCCATGCTCTGACCAGTGGGTCAGGATCATTCGTGAGTGCATCTTCATGCTGAGTAAAAAGACGCTGATCTAATTCATAAAGAGCTTTCATGGCGGAAAGTCTTACTCTTGGGTGATCTTCTTCGATTCCCTGAAGGAGAAAGCTCACACTCCGAGGATCACCAATCTTACCCAGTGAAGTAAGAGCACTTTCCTTCACTTCAATATCTTCGACTTTCGAAGCCTCCATGATTGTAGGCACAGAAGCGATGTCGCGTTTATCTCCCAGAACTCTGATGATGTAGGGAAAAAGATCTTTCAGGCGAGGTCGACTAAGGACTCCAATAACAATAGTCCGGTGATGAATCAGAAGGCGAGAGAGGCATTCGTAGCGAATTGAGAGGTCAAGCTTGTCTTTAGAGAGTTGATTAATGATTTTTTTTGCAAGCTCCGGATCGGGAGACAAAGAAAGTGCTTTCATGGCGTGGACCCGGACAAACTTATTCCTGTCTTCCATGAGATAAACATACTCTTTGAGAGAGCTGACATCCTTCCACTGATCGAGTCTGACAAGTGCCGCGAGTCGTTTGTGCCAGTGAAAGTTTTTCAGAAGATTCAGATCATGTTGGTAATAGCCATTCAAATCATAAATTTTTCGAAGGGATTCAATCGACTGACCCTTGGTTATAAACAGGAGGTCAATGATGACATTACGAAGAATCTTTCTTCTCAGGAGATCGGCGTAGGGCGGGGGAGTGTCGTCGTCCAGCATGTATTCAACTGATTCTGAGAGCAGGCGTTTGTAATTTCTCTGATAAAATTTATCATAAAAGCGGTTATAGATAAGGATCGCAGCGGTAGTGAGAAAGGCGAAGACCATGAGAAAAAGAAGGAAATCAAAAACGTAAATAACGCCCATAATGACCGGATCAGAGTGAGTGATGCCAAGGATACGGGATGTTTCTGAGACGAGATTAACGATGATCCTCAGGAGTACCTCACCTTAATCCGCGCCATGACTGTCTCATAAAGTGAGATGGCCTTTTTCACTCTCTGAAAGTCTTTGTCTCGTGCGCCTTCTTCGAGTTCTTTTCCGGCCTCAGATAAAATCGGGAAACCATAAGATCCAGCCGAACCGCGAAGCTTGTGGCCGAGTTTCTGGATGGAAGTGAAGTCACTGTCTTCCATGAACTTTTTAAATTCCCTGACCTCTCCGCGTCTCTTCTCAAGATAATCAGGAATTAGCTCTTTGAGATCAGGATCAAGAGTAAAGGTATACTCACGCGTGAAACGGTCAATGGTAGAAATGAGAGTTGCTTTTGAAACTGGTTTCGTTACGTGGTCATCGCAACCTGCTGCGAGACTTTTCTCCATTTCTTCTTTAAGAGCGTAAGCAGTAAGGGCAATGATAGGAGTTCCCACTTCAAGCTTCTCTTTTTCAATTTTTCTTATCTCTGCAGTTGCTGTGTATCCATCCATAACCGGCATCTGCATATCCATGAGGATCAGGTCATAGCGGTTCTGCTGGAACAGAAGAAGGGCCTCTCTACCATTTTTCGCTTCATCAATTTTCCACTTATAGTTTTTAAGGAAGGACACAATGACCATACGGTTCTCATCATTATCATCGGCAAGAAGGATATTAAGTCTTTCCGGGAGAGCTTCGTTCTTATCAGGTTCATTTATCACCATCTGTGGATCAATCTTTTCCATGATTGATTTCTGAATGGCAGCGAAGAGTTCTTTTTTAAGAATTGGTTTTAATAAATAACTTGTAAAACCATGTGCCCGGGATTTGGCCATGTCACCTGGGCGGTTATCAGAGGTAAGCATAAGAAGGAGTGGTCCTTGCAGGGCGGGATCATCCTTGATTTTTGCAGCGACTGTGAATCCATCCATTCCCGGCATACGGCAATCCATGAGGACGAGATTGAAAGGAATTCCCTTGTCACTATATTCACGAATGAGTTCCAGTGCCCGTTCACCGTTTTCGGCCTCAGTGACAAGTGCGTCCCGGCTTTCAAGCATCTTCCTGAGAATCATTCTGTTAGTGCGGGTATCATCGACAACGAGAACGCGATCACCTTTAAGTTCCATCTCGGAAGGTTCTTCAGTGAAGGTCTGGTCTCTTTCAACCAGGATAGTGACAATAAACCTTGTACCGATGCCCGAAGTACTCTGGACTTCAATTTTTCCGCCCATGAGTTCAACGAGGCGCTTTGTAATGGAGAGTCCAAGGCCTGTGCCGCCAAATTCTTTTGTGATAGAAGAATCGGCCTGCGAGAAGCGGTCGAAGAGTTTATCAACCTGATCCGGCGTCATTCCGATGCCGGTATCCTGAACTTCAATGATAACTTCGAGCTGTTCATTGATTTGTTCACCTGCACGTACTGAGAGAAGGATTTCTCCCCGACGGGTGAATTTTACAGAATTTCCAAGTAGATTTAATAGGACTTGCCGGAGACGATTTCCATCTCCCACAACATGATCAGGAAGGTTTTGATTCACATCGACAGCTAACTCAAGTTGCTTCTGATGCGCCTTGAGGGCCATGAGCTCGACAGATTTTTCAATAACAGATGAAAGAGTGAAAGGAGATTTATCGAGCTCAAAGTGACCCGCTTCAATTTTTGAAAGATCAAGAATGTCGTTTATGATATTGAGAAGACTTTCGCCAGCGCGACCGAAGATATCCACATACTTTCTCTGGTCATCATCAAGAGTGGTTTCGCGAAGTAGCTCGGCCATTCCCATAATTGCATTCATCGGAGTTCTGATCTCATGACTCATATTTGCGAGGAATTCTGATTTGGCCTTGTTTGCCAGAAGCGCAGAGTCCTTCGCTTCAACTAATGCATCTTCGAATTCAAGTTGTTTTGAGATATCGTAGGCAATTCCAAGGTAACCGGTGATCTCACCATTTTCATCATTCAGCGAGCTGATAGTGAGCTTTACCGGAAGTCGAGCGCCGTCTTTCTTGATATAGGTCCACTGGTCTGTTTCAACAATTCCTCTTCTTGCTCGTGCAGTGAAGACTTCAAAGCCAACAGGGATTGTTTCACCAAGTTCTTTCGAGAGAATCTCTGCCATCTGGGCAACTTCAGAAGGATCATGAAAGACACCTGGTTGTTTTCCGATCATTTCCTGAGATTTATAACCAAGAAGCTTTTCAGCTGCCGGGTTAAAGAGATTCATGTTTCCATTATTATCAGTTGCAATGAGTGCGAAGGCCGCCGATTCAAGAATTGTTTTTTGAATCTGGGCAAGCTGATTCAGGTGCGCCTGGACCTGAAAGCGCTGAAGGAGTTGGCGTCTTAAGTAATAGTATCCCCAGGCCAGAAGTATGAAAGACACGAACGAAGCTGAAAATATGACAATAGATGATTCCGCCTCAGCGTCCTCATAGTCTTTTACGCGGTCATCGAGAAGGGACTCCTCGTGCTTTTTCATTTCCTCAACTATTGCATTGAGATTCATGAAAATGTTTTGCCCCTTGCCCTGGCGGACCATTTCTACAACTTCGGCTTTGCGATTTTCGTCCAGAAGTTTAATCGCCAGAGTTGTGTATGCTTTTAGTTCGCTGGCGCCTGATTCAAGACGACCGATACTTTTTTGCTGAATGGAATTGTCTCGAGTTTCATATTCCAGGTCAGCGATGGTCTTATCCAGAGAATGCAGGAGCTCAGCAAGTCTTGATCGATATTGATCCTGCTCAGTAATGACAAGCGCCCGGTTATTACTGGCAATTTCCTGGATAAAAGTTTCTGTAATCTGAAGTTTATTGATTACATCAAGGGTGTGATTGACCCAGGCGAAAGTAGTTTTCTTATTCGTGAGGTTCTTAAGTCCAAGACCGGTGAGGAACAAAAGTATAACTAGAAACACAATGGTGCCAACAGTGAGAAACCGAAGCTCGCGTGATTTTGGTGGTAACTTCTTCAAACACTTTTCCCGGTAATAAATCTTCTGAGCGCTGCTGTTTTCGAATCATCAGGAGTTTTGAGCTCGGCATAGGAATAAAACTGGCTCCAGGTATCACCAGTCCAGGTTCTCGTGATCATGAATTCGGTTTTCTCGTTTCCGCTTATCTCGAGAGACAAAGGCTTTGGAAGATTAATGACTGTGCCCTTCGATAAATAGTGTTCGCTTTCAACGGTAATTCCATTTTCATCACAACCCGTGACCTTGATTGAAAACTTCACCTTTGCCGGCAAAGAAGGACGAAGAACACTATACGCAATGTCATGCTTAAGAGTTTTCTCGTGCTGGAAAAACTTATTGATCTTACTTGCGATGATATCTTCATCAAATGGCTTCATGAAGAGATCCTGGAAGCCTGACTCCAGGGCGTGGGCCAGAAGTTCGGGTTCATGGGAATCAGAGTATCCGAGGAGGAGGGGTACTGTTTCCAGTCTTCCGATTATCTCAGCGAGTTCCAGATTTTGTGTTCTCTGAGAAATGGTGAGATTCACCAGAACCACAGCTGGTTTTAATTTTCCAATCTGTTCGTTGGCCGATGTCGTATCGGTCTCAAAGTACACCTTGCTAAAAAGATCTTTCACGATCCCTGACATACTCCTGGCTGAATCAGCGTCCTGATCAATGATGTAGGCAGATACAAATTTTGTATTCATCCCTGAACTCTTTTCCGGCAGAACTGACGGATGTGGGCTGAATGCGACTCACCAACACCAATGAAGGTCATATCGTTAAGAAAATTGCCATTACTTTGATAAGACTTAAGCAGATGACTTCCTCTTTGTGGCAACTGATCAACATTCATTGCTATGAATTCTGCGTTCTCGATTTTAATTTCTTTATCCGGAGTTATCTTAAAGGGTCCCAGGAGCTGATATCCGGTCTCACCCAGAGAATGAATCTTTGCCTCAATACTGATTTCACTTTCTATTTCTTCACCGCGAGCTGCTTCCCAATGGAGGAAGTCCTGATGGAAGAGAACCTTCTTCACTTTCCTCACGAGAAGTGGAGATGACAGAGGCTTCAGAACATAATCATTCACGCCAAGGCCCAGTGCCTTTTTCACGGATTGAAAATCATTGAGTGCTGAAAGAACAAGGATCGGAGTTTTCTTTGTGATAGCAGAACTTCTTAAATCTCGAATGAATTGAAAACCGTCCACAGGTTCCATATGAAGATCGGTCAGAATCACATGGGGGATTTGAGCAAGAAGAGGTTTCGCCTCTTCCGGACCACTAGCTGTGAGGACATGAAGTCCCTGGGCGCCAAGGATCTTCGCGAGAATTTTTCTCATGTCCTCGTCATCATCAACGACGAGAATTGTTTTACTTTTCATTCATAAATTATAAGGGGATTAAAGATTTTAAAGTAGTTTGAATTTAGCAGAGCGGCCGTCTCCGGCTCCTGCCTCTCGACGGCATTACTGACCATCACGTGGAGGTCTCGTGACCATAAAAAAGAAGGCCCCTTTCGGGGCCTTCTTTGAAGAACTTAGATTGTATCTGTATTCAGCTTACCAGTTTTATCAGGATCGAGATGATCCTTGAGTGAACCAGCTTTCGTGCCATCGCCCTTCCAAGAAGTATGGAGGCGACCGTAATAGTCAGAAAGATCATTTCCACAAGCAGCACCACCGCCGTGGAGCTGGCCGATTACACGGTGATTTGAATCAAAGAGTGGTGAACCAGATGAACCCGGCTCAGTTGTTCCTTTATCCCAGTCAACAATTCTTACGTGCGTGCTGTCGCCCGGAGAATCCTGTCCACCGTAAGAAGATAGAGTGTTTGGATCAGCATCAAATGAAATCGACTTCTCATCAGTATTCGGGTGGTGGATCGCTACAGACGCCGTTCCGATATCACCAGATGCGTCCCAACCAGCATAATTAACATTCCATTCAGCTTTTGGAGACTGAAGGAGTTTAACTATTGTGAAGTCTGAGCGTGTTCCCGAAGCGAGGTGAGTTGCACCTGTCTGGAAATCAGTGAGCTTGCCATCACGGCCGCCTTTACACTTAGAAGTCTGGTAGTTCCAGTAAACAACGAGTGTAGCAGCGTTCGAAGCATTGATACGACAGTGATTAGCTGTCATGAAAAGTGGCGTCTTATCATTTTTTGTATTGTTAACCATGAAGCCTGTGCAGAAACGCGATCCACCTGTAGAGATAACACCTACAGAATTAACCTCGTCTTCCCAGCCGCGTGAATCAGTACAAGCAACATCAATATTACATGAACCAGATTTCTGTGTGCTTTGACCGAAAGTACGGAAGCCCTGACCTACGTGAGTAAGTTTAAGTGCTACCTGATCAAGAGACTCAGCAGGAACTGTGAGCTCGATAATCGCATCGTCAGTCATGATCACTGGTGACCAAAGTTCCCGATGAACGTTGTTGTCTGCAGAAGTAAATGAACGGATGAACTGAGAACGATCTGCTGAGTAGATGTTCAGTTCAGCGCCTTCTGGCAGATAGAAATCAGAGAAACCGAAATTAAGCGAAACTGCATTCGGAGCAGTTACCTGATGAGTCCAGGTAAAGCCATCAGCAGATTTTTCGAATGATGGTGAAATGTTCACTTCGCGAGGAACGGCGAAGCGGGGAGCTACACCCTTCGACTCGAACATGACTTCCTCATCATGGACATTCTTCACATCCAGTGATTCGAAAAAAGTAGTATTCACGGATGCGATCGACTGGACTGAAAGCCCGAGAGCGCAAGCAACTAAAAGATGTTTCATAGACTCCTCCTTGAGAAACAGATAACGCTATCTTTTCAATTCTTGAGTGAGATTGGCACCTTACAAATACTTGCTTTAAGAATGATTAAATACCCGAGCGAAGTTGTCGAAAATGTTTTATTGGACGAATGTATGACCGGTTAATATAGTTAACCTGGTTAACTAAACTTGAGATCATTATGCTCGCCAAAGCACTGCTGGAAAGTCTTCCTCTATCTATTCGCACACTGAGAAAACTCACAGTGTCTTCGCTCGATGGATCCATTACCTTTCATCAATCCAGAGTATTATTTTTAATCCGTGAAGGCTTTGGGCAGGCCCAGATTGCGGAAGTTACTCAGGTGACACCGGCGGCCGTGTGTAAGCTTATGCGAGAGCTTACGGAAAAAGGTTTCATTACCATGTGCCCCGGCAAAGATCGGAGAGAGAGAAATCTCGAACTCACAAAAGATGGGGCCCGCGCTCTTTCGACAGTTACTAAACAAGTAGAAAAAAAATTGAACAAGGGCATCGAACACCTCACAAACGAGGAAAGAGATGATCTATTGAAGGGACTCGAAGTTTTGAACAAGCTTATGGGCCAAATAAAAGAAGGTTAAACTCCATGCATTTTCTTTTTGTACTTCTTTTTATGACTTACCCGGCACACTCCGCCATCTCTTTGAAAGATGCTTTTGAAAGTGCACGCGGAAATATGGAAAATTTAAAACGCTCTGAGGCCTTGCTTGAAGCGGCCGAAGATCGTAAGACTCGTGCCAGAGGATTTCACCTTCCGACTCTTCGGGGAGTGGGTAATGAAACAAGAATTGATCAGCCATCGGCATCGGGAGTAAATCGCGCCTTCGTTCTGACCCGTCAGTATTCTGCGGCCCTTCGTCTTGAGCAGCCTCTCTTCAGAGGGGGAATTCGTGGTGCCTATGAATATGCCAAGGAAGACATCCTTCTTTCTGAATTTCAGAAAAATGCAACTGAACTCAATCTCTACCAACTCGTGATCAATTCTTATTACAATCTCCTGAGTGCAAGGATGGATGTTCTGAACCTTCAGGAGCTCATGCGACTTTCTGGAAATCGGGTGAAGGAACTTCGTACCCGCACCAATGTTGGTCGCTCGAGAAAGGGAGAACTTGTTCAGGCAGAGTCCCAGTTGCTCACTGCTCAAACCCGGACGAGACAAGGTGACATTAGTCTCATTGAAGCTGAAGCGAATTTTGAATACTATACCGGCATGAAGGCAGCAGAGCTGACCGGACTTCAGACCCTTCCCACTGATGCGGGAGATCTCAATAAGCATATTGATAAACTCAAGCAGCGTCCTGATATTCAGGCAACACTTCAACAGGTCAATCTTCGCGATACCCAGATATCCATAGCGAAGGGTGCACACATGCCTTCTGTTGATTTTGTCGGTAACTATTACTTTGACCGTACCGGTGTTCTTCAGTCTTCAGAGTGGGATGCCGCTGTCCTGGTGAGTATTCCAATCTTTGAGGGCGGAAGAACTCAGGCCGTAGTAAGAGAAGCGGTAGAAAACAGAAAAGTAGCAGAGCTTGAATCGAGACAAACAGTCCGTGCCGCCGAAAGGGATCTATCAATAATTTATCAGAATTTCATCGCCAGTGTTGCTCAGCTTGAAACGATGAAAGAGGCCGTCGCAAAAGCGGAAGAGGGATATCGATTGAACTCGCGCGATTTTGGAAATGGCCAGGCAACTAACCTCGACGTTATTCAGTCACTCAATCTTTATATTGAAACCAAGCGTTCCTATGATTCACTTCAGGCCGGTGCACATATGCTTTTAAAAAACCTTGAAGCTTCTACCGGAGTTCTTCCATGAGTCTTTCAGATATTTCCATCCGTAGGCCCGTTTTTGCCTGGATGCTCATGGCCGCCATGATTATCTTCGGTTTCATTTCCATGAGGAAAATGGGGATCTCGGAAATGCCGGATGTTGATTTTCCGGTAGTAAACGTGAACGTTGTTTACGAAGGTGCTGCTCCTGAGGTCATGGAACTCGATGTGATTGACCCTATTGAATCAGCTGTTCTTTCGGTTGAAGGTGTAAAAACTGTTACATCTACCGCCAGACTCGGAACTGCTAATATTTCGGTAGAGTTTGGTCTCGATAAAGATATTGATGTCGCGGTTTCTGAAATTGAGGCCAAGATCAACCAGGCGGCACGTCTCCTTCCGGATAGTATTGATCCCCCGACCATTTCCAAAATAAATCCGGATGATCGTCCGATCATGTTCCTGGCCGTCACTGCTCCGAACATGATGCCTAAAGAAATCATGTCCTATACCCGTGATGTCCTGAAAGATAAGTTTCAGACTGTTTCTGGCGTCGCTGACGTTTTTCTTGCCGGATACATTGATCCGAACCTTCGCGTCTGGGTTTCTAATGAAGAACTCAATCAGCGGCAGCTCACTGTTAATGATGTAATCGGAGCTATCCAGGCCGAGCACAAGGAATCGCCTTCAGGATTTATTGAAGATCCGAATAAGGAAAGAAACGTCCGCACTCTCGGTGAGGCGACGAATGTCGAGGAATTCGAACGTCTTCCTATTATCCGTCGTGGTGGGGCGCCTAACTATGTTCCGATGTTCTTAGGTGACGTTGTGAATGTGGAAGAAGGCATTGCCGATGTCCGCCGAATATCGCGCTCTAATGGGAAAAACGCCATTGGACTTGGTATCAGAAAGCAGCGTGGAACAAACACCATGGCAGTTGCCGAGGGTGTAAAAAAGAAAATGCAGGAGCTTCAGAAGGATCTTCCTCCGGGAGTTGAGCTCTATGTGAACTTCGATACGACTAAATTTATCGGTGAGTCGGTCCACGAGCTCCAGTTTAATATGATTTTCTCAGCGATTCTTACGGCAATTGTTTGTTGGCTCTTCCTGGGGTCTTTCGCTGCTACATTTAACGTTATTCTCGCGATTCCGACATCCATTCTCGGCGCGTTTGTGATCCTCAAATATATGGGGTTCACCCTCAATACATTCACCCTTCTCGGATTATCACTTTCGATCGGTATCGTCGTGGATGATGCGATTATGGTGCTTGAAAATATTTATCGTCACCATGAGATGGGGAAGGACAAGGTCCGTGCTTCCCGAGACGGTGCCAATGAAATTTCATTCGCTGCTCTTGCCGCTACGATCGCAATTATGGCGATCTTCCTTCCGGTAGCGATGATGGACGGGATTATCGGAAAATTTTTCTTCCAGTTCGGGATTACCATTTCCGTAGCAGTGGCACTTTCTTATGTTGAGGCCATTACTCTGACTCCGATGCGGACATCTCAGTTCATGGAAGAAACAAAACGAAACACTAAGATCGGCATGAGAGTCGATCAGCTCTTCGATTGGATGGTAAATTCTTATTCCAGAATTCTCGGATGGGCATTAACTCACAAGGTGAAGGTTCTTACTGCTTCACTGATCTTCTTTGCCGTTTCATTTGTTTCCGTGAAATACATCCCGAAAGAGATGTCACCGGTCAAAGACACGAGTAACTTCATGATGCGTCTAAAGACTCCCGATGGATCATCTCTTATCTATACCAATGAGAAGGCCAAGAGCATTGAGAATTATCTTCTGAAAAACTCTTCGGTCGCCCGATATTTCATTGCAGTGGGTGGCTGGGGCGGAAATATGGAAGCTAACTCCGCCAACATGTTCGTGACTCTTAAAGAGCCTAAAGATCGGGGTATTAATCCGAAGACCGGAAAAAACTGGTATCAGGCCGATCTGTTAAATGAAATCCGCGCGCACTTTAAGACTTTTGATGGTGGAAAAGTTATTGTCCAGGATACTTCGCAATCCGGCTTCTCAGCTTCAGGTCGCGGTTTTCCGGTGGAATTTACTCTCATCGGCGGTAATTTTAAAACTCTCACCCAGACTGCAAAAAAAGTCATGGATGATATGCGCGCAAGTGGCATTTATGTTGATGTGGATACCGATTACAAGGAATCCGTCATGGAAATCCAGGTTTTCCCGGATCGCGATAAAGCGAAAGTTCGCGGAGTCTCGGTTCAGGAAATCGGAACAACGATCAATGCTCTCATTGGCGGAGTGGTAGTTGGAAAATATTCAAAAGAAGGTCACCGGAATGATATCCGGGTGAAAATGCGGAATGTCGCTCAAACCGACCCTCCCCAGGACAAAATGGCCGATCTTCAGAAAATCTGGGTGAGAAACAATCAGGGAGAATTAGTTAAGCTCGTTGATGTTGTGACAATCAAAGAACTCCCCGGTGTTCAAAGTATCAACCGTCGTGCCCGCCAGAGAGCAGTCACAATTTTTGCGGGAGTTGCTCCCGGAAAATCCCAGGGTGAGGCCCTCGAGAAAGTAAAAGGTTTCGTAGGGAAACATCTTCCCCCGGGTTACTCTCTCATTGAATCAGGTTCAGCTGAGACTTATAAGGAAGCATTCTCGTCTCTCATTTTTGCTCTTCTCATGGGAATTCTTATTGCCTACATGGTGCTTGGAACACAGTTCAATAGTTTCATTGATCCGGTAACAGTTCTCATGGCCCTGCCTTTCAGTTTCTCTGGTGCATTCCTTGCTCTCTGGTTAACAGGCCAGTCGATAAATTTATACTCCATGATCGGTCTTATTCTTCTTATGGGTATTGTGAAGAAGAACTCCATTCTTCTCGTGGATTTCACCAATCAAAGAAGAGATGAAGGTCTGGATGTGAAAGCGGCACTTCTTGATGCGTGTCCGAAGCGTCTTCGTCCCATCATGATGACGACGCTTTCTACGGTAGCGGGAGCTGTGCCGCTGGCCCTGGCCTGGGGAGCGGGAGCAGAGTCTCTTCGTCCAATGGCAATTGCAATTATCGGGGGATCGATTGTTTCAACAGCTTTGACACTGGTGGTGGTGCCTGCTTTCTACTTACTTATGTCGAGAAAAAGAAGACATATTAACCTTGAACCTTGAGATACTCTTTCCATCCGGGTTCGACCGGACCCATATATTGAATTTTGCCTTTATGAAGGACCAAAAGCTCGTTGCAGACCTGGCGAATCTGCTCGAGTGAATGGGATACAAAAATCGTTGCACTCGCATTACGGATAAAGGCCTGCATCCGAAGAGCGAGCTTCTTCTGAAAGAAAATGTCGGCCCCGTCAAGAACTTCATCAAGAATCAAAATTTCTGAAGGTACGCCGGAAATAAGTGAAAGCAGAAGCCTTGATTGCATTCCTTTTGAATACTGCTGAAAAGGAATGTCGATAAAGTGGCCCAACTCTGAAAATTCAATCGCCTCTTCTACAATCGGTTTCAAATCTTTTAAGGTCGGAAAAAATAATCTCGCTAAAAGATAAGCGTTCTCTCTGCCTGTGAGTTCAGGAATAACCCCTGTACCAGTATCAAAAATCGCCCTGACTTCTTTTGTCGTTTTGACAGTCCCTTGATGGGCCTGGATCATTCCCGCAATTGCCCGGCACAAAGTGGTCTTTCCGCTCCCATTTGTACCAATAATCCCCAGGCGCATGCCTCGTTTTATATCAAAGGAGATACCATCAATGACGTAGAGAAACTCCGGCTGACGGAGAAGGTAGTCAATGGGGTTAGTTACCGCGGAAACAAAGACATCGCGAACACTGCGATGGTGGAAGTGCTGAAGCTCAAAGAAGATTCTGAGATCAGTAACCGTAAGTAGAACCTCAGAGGTGGTAGTAGAATGCAACTTGTCTCCTTCTCCAGGTCCACCAGGCAATAAAAATCATAATGAAACTTACTCCAAATCCCTTGGCCACAGCAAGCAGGAATTCTGACCAGGAAGGTGCGAGGAAAAGTGTGCGAAACGGTTCAATTATGTAGACCAGAAAATTCCAGTCAACGATCCATCGAAGATTTTCGGGTACGTAGTCTCGCGGATAAAAAACGGGCGTAAGAAAAAAGACAATCGATAAGACAAAACCAATCACAAAGTTAATGTCCCGATAAAAAACATTCTGAATCGCCAGAGTTACTGTCAGCGCCGCTGTTGTCAGAACGAGCGGAACAATAGCAATTGGTATCGCGAGAATGTTAAACAATGGTTGTTCGGAAAAAAGATAGATCGGTGTAAGGATTAGAATCACAGAGGCCATGAAATTAATAAAATTATCAAGGATCTGTGAGGCGATGATCACCATGGGGCTGATCTTGAACGACTTAAGTAAATGCGACTGAGTGACAAAAATCGGCGTTCCCATTCCCAGAGTACTCGTAATGAAAATCCACGGAAGGAGTCCACCCAGAAGAAACAGATAATAATTGGGAATTTGAAGCTTGAGGAACTGCTTAAATACGAGACTCTGAACGCCGAACTGCAGAAGGGGATTCAGAAGCACCCAGATAAATCCCGCGAATGTGCGGCGATAGCGGGCCTTCACAGAGGCCAGGGTCAGATCGCTTATCTGAGTCCAATATTGAGCTAAAGTCATGTCTAGATTATAAGTGAGAACTTTTGAATCAGGGGAGAAAAAAGGAGCAGGATTTAAAGGTTCCCTGCCCCTAGGAAGAAAATCTTATTTTGCCTTCACTGCTGCCTTGATCTTACTTGCGAGCTTTTCAATACGGAGGACAACTTCACCGTTCTCAATCGGACCGGCCTCAACGCCAGCAGCACAGTTCTTCGCATTATCATCACACTTGTTAACAACTTTGCAGCTGTTCTGGTTACCCTTGATGCTTGGGCGATAATCAGTTTTACCCTGAATGAGGATCCCTTCAACCGTTCCTGTTGCAGCATCAAATACTGCTGAACCAGAGTTTCCGTGAAATGTATCAAGAGTTGTAGAGATTGTTGTTGCTTCAGAATTCTTTGTTATTTTCCCTTTCGGAGAGACTTTCGTTGGAAGTCCTGTTGGGTGCCCGATCACAACCAGCTCAGTAGAGCTTGCTACTTTTCCGCTATCACGGAACTTAAGTGCCGCGCGACCCTGAACCTTACGGTCGAGGCGAATGATCGCGTAGTCCATTGTCGAAGTAAGCACAGCTTCTACTACGGATTTACAAAGGTAGATATTATTGAGCGAGATGTTTTTTGTAGGATTCTTTGAGGCCGAGCTCAGGTTGTAATCAAATACCCAGGCAAACTTTTTACAAACATCTTCCGGAGTAGAGAATGATTTATAACAGTGACCAGCTGTTACCATGAGATCAGGAGCTACGAGGAAACCGGAACAGATAGGAGCAATCGGCTGGTCTGCATAAGCTTCACCAGAGCAAAGATTCTCAGCTTCACCAAGAGTCTTGAAATCCGCGATTTCGAAAGTGCTGTTGTTTCTCTTTAACTTTGCCACTGGAATCATGCCGGCAGTAGAAGATGAAAGAGTTTTGTGGAGAGAATTAGTAACCCGGAAGATGTCGAGGCGATTATCTTCTCCGTACACCACGTCAAATTGGGTAGTTGCAGCGAAAAGCGGGGTGACCGTGAAGAGAGTTAAGACCGCGAATTTCAACATTTGTATCTCCTGCCCGAAGTAGTTTTCTAGCTCGGCTCGTTATTCCAAATGTAAGAAAGAATGCAAACTAACAATTCCTTACTTCGTCATGAATTTGACTGTTATTTTCTGACATTAAGCACCAATAAAGAAGGGCCCCATAAGGGCCCTTCCTGAGGAGAGAGAATTTCAAGAGGGATTAGGCTTTCTTCGCCCACATATTACAGTAAGCAGGTTCTTTCACGAACACAGGCTTCACCTTCATCGCGTTCTGCATTGCTGGGAGAGTACATTCACCGGCACCGGCGCCAGCAGCAGCGTTTGCCTTATAGTGCTTACAAGTTCCGCATGTTTTTCCGTTCTTTGCTTGAGGAGAAACTTCTTTGTAACCAAGTTTTCCTGCAGTCGCATGTCCACCAGCTGCGAGAGCTTCATTGAAGAGACCAGATGCTTTTCCTACCACTGAAGAAATAGCAGCGAGGAGCATAGTACTCTTGAGGAAATCACGTCTTTTCATGTATGGCACCTTTGTTAAGTTAAAACTTGTTCAGTTATTTGTAGTCCTATTCTATCACAAAAAAAACTACTTTTTCAGAGGGAAAACACCTCATCCCGAGTGTTCTATATGGCAAACTTTTGTTCGGATATTTGTAGACACAAATCCGGCACCCACTTACACTTTAAGTATGAAATCACAGACTAAATCATTTACTTTTATTGATCTTTTCAGTGGATGCGGGGGCCTGTCTCATGGGCTCGAAATGGCGGGTCATCGTTGCTTGTTAGGCGTTGATGCTAACAAAGAGGCGATTTCGACCTTCGCGGCTAATCATCACCACGCCGCAGTTTATTTAGGAGATATTAAAAAACTCTCTGATAAAAAGCTGAAGGCACTCCTCGGGCAGAAAACTGTGGATATGGTTGTGGGTGGTCCTCCCTGCCAGGGTTTTTCAACGGTAGGGAAGGGCGAAGTCGATGATGATCGTAATAAGCTCTTTAAGGAATTTGTCCGCATTGTGAAGATCACAAAACCCAAAGTGATTCTTTTTGAAAACGTTACCGGGCTCGTGGCAAAGAAGAATGAAGGGATCATGAAGCAGATCTTTCAATACTTCGAAAAACTTGGCTACAATATGGACGCAAGAGTTCTCTCAGCAGAAGAATTCGGAGTTCCTGAAAAGCGCCGTCGCGCCATCATCATGGGTGTGAAAGGTGGAGAGTGTCTTTTTCCTGAAACCAGTCATGGAAAGCGCGCGAATACCAAAGTCGTGACAGTTAAAGATGCCTTGAAAAATCTTAAAGCAAAAGATGGCCGCGTTTATAATCATAATGTGAAGATGGCAGGAATTAAGAATGCCACTGATCGTGATCGTTTGAAATTCATTCCAGCGGGTTGTGGTGTTCGTTATGAGCACGATGAAAAAAAATATCTCCCGAAGAAACTCAAATATGACATCGACTGGGAAAAGCTGCGGGAGAATCGCTTTCGGCAGACAAGACTTCAGCGGCTTCCTTTAAATGAACCAAGTCCTACAATTCTCACTTCAAGAACAAGTTATTATCATCCGGTTGAACCGAGGTATCTCACTCCTCGTGAGGCAGCTGCCTGTCAGAGTTTCCCGAATGATTTTATTTTTCACGGATCGCAGACAGCAGTTTTCCGTCAGATCGGAAATGCCGTCCCACCACTTCTTGCTCGTGCTCTTGGTGAAACTATCAAGCGTATAAGCTTTAAGAAGGGGAAGTTTGTGAAAAAGAAACTGGAACCGACTCTTTCTAAGAACGCTTTCCACTATCATGAGCCAACATACCTATGAAACAAGATCTCCTGAAGAAAGTTTTCAGTTACCGCATGTTCTGTCTTCTTCTCTTGGGATATGCCGCTGGATTACCGCTGCTTCTTACGGGTGGAACGCTCCAGGCATGGATGTCTGATGAAGGTGTGGATCTTGGAACAATCGGAATGGTTTCGTTGATTGGTCTTCCGTATACGATCAAGTTTTTATGGTCGCCTTTTCTTGACCGCTACAAGCTTCCAATCTTCTCAAGAAGAAAGGGCTGGATGGTCTTTGCTCAGGCACTTCTCATGGTCGCTATTTTTTCTCTATCTTTCGTGAACCCTAAGGCCAACCTCATGGCCGTGGGACTTCTGGCACTTCTCATTGCTTTCTTTTCTGCTTCTCAGGATATTGCGCTCGATGCTTATAGGAGAGAAATTCTTCCTGATGAGGAGCTTGGTTTTGGATCTTCGGTGTATGTGACTGGTTACCGCCTGGGAATGCTTCTGGCGGGAGCTGGAGCACTTATCATGGCAGACAGAATGCCATGGTCTCAGGTTTATCAGTTGATGGCCCTCTGTATGGCACCGGCAATTCTTTTTACAATTATTTCTCCGAAAGAGCGCACTGATATCAAAGCACCTTCGAATATGAGAGAGGCGATTGTGGGACCTCTGAAAGAGTTCTTCACGCGTCCAGGTGCACTCACGATTATTCTTTTTATTCTTCTCTTTAAAGTCGGCGACCTCATGGCCGCTAACCTCACGACACCATTTATCCTGGAGATGGGTTACTCCAAAACAGATATGGGAACCGTCGCTAAGGGTGTGGGGATGATTGCGACGATTTTCGGGGGACTTATTGGAGGGGCGATCATGCTCCGGGTTCCGATGAAGCCGGCACTAGTGATTTTCGGAATACTTCAGGCAGTATCAACTCTGGGGTTTGCATTTCTCGCAAGACTTCCGGTAGCGTGGGCGAACCTTGCTGCAGTTATTGGCTTTGAAAACTTTGCTGCAGGAATGGGAATGGCCGCTTATGGTGGCTTCATGGCCGCACTCACAGATAAGCGCTTTACCGCCACTCAATACGCTCTATTATCATCGGTCATGGGAATCACAAGAGTGATTCTTCCGGCACCTACTGGCTTCATAGCGGGCTCGGTAGGATGGGATATGTTCTTTGTGATCTGCACACTGGCAGCTCTTCCGGGACTACTTCTTCTTATTCCGGTATTTAAATTATCTAGGCCAGCGGCAACGGAGAAGTGATTGGATCCTGCGGTTCAGCACCTGTTCTTCAAGAGTTTTTAGTTCTCTCTGCTTGCTATCTGCGACCTTGCAGCCTTTGAAAGAAATTTTTCTACCGTCTCTGTTCCATGTATCAAATTTTTCCTTAGCACTACTATTAATGAGAAGTTCGACCAGCCTGTCGTCATTACTTTCAATTGCATAATAAAGTGCCGGACGATCATCTTTATCCAGCTTCTGAAGATCGGGTTTCATTCTTAGAAAGAGCTCTGTGAAATTGATTTTCTTAAGGATCACTGCGCGGATAAGCGGAGTTGTTTCTGAATCCTCAGGGCCATCGACCGGAAGTTTCCGGGCAACAAGTGATTGGGCAATCTCAAAAGCATTTATCTCCTGGGGAGACTCAACTGTGAGAGCAAGCGGATTAATATAGGCATACTCTTTCAATACATCCGGATGAAGTGAAATGAACTTTCGGTAATTAACAATATCTCCATCAAGTAAAATTCTCCTGAAGGCCGAAATTGTCGGAGCACCCAACTCAATATTCATGAGTCCCTGAAGAAGCTCAGTAATATCTTTTCTTCCAAGGGCCCTGGCAGTTTCAATAGGAGTTTCTGCCCGTTCATTTTCAATCTGAAGATCGGCACCAGCGCGGACAAGGAATCGGGCCGCTTCGTCGTAACCATTCTTGATAGCTTTATGGAGAGCAGTGTCTCCGAGGTCATCCTGGAAATCGATTACTGCTTTCGTATCAAGAAGAGCGGCAATGGCATTGGTATTTCCTAAGTGGGCCGCAAGCATGAGGGGAGTGAAACCCGGATAATCAGCATTGATACAAGGAAGTTCTGTTGAAGCGCCCTTCTCAAGGAGGATATTTCTGATATTCGGAAATTTGTTTTTAATCGCGTGAGTGAGAAGTGTAAATCCATCTTCAAAACGCATATCCAGAGACAAATCAGGATTCTCAAAGATCACCGTACGAAGTGCGAGAGTATCGTTCATTTTCACTGAACGCATAACTTCCCGCTCAGCATTGACCAAGCGCTCAGAGGTCGTAACCTCGTTCCGATGGGATTTCTCCTGAGCTTTGCCAGTAGCTGCCTCTTTCCCGCATGACGAACATACAAGTAGGGAAAGCAAGCAGCCCGAAAGGGCGACTATTTTCATGAAAGTGAATCTACTAAGGATTAGGGTCTACAGGGGGAAGAAGGGTAAATTTTATGCATAAAAAAAGGGGGGCAATGCCCCCCTTAACTAACTGATTTCTTTTAGAAAACCATGTGCGGGTTACGCTTCGAGTGCTCGATCAGGCGACGGAACTGCTTGTTACGGAGGTTATTAAGATAAACCATAACAACTCCACCTGATTTGCGACCTTCGTTATCGTTACCAACGATACCAAGGAATCCAACGTTTTTACCATTGAGGTTCACACGCCAGTAACCAGAGATACCTGCTGTCTCAAATCCGAAAGGCATCCAAAGACCGAAGAGAGTCTTGTGGAAGAAGAAAGAGAGGTCAAACTTGTCGATACGAGTATCGATACGGAGTGAGTTCTCAAGACGACCACCTGGGATACCTGGAACTGGGCGACCATCAGGAAGAGTGTTTGCATCTCCAACACCGATGTTCAGATCTTCAAGATCGTTGATATCGAGGTAAAGAGAAAGCATCATACCGCCATCAATGATGTTCGGTGCGAACTCAATCTGAGATTCACGTGTCTCAGGAATCGGAGCTTTAACTCCGCCGTCGAAATCGATATTGAGGAACTTCATAGTGACAACGGCCTTACCATCAACAACGTTGAAGAAAGGTCCTTTCACACCATTAATTTCCGGGAGACCACCGCCCTGCTGACCGCAGGCTGTAGAGAGCACGATAGCAGCTAATACGAACGCCACTTTAAACGGGCCAAACCAAGTTTTCATTCAACAGTCCTTTTTTGAATTGGAGCATGAGCTTCCGCAAACATTATTTTCTATGGAGATTAGTTTAGCAATGAGTGGCAGATATTTCTAAGACAACTGCATCAATTTGTTAGATAATTTTGCGATGAAAGCGACAGGTACTCTCTCGAAGATGAAAACCACTCCATCTTCCCCCGTAAAATACGAATTGACGCTGAGCGAGGTGCAGTATGACATCAGCGCCCTCGTTGGAAAAAATGTTTCTCTCAGTTTCTCCGGAAAAATTATTTGCACGAACTGCGGAAAGAAGACGAAAAAATCTTATGCTCAAGGCTACTGTTATCCCTGCACGATGAAGCTCGCTGAATGCGACCTGTGCATATTAAAACCCGAGACGTGTCACTATGATAAAGGCACGTGCCGTGATCCGGAGTGGGGACTTGTAAATTGTTTCCGTCCCCATGTGATTTATCTCGCAAACTCTTCCGGCCTCAAGGTTGGCATTACGAGAAAGACTCAGGTCCCGACAAGATGGATTGATCAGGGTGCTACAGAGGCGCTTCCGATTCTTGAAGTAAAAAACCGGTTTGTCTCAGGACAGATCGAAATGATCTTCAAGAAACTTGTTGCAGATAAAACCGACTGGCGGAAAATGCTTAAGGGAGATCCTGAAAAAATCGATCTTCTGGAGTGGAAGGTGAAACTTCTCTCTGAGCTTGGTGAGCATCTGAAGAATCACGAGTATGTGGTTCTCGATGGGCCGGTCGTGAGATTTCAGTATCCCGTGAACGCTTATCCGGAAAAAGTTGCTTCTTTTAATCTCGATAAAGTCGCTGAGATAAAAGCAAAGCTCATGGGCATTAAGGGTCAGTATCTAATTTTTGAAACCGGTGTTCTCAATGTCCGCACCCATACGGGATACGAGGTCACCATTGAATCGCGTGGCGAGCAGGACGAAAAATAATCATGCAACCGAAAACAATTTTTCTCAAAGACTACACTCCCTCCAAATTTATCATCGACGCCATTGATCTCGATGTTGATATTCATCCTGATAAAACCATCGTCCGCTCTCAGCTTTTGATGAGGAAGGCTGTCTCTGAGGCCGCTCATCTTGAGCTCTCAGGCGAAAACATGAAGCTCATTCAGGTGAGCATGGATGGGAAAGAACTGAATGGAAGTGATTATCAGCTCTCAGCTGAGAAGCTCGTGATCCTGAATGTATCTGAATCAAGATTCACGATTGAGACGACGGTCGAAATTGATCCGATGAAAAATACTGCGCTCGAAGGTTTTTATAAATCCGGAGAGCAGATTTGTACTCAGTGTGAACCGGAAGGTTTCCGAAAGATCACTTACTATATCGATCGTCCTGATGTGATGGCGAAATTCAGAACCAAGATGTCCGGGGACAAGAAAAAGTATCCTTCTCTTCTGTCCAATGGAAACCGGATCGGTGAGGGCGAGCTTCCCGGCAATCGCCACTGGGTACAATGGGAAGATCCATTCAAAAAACCAAGTTATCTCTTTGCCATGGTGGCCGGTTACTTTGATGTGGCCCGCGATCATTACGTCACAACATCTGGTCGAAATGTGGCGCTGGAAATATATGTCGATAAGGGAAATCTCGGAAAAACCCGCCATGCCATGGAATCTCTCAAAGCTTCCATGAAGTGGGATGAAGATACTTACGGCCTTGAATATGATCTTGATATCTACATGATTGTAGCGGTTGATTCGTTCAACATGGGAGCAATGGAAAATAAGGGATTAAATATTTTTAATTCTACCTATGTCCTCGCCAACGATACATCTGCAACTGATCATGACTTCCAGGGTATCCAGGGAGTCATTGGCCATGAGTACTTTCATAACTGGTCTGGAAATCGGGTCACTTGTCGTGACTGGTTTCAACTGACTTTAAAAGAAGGCCTAACAGTTTACCGGGATCAGGAATTTTCATCCGACATGCTCTCGCGCGCGGTAAAACGCCTGGAAGATGTCCGGGTTTTGAAAGATCGTCAGTTTGCGGAAGATGCGGGACCAATGAGCCATCCTATTCGTCCATCTAGCTATATCGAGATCAACAATTTCTATACCAGCACTGTTTACGAAAAAGGTGCGGAAGTTATCCGCATGATTGAGACTCTCATAGGGAAAGAAGATTTCCGGAAGGGAATCGCGAAATACTTTGAGATGTTCGATGGTCAGGCAGTAACAACAGAAGATTTTGTGAAGTCGATGGAGCTCGCGAGCAAGAAAGATCTCGCTCAATTCAGAAACTGGTACGAAAGACCGGGAACGCCAATCATTATGGTGACTGCTGAACAAAATGGGGATGAACTGAAGCTTCGTCTCCAGCAAAAATATCCTCCAACGACTCATAAGGTTTCTGACGGAAATGTTCTTCATATTCCATTCCGTGTGGGAATTCTTTCCGGAAATGGTGAAGAAGAAAAACTTCTCGAGCTCCGGAAAATGGATGAAACTTTTAGTTTTAAAGTTAATGGTAAGCCGATCCTTTCCCTTAACCGCGGATTCTCAGCACCGGTTCATGTGGATTACAAATATTCGATGGGTGAACTTTTCGAACTTATGGGGCGCGATTCAGATCCATATTGCAAGTATGAGGCGACTCAGAAAGTTTACGACCGGATTTTCCAGGAAGATCTGTCGCATTTGAAATCCAATGGGCAACTCAGGACCGAGCTTCCTCAGGAGTTTGTGGCCGCTATGTCGGCACTTCTTAAAGATGAGCGGATTGATAATTCTTTCAAGTCATTCCTTCTCGATCTTCCTACGCAAAATGGATTGTCGCAGGAAATGAATCAGCCTGACTTCGATGCGATTCACGATGTTCATAAGAATCTAGAAAAGAAAATAGGTGTCACTTTCAAAGGCTGGTTTGACCAGGAATACACCAGACTAACTGGTGCTCAGAAGTTTGAGCTTACTCCGAAAGCATTTGGTGAAAGAGCGCTTAAGAATAAAGTCCTTCACTATATTGTCGCTTCAGGCGAAGGAATGAAAACTCTTGAGAATCATTACGAGAAAGCGACCAATATGACTGAAGAGATTGCGGGACTCGCGAAATTCGTTCAGGCCGGTGTTCCTCTTGATCATCCGGCGGTAAGAAAATTCTACGATAAGTGGAAACATGATTCTCTTGTCATGCTCAAATGGTTCGGGGTTCTGGCGGCGCAGTCTCCGAAAGAAGATGCAGTGAAACGGCTGGCGATTCTTGAGAATGATCCGCTCTTTAAAAAAGAGATTCCGAACTATCTCAGGTCCCTTTATTTTCAGTTCGCGAAAAACAATCTTGTTTCTTTCCATCAGAAAGATGGAAGTGGATACAGTTTTGTGGCGGAACGAATCCGCATGATTGATAAGATTAATCCTCAGGTTGCATCGCGAGCGGCAACCTCTTTTTCTTTCATTAAAAAAGTGGATCCAATCAGACAAGATGGGATGAAGAAAGCGCTTCAGTCGATTCTCGAGAATCAGCCTTCGCGCGATACTTTTGAAGTCGTTTCAAAGTATTTAGCGGAATAGAGTCTCACTCGTTCTCTTCGGGGTGAGAAGCTTTTTGACTTCCAGGCGAAGAATGCGAGTACGAGGGTAAAAAGTGATGATGGGATGAGGATGTTTTCCATAGAGTCTCCTCCTCATATTATGCAATAAGTCAGAATTCGGGGCCACAATCCTAGTGTCCCGAATGAGAAATGGTGATAAACTCTGGATATAATTAAAGAGTAACCTATGGAACAAACACTCTCTCTCAGGCAAAAAGCTCTCAAGATCAATCTCGCTAAACGTTTTTATGGCACATTTGCCGAAATCGGAGCGGGCCAGGAAGTTGCACGCCACTTTTTCCAGGCCGGTGGATCTTCGGGATCAATAGCAAAAACTATCTCTGCATACGATATGACTTTCTCAGATCATATTTACGGAAAGGAAACTTCCGGAAGATATGTTTGTGAATCCCGTCTCTCGAAAATGCTCTCGAAAGAATATGAACTTCTTCAGGAAAGACTCAGTGATACCCGCGGTAAAGATCACCAGTTTTTTGTATTCGCTAATACGGTAGCAGCATTAAATTTCAAACGTTCAAATGAAGCTCACGGCTGGCTCGGAGTTCGCTTTCAGGATGCTCCGGGTGGGGAAGTGAGTGAAGTTCTCATTCATGTCCGTATGCTTGATCCGCAGAATGTCCTCCAGCAAGATGCCCTGGGGATTGTCGGAGTGAATCTCGTTTACGCGTCACTCTTTTTGTATCGCTACCCGGAAGCGTTCATCCGCTCACTTATTGATCACCTCGATACTTCGCGGATCGAAGTGAATTTCATCCGCTTCAATGGCAAGGTCTTTAAGGATGTTGATAATCGCCTGATGAATCTTATGCTCCTTCAGGAAGGATTCACTCACGCCATTATGTTCGATGAAAAAGGTGACATCGTCCTCCCAAGTGACTTCCTCTATAAGAAAGAAGTCATGGTAGTGAGGGGTTCTTTTCGTCCGCCGACACTTGTGTCGTTTGATATGATTGATTCTGGGGTGAAGAATTTTGCCCGCGATATCGGAAAGAAACCTGAAGAAATTGTGACGATTTCAGAGATCACGATCTCGAATCTTAAGGCCGATGATGGTGAGATTACAAAAGAAGACTTCTTAACACGTGTGGATCTTCTCTGTGCCATGGGACAGAAGACCCTTATCACGAATTATCCGCAGTACTATAAGCTCGCAAATTACTTCGCCCGTATGAATGTTCCCCATCTCGGACTCGTTCTCGGGATTTATAATTTTCAGCAGATTTTTACGGATGATTATTTAAATGTGGAAGGCGGAATTCTTTCGGCATTAGGACAGTTATTTCGTTCGTACGTGAAGGTTTATATCTATCCATACAAATCGGAAGAAGGTCAGCTTGAGACGCTTGAGAATCTCGAGGTTCCAAAAGATTTAGATCATCTTTATCAGCATCTGAAATCGAGTCAGCAGATCAATACGGTGAAAAATTATAAGCAAGATCTACTTCATATCTATTCTTCCAAAGTCCTTTCTATGATTGTGGCCAATGAGCCTGGTTGGGAAAAGATGGTTCCTCCGTCAGTCGCGAAAACGATTAACGAGAAATGTCTTTTTGGGCATCCGTGTTTTATCGGAAAGAAAAACGAGCTCCCTAAAGGAACGCACAATTAAGGGCCTCGTGCTCCTCATCGTTTCCATAAACCGCTTTTACAACACCGCTTTTTCCGTCAGTGATGACTTCCATGAACGGCTCCCGGTACTTGTCGGATTCGACATAGATACCGTGGCCGGCAGTCTTAAATCGACAATCAAAAATCTGTGCTTTCCCGAGTGAACGAAGCTTTTTAAGAAACAAATATGTTCCTTTCGGGTTAGCAATCGTATCAGCATCGGTTGCAACCGAAATAAGCTGGATGTTGTTCTCGGCAATGTTCTTATTGATCATACTCATGCGCTGATTGAGCTTCTTGAATCTGGCATTTGGAAGAAGAAGATCAAAGTGCGTATCAATTGATGACTTTACCCAGCTCCAGTCAGCTCCGGCAGTTTCAAAACCACTCCAGGTACGGAGATTATCAGTGAGAGACATACGGTTAGGAGAGTGGCTGATGGAATTTCCCGGCGTGAATGTGCCAGTGGCCTTCATCACGAATTCTGGAATGGATCTGGTTGCATAGACCGGAGTCTTGGGTCCCAGGATCGGTTTCAGTGCGAGAACGAGAGTTTCAGTGATCGGGAATGAATACGGAACAGGAATCATTTTATCAGTTCCCATGCCGCGAAGGAATGGGCTTTCAAGTGTGATCCTTGAAACATTTCTGATCCATTTAGCTTTGTCTGATCTTTGTCCCATTGAAAGCATGAGGTACATCGAGCCAGTTGAGTGTGCATTGATCACAATTTTCTTTGCAGGATTTTCAGATGTAGCGATCTCCATGACGAAATTCACATCACTCACATGCTCAAGGATATTATTAATATGAGCAATTCCCACCGGGAGCTGCTTCAGGTTTTCCTGGAGAGTGTTGCTTCTGAAAGATTCTTCTGAAAGACGTAAATTAAGTGCGTCTGCTACTTTCTTTCCGTGAGTAACGACGAAATCAGCAAGCGGCTCGGAGTTAGCAATCGTTTCGCCGTAGCCCTGAAAATCCAGAATATAGACCGGACCAAAGCCATCTTGAATCAGGTCATAGGCCATCTCGACATTGAGCCTGCGATATCCGGTAAAGCCGGGAAGAAGAACTAAGGGACGGTCGGAGCTCTTGCCTTCAAATCTTGAAACGATCTGGCACGCTGATTTTTTTGTGCGGCAACCTTCAGAACGATAATCTTCGCGTGAATCCCAGAGAGAGTCGAGTTCAGGGACATCTGTTTTAGAAAGAGCTTTGGTGAGTTCAGAATAAGAAAGGGTTTCGATTAGAGGAATCACCTTATCCTGGGATCTTGTATTCAAACTTTCTTCGGGCATCGCAAGGACAGCAGAAGAGAGGAAAAATCCCAGGACAAGTGTGTTCTTCATCGGGTCACCTTATAGTTCAGCAGATACTTTTTCAATAATTTCGGCTTCCGAAAGACCAGTGCCCTGAGCATAGATATCTATGATCGCCTTATCTTCAGAAGAGAGCTCTTCACCATCTACAACTTTCTGAACTGCTACTTTAACAGCGTCTTTGGCAGCATCAGATCCGATGTTGATATAAGCTTCACCGTTATCAGCAAAGACCACCAGCCCTGCTACGAATCCCCACTGAACTGAAGTTGTAGTTGTCGTAAGCAGACCGCCAAGAGCGATATACTTATTATGAAGGCCAGCAAGGAAGGCCGCCACGGCGAAAGACTGAGAAGAAGCGATCATGAGCGAAAGTGCTAATACAAATTTTTTCATAGAGACTCCTGTTGATGCCTTCTTTTACCATCAGGAGAGTTTTCATTGGGAAAAGCTTGTAAAAATGACAAAGTTCTCATGGCAGGACTCTCGTGATTTCGGCCGGTTCAAGGACTATCACCGATGACCTTTGCAGTAGGGGGCGGATTTTTTCGAGGTCTATGCCACGTGATCTGACGGCATGGTCGAGGGTTAGCGATTCGGCCACAATCCGGTCAATGAGCGGAACGTAGTCGTAATTTTTGTCATACAGAGGGTATTCGAGTCTGAAATTGTGATTCAGGACGTAGAGAGTGTTGATGCCGGTATTGGGATCATAGGCCGTCAGGCGATAGCCTTCCGGTATTTTCTTCATATCGTGAACGAGTACAACGTGAGCGGCATCACTGGCAGGTTTAAGTTTTCCTTTCTCACTCATCCCGATCACAATCGGAACGTGAAGGCCCTCGTCGAGCATCGCCTTTAGTCTTTCATCGGTCACCTTATCCAGAAGCTCTCGCTCCAGGATATTTTCTCTCATCTGGGAGATCCGGTCTTTCTGAAGACTAGTTTGAAGAGTACGGATGAACTTTTTAAGAGTGTCTTTGGGGATACTGCCGGTAAAATCAGAAATATTCTTATATCCAGCAATGACGACATAATTCCCTTTAAAGAGTTCCCGCATGAGGAGAAGTTTGTCCGATTCAACTTTTACTGAAATCTCCGGTACAAAGATCGCTCGTTCAAGAAATGCTTTCTGAAGTAGTGCTAAAGCGTAGCAGCTGCCGGCCTCACCTTTAAAATCCTGGGCATTATTGAGAGCGATAATTCCTTTCGCCTTCAAACCAGGGAGATCCAGCTTTATGTTTTTAATACCCGCTGAGAGATCGATATAGAGGAGAGTTCTGACGGTCCCTTTCTCCTTATCAATATCGAGTCCGTAATCCAGTCTCTGAGACAAAACCCAGCGATCAGACTTCGTGCGGATGAATCGTCCGACAATTTTATCCTGATATGACAGAGAAAGATCTTCGCCGTAGGAAAGCATCTTCAGTGGGATTTTTACCTGTGAGGGAATTTCTCCACCCCAGGAAATTTTTATCACCGGATGGTTATCATCAATCACTAGATCATGCTTTATGGATGATGCCTCAGGAAGGCCCGCATCTTCGAGACGCACGAGTGGAAGCGAGATGATCTTTTTTTGTTCAGGGAACCGGAAGAGGTTCCGGATGGTGAACTGGTTCACATCATTTTCATAGCTCAGAAGGTAGCGGAGAAGCGACTGTGCTTTCTTCTTTTCTTTTTCCGGGACGGATTCATTATTCTGAAGCCAGAGGAGCTTCAGATAAGATGATTGGCGAAGAGTAATGCTTCTTTCACCCAGCATCAGGGCGAAAGTGTTATTCCAGTTTTGTGGAAAGGAAGCTCCCATGCCCTCGGTCTGGTATTTTTTTGCAAGTCTTTCTCGCTCACTGGCAGCATCCGCATATTTCTTTTCGTCGAGTATGAGATTGAGCTTCTTAAGTTTCGTTCCGATCTTCCATGGGAAATTCTTGTTATTGATCTTGTTGCCAGTTGCAACTTCAATCGCGTGCGCCGCAAAGTATGAGCAGTTCTTCGTGAGGAAGAGATAGTTTTCACCAATCTCGCGGTTTTGGTAATCCTTGATAAACTGAACGACTCTGGAAATTTCTTCTGTCGTGAGTTTTAAGTCATACACAACAAGCGAGCGGTTTTCACTGATGGTCTTCAGTTTTCGGTAATCATAAAAAGGTGAAAGGTCTGCTTTAACGGGGTATTTCTTTCCAACTCCAGCGCCGCGGATATATTTTTTGACCGCACTTTCTCCACGAGGAATGTCGGCCACAAATTCAATCACCATATCGAGAAGTCCGCCGTCTTTATCCGGCGAGAGCTTGAGGGCCACATGACCGAAGGACGATTCCGAGAGACCCCGTGCAGGGCCTACAAATATAAGTGAGACTTTCTGTGTGTTATCGAGAACGTCCGCTTTCCCATTTAGGGAAAGGCACAGGAAGAGAATGGTCCATAGGCCTTTGTTTCTGAACATCGTATGTAGAGTTTTGCAATCCCGATGCCTGAGAGGTGTTCAATGGTTCAGGTACTTACGCGTCTTTTATGTCTAAAGTTTGGTCAGAAATCCATGAATCTGAGCTACTTTCCGGAAGTAGACATAGGCGACTGTTCCCGAATGGCCAAGTCGGCTTATTCTCACCGGTTTTGTTCCATGAGCTTCTGCTAATGCAACCTGGGTGCGGGTAGGGACGATCTTGTCTTTGTTTGAGATAAACGCGAGAACTTTTCCACCGGGCATGGCGAGTTTCAGGAGATCGGTTGTTATAAATCCAGCGAGAAATTCCTGATATTCAGGGAGACTCCGGAATCTGCCGCCAGCAAGTCTGCCGTCCCGGGTTTTCTTCACATGATCGAGCTGCGAGTAAGTAAGAACTTCTGCAAGTGATCCGCCCGCTACTGTTGTAACCAGAGAATCAACGACAGAGAAACTTTCCCATTTCGGAGATTTCGCCAGTGAGTGAACCAGACTGGCATAGATTCCACCAAGGCTCGCTCCAATCACAGTTGTGGGAGTCGATTCTTTTTCAAAAAATCCTGAAAGAGCTTTGAGCGTGTTTGTTGTAGCTCTTTCATGTCCGTCAAAATCATCCGGATGAATAGTGAACTGAGGATAATCTACCACTTTAACCAGATGACCCCGCTGACAAAGTTCACGGGCAAGATTTCTGTCTGCTCTGTTTTCTCCACCTGTGGGAGGAAGGATGACTACCTGGCGGACGACATTACTTTGTGGTGAGTAAAGTCTGATCTTCACCTCGCCTCTGGTAGAAATTTCTCCGAAGCAAGAAGGAGTAAGCGCAAAAGCGCTTAAGGTATGAAGAAAGACAAAGAAGCTTATAATTATTTTCATGGGCACTTTTATCTCAAATCCGTATTTGTTGCTTTAGACAAATCGTTAACAGACCTTGGTAGATCCTGAAGAAGATCGGGAAGTTCCTGGCACAGGATGGGAATACCTTCTTTCTGAATGGGTGCTGCCAGCCTGTCAATTTTCACGAATTTCGGGAATCCTATGAGATGAAAATCGATGATATCCCAGAGAAGTTTTTCCGGGGATCTGACACCTCTTTCGCGGGCAGCACTCACTCTGGAAGGAAGAAAATAAGCAAATCGATAAAAGGATTCCACCAGATGCCGGGTAAGGCACCAGTACTCTGGTTGCTTTTTCATTTCTTCAACGATGGCGAGAGTTTGACTTAGAAGTCCTGCCTGGTCTTTCTTTCTGATGAGATCCTTAAGATCAGAGCGATATTCCTCCCATGGGATATTTTCGAATTCAACCTCAGGGAATTTTCTGACAGTGGGATCAAATTCCGCATTCATGCTGACGAATTCATCTTTCATGATCGGAATGCCGGATTTCTGGAATGACTTTGCTTTCAGGTCGTAGATTATTGCAAAAGGAATCATCTGTCGTTCAAGGGAAATGAGCTTTGAGAGCACGCGGTCTGATTTTCCTGCCGTAATTTCCCGGTAGATGGGTCTTCTTTCCTGATTGATGACAATCGATTCCTTCACGTGTTGAGTGAAGTATCCTGCATGAGCTGGTGCAGATAAAAAAAGAAGCAGGAAAACTCTCATTTAGCTTTCTCTTTTAGTTTAGATAAAGCGTGATCACGGCAAAGTTCAATTTCTCTTTCCGTAATTTCTCCGGCATGGCCCATGATTGCCGAAAGTTTTACTCCGTGCTTCCTGGCAATCTTGTCAATTTCGCATACCCGATCATACTGAAGATCCCGCGAGATACTGAAGCTTTCAAATCTACCTTCAAGGGCCAGGAGAGCTGTTTCAGCGAGACATGCGTACACGGAGCTTCCAGGTAAACCGATAGTATGAGAGATAGAAATGTCTCCGGGAAGCTCCACTTCGCCACTGGCGATTACGAGAACATCCGGTCGTTTTGCTGCATCCTCGAGAGTGATGTCGAACGGTCGACTCACATCACAGATCACACAACCTGGCTTTACTTTCTCTATATCCATAACCGATTCACCCTGAGCTGAGGTTGAGGTGATAATCAGGTCGCATTCTGAAGAATATCTGTCTGGTGAACTTGTTCCGATTACTTCGACATTCGGATTCTGCTCCTGAAGTTCGCGCACGAGTTCAAGAATTTTATAAGGTCTTGGAGCTGCTATAATTATTTTTTTCCACTGGTTTGCCAGAACCTTGGCACAGACTTTACCGATACTACCGGTGGCGCCAATGACCATGGCTGTTCCCTGGTAAATCTCGTTTTCTTTTTTCACAAGATTCATCTTTTCAATCGCAAAGCTTGCCGCCCAGAGTGTTGAGGCACTTGAAAGTGAGTTTCCGGTAGTGACAGGAATCGGTGAACGCTCATTCACTGTTACACCGGCATCACCAACAATCTTGGTGTAAGCACCGAGACCAATAATTTTTGAACCGCGCTTCATTGCCATGTCACACATGCGGTTTAAGGCGTTATACATTTTCTCCGGGGGCTGCTTCATCATCATCTTAGGGGTCATGGTGATCATATAAAGATCGCCTTCAACTTCTTTCCCGGTAATTGGTGATTTAATGCCTGTAATTTTCCCGTAATGATATCCCGGAACATGCGAAGCAACTTTCTCGACGTGAGAGGCCAGGGGAGTATTCGCCAGATTCTTCAGGAGCGGAGAAAGAAAAAATTGATTCGCTGAAAGAGGGTGGATGACAAATGAGAATCTCTCAACCGAGCTAGTTTCTTCAGACTTAGGAGTATAGATCTCAGGAGAAAGCTTCAGTGATTTGATCTTGTCGAGAATATCGTCGTGATCAAGCGAGCTCTTTTCGAGGTGGGCCATAAGAATAGCTTCAAGACCATTGAAACCAAGGTGAGGCATACCAATAAAATCCGGGAAGCAGCTATAGACTCTGGAGACTTTAGCTTCCCGAAGTTTTTTTCTTGAGAAATTATTCAGCTGATCGATGATGACAATCTTACCTGTGAGGTCGGGAAGTTCCAGGAAATCGAGCTGAGTTTCGTTCACGACGAAGATGTCTGAATTGAAGAAAGAGTTCATCGTAGGGAGCTGAGTTATTCTTGCCCGAAAGTCTCTTTCCTTCAGCTTTTCAAGATTAAGACGCTTTATGATCGGAAGAGTCGTCTGAACAAAGCTTTTCAGGTCTTTCATTCCCAGAATTGTTTTCGGAGCTCCAAACGCCATATAGGGATCAGCAAAAACCAGATCATTGTTGATTTCCTGGTAAGCAGGAAGATAATCCCATTGAGTAATGCCGGAGAAGAATGCGATTCGCTTACCTTTAAAAAGCTGTGGCTCTTTTTGGGAGAGGTTCTTAATGAAAAGTGGAATCGCGGTTAGTTTAACTTTTGATCCATCGGCGATAGGAGTGTCACCTGCTGCTCTCCGAAGTTCTAATACCTGATGATGGACATGAATTTTTCCGTTCAGTTTTATATCTGTTGAAAAGCCGCCGAAAGCGAAGATGTCACATTGATTCCGATATTTCTTTACCAGTTCCAGGGCCAGCTTGAAGTTAAAATTGACACCCAGTCTTTTTACCCTGAACTGCTCTCCGAACATATTAATGGATTTATCATAGTTAGCCGAGGCCGGTCCCATGGAGATCGTGATGACTTCTTTCATGAGAATAGCTCCTTCGATTTATGTATGATCGTCGGAAAATACTCTGAAGTAAGTGGACACTTTAGTTGGGGATAATCTTTTTTAAGATTGGCGGTTGAGTATTTCGTGCTGTTTTGAATATAAGCATCAACCTCGGCTGGAATCTGAAGTAGTGGAAATACTTTCTTCATCACACCCGGCATAGGAACGCGCTGAATTTTAAGCTTTAAACCAAACAGTCGTGCTGCCTCTTCCATCATGTTACCAACGAAGATTTTTTCTTCCGGAACGAGATGGTAAGTTCTTGTCATATGATCGGTAGGTTTATTGATCATCTGGGTGAGCCAGTTCACCAGGATATTTACCGGCAAGAAGGGTAGAGTTGCACCAGGGTGATAAGATACAGGCACCACACTCAATGGAATGTGCTTTGTATACTTCGAGATCTTATGGAAAAAGCGGAAGAAGTAATAGGGCCCGTCGATCTTATCCATTTCGCCGGTAACTGAATCACCGACAATAATTCCGGGACGATAAATTCTCAATGCAACGGTGGGCATACGGGTATTCCGCACCAGGAGTTCGGCCTGCATTTTGGTCTGAGAGTAATTGTCGCGAAACGGAGTTCCCGGATTGAGATCTTCCTCCATGAATTCACCTTCATGAATTCCGGAAACCGTATAGGTACTCATGTAGTGGAAGATCGTGAGCTTCTTCATCCGCTGGAGAAGAAAGAGCAGGTTCTGAGTTCCAACCACATTGGAAAGATAGGCCTCTGTTTCTGATACCGACAGATCATATGTGGCCGCAAGATGGACAACGGCCTCGATACTGTTCATGATGACTTCTGCACCCGAAACCTGATCGAGAACATCATTATTGGTAAGGTCACCTGTAACAAAATGAATATTCGGAACACCAGTGAAAAGTTCTTTTGCTTTTTCAAGACTCGTTTTCCGGACAAGACAGTATATTTCATTTCCCGACCGCGCGAGCTGACGGGTGAGACGTCTACCGATAAAGCCCGTTGCGCCGGTAACGAGTATTTTCATGTGAGAACAGGAATCTGATCAAGTGAATATCCCTTTCCACAGATCTCCTCGGCCGGTGAGTACACTTCAAGTGACTCAGGAAGGATACTGATATCAAGTTCCATGGAAGGTTCCCAGGTCTCACCGTCTCCGAAGAATGTGAGGGGTTTTCCATTTATGGATGTCATTTTCAATGAATCAGTCTCAAAGCGAATAATTTTTTTGTCTTCAACCGGAAAACCACCGGTCAGGAAAACCATAGCGGTTTTGAGGAACTCATAGCGGTTTGTGTGAGTGAAAATCGTAACGTTAAACTTCCCGTCGGTATTACATGTATCTGGTGCCACATTGAGTGAACCAGCAAGCTTTGGTTGGTTGTTAATCAAGATAAGGGGGGACGTAATCTTACGGTCCAGGAGAGGAAAATCCGGCGAGTCCATATAAACATCATGCAGATTAAATTTTGAAGTTAAAAAGTGCTTAGCAAAGACTGCCTGATAAGCATGCTTTCCACTGGTCTTCAACATGGTCTGAAAAATATCAGAAGATTTACGGTACTGATTCACGAGTGCCGCTACTTCCTGTGCAATACCAATTCCCCCATTACTCATGAGGTATTTTCCGTTCACTTTGATGATGTCTACATGCTTCGTACTCTGAGCGTGGAAGATATGAGCGAGTTTCTTAAGAGCGCCATTTGTTCCGATTTCGTCAGCAAAATCATTGGCCGTTCCACCTGGAAGAACCATAAGTTTGGTTCCTGAACCAACGAGGTGTTGAGCGATTGTATGACAGGTTCCGTCTCCACCGATGGAGAAAATGCATTCAACTTTATTAGTGCGATCTCTTTTCACGAGCTCAATCATTTCTTCCATTGTCCCAGGACGATTAATCTTGAGTTCGTGACGGAAAAAATACTTCTTAAGCTCCTCAATAGAGAAGCAGTGGCTGGCGCCAGAAGCCTTGGAATTGAGATATACCGAGATGTTACTCATAAGAGGTCCTTTGGGACATATTCTATGAGTCCTGGGTGTTAGAGAGGGGGGCGGGGACGGGTTTTACAGGGTGGTGTCCAAAGTCTGGACAGTAAAGATTACTCAAAAAGAATAATTGAGATGAGGCTTATCCTGAAATGATTTAAAACACCTGGGATGAAGCTGTCCTTCTTTTTCCTTATTCTTCTCCTTTCTTTGCCGGCGATGTCGGCAAAGGGCATTTATTTTCAAGGGGAAATCGATGAGGATTCTCTGGCAAACCTGGAGAGAAAGATAGTTAAGGAGGCCGGCCGTTTCAAGCCTGGCCAGGAGAGAGTTATCCGGATTGATCTCGACTCCGGTGGTGGTAATCTTCTTAAGACATTTGCTTCAGTAAAAAGAATCCGTCATTTTGAAACTTCTCTCAATGTGAAGATTCACACCCGGGTTAGTGGGGACTGTGAATCATCATGTACCGTTTTATTCACTGCCGGTTCCGTAAGGTATGCCCGGAAGCGTTCATCTTTTGGCTTTCATTCTCCTGCTATTGCCTCCAAAGTCCCGGCCGGTATGTCACGCGACCAGATCATTGAGGATGCAAGAGTTCGCTGGATTTCAGCGATTACTGAAGTGGATTCTCAGCTTGGGGCCGAATTGCAGCGTCGGGGCCTTCTCTTAAAAAGCAATATGACTTACCTCAAGGCAAGAGACCTTCTGAACGGTTACGTTTCTGTTATAGATTAGTTGATTGAAATAGTTTCAAGGACTAGTTTTACCCGCCGGGAATTGCAAAAAATCCGCTCACCTCAGACAATATCATGACATGGAAACAACAATTCAGGACATCCGGACCTTTGACGGTCTCAGGCTAAAATCCACTATTCTCAATCGTAATGCTTCCGCATGGGTCATAGTCACTCATGGAGTGGGTGAGCATCGCGGGCGCCATAATTACTGGCTCTCGGACACTTTCAAAAACTATAATGTGATTCTCTATGATCTTCGCGGGCACGGTGATTCGGAAGGTGAACGCGGGAACGTAAATGACTTCGACGATTACCTGAAAGATCTTGATGCCGTGACTGATTATCTTGTTAGTGAACAGGGGATGAAGGAATTTTATCTCTTCGGTCATTCCATGGGAGGTCTCATTACCGCCCGATGGATCCAGATGAGAAAGAATCGCGCTCTCTATCCGGCAAAAACGATTCTCTCAGCACCCGGCGCCGGTACTGTTGGAATCCTGGGGCTGGTGACAAGTTCTATTCCTGCAATGATCTACAAAAAACTCGCAACTCTTCCCAGTCTTCCATTGGGCGGGATGCTTGATCTGACGAAACTTTCGCATAATCCACAAGTGTATAAGGATTATGTGAGCGATCCTAAAAATATTCTCAAAGTTCACTCTCATCTTTATTTTGATCTTCTGAGTAAGGCGAAAACAACTTTCTCCCGTCCACTTTCTCCCCGGACTCCTCTGATGGTGATCATGGGAAGCGCTGACGGGGTGGTTAGTACTGATCTCGTGAAAGGATATTTTATGAAATATGAGCCGCGGGCAAAATTCGTACTAGTAAAAGATGCTTACCACGAGCTCTACATGGAGACGGATGAGTACTTTAAACAATTCGCCGATTCCGTAAAATCATTCTTCTCCTGATTAACTGAGGATTCATGACTGATAAATATTTCAAGTCGCTTAATTACTCGCTGGCAAACGAAGACACGTGGCCTGAAGTGCGACTCATGCGTAAGTGGAAGCCTAAAAATATCGTGTCTGTTGCTGGTAGCGGGGGAAGGTCACTTCCTCTTCTTGCAGGAAATCCTTCAGAGCTTCAGGTCATTGATCTGTCAGAGCAGCAACTTTGGCTCGGTTCACTTCGCGAAGAAACAATCCGAAAATGCAGTCACGATGATTTTCTTCTCTTTTGGGGTTATCCACCATACGTAACAATTGCTTATAACCTCCGCCGGAAAGAAATTTTCTATTCTCTGGAACTTGAAACTTCCGCTCAGAATTATTTTCAGATGCTTTTTGAATCAGTTTCCTGGAATACCATTCTCTATGAAGGGAAATGGGAAAAGACTTTTCACAAATTTTCTTATGTCACTCGTTTGCTGTTAGGGCCGAAGCTTCTCCACGAGTCATTGTCATGCCTCACAACCATCGATCAGAAAAAGTTTTTTGATGAACGATTTCCTGCTTCTCGATGGGATCTGGTCTTTAAGATTCTTGGAAATGCGACTGTATTCAATGCTCTTCTCTACAAAGGACATTTTGTTAAAAAAAATGTTCCGGAATCTCATTTTGATTATTACCGCTCGGCCTTTGCGAGAATTTTTGGTCAGACACTTCTTCGTGCTAATTTCTTTGCCCAATTATGTTTTTTCGGAAAGATCGTCACGAAAGAGGCGATTCCAGTTGAAGGGGATAAGGAAGTCTTCGAGGAGATGAAAACCTGGCTTTTGTCTCACCGGACAAAGTCTTTTCAAGGCAACATTCTCGAGCTGATTCCGAATGAGAAATCTCTCAGTGAAATTGATTTCCTGTCTTTTAGTGATGTTCCTTCTTATTTTGAAGGTGAGACTGAGAAGAATTATCTCCAGATCGTTCGTTCCAAAATTTCAATTGGTGGAGTTGTCATCATCAGGAACTATCTTCGTCTTCCGGAAAATCCCGACCTGGAAGGATATGAGGATATATCTTCGGAAGTTTCCGAAGCATTTAGCGACGAGAAAGTTCAGATGTACATGGTCAAGGCCTATCGGAGAGTCAGCTGATGGTGAAAGCGATTCTTGTGACTTCCGAGGTTACCTTTGTCGGTGAAAATTATCATCAGGTGATTCTGACACTCGCGAATAACCCTCACATCAAAGCACTCGTGGTAATTCAAAACCGCGAGGCAAAATTATCATTACTCGGTCTGGCAGCTGCTGCAACTGGCGCGGCCCCACGATTCGGCTTTCAGCTTTTCAGGAACTCTCTTTTTCCCCGGACTGATGAAAAAGTCAAAACCTATGAGAATGCCGGAAAAAAAGTTTTTTTTACTGCTGATATCAATACACCTGAGACCATTAATTTTCTGAGAAGCAATTCTTTGGATCTTCTTATAAATGCCAGATCCCGTTGTTTTTTTCGTGACGAAGTTCTAGCACTTCCGCGTCTTGGTTGTATCAATATTCATCACGGCCTTCTTCCTTTTCAGAGAGGGGTCATGTGTGACTTCTGGGCGCATCTGCATGGAAAGCCATTTGGCTTCACTATTCACCAGATGACAAAAAAAATAGATGACGGACCTATTATCCGGGTAGAGGAAGTGCAACTTCCTCAGAAAAGTTATACGAATTCGATCTTTGAGGGATCAAAGCTTGAGGCACGTGTTCTGGCTGAAGTCCTCGACGAGATCGATAAAAATCAGGCGATCACCGGCAAACCAAATCTTAAAACTACCGATACAAAATACTGGAAGAATCCAAAACTTATGGATTTTTACCGACTGAGGCTTAAAGGAATTAAAGTATGAATAAGATCATCGCTATTCATGGAAATCCAGGTCATGTTGAAGACTGGAATGAAGTAAAAAAATCACTTCCGAAAGATTGTGAATTCATGGCGCTCGATGCCTATGATCCTCAGCTTTTGAAAAAATTGAAGTCATTTCAGGGGCCTTATATCCTGACCGGCTTTTCACTTGGCTGTTATACGATCATGCGCCACCTCCCTGAGATTAAGGATAATGTTTCGGGTATTGTTTTCGTTGCTCCTTATTTTATTCCGGAAAAACCATTGTCAGGACTTGCGAAAGGTCTTCTTGGAATTCCAGTTCTCAGTGGAAAACTTATCGAAAGCAGTAAAAAAAAGTCTGTGGCAGGTTTTCTTGAGCACATGATTTCTCCCCAGAAGATGGCAGATCATTCTTACTATAAAACTTTTCTTTCCCGGCTGGAATCGACTGATCTTTGGGCGAAAACAGTGAAAAGAAAAATTGACACCGAAAATAACCCACTTCCGATGAATGCTTCTTATTCCATTCCAGTAATCGCACTATGGGGGAAAGAAGACAAAACTAATGGCCGTGAAAGGCAAATGTCTTCTCTCAAAGCTTTCTCCCGCGTGGAGAATAGGGATCTTGCAAATGGTGGCCACGCTCTTTTATGGTCTCATTCTGCTGATGTCGCTACAGCACTTACTAAAGTCTCAGAGGTTAAAGTAAAGATTGGTTACTATCCGGGTGTCGATGTCCGTAACAATGTTCTTAACTATCTTGAGGGACATTTAAGAGATTTTCCCACGAGAACAGCTCTCCGCTGGGGGAAACGAGACTGGCCCGCGACATGGGACAAGACCATGACATCGGCAATTCCACACGATGAGATCAATTACGTTCAGATCGCAGGAAGAATCTCTGCGTTTGCTAATGGTCTGAAGAAAATCGGTATTACTAAAGGTGATCGGATTATTATTTTCCTTCCGATGTCGCTTGATATGTATGTGGCGATGTTTGCGGTCCAGAGAATCGGAGCAATCGCTGTTTTCCTTGATTCCTGGGCGCGTGCGGGTCACCTCGGTGCCACTGCAGAATGCGTGAGTCCTAAAGGAATGGTGAGCTTTGCTCAGGCGTTCGAGCTCGTGGATCAGGTCGCAGAATTTAAAACGATGCCAATCAGGATCATGTATGGTCCCGGCGAAGGAACTCATAAGTTCGAGGAGCTACTCGTTCCTGGTGAATGTCCGATGGAGCCGGTGGAAAGTGAAACGACTGCACTCATAACCTTTACTACCGGATCAACTGGTAAGCCAAAGGGTGCCAATCGCACTCACCGATTCCTTTCGGCCCAGCATCATGCTCTTTCACATGTAATTCCCTATGCAGCGACTGATATTGATATGCCGATCTTTCCAATTTTCTCTCTTAATAATCTCGCCACCGGCGTAACGACTGTTCTTCCTGCAATTAATCTCGCAGCACCGACTGAACATGATCCCGCAATTCTCACGAACCAGATTCTCAACAACAAAATTAATTGCGCTACCATGTCTCCTTCAAATCTTGTGGGTCTTTCAATATTCTGTGCTCAACATGGGATTATGCTCACTCAGATGAAGCGGATGGTGACCGGAGGAGCTCCGATCTCGCGCGACGATGTGGAAAAGTATTACAAGATTGCTCCTCAATCAGAACTCTGGGTTCTTTATGGATCCACGGAAGCAGAACCCATGGCCCATATTGAAGGGCGGAACATGCTGAAGGAAAAAAGAGATGCCGATGCCGAAGTCGTAGAAGAAGGTGTGAACGTAGGCCACATCTCTGAGGATGTGGATTATAAATTTGTTAAGCTCGTGGATGGGCCGATTACTTTGGGTCAAGGCGGCTGGAAAGAGATTGAACTCCCACGTGGTGAAGTTGGTGAGTTTATCTGTACCGGCGATCACGTCTGTAAGGACTATTACAATAATCCGGACGCTTTCAAGGCAACCAAGATCAAAGGTCCTGACGGAACGGTTTATCACCGCACGGGAGATCTGGGATACCTTGATCTGGAAAAAAATCTCTGGCTAGTAGGAAGAGTGAATAATGCCATCGTAAGAGAAGGGAAGTACTACTTCCCTGTGAAGTCAGAAGTTATTTTAAAACGTCTCTCATTTACATATCGTTGCGCCTTCTTTGGTCTCCCGGATGCGAAGATGGGTCAGGAGACATGTGTTGCTATTGAGCTACCTGCTGGAGTGGATGCATCGAGTTTTAATTTTAGTGATGCCAAAAAAGAAGTGAAGAGAGTCTTCGCCAAAAATAAAACTCCACTTGATAAAGTGTATTTCGTGAAAGCTGTGCCCATGGATCCAAGACATCACTCAAAGGTTGAGTATGCAGTTCTTAAGAAGCAGCTCTCTGAACCGGGAGTGATCATTGGGTAAGTGGTTAATTTTCACTAAAGAGCGGTTTAAACCACTCGAATACATTCCGCTTATTTTCCTCTTTGTGGGAGTGAATTACCTCTTCTCGCGGGTTTTATCGGGACTCGAGCTTCCTGTCGTCTCATTAATCGTGATGGCCGTTCTCGGGTTATGCTTCTTCTTCAGGATGAGACTCTTCGATGAAATCAAGGATTATGAAGTTGATCTCGTAATTAATCCCACGAGACCTCTGGCCCGGGGACTGATCTCAGTTTCTCAGGTTAAGAAAGTGATCCTTCTTCTTATCGTTTTCGAATTTGTGCTCGTGACAACGCTGGGACTTATCCCGGCACTTCTTTATGTCTTTGCCATCTTCTATTCGCTTCTCATGTATGAGGAGTTCTTTATTGGAGAAATACTTCGTCCGAGACTCACGACCTATGCCATGACTCACACAATAGTTGTGGCATTCCTCGGATTATCATTAATTTCGGCAAACCTTGGAATGCTGACTTTTGAATCTCCTGCTATTCCTGTCTTCCTGGTTTCACATTGGTTTATTTTTAACCTGTTTGAATTTGCCCGTAAGACATTCGATCCAAGTGAAGAACGTGCGAATGTTCCCAGCTACTCAAAAATTTTCTCTCTGAAAGGAGCTTACTTACTAAGTGCTTCCCAGGTTCTATTGTCTCTTGTGCTTCTCTTTCAGTTACGTGCGCTTTTTTCTGTCCGCTGGCTTCTCGTCCTGGCGACCTTATATGTACTTTCCATTATCCCAATGGTCGTTAACCTGAAAAAGTTTTCTGCGAAAACCTTCAGAACGATTTCCACGGTGTATATGGCCTTACATTATGTAATTCTCTTTTTCATCCTCTGGAGTGCCTGATGCTCGTGACGAAAACGTCTACTTCCTTTTTTGCTAAGAATGAGTCCGGTGGGAAAGGTTATAATCTTTATCTCATGAGCCAAAGTGGCCTTCCCGTTCCGGAATGGGTTGTCCTCGGAAAAAGGCACTTTGAAAGTTTCCTGGATGCCACGGGACTCAGAAGAAAAATCATCACCATCCTTGAAGACTATCTCTCGGGTAAAGTTTCAGGACATGATGCGGAGTCAGTTATCACCAAGCTGATAAAAGGCACGGATTTCCCGGATGATATCAATAAGCTCATTGATCACGGCATGATGATCCTGGGTCAAAAGACCATGATCTCTGTCAGGTCTTCAGCTGCCGATGAAGACGGAAGTTCGCATTCGTTTGCAGGCCAGCTTTCGAGTTTCCTCTATGTAACCGGTAAAGAGCAGATTATTGAATCTGTGAAGGGCTGCTGGGCCAGTGCTTTTTCTGAAAGAGGGCTCTCATATCGTAAAGAGAATGATCTCGATTTCTTAAAGATCAGTGTAGCTGTTGTTCTTCAGAAGATGATTGATCCGGAAAAATCGGGTGTGATGTTCACCTGCGATCCGATCGCAAAGAAACTTGATAAGTTCGTTGTCTCTTCTGTTTACGGCGTGGGAGAAGGATTAGTTTCGGGTATTCTGAACGCTGATACCTTCTGGCTTGATTCAAAAGACGGAAAGACTTTACAGGAAGATATTGTTCCCAAGGAACAGATGCTTAAACGCGGGGAGAGTGGCCATTGCGCAACTCTTCCAGTGGAAAAAATACTGGCGGATGCTCCATCACTCAATCATCAAAATCTGAAAGATCTCTTTGAGCTCGGTAAGAAGATTCACACTGATTACAGAAGACCTCAGGATATAGAGTGGGCGATTGCTGATGGTAAAGTGTGGCTGCTTCAGACGAGACCCGTAACTACAATTGATCATGATCTTCAGGGATATATCAATCTCTGGGATAATTCCAATATCGTCGAAAGCTATGGTGGACTCACACTTCCACTTTCGTTTTCTTTTGCGCTCAGGAACTACAAGGCGGTTTACGTTCAGTTCTGTGAAGTACTTGGGCTGCCCAATGAAATTATCAAGGATATGGATTCTTATCTCTCTTACATGCTCGGCTCAGTGAACGGAAGAGTCTTCTATAATCTCTTTAACTGGTACAAGCTCGTCGGCGTCCTTCCAGGATTTAAGTCCAACAAAGAGTTCATGGAAACCATGATGGGAGTTTCTGAAGGTCTTTCTGATGAGATTGAAGCAAGAACGAAATCCCATCCTTCATGGGGAACTTTCCGCGGAAAGATGAGAACTGCTGTCACTGGATTTAACTTCCTTAAATATCATTTTATTATCCAGGGTGTAGTTGAAGACTTCCTCAAAACCTTCCACAAAGATTATGACCGATACAAGGCCATGCCTCTCACGCGTATGCGCGGAGATGAGCTCATCAATATCTACATGGAGATTGAAAGAAATATGCTCGGTCGCTGGAAAGCTCCGATCATTAATGATTTTTTATGCATGGTTCACTTTGGACTCCTCCGAAAACTTACCTTGAAATGGTTTCCTCCGGAAATGTCATCACTTCAGAATGACCTTCTTGCGGCAGAAGGTGGACTTGAGAGTGCGGAACCAACCCGTGCGATGATCAAGCTTGCTCACACGGCCGGAGCGAATACAAAATTAAAAGATATCATTCTATCAACAGAATCAAAAGATGGGATGGAGGCCGTGAGGCAGTCTGAGTTTCATGATTTTTATAAGGCACTCGAGAATTATATTGAGAAGTACGGCTTCCGCTGCATGAGTGAGATGAAGCTCGAAGAAATTGATCTCGTGACGGATCCTTCTTATCTGTTTGTGTGTCTCAAGAATTATCTCAAAGCTGCCAGCTTGCCGATTGAAGATGATAGTAAAGAAAAAGAAAGACGTGCCATTGCTGAGAACACAGTACGTAAGGAACTTTCTACTTTTCGCCGAATTATCTACTTCTGGGTCCTAAAGCACGCCCGCAAAGCAGTGAAAAACCGCGAGAACACGCGTTTTGCTCGTACGAGAATTTATGGTGTCGCTCGAACTGTTTTCCGCACGATCGGTGAGGATCTGGCCTTCATTGGTGCCCTCAACCAACCAAGAGATATTTTCTGGCTCACGATTGAAGAAGTTTTTGGGATTTATAATGGTGCTCTTCCGACTTATAACCTGAACGCCGTGGTGGAACACAGAAAAACTGAATACGAAAAATTTGCTGAAGAACCCAGCTCACGGATTATGACTAGGGGAGCAGTCTACTGGAAGAATACTTTCCAGAATGAAGAAGTCGCTCAGGAAGTTACTGATGAGTATGACCTCAAAGGCCTTCCCTGTTCACCGGGAATTGTAGAAGGAATTGTGAAAGTAGTTATTGATCCCACAGACAATCTCGAACTCAATGGAGAAATTCTTGTCACTGCGAGAACAGATCCGGGATGGGTTCCGCTTTATCCATCAATCTCTGGATTATTAGTTGAAAGAGGAAGTCTTCTTTCTCACTCAGCAATTGTCGCCAGAGAAATGGGGATTCCCGCGGTGGTGAGTGTGCCGGGATTAATTAAGACGATTAAAACGGGAATGCGAGTAAGGCTCGATGGAAAAGCGGGAACAATTAAGATTCTGGATCCTTAAGTTTCACTTCCACCGGCGGAGGTCAATCTAAAGATTCACCCCTTCAAGCATCAAAAGTTCTGATTTCATCTTGAGTCCGTGAGCAAATCCATCCGGACCATTTGTCCCAACCACACGGTGGCATGGATAAATGAGCATAAAGGGATTTTTTCCGCAGGCATTACCGATGGCCTGAAAAGCTTTCGACTTCATCGCTCTTGCGAGCTCGCCGTAACTTCTCACTTCGCCATAGGGAATCTTCTTCATTTCTTTTAAAACTTTCACCTGGAAAGGTGTGAGACCTTTCATGTCGAGTGGAAGCTCGAGTTCAGTTTTCTCTCCTTCGAGATAATTTTTCAGTTCCTTATAACAGGATTCAAAAAAGGGATTCATCGCTGAGCTTTTTCCCTTCACTACTTCAATGTTTGAAATGGTCTTTCCGTCACGGCTGGTGAGTTTAAGAATTCCGACGATAGGGAGAGTGGGAAGAATGGCAGTAAGCATAAACACCTCTTGATATCCTCTATTATGGCCCTCTCATTGTTTCCCGTCTATCATGAGCGCATGCGCGTTTTTGTTTCTCCCTACCAGAATCCTTTCCTTAATCTCGCCCTGGAAGATCATTTTCTTCGGGGTGGAGCTGATCTTCCGGTGCTTTTTCTCTATGTGAACCGACCTTGTGTAGTACTCGGACGATTTCAGAATCCGTGGCTGGAAACTCAGCTATCTTATCTGGTTAATAACGATATCTGGCTCGTTCGCCGTCAAAGCGGCGGCGGATGTGTATTTCACGATGAGGGAAATCTCAATTTCAGTTTTATAACTCCGAATCCTATGATCAACCGGATGAAGCATGCTGAACTTCTGAGAGATGCTTTTGCGAAGGTGGATATCACCCTTACGATTTCTCCCCGTCATGATCTTTGGCTGGATGGCCGGAAAATTTCGGGATCTGCCTTTAAGCAGACAAAGTTTGGATCTTTTCATCACGGGACGTTTCTTGTTTCAAGTGATCTGAATAAACTCGAAGAAAGTCTCAAGCACACCATCATTCCAACGGTGACTAAATCCATTGCCTCTGTCCGTTCAAAAGTTATTACTCTCAATGAAAAATATCCGGGTACTGAAATTCAGGACGTGATTGAAATCATTTCTCATCACTTAAAAACGATTCCATTCACTCTCGAGGGATCACTTTTATCCGAACCTCAGGTGCAGGAAAGCTTCAATCATCTTCGTTCCTGGGAATGGCTGTTTGGAGAGACTCCGCATTTTGAATACGAAGAAATGACAGTTCACAAAGGACTGGTGAATGGAAAAAAATTCGATTTAAAAATGCCGGATTTTAGTGAGCAGCACAGGTCGAGCAACCTGATTTCGTAGCGGTCTGATCGAGGAAGTTCCAATCACGGTAATTTGAATTCAAGTACAGACAGGCCTCAGTCAAATTCATGAACTTCTTCTGGAAAATTTCGGTCTGTTCGTCCAGCAGTACAGTGACGTAATATTCCAGTCGGTCTTCCGAAAGGGACTCGGGATCGGCCCCAAATGTAATCTGGGCGAGAAAGTTCTCTTTCTCATATCTGCAAAAAGACCAATTTTGAGTATTTACGCTCTGCATCCGATTCCTTCGGTCATCTATGACTTGTCACGTACTTAGAATTGTTCTATATTGGCTGCACTTTTTAGAAATGTCTACATGAGAGGAAGTTATGGCAAAAGGCCCACGCGTAATCGTTACATTAGAATGTACTGAAGCTAGAAAAGAAGGCGGAACTCCTTCTCGCTATACAACTACGAAGAACAAGAAGACGACTCCAGAGCGTCTCGAGATGAAGAAGTATAACCAGAATCTTCGTCGTCACACTCTTCACAAAGAAATCAAGTAATCTGATTTTTTAAGATTCTTATAGAGAGAACCCGGACTTGTTCCGGGTTTTTTTATTTCTGCCGGATCACTCTGGTCATGGCAAAAAGTCCGGCGCTTGCCATAAGAATTATTACTATTCCCAGGAAATACATGATTCCCGAATCTCCACCTTTGACTAGATCAAGAGTAGATTCATCAATGTTCTGTGGATTGTAGTGAGCTGTAACGGTTGCTCCCACAGGTCTCTTGCTGCCAGCAGAAATGGCCTTCTCTCTTGTGTGCTGGAAATCCAATATATAAACGTACGGCGCACTCATTGAATGGCTTATAATTTTTTTATTCTGAATCTCGTACGTATAGCTCCATATTGGTGCCCATCTTCCGGTTGAGCTACGAATTTTTCCTGGATACTTCTCGTAAATGTCGATTAAAGTAATTACCGCAGAAATCTCCGGCCATTTTTGAGCTTCCTCTATTCGATTATTCGAAGTTACTGCGATGTCGATAAATCCCAGACCTAAAAATATCATGGTGATCATGACAGAAAATCCCATCACATTCTTCGCGCTGAGGTTTTTCTTACGCCAAAACCAGAATGCCGATGTGATTGTTCCTGCAAACAATCCTCCCAGAGGCCAGGTTATTAGTGGACTTAGTTCTTCTGTAAAATGTGCTGCTCGATAAATAATGGAAGCAACAATAAGCAGAATTACGACGAAGATGAATACTTCAGACCTTCTCATTTATTTAAGCTCGTTGATCTTCGTTCCCAGAACCCGCAACTGATCCTTATCAACCAGGACATACGATTTCCGCTCTTCACCCGAAAGGGCATATACGGTTCCATTGATATTCGTACCCGGAATCCCGCCTTTCACTTCACCCACAATATAAGTCCGTACACCCTGAGTGGTGATGAGTTTTAAACTATAAAGCGGAACGGCGGTGGCACGATCCATAACTTCTTTCTGCTCAGGTGTGAGGTTCTCGAGAATGGAAGTACTCTTAAGAGCTTCCAATCGATCGAGAAAGCGTTTCACCTTGTCAGTCGAAAGCTCAGTACTCGTATCACCAAACCACTGCTCATCCTTCTTCAGGAGCTTCAGCATAAGTCCGGTCTCGCCATACACTTCAAGTGAAACAAGTGAATCAGCATTGAGTGCCAGAACCTTTGATTCCACCAGTTGAGACAGATCATAACTCTCCAACTGAATCTCGAGCGGATCAATCTGATAGATCTGATTTTGAGTTGAGATCGTCATATAAGCGGAGTTATCAATCGGATTAATGAGACCCATCTTGATCTCAAATGACTTTTCTTTGGAATTAGTGAAAAGAAGAGTGAGAGTCGGATTATCAAGTGAGTAGGAAGTGACGTTAATAGGTTCCAGGCGATGGAAGTTTCTCACACGGATAACGTTGAATGCCTCGATGATTTTCGCGATAACTTCTGCTTTCATTACGAGGGCCTGTGGAGAAGTCATCTGCCACGGACCTTCAAGGTTTCCTTCAGGATGCTGGTTCAGAAGATCAAATGACCCCTGCTTATTAGTGATTTTCATCGACTTCAGGTGCTGGAGTTCAGCAACCGGAACCGGGTTCGCGTAAATCTGGGCCAGATCAACTTCCGGAGATTCAGATTCAAAAACTTCAGCGAATAATCCCAAAAAGAGAAGGATGAAGAAGAAGATCGCCACGAGGATGGTCGACAGCTGGGGTTTAAGTATTGATGCTCTCATTGGAAGATTATAATCAGAGACCGAGGGTGTCGTCTTCGGAATCTTTCTTCGTTTTCTTCTTCTCAATGACAGTAGGCTCAATGGACATGAGGAAATTGCGAAGAGTTTCGCGTTCGCCCTTTAAAGCAAAATTGAAGCGGGACTGAATCCGGTAGTCAGGCTTGGTCGAGCTGATGATCCGTGATCTCAGAGCGTAGTAGTGACAGTAAGTCACATCTGCCGTCATCATGAAGTTTTGGGGAATGAGGAATTCCACCACTACCGATTGTCCCTGGAGAAATTTCCCCTGAGTGAAGGCAAGAAGTGTGTCCATGTGAATATCTGAGAGAAAGCAGAATCCATAAGAGATGCGTTCAAGATCCGGCGCCTGGCGCTGGTAAGGGCGCTCCAGGATAGGACTTGGTTTTTTTGTTTCTACACCCTGAAGTGCCTGTTCAGCGAGAATCTCTTCAGCTTCATTGAAAGCTTTTGGAGCTTCTTTTGCTTCACCATCAGAAAGAGAAGCGAGAACTTCTTCAGTTGTTTTAGTTTCTTCGGCTTCAGGTACTTTATCTTCTTCTTTAAGTGATGCCATAAGTGAATTGAGATCATCTTTTGATACGTCACCACGAAGTGGAATCACATTCGAGCTGTCCGTAAGGGGAGCTTTCATGTTGAGGTTGTAGAATTTTTTAATGTCGTCGATGAAGAGGGGAACTCCGGCCGCTTCACATTCTTTCATCCGGCGCTCAAGCGCGGCTTCAATTTCATCGCGAAGACTCCACATGCGGATGGAGATTTTTTTCACTTCAACAGGGTGGCCGGACTTGTTGTAAATCATTGCTTATTTCCTCTCTCATCTATTGTCGCTCAAAATCAAATTTTTCGGGAGTAGGAAACAAGCGGCGAAGTGGAACTGTCAGTTATTGAGCAACGTCGCCAGCATTTCTCAAAATTTCGGTACTTGTAATATTTCCCACATTATCCCGGTAGCTTTGTTCACAGGCGGCACGGGCAACTGAAAGTAGAGGCGAAATATCAGTGTTTAAAATAGCAACTGGGTTTTCACAGGGAAGTCGTCCCCCAGGAGTTGTTCGGGATTCAAGGGCACTTATTCCCGCTCGGATCATCGTATTAAAAGTTCCGGCGGTATCGGAAGTTTTAGTCGTCTTACAGTCACTTCTAGGGAGATGAATAAAGCCATAAGGAACTTCATCTTGTTTAAAATAATGGGCCAAATGAAAAGCGGTGTTGTTGCAGACAAAAAAACCTGCCCATGTACTGGTATTTGGTTGTTGCCATCTTTCTGGTCTTTCAACGGAACAAACCATATCTGTTACCGGAAGGCTTAAAAATTTATACGGCGTTCTCATATCATCGATATGGTTTCCAGTTCTCATTGTGCCGGCATTATCTTCAAGGGGTGTATTGTCCAGATTAAGCGCGCGCGTTTCGACCTGAATGTTGCAGCCACCTTCACCGGTAGAAATCACCATGTCAGGTTTGGGATCCATTCCCTGGTAGCAGTCTTTTGCTTTCTGAGAAGCGGTGTCGTATTCCACCGGCAGAATGCAGGTGACGTAATCGATAGAGGGATCACTCATGGCGGGCATTAAGGCCGCTACTTCTTGTGAACCATTGGATGGTCTACCCGCAAAGGGTTCGAAGGCCGTGATGAGAACTCGCCTGCGGGCAAAAGTAGAATCGGAAAGTAAAATAAGTCCGAGTAGAACGATAAGCTTCATAAGGAGCTTATCGGTAGTTTTTGGAAATAAAAAAGCCCCCATTCGGGGGCTCGTTTTGGCTTTTTATGGCAAAAGGTTTATTACCGGAAGTTTTTCCGGAGGAACTTTGAAAGTCCCATTTTATCGAGAGTTTTGATTGTAGATGCAGCAAGCTTCAGACGGATTGTCTGACCAGACTCAGGATCAAAGATTCTCTTTGTCTTGAGGTTTGGCTGCTTGAATACGCGAGTCTTGATGTTCGAGTGAGAAACTTTATTGTTCGACTGACGGCTCTTGCCAGTAAGATCACATTCGCGTGCCATTGTTTATTTCCTTGGTCAAAAATTGCTAATTTTAGGTTCAGAAAACTTAAGTCTTTTTGAGCACCTTGGCAAGCGAGAAGTTGAAGAAAATTGTGGACTTAAAGCCTTTAAAAAGACCATACTTAGACCAAAAAATCTCTATTATAAGGTGGTCTCTCGATGTCACTTAAACCCTTGAATATTAAACCAAAACTTCTTCCGGCACCCACTGGAGCTCCGATCTATTCGGTGAAAGTGAAAAGCGGAAAAGGGAAGGATATCCTTCTCGCTAATCCCAAGGCGACCCGCTCTTTAATTGCCCTCATGGATCTGGCCGCCACGAACGGTGGAGCTGCCTGCCACTGGGGTGGACCCTCGGCGATGACGGAAACATGGACCGCTCTTCACAATCTCATGTTCCAGTATAACGATTGGTACAATCACTTTAATTTTGTAAATGACATCGGTCATGCGGAAAACGGAATCTATGCTCTTCGCACAGTTCTGGGTTACGGCGATCTCACTCTGGAAAGTCTTAAGGGCTTCCGTTCATTTAATTCAAAACTCACAGGCCACGGAGAGTCTCATCTTTATCCGGAAGGCGTTCTTCTTTCAAACGGCCCATTGGGATCAGCATTTCCTCAGGCGCAGGGTCTCGCGATCGCTGACAAACTTTCGGGAAGTAAGCGAGTAACAATTTGTTCTGTTTCAGATGCCGCTGCTATGGAAGGAGAAGCGAAAGAAGCTTTTGCTGCCGTTCCGGGCTTTGCTGAAAAAGGAAAAATCAATCCATTCATTATGCTCGTATCTGATAACAATACAAAGCTCGGCGGAAGAATCGATAAGGATTCATTCTCAATGAAGCCGACATTTGATTCACTTGAAGTTCTTGGCTGGAATGTGATCAAGGTCGAAAACGGCCATGATCTCGAAAAAATGTATCACACAATTGAATCTGCCATCGAAGAAGTCAAAACAAATCCAGCTAAACCAATTTGCCTTTGGATTAAAACGATTAAGGGTTACGGAGTGAAATCCACTATGGATAGCTCTTCCGGTGGACATGGTTTCCCGCTGAAAGCTCATGATGAAGGCATTCACGCATTCTTAAAAGAAATCTGGGGCACAGAAGAAGTTCCGAAGGAATTTACTTCATGGGCAAATGAAATGACTGTGAAGCCGGAAAAGAAAGCTTCGTCAGGTGCTCCGAAAGATAAAATGCAGATCGGTATCGCTAAAGGTCTCTCGCGTGCCGCGAAGGATGGATATCCGGTTTTCTCTGTGACTTCAGATCTCCAGGGATCTACTGGTGTAAAAGCTTTCCATACAGAATTCCCGGATCACTATGTTGATGTCGGTGTTGCTGAATCAAATATGGTTTCAACTGCTATTGGTATGTCGAAAGCGGGATACATTCCGGTCGTTGATACTTTCGCAGCATTCGGTGTAACGAAGGGAAATCTTCCCCTCATCATGGCATCACTTTCTCAGTCACCTGTCATGGCCGCGTTCTCTCATACTGGTTTCCAGGATGCTGCTGACGGTGCTTCTCACCAGTCGCTCACATACTTATCTTCTGTTTCAAGCATTCCACATCTCAATGTTGTGAACATTGCTTCTGCTAAAGAGGGCGAAGAGTACGTGTACGCAGCAGCCAAGAAAATTGCTACTGACCGCGAGTCCGGAAAAGATGGAGAGTCATATATCTTCTTCCTTGGTCGTGAGAACTTTGCGCTCGAATTAAAAGATGGTCTTCGCTATGAACTTCATAAAGCTCAGCGCCTGACTGATGGGCATGATATCGCGATTGTTGCGAGTGGATCACTCGTTGGAAAAGCTCTTCGCGCTTATACTGAACTGAAAGAGAAGGGTATTGAGGCGACGGTTATTAACCACAGTTTTGTGAACAATACTGACTTCGAAGAAATCTCGCATTGGATTGAAGAAGCTGGCGGAAAACTCATCACAGTTGAAGATCACCAGCTTATTGGCGGGATGGGAGCACAGCTCGTTCACCGTCTTAAGTTACTCGGAACAGAATTTTCAGTTACCTCTCTCGCGGTCAATGGAGAGTTCGGCCAGAGTGCATATTCTGCCGACGAATTGTATGCTAAGCACCATGTCGACTCGAATGCTATCGTAAAAGCGGCAGTTGCCCTTACTAAAAGCAAAGGAAGCTATATGAATATCGATAAAGAAGTTCTCATGAATCGCTGGAAGGAAATTTCTCAGGTCGCTATGAAGAAATGGGATTCAATCTCAGAAAAAGATCTTGAGAAAGTTAGAGGCAATGCTGTTGCACTCGTTGCTCTGGTTCAGGAAAAATTCGGCGTATCACGTGAGGAAGCAACGAAGAAAGTTGAAGAACTCATGGCGAAATATCCTAAAGATGAATTGAGAGCTAAAGCGACAGAGACTGCCAACAAGGTTTTCGATACTGCTTCTACATTTGCCGGCATGGTAAAAGACAAACTCAAGAAGTAATTTTAAGCGGCCCATGGGACTACGTTCCATGGGTTCTCACCTGTTATACTAGTCTCATGAAAGCAAACTCCATTCTCGACATTATTGGTAATACTCCCCATCTCAAATTGAATAAATTATTCGGTAACACAGAAGTATGGGTGAAGCTTGAGCGGCAGAATCCAGGTGCTTCTATCAAGGACCGCATTGCTGTTTCGATGATTACTGAAGCTGAAAAGCGCGGAGACCTGAAAAAAGGAATGACGATCATTGAGCCGACATCAGGAAATACCGGCATCGGGCTGGCAATGGTGTGTGCGGTGAAAGGATATAAGCTCATTCTCGTGATGCCGGAATCGATGTCGATAGAAAGAAGAAAGGTCATGGGTGCTTACGGAGCTAAGTTTGAACTTACTCCCAAGGAAAAAGGGATAAAAGGGGCGATTGAAAGAGCACGCGAACTCGTGAAAGAAACTCAGAACTCATGGATGCCGATGCAGTTTGAGAATAAGGATAATCTGAAAGCTCACGCAGAAACGACTGCTCTGGAAATTCTGAAAGACTTTCCTGAAGGATTGGATGCAATTGTTACCGGCGTGGGTACCGGTGGGCACATCACAGCAGTTGGACAAGTATTGAAGAAGAAATTTCCAAATATAAAAATCATCGCGGTAGAACCTGCGGATTCACCGGTTTTGTCCGGTGGTCAGCCTGGTCCTCACGGGCTTCAGGGAATCGGGCCTGGATTTGTTCCTGCTATTGTTGATCGTTTAGTCATTGATGAAGTCATCACAGTCTCAAAAGACGAAGCCTATGAAATGGCCCAGCGATCGGCAAAAGAAGAAGGCTTGTTCGTGGGAATTTCTTCCGGAGCATCGCTGGCGGCAGTTGCAAAATATATTCAGAAAAATAATGGTAAGAGAATTCTTACTTTCTGCTATGACTCGGGCGAAAGATATCTCTCGATGCCTGGGCTTTTTGAGGTCTAAGAACACCAGCCGGCAATAATAATTCTTCGACCCTTTGTCACCTGATGGATCTTGTGTTCAAAACCATAGATCCCGGTGAGAAACAGGATGATACCTCCGAATTCCGGAGTAGGTATGGTGGCAAAATTCTCTTCGGATCTTCTCTTTATACCGAGTCTTCCTCCAATAAGTGATTTTGAATCTTCCGTGAGGGAGAGCGAGAAAGCAAACACACGGGACCCATCATCGTGCCAGATTCCGTCCTCTTCCCAGTCATTATCAGCGTCACGAATACTGATGATAAATTCAATCGACTGGAAGTCATGAAATGATTTGAGAAACTCGAAGAGTCTTCCACCAGGCAAAGTCAGGGCCTTGAAGGCCTCATCCACTTCATTCCATTTTTCATTCCTGACTGAATTCCGGATGTCTTCACTCAGCGGGAAATAGGTGAGGTGGAATCCAGTATTCATCAGAGTAGCAAACTTCAGCATAAGACATTTTCACCTATTAGCGCGTTCAAAGCAAACCTCATCGCTCACTTGTTGGAGACGTGTCGAATTTACCAAGTGGAATATGAGCAAGAGAATAGAGCAAGAGGTGATTTTATGAAAGAAACAGATTTTCCCCTAGGTCCTATAATGAAAGCGGCAAGAAAGTTTAAAAAGTTCAATCAGGCCGATGTGGCAACTGCAATTGGATGTTCTCAGAGTGCGCTCTCGAAAATGGAGCACAATCTTCTCATCCCATCAGCACCACAGTGGTTCCTGTTTTCAAGGTTTACGTCAATTCCACCAGAGAGTCTGGAAAATGGGATTATCGACCGGAAGATGAAAATTAAATTTAACAGCGATGATGTTTCCCTGGGATTCAAAATTCCCAAAAAATATCGCACCCAGAGATCTGAGAAGGCACGCGAGATTTATCCTTTCCTGAATTTTATAGAAAAAACTCAGGGTAAGGATGCTGTCACTGAGTATCTTACCTTTACTGGATTTGATCCCGAATTCTTCCTCGATTTTGATAATCTGATTAACTTCCAGCTTCTGGCAGATACGATGAATTATCTTATCCGTCAGGGTAAGAATAATCAGGAAACGATCAGAGAGATTGTTGTGACCGGACAGAATAAGCTCTACTGGGATCATTTCGGAATTGAGTGGAAAAAGCTTGGTACTCCCAAGGCGGCTCTTACTGAATATATCGCTGATCAGATATTTTTTCAGGCAGACTTCCAGTTAAATATAGAGCAAGTAGATGACCGACTGGTCATTACTTATCTGCCGGAATTTCATTTGAAGCAGTTTAAAGAGGCCGATGAAGAGCTGGTTACTTTTCTTAACGAATACCGTAGAGCAACGATTGATCATCTGCTCAATCATGTGCTGGAAATGAAAGTTCACGTCCATGCACTCCCGAATGAGCGTGGTAGTCTTGCCGGCAAGATTGAGATCAGACTTTAAGCTTCGTGCGGAAGTTTTTTCTTCTTCGGACGGAAATAGCTTCTTGGCGAGAAATCCTTGAAGTCTGAAATCTTTGCCATGTAGATACAGGCATACTTTTCAATTTGTCCCGCGAGACGACTTGGCTCTACTCCCGAACGCATGATCTCTCCCCAATAAGGATTGAAGTGCTGGGAATGGGCCCGGATAAGTTTTCCAATTTTTTTATCTACCTTCTCAATTTTCTGGAAACTCGACTGGATTTTCTCCTTGTCGGGCTTCTTTCCTTTTTCAATTTCACGGTCAAAGAGCTCATCGAGCTTCTGCTCAAGCTCAACTTTCTCGGCCATGAACTGATTGATTTCTTCTGAGAGAGCGTGCGATTTTACCAGTGCCTCGCATTCATGCTGAAGCTCATCCACCACCAGAGCTGTTCTCCAGTTACAGGTTTTCTTAATCTGAAGGACGTCTCCATAAATATGGTCTCCGAGATATAGAATCTGTTCACCGGAAAGATTAGCGTGTCTCTGAATGAGGTTGGCGCATCCACCCTGATAAACTCCGTCTACAATCGGGCCATGATGATTATTCATGAGTCCTGTTTTTGGATCAACATGAAGAAGATTAATTTTATCCGTGAAGAACTTAGGCTTATTTGCGAGAGTTATCACGAGATTGAAAAGCTCAGACCAGTCTTTGTGATTCTCGAGGTGAGGATTGATTGCGTAGTCTAAAAGGAGCTTAGAGTATTCGTAATCAGAATTAGTAATTACCCAGAGTTTTTTACCGTGTTTCTTAAAACGCTCGAGAGCAGCTACGGAATCCGGATCAGGAGTAATGTATTTTTTAACATTCTTTTTTACCTGGGACTTAAGTGATCCATCCCGATGGGAAATATCAAGAGCTTCAAGAACGTGTTGTTCAATTGTTTTGTAATCAGGGAGATTCAGCTCAGGATTAGCATTTTTTAGCTCTACTATTTGCATATAGAGAACACAGTATGAAATTGAGAAAGTTGTATCAACGATAGCGAAGCGATCAGAGTCATTGAGGTCAATGGTGAGACCCTGATAAATTTTTTGCTGAGTTTTAAAATCCATTTCTTTAAGGCCATGGAATGCGTGCTTAACTTTTGAGTAAGTTGAAAGCTTAAGTACATTTCCATTTGGCTTATCGATAACCAGTCCGCGAATCGCGAGATTGAACTGGAATTTGAGATCATTGATCACATCTGGATAACCCTTCACTTCGATGAGCTTTTTTTTCATTTCCTTGTAAGTCATCTCTTCGAACGCATCCGAATCGTAGCGAACAAGTGTGTAATCCATATCAAAACCGATGGCCGCGATCTGCTTCATGTTGAGCGTGCGGTTTACATAAATTCCCATGAGTAACTCCGTGAAAATTGAATTTTCCCCTGATGGCGTCCTTTCCGTCAATTTAAAGCGACCCTTTTTCGCATAGATAGGACCCGGCCAGACAGGGCAAAATCCTGAAATTCTGAAGAATTTACATGCCGCGCAATATATCCGGTTTTTCATCTCTTTCTTCTGTATAAGCTCTCATAATTGAAAGGGGTTTTCTCATGCTTCTCACGATCATCTCACTCTTAACTATCCCGGCACTTGCCACGAATCCTGTGATTTATGGCGAGGACAACCGTCAGGAAGTTTTCGAGGCTTCTGCCTCTCATCAGATGATGGCGGCATCAGCAATCACCATGGTTGAGAAAGTAAAACTTTCGCGAGCTGATGATCGTCCTGGGCTTGTTCAGATTGAGCAGAAAACACTCCGCAACTGGCTTGAGTCACAGTTTCAGGAAGAAAAATCTTCATTGCTTTCGAAATCTGCTCAGGAAGCTGTTGATCAGAAAGTTTCATTCTGTGAGGGTGAGCGTTTTACTGAGCAGCCAAACGCCGGCATGTGCAGCGGCTTTCTTGTCGCTCCCGACCTTATCGTTACTGCCGGTCACTGTGTTGCCATTGAGAATATGTGTGAAACTTATAGCTGGGTTTTTGACTTCAGAATTGATGCCGTTACGAAAACTGCCGGTGTTGATGTTAAAGAGGAGAATATTTATAACTGTAAAAAAGTTATTTCATCTGCTCTCGCCAATGGACTGGGACTTGATTACGGACTCATTCAGCTTGATCGCAAAGTAAAAGATCGTGCGCCTCTCGAAGTTCGGACTGACGGTCTTGTTCAGGCGCAGGCGAATCTTGTCGTGATCGGAAATCCATCGGGACTTCCACTTAAGGTGGCCGCTGGCGCCACAGTCCGCGCGAACATCCATCCATTTTATTTTTCTGCCAACCTGGATACTTTCCAGGGGAATTCCGGATCTGCAGTCATTAATTCAGACACAGGGGTTGTTGAAGGAATTCTGGTAAGAGGCGAGGAAGACTTTGAAGCAAACACGGGTCTCATGTGCATAGAGGCCAAGCGCTGTGACGACAGCGGATGCCGCGGAGAAGATGTTTCCCGCATGACTCAAATTCCTGAGTACGCTGTGAAAGACGCTCTTTTCAAGCTTGCTGAAAAAGGCGACGTAAAAGAACTCGAGAAGCTCACGAAGATTAAATTCTGGGTGGATATTTATGGGAAGAACGGAAAGACTGCTCTCATGACAGCTTCTCAGCATCTGCGCATTGATTTTGTAAAAGCTCTTCTTGCTAAAGGTTCTGATGCAAAACTCACAGATACTGAAGGGAACAACGCCCTTCATGCAACCGCAGCAGGACTTCAGATTAAGCACTCTCAGCTGGTGAAAACTCTTCTCGATGCTGGTGTTGAAGTTGAAGCTAAAAATATCGCCGGCGAGACGGCCCTTCTTGTTGCTGCCAAACGCCTCAATCTTGATGGTGTTAAACTCCTGATCGCGAATGGTGCTGACAAAAATGCTGTCGATTTGAGTAATGAGAATGCTTTGTTTGCTTTTGCCCGCAATGGAAATAAGCGCGCCGTAAAAGAACTTGTTCGTCTTGGAGTAGACGCAACGATCAGAAATTTCCAGGGCAAATCCATTGAAGATTTTACCAAAGTCGGGGTATTCGCTCGACTTGGGAAATAGGCATTTAAGTATTGATTTTCTTGGGGGATTATTTTAAATTAATCCTTGAATGAAATCTTTCTTTCTTATCTTTCTTCTACTCTACATGTCGCTATTTCCTGCAGCGTCACCAATTTCTGTAGTTGAAATCGTAGAAGAAGAACTAGTCGCCCATCAACACGAAGTCATTCCCGTAATTGCCTCTCAACCTACTCAGTCTCTCTTTATTGGATTCCCTGAATTGAACTCGATGTCGCCACAATCCATTCCCCTCCCGGAGCACCGTCCACCTGAGTTCACGGCCGTCTGAACCTACACTTTTTATTTCCTCAGTTTAAGGATGGATTATGTTTTCTTTTACTCATTGGAGGCGTGACCTCCAGTCATCCCTTGTAGTTTTTCTCGTCGCACTTCCACTCTGTCTGGGTATTGCACTTGCTTCCGGTGCACCGATGTCTTCAGGCCTTATTGCCGGGATTATCGGAGGAATGGTTGTGGGTTCACTTTCCGGTTCACCGATTAGTGTCTCAGGCCCTGCCGCTGGCCTCACAGTGATTGTGGCCTCATCACTTCAGTCATTAGGATCGTTTGATCTTTTTATGACCTCAGTCTTTCTTTCGGGTATTTTCCAGATTCTTTTCGGGGTTTTCCGCGGCGGTGTGATCGGTGATTATTTCCCGACATCAGTTATTCGCGGGATGCTTGCAGCGATTGGTCTCATTCTTATCCTTAAGCAGTTTCCACATGCTGTTGGTTACGATGCCGACTTTATGGGAGATGAAAGTTTCTTTGAGCAAGGTGGTCTCAATACGTTCTCGAGACTGGTCATGACTCTGCAGATGATTCACCCAGGAGCGATAGCTATTTCGATGGGTGCTTTTTTGATTATTATTGGTTGGGAAAAGCTTGGCAGTAAAGGAATCAAATTTTTTCAGATGATTCCCGGAGCACTCGTTGCTGTTGTCAGTGGCATTATTCTCACTAAACTTTTCCAGGGGCACGAGATTCTTTCTTTAAGGACAGAACAACTCGTTTCTCTTCCACTTTCTGGATTCTCGGATGCGAAATTCTTCCTTCCAGAGGCCAATAATCTTTTCGATATGAAAGTTCTTGTTGTTGCCTTCACCATTTCTCTGGTCGGATCACTTGAGAGTCTTCTCTCGGTAGATGCGGCCGATAAACTGGATGATGATGGGAGAGTGACAAATAAAAATCGCGAACTCATTGCCCAGGGAGCTGGTAATACAATTTCCGGGCTTCTGGGTGGACTTCCAATTACTGCAGTGATCGTGCGGACATCGGCGAATGCAAATGCAAATGCCAAGACTAATCTTTCGACTATTCTTCACGGTCTCTGGCTTCTCCTCGCTGTTGTGAGTATCCCGCATTTTCTGAATCTCATTCCACTTGCGGCCTTGGCTACGATTCTAATTCTTGTAGGCTACAAGCTTGTGAAGCCAAAGCTCATCAGAGAAATGTATCGAAAAGGAATCAGTCAGTTTATTCCTTTTATAGTTACGATCCTTGCCATTCTTTTTACAGATCTCCTGACAGGTATTGCGATCGGCATGGTGGTAGGATTTTTCTTTGTGATCAAGACCAATATCCACAAAGCGGTAGTGATGGTTTCTGATGAAAATTTCTATCTCATCCGGTTCCACAAGGACGCTACCTTCCTGCAGAAATCGCATATTCAGAAAATTTTCCGGTCGATCCCTGAAGGATCGCAAGTCGTAATCGACGGATCAAACTCTGTTTTTGTGGATGATGATATTGTGGACATTATCGAGGACTTTATCCGCCGGGGAACAAATCTCGGCATCAGCGTTTCTCTCAAAAAATCTTCACTTGCACTTTGCCCACTTTTTAAGGAGGAGCACAATGGATAGAATTAAACATCTTCTTCTGGAAAATAAGGCCTGGGCCCAGGGGCGTGTAGACGTAGATCCGAAATTCTTTGAAAATATGGCCAAAGATCAGAGGCCCGAGTTCCTCTGGATCGGTTGCTCAGACTCACGGGTTCCAGAATCTGAGATCACGAATTCAACACCTGGTCAGATCTTCGTGCACCGGAACATTGCCAATATGGTTGTTCATACGGATACGAATTTTCTCTCGGTTCTGAACTACGCTGTTGATGCTCTCAAAGTTCCGCACATCATTATCTGCGGGCATTATAATTGCGGGGGAGTCAGGGCCGCAATGGGACACATGTCGATCGGTATCATCGATAACTGGATCCGGAACATCAAGGATGTGTATTTCACCCACCGAGACACGATCAATCTCCTGAAAACTGAAACTGATCGCGTGAATCGCCTTGTGGAATACAATGTGATGGAACAGGTAAAAAACCTCGCCCACACATCTATTATTCAGCGTGCCTGGCATGAACGGAAAGCACCACATATCCACGGCTTCGTTTATGATCTTCACACTGGACAGTTAAAAGACCTGCTTATGCTCGAAGCGGGAAGTCCGATCGATCCGGCATACAAGTATCAATTTGATTCGTGACTATAATGGGCCCGCCTCGGCGGGCCTGTTTTTTACCAGAATTTCCAGCGACGGGTTTTACCAAAGACAAGTTCAAAACTTTTCTCAACTTCTTTGCGCGCCTTTGAAGACCTCTCTTCAGAGGACTGGAATCCAGGTGCAGAAAGAATAGAGCTCATAATGGCCGAAATCTCCTGGAGAAGATCCGTTTTTTTCTTCCTGATGTCTTCCAGGTCCAGCTTGTCCATTGATTCTAGCTCAGCTTTCAGGATAGATTTCTTATCATCAGCATAGATACGAAATTCTTCTTCCCAGACAGATTTTTTCTTTTCGAGTGCTGCATCCAGTTCAAGAGCTCTGGCCGCATGAAGCTTCTCAAGAGATTCCGATTCCCTTTGATAGAAAGATTTCTTCTCTTCAAAGTGCTTTGCAGATTCATCCAGAAGCATGACATAAGTATTGCGTGAACCTTCGAGCTTAGCGATCTCACTTCTTACCAGTGAGAGTTCTTCGCGATGATTCATGACTTTTAATTGCTCTTTCTGTTCTTCATCTTTAATTTCTTCGAGGTGAATTCTTTTGCCATGGAGTTCAATCTCCAGGCTTTTTAAATGATCATTTTTTCCAGAGATCACATTTTCGAGGTGCTTTTCCCTGAGACCCAAGCGGGAATGACTTTCTTTAACCTCAAAAATTAACTGTTTGAGACTTTCTATTTTTCGCTCGTGAGTTTCTTTTTCTTCGAGAAGGCGATGGATATCTTTCCGAACCTTTTCCATCTGATCGTCGAGCTTGGCAAAGGCGAGAGCATTCTTTTGGCCTTCGCTAATCTCATACTCGAGACCTTTTAATTCTTTTTTTCTGATTTCAATGACGTCAGTAACACCCTGGTGATGGGCAACTTCCTGCTTGAGCTCCGCAAGTTTTCTCGATTCGATTTGTATTTCCTGCTGAATTTTTCCGATATCCTGCGAAAGGAAATGGAAATCTCCCTGGAGAAGCTTCGATGTATCGCGAATAAGATCACCAAGTTCGCGGATCTGTCCGTTTTGCTCTTCAATCAAACCCATATTTTTTTTGCGATCACTTAGATTGGATTCAAAAATTTGCTGAAGCTCATTTCTGAGATTCGAAATTGTCCCAATCTTTGCTTCGAGCTCTTTTTCCAGAGGAGCAATCTTTTTTGATTCCTGTAGGATGAATTGTGCAAGTTTTTTGAGATCTGTATGGAGGGTTGAGTTCTTCTGCTGAAGTATTGTCTGTAGCTCTTTTTCGGTCTGTACTTTCTTCTGTTCCAGCTGAGAGATCTTCAATTCAATCTGATGCTGGCGAAGGTTGAATATTCTGGTGCTTTCATCCTGCTTTCTCACCACAGGTTCAGACTTCACGGCCTCGAGTTCTTTTTTAAGAGTTTGCTGTTCTTTTTTCAAGTCATCAACAATTCCGCCAAGATGTTCTGGAATTTCGAATTCATCGAGGACACTGGAATCTTTGGATTTAAGGGCAATACTCATTTTTACTCTCGAGGATGAGGTTCAAGGACTTTTCGGATCGGAATAGGAAAGCTTTAAGAAGCTCCTAATAGTTGAGCTGAATAGTTAAGTCCAACTAGCTTTGGCCTAACACATGTTTCATTGGTAACACGCGACAAATATCATGTCTTAGCGCAACACTTAGCGGATAAGGAGACTCATTTATGTCATGCAAAGATATTTTGATCGTGGAAGATAACCAGGATATCAGAGAGGGATTTGCATCAATCCTGGAAGATGAGGGATATGTTGTCATTCAGGCAGAAAATGGTTTTGTGGCCCTCAATCTCCTTCATAAAAGAATGGATAGAACTCCGGGCTGTATCATTCTTGATCTCATGATGCCCATTATGGATGGAAGAACCTTCCTCGAAAAACTGAAGAAAGATCATCCGGATGATTTATGCAAAATTCCCATCATTCTCGCGACTGCTGTCGGTAGTTCTGATGACAATATGTCTGAATTACCATGTCTGGTGGAAAAGATTTCAAAGCCCCTGAATATTGTAGATCTCATTTATACCGTAAAAAAGCATTGTGGAGAGGCTAGAGAAGGCTGATCTTGCCTTCAATCGCCAGGTGATCAGAAAGATTGCACTTCATACCTTTGTGATTAAATTCGAAAATTTTTGCAGCGAGATTCGTTTCGACAGCTGAATAATCAGAAGTTTTATGCCAGAGATGATCAAGCCATTCGTGTTTGACACCATTCATTTTAAAGCATTCGTTATCAAGACCCCAGGTGTAGTCGAGGGGACCTTCGAGACTCGTGTGGTTCATCCCAAGGAGCTCTTGTCCCGCCAGAAACTCGGGCTCAAGTGGATCGATGTTCAGGTCCCCTGTGAGAAATTGCGGCACACCTGCCCGCTCATGCTTGGAAAGCATTTTTTTAAGTTGTTCCAACTGTCTCATTCGGATCGCTCCGTATTGAGTTTCGGCCTGCATGTGGGTAACGGCGAATTGAATTGTCTTTCCCGACGGGAGCTTGCTTTCAATGAGTAATGAACCCTTAGAGGCCAGGCAATCATCGATAGCGCAATGATTATAGAAGACATGCTCTAATACTTTAAATGGGTGCTTCGACATGATGAAAACACCTGCGCCCATTGGTCTCCAGACAACATTCTTTCGGTTGAGATAAATATTGTGTGGATAGCGCGATTTTAATTTCTGGTGCATCTCCCGACGAAACGTAGGATGAAAAGCTTCCTGGAAAAACATGAAATCGTAATCTTCATTTTCCAAAGCGACCGGGATCTTTTTTGCACGGATCATTTGATGGCTGAACTTTATCGGCTTCGGAAGCATGAAAACATTCCACGAGAGAGTTTTGATTTCTTCAGCGAATGAACTGTTGATGAGTACGAACAAGATGAAAAGCTTGATAAGCATTTGTACTCCCGTGTACGCGTAGAAACTCGAGTCCCTGAGTCCCCATTTAAGAATACCAGAAGTCGTCACCGTTAATGAGACGGAGAATTTTTCCTTAGTATCTATTCATCTAAGTTTACTGGACACCTCTGGATCCATTCTTCAGAAATAGGTTAAGTAATTGTTGGGCGCGGCGTGTCAGGACTTTTTTTTGGACTAGAAACTTCTATTAGCTGTTATTCCATTCATTGTTGGCATGAGCTGCCAGGAAGTTTTCTCTTCACCTTTTTCGGCAGGTTCTTTCCCCATGCGAGCAGTATGTTTACCAATGATATATCCCATCGCTATTCCGAGAGGGTAATCACTCGCCCAGTGGACACCATTACTGACCATTTGAAACATAAGTGCCGAGGCCCAGACTCCATACAATGGATAGATGTAACTATTATATTCAGGGTATCTCTCAGAAAGAATGGTGAACGTTAAAGTCGCGGTCATCACGTGACCGCTAGGCATGGCATCGTAGCTTGCTGTTTTTGAATTGTAGTCATTGAAGCTCGGGAAAAGATTCCAGCTTCCACGCTCTGATGTACTGACCTCAGGGCTCTCTCGGCCGAAGGATCTTTTCAGTGCCTGATTGAATATAGTGGAAACAATCATCCCGTGCCAAATCATCATTCCGGTATTGTAGGTATAATTATTTTCTGCGAATTGCCCCGTGGTGACAAATCCAGCGCCGATACTTGCGTGCATCCATCCATCGCCAAGGAAGTAGAGGAATGATCCCGTATCAGAGGGCATCCGTACAATTTCATGGCCACTGATGGTGAGGACCGAGCGCGTGTCATCCTCATTCCCGATACCCCAATCCCGGCCGCGCTTCTGAATATCAGAATAGATTTGTTCATCGTAATGATACAAAACTCCGGTTGAGCCAAGGATGACTCCCCAATAAGGAAGAGACTCCTTAGAAAAACTTTCTTTCAGAAAACTTTTACTGGTCGCAGGAACTTCTGTGATGAGCTGGAGAAACTGAAGTCTTTCCTCGGCAAACGAAGCTCTGATTGAGCAGATGATGAGTACTAAAAAAACTAACTGCCTCATCAGAATTCCCTATAGAGGGCGATCCCTGCAGTTTTCGAGTCAACAATTGGCATAATGAATGAAGTAGGCTCCTCTTTCGTTTTGTGTTGCTTCTTTTGAAGTCTAGAGATTCCCCAACCGTAAACCCATCCAATCGTTGCACCTGCAGTCACATCATGAAGCCAGTGCATATTGTCGTTGATCCTAGAGTATCCGATGAAGGTCGATACGAGGAGCGCGGGAATTCCAATCCAATATTCGTGTTCGGCCATTAAATACCCACTGAAAGCAAACGCAGATGTCGTGTGTCCTGATGGAAAAGAATTCTTCCAATCGCTGTCGATGGGTCTCGGTTCCCGGATAGTGTACTTAAGTATTGTTGTTACAGAAGTGGAGTAAGCGGTCGCTTTAAACATTCCAATGGCCCTGCGGTAACCCTCAGGATCACCATTGTATCCAGCGATTCCCATCCATCCCATGTATAGGGCATTCGGTATGAGCTGGCCCATCCAATCACCCCAGCGCGAAGATTGGCCCAATGTTTTATTTCTCGCTTGCTTCTTCTGGAAGGGATCAATTACTGAGTCTTCGAAAATCAAAAGGGTCACGGTAAGGGCCGTTCCTCCAATCAGAACATATTTAGCATCTGTCGTTACCGGTACTGAAGCTTCTTCACCCAGGTTTTTCAAATTCCATGCTTGGGAATTTCTTGTAAAGACCATCATCGAGAAAAATAAAAAGATATACTTCATTTCAAAATCCCAAAGTGAATTGAGCAACAAATGTGTTTCGTCCGGTTGGGGCAATCACAAAAGTTTCATTGGATTCAAGATTTATTAATGAATCGTAAACTACCCCGCTAATGAAAGATCCAAATGCGTATCCCAACATCACGTCACTTGGATAATGTCTCTTTCCTTCAACTCTCGCCCAGAGAGTGCCAATTGCCATGGAAGTATTCAGGGCATTCACCCCAATTCTAAGATCCGAATTCATATCAATTGATTCTAGTCCTTTTCCGATGATCGCTCTTCGAGAGCCGGCTTCTGCGGCATGGCCTGAAGGAAGAGATTTCAAGTCCATTTTATTTGGTCTTTGTCGTTTAACAACTTTTCTCACTTGATCAACTGAAAACCTGCTGGATGCAGCAGCAACATTTACGACGAGACCACCTTTTGTTTTGTTCCAGGCGTATCCCCAGAAACTTTCATCTTCATTTTGAGAAGCGGTTAAGAGAATCGTGGCGTACATCTCTGCTCTCAAAATATTATTAAAATTATCACTCCAGGCGTCGGCTGCATCTTTGTCTTTAAATACGTCGGCTTCGTTTGCAACCCAGTTGGAAAAATTGCGATCAAAGTTAGAAGCTGAAAATATGACCGCTCCTGCAACTGGACCCCATACATGTGCTGAAGAAGCATTCTTTTTGACGGCATCCAGAACGTTGGAAGATTTAATCGGCCAGAATGCCCGCTTTCCCCACGGGCCTTTGCGATTTAAAACTGAGCAGGAAGACGTTGAAAATATGAGCAGCAATATAATAAATTTTTGCATTCCGTTATTATAATTACTTCTGCAGAGAGAGATAGCAGATTAGGTTAGGGAACATGACGATGAAGATTAATTCATGTCTGATCAGTTAAGTATTTGCGTTTTAAATAAGAGGGCCCGACTAATGTCAGGCCCTCTTATTTAAATGGTGGAGAGTCCGACCATTTGCATGAAATCGGACTCTTATAAAATACATTTAGTTCCTCACGAGCAAACCACAGAAATGCTGAGAAAGATGGACCTACTTGAGCGCCACGACGTTTGAAAAATCGAAGCGCGGCACTAAGGACAGATTCTCCGTTGCTCCTGCTGTATCCACACCGGCCAGTCGAATATAGATCTGGAAAGTTTTAAAGTCCTTCCAGCCTCCAATCGCCATGACCTTCGCAGCTTCTGCACCGGATGCGAGTAAATGAGTGGCAAAGCATGCTCTTAAGGTGTGAAAGACTACATCCTTCGGAATTCCGATGTCCGTTAGAAATTGTCTGAGTATCACACCTGCTTGACCAGCCTTCCAGGAACCCATTCGGTGGAAGACGAATTCTTTATTTCCCCGGAGGACACGGAGTTCATTAATGATCTCCTGCAGGTCCGATGAAATAGGAACTGTTCTCCAATATCCGGCCTTGGTCGATTTTTCTGATCTCCTTGAAACGCTAAATGAACGAGAGACCCGAATTAAATTGGTCTCTGGTTCAATATCCGTCCAGCGCAGGGCCATTAATTCGCCACTCCTCATGCCTGTTAAAAGTGCGAAGGCCCACAATTGATACCAGGGATGTTCTCGCAATTTTCCTTCGTAGAGGAGCTTTTTGCATTCATCAAGGGTGAGAATTTGGGGAACGTCCTCATTCTTTTCATGAAAGGTAAGACCATCAACCGGAGTCGTCTGGGCCTGAATTAAACCTTCTTCCATGCCCCATTTATAAACGGTGCTGATAGATCCTCTAATTCGCCCAAGCTGTGCTCGGCTGTAGCCTTGCTCTTTTAAAGCAATAAGGACTGATCGTCCGTCACCCTTCAGGATGTCGGATGCAATTCTGTCGAACCAGTGCTTGGTGTAAGTCCGAAGCCTTCTAATATGTTCTGAGTAGTAACGCTTTTCTTCGGCGTGAGCTCCGAGAAATCCGCGTTTAGCAGATACTTCCCAGCGATCAAGGATTTCACCCCAGTGAAGACCCTTTGCCTCTAAAATTCCCATTTCCTCAACAACAATTTTGATGAGCTTCTTTTCTTCTTTCTCTGCTTGTTCTCGAGATTCGATTGAGTACTTGTGTTTCTGAATTCTCAGGCGCCGATTCTTTTTACCAAGTCGCTGTACATAAGCGTGGTATAAGGTCTTGCCGTTTTTTTCGTATTCAAAGATAGCCATTTTTTACCTCCGGTTAAATTCCGAGGTATCAATAAGCGCATCAAGTTCATCTTTTCTGAAGTACAGCCGTCGCCTGAATTTCCTTGCATGAATGTGTCCCTTAAAGACAGCGATCCTCAAAGCATTCGACGTTTTACGGATGTAACAAGCAGCTTCTTCTGTAGTTAGCCATATGAGATTGTCAAAGAGCAGTTGAGCTTTGTTTTGCTCTCCCAGATTGTATCGATTTCCATTCCCATTGTAAGTAGCATTTTCCATATCCATTTTATCCATACCTCTCCCAAGTATTTAGTTTCCCTTTCTCTCTCTATTCCTCCCTCCTTTTCTCCCATTTCATTTTCCATTTTATTGATTCCCATTCATTTCTTTCTTCCACCGCCGCCCCTTATTGTCCTCAGTTTCCTGACCCCTTTCCACCAACTCGTTGGGGGGGAGGGGTCAGGAAACGATCAGAGGACAATTTCTTGGGCGGCGGTGTGATTTCGTCTTTCATTCTCATTAGTTCGCTCATTGATTCTCATCTTTGTATAAATCAAAAGATGACCGTAATTGTGTCTACCTAAGCGGCTACCTTATAAGGCCTGCAAACCTTCTCTAGAATGACTGGTTTCCCTTTAACCATCATTAATCGTGCCGCCGCAGGATCTTTCTGCCATTCGTGTTTTGATACGAAACAGATTCTTGAATTTAAAAAATTGCTTCCTATGTGCGCTAAGGCCCGTTCAATTCGTTTCTTAATTGCGTCTTCTTCAACGACATAGATGATAAGTTGAACGTCACTTAAACCTTGGTAGGCATTTAGAAGATCCAGATACCTTGTAAATGACTTTCCAATCCGTTCGTATTCCAAAGCGACAAGATGTTCTTTGTCCTCGATCTGAACTTGAAAGATTGCATCTGGATATTTGTATTTCTTGTCCCTGGACTTCAGCTGGAAATGATTAAATCTGCCAGTTTTTAGCTCCGCTTCCGTGACCCATCTGTCGCAAATATCTTTTTCTTCAAGAATAAGTAGCGACTCCCCAACAAATTCATCATGAATGAAATGCTGTGGAGTAACAGGAGCTACCACGTCTTGACCTGATTCTTTTACGATCTTTTCGCCGTGAGAATTGAGAACCCAAAAGCCCTCTCGCGCAGAAGTATGGCGACGGATGAGCTTCTTGTCGCTCATTGACTTAAGTTGCTTCTGTCTCCACCTAAGGTTTCCTTTTCCAAATTTCCTGTGCCATTGGGCAGTTGATAAGACACCAACTTTTGATACATAAAGAAGTGCCGACATCACATTTTCAGGAATTACTTGTCCGCTTTCATACTTCGGATTATCCATTGAACCTCCAATACTGGTGAGACTCGACATGAGACTCGGTAATCTCTATGCAAGTCATGCCAACATGTAGGAAATGTCAGGAAATTTTGTATCAATAAGTTTTAATTGAAAGATTTCAATGTGATTGAGTCTCACAACTTCACTAGGTAGCAGGAAAGATGACACCTCTTTTAGTGCGGGAAAGTATCAGTCATATGGATCGTTATTCACCTGAATACAAACGTCTAATTGTTCAAAGAGTTCTAGAAAATCCAGTTCATTCCGTCGATCTTGTTGCTTCTGAAATGAAGGTTAGCCGAGCCTCACTTTTCAGATGGTTAAAGACCTATGGACCATCCCAGGTCGGCATTGAAAGAAGGATGATCAAACCATCAGAATGGTCCACTGCCCAAAGACTTCGAGCTCTGCTAGAGTGCCAGCACTTAAATGAGACTGAACTTGGAGAATACCTCAGAAAGCATGGGCTCTATTACGGAGACCTCGTTGCTTGGAAAGCTGAGATTTTGGATGAAGTGAAAAAGAATAAGAAAGCGAACTCAATTCCCTCTTCTGAAGCAAGCTACATCAGACGTATCAGGCAGCTGGAAAAAGAGCTTAAAATGAAAGAGAAGGCCCTCTTAGAGGCTACTGCTATTCTAGCCATGAAAAAAAAAGCCGAATCGATCTGGCCGGAAGAAGAGGAAGAAAAGTTACACGAGAAGACAGAAAAAAATGTCTCGAACTCATCCAAGAAGCCCTGAAAGAAGGGTCAAGACTAAAGCCAGCTTGCCAGATCTTCAATATCTCCATCCGCACCTATCAAAGGTGGGTGAAATGCCCTGTTGATTTGCGTCTTGGATCTAGGCGAATTCCTGGAAATAAGCTGAAGGTTGATGAAAGAGAAAATATTCTTAGAATCTCATGTAGTGCTGAGTTCCGGGATAAAACCCCTTGGCAGATAGTTCCGACCTTAGCGGATCGAGGAATCTATATTGCTTCTGAAGCAACCTTTTATAGGATTCTAAGAGAAGAAAAACTACTCGCTCATCGATTGTCTTCAAATCCACCCAGACATGAAAGACCAAAGGAATTGGTAGCGATTAAACCCAATCAGGTGTGGAGCTGGGACATTACTTATTTAAAGAGCAATATCCTTGGCAGGTTTTATTATCTCTACCTCGCTATGGATATTTACAGCAGAAAGATAGTTGCTTGGGAAATCGCCGAAGCAGAGAACTCAGTAATATCTTCCAAAATGATTCGAAAAGCGTGCTTAGTTGAGGGAGTTCAGCGGCATCAACTTTTCATTCATTCTGATAATGGAGGGCCAATGAAGGGTGCGACAATGTTAGCAACACTTAGAAGGTTGGGAGTATTGCCATCATTTAGTAGACCAAGAGTGAGTGATGATAATGCATTTTCTGAGTCTCTGTTTAAGACCATGAAATATAGCAGCCACTATCCGAGAAAGCCTTTTACCTCTGTCGAAGAGGCGAAAGAGTGGTTCAGATTCTTTCTAAACTGGTATAATAATAACCATCTTCACAGTGGAATAAATTATGTCAGCCCGGGAATTCGTCATTCAATGAAAGATTCAGAAGTTTTGAAATATAGGAAGTCTGTTTATGAACTGGCCAAGGCTTCAAATCCATCGAGGTGGACTCGCAAAACAAGGGATTGGACTACTATCCAGTACGTAGCCTTAAATCCTATAAGCGTTGAGAAAGAGGTCTGTTCTAAGTGAATTCAATCCAGATCAGTGGTTGCTTTGACTTGAATCATAATTTTTTGTAAAACCATAAGATCTAACTTCAACAAAAGAATCTTTCATGAAATTTTTATTTATTTTTCTCGCTCTTGTCGTTATTACTCCATCAATTGCCATTTCCTCCACTTCAACCTGCGACATCATTGTTTATGGTAAATTAAGCACAAATCAGGAAATAGAAACTGAAATATATAGAAAGTCAGAAGCCAACCTGACTCAAAATGAATGTATTAATCTTTTGAAGACTTCCCACTCAGAACTCCTTGATTGCGTTTTAAAATATGAAGGTCGCATCGAACAAGTTGAGATGGACTTCAAAGTTGAGGATCTTCAAGCTCAAACGAGTTTATGGGTTGGAAAGTTTTGTCACTAAGGTCTAAGTTTATTAAATGATCTAGATTCAGAGCCCACATTAAGTGGGCTTTTTTTTTGTCATAAGTTCTGTCCAATAAAACTTGCAGCTGATTGCAAAAAATGTAAAAATCATTTCAGCTTGAATTCTCAAGCGACATCTTCCCTGACATTTACCGAACTTGAGACTCTGAGACTGGGAGTCTCAATTGAGTCTCACGTCATGTTCGGTTATTCGAACACTAGTGTTCGGAAATCCGAACACCAGCGTTTGAAAGTTCAGTAAGCCTCGGCCTTAAAGTATGGGTCTCTTATTCAAAGTGAAACCTTCATAAATGCAATAAGCACAGGCACTGAAATCACCGTAAACTCCCAGATCAGCCTTATTCAATCTCTCAGTTAGTTCAACAAGTTCACTGTTTTCTTCAACCTGAATCCTATGAACATCTCATTGCCATCTTTTTCTAAGGTAAGAGTCACTATGGAACTCTTTTTGTCTGTTAATTAAATTCAGCTCTTTTGACATATTGCTAACCAGTGGTAAGATTCGATTAATGGGTTCTATCATTCTGATAGAAGTTTCTAAAGGTAGGGTCGCCTTAGTCTAGGTAGACCTATGTCAGAAGCTCGTATTCTCGGTCCTTCCAATAGCTCTTTCTTGTATGCTGGTTTTTATGCGGACTATAAGGAAAGGTTCTTATGGGGATCAGTTTTCTTCTCATCCCTTATACTTCTCACCGGTTATTTCTTTTGGAGTTTTGGAAAACCTCTCACTTTTTTTTCCTTCCTGCGATCTTTTTTTCTTTCCTCGCTTGTTTCATTTTTATTTTATCAATTCCTTCGAGTCAACCTCTGCCCAGTTCTCCAAATATATAAGAATGAGATCATAATCTCAGAATTTAAAAAATTCGCAGTACCAGTGAGCAGCATTTCAGAGCTCAGAATTCAAGGTCCCAAAGTTCATCTTTCATTCTTAGAGAATGGCGTAGTAAGAAAAATTGAACTTCTGATTCTGCCCATGAATATGAACAGAAAAATTACCATCAATGACGGGAAGATTTACCAGAGCTGGTAATAGGACGAAAAGTAATGAGTGTAGATAAAATTTTCTGGGCAGTGTGGCTTCTGATGCTGTCCTACTATGTTTTCTACGGTTAGCTCTTAACTAAATCAGGAGATAAAATGAAAGTGAAAGAATTAATGATTGTCGTTGGACCATTTGTTTTTATCGCATTATTGATCTTTTACGAAATGAGATAAATCTCATGTGTTTTTTTTCTAAATAAAGGATTTTTTATTTTCAAATCATTTTTTAAGCGCTGATTAGCATAGGATTTAGTTAACGGAGGCCACATGAAAACATTCACAACATTTTTAGCTTTAACAATTCTTTCTCTTCCTTTTACTTCTTTTTCTGGAGTTAAAAAAAGCAAAAAGAAAGCTAGGCAATCAGTCGAGCAATCCAGAAGCAAAAACCATAAATCAAAGATCCAGAAGCCTGCTAAGAAGCGTTCAGCGAAAGCTAATGAATTTGAATTAGAGGATTACTAAAACTTCTATTTGGGCCAGGACAGAGGCTCAAATAGCTTTTAAGGTGAGCTGCCATTTTAATGTTGGCAGCTCATTCCATTATGCACATATTAGTTATTGAAGATGATTATAAAGTTCAGGGATTTCTACGGGAAAGTCTTCAGAATGACTTTACCGTAACGACATTCAGCAGTTTTCCGACAGATATTGAATTCAATAGTCTTAGCTCTGAGCCTCATACAATAATTCTCGATCGATTATTAGGTAATTCAGATTCAAAAATGCAGCTGCCCATTTTGAAAGCAAGATTTCCCAACACCTTTATCATCGTTTTGTCTGCTATCAGCAATGCCTCAGAAAGGGCAGAGCTTTTAGATTTGGGAGTGGATGATTACGTAGGAAAACCTTTTTCGATTACAGAGTTAAAGGCACGCATAAGAGCCTTGACCAGAAGATCTAGCAAAGTTGAACAGCTCAACTATGTGAACCTAGAAGGGACTATCCTTGATTTTAACCAAAGGCACGTCACTTTCGAGAATCACAAAGTGTCTCTTAGTTCGAAAGAGTATGAGCTTTTCTATGTTTTCGCCAAGAATCCAGGGCGAGTGTTTTCTAAGTTTGAATTGATGGATAAAGTTTGGCAGGCAAATCTGGAAATAGAGTCAAACGTCCTTGAAGTTACAGTGATGAACATTAGAAGGAAACTTCTCGAAATTAATTCTAAACTTCAAGTCTGTAGTAAGAGGAACATAGGATATTGGCTTGAGATTTAAATTCTACGCCACTATTTTTATAGTCCTCATCATTACTGCTATTTCCATAAGTGCAATTCATTTTCATTTTTTTCGAATGGAGCGTTTGAGATTAATTGAGCTAAATCTTCAGCAAAATGCCACGTTACTTTTAGATAGTGAGCTAAAAGTTGGTAAAAAAGATCCTCAAGTTATGGGTGACCAATATATCGAAGGGATTATTGGAGATGACAAGATCAACATTATTGTCGCAATTTACTCAATTGATGGTTCACTGATCTATAAAAATGACAATGCCGAAATATTTAAAACTCCCACTGCCTTAGAAGCTAAATATTCGGAGTGGGAAGACGTAGAGCTGAATGAATACTTTATTAAATATCTAACCCGGGAAGATAAGCACCAAGGAAGAATTATCAAGGTTGGAATGGTCCTCAATCAAAGCCTGCTCCGCTGGAAGTATCTAAGTCAGAGAGTATTTGTTTTTGCCGGAATCATTTTAATATTCATCACTATAATTACTTATTTGCTAACGACTTTTCTCTTCCGACCTATTAATGAACTTGCCAAGCATGTTAATGCTCTTGCTGAGAGTCTTGATTCTGGTAGTACAGATGAGTTCAAGTCTATCTATCATATTTCCTCTCACCGGTTTAATGATGAGTTTAGTGCACTCCTGAACTCTATAAATAAACTTTCAGTGAAAATTACTGAGACTCATAATATTACGAAAAAATGGTCTGCCATGATGGCACACGAACTTAAAACCCCATTAACTATTCTAAAGAACAAAGTGGAGTCTCTCTCCCTGCAAAAAGGCATTGATCCAGCTATCTTTCAACATGTAGATGAGGAAATGATCCGGATGGAGAATATCATCGAAGACTTTCTTCAATGGGCTTCCTTTGAAAATGATCCTTCAAGGCCCGAGATTCATGCGGTTTCTATTCGTAAGCGAGCAGACTACATCGTCGGGAGTCTGAAGGAGAATTTCTCTGGTTCCTCCATTGAGCTTTTGTACAAGTTCAAAGAGGAATTGAAAGTATTCTGCAATCCTATACATTTTGATCAATTGCTATCAAATCTTGTGGTTAATGCCATCAAGTATGGTGAAGGCAACATAAAAGTTGAATGTCACGACAACTATCTTCTTGTTTCTGACGAAGGCCCAGGTATTCCCGGGGATGTTCTAAGCAGACTAGGAAGCCCTTTCAATCATGCCAGAATGAACGGGCAAAAAGGCTGTGGTCTTGGTTTGGCTTGGGTCAACACCATTTGTCGTAAGTATGGATGGCGAGTTTCGATTTCAGAATCAGCAACCAATAGCATTTACGTTTATTTTAATAACGAGATATCGGAATAACAAAAGGCTTTTCATGAAAATTATCGCTTTATCTTTACTCGTTCTGATCAGTTCATCTTGTTCCACTAAATCTTCAAAAATTTCTCCTACTGAGTCGAATGTAGATAAGGCGGATTTTATTGAAGACGGTTCTTCGGATAGTGGTACGGCCGGGGGCCTCCACACGATCTATTTTGACACGCATTCAGATCGCTTGACCGAAGCAGCAAAATACGAGCTTGCTCATAATATTAGGATACTCTTACAGCATCCAAACGTGATCATTCAGGTTGAAGGGCACTGTGATGAAAGAGGTGGTGCTCAATTCAATCTTGCTCTTGGAGAAAGAAGGGCGAAGTCTGTGAGACAATTCTTAGTTCTTAAAGGTGTTCCGGGGTATCGATTAAAGACGCTTTCTTTGGGTAAAGAATCTCCCCTTGAGCATGGTTCAAATGAAAGTGCCTGGGCAAAAAATCGAAGAGCGAGCTTTAGAGTTTTATCTAAATAACTTCAAATTGAGGACATAATGAAATATTTAATTTTTCTATTACTTGTTAGTTTAATTGCTTGCTCTAAGGAAACTAAGAAATCTTCGCCAGTTTCAGTAATTAATCCCGCACTAAGTAGCAAATTTGTTGCTGGTAAAGAGTGCATGCTTATTGGTGATACCGAGAAAAGAATGATCTTCATGCTTAAGACTGCCCCTGACAAAGTTTCTTTTCATGATTTGGATGAAAGAGAGTTTAGCACCAGTCATATTGTCTATGAGTCATTCAAGGTTCCAGAATTCACATTTCGGAAATCAGGAAAAGGTAAGCGATTTGGTGAGGCATTATTGGAGGATGGCCATACAGTTTTAGAAGATTCCAGAGTAGTGCGAGAAGTGCGATACAGGTATCACCAAATGAGTGACAGTTCAGGATTCGTTAACCGCGCAATTTTTACTAAAAGAAGTATCTTTAAACGCAGCAAATTTACCCGACTGTTTGAACTCATAAATTGCCGGTCTGCGGAAGCTTCTCCGCGATCGCCATGATTCAGTGATGAAGATATGATTAGAAAGCCCTGGTTGGAAAAGTGAGTCCATTTTGAACCCTTCAATCGTTGAAATAGCAGGTACAGTATTTTTTGCATTGGCCGTGATGCATACTTTTCTAGTGAAAAGGTTCCAACATCTAGCTACAAAATATACTGAAGGTTCTGCAGGTGAGAATTTTTTTCATCTGCTCGGTGAAATTGAAGTGGTTTTTGGGATTTGGGCCGCCATATTCGTTGTCTTTATTTCTCTCTCGTCAGGTCATCATCATGCTGTAGAGTTTATTCAACAGAAAAATTTTACGGAACCTCTTTTTGTCTTTGTGATTATGTCTGTTTGTTCTACTAAACCTATTCTGGAACTCGCAAACTCGATGATAAAGATTGTTTCCAAGGCACTGCCTGGCAAAGGACTCTCATCCTTCTATTTCGTTGCTTTGACTCTAGGTTGCTGGTTGGGAAGCTTTATCACTGAGCCTGCTGCAATGACAGTGGTTGCGCTGGTACTATTTAAACAGATTTATCAAACGGCAAGTTTGTCTTTGAAGTATGCAACCCTTGGACTTCTGTTCGTTAACATATCTATCGGCGGAACTCTCACACCTTTTGCGGCACCTCCTGTTCTCATGGTCGCTGAAAAATGGGGCTGGGATCTTCACTTCATGGCAGCAAATTTTGGTTGGAAAGGAATGCTTTCCTCGTTTTTATCCACTTCTCTTGTCGTCTACCGATTTCGAAATGAGCTTTCCTCCATGAAATGGAAACCACCTGAGATAAACTTGAAGATTCCACTTTGGGTTTATCTGATACATTTATTCTTTCTGATCTTGATTGTGCTTACTGCGCACTACTCAAGCGTGTTTCTTGGATGTTTTCTTTTCTTCCTGGGAGTTGTCACAGTCACAAGAGAATTTCAAACACCACTTGAATTAAAATCGGGAATGTTAGTAGGTTTCTTTCTTGCTGGACTCGTGGTTCTAGGTGGCCCACAACGTTGGTGGCTTGAACCAATATTAATGAAACTAAGTGCGCTCCCTTTGTACCTTGCAAGCCTTTCTTTGACGGCCGTAACGGACAATGCAGCTTTGACTTATCTGGGGTCACAGGTTCCCGGTCTTTCAGACGCATCAAAATACGCCTTAGTTTCTGGTGCCGTTGTTGGTGGAGGCCTTACTGTCATTGCGAATGCACCAAACCCAGCGGGTTTTGGAATCTTAAATCCGGCTTTTGGAAAAGAAGGGATTAGTCCCGTTAAGCTGATAATAAGTGCTTTCATTCCAACTTTGATTGCAGCTCTAATATTTTGGATTTTCTGACGATTTGAAAGGTGGCATTTATGGCATCTATAAAAGAAACGCCATCATTTTGGGAAAATTTTCTTTCCAAAGAACGTTCCATCTTAAATAGATATTTTGTTGCTATAGTTCTCTCAGCCTCGACACTATATTCTGTAATTCTATTTCAACAGATCGAAGCCGGAGCGCCCTTTACATCGTTTGCGGTTCTTTCAGTTATTCTAAGTGCCATATATGGTGGCAAGGGACCAGCTTTTTTAGATACATTGATAACATCCGTGGGGATTGATTACTATTTCTCAAAACCTTATTTTCAGGTTTTTGATTCGATCTCGAGTGTTACCCGTGTTTTGGTATATTTATTCGTGGGCTTTCTGATTGCCAGTCTTGTTGAATCACTCAAAGCTAGTTTTCTCTCTTTAAGAGATCAGAAGAATTTCATCGATCTAGAAAAGCGGGCCAGAGAAAATGTGCTTGCGGTCGTTTCACATGATTTAAGATCTCCAGTTGCATCGATAATTATGAATGCAGATCTTATTCAACGTAGTCTCACTTCCGGTAAAGCGATTTCTTCATTACCCAAACTCATTGGTAATATGAGGAATTCAGCATCAAGAATGAATAGGCTAATTGAAGATTTACTTGATGCTGTGAAAGTGGAGGCTGGTCAGTTCAGGATTGAAAAGAAAAATCATAACCTTGGTGAAGTTGTAAGCGCTTCAATTGAAGAGTCACTCCCATTGGCACTGAATAAGAATATTACTCTGACATCAAACATTAGTCACGATATCTCTATAGATTGCGACAACCTGAGACTGATTCAGGTAATGAACAATATCATAGGTAATGCAGTAAAGTTTTCTCCGAATGATTCAGAAATCATCATTAGCACTGAGAAAGCGGCTAACTCCGTTTCAATAAAAGTAAAAGATTTTGGGCCGGGTATCTCTCCAGATGATCAAGATCACCTATTCGATCGATATTGGCAGGCAAAATCTACGGCTTTTAGAGGCACAGGTCTCGGGCTTTTTATCACTAAGAAAATAGTCGAATTACATCGAGGAAAGATTTCCGTTTTCTCGAAACTTGGTGAAGGCTCCACATTTGAAATTCTTCTTCCAAAATAGACAGAATTCCCCAGCCTTAGTCAAGTCGAAAGATATCTCGTTCCTTCAAAATCTATTTTAAATTGATCCGGGTTCTATTTGAAAGAAGCTTTGAAGTCATTGAGAAATCGGCTTTATCCTTAATGTCACCGACAACTTCTTCAATGATATCTTCAATTGTAATGATCCCTACGTATTTCTCTTCGTCATTTTCCACTATAGCGACAGGAGTCTGCTTCTCTTGCATTTTCAGAAAAGCTTCAAGCACTTTTTGATTTTCCTTCACCTTTACAGCTTGTCTCAAAATTCCTTGCCATGGAACTCGATCTTGATATTGCGAATCAGGTAATTCGTTTTTCAGTAAAACTCCAACAACGATGTCGCCATCAGTGACAGGTATTCTGGAATGGGAAAAAGAAGCTGCTTTTCTCCGCACCAGTTCTTCAGTATCACTGAAATTGACATGTGAAACTTTTTCCCAGGGGATCATGGCTTTTGAGACTTTTCTCCCTTTGAGGGAAACAAGGTTTTGCACAAAACGCTGATGGTATTCTGGTAAATGTCCTATTTGTACTGCTTCACCCATACTTTCATCTTCCTGAGCATTTTCTCCAATACCGATAATCTTAAGTAGAAAGTTAGTGGAGATTTCGAGGAGCGAGACTATGGGTGATAGAATACGGTCTATAAAACTAAGGATTATTGTCCCTATGGCAATAATTTTTAATGGATACTTAAGAGCAAATGTCTTGGGTACAAGTTCTCCAAAAACAACGCTGAAATATGTAAGTGGTATGATCACAATTGTAACTGCGATGGCTTCCGCAATAGATCGAGATAACCCGTACTCATTAACAATGAATGGCTCCAAGGATTCTACAGCCCCGGTACCGCCTACCGCTGCTGCGATAGTGCCAACTAAAGTGATACCAATCTGGATCACAGACAAAGTACGTTCAGGTTTTCTTTTGAAAAAGGTAACAGTCTTTCTGGTACTGCTGTCCTCATCCAGTTCTTCAATCTCCTCGCGAGAAACAGTGACAAAGGCCATTTCATAAGCAGAGAAGAATGCATTAATGCCAAGACAGGCGACGACGATAAAAAAATCTAACATGTATCCCTCTGGAACTAATCTTCTGATCATTCTCAAGAATTCATATTTGGATGTAAATTTGTGCCGCGCAAGAAAAGACTTATAGAAGTTAAAGGTCACAATCTGTGACCTTTAACCCTAGAACTCTAAAATGACTTGAGCATAGCGTGGACAATTTTTAGTTTATCTTCCGCCAATTCAGAAAGCATCAAATGGCATTCTGAAAGTACATCCTCCCTGAGAATTTCCTCGCTCATCAGTCTTTCAATTTCCTCATGACGGAATCCATAACAAGTTAGGATGTGCTTGATTCTTTCTGATGGTATTTCTATCCTTCCGCTCTCAATGTGACCTATAGTGGGACGTGAATAACCACAAAGTGCAGAAGCTCTGTCCTGAGTCAGCTTCTTCCTTTTCCTTAAATGGGTAAGGACTCTCACTTCTTTGGTAATTACCTTTTGATAACTCCGTCTCTGGCAGTTTTCTAAAACAGTCTTCACGCGTTTTGGAATTACCACCCAGTGCTTTTTAATTCTCCTGAGTTCCTTTTCATCCAGCCCAAGTGCATTAAAAAGCTTTTCCTTTTTGTCCTGAGACAATTGTAGCCTTCCATTTTCAAATTTCTCCACAGCCTTATAAGAAACTCCAAGCGCCGTAGCTAAATCATCCCTGGTAATTCCTTTCTCTTCCCTTAGAAGTCGGATTGCTTTGAGGTCTGTCGTCGTAAGTTTGAGCGTCGCGGACATTTTGAACTCCTTTTTTCTGTAAGCCAGCGTCCGCTATTCAACAACTCTCAATGGTTAACTACGATTTGCTATCATAAACTGCTACCTGATAAACTTCGTGCTACCTGCAGAGCATTCAATAGAGCACTCTGGAGCAAACCGAAGAAATTTCCAGACAGGTAGGGGCAAAAGAAGAAGTGATGAACGAGATGAGATATTGACCCTCATTCGTAAGTGATTAAGAAAACTTAGGTGTGGTTTGATCGTTCCGGAAATAAAAAGGGCCAGTTGTTAACCGGCCCTATTTGTATTTTGGTGGAGATAAGCAGGATCGAACTGCTGACCTCTTGCATGCCATGCAAGCGCTCTCCCAGCTGAGCTATACCCCCTAAACTGTAAGTTCTTTCAATCTAAATAATCGGGGATATTTCTGCAAGGGGTAAAGTGAAGAATTAGGGTCAGTGAAGGGTTTTTGAGATCATAGAGAGAAGCGGATCGAGATCAAATGGCTTTCTCATGAAGTTCGACGCCCCAAGTTTCGTAGCGTATTCATCGATATCAGATTTTCCTGAAACAAGAATCACCGGAGTGCTGATTCCATCGGAAAAAGTTCTCATCCTGGTTACAAATTCTTCGGGTGTGAGAAATGGGGTATTGAGATCCATTAAAATCAGATCAGGGAGACCATTGGCCTCCATGTATTCAAGAGCTTTTTTTCCGTGATCAACCGGGATGACATCGTATTTTTCGGCACGAAGACACTCAGTGAAAAGAAATTGAGTATCGAAATCGTCTTCAATCAACATGATCTTTTTGAAATTCATGAAACACTTGTAAAGGATATTTAAAGAAGAGGCCATAGCGATTGCTATTTTTATCCAGTAAACAGTAATTAAATACTCCTTAAGAATCCCATATCCTATTCGGAGTTAGCGATTAATCCTTTTTGTTATTAAGGTAATATTTAAGAAATTCCGGATCAGAAAATTGTTTAGCAAGATCCTGTCCCAGCTTCTTCATGGCTTCCTGGTAAAATTTCAACTCTTCTTCTTCATTTGAAAACTCCATGTGAACCGGCATTCTCGTACGCCAAAATGGATTGGCCACTATAAAGTCCGGAAAGGCCTCCAGAAGGTCAATCGCTGATCTGGGCATCATTCCAATCGAGATGTGCATCGATTCTTTCCTCGTCTCTGCCCGGTGCCACCAGCCAGAAGGAATATAGAGCCAATCACCCTGTTCCAAAGTTACCTGAATAGCGGCGGAAGACTTTTCCAACTCATAACCCTGATCCTTCGGGATCGATTTTACGAGAGGATTGGGATGAATGGTATTTGGTCGAATAGTGTAATGTTTGCTGCCCTGACATTGAAGAATAAAAACTTCTTCTACATCGTAATGCCATCCAAAGGCATTATGACCTTCGGGTGTGCAGTAGAGTTGAATATCTACTTCTGTCCGGAAGGGACGACTAAAATCATCTGCCAGATATTTTAGATTCGAATCTGATTTTTCAGCAAAACGCACGAGCAGCGTACACCCAGCATTGAAGCGTTCTCTTGCTTCGCTGAAAGTGAGCTTTACGTAATCACTAACCATCTTGCCGTCTTTCACGATGCGAAGAATGGATTTATCATCCTGGATTATTTTCTCGATTACTTTCCAGTCCAGATGACCGGTGAAGGAAGAGGCACCGGCAGGTTGAGAATATGGCAGGCGCGTGAAATGCTTTTCAAGAAAAAGTGATACGGGCATCTCGCCCAAAAGTTTTTGGAGTATTTTCATGATAGGCCCAGCTAAAAATAAAAAGGCCGGCATGAAGCCGGCCTCTTTATTAGAACAATTAATCTAAAGATTAATGCTGTTCAGCTGGAGCGTCAGTTGCAGGAGCAGCAGCGCCTTCAGCAGCTGGAGCAGCTTCTGTAGTTGGAGCAGCTTCTGGAGCTGTTTCAGCAGGAGCAGTCTGCTCTACAGTTGTAGACTCAGTAGTTGTTGTAGACTCTTCTTTTTTGTTACAAGCAACAGAAAGAGCGAGAAGAGCAGCGAGAACGATAAACTTAGACATGAGATTCTCCTTTTTTGATTCATCCAAATGACAGAAATTGAATGATCGTAATTTTCTATTTGATACCATTAAATTTATCCAATCTCTTTTTGTCCCGCAAGATGTTTTACTCAATTATTTTCAAGGCTTGATGCGGGTCTGATTTGGGTAAACTTTTTTATGGCTTTGCGTTAAACTTAATCGTCCGCTTTTCACACAATGTGTAGGCCAGATGTTGCGGATAGTATGCCGCTTCATTGATGAAAATTGGATAGCGCGGCCCAAGAGTTTTGAAGGTCATTTCCTCACCCGAAAACTTACGGAATGGAGTGTAGTCACCGTCCAGAACTTTGAAATCTCTACCCTGAAATCCTGAATGGATATAAGCACTTAATTGTCCCTTCTCATCGAGAGGATATTTCACATCTTCGACTTCCACATAGAGTTCAATCTCTCCCTCAGGACGAGCAGGTGCCTCAGAAAGGCTTAACAATAACTGGTCAAGAAGTGCGACAGTTCCTTCGAGAACTTTGGGATCAATCACCCCATTGGCAACTGGTCCTACTTCGATCATCAGGCTCGATGGAACCTGACTGGCCAGATATTTTTTGTTGGGATCGGGGGAACCGATCACCCTCGTATCGGCCACTTTTGCCTCTACTTCGCGCGAAAGCCATAGGACCAGGGGATTATAATCGGTAACGATGAGGGTTTTTCCCATGCTGGAAGTGGTGGTGTGGAGATCGATTACAAAGCAAGGTTCCTTCAAAATCAGATCGCGAATTTCTTTTGCCCGTTTGTGTTCAAAAGAATCTGGTCGATTTTCACCGAGAAACTGGAAAGCGCGGTTTAAGTCTTCATCTTTAAAACGGCGGTTGATCTTGTGGGCCTCAGGATTGGCGAAAATGAATTCAAGGTCGAGCTTTGGGTATTTCTTCTTGAAAGAGTCAGCATATTTCTGAACGAGCCACACACCCGTCCATTCATTTCCATGAGTACCGCCGAAAACCAGGACCTTCTTCATCTTCTCTCCTCAATTCTTCTGACAAATTCGTGAACGATATTATGATAAAGATCCATGCCGGCAATCGCATCTTCGACATCCGTATCAATATTCGGATTATCGTTGATCTCTATCACATAGGCCTTTCCGTTTTTCTCTTTCAGATCAACTCCATAAAGAGAATCTCCAATATGATGGCAAACCTTGATGGCAGTGTTCAGCACATGCTTCGGTACTTTCGATACCGGGAAAGTCTCTGAAGGTCCGGAAAAGCCCTTCGTGTTCGTCTTACCGTGATCATAAATCTGCCAATGGCCTTTCGTCATGTAGTACTTGCAGGCAAAGATCGGGCGCTCGTTCAGGATTCCGATTCTCCAGTCAAAATCAGTATAAAAATACTCCTGGGCAAGAAGCAGGGCAGTTTTTTTGAAAAGGTCATCGGTCACGCGATTAAGGGAATCCGGGTCTTCCACTTTATAGATTCCCTTGGAAAATGATCCGTCCGGGATCTTGATAATCATCGGGAAGCCTATCTCGTTAGCGGCGGTTTTTAATTGCTCTGAATTGTCTTTTGAGAGGATGACAGTCCTGGGAGCATGAATCTTGTTTGAATGCATGAGATTGTGCATGTAGATCTTGTTCGTACATCGGAGAATCGACATGGAATCATCAATCACGACGAGCCCTTCCGATTCTGCCTTCTTGGCAAAGCGATACGTGTGATGATTGAGCGCTGTTGTTTCCCGGATAAAAAGGGCGTCGTATTCGGCGATTCTCGCGTAATCTTTTTTTTCAAGGAGCTCGACCTGAACATCGAGCTCCTTTCCGGCCTTGATAAAATTGGAGAGTGCTTTCCTGTCCGAAGGAGGAAGGGGATCATGGGGATTGTGAAGGATCGCTAGCTCATACCGGAATTTTTTCTTTGCTTTGGGTTTTCGCCAGATTTTCGCAGAGTATTCATCCAGGGCAGCAGCAAATTTGTCTTCATCAGTGCTTGAAAGCGCATTCAAAGACCCGGTTCTTATTCCGGAAATCTTCCACTTTTTGTCCCATTCAAAGTCGACATGAAGAATTGGTGCCGGAAAAAGATCAAAAATCTGTCTGGAGACATCGTGAAGTGGCACGCAGTCGGTGCGGCCAAAAAATATGGAAATTGAAAACCCGTCAGCGGGATTTTGACCCTTGAGGGATTTTTGAATCTCTTCATCGAGATCACCAGTATCAAGACTGTAGAGAAAAGACCTTGATAGATCATTGATCGCTTTGACAGTAGGGATGACGGAATGTCCGCGCGCTTCGGCGAGAAGCGAACAATAGTAACCATAGCTTTGATACTTAAAACTCTGACACAGATTGATGATCTTAATCCGTTCTTTTCCAACTTTACCTGCGTAAAGATTTTCGTCCCAGTTTACGAGGTAATCCTGAGGCGTCATGAGTTGTTCAACCGGATAAAAAGAATTCCAGTCTTTGAGTTTTTCGACGATGACAATGATCTTGGCCACGTTCAATCTCCAAAGGTACAATAGCAGAAGGAAGGCATTTCCCAGAGGCGCGGCCCGTGAAAAAGAGAAAAGAAATAGAAACTAGAAAAGCTCGTCTGTCAGACTTGTCTCAGCTGGTTTCACTCGAGGAAGCGACGTTTAATTATGATCAGCTCTCGCGCAGGAATTTTCAGTGGATGATTAAACATGCCCATTCTGTTTTTCTTGTGCAGGAATTCAAAGGACAACTGATCGGGTATGGACTGGTACTTATTAATGCCGGAACGAGTCTCGCTAGACTTTACTCGATATGCACGCATAAAGATTTTCAGGGACAAGGACTTGCAACTGAACTCATTGATCATCTTGAAAAAATATCGTCCGATGAAGAAGACTGCGCGTATTTAAGACTTGAAGTAAAAGAAAGCAATAAGCCTGCCATCGCTCTTTACCGGAAGCTGGGGTACCGGAAATTTACCGTGAAGAAAGATTATTACGATGATGGAAAGGCCGCCTGGTGCTTTGAAAAAAGAATTAAAACTCTGAAGGCGAAACCCCGTCTCAAAATCCCATATTATCAGCAGGGAACAGATTTTACTTGTGGGCCTGCCTGCCTTCTTATGGCGATGAAAACTTTTTCTCCAAAAACAGAGATGTCACTCATCCAGGAACTTGATCTCTGGCGGGAAGCTACAACTATTTTTATGACCTCAGGCCACGGCGGTTGTGGTCCTCATGGTCTGGCAATCGCCGCTTTCAATCGCGGGTTTAAGTCTGAGCTCTATCTTTCAAACGTTAAAACACTCTTTGTCGATACTGTGAGAAGTGAAGAGAAAAAAAAGATTATTGAGCTGGTTAATAAAAGCTGGGAAATGCAGATTGTGAAAAAGAAAATTCCTGTTCACCGGAAGAAGCTCACGATCCAGGATATAAAAGAGATTCTTAATTCGGGTGGCATCCCGATTGTTCTCATCACCACTTATCATTTTGATTTTCACCGTGTTCCCCATTGGGTGGTTATCACAGCTTATGATGATCATTTTATCTACATTCACGATCCTGACCAGACGGTCGATGAATATCATGAAGGTCACATTTCACGCGTTCATATTCCGATACCGGAAGAGCAATTCTTAAAAATTTCGAGATGGGGAAAAGACAAAGTCAGTGCTGCGGTGATTATCCAAAAATAATTAGAAGCATTCGATAGAGACCTTATTAGTAACCGGGTCTCTGACGATAGCTACTTTAGTTTTTGTGCCGGTGCATGGATTTGATCCGGGTTTCACGAGATAAGGAAGGTAATCGTTTATTGAGCGACAGACAGCCGAACCGGTAGAATTGATACCTTCAAAGACTTCTTTAGTTCCACAGATATTGTTTTTCAAAACACAGGCGTTTCTGGAGGCGTCCCAGGTATATAAACTTCCACCCTGACCGAGATTATTACAAAACTGCATGTTCAGATCTTCGTTACCAGTAAGGGAATCTGCATCAGTGGCCCTTTCAACGGCATAACAACCACTAATAGTATTCAGCGCACCTGGTTGTCTTTGAAGTCGTATCCAGATTGTTTTTGAAATGCTCGAACCACCAAATCCAACTTTCGTCCTTGAGGCATTTTTAGTACCTTCCAGTCTCCGATAATTGATTATAAATGGCTGCGGATCACCTAAGTTAGAAGTGGTCTGCATCGACATGCTGTTAATTCTCACGTTACCGTTCATGTAGATTGTGGTGGGATCATAAGCCGTGCCGTTATTGACTGTGTATCTTTGTAATCCCGTCACAGAGTTTTCAGCTTTTACCATGATACTGGTGGGGATGATGAGCGGTGTGAGAGAAACGTTAGAAGAAGCCGAACTAGTAAGAGAAGTCATGATAACCGGAGCAAATGTCATAAGACAGTGTTCACGGTTTTGTAGATCAGCATAGATGAGCTTATGCAGCTGCATGATGTGATCTTTGGTCTCTGCAGACTTCACAGACATTTTCTGAGTAGTGATCATACGGGTTGTGATCAGGGCCGACCCAGCTAGTACAGCTGAAACTACCATCCCTTGAATTATGGATACGCCCGATTCGAGCCATTGTGATCGCATGAGACTATTTTATCCGACTTTGCTTACACAGACAGGAAAAGTTTCTAGGGGTGGAAGGACGCTTATTTCTTGGGCCGGAAAATGACTTGTGCCTACTTCTTGAGGCAATTTGTCGGAGAATATATTTATAGCACCCCTTTTAGAGGGTTCTTTGAGATTTTCAGGATATGCCTTAAAATTATCAGATATCATGGGAGTTTATTTTGTTTACTCTGAAACTACATAGGTTTCTTCGCGCCGGCTTTTCAGTGTCTGAGGTCATGGTCGGTGGTGCAATTCTCGCAGGCATTGGTCTTGCCGGTGCCCGGATGTTTAAAGATCAGAGACAGGCACAAGCTAAAGTGGTTGGTGAGCAGGAGCTTATTCAATTTCACCAGATGCTCACAAAGATGTTACAGAACGAAAATACATGTAATGCAACCTTGGCTGGGGCCTGGAATTATAATCCTACACAGATGGCATCATTTGATATTGCAAACATAATGGACTGTACGAGCTGTACTTCCACTAACGTTGATTACGATGCCTCTCCTTCAATGACAACTCCTGCTGCAACTTCGTATGGAGAGAATATTTGGATCAATCCGGGTACTTATTTGTGGAAGATTACCGATATTTCATGGAAGTCCACTCCGGATGGAACTGGTCCTGCAGTCTTAAAAATTACTTATGGTCAGGCCCCCAGTGACGTTCCTGGGTGGGCAGGTTCCCGGGCCCAGAAAGTTTATTCAGTATCAAAAGATATCAATTTGATGTTGAGGTTTAGTCAGAACACAACTCCCTCGAGCAGGCTGTTCAAGGAGTGTGTTGCCGGTAAGCAAAGTTCAATTAATAATCTTCAGAATGACATATGCGGTTCTATGACTCAGGTGACTTCAGTCGGGAATATTATGGTCTGGGATGATGCCACCCAAGGTTGTGTTGCCAGAGGAACTACCAGTGCTCCGGTTAAAGTTTGTACCGATGCGAACCTGGTGATCGATGGGATTAATGCTGACGGAACTGTCCGTTGCCGGTCGCTCACTTATGGAGTTAGCCCAGCTACAGATCTTTCGCAGTCAACTGGATGTCTTCCAGGGGCTTTAGTGCGAATGGAATACGATACCGTTACTAAAAGGTTGAAGGCGAAATGCGATTAAAAGACCTTCTGAATTATCGTGGCTTTTCCCTCACAGAGATCATGGTTGCCATGGGACTTATGGGAGGCGTGAGTCTGGTTACCATGCGCCTTATGGAAAACTCTGCTTCCAATGAGACTTACATTCGTTTTCGGGGAGAGGTTTCCAAAGCTGTTGCCCTGATTTCGACTCATTTAAATGATCCCAATAGCTGCAAATCTATTCTCGTCGGTAAAACTATGATTGGGACGCCAGTAGCAACTCCGGTTGCGGCCGGGAATTACTACAATGGAGACGGAGTCCTCCGTATGACCAATCGTTTGGGGACTGCAACGGTAAGTCTTCTTCAGCATAATCAGGATTATGATGGATTCCGGATTCCTTTGGGGGGAATTTCGCTCCAGAGAAATCAAAGCGATACTGCAACTCAAAAGCTGGTTGACCTGATTCTGGTTTTTGATGTCAAGAAGAGAGACTTTGGCAGCCGGAAGGCCGGGGCGAACGAAAGAATTACCAAGAAGATCACAATGAAAGTAGAGGCCACTGGTTCCACTATTACCAGTTGTGGTCCGATCATTGCTGAAGCAAGCACCACTGCCAAACAGGTTCTTTGTACCAGCCTCACGTCTGGTGCCGCTTTCTGGGATGGTACCGAATGTCGATTGAAGTCCATTCGTTGTCCTTACGGAGAAGTCCCTTTTCAGATGACGAGCATTGGTTCGGTAAAATGTGTGCCGGTCGAACAGAAAATTGATACTAATCAGGTGTTCGATTTCACCCAAAGTAATTGCTTACCTGGACAGCAAGTTCGACTCAATACTGGTACTGACGGGAAAATCAAAGCTGAGTGTTTTTAAAGTCTTATACTTGCTAAATCTTTGTTATCAGATAATATCTAATCAATGAGAATTGAAATTCTTGTCGGCAATTCTGAAGAGCCGCTGATTTATCCATTGAACAAACCTAAGATTGTTCTCGGGTCGGCCGAAACTTGTGACGTCATTATTGATGGAACGAAGGTAAGCCGTAAGCATCTCATCATACTTTCTGAGGGCGACAATTATTATGTTATTGATCAGGGATCTACCAATGGATCCTTCATCAATGAAGAACGCCTGGTTCCTGGAAGAAGAACTGAATTTACATCCTTTTTTCCAGTGCGCCTTGGTGATTCTATTCTCATCACTCTTCTTTCAGACGAAGAGCAATTAACAGAAGAATCATCTCTTGAGATCCCGGCCCTTAATTTGAATGAGCAGTCAGCATCTCCCAAGGGAAGGGGAGCTGAAGAGACCACGAAGATGATCTCACTTAGTGACTTTCAGAAGGCCAAAACTTCTGATCTCGTGAAACGTCGGGAGACGATCGCCAAGAAAAAAGCTCCTGAGAAGACTGGAAAACCGACAGTAAAAAGTAAGCGCATTCAGGAAAAGAAACAGTGGCAAAAGATCAAGTTTATCGTTGTCGGTCTTGTTGGTATCGCGGCCTACATAAACTTTTATCATGTGGAGCGCGGGCCGGTTGAGAATGCCAAGATTGGTGAAGAGATTCCTCTGGAAAAACCAGTTGAAGTTAAGAAAGTTGAAGCCCCAAAGCCGACGTATCTAATTCCGGAAACAGATATTGTGAGTAAAGAGCGACTCGGGAATCTTCTTACTGATATCAAATGTACTTTAGACACTGAAAAATACTTTTGTGGAAAAATTTATAAAGCGAATGAAGGCCAGTTTGGATCCGTTCAGATCGGCAGCATGGTCAATGTCTTAACGGATGGACAGTTCTTCTATGATGAAGCGAAAAGGCTTCTTCCTATTCCTCCTTCAAAATCTCCTGATGGGGTTCACACTAAAGAAGAGATTGATCAGCATGAAATATATGTGAGTGAAGTCATGTCAGTAATCTTTATTCTCAGAGCAATACCTAATGATATCGACTATGAGCTGATTAAAGACCTGAAGCTGACATTTGGTTTATTCAGGCAGGATCCTGAAGGGAACTGGAAAATTCACACAGCAATTGCAATTCTGCCATCAGGTATTAAAGAATTTAAACGTATCTTTGAAGAAACCCAGCTTCAAAACATTCCGAAGATCGGGCTGCCTGCCATTCAATTCGTGAAGGCGCTTTACCGCGTTTACTAAAGGGTTTTCAGGAACTCGATAAGTTCTGATTTCTCCGCCAGAGTGAAAATCTCCACACCATTTTTGATAAAGATACCTTCGTCATGACCAGTGTTCATAAGTCCCTCTTTTCGGGTGTCATAGAAATAGTCTTTGTTCTTTTTCCAGGCAACAGGAGTTTTTTCATTAAGTGGGTAACCGACACAGTCCTGATCAAAATCTGTATTCCGATCATTTGCCTTCCCGGCCCAGTAAGTAACTGGTCTCTCGGACGCCTTCGTGAGAAGAGCACACAGGTTGGGAACAGAGTTATTGTGGAAATATGGCCAGCGCGACCAGATTCCATCAAGTGGCGGTGGAACGTAACCTTTCTGAGGTTCAACTACAGTGCCGATTGATTTTGAAATTTGAAGAGAGTTAAGGGAATCAGCAAATTCTCTCATCCCGAGATATCTTCCGGGATCAGTTCCCACATCGCGAACCGGAGTGATCTTGTGATAGGTAAGGTTCACGTTCTGGATAAGCTCTAAATCAGAAAGAGTTCCTGCGTGAGTCTGGTTCCAGCCTTTGGTATATGTTCCGTGGCAGCGGGCACAGGCCATCTGAAAATGCTTCTGACCTTTCTTGGCCTTATCGATATCGAGTGATTCAATCCCGAAGAATTTTTCATAGCGTGGAGACTGACTCGCGAAAACTGCGGCAGTCAGCTCGCGGATTTTACTGTCATTATCGAGGAGCCACTTCTCGAGAACTTTAAGATCCGTTCCGCGGCCGATTTCATTCCACAAAAAATTCGTGTGAACCGGATTACCTGAAACGATTGATCCATCTGAGAGCCAGCGGTTTTTATACTTCGCTGTCCACCAGACAGCGGGCTTGGAGTCCGCGATCATTTTTTCGAGCTTATTAGGACGGGGACGCTTGAAAGAATCCGGAGTTTTTGTTGCGTAAGGATCCTGAGCACGGCGGGAGAGTGACATCGCTACCTGAGCAAGGCTTGTATCTAGACCAAGTACTGCTGGTTGTTTTGTACCTACATAGCGAATGGCATCTTTTGAGTCCACCATCATCAGGCGATCTTCTTCTGTGGATTTCAGCATATCCCGGAAGACATACGAGTTCACATAAGGAGCAACTCGCTTCCCTTCATGAAAAAAATCATTGGCGCGTGGAAAACGGTTCGTGAGACCCAGAACTTTTACGCCGAAGAGATCTGCTGAGTGGCAGGTGGCACAGCTGAAAGTCATGCCCTTTCTACCGTGTGAATCGAGGAGAGTTGCTCCCATCGGAAGCTCGCGCTCACGCAGAGTTAGTGGTGGAAGGGGATTTGGATTTCTGGCATCTTCCTGCGCGGGATACGGATGGATTCCGAGCCAGTTATAAACTTCAGTCATCGATTTAAATGGAGTGACTGTCTGTGCGAGACGGAAGAGGAGCTGTCTTACTGGATCGTTTTCTGAGGAATTGAAAAACGTCTTCATCGGTTCATAAGGAATGAGAAGGCTTGTTACTGTCACTGGATAAAACAGAGCGTGCTTTCTTCCGGCCATCACAGAAACTTTTAACTGTGATTCAGAAAGACCGTAGATATTTTCACGAGAAGTGTGGACTTCAGTTCCACGTTCCCACTGGGCATGCGCCTGAGAGACCAAAAGGCAGGTGCTAAACAAAATATATTTAAGTGACTGTTTTTCCATTCACCTATGTTTCTATGTCCTACAGTGATGGTCAAGTAAGCTTTGCCATTGGCCGGGCTAACACTCTGATTGGGATTCTCCGTCACAAGAATTCTTGAAATCCCCTTTGACGAAAAACTGAGTTGGAGCGAATGTGTGTCCAGAAATCAATGGCCTTGATTTCCTCCCAGATAGAATACGGCCATCGTCTTGACCGCGATGGCCCGTTCTTGTCCCCAGAAAGCCTAGAGAGAACTACTTCAACGAAATTTTCTGAAACTCTGCCTGAATCTTCTGAGCGTCGATCGGTAATTGATAATAGCCTGCAGCTCCCGCCGGAGTCTGCCCGTGGATTTTCGCCTTCTCCGGGGATACTGAACGGGCCATGATGAGAACCTTGCTGTCGGGAAATTTTAGTTTGATCTGTGTAGATAACTGGTTAACGGCCTTGGCATTTACATCGTAATTCATCACCACAATCTGAAAACCTTTCGTGCGAAGACAGTTGTTCAGCTCATCGAGAGTTGTTGCCATGATATAATCAAATCCAGCTGGAAATTGAGTGATAGATTTCTGGAAAAAGTCTGACTGAAAATCAAAAAGCACGACTTTCACCTGATCTTCTTTGCGGACTGTTCCGATATTAGTCAGGGTTTCAGAATCAGATTTTGAGAGGACATCAAACTCGATTTCGCTCTCGATAAATGCGAGTTTTTGATCGTCTGCGAGCTTCTGCTTTTTTAGTGCATTCAGGTCGAGGACAACCGTTGGCTTGTCATCTTCGTCATCGGGTGACATGAAAAACTCCTCAAATTCCAATGGGTTCAAGGTCTTCTCGGAGAAAAGCCCATAGGGCTTAAGGAATTCGCCGGTATGTTCAAGTTTTAACTGTGTTTTCCGATAAGTACACTAAGGATAGGTGAGTAAAAAAATGCCCTTTGATGACTTAAACCTCGAATTCGAAGACGAAGAAGAGGCGTTAAAAAAGAAGAAGGCCGAGACTTTGACGCAAGATGTGGACCTGGAATTTCAGGCACCAGATGTGTCTTCAAGACCGCGCCCTGCTGCTCGTCCTGCTCCACAAGGGGCAGAGCCTGCTGCACGCCCATCTCCTCCGCGTTCACCTGGAGCCGAGATCAGAAAAATTGATGAGGCACGTGCAGCTGCAACTCCTGGAGCTCCACAACCTGTTCGTCGTCCGATGCCACCACAACAAACACAAGCATCTCAACCTGCGATGCCACGTCCTCAGATCGTAGGCTCAAGTGCGCTTGAGACATCATATGATTTCGAAAGCGAATCCGTAGTTCAGATGCGCGAAGAAATGAGACGCGTTCAAATTGAGTCTGAGGTCAAGGTCGGAGTTGCAGAATTTAAGACTGAATTTCTCTCTGAGATGCTGAGCGATATGAAACTCCTCGACCATCAAATTAACCAGTTACTCGTCCGCATTAATGCCAAACACCCCGATATGAAACAAGAAGTGCTGATGATCAAAAAGCTTCTTGCCGACTTCAACGCAAAAAAAAGAAAATAGTTTATCACCAATAAGGGGATAAATTATGCGCGCACTTTTCATTCTTCTCATTCTTATGAGTTCCACTGCTCACGCAGGATTAAAACACCTTGGTGTAAAAAATCTTTCGCTTGAATACACATCACCAAAAGGTGTGGGATCGGTTGATAAAATCGAAATCGGTTTATCTAAATCCGTGAACCATCCACTTGAAGTGGAAAAGATCGGGGAGACCCTCGTAGTTAAAACTCCCATGCTCGACTTCACATGGATCAAACCGTGGAAGTTTCTCATGGATGCTGAAAAGCTCACTTTAAATCAGATGAATCTCAGTGCCGGAAACGGCGCTCATGATCTCTCGATCGCGCAGGGTAAGATGACGATGGGGGGAGAGTTTTTACTCCGTAATGCCAATGTTCACTGTGAGGGAAATTCTGAGCTTCCTGATCTTGAAAATCAGATGATGGAAGACTGTCGCGACAATATGAAAGCAGAAGCTGATCGCTTCGATGTTCCGTTAGATGGGTTCCTCATTGATGTACTCGCTCGCCTTCCACAGCCGGAAGAAGAGCAGCCCTTGAAGAATTTCACCCTCACTGTAAAAGATGGCGACTTCTACATGTATTTTCTGGCGAGCTATGTTGTGAAGGCGGGCCTTCGCACATGGGGTGCGGTTCACTACGAAGATGAATTAAAAACGATTGTTATTCGCGTAGATCTTATCAAGTTCGGCATCCTTCCGGTAACGTCTTTGGTGATGAAGGAACTGAAAGAAAGAATCAAGGATCCAAGAATCGAGGTTAATCCTCCGTTCATCAAGATCAGGACCAGAGAATGAAGCGTGAACTGAAAACCATCCAGGGAGTAGAGACCATTGCTCTAGAAGCAGATGGTGCTGATACTGCTGTGATTTTCTTTCATGGCTACGGCGCCAATATGAACGATCTTTTTCCCCTCTGGGAGCTCTGGCATCGCGATCAATTCAACTGGTACTTTCCGAATGGCATTCAGTCGCTTCCTATGGGGTATTATGAAGGTCGTTCGTGGTTTTCGATCGATATCGAGGGCCTTGAGCGTGCTATCAGAGAAGGTCGCCACAGAGAGATGGCGGGATACATTCCGCCTGAGCTTGATGCAACTTTGGGTCAGCTTGAAGTCTTCATCCTGGACATCATGAAAAAGCACAAGAAGCTTATTCTCGGTGGTTTCTCACAGGGAGCGATGTGTGCCTCTCATCTCGCGATGAAGGACAGTTTTGCAGTGGATGGCCTCATTCTTCTTTCCGGTAATCTTCTTGCCGAAGAAAAATTTCCCAAGGCCGCTCGTGGTATTCCTTTTTATCAGGCCCACGGAACCAAAGATCCGGTTCTCGATATGGAAGGGGCGAGAGCACTTGAAAGAAAGCTCCAGGGAATGAATTTTCAGGGGAAACTGAGTACGTTTGAGGGGGGACATGAAATTCCTCCCCAGGTCGTAAAAGAAGTCAGCACGTTTTTAAATCAGTTCAGCGGATAAGGGCTTCCACACCTTTTGCGGTGGAAATTCTGAAATTCGATTTGAGTTCTTCAAGCGAGAGAACTCTGCTCATGCGACCCGAAGCAAATGAGATTCCATTGTAGCTTCCGAAAATATCTCCCAGTGAATACTCTTCAACAACTGCCGGATCCTTCAAGAGGTATCTGAAGTCAGGAGCCGCGGTCACAAATTCATAAGTCAGAGTCATCATGAGGGGAGCGATAAACGAGAAGCGCTCTGGCACTCCTCTTCTTTTCAGTGCCATTGAGAGATATGTCGGGACGTAGAAATGGTAAATCGTGCGATTGAGTTTCGCCTGAACATTTCTTGGATAAAAAAGTGCCTGAAAATCTTCACCATTCGCATCGAGAACCATATTCATGGTGTCGATTGTTCTTCCAAGAAGCTCACGATTGGAATCAAACCATGAAGTCGTACCCTGCTGACCGCTTATTTCCAGGTAGGCGAGGTGAAGTTTTACATGTGATGTATCCTGGAAAAGAACTGCCAGCGCGCGCGCAGCTTCAAATTCAGATCCAAAGAAGTTGAGCGACATTTCCCAGAGATTCGGCGCCGTTTTCTTCTGACCGATAAGGTACTTCGTCATCTCGGAATTCACGAGCTCGAGATAAGTTTCAATTTTTTGCTCGGAAAGAAGACGAAGAAAATCTTTCTTGAAAGCAACAAAAACAAATGATCCGGAATCTTTCTGATCAAGCAGAACGGGTGTCGATTTTCCCTTCTCAAGAAGAAGATCAAAATCAAGGAGAGTTATTTTCTGATCAACGGCCTCAAAGCAGGAGTTACGATCCTGCTTATGCATATACCGATAACAACGCTCTTCAATCAGAGTGTAGAGAGCTATTTCACGAAGGATTTTGATCTGAGCAACGAAACGAAGGATGGGATTAGAGCGTTTTGGCGCAGTGTGAGCAAATAAATTTGTCGAGAGCACCAGCATGAAAAGAAAGAGGGCAGTTTTCATGTTCATCCTTTGTTACCAGATAAAAGTAGTTGGATGACTTTGTGATGTCTATTTTCTTGTGTGCCGCACCGCTCCTGTCAAAGAGGCAACTCATGAAATTTCTTGGATTTATGATTTTCACCGGATGATCGCTGTTTTATACTACGATCCGAAGTTAAACCCACATTTATGAGCTCATAATTATGAACGATTTTTCGTACGTGTCTTCATCCGACAATACATTCATTGATTCTCTTTACGCTGACTTCAAAAGAAATCCCGATTCAGTGGATACCAGCTGGCGTCAGTTCTTTAAGGGTGTGGACTTTGCTTTGGCCCAGCCCGCTTCGACTTCCCAGGACTCAACTGCTGTTGGAAATCTCGGAAAAGAATTTAAAGTTTATCGTCTGATCCAATCATATCGTTCACGTGGTCATCTGGTTTCTACCACAAACCCGATCCGCGAGAGAGTAAACCGTTTTCCAAGACTTGATCTTGAAGATCATGGTCTTGTGGCCTCAGATCTCGAAGAGAGCTTTGCTATTGGTGAGCTTCTGGGTCTTAAAAACGCAAAACTAAAAGATATCCTCGCCCGCCTGAAGAGCCTTTACTGCGGAAATATCGGTGTAGAGTATATGCACTCAAACGACACTGAGATACGTGAATGGTTCCAGACCCGCTTTGAAAGCAGCCAGGGAAATACTAATTTCACGATCGAAAAGAAAAAACGCATTCTCTCGAAGCTCAATGAATCTGTCGCTTTTGAGAATTTTCTCCACACAAAATATGTTGGTCAGAAGCGCTTTTCACTTGAGGGCGGCGAAAATACGATTCCTGCTCTTGATGCCATCATCAACTCTTCTGCTTCTTTGGGATGTGAAGAAGTTGTCATCGGAATGGCCCACCGTGGACGCTTAAACGTTCTCGCAAACATCATGGGGAAAACCTATGACTACATCTTCAATGAATTTGAAGGTCAAGCGACTCCGGATCTCACCATGGGTGACGGCGATGTGAAATATCACATGGGATATTCTTCTCAGGTAACTACTACGGGCGGCCAGAAAGTTTATTTAAAGCTTATGCCAAATCCTTCTCACCTTGAAGCAGTGTCAGCTGTTGTTCTAGGCTACTCACGCGCTCAGGGTGATACTCTTTATGATCAGAATCCGGATAAAATTTTACCAATTATTATCCACGGTGATGCCGCTGTCGCGGGCCAGGGAATCTGTTACGAGACAGTTCAGATGTCGGGTCTCAAGGGTTACAATATCGGTGGGGCGATTCACTTCGTAATTAATAACCAGATCGGCTTCACAACTGATTTCGATGATGCCCGCTCTTCAATCTACTCAACTTCTGTCTCACGCGTTCTGGAAACTCCGATTCTTCATGTGAACGGTGATGATGCTGAGGCCGTCGTGTACGCAGTTGAACTGGCGGCTGAGTTCCGTCAGAAATTCCACAAGGATATTTTCGTAGATATGGTCTGCTATCGTAAGCATGGTCACAACGAAAGTGATGAGCCTAGATTTACCCAGCCGAAATTCTACAAGCTCATTTCTCAGCACGCTAACCCGCGCGAAGTTTACAAAGATAAGCTCATCGAAGGGAAGCAGATTGAAGCACAATTGGCCGTTCAGATGGAAGAGCAGTTCAAGAATCTTCTTCAGGACAGGTTTAATTCTGTAAAACAAAAGCCACTCCCATATTTGTATCAGAAACCGGAAGAGCAGTGGAAATCATTCCGCCGTTCTACACCGAAGGATTTTGATTATTCTCCGAAGACAAATGTGAGTAAGGATGTGCTAGAGAAGACTCTCAAAGCACTGACAACACTCCCTAAAGATTTTAAACCAATCCAGAAGATTGAAAAACTTCTTGAAGAAAGAAAGACCCGCTTTAGTGATGACCAGTTCGACTGGGCGATGGCGGAACTCATGGCCTATGGATCACTTCTCCAGGAAGGGATCAATGTCAGAATGTCCGGTCAGGATTGTATCCGCGGAACTTTCTCTCATCGTCATGCTGGTATCGTGGATGAGAATTCCAATACCCGCCATAATTTCCTGAGTGCTGTTGCTGATAAGCAGGGTGCTTTTAAAATTTATAATTCGCTTCTTTCTGAGTACGCTGTACTTGGTTTTGAATACGGTTACTCACTTGGATCTCCGCAGTCTCTCAACATCTGGGAAGCCCAGTTCGGGGATTTTGCCAATGGTGCTCAAACGATCATCGATCAGTTCATCTCATCAGGTGAATCGAAGTGGCAGAGACAATCTGGATTAGTAATGCTTCTTCCCCATGGATATGAAGGTCAGGGGCCAGAGCACTCTAATGCGCGCCCAGAGCGTTTCCTCCAGCTGGCAGCTGAATGGAATATGGTCGTTGCTAACCTCACAACTCCGGCGAATATTTTCCATGCTCTTCGTCGTCAGGTGAAGTGGGATTTCAGAAAGCCTCTCGTTATTTTCACTCCCAAGTCACTTCTCCGTCATCCGGATTGTGTTTCTTCGGCAAAAGACCTGACCGACGGTACTTTCCAGGAAATCATCGATGATTCATACGTAAATCCGAAGGACGTAAAACGTCTTCTTCTTTGCACTGGTAAGGTTTACTACGATCTCCGTGCAAAACAGCAGAAGGATAAACGTAAGGATGTTGCGATCGTAAGAATGGAGCAGCTCTATCCGATGCCGGAAGAGCAGAGCTGGAAGCTGATTGAAAAATACAAGAACGCAGAAAAAGTCTGGGTTCAGGAAGAGCCTAAGAACATGGGTGCTTTCACATTCCTTCGCCGTTACACGCAGTTTGATGAATTTAAGCTTATCGCCCGTAAGTCATCAGCTTCTCCAGCGACCGGATATGCTTCCGTTCATGCTCAGGAGCAGGCGAAGATCGTGAACAATGCTTTTGCTGAAAAAATTGAGTTAGTTTAAAAAGGATAGTTATGGTTGATGTAAAAGTTCCTGCGGTCGGAGAGTCGATTTCCGAAGTTACAATTGCTGCCTGGACCAAACAGGATGGTGCGATGGTTAAGCTTGATGAAGCGATCTGTTCCATTGAATCAGACAAGGCCACACTTGATATCTCGGCTCCTAAGGCAGGAAAACTCAAAATTCTTGTTAAAGAAGGCGAGACTGTTGCTATCGGTACCAAGATTGCTGAGGTTGATGAAAATGCAGCAACGTCAGCTGCGGCGGATCCCGCACCAAAAGCGCCAGAAGCACCTGCTCCCGCAGTAAATAAGAATTTCCCTTCTCCATCGGCCGCTAAAATCCTCGCCGAAAAAGGTGTTTCACCCGACTCAGTTCAGGGTTCAGGCCGCGATGGAAGAATAACGAAAGGCGATGCTATGGGAGCTTCTTCTGCTCCGGCAGAAACTCCCTCTGAACTGAAGAGTCTCGCCCAGGAAACTATGAGAAGCTCTTTTTCGCGCGAAATTCGCCGCGAGAAGATGTCTGGTCTTCGTAAGACTATAGCTACACGGCTCGTGAATGCAAAAAACACAACAGCTATGCTTACGACTTTCAATGAAGTCGATATGTCTGCTGTGATGGAAATCAGAAAAAAATACAAAGATGCATTCAAAGAAAAACACGGTGTGGGTCTGGGCTTCATGAGCTTTTTCACCAAGGCGTGTACAGTTGCGCTTAAAATGTATCCGGCCGTGAATGCGATGATTGATGGAACTGAAATCGTCTATCATAATTACGCTGATGTCGGTGTTGCAGTTTCCACTCCGCGCGGACTCGTAGTTCCTATAATCAGAAATGCTGAGTCGATGGGAATGGCGCAAATTGAATCGAGAATCATTGAGCTTGCCACCCGCGCTCGTGACGGAAAAATCACCATCGATGAAATGCAGAATGGAACATTCACTATCACTAACGGTGGTATTTTCGGATCAATGCTTTCAACACCAATTCTCAATGCTCCCCAGTCAGCAATCCTTGGTATGCATAATATCGTTGAACGTCCGGTAGCACTGAATGGTCAGGTCGTAATTCGTCCGATTATGTATCTCGCTCTTTCTTATGATCACAGAATCGTAGATGGTCGTGAGTCAGTATCATTCCTCAAGACAGTTAAAGAAATGCTCGAGGATCCTTCTAGACTTTTATTGGACGTGTAATTTATGGAACAGTTTGATCTCGTAGTGATAGGTTCCGGCCCCGGTGGATATATCGCTGCTATCCGCGCTTCTCAGCTCAAGATGAAAGTAGCGATTGTTGAAAAATATCCAACTCTCGGAGGAACATGCCTTAACGTGGGATGCATTCCTTCGAAAGCATGGCTTGATTCTTCTGAAAAATTTCATGAAGCGACTCACACTTTTGATTCTCATGGAATCATCACCGGTGGAGTGAAGCTTGATGTAAAGAAAATGAGTGAACGGGTTGCTGGAGTTGTGAAGGGGATCACTGGTGGTGTTGCTTTTCTTATGAAGAAAAACAAGATCACTGTTCTTACTGGCCACGCTTCTTTTAAAACTAAAAATTCAATTGTCGTTAATGATCAGGAATTTGGATTTAAGAATTGTATTATTGCTACTGGTTCTAAGCCTTCCAGCTTGCCGGGAGTGACTCTCGACAAGGAAAGAATCATTTCTTCCACTGAGGGTCTTAAGCTCGAAGTTAAGCCTAAGCACATGATTGTCATTGGTGGCGGAGTGATAGGCCTTGAATTAGGTTCTGTTTTCCGCAGACTTGGTTCCGAAGTTTCAGTTGTTGAATATGCTGACTCTTGTATCGCAGCGATGGATTTTGATCTCGGAAAAGAGCTTCAAAAAATTCTTTCTAAAGACGGAATCAAATTCCATATGGGTCACGGAGTAACTTCTGTTGTCCGGAAAGGTGATGAGGTCATCGTTAAAGCGAAGGCAAAGTCAGGCGAAGAAATGGAACTCATAGGTGATTACTGTCTCGTGGCGGTAGGACGTCGTCCTTATACAGAAAATCTTGGACTTGAAAACGCGGGTCTCAATGTTGATGAGCGCGGAAGAATTCCAGTTAACGATCATCTTCAGACAGCTGTTCCTCATATCTACGCCATTGGTGATGTTGTTCGAGGAGCAATGCTCGCTCACAAAGCTGAGGAAGAGGGTGTTTACGTTGCTGAGACAATTGCTGGTCAGAAGCCACACATCAACTATCTCCTTATTCCGGGTGTCGTTTACACCTGGCCCGAAGTGGCAGGTGTCGGATACACCGAGCAGGAGTTGAAGCAGAAAGGCATCGAATACAAGACAGGAAAGTTTCCATTCCTGGCACTCGGGCGCGCTGCTGCGTCTGCAGAGAAGAATGGTTTCATCAAAGTACTCGCTGATAAAAAGTCTGATGAAATTCTTGGCGTTCACATGATCGGCCCGCGTACAGCGGACATGATCGGTGAAGCGGTGGTTGCAATGGAATTCCGTGCTTCTGCTGAAGACATCGGTCGCATTTCCCACGCACATCCTACTTATTCAGAAGGATTCAAAGAAGCGTGTCTGGCCGCGACTGATAATCGGGCATTGAACATTTAAGTCTTAAGTTTGACTTCCACCGGTGGAAGTTAAAAATGAAATTTCTTTGAAGTGGGTCTCGATTTTTTAGACTGCTGATTCTGCGTCTATTAAGTTCGGGCCATGAATCTAAAACATCTCACTGACAAAACTTTATTAGAAAACACACGCAAGCTTGCACTGGCAGAACGAGAAATCACAGTGAAAGTCCTCCATCACCTCAAAGAGATAGATAGCAGGAAACTTTACTCGGATCTTGGATTCTCCAGCTTATTCGATTATTGCGTTCGCGAGTTAGGATATTCTGCTGGCTCCGCTCATAGGAGGATTTCATCAGCAAGATTACTTGGTGAAATACCATCTATTGAAAAGAAAATTGAAGCTGGATTGTTGAACCTTACGAATGTAGCTAGTCTTTCTCAATTTTTCAGGGAAAACCACATTCAGGGAAGCGTACAAAAAGAAGATATTATCGCAAAAGTTGAGGGACTTTCTAAGAGGGAATGTGATCTTAAGCTAATGCAACTGGGCGATCACCATGTCGAGGAGAAGCATTGTCTTTGGATTAACGATTCCACCATGGAGAAAGTTAAAGAGTATCGATGCCTGAAAGGAACAAATGAAACTTCAGAAGAGCTTATTTCCGAAGCGATTATAAATGCGCTGGCAGAACTTCAGCGCGAAAAATTTAAACTAGTAAAGGTTCCTCGAAAACCTAATGTCTCTGAATCCAGAGTTCCATCGTCATCCACTAAACGCGAAGTCTATCTCAGAGATAAAAAATGCGTGAAATGCGGAAGTGTATTCGGGCTTCAATTTGATCATCGAAAACCATTTGCACTAGGTGGTAAAAGCTCAGTAAGTAACATCAGGCTTTTATGCGCAAACTGCAATCAGAGGGAAAGGATCAGGCAGCGGCTTTGAATTCAGTTTGCTTGTGAGATTCAATGAAGGCCTTGATTCCGTCGGCATCATCCACAAAGAAAAATGTGTGCTTGGAATTAGAAGTTCTGAGAATAACGGAAGCAAAGGCTTGATTGGATTCTGAAATATGAACGGAAATGATATCGGAATAGGAAATTTTCTTTGAAAGACCCAGGAAGCCCATTTCCAGATGATCATTCAAGAATGCTACCCGGTGCTTCACGTCGTAAGTCACAAAAGCAGTAATCATGGCGATCAGAAATCCCGCCAGGACGAAAACAGCGGCGCCGCCCATGCCTGCATGAATTTTTGTCAGGATATAGCTCTGGATCCCGAACATCAGAGCGATGAAAGGGACAACTTTTACCATGTGGTCGAGGTGTTTTTCGCGGGTAAGGATGAAAGGAGTGGTCTTACTCATGCCTTCTTATCGGAAAGCATGAAAAAGACCTGAATCCTAGAATTAACGGCGACTTTTGATCTTGTCAGCGATCTTTTGGGCCTCATCTACGTTATACAACCAGATGTTTTTCCCTTCGTCCGTCGTGAGTTTCAGGTGGGAAAACGGGAAACGGGTTGTAACGACTTCGACTTCCTCAATATCCCGGAAGAGAATCTCTTCCTTGTAGGGGAATGGGTGAAGGTTAAACTGGATATGGTTAGCGTGAATAGTGGCAACATAGCAGAAATCATGGATCAGGAATGCGGCAGCTATGAGAATGAGACCAGCACCCAGAAAAATTGAAATATCATGGGCCAGGGCAGGTGAGAGATATCTGTAATAGCACCAGGTCTGAGCAACATAGGCGGCAAGAAGAAGTGGTGCCAGTCGTCCCATATAGTGTGCGTGATTTTCTCTCGTTATTTTCATTCTTCCCCCTGCTTTATACGTCGCGTGAAAAGTCATCATAAGGAATCTTCAGTTGGTCGTATACTGAAGAAGTGATTCGCTCGGGAATGAATATTCATAGTCACTTTTCCCTATGAGTATTAAAATAACTCAACAATTTTTCTCATCGAGGAGTTCGCAAGTGGAGACCAAAAGAGTCGATTCATTTAAGTCACGCCGGACATTGAAAGTCGGTAATAAGAGCTACGATATTTTTTCACTTAAAGCCGCCGAAGCAGCTGGTGTGGGTGATGTAAAAAACCTTCCATTCTCACTTAAGGTCCTCATGGAAAACCTTCTTCGCAATGAAGATGGCTTCACAGTCTACACCGACGATATCAAGGCGATGGGTGAGTGGACGAAAAATAAAAAATCAACTCGCGAGATCAACTATTATCCAGCACGCGTTCTGATGCAGGATTTTACTGGAGTTCCGGCAGTAGTGGATCTGGCAGCTATGAGAGATGCGATGAAATCAGTCGGTGGAAATCCACAGAAGATTAATCCACTCGTTCCGGTGGATCTGGTTATCGATCACTCTGTTATCGTGGATTATTCAGCTGACGAAAATGCATTTACAAAAAATATGGCGCTTGAATATGAAAGAAATGGAGAGCGCTATAAGTTTCTTAAGTGGGGACAGAAAGCATTTAAAAATTTCCGCGTAGTTCCTCCGGGAACAGGAATTTGTCACCAGGTGAACGTTGAATATCTCGCTCAGACTGTGTGGACAAAAGAAGAGGGCGGAACAACTCTCGCTTATTGCGATACATGTGTGGGAACAGATTCACATACAACAATGGTGAACGGACTTTCTGTTCTTGGTTGGGGTGTCGGTGGAATTGAAGCGGAAGCAGCAATGCTCGGGCAAGCAGTTACTATGCTTATCCCGGAAGTTGTAGGCTTCAAGCTTAAAGGAAAAACAAACGAAGGTGTAACTGCGACTGACGTGGTTCTCACTGTTACTCAGATGCTTCGTAAAAAAGGTGTGGTTGATAAGTTTGTTGAGTTCTATGGCCCGGGTCTCAAGGATCTCACTCTTGCTGACCGCGCGACAATCGCGAACATGGCACCTGAGTATGGAGCAACTTGTGGATTCTTCCCGGTTGATGAAAAAACTATTGAGTATCTGAGATTCACAGGTCGTGATGAAGACCGCGTTCAGCTCGTAGAAGCTTATGCCAAAGAGCAGGGCTTCTGGAGAGATGATTCTCGTGATCCGATCTTCACTGATACTCTGGAGCTTGATCTTGCATCAGTAGTGCCTTCTCTTGCGGGACCAAAACGTCCGCAGGATAAAGTTGCTCTCACAGAAATTTCTCATGGATTTATGAAAGATCTCGTTTCTGAAACTGGTTTTAAAGTAAAAGCAGATGAAGCTAATAAAACTCAGGCAATTGATAATCACAATTTCACAATCACTCATGGTGACGTGATGATTGCGGCGATTACCTCTTGCACGAATACTTCAAACCCATCGGTACTTATTGCTGCCGGGTTAGTTGCTAAAAAAGCAAATGCCTTGGGTCTAAAGACCAAGCCATGGGTGAAAACGTCACTCGCTCCGGGATCTAAAGTTGTAACAGATTATCTTGAGGCCGCCGGGCTTCAGCCTGAACTGAACAAATTGGGTTTCAATCTTGTTGGTTACGGATGCACCACTTGTATTGGTAACTCGGGCCCACTAAAGCCGGAGTTTTCTAAGGCCATCAAGGATGGGAATCTCACAGCTGCTGCGGTTTTATCTGGAAACAGAAACTTCGAAGGCAGAGTAAGTCCGGATGTAAAAGCAAACTATCTCGCATCTCCGCCACTGGTTGTAGCATACGCTCTGGCCGGGAATGTGAAGATCGATCTGTCGAAGGATTCAATCGGTAAGGGGTCAAACGGGAAAGATGTTTACCTGAAAGACATCTGGCCAAGTTCTCAGGAAATCCAGGAAGCGATGATGAAGATCACTCCTGCGATGTTCAAATCCCGTTACTCAGATGTGTTTAAGGGTGATGAGTTCTGGCAGAAGGTTTCTGTTCCTGAAGGGGAGACTTTCGCATGGGATTCAAATTCAACATACATCAATAATCCTCCATACTTTAAGGGAATGAAAAAAGATCCTGAAGCTGTGAAAGACATTAAAGGTGCAAGTGTTCTTGGTTTATTTGGTGATTCAATCACTACTGACCATATTTCACCTGCCGGATCATTTAAACCCGACACTCCAGCGGGAGCATATCTCGTTGGACGTGGAGTGAAGGCCGCTGACTTTAACCAGTACGGAGCACGCCGCGGTCACGATGAAGTCATGACCCGCGGAACTTTTGCTAACATTCGCCTGAAAAACGAAATGGTGAAATCCGGTAAAGAGGGTGGATACACGACTTATGTTCCGACCGGTGAAGAAACTACAATTTACGATGCTTCTAATAAGTATCAAGCTGCTGGTAAACCGCTCGTTGTTTTCGCAGGCAAAGAATACGGAACGGGTTCTTCACGTGACTGGGCCGCCAAGGGGACACGTCTTCTTGGTATCAAGGCCGTTGTTACAGAAAGTTTTGAGAGAATTCATAGATCCAATCTCATCGGAATGGGTGTGATTCCACTTCAATTTACGAACGGTGCAACCAGAAAGTCGCTTAATCTTGATGGCTCAGAAGAAGTTTCAATTCATGGACTAACGAACATGAAACCAAAAGCAGTTCTCAAGGCCGATATTAAGCGTACGAATGGGGAAACTGTGACAGTTGAACTCCAGTCAAGAATTGATACTGCCAATGAGCTTGAGTATTACAACAACTCAGGAATTCTCCACTACGTTCTTAGAAAATTAAATGCGTAAGTACTTTGAAGGCCACTCCCCCAAGGGAGTGGTCATTATTTTCTGTGCTTTTGCCCTCGCGATATTCCTGCGGTTTTACGCTCTTTCTGTTCAGAGTCCATGGACTGATGAGATTGCGTCCTGGTGGTATCTTCGCCATCTGGATACGGTCTTTTACCGTGAATCGCACTCGCCACTTTTTTATGGAATTCTCAGAGTCTTTTTGGGAAGTGAGGCCACTCTCTCGGCGATCCGGCATTTTGTTGCCGCTATTTCTGTTCTTCACCTGATTGAGTTTTTCTTCCTCGGTCAGTTGGCGCTTAAAAAGCGTGCCTTTCTTCTTTTCTGGGTTCTGATTTGTCTCAATCCGGCAGATATAGTCCATGCAAGAATGGCGCGACATTATTCCTGGCTCCTGGAAGGATCGTTGGTTTATTTTCTTCTCTGGAAGATCGGGGCGAGGCAATGGTCAAAGCTTTTAACCGGAACTTTCACGGCATTCATTCATGTCTTTGCAGTTATTCCGATTACAGTTCTTGCTGGGTATGATTTTTATCGATCCCGCAAATGGCGTGATCTGGGAATTTCTCTTATCCCTTGTTTTCTTGTTTCTGTTTATTACGCGAGTCGGTTTGTTATTTTTGGACGTGAGAAAGTTCTGGCGAATATTTCCTGGGTGAGTTCCCCATTTTATCAATTTTTCACATCAACTGTGACCCAGTTTTTTGGTGACTCATATCCTCGCTTTGAATTTTATCCGGTTTTACCCGAACTTTGTGCCATCTTGTTCGGATTGTCGCTTGCCCTGATTCTTTATTATAGAAAACCGAGCGGTCGGATATTTTTAATTCTCGCGATCACTTCGATATTGATTGTGGAAATGCTCATGCCTTTCACGAGTTTTCGGGTAAATCGTTATCTGATATATCTTTCTGGCTTCTGGCTTTATGCCATTGCTGACTCACTGGAAGACGTGAAGGACTACATTTTTTATCCCGTAATGGTAATGCCGGTTCTCTTTCTACTTTATTTCAATCCGCTCCTTAATTACCCATGGGAAGATGCGAGAGTTGAAAGATGGAAAGCTTATCGAAAATCTGAGCCTGATACACAGTTCTTAGTTTGTGCGAATGATTATCAGAATGAATATTATGATTTTAAGCCTGGTGGAGAATGTCTTGATAGGGTCCTATTGATCGACAATACCAAGCCTTTTATCTTTTTCGACATGACTGGTACTCAAACTTATATAGTAGCTTCGTTCCTTGAGAAAATGGATGTCACAGATTATTTTCCGGGTGATTTTGGTGGGGTGATGATGAAATTTACTCCTAAGAAGATTATTCAGAAAGTGGTGAAGAAGAAAAAGAAGAAGGCGAGGAAATGAACAATAAGCGTGTTCTTATTACCGGAGCTTCTTCAGGTATTGGCCGGGCCATTTCTCTTTCTCTCGGGAAAGCAGGGGCGGAAGTTTTCTTACTTGCCCGAAGAAAAGAAAAACTGGAAGAACTCGCACGCGAAATCGGCGGCAAAACCCACATTTTGGTGGCTGATGTAAATGATAAGGATATTGCAAAAAAAATTGCTGATTTCACCGGTCAGAAAATAGATATTCTTATCAATAATGCGGGCCTGGCACTCGGGCGTGACAAGATCGAAACCGCTAAGTGGGAAGATCTTGAAGGAATGATTGAAACCAATATCACGGCGAATTTTCGGATTGCTCACGCAGTTGTTCCGTGGATGATTTCTAATGGCGGGGGAGACATCATTAACCTCTGCTCGATTGCAGGTCATTACACTTATTCGGGTGGGGCAGTTTACTGTGCCACTAAGCACGCTGTCCTTGCATTTACCCGAGCTCTTCGTGAAGAGACTGCCGGGAAAAACATGCGGGTTATGCAGGTTTCTCCGGGAATGGTTGACACTGAATTCAGTCAGGTGCGCTTTAAGGGTGACTCAGATCTCGCGAAAACAGTTTATAAGGGAATGGATCCGCTGAGTGCAGAGGATATTTCTGAAATGATGATGTTCATGCTCTCGCGTCCACGCCATGTAGTGATTGATGAAATTATTACTATGCCACAAGCGCAGGGTTCCCCTACAACTGTGGTGAGAAAATGATTAAGACTCTCGAGGCCGTTTGCGTTTCATCCTTCGATATCAACCGCCATCAGATACGTTTTGATGACGAGAGCGGACTTATTCTTGAATTCGGTGAACTTGGCATAAAGAATCCTGACTATGTTTTCCCGGACGAATGCCTGCTTTTTGCCGGAATGGGTGATGTTCATATTCACGCTCGGGAAGATGTCAGCGGTAAAAATTGTTATAAGGAAGATTTTATTTCTGCGCATTCAGCGATGAGAAATGGTGGTGTTTGCCACGCCGGGGACATGCCGAATAATCCCATTCCACCGGTGGATAAAAAAACTTACGAGGATAAAGTTCGTCTGGGCGAAAAAGCAGAAGGGGATTTGTGGTTTTATGCCGGAATCGGCCCTGGTACAAATCCCCTGCCGTATTCAGTTCCCTACAAAGTTTATATGGGACCTTCGATTGGAGATTTATTCTTCCGTGATCTTCCTACGCTGGATCAATCCATTGCCAGATATGAAGGCCAGTGGGTGAGTTTTCATTGTGAGGATCCGGAGATCCTTGAAGAATCAAAGAACGAAAAGCATCATCATGAAAGACGTCCGGTTCGCGCTGAATCTGTTGCGACAAGAGACGCAATCTCTCTGATTGAGAAATATAAATTGAAGGGAAAGCTCTGCCATTATTCAAGCCAGGAAGGTTTGGAGCTTGTTCGCGCTGCCCGTGCTCGCGGAGTGGATATTTCTCTCGAAGTTACTCCCCAGCATCTTTATTTTGCCATTGATGAGCTCCAGGAAGACCTTTATACGCCTTTACAGATGAATCCCCCGATCAGGATGAAGCTTGATCGAGATACACTTCTGGATGCCCTGAAAAAGGGTGAGATTCAATATCTTGCCACCGATCACGCGCCTCATTCAAAAGAAGAAAAAGCATCCGGCCATTCGGGGCTCACGGGCCTTGATACCTACGGTCCATTTGTGACGTGGTTACTGAACAGCGGCCTGTCCCCTAAGATTGTGGCAAAAGTATCCGCCGAGAATCCCGGTGACTTTTTTAATCACTTTCTTCCTTCATGGAAAAAAATCTCCCCCGTGTACGAGAAAATGGGCCACGGACTCGGATATCTTCGCCCGGGATTCCGTGCGAACTTCACAGTTCTCAATTTAAAAAAATCGACTCTGATAGAAGAAAAAAATCTCCGGACAAAAGTCGGACATAGTCCCTTTACTGGTCATACCTTTCCGGGAAGTGTTGAGGCCCTCTTTGTCGGAGGGAAAAAGGCATGAAAATGTTTTTCATTATCTTGGCTTCTGTATTTCTGATAATAATCGGAACTCTCAGCTGGATGAGTTATCCGTGGAGTCTCGGAAGCTCTAAGGGTGAAGCTCTGATCAGTAATGTCGAGCCGAAGGTCGATGTCGAATACCTCGAAGAAAGTCCCTCAGTGATTAAAATCCTGACCTGGAACCTGGGATTTCTCTACGGGAAAGGTTCCGAAGGACCTGGTTATCTTCCACGTACAAATGAGTTCTATGAAGAGCGTCTCCGTGGACTAGTGAATAAGATCCGTGAATGGAGTCCCGATATTATCTGTTTTCAGGAGATCGATTTCGATTCCAGGCGCTCAGGCGGAATTAATCAGGCCGAGTATGTGGCGATTCACGCCGGTTATCCATATGTCGCTGAAGCAGTTTCGTGGAACGCTAATTACATTCCTTTTCCTTACTGGCCCCTGTCCCGGAACTTCGGACAAATGAAATCCGGTGGCGCCATTCTCTCGCGCTTCCCGATTAAATCCCATGAGCTCAATCTCCTTGCTAAACCCAAGGCCAATCCATGGTGGTACAATTTATTTTATCTTCATCGGTATTTTCAAAAAGCAGTTATAGACATTGGCGGGAAAGATTACACGATCGTAAATCTTCATCTTGAGGCCTTCGATAAAGATGATCGGGCGGGACAGACAAAACTTCTTTCAGAGAAAATTCAGGCCGAAAAAATTGATTTTGCCGCCGGTGATTACAATATGGTTCCTGATATAGCGGCCAAGAAGAGAAAATATCCCGACAGTGAAGATGATTATGAAGGGGACCTTTCCTACGCGATAATGTCGAAATCGGGTCACGATGAAGTCATACCAGATGATATTTACGGAAAAGATGAGGCCCGCTTTTTTACCTTTCCATCCTGGGCACCTAACCGCCGGCTTGATTATATTTTCTTCCGGAAGGGCCTTAAAATGATGAGGGCCGAAGTTTTACCCTCGGCCCTCTCGGATCATTTGCCCATAAGAGCAAGTTTTCAATTATCTGGTCCTAAATTTAATCCATATCAACAATAAGCTTCTGACCAGGATAGATCTTCTTTCTGGTCAGTGAATTGAGCTTCATGATCTCTTCAACTGATGAGTTGAGGTCTCTTGATACCTTCATCAGATGATCACCGTGCTTAACTGTGTAGATACCTTTCTGAGAATCCGGAAGAACAATCTTCTGTCCCACAACGATCTTGTTTCTACGAATGTGGTTCATATGAACCATTTCTTTCAGGTTTTTTCCGAAGATGCGGGCAAGTTCTTTTAACTTATCGCCAGCCTTCACTTTATAAACAATCGGAGATCTCGTTGTTTTGAGTTTTGGCAGAGAAGAGAATTTCACACTGACTTCATCACGATTTAAAGAAAGCCTCTGGCCCACACGAACACCCGACTTCCACGATTTCATGCGATTGACAGAAGCGAGCTGACGGGGAGAGGTCTTATATTTTCTCGAGATAGACAGAAGAGTTTCACCACGTCTTACAGTGTGGAATTTAGGAAAGTCACGGACTTCACGTGGTGGCCTAGGATTATTCAGCATCTCAGAAGCATATTCAACAGCAGCAGTACGTCTTACCATTTGCTTTCTGGTTTCAGGACGATTGCCGGCAGAAGCAACATTGTTATCGCTTTCAACTTCAATCAGTCGGTATGAGTACTGTGACTTAGGGACACGCAGATAATAAGTTCCAGCAAAATTTCTTGGAGTGCGGGTTGTACGAAGTTCAGGGTTAAGCTTCTTAAGAAGAGAAATTTCTACGTCGATTTTATTAGCAATAACCGCCAGTGGAAGATTCTTTTTGATCGCACGAAGTTCAGTGTGATCAAAAAGGCGATTCTTTTTCTTTGGAAGAGTGAAGCCATACTTTTCAGCATTGTTCACGATATGCATCGCTGCGAGAACTTTCGGAACATAGTTAATAGTTTCTGAAGGAAGCTGCTTACGTTTAGAAAGAACGTAGAAATCACGAGTTCCGTGCTTCAGGATTCTTCTGATAATTCCGTATTCACCAGCATTATAAGCGGCGAGAGCAAGTTCCCATGAAGAGAAAATATTATGAAGGTCTTTGAAGTACATGGCAGCAGCTCGTGATGCCTTGAAAAGATCCTGTCTTTCATCGAGTTCTTTAGTAATAGAAAGTCCGTAGCGCTTACCTGTGCCTGGAATAAACTGCCATGGGCCGACAGCTGCTGCATGAGAGCGGGCACCAAGGTAATAACCTGATTCAATGAGACCTACGAAATAAAGTTCTTTTGGAAGTCCGTGCTGAACAAAAACATCTTCAATATGGTGGCGATATTCTTCACCATTATTCAGGAAGCGCTGGAACCGGGCACGATCTTTTTGAGTGAAATATTCAACCCAGAACTGCATACGCTTGGTCTTCTTTTGAGCGAGAAAGTTTCTGGCGTATGGGATGCGTTCTTCAGGAGTGGGAGTAAGCTCTTCATCAATATCTTTTGAACCTACGGCCTGCTTGATTGCAACATCATCAGCAGTCACTTCTGCCAACACATGTGTGTTTTCAGTAGACGCCTGGCCCAGATGATCACCTTTGGCAGGGATGTCTTTTTCGAAGACTTCATCAATTTCAGTTTCTTCACTTACCGAGCTGACATCCCGTTGTGGAGTAGTTCGTTTAAGAGAACATCCCGAAATGAGAATGGCCGATAGAATAAAACCCGACAAAACGACAAATTTCTTCATGAAATAAACCCTCTATGGTTGAACATCCTGTTCTTGTGCTTACATTGTATCAAGACACTCATGCATTGCAAGAATATCAAACAGGAAAAATCATCCATTATTATTCCCTTTCTCCTGTGCTACGATTGCCCCTATATGCATGAGCATCTGAAAAAAGAAGCCACGATTATTGGATGGAGAGAATGGGCGGGACTTCCAAGCCTGGGTTTATTTGCCATTAAAGCGAAAGTTGATACAGGGGCAAAGACCTCAAGTCTTCATGCTTTTGATATTCGTCTCGTAAAAAATGAAGGGAAAAAGACCTATGTTCATTTCAAGGTCCATCCGCTTCAAAGTGATCTCACTTTAGTTGTGACCTGCAAAGCACCTCTGGTGGATAAAAGAATTGTCTCTGATTCCGGCGGACATAAGGAAGAACGTTATGTCATCCGCACCTGGCTTCACCTGGGATCTTATAAAAAAAGAGTGGAACTGACTTTAAGTAATCGTGAAACCATGAAATACCGGATGCTGATCGGAAGATCTGCATTGAAGCAGTTTTATATCGATCCTTCGCAATCGTATCTCACCGGGAAAAGTATCAGGCAGAAGAAATTCCTGAGAGAACTCAAGCTTCACCTGTTGGATAAAGTTTCAAAAAGGCCTCATCAATCTTAGACGCGAGAATAAAATCATTTTCTACGAGATTGTTATTATTGTGAGTCCAGATCTCGACATCGCAATGGCCCCAACCCAGCATCAGCTCAGGATGATGTTTTTCTGATTCCGCAATGACACTCACTGCACCGGCAAACTCGAAAGCGCGCTTCCAGTTCTTAAACTTGAAATCCCTTCTGATCCGGCTGTCGTTTTCTTTTAATTTCCATTCAGGCGAGAGACCATTCAATAGCTGCATCTTTTCCTCTATGGGAAGAGGCGGCACATAGCTATGGCAGGGAATGCATTTTTTGTCTTTCAGATCCATCTTCTCTCTCCTAGACTAAGTTCAAATTATCCGACAAACACGAGGTAGTGTCTATGCGAAGCCTAGCTAGTCTTATTCTGATCCTTTTGATCAGTTGTTCTCACAAGGTAAGAATCGTTGCTCCTACAACCGATCGTCCGCGAATCGCTCATGAAGCGAAAGCTCCCAATGTCATGGTGACTACTCAGGGTGGGGCCACTACCCGCGCTGCACTTTCAGTGATAAATAAGGGTGGAAATATCATCGACGCATTTGTCGCTGCTTCATTCGCTATTTCGGTCGAGAGACCGCACTCAACTGGTCTCGGTGGCGGAGGCTTTCTTCTTTATTTTGAGAAGAGCACAAACCAGGTCTACGCTTTTGACTTCCGCGAGATTGCTCCTCATAGATCGCGCGCCAATATGTATCTTAATAAAAAAGGCGATACTCAGCCGCTCCTGTCTCAGGATGGAGCACTTGCAGTAGCAACACCGGGCCTCGTCAGAGGTCTTTGGGATGTTCATAAAAAATACGGAAAACTTCCATGGAAAGATTGTATCGAACCAGCGGTGCAAGTTGCGCGCGAAGGTTTTCCACTTTACCCGCAACTTCAGGAAGCGCTCATCGATCGTAAAGATATCCTTTGGGAAGATCCTGAAGCACGCGGCACATTCTTTACAAAAGAAGGAACAGTTCCGCTTCTGGGAACAATCATTTACCAGGAAAATCTCGCGAAAACCCTTGAGAAAATCGGACGCGAAGGTGTGACTGCTTTTTACGAAGGTGAGATCGCTGCTTCCATGATTAAAACCATCCGCGATAATGGTGGGATCATGACTCATAAGGATCTTCGCGAATACCGGATGAAAGAAAGAACACCGGTCACGGGTTCATATAAGGGTCTGAAGATTTATTCCATGCCGCCACCAAGTTCCGGCGGAATTCACGTCATTCAGATTCTCAAGATGCTTGAGCCATATGACCTGAAATCGATGAAGCCACAATCGAGTGAAGCAGTTCATCTCATGGCAAATGCCATGCAGAGGGCATTCCTTGATCGCGCGATGTATCTCGGGGACCCGGACTTCAATAAGATTCCGGTGAAAGAACTGATTGATGAAAAATATCTCTCGGAGATGTCGGCGAAGATCAATACTTCTTCTGCTATTAAAGTGGATGATGTTCGCCCGATAAAACTTCCTTACGAATCAAGTGATACAACTCATTTCACGATTGCTGATAAGGAAGGAAATATGGTCGCAAGTACTCAGACGATCAATGGCTGGTTTGGTTCAGGTGTTATGGCCCAAGGAACAGGGATCATTCTCAATAATGAGATGGATGACTTTGCTCAGAAAGTGGGAGCACAGAATCTCTTTGGTGCTGTCGGCGGGAAATACAATCTCGTTGAACCAAGAAAGAGACCACTCTCAAGCATGTCTCCAACAATTATTACCAAAGACGGAAAACCCTTCATGGCACTTGGTTCGCCCTCTGGAACCAGAATTATTACCTGTGTAGCACAGACAATTCTCAATGCTGTGGAATTTGAAATGCCTCTTTATGAAGCAGTTTCAGCAACCAGAGTTCATCAACAGTGGCAGCCCGATGTCCTGAAAGTGGAAGCTCCATTTCTTTCAAAAGAAGTAGAGGCAGAGCTGAAAGCGAAAGGCCACAATATTGTTCACGAAGGACTTGGATGTTCCATTCAGGCGATTAAGCGTGAGGAAAAATCATGGACCGGAGTATCTGACCCCCGTGGCGAAGGCCTCGCCCAAGGTATTTAATTCTTTTTCTTAGAATACTGTGGATCGTTCGCCTGCTCCCAGAAAGTTCCTTCAGGGACGGGTGAACGTGTCTTGTCGATGGAATCTCCGACCCGCTTGCCGGCGCCAAGAGTACCATCATTCATTTTTTTAATATCTTTCCAGATTTTTGATCGAATAGATTTGGCAATGAGATCCGGATCCCAGAAACGAAGAACATATCCATTATTGATGTTCTTTGCCCATGAACCAGTAAGTAGACTGAAAATAGGAATATAATTATCAGTCAGTGGAGCTCCTGAGAGATCTTTTGGTAGTATCACTACTCTTTCCCACGATTCAGTTTCCTTGGGTCCAAGAATCCCCGCTACCTGAAGAACACTGATCACGAGTGATGTATCAGTCATTCCTTCTGCCATCAGAGGCCTGTGGGGCAATCCATAGTTTTTGGCGAAACCATGTTTTTTAACTTCAGAAAGATAGGTCTGAATTCGGTCGCAGTGTTTCTGAGAAATAATATAGGCAATGTTTTCTAAAGGAATATTTTCTTTCAGCATTTTATTTCGCTTCTCAAGGGCCTCTTCCGAGCTCAGAAGTTTTCCCGGATGAGCAGTGTAAAGATGTCCGAGACCCCGTCCCTGAAAAACAACCGGACCGAAGACGCTGATGCTTTCGGAGTCTGCAGAAATTCCCTCAGTTCCGAGAGCGTTATTATCTTTACCGCAGTGGAGAACTGCGACCGCTGACCCTAATAGTTTCTTCGGGGCCAGAAAACTATTAATGATAAGTGATCGATAAAGGCTTCCGGGTGATTTCCAGTCAATTGGCCTTTCAGGACCTGATATCCACAAAGTGAGAAGCCGGTTATCCGCCTCGGCCGAGTGAGCAGAAAAGGTCATTAGGAAAGAAAGAGCAAGTAGGAGAGTCTTCATGCTTTTATTTTCCCCCGAGATTGGAAATAATGGAAGCTATGAACTACGAATTGATTGGAATTGCCTGCTATGTTCTTCTCATGCTCATTGTTGGATTCTGGGTGGCCAGGTCGATCAAGACTGATGACGACTATTTTCTTGCGGGCAGGTCTCTTGGTCCGACACTAGCGACTTTTTCTATTTTTGCGACCTGGTTTGGGGCCGAGACCTGTATCGGAACGGCCGGAGCAGTTTATCAGTACGGCATTTCAGGGCTTCATGCTGATCCCCTGGGATATTCACTTTGCATTTTCATCATGGGTTTTGTTTTCTCAAAAGTTCTCTGGAACAAAAAAATCACTACCATTCCGGATCTATTCCACCGGAGATTCTCTCCTAATGTAGAAAGAGTTGCTGCGCTCATCATGATCCCATCAAGTATTATCTGGGCGGGCGCTCAGGTTCGCGCATTCGGACAAATTATCAGTTCAACTTCCAGTATCAGCTTTGTGGATGGAGTAACAGCGGCGGCACTCGTGGTTCTTATCTACACTATCTGTGGTGGTCTTCTCGCTGATGCCTACAATGATTTCATCCAGGGAATAGCGGTAATAATAGGGTTAACTATTCTCCTGGTTGTTATTGTGTACAATCTGGGCGGAATTGGTCCCGCACTCGCAACTATTACTCCTGAAAGAATGCATCTCACCACACCAGGTGGAAGTGGATTGTCATTTCTTGGAAAACTAGAATTCTGGCTGGTGCCGATCATGGGTTCAGTCATGGCACAGGAACTGGTGGGAAGAGTAGTGGCGAGTCGCTCGGCAAAAGTCGCATATAACTCTTGCTTCCGCGCCGGAATAATTTATCTTGTCGTGGGAATGATCCCGGTTCTCATAGGCCTTTTGGGTGTTGCTTATGTACCTGGCCTCAAGGAACCGGAAACGATCATGCCATTACTCGCGAAGACTCATCTGTCTTCCCTTGGTTATGTGGTGTTCGTGGGAGCTCTCGTTTCAGCAATTCTTTCAACAGTTGATTCAACACTCCTTTCAGTCTCAGCACTTCTTTCACACAATATCATCCTGCCATCACTGAAAAATCCTACTGAGAAAAAGAAAATCATAATCGCCCGCGGTGGTGTTTTACTATCGGGAATAATAGCTTATGGGATTGCCTTCACTTCTGATTCCATTATTGGACTCGTGGAACTTGCATCGAGCTTGGGCGGCCCATCGATACTGGTTATGACCAGTATCGCGCTCTTTTGCAAAAAGGGTGATGCAAGAAATGCGATGTTTGCATTCATTGGAAGTATTCTTACATGGGGGTTCTGCCATTTCGTTTTCGAAATGGAATTTCCAGTGATGCTGACGATGGTGATGTGCGGAGTTTGTTATTTTCTTCCTTTGCTTTTCAGCAAAGGAAGAAGAGATTGGGTCGAAAATTAAACAGTGAGAGTTGTCGGAGCAGTGAAGTCGCGGTCCATGACCGTCTTTCTCTTGTCAGACTTAGCGTTTTCAATCGCCTTGAGACATACCGTCTGAACGCGAACTGTGAGCTGGTCAATTGCCTGAGCAGAAGTTGAGAGAGATGCTTCTTCTTTAATCATCTTTTTTACTTTCGAAGCAACCACCAGGGCCTCGTCGATTCCAGAATTCTCGACATAGAGATTGAAATCCTTGCCCATTACAGTCTTTCTTCCCAGCTTCTGAGCGTGATTCATAGCGTCGCGACACGCCTTCATGATGTCCTTATTCAGGGGTTCGAAGAAACCAGCTGAAGTATTCATATCAGCTTTTTCCTTAATAAATTTCTTTACCTTAGAGATGACGATTAAGCTTTCAGTTGAGCCTTCAGTCGTATCAGACGTATTTTCGGTCGTGTTTTCCATAAATGGAACTCCTTCTAAATGACTAATTATGAGTAGAATAACTATCCTAGAGAATTTCTCCTCGGGCAAGACCAAAGAGGACCTTCAACCTTAATTGTTCGCTATACAAAAAGTCCGCTGTGAGCTAAATTTTCCTCTCTGAAAAAAGCATTTATTTGAGGGATTTCCTATGGATGACTCAGGACGCATAGTAATCACCGGGATCGGGCTCACGGCCCCGAACGGGAATAATATTGCTGAATTTAGAAATGCTCTTCTCGAAAAAAAATCCGGAATCAGACATCACGAAATTCGTTACATGGGTAAGCAGGCCGCCGGCATGTGCGAGTTTGATGAATTCAAATATCAATCAAAGAAGCTTCGCCGTCGCGGAACACGCGCGGGTTCGATTTCTATTTATTGCGCCAACGAAGCTATTCGTGATGCCCAGATAGACTGGGAAAAAACAGAAAAATCGATGGTAGGTGTTTTTCTTGGGATCACTGAGCACGGAAACGTGGAGACCGAAGAAGAAATCTATCAGATGCACCAGAATAACCTCGACTGGAAACTCTGGTCTCCCCATCACAATCCAAGAACAGTTTCAAATTCTCCTGCGGGTGAAGTGACCCTGAATCTCGGAATCACCGGGCCTCATTATACGCTCGGCTCAGCTTGCGCTGGGGGAAATGTCGGAATCATCCAGGGTGTCCAGCAGCTTCTCCTGGGAGAAGTGGATCTTGCTCTCACAGGTGGTATCTCTGAGTCTTCGCAGACTTTCGGGATTTTTGCGGCCTTCGCAGCTCAGGGAGCACTGGCCCATCATGAAGATCCGACTTTGGCCTCAAAGCCGCTCGATAAGAAAAGAAATGGGATTGTTATTTCTGAAGGCGGAGCTATTTACGTTCTCGAGCGCCTTTCAGATGCTAAGAAAAGAAACGCAAAAATTTATGCCGAGATTGTTGGCTACGCGATCAATTCGGATGCTTCAGATTATGTGAACCCGAATAGCGAAAGACAAGTTCAGTGTATGCATAAGGCGATCAAGCGCGCAGGCATAACACCTTCTGATATTGATATTGTGAACATGCACGCAACCGGAACCGGAGCTGGCGACATCTCAGAATCAAAAGCTGTTCGCGATGCCTTTGTTACTTCGAAGAAAACTTATGTGAACTTCACAAAGGGTCACATCGGTCATTGTATGGGGGCTGCTGGAGCACTTGAGCTCGCCGGTAATATTCCTTCTCTTGAAGATGGTGTGGTCCACCCAGGGATGAATGTGACGGAGCTTGATCCGGATTGCGCCATACCTAATCTCGTTTATGAATCCAGCGTGAAGCTTTCACAGGTTGAATATATCCTCAACAACTCATTCGGCATGCTTGGAATTAACTCTGCACTTATTGTAAAAAGATTTAGATAGGAGAATCTCATGAACGCAACTCAAGTACGCCAGATCGTTGTCGACATCATCGCTGATATCGCGCCTGATGAAGATGTGACCGCAATCGATGATAAGAAATCACTTCGTGAACAGCTCGATCTCGATTCTATGGATTTCCTTGATATCGTGATGGAACTTAGAAAACGTCACAAAGTAGAAGTGCCTCAGGAAGATTATCCAAAGCTCGCTACTCTTGAATCGTGTGTGACTTATCTGTCTCCTAAACTTCAGTAAATGAAATACGACGCCATTGTCATCGGGGCGGGTATGTCGGGGCTCGCCGCCGGCATTCGACTTGCGATGTTTGACAAGAAGGTCGTCATCCTCGAGAAGCATTCGATTCCCGGCGGACTCAATTCTTATTATCAAAGAAAAAATTTCGAGCAGGGTGGAGTCAGGCTCTTTGATGTTGGCCTCCACGCTCTCACAAATTTTATTAAGAAAGGCGAGAAGGGGAAACCGTTCTCTAAGCTCTTAAAGCAACTACGCCTCTCCTATGACGATTTCAAACTTTGCCCTCAGACATATTCAAAGATTCAGTTTCCGGAGGTCTCACTTAGGTTTTCCAATGACTTTGAGCTTCTGGAGAGTGAAGTTGTTTCAAATTTTCCGAACGAGAAAGATAATTTTATCAAGCTCGTTCAAATGGTCAGAAATTTTAATGAGCTCGACCTCTCTTTAGGATATCGATCTTCCCGGGAAGTCTTAAAACAGGCCATTTCTGATGAACTGTTAATCGAAATGATCTTGTCTCCACTCTTGATTTACGGATCAGCGTGGGAGGACGACATGGACTTCGCTCAATTTGTGATCATGTTCAAATCCCTCTACTTTGAAGGCTTCGGTCGTCCGGAAGGAGGAGTGAGAACAATCATTTCTCTTCTCATGAAAAAGCTCGAAGACGTGGGTGGCGAAGTGAAATTCAAAACTGCTGTCTCTGAAATAAAAACAAATGATAAAGGTGAAGCAATTGGTGTTGTGGCCAATGGCCAGGAGCTCATGGCGCCAGTTATTCTCTCGAGCATTGGTTATCCGGAAACCGTGAAGCTTACAAACAAGTTTCCCTCAGATAAAGTTCCCCGCACTGGGGCCATGACATTTCTTGAAAGCATCTTTGTTTATGATTCGAAGCTGATTGAAAACGACTCTACAATTGTCTTTTATAACAATTCTCCCAAATATTCTTACCGGCCGGCCGTGAATTATTTTGATTCAAGTTCAGCAGTAGTTTGTTTTCCGGATAACTATGAACGGCAAAAAACCAGTGGCGAAGGTACTGTTCGGGTTACTTACATGGCAAACTTCGACCAGTGGAAGAATCTCTCGCGTGAAGAATATGAGATGAAAAAAGAAACAGTATCTCATTCAGCACTTGATCTCGTGAAAAATCTTGTTCCCGATTTTAAAGGGAAGCTTCTTTTTAAAGATGTCTTCTCGCCAGTTACGATTGAAAGATATACCTGGCACATGAATGGAACAGTTTATGGCTCCGTTGATAAAACCAGAGACGGAAGAACTCCTGTCCCGAATCTCTTTATTATCGGCACAGATCAGGGTTTTCTGGGAATCGTGGGTTCAATCCTCTCAGGTATCTCAATGGCAAATCTCCACGGGCTTATGAACGGGAGTGAAGCATGAAGTTTAAGCATGTAAGACTTCATTCTACCGGATACGTTGAGCCTGCAGAGTTCATCACGAGTGATGAAATAGAAACAAAGCTTGCTCCCTTGTATGAGAGAGCAAAACTTCCGGAAGGAAGGCTTGAGCTTCAAACCGGAATCAGACGCCGTGGCTTCTGGCCTTTAAAAACAAGACCCAGCACAATTGCATCTGAAGCAGCAGAGAAAATCCTCAAGAATTTTCCACGTGAAACAATTGATATCCTTATACATGCATCTGTCTGCCGGGATTTTCTGGAACCCGCGACTGCCGCCCAGGTTCACCGGAACCTTCGCTTGCCTCCAGAGACTATGATCTCTGATCTCTCCAACGCGTGTCTGGGAGTTTTATCTGCCATGCTCATGACCGGTCAGATGATTGAATCGGGTGCGATCAAAACTGCTCTCATCGTATCCGGAGAAAACGGTGGACCACTTCTCGAAGAAACCCTGAAGCACCTTTTAAATGATCCCTTGATGGATAGAAAAAGAATCAAGCCCTTCATGGCCTCTCTCACTATTGGTTCAGCAGGTGTGGCGATTCTTCTGACTCATGAGTCTCTTGCTCCGAATGCTCCGAAGATTCTCGGTGGAGCAACTCTTACTGATTCAGAAAGTGTTGAACTCTGCCAGGGTGATGGATCGACATCGGGGCTCATGATGGAGACCGACTCTGAAGCCTTACTCAAGGCCGGGGTGAAGCTTTCCAAGGATAACTGGAAAAAGACTCAAGCTCTTCTTGGATGGACCTTGCCGGATAAAATCATTCCTCATCAGGTGGGAACGGCCCACCGGCTGGCGTTTCTCCAGACACTCGGTTTGCCACTTGACCGTGATTTTGAAACTTTCCGTGAATTCGGTAATACCGGATCAGCAGCACTTCCATTAACTCTTATGAAAGCGGAAGAAGCTGGCTTTTTTAAAAAGGGCGATAAGGTTGCACTTCTTGGAATCGGATCAGGACTCACTTCCACAATGTTAGGTGTTGAATGGTGAAAATCCATTTTCTGACCCCATCTTCTTCGTCAGCTTCTCGCTTCTCCTTGCGGCGTACTTATCGTACGCCTCAGTCGTCACTTGGCGCTTCCTTGAATCTGGAGTCATTAAATGAATTTTCAAATGAGCGCTAAAAATAGAATCGCTGAAAAAGGTCTCACGAAACTTTATCCGTTTCGTTCTCATTTTCTCCAGCTGAATGGTCATAATCTTCATTATGTCGACGAAGGAACCGGGAAACCTATTCTCATGCTCCATGGAAATCCGACATGGTCATTCTATTACCGAAATCTCATTCAGACATTTTCTCCGAAGTTCCGTTGTGTGGTTCCCGATCATATGGGTTGCGGACTCTCTGATAAGCCACAGGACTATCAATACAATCTGGAAGCTCACATTCAGAATACCTACAAGCTCATTCGCTTTCTGGATCTTCAGAATATTATCCTCGTCGTTCATGACTGGGGGGGAGCTATTGGTTTTGGTCTTGTCACCAGATACCCGGAGCTCTTTGACCGGATCGTGATCCTCAATACTGCTGCCTATCCGTCGTCTGAGATCCCGAAGAGAATTGATTTCCTCAAGGGAAGATTCGGTGAATGGCTAACCCGAAAGTTTAACTTGTTTGCGTGGCCTGCGACTTTTATGACAACTACGAAGCGTCTTCCGAAAATGGTGAAGGAAGGTTATCTTCTTCCTTACGATAATTATGAAAACCGCATCGCTGTGGCCAGGTTTGTCCAGGATATCCCGATGGATGATAAACATCCCTCGTGGCACACCCTGAAAGAAATTGGTGACAAGCTTCCGGGTCTCAAGCATCCGAAGCTTATTCTCTGGGGTGGAAAAGACTTTTGTTTCAATCGGCACTTTTTTGAAAAGTGGGTTTCGATATATCCGGAAGCAAATGCCCGCTGGTTTGCTAATGCTGGTCACTACATCCTTGAAGATGAGCGCGATGAGGTTTCTCAGGAAATCTGGAATTTCATCAAGTGAATATCGCCCTTCGCATTCAGGAACAGGCAAAGCTTCTTCCCGACAAGCGGGCCGTTGTTCATGGGACATCTTTTTATACTTTTCGTGAATTTGAAGAGCGCTCCAATCAGATGGCGCACTACTTTGAATCGATTGGTATCAACCGCGGAAAGAGAGCACTCCTCTTTGTAAAACCCTGTCTCGACTTCTCAGTCATCACTTTTGCCCTTTTTAAAGTTGGTGCGATTCCTGTTCTGATTGATCCGGGTATGGGTATCAAGAATCTTCTGCGATCGATATCGCAGGTAAAACCTTATGCCATGATCTCAATTGACCTCGTTCACTGGATCAGAAGGATTAAGCGAAAGCCTTTTTCTTCTGTAGAAGTGAATGTCTTCCTGGATGATCTTTTTAGCGGCCTTAAGTCATTTCCCAAAACATACAATCCCGTTCGTGTCACTTCCGATGACCACTCCGCCATTCTTTTTACCAGTGGAGGTACCGGTATTCCTAAAGGTGTTGAATACACCCATGGTGTCCTCAATGCGCAGACAGATGTCCTTCAGAAAATTTTCGGACTTACTTCTCGTGATACTGATTTGCCGGGTTTCCCTTTGTTTGCTCTTTTCACACTCGCGATGGGAATGACATCGGTTATCCCAGATATGGACCCTACGAAACCTGCCCAGTGTGATCCCGGAAAAATTGTCAGAAATATTCTCACTCACCAGATTACTTTCTGTGCCGGCTCTCCCGCGATCTGGGAAAGAGTAGGGAAGTATTGTGTGAAAAATAATATTCAGCTGGGATCTGTAAAATATGTAGTAATGTTCGGAGCACCTGTCCGGGCAGAGCTTCACAAATTATTTTCAAAAGTTCTGGTAAACGGAGATACCTACACACCTTACGGAGCCACTGAAAGTCTTCCGGTAAGTCTCATGAAAGGCAGTGAAGTTCTGAAAGAAACTGCAGAGAAAACAAATCAGGGCATGGGTGTTTGCATTGGTCGTGCGGTACCTGGCGCAGAGATAAAAATCATAAATGCTTCGGATATTCCTGAGCGAGTTCTCAATGAAGTTCCCCTGGGAACTCCGGGTGAAATCATCGTTTCCGGAACCATGGTGACTCCCTCATATTTCGGAATGAGTGAAGAAAACGAGAAAGCAAAAATCCATTCCGGTGGAAGACTTTGGCATCGCATGGGCGACTTGGGTTATATTGATGAACAAAAGCGCTTTTGGTTTTTAGGCCGCAAGGCCCATCGATTGGAACTCACTGACAAAACACTTTATCCCATTGCAATTGAAGCAATTTTTAATCTGCATCCGAAAGTAAAACGCTCGGCATTGGTTTCATTTCACGGAACTCCTGGTCTTGTCATTGAAAGGCTTGATGGCAATATCATTATGAATCCGCAATTCCTTCAGGAATTGAAGGAGCTGGGTCAAACGAATGAGAAGACGCAGTTGATTGAAAATTTCTGGCTCTCCTCAGCGTTCCCGGTTGATATCAGGCACAACATTAAAATTGACCGGCTGAAACTTTCGGCACAAGTCACACAAGGTACCTCACTATGTCGAATAAATCTGAGCAGAAGGTGGCCCGCGTCCTCTACATGACTCTTTTGACGATAGCATTCCTTATATTGGTTTCCCCTTTTGCCATTCCCATTATTTTCGCCGGCTCTGTCTCATTAGCACTTTTTCCGCTCCTTTTAAGACTTGAGAATAAGGGTCTTCAGCGCAAGAAAGCTGCTGCTATCCTGACCATTCTTTTCACTATTCTTATTTCAATTCCCATATCTTTTTTTATTACAAAGGGAACAATTGCCGTTACTTCACAGCTTGAAAAAATTAATTTCAATGAGCAGCTGAAAGAACAGGGAATGCAAGGGGTTGTCTCCGACGTGAGACACGATCTCGTGATTAACATTCATAAATACGCTGAAAAAGTTAATGCTAGTGAGTTCCTGACTAAGAAAAAAATTGATGGCTATCTGAATATGATTACCACTTTCTTTCTCAACTTTTTTCGTAGTGCTCTCTCCCTTTTGCCTGTGTTGTTTTTATACCTTCTTGTGACTATTCTTTGCACTTACTCATTCCTTAAAAATGCCCATGTGGTCAGGGTCTTCTTTGAGAGAATTTTTGGTTTCAGCTCCGGCACAATGGATGATCTGGTGGCGATTGCTGTCCGTGATGCCCGGGGGGTATACGTATCAAATATCGTAACCGCAGCAGTTCAGGCCCTGTGTGTGGCACTGGGAGCTGCTCTTACCGGAATTGGGGATTTCTTTCTGGTGTTCTTCATCACATTCATCCTCGCATTCATTCCAGTAGTTGGTGCGGCCCCGGTGGCCTTTGTTTGCGCAGGGCTTGCCTACCTCAAGGATGATCACACTGCTGCGATAATCATGGTGGTAGTCGGAGTATTCTCAGGTTTGATTGATAATATTTTGCGTCCTTGGCTCGCATCGATCGGGGAAAGTAAAATTCCACCGATCACTGCCTTTGTCTGTGTCCTTGGTGGTGCTTTACTCCTGGGATTCCCCGGGCTTTTCATCGGGCTCCTCATAGGCTCCTTTGCCTACGACACACTTCCGCTTTTCTGGCGTGAAATCGGCCGTGGGGATAATTCTTATGTGGAAGAAAGCTCCCACGAGACTTAAACTATCCTTATGCGCATTCTCGTTACCGGTGGGGGAGGGTTTCTCGGAACTCACCTCATCAATGAACTCCTGAAAAATCCACGTTACATCGTAACAAACTTTTCACGTCACACTTATCTGCATCTGGAAGATATCGGCGTTCCTACGATTAAGGGTGATATCCGGAATCCGGATGATGTTGAGCGGGCCATGTCTCAGGGCTTTGAAACGGTTTTTCATGTGGCCGCACTCGCTGGTGTCTGGGGTGATCCGGATGAGTATTACGCAATAAATGTTACCGGCACAAAAAACATGCTTGAATCAGCAAGAAGAAATGGCGTCACGAGATTTGTCCATACTTCTTCACCCAGTGCAGTTTTGGGTTTTGGCGGACACATGGGCCCGGGAGAGGAAATTCCTTATCCTGAGAAACATCTCAATCCTTACGGCGAAACAAAACAAAAAGCTGAAGAGCTGGTACTTTCAGCAAATGACGGTAAGGACTTTCTCACATGTGCTCTGAGGCCTCATCTAATCTGGGGACCGGGAGATCCGCATATCTTTCCGAGAATTATTAGCAAGGCCAGACAGGGGAAACTCAGAATCGTTGGTGAAGGTGATAACCTGGTTGATATTATCTATGTTGAAAATGCAGCTCGCGCCCATGTTCAGGCGATGGAGCATCTGACAGCTGGATCCAGAGTTTGCGGGCAGACCTACTTTCTGGGTCAGGAGACTCCTGTTAAAATCTGGGAATTTATTAATATTATTTTGGGGCAGATGAAGATCGCTCCGCCCAATAAGAATATCGACTACGAGACGGCCTTTCGTCTCGGGAGATTTTTCGAATTTGTCTGGAAGCTTTTGGGAATTAAGAAGCCAGATCCGCCGATGACAAGATTTGTAGCAATGAATCTTGGAACACATCACTATTTCTCGCACGAAAAGGCGAAGAGAGACTTCGGATTTCATCCGGAGATTTCTATCGAAGAAGGTTTGAGACGGACCTTCGCAAAAAAGACTTCATAAAAGTATGTGGAGAGCGCACTAGACGCTCCCCAATTCAATATTAATCATCAACTTCGATTTCATCTCCATCAATATCCACTTTGTCAGCGTCTTCGATTTTTTCAATCGCCTCTTGTTTTTCTTCTTCCAGGTTTTCTCTATCGTACTTGCGTTCTGCCCGATCCATATCTTCTCTGTAGTCTTCTCGCGCTTCTTCCTGGCGATCCTGGCGTTTTTCATCTGCGCTACTGCAGGCACCTAAAAACAGGGCCAGAGTTGCGAGTGTTAGATATTTCATATTCGACTCCTTGTTTGAGATACTTTCGATTGGTGTCCAAAATTGACCCCGAAAGCACTACTTTAATCAGTGATGTTTGGAAGAGTAGAAAAGGAATAGGTGATAACTATCGAATTCATTGCTACTCAATTCTTCCTCCTCTTTCCTGAATATAAGAGGAGCAACAATCGGGCCGATTTGTGACTCAATCTACAATGACTGATAAGAGGAGTTTGTTACAGAGATAAAAGTCGAGTCGATTTTACGCCCGTGAGCCATCCACGAGGATCATTGTCTTCTTTTGAAGACCAATCAACGATTCCGCGCCAGAAAGCATCTCCAACTTCAGCAGCATCAGTCGTTGTGAAAGGACGGCGATAAATAAATTTGTTTGCTGTTCTCAGTGCTGTTTCTGCGGTGACACCTTTAAACCAGAGTCCCAGGAATGCCGGACTATAGATCGGGCCATAATTCCAGTTATTATGCCCAATATAGGTGCGTGCAAATTTCTTCAGATTTTTATCTGCCTTATTTCCGAAGCAACCTGAATTATATACAAATCGGATCTGGACCGGTCGTTTTAGGGTTTTGCTGGCATCTTTGAGAAATGATAACAGAGGTTGATCGTAGCTATTGTTATGGCCCAGAATAAAAATATCAATCTGTTTAAGACCTGAGGTCTGTAATTTCCGTAAGAATCTTCTCCTGTAACTTTTGAGCAGGTCAGCCGGATCTTTATCGAGGCGCGAATCAGAACTGCCATTAGAAATGATAAATGAGGTGGTGTAATGAGAGCAGGCCCAGATGGCAAACGTGTCGACTGATCTTTTTTCGAGTTCAGTGATGTTTTCTCCGGAAATGCATAAACCCAGAGTGGTGGTAGTAAACAGCTGTGCATGAGCAAACGTGCTCAGAAACAAGCTCATGATAATGACTACAAGGTATCTCATTCCTCTGATTCTATGCGAGCAGGTGGTTTAAAGGGGGAGGACTGAAAAGCGTACAGGGAGTGTCTAATATTTCGACAATTTTCCATCCTCTTCATCTGTAAAATTTCCTGGTCAACAGTTAGTTGACCTCATAAACGTCTAAAATATCCCTATGAGAAAGACCTTTCTAATCCTGATTCTCTTTTATGGAAAACTGGCCCTTGCGGCGACACTCACGATTGCAGTCGTTCCGCCTGGCCCTACAATTAAACCCGATATGAGGAAATTTATTGGCCACGTGGTTGCTATAATCAATTGCAGCGACATTCAACGCTCTACAAGTATCTCGACATCTCTTCTTCATGGTCCGTATATGCAGTCTGACACCGAGATTAAGAAGTTTCTCATCCGGTACCGGAATTCCGTAAAATTTTTCTCATTTCACATAAACGAGAAGAGCTGTACTCGCCTTGTGAATTTCGATGACTTTTATCGTGACCTCAGCGGAATTCATTTTTCTCCCTTCCTTGATCCCATGAAAGAGTATGAAAACTTCCAAAAGGGGATTCCTTCGTCACCAGGTGGGACCGGGGCTTCTTATGCTGTCGCTTTCCTGAAATTAATAGGAGCAAAGATTCCCTTTGAAAGTTGCAAAGAGATTCTTGTTGGTCAAAAGTTTGAGACTGCGCGAAGTGTGATGAGATGTCTGTCTAGGTCTTCTGGCGCACGAATCCTTTAACGATTCCCTGGTCAAAATAGTTTGCACTCATACCCGCATCCACGATGACAGTCGTGGCATTGATGCCTGAGCTTCTGTCTGAGAGCAGGAAGGCAGCAGTATTGGCGACTTCCTGGGTATGGAGATTTTCCTTCCGGAGAGTAAGCTCTTCAGAATAAAGGTAATTATCAATGTAATCCGGGATACCAGCTGAAGCCGACGTCTTCAGCGGGCCTGCACCGATGGCATTCACACGGATCTTTTTATCAGAAAGTGATTTGGCGAGAAAGGGAACACTCGCCTCTAGCATCGCCTTGATGGGGCCAAGGTATCCATAGGATGTGGCACGGGTGCTTGATATAGAAATGGTCGCAACTGATGCACCGTCCACCAGAAGGCCTTTGATGGAATTACTCACTTCTGTGAATGAAAAGGCAGATATCTGAGCGGCCTGGAGATAATGTTCGCGTTTTGTTTCATGAAATGGTTTTACACCTTCTGAGAAATCCGCAAAAGCAAGCGAGTGAAGATAGCCATGAAGATCTGTGCCGATCAAAGAGGGAAGTTTTGCAATATCATCCTTCTTTTCAACGTCACAAACAAACACCCGCGAGCCGGGGAACAGATTCTGTACACTTTCCAGTTGATCATCTTTCTGAACTGAGAATACGCCGATAGCACCTTCGGCAATCATGGTCTTGGCGGTGAAGTACGCGACACTTTTTTTATTCGCGACACCCTGAAAGAAAAAGGTTTTACCGGTGAGGTTCAGAAAACTCATATGCTCTCCACTATTGTGGCAGCAAACTCGATGGTCATCACCGTTTTTCCGTTCGCAGTGATTTTTCCCTTCATGAAGGCAGCATTCGCGAGCATCTCGACAAAGTCCACAGTGATGTGAAGTTCGTCCCCTGGAGTTGCCATATTCTTAAATTTCGCATTCTGGATTCTTGTTACCAATGCTTTCTTGTTACCGCCGGCCGATTGCCCTTTGAGGGCCATAAGAAGTGCGCCGGTCTGAAAAACCGACTCACACATGAGTACTCCGGGAAAGACCGGAGTTCCCGGGAAATGCCCACGGAAAAAGTCTTCATCACCGGTCAGTTTTTTAGATGTTGTAATTGAGTTCTCAGAACGATCGAGAATTTTCTCGATAAAGAGAAATGGTTCTCTTTGTGGAATGTTATCAAGAATCATCTTATCCATTGAGTCCTCCAGCGACATCTACGGTCGTTCCTGTAATGTAGCTGGCTTCTTTTGAAGCAAAAAAGAGAACAGCATGCGCCACTTCTTCAATTTTCCCAAAGCGCTTCATCGGAACCTGTGACTTGTATTCTTTTACCTGTTCTTCCGGAAGGTCAGCGAGAAGTTCCGTCTCGATAAAACCAGGGCATACATTATTGATAGTGATGTTTCTTTTTGCCACTTCCTTGGAAACCGAAAGTGATAAAGCAATCTGGCCAGCTTTGGAGGCAGCGTAATTTGCCTGACCAGGAAGGCCCAGCTTTCCGCCCACACTCGACATATTCACAATGCGACCATAACGGTTCTTCATCATGGTAAGAACTGCATTTTTGGTCATGTTGTATGTGCCCTTGAGATTGGCCGCTATGACTGAATCCCAGTCGCCTTCGGACATGCTGGCGATGATATTATCGCGGCGGATACCGGCATTATTTATAAGAACATGAAGTGCAGGAAATTTTTCATTATATTGAGTGAAAAAGGTTTCTACTTCCTGAGTGTTCGCCACATTGAATTTGTAGAGGTGTAAGCGTTCGCCCATTTTCTCTTTGAATGATTTTGCGGCACTGTCGTTTCCGGCATATGTCGCAATGACTGTTGCACCGGCCTTGAGAAAAGCTTCAGAGATTCCGCTACCAATCCCGCGGGTACCACCGGTTACAATCACATACTGGTCTTTAAAATCAAACATGGTTCGCCTTTGTATGAAGATACGATTCGATGGCATTGGCCTGAATCACGCCGTAGTTAGCAGCTCCCAGCCACCCTGACATGATGATGCCGACAGATCCCGCGTGGAAGAGTCCAGGAAGTTCCTTATGAAGATTCATGGAAACTTCGAGACCTTCAAATTTTGTCCCGAAAGAAGTTCCTTTCGGATGAAGGGTGTAGCGTTCCACTGTAAGGGGGGTAGCTGCTTCAACAATTTCGATTTGATCTCTTACTTCAGGCAGAAACTTTTCAAGGCCCTTGATTGTCTCTTCAATCATGAAAGATTTTTCTTTTTCATAATCTTCCGGCGAGAGAGCTTTCCAGGCCTCATATCTGCAGTTTGTAGAAGAAACGATTGCGACTCTGCCATTTTCAACATGAGGCCTGGTTTCTTCAGGATAATAAACAGAGAAAGTGCGGGAGCTGACTTTAAGATCAAGCAGCCGTTCCGGTTCATACTTTGGAAAATTCGAAGTGAAGATGAGGTCACCTATGTGAGGAATACGAACTCCCTCCTTAAGACCCATGTACACCTGGCAGCTCGAAGTATTTAAGCGGACATCCTTCGCTTTCTTTACATATGCCGGGGAAAACTTGTCTTCACCCACCAGATTCAAAACTGTAGTTTTAATATTGCCGTTGGAGAGAACTGTTTTTGCCTTTACTGATCTGCCACTGGTTACAACTCCGGAAGCTGCTCCATTATGAGTCAGAATTTGATCAACCTTTGCCTGCATCTTGATGTCGACATTGTTTTTTAAAAGCTCATCTTTCATCTTCGTGATGAGAAGATCAGTTCCACCTTTAAAAGTATAAACGCCCTTACTCATGAAGTTTGAGAAGACGATCCCATAAGTGATCGCCGGATCTTCGAGCGTAGAACCATTGGCATAAGTGATCGGCTCCATCAGGAATCGGACCACATCATTTCTTCCCGGGAAGTATTTTTCAAAGAGATCCCGGTTTGTTTCCTGGGAATTGTCATAAAAGTTCATAGAAGCGAGATGCGCGAAGAAGGCATCAACCGTTTCACCAGGAATATGGAACTCATCCCGGAGAACTTTTGAGTAATGCTCCTTCGTGAAATCGGTCTGAACCGAGAACTGGGGATTAACGAAACGAACGTCTTTCAGTTGAACTATGGAATCGGCAATTTCCTTACTCCAGTACTTCCGGCAGGTCTTGATCATGCCAACCGGAAAACCGTGAAGTGAGACATCAAAAACATGCTTTCGGTCATCCCGGAAGAACCAGGTCGCAAAACCGCCGAGCTTATTATGGGATTCGAGGAGAAGAACCTTATGACCATTTCTTCCAAGGATATTGGCCGCCGTCATTCCCGCAAGACCAGAGCCGATGATGACAACATCATAGTCCTTGGTGATTTCATCGCGAGTTTTATAGAGCATTTCGAAGCCCTTTGCGGTGCATAATTATGATCGGTATTGGCCTCGAAAGATTAGATGAATCTCACGAAAAAGTCATATATTCCGTTACAATAAAAGTATTGTTCAACATGAAGAGAAGGATATCCATGAGGATTCTCCGTTACCTGCAGATGTCTCTCGGTTTTGATTATAGATCCATGGCCCTCTATCGGGCGTTCATGGGGATAATTGTCATGGCAGATGTCGTTTACCGACTGCCCGACCTCACAAATTTTTATACTGATCTGGGACTCGTTCCGCGTGCAACATTCATCTCTGAGATGGCGATGCCCTGGTCATTTTCACTTCATCTCGCTAATGGTTCGTTTGCATTTGCAGTCTTCATGTTTTCTGTTCATTTTATTTTAGGACTCATGATTTTTGCCGGGTACAAAACCCGTTGGGCATTTTTTGGTGCTTATATCATGACCTTGTCTGTGCATAATCGTAATTGGATGGTGAATAACGGGGGAGATGATATTCTCCGAAGTATACTGTTCCTGTCTGTTTTTCTTCCTGCCAATCGCTGGTGGTCAGTGGATTCCGCTCTTTTAAAAGCAGAAAGGCCAAAAGGCTCATGGATATCTTTCTGGGTTCTTGCTTTTACTTTTCAGGTTTTCGTAATTTATTTTGTTTCTTATATCCTGAAAGATCATCCGATCTGGAGAAAGGATTTTACGGCGGTTTTCTTTGCTGGAAGACTGGATATTTTTTCAACTCCAATTGGTCTCTGGATGAGAAATTTTCCCACACTCGAAAAGCTTTCCACGTTCTTTACGATTTATGTGGAATGGCTTGGGCCAATTCTTCTCATTGTGCCTTTTCTCTTTGGTCGCTTCTGGTGGATTTCTAGAATGGGAGTCGTTCTCCTCTTTTGGGGACTTCATGGCGGAATTATTGCCACGATGTATATCGGGGTATTCCCATGGACTTGTCTTGCTATGTGGATGATTTTTATTCCTGGTCCGGTCTGGGACAGGGTCGTTGCATGGTTCCGGAAAAAAGATTTCGGGAAAGTTTCAATCTACTTCGATGCTGATTGCGGCTTTTGTAAAAAATCAGTTTACTTGATCCGTGAATTTTTCCTCCTGCCTGAAGTTGCACTCATTGAAGGTCAGTCAAACGCCTCAGTTTACAAAGATATGGAAAAAAACTTTTCATGGGTTGTTGTGAATGAAAAAGGCGAGCGATCATTCAAGTATAATGCATGGATAGAACTCCTGAAACACTCTCCTCTGGCATTCTGGAAGGCGCCAGCCGCTGCCTGGGCGCCGGTTAGATATATCGGAAGTAAACTCTATCACTGGGTTTCACATCACCGGGATACGATGGGGAAATTCACTCAGTGGCTGCCGTGGAAAGAACCGAAGAAGTCATTTGCGACAATTATTGGTATGCGGGAAGTCTTTGGCATATTTATTTTTCTTACACTCCTCAACTGGAATCTCTCGACAATTAAAAAGTTCAAGTACTCTTCGCCTTTCTTTGAAAATGTCACCCGTTACCTTCATCTCTATCAGGAGTGGAATATGTTTGCGCCATTCCCGAAGATGGACAATGCGTGGCTTGAAATTATTGGTGTTCTTGGTGACGGATCTTCAATGGAAATCCTCACAGGGGATCCAGATATCTATCGGGTGAAGGATCAGGATTTTGCAAAAAATGTTCCCAATGAGCATTGGAGAAAATTCTATCTCAACACCACCTCGCGCACGGATTACATGCGCTATTACGGCGGCTTCTTATGTCGCCTCTGGAACACAAGGAATATCAAAAAGAAGGATACCTCACTCCGGAAGCTGGAAATTGTGAGTTATTCCCAGATGAATCTTCCGAATGGTGATCGCGGTGGCATTGAAAAGAAAATTACCTGGAAGCACTGGTGCTTTGATGAAGATTTTAAGCGCGAGGCGAATAGCAATAATTAACCGCGGACTCCGATCATCGACGTAGGTGTCCTGACTCTCATAGCGTCTCTGGTACTTTTTTTGATACGGTCGCATATTGGCGGCAATGGGTGTCTTGCTTTAAATCGTTCCCATCCAGGCAGGGTTGCCGCACGATATGCGGGATCATTTCTCACAATATTTCTATACTGTCTTCGCTGGTTCATATCCATACAGAATCTTGGGAGACGAAGATTCCTGTCAGCGTTTATTTGGCGGATATTGTTATCGATATTTTTTCGGACAGCGTTCGGATGTTGAGTACAGCGGGACCTTTCCGCGAGCATCTGTCTTCTTCCATCCATGATACTTTTCCAGCGCTCGTCATCTGTTACCCGGCGACCCTGCGCGAAGACCTGTGAAGAAAGAAGAATCAAAAGAAAGAGTATTCTCATGGAGAATTACCTCCGGCACAGAGGCGGCAAGCAACACTCGCAACTTCCGGTTCATCTCCGGTAAAGCAGCAGGATCCGCATGCTTCAGCAAAATCCGGTCCAGATTCATGAGTGTATCCGAGAAGGTGAAACTGTTCGTGAAAAAGATACTCGTGTTTGGCAGTGGAACTTAACTCCTGATAATCGGCAAAAGCGAAGCTTGAAAATGTGAAGAGAAGGATGCATGTGAAGAGGCGAAGTTTCATAGGAATTCTCTAGCCGATTATACCTGTGCTTATCGGAAGATTTCCGGTTAATTCAACCTTTTGAGTCGTACATCTAACTTTGCGGATTTATGGGAAGAGACTGGCGATAAACTGGCCTGATTCCACGGCCCCTTCAGCACATCCGGTAGAGAGATAATCTCCAGCAAGGAGGATCTTCGGCTTCTGCCTCATATTCTTACGATATTCCTGAATGACCTTGAAGTGACCGGGTGAAAGAAGTGGAATGGCCTCCTTCCAGATTGTTTTATTTCTTTCGATTATTTCTGATTCTTTAATATCCAGAAGATCATACACGTCATCAATATTTTCTTTTTCCGCACCCGCACATGTTCTGAGAGCGCCGAGAACATCATGAACTTCAGAAGCAAGTCCCGGAGCTTTTGCCCTCTCATCAGTAAGAACATTGATGTCAGGATTCTTTCCCGAGAGGATCAGGGTTCCGTAAGCACCACTGCGTTTTTTTCTTTTTACCAGAAAACCTTCATGCACTGAAGGCTTGTAGATAATCTTAAGTATTGCAGGGAAAGTATTTCCTAGAAGTTCTTTTGCCACACTGGCCGTAGTGGCGACGATTATGTGTTTCCCTTTGAATTCCCCGGCATCCGTTTCCACGATACCTTCACTGACCTCTTTTACTTTCGTGTTGTAGTGAATGTCTTTTCCAGATGCGAGTTTCTTCGGAAGAGTTGCAAGACCGCCGGATAATCCCATAAGCGACTTACCACTCGCCATATGAAGAAATGCGCGGATAACCAGCGCACTTGAAAGCTCTTCCGGGGGAGCGTAATTAAATGCAGAAAAATATGGAATGATAACTTTTTCGAGAATTTCCTTGTTCAGGTTTTTTAAGCAATATGTCCTGGCATCTGTTTCATCAAATCTGGAAAGTGCTACAGGATCCTCAGGATGAACGTTTCTAACGGAAAGTTTAAATTTCGCAATATGCGCGACAAGTACCAGCCACGATCGGTAAGAAAGAAGACCTGAGATAATGCCACTGAGTGGATTTTTAGTTTCCAGCAGATAATCTTTGTCTTTTTCTTTCTGGCCCATGAGACTCGAAGAGGAGTGCGCCTTAAGATTCAGCTCATGGCAAAGCTTAAGGATGCGAGGGTAATTGAAAGTGAAAAACTGAGCACCCGTATCTGAGAAGCCATCACCAATCTTCTCTGTTCGAACCCTTCCCCCTGCAATACTTCCTTCTTCGAGCGTAATTACGGAGTAACCTTTTTTCAGGAGTTCATGATGAGCGGATAATCCCGCGAGACCTGCTCCGATAATGATGAAGTCGTATTCTTTCAAGAAGCTGAAGCTTGTACGAGAGTGAGTTTGGGGGCAGCACTCTTAGGAGCTTCCATAGTGGAAGGATTGTAGAGACCTGGTTTCAGATGGTGATTCAGGTGAAAGTAAGCACCGGCCGCAATGAGGTTCACAGTTTTATAATACAGATTGTGATTCAGGTTCACAATTACCACTTCACCATCCGGACGTGTCTGGTGAGTTGCCCAGTTAATATGTGCAAAGACGATCAGGTTTGTAATATAGGCAGGAATGAAGAAGGCCACAAAATAAGTCGGGCCAAGAATCTTCCACCAGATAAAGAGGCGCGCGAAGAGGCCGATGTAATATACCGGCAACTGTAGCGCCATGACAGAGATCGTTTTGCTATTTCTTCCGTGAATGGAGAAGTATTGAATACTAATCACCCGAATCGTGTTCATCTGGGTTGTAGCAAGGAAGTAAAGGAAGCTTTTCCCCATTGGCGGATGTGGATCGAGCTCTTCGTCGTCTGAGTTTGCATGATGAAGAACATGGCTGATGCGAAATGGTGCCATACCGAAGAGAACGAAGAATCCGCAGACCTCACCGATAAGTTCATTGAGCATCTTCGGCTGAATATTAAAGTGAACAGCATTATGGAGAGCTACCGGAACCTGCAGACCGAAAATAAAGGCAAACGGTAAAAACATCAGATGAGTTGAAGATAGCTCGAGACCTGTGTGAGCAATGTCTTTTACAAGATAAGCGATTGCCACCATCATGATCATCTGAGCTGAGAAGTATTTCAGGAAAAAGAAAGGGTCTTTTCTGAAGTTTTTAAAAGTAATCATGAGAGCTCTCCAAGAAAAGCAGAGATTTTTTTATTCACAGATTCCGGATTCTCTCTCATAAACCAGTGTCCACCCGGCAGAATGTCCAGCTGGGCCGCTTCGTAAAAGCGATTAATTTCATTCTTTGCAGGGGGAAGAATATATCGGTCATCCTCACCAAAAAGAAAGAGAGTCGGAATAAGTGATTTTTCTTTCTTCGTTTTTGTTGTGAATAGGCCGGCCTTGAGCTCGCGGTAGATAGCAACCGGAGAGAAACCAAAGGGCGCCTCTTTTGTCAGGTCAGGCGAATCTTTATACACTTGTTTTGAAAGAGGTTTCTTAAATAATGGAACTAACTTTTCCGGAAGGAATGGAACCTGGAGAATAAGCACGTACCATGATTTCAGTGACTGAAGAGACGACTTCATACGTGATCTGAAAAGCCGGAAGTCCATGCCGGCGAGAAAAATCTGCGCCTTCACCTTATCGCCCAGAAGGTCCGCGACTTCAGCGAGAACAAAAGAACCAATGTCGTGACCGATCAGGATCACTTTATCATGTGAGTTGGTATTAATTTTTGTGGCAATATCACTAACAAGATTCTTGAGCTTTAGATCATTGTGGGAAACTTTGCCGGTCTCGCTGCCAGGAAGGGCAAGATTCAGGACATCATATTTTTCCTGAAGCGCCGGGAGTTGGTCTTTCCAGATTTCTGTATTGTTCGGATATCCGTGGAGGAGGACACACAATGTTTTCACATGACCTCCGGGAGAGAAACGACAAAAGCACTTTCTCTTTCCAGCGCCTTCTTAAGACGTGGATGTTTTTCAGGTTCCGTCATCATGCGAATATAAGAAATGTCTTTAAATAGGAGAGTCAGCTTTTGGCGGAATGAGAGTTTATCCACTTTAGTTACCAGAGATGCCATGGCATCCAGGACAGGGTGACGATCGCTGAATGCTTTTACCTTGCGGAAGCGGTTAAGCGCACCAAGGAGCCAGATCGTCTGAAAAATTCTCGAAAGAAGAAATGAACAGCGATTGAGAGATCTTTCAATGCCAGCTTTTTCTTTGCCGATCATTTTATAAGAAAAAGAAGAGTGACGAGACTCTTCAAGGAAGTGAAGACGATTTAGTTCAAAGAAAACCGGATCAATATCATTTTTAGCAGGAAGAATTTTCTGATAGAGACGGATACTTTCTTCTTCAGTCGCAGCGACCGTCCACCAGAGAGCATTACCACCTAAAAAACTCTCTATTGCATAGAGACGAGCGATAAAAGATGATCTTGGGAATGTCGGAAGAAAGGATCTGAGTTCAGACATTGAAAGGTTTAACTCTTTTGCAGCAAGAGACAGAAATCTTCCATAAGCAACTGAGTGGGTAGCCTCTTCAAGAAAAAATGACGAGCTTTCCAGTGTCGGCTCAGGATCACAGATATGGCGAAGGTCATTCAGGACCCGTTCATGTTCTCTGATGGCACTCGCAGCAAGAAGTCCAAGGGCCCATGAGAAAGCATGCTGCTCTTTTTCATCAAGTTGAGAGATAAATGCGTTCTTCTTATCCAGTGGAAGAAGCGTTTGATTGAGATCGACCCCATTGTTCCATGGGATGTCTTTCTCAAAATCCAGTGAATTGATGTTCCCGCAAGCCGAGGATAAATCAGTAAATCTCATGCCCCTATTTTAGAGAAACAAATTGGAAAACACTCTGGAGAGTGAAACAATGTAAGTGTGTCTAAGCATTCGACAGGGACCAGAGAATTTGAGGCCTTATCGCCCGAAATCCTCCAGGATACCCATGATATTTTAATTATTGGCTCCGGAATCAGTGGTCTGACTGCCGGGGCGGTCCTTTCCCGCCTGGGCCGGAAAGTAACAATCTTAGAGCAGCACTACGTTCCCGGAGGAGCAACTCATGTCTTCCGGCGGAAGGGGCATGAGTGGAATACGGGCCTTCATTATGTCGGTGACGTTCACGAAAAATCTCATCCTTTGAGAAAGCTTTTTGATGAATTAACGGATGGTGAGCTTGGTTGGTCTCCCTGTCAGGTGAATTATGACCGGATGATCTTTCCGGACAAAACTTATGATTTTCACGCTGGCACAGAAAATTTCCGCGCAGAACTTCTGAAGCACTTTCCTCATGAAGCAAAAAGCATCGATAAATATCTCAGGATGCTCCGGGATGTGAAGAATGTAACGAGACTCTACAGCGCTTCCCGGGTTTTTCCCCGTTTGAATCCATTAGTCGGGTTGTCCCGCTTTCCTGATTATTTTTACAGCAGTACTGACAAAATTCTCGGCGATATTTTTAAGGATCCTTATCTTTGCGCTGTGATCACGGGCCAGTATGGAAACTATGGTCTTCCGCCAAAAGACAGCTCCTTCGGAGTTCACGCATTGGTAGCACTTCATTATATGGGGGGGAGCTCTTTTCCCGTTGGTGGTTCTGGTGAAATTGCCCGGACCATGGGGAAAGCAATTCGCAAACGTGGCGGAAAGATCGTTACCCGTGCAAAGGTTGAGAAAATACTTACTGACTCAAATGGAGTCACCGGAGTTGTCCTTGAAGGTGGAAAGATACTGCAAGCGAATACTGTCATCAGCACGGCCGGACTCAGAACTACGAAAGAAAAACTTTTGGGCCTTGGACATTCCTCAAAGCATCCCAGAACCCTCACTCCCGGATATGTATCACTCGCTTTAGGTTACGATCTCGCAGCTGATAATTTTTCCCATGATGGGGCGAATCTCTGGGTTCATCCATCATATGACCACAATTCAAATGTCTCATATTATTTCTCCGGCGAGTCTTCTGAGCCCCCATTTTCCTATATTTCATTCCCTTTCCAGAAAGACCCGGAATGGAAAAATCGCGTGGGCCCGAAAGTCTCGGTTGATCTTCTTGGTATTGTTCCCGCAAAGTGGTTTGAGAAATGGAAGGAATCTGATTTTGGAAAGCGTCCACCTGAGTATGAGGCATTTAAAGAAGAACTGGCGCGTCCGCATCTTGCGACCATGAATCGCTTCTTCCCTGAACTCACATCAAAGCTTGAGCATATAGAAATTTCGACACCTCTTACGGTCGAACATTTCCTGGGAAATATCGAAGGGGAGATCTATGGCCTGGCCTCTAATCCTGAGAAGTTCAGAAATCGTGAGACAGGTCTAAGGACTAATATTCGAGGTCTTTATCTTTCGGGACAGGATACGCTTTTTATCGGCCTCTACGGAGCGATGATGTCAGGCCTTCTTACCGCGGGTGCCATTCATCCAATTGGAACAATCAAAGAAGTTCTTGGTACCGGAATTTTTGACGTCTGATTATTTTTCCGTCATTTTAGTTACGTCAAAGTCGTCAGTCACCGATGCCGGATCAGCAAGATATTCTTCACACATACTCTTTAATCTCTTTGTGGGCTTGTCATCCGGATAGGCAGAGAGGATCTGTTCAAAAACATCAAGCGCCCCACGAAAATTCCGGTGAGTGAAAAACTGCCAGCCAGCATTGTAGAGCTGAAAGGTATCCGGATGCCGTGAAAGGAAATGGACTTTTGAAATCACTTCAAAAATTTCTACGGGCTGAGTCCGGCCTTTCACAATGACTTTATCGATTGCTCTGGTCTGGAACTTGTTTTTATCAAGTCTTGCGAGAGTGGCACCGGATATGAGGATCTGAGTTCCATAGCGTTTGCAGAGTCCTTCGAGGCGAGCACCGAGATTCATATTATCTCCCAGTGCTGTATAGGAGAAAATTCTCGTTGATCCCATGTTACCAACAGAACATTCACCACTGTTAAGACCAATTCCGACGTGAAACTCTGGAAGACTTTTAGACCGGAAATACTCATTCACTTTCGGCATTGACTCCGCCATCCTGATTGCTGCTTCCACCGCGCATTCAGCATGATTTCCGATAGGAAGGGGAGCTCCCCAGATTGCAACAATAGCATCCCCGATATATTTATCGAGTGTGCCCTTGGTATCAAAAACAATATCCGTCATCTTGCTCATGTAGGTATTCATCATGTTTGCGAGATCCTGGGGCGAGAGACCTTCTGAGATGGATGTAAAATCTCTTACGTCAGAGAACAGGCAAGTGATATCTTTTCTTGTTCCGCCGAGCTGGATGTTATCCGGATCCTTCAGCATTTCATCAACCACAGTTGGCGCAACATAACGGGCGAATGTTCCACGGATTTGTCTTTTTTCTTTGTTTGCTTCATAGAAACTCAGGAAGGTGTTCCATGAGTAAATCGAAACAAGGCAAAAATAACAGTAGAAGAGTCTAAGCTGGTAACCTTCCGGTAGAAAATAAACATCATCAGCATAATATGAGCCGGCCACGAGAAAAATAAATGTAATGGCATCAAGGAAGGCGCTGTTATATTTCCGGATGATCATCATGATGATCACTCCGATTAAGAGCAAGAGCGCCGAGATTCCCAGTGATTCATTTTCATTTTTATAGAAGTATTTATGAATCAACATGTGAGCAGCATTAATGTGGTGATAGACTCCTGGAGTTTTTGCATCCAGGGGAGTAGGTCTTAAGTCGTGAGCACCTTCAGCAGTTGAGCCAATAAAGACGATCTTATTTTTCAGAAGTTCATGATATTTGGGATTATCTTTGTCCGAAGAGATCAGGTCATAAAGTGGAATGTTTGTGAAAACATCTTCGGCACCAACAAAGCGAAGCTTAGTCTGACCATGCTCATTCACTTCGATGGATTTACCTTCTACATCGATAATCGCATTTCTTTCCCCTAAAGTCCCTTTTCTTAACTCAACGACCAGGTTCTGAGTAATCTTTGGCTTTTTCCAGTTCTCATAGGCAAGAAGTCCAAGGGATCCGACATAAACGTTTTCTTTTTCATGAGCATTCGCCACTAGCTGATATTTCCGGAATACTCCGTCTGAATCTTCCATTGCCGAAATAAATCCAAGGCTCACCCCCGTGTCGACAAAATCCGGAATGGGATAACTGTAGGCCGAAATCGGGCTCACATCGAGGTTTGATCCAGAGGTGAGTTTTGAAGTTAGTGTACTGAGATAAAGTTCGACCGGAAATTCATGCAAGATTTCATCGTGCGAAGGAACGTATGTCGATAACGGGGGAAGAATGTTGTAGGAAATAATAACCTTGCCGCCGGCCTTCTCAAAATCAACCAGTGACTTGGCAAAGATATCGTCCGGAGATTCATTTTTTGTTTCAGGAGCTTTTTCAGGGAAGAGTACGTCGAAGGCCGCTACTTTTGCGCCGAAGTGAGAAAGTTTTCCCAGAAGTTCCGCATAGACTTTGCGGTTAAGTGGCCAGACTCCAAGCTTTGAAAGTGAGTAATCGTCAATTCTAACCAGAACAATTTCATTACTCTTGATGACAGTAGTGTTGAGTTTTTTCCGCATCCGGAAATCGTAATAACGGTTCTCGAAAGCATCGGCATATTCGAAAAGGTCACGTTGAAGGGATCCCCGATCCAGGACGTAATAAATCTCGGAACTGAACATGAAAATAAAGGCGAATAAAAAGATCAACAACACGCCCGTGGGACGAATTGACCGGAGAAGATACTTTTTGAGCATCGAGGCGCCTTTGTTTATCAGCCTTTATTTTATGATTGGCCCTCATTCCCCGCAACTTTAATTACCATAGGGGCAAAACATGATCTGAGTCATTTTCTGTCTGCGAGATTTATGGTAAGTTTCCATCTATGAATACCCATCTTGAAGAGAAGAAAAAGCTGTTCCATGAGACCGTTATTGCCCTTCAGGCAAAAATAACTGCGGAACTTCAGCGCCTCGATCCAGGACTTACAATGACCGAGGACCGTTGGTCCAGAAACGATCATGCTGGGGCCCCAGGCGGTGGGGGAATCACCCGAGCTTTTACCGGGCAGCTTTTTGAGAATGCCGGGGTAAATACGTCGTGTGTCTTTGGAAAAATTGATCCCAAATTTGCTCAGAATCTTCAGGGTACCGGTGATGAATTGTGGGCTGCAGGCATTTCATTAATCATTCATCCCAGAAATCCCAGAATTCCTACTGTTCATGCTAATTTCCGGATGATCCATCAGGGTGAAAAATTCTGGTTTGGTGGGGGAGCGGATCTGACACCTTATTATCCACATGAAGAAGATTTTTCTTTCTTTCACGCGGCCTGGAAAAAAGCGTGCGCTCCTTACGGCTCTTATGATGTGATGAAAAAAACATGTGATGAGTATTTTAATAATGCCCATCGCGGAATTGAGATGCGTGGAATTGGTGGAATCTTTTTTGATCACTACAACACTGGCGAACTCGACAAAGATTTTAAAATGGCGACGGATCTTTCAACATTTTTTATGCCTTCATATTTTCCGATCGTAGAAAAAAGAATGAAGGAAAACTGGACTCCGGAAGATGAGGAGTTCATGCTTTACCGTCACGGACGCTACGTGGAATTCAATTTACTCCATGATCGCGGAACTCTTTTTGGTCTCAAAACAAACGGCAGAACCGAATCCATACTCATCTCTCTTCCGGCCCGTTGTAAATTCGGATACCAATGGAGACCAAAATCTGGCTCACTTCATGAGAGGATGTGGGAGTACTACACTCCTAAGGCCTGGTAGGAACGTCCTATCATAACCTTAGAGGTGTCTAAACTTTAGACACTAAGCTACTCACGGAATCCCTTATTCTACCGATATGCCTCCTATGGGATTTCTTATCTCCATTCTTCTGATGTTTCCTGCATTTGCTGGTCAATATGACTGGCAAAAAGAGAAATTTATGATGAATGTCCCCAAAGACTGGCAGATGATGGAGAATTTCTTCGGAGTTCCCGTCACGTTTCTCGCTCCTCAAGTAGGTAATGTCCGCTCAATCATCCAGGTCATTCCGACGAAAGCAAAACCACTCAAGATGGATGAGAAAGAATTAACTTCATTTAACAAGAAGTATCCGAAAGATAAAGAAGAGTGGCTCAAGAAAAGACACGGCAAGCTTCTTTCACTATTAAGCGGGGAACTTGAAGCTTTCGGAAAATCAAAAGCAATTGTAGCAGGCACTAGTTTTACTCTCGGAGAAAACTCATACACCGAAAAAGCTTTCTTTTTTAACTGCCCTGGTAGTCTGTATGAGCTGAAGCTTCTTGTTCCGTACGGTAAGAAGGATGAGCTCTCAAAAGCCGAGAAAGTTCTCCGGAGTTTTAAATGCGGAGAATAATCTTCCTCATTCTCTTGTTTGGAATCCAGACCGCATGGGGTGCCGCCGGGGATCTTCAGCGAAAAATTTATTACTATACTCAAAGAGCTGATCTCTTTAAGCAGATTTGCTTCGAGCCAGATGGTCAGTTTAAAGAAAATGCAATCCTCTATAATGCACAGGGATCTATCCGTGATACCGCTATCGATTGCGATTCACAGGCAATTGCTCTCAACGGCGAACTTGAGGAAATCAAGGCTATTATTGCCCGCGGTGGTCCAGATTGCGATGCTGCTATCTCTGATCCCAATCTTGCTAATTTTCTGAATGGTCTTGGTGCTGTTGCTGAAGAGGCCCAGTGTCCGGGAACAGAAGGTGCCGCAAGTTGTGTTGAAGGTCTTGCCTGTAACGTAGCCTCATCTCTTACTCCAAGACTTGCCCGTGATGTCGCTGATTTTATCCGTGGAAGAGAAACTTTTAATTGCGGAAATGACGGCGGAACAAATTGTATTGAAAACCTTCTGGCGGGTGCAATCTTTAACGTCACCGATACTGGTTGTGCCATTGGTAGTTTGTTTGGGTATGAATGTTCTAATCCCAATGCTCAGGCACAGGAAGCTGCATCCGGTGATGCTGCAATTATTGCTTCGACAATGAGAAATGAAGACGTCGTTTCTTTCCGTGATAGTCCGCTTCAGTGGATGAAACAGACAGCAAAAGCGATGTTTAATCATATCGGTGAAACAATCCTGGAGCGTTTTGGATGTGCTCGTTGGTCAAATCCAAATCTCCCTTTTGCTTCTCAATGTCTTGAGCCAACTTCTTGGTCATGCGCCAATTGCAGTACACGTTTAAACATGATCTGCGGGGTAGTGGGGTATATAGGTGGAGAAATTCTAACGAGCTTTTTCACCGGAGCGGCCGTAGGGCTTATTGCTCGTGCTGCCGTCCGGGTAGGTGTAGAGGCTGCTCATTTTATTCCTCTGGCCGCAAGAACAGCTATCCGGGGTAGAGTCGCTTTTGAGCTTGGAACAATCAGGAATGCCTGGAGTGCTATTGCTCAATCAAGAATTGCTCAAAGTCTGGGCTCGGTAGCAAGACAGGCAAGTATCCGCGCAAGATACGCCAATCGCCTGGCACGTCGGAGAATTTTCCTTCTTGCTCCAACTCAGAATGCCCTTCTTGCTACAGTAAAGACCTTTAACGATCTTACTGTCGAAGCTCTTGGTGCCGGGTTCCGTGCTTCCGGTGCGGCCAGAATGGAAACGATTAATCATCTTTTAAGTCTTTATCCTAAGGCATCGGACCTTCGTTCTGGAGTGTATGCCTCTCAAGGAATCCGGAATGAGCGGGATCTTCTTCGCTTTCAATCGAACGGGAGACCTGGATTCGCTGTCACACGTACTAATGACGGAGCTGACTCAAGGATCATAGTTTATTCAACCAGAGAAGCTGAAGCAGGAAGCGGACAGGCCTATGATATTTTCGGAACTGCTAACCGTGCACCTGCTTCACCAAATCCATTCGTGGCCCCTGTTGTTCCTCCAAGACCAAGAGTTACTGTTGTTGCTGCAGCTGAAGAGGTCACTGAGCTTCCCCCGGTCACAGTCGTTGCTAGCCGGAGACGTGGTGAACCAGTTGTTGAATACAGAGAAATTCCTGTTTCAACCCGGACTGAATCTCAGATTCTTTCTCAGCTAGGGAGCTCAAGCGCAGAAAATAGAGTGCTGGCCCAATCTGCGACACAGGAATTCCGTGTACCTGCTGATTTTGAAACTCTCGCGGATGATTTTCATGAAGCCTGGAAAGCTTCTAACGCAAATCTTCGTGCTACCAGACCGGAACTCTTCCGAAATTATGATGAACTTTCTTCTGTTGAAAAAATCAGAATTGCTGATGAAATAGAAAAAGGTTTTCGCGCTGGTGGAAGAGACCTCTCGGCATCGAATGGTTTTACAGAATATAGATCAAGGCTGGGTCCACAAGCTCCTGCTGGGTCTATCACGGCGAATGTGGCACCGGCAGACGAAGTCTTTGATACTCAAGTAGGAAATCGTCTCGAAAGAACAGGTGGTATAACCATTGGCTCAACAGCTCCTCGAGCTCCTTCAGCTGTCACTCAGAATGTGAATCCAATTGCTCCGACTGTAGCTGATGACATCGTTACAGACCTCACTACCGGACGAATTACTACCAGAACAACCCGTGGTGAAACTGCACTCACTAGATTTGGTGGTGAACATGTAACTTACCAGGATCGAGAAATCATCCTGGATATTCTAATGGGTGGACCGAGAAAAAATGCTTATTTCGGAGGACGATCAGCGAAACCTGCTGCCTTCCAGACGCGCTACTCTGAGCTTGAGGCCCGGATCCTGCGCGATCCAGAATTACCTAGATTAAAAACAGAAGTCGAGGCCTTGACACTTGACCGTATCGCCGTTGGTAATAGAAAAACGGCCGAAGAACTTGCTGACTTAGAAAGACAAGGAATCCGTTCACAAACAAGAGATATTCCATGTAGCGCCTTCGCCAACGTTACTCCCGGTGCTTTTCCTGGTGAAGGAAACTGTAAACGGATTAAATTCGATCAGAATGTAGACGGACGCTATTGCTCGTGCGGTGCCATGGGGAAAACATCATTCACCTGGCTGGTTCGCTGTCCGACTTCTACGACAAACTTCAGCTCACTCGCAACTTATGTTGATGAACTCGCACTTCCATCTGATTCTGCTCCGGAAATGTGTACCAGAGTAGATATCCCACGCGGAAAAGAATGTTATCTTGGCCCAACATCAGCGACTTTTGCAGGATTCGGCGGAACGACTCAGCTCCTTTGCGAACATCGAGCTCCAAGAAGTCAGGCAGGTATTGATGATGTGGCGAGCTTTGGACTTGATTTCGGCGGAAAGGAAGTAAGTCCGGTTCGCTGGTCTCCGTTTACTTCGCATGCTGAACTTCAGGAAATCATCCAGCGCGCTTCGCGGTCTTGTACAACTGTATGTAATATTGATGAGTACCGCGAACTCCGTCAGAGATATGATCAGGCGATTGCTGCCATTCGTTCGCGGTCAAACCAAGCTGAGATTGCACGGCTTGAAGTTGAAGCAAGAGGTTTTGAGCAGTACATGAGCGAACTTGGCTCAGGACGAAGACCGTATCCAACAAGTTTTAATCTTACTGATGCAGGAAATTTCTCGAACCGTCAGCGCGTCCTTCAGGCCCAGTCATTAGTCGGAAGAGTTGACGGCGTAGAAAACGTAGCAAGAAGAGATGCTCTTCTCAGAGCTCATGAAGTTGCGCCGGAAAGAGGATTTAATCAATACTCACAACCTGAATTGAGAGAGAAAACCAGCGTCCTCAGATATGGACTTAGTACTCAGGAACTAGCGGCCTTCAGACGGGCCAATGGAAACAGAAATCCGCCGGAGATTTTCACTTCCAGAGAAGCTGACACTCTTTTAAGACGTGGTATCTCAGGGAATAATCCAGTTGATGATTTACGTGCAGTTACTTCTGCCCAGCGTGCCAGCGAGCTTCGCGCTCGTTTAAGTAATGGCGGAAATGTAACAATTGAGCAAGTGAACAATGAGTTCCGGACAGCCGCTCAGATTTATGCTGCTGAAGCCATAAGTTTAAATGATCCTTCGAAGACTGCACAAGCATGGAGATTTTACGCCCGATCAGGTGATCCACAGTCAGCACTTAGACTTCTTGAACAGGGTGTTCGTCAGGGCATGGATCCGCAAAGAGTATTCAGTGGCCTTCAGCAGGAATTCATTGCTGTGAGTGAGCAGATTGCTCGCTCACCAAATGCTTCTTTAATTGTTGAAAGAGCTGCTTATCAGGAAATAATTAACGGTGCCCGAGGGCGTCTGGGACTTGAACCCAGAAGAATTGATCCGACGGTTAGTCCGTTTGCCGCTCGTGAAGCAGCTGAACGGAGACAAATGGGTCAGATTGATCAGGATCGCCTGCGGAGAGAAGACCCAGCATCTTCAAGAACTCCTGCTGCTGTTGTGGCGCCAACGCGTGATCTGACGGGAAAAATTACTGACGATCTTCACGAAGCTTGGAGACAAAACTTCATTGCAACCAATGGTGCCGATGCTATTCGTAACAAGCCTGTTCCTGATTCAGTTCTTCGTACCGGAGAAACTTCGGAAGCTGCTCTTGCGCGTCTTCGTTCTGATGGAGTGACAGGATTATCAATTGAAGACGGAAAACTGGTTCAGAACATTAATCAGCCTGCTGGTTCAATTCTTCCTGCCCTTAATCAGAAACTAAACGGTAATCTCGCCTCAGAATATGCCACTCTTGTTCAGAGAGGTAATTTCCGCTCGGCAACTGATATTGAAAGAGCTTCTTCTGAGGTTCATGAAATATGGATGAGAAATAATGAGTGGCAGAGAGAAGCGAATCCGGCACTCTTCCGTCCATTCAACGAACTTACTGCTGAAGAAAAAATCAAAGATCTCGACGTCCTGGCCCAGAGTCTTCGGGCACGCGATCCTCAGCTCGTTAATAGTCCTGCTTATCGTGAATATAGACAAAGACTCGAGAGGGATGTGAGAAGAGAAGTTGAACTTCGTCGACCTGCCAGTTCATATAATCCCCAGGAAGCTCAGAGGATTGCTAATGAACTTAGACTGGGAACTCCAACCCGTCCTCGCGACACAAGTAGAGCAGCAGAATTTTACTACCGTGCTACCAATGACCTGGTTCGCAGAGAAGCTCAGAGAACAAGGGGATATGCTAACGGTGGCTCAAACTTCATGGGGGACCGAAACTTTAACGATGCTTTTCAACAGAGTCTTGAGTCTGATGGTGAGCTAGCCATCAGAATGCTCGAGGACATTCGGATTTCTGGCGGTGAAACCAGGCAGATGAGCGCCGTGAACTCATTCCTTGCTGAGAACTCCGAGCGTTTTCAAGTTGCTAATCGGAATCCGGTTGTGCGGGCAAATATCAGAAAGCTTATAAGTCATGTTGAGGAAAATTACGGAAGTAATCTTTACGACCCTCAGAGGCGCTCGATGCGTTCGTGGGCGAGTGCAAATTTCGATGAACCAATAACTCTCACGGCACCTATCCGTAATAAGGTGCAGGTTCACGTCGCACTTACTGATGAACAGGGAGCATTCATCGATAACCTGGTACAGAGCCATGGCGGTCGGAGTATGCCGGATAGTCGAATCAACTCGCTTCTGGATAATCAGGCATCATTAGGTGGCGCTCGAGTAGAGAACACTGCCCGTCCTTTCCGCTCTGATAGGATTACTTCTTTCTTTCCATCTGGAACTACTCCTGACGATGTCATGGCAGCATATGCCAGAGGTCGGATGACAGAAGTTTCTCGCAATGGAGAGACGATCAAATTTCAGGGAGAAGTGAACGGCAACCGTTATACCATCTATGTATGCGAGAGAAATTGTGATGCTAACGGAATTCGTGTCGGACGCAATGAGGTGACATCGATTTCTCCGGAGTGTGGCCCGGGCATCCGCGCTCTCCCAAAATTGTCTAAAGCAAAAGAAGTTCTAAGACAGGCGGCCCCGATTACCAGAGATTCCTTCTTTACTCCATTGCCCTGCAGAGATTAATTTTCTAAACTTCCGGTGCCAGATAAACTTCAATATCCGGATTCACTTCATCTCTCAGAATTGATCTGATGGCTTCCAGTGTTCCTGTAGTTGAAGACGGACAAGTTCCACAAGCACCCTGATATTTTACGATAAGAACATTATCCTTAAAGTCTTTCACTACGAGATCTCCGCCATCACCCTGAAGGCCGGGACGGATTCTCTTATCGAGAATTTCTTCAACTTTTCGAAGCTCAGGAGAGAGATTGTTTCTTCTGTCCGCTTCCGGATCAATAACCTTGAAGCTTGGATCGTGATCATCAATAAAGCTTTCAATACAAGTCTGGATTGCTGGCTCAAGTGAATCCCAGTCCTCGAAACTGAATTTCGAAACGGTAATGACATTCTGAAAGAAGTGGATCTGGTCCACACCCCGGAGATCAAAAAGTGCTGCCGCAAGAGAAACGTCCTTACAATCCTGCGGAGTTTTAAATGATACTTTGCCTTCTGTCTTAACATCCTTTTCGAGGATGAATTTCAGGGCATTTGGGTTTGGTGTAGGCTGAACAATAATTTCCATAAGTAATTCTCTTAGCTGAATATTTCTTTGACCTTGACCAGCGCTCGGTAGAGCTGATCAATGTCTTCTTTGTTGTTATAAATTGAGAACGATGCCCGACAAGTGGCCGGTACACATAAAAACTTCATGAGTGGTTGAGCGCAGTGATGTCCGGTCCGGATTGCTACGCCTTCCTTATCCACGAGAGTAGCAATGTCCTGCGGATGAAGACCTTTCATCCCGAAAGAAATCACAGATGCCTTCTTCGCGGCCGTTCCATAAAATTGCACCCCTTCAATGGAAGAAAGCTTTTCAGTACCATAGCGAAGGAGTTCTTCTTCTATTTCATGGATATGAGTAATGCCGATTTTATTAATGTAATCGACCGCCATACCAAGTCCAATAACAGCAGCAATCGAAGGAGTTCCTGCCTCGAATTTGTGAGGAAGGGAGTTGTAAGTGGTTTTTTCAAAGGTCACGACATCAATCATGTCTCCGCCACCCATGTATGGTGGCATTTTTTCAAGGAGCTCTTCTTTTCCATAAAGAATTCCGACACCTGTGGGCCCGAACATCTTGTGGCCAGAAAAGGCGTAAAAATCTGCATCGATATCCTGGACATCAACTTTCAGGTGGGAAACTGCCTGAGCTCCATCAATAAAGACCTTTGCTCCATTTTTGTGAGCAAGAGAGATCATTTCTTTGACCGGATTTATCGTGCCAAGTGCATTCGAGACATGAACAACAGAAACGAACTTAACTTTCGGAGTGAGGAGCTTCTTATACTCTTCTATCAGGATTTCACCCTTGTCATTTATCGGGATAACTTTGATCGTGAGTTTCTTCATCTCAGCGACGAGCTGCCATGGGACGATATTAGAGTGATGCTCCATCTGAGAAAGAAGGATTTCATCTCCTTCATTCAGGAAATTTTTTACATAAGTAGACGCTACGAGATTTACCGATTCGGTTGTCCCTTTTGTGAAGATAACCAGTTTCCGGTCTGGAGAGTTGATAAATTTCTGAATCTTGTCTCTGGTCGCTTCAAATTTTGTCGTAGCGTTTTCTGATAGCCAGTAAAGTCCGCGATGAACATTACTTGTCTCAAGGCGATAGTAGCGATCAAGCTCATCGATGACAGCAGTGGGTTTTAAAGTTGTTGCTGCACTATCCAGATAGGCGAGACGCTTTCCATTGATCACTTGATCAGCAACGGGGAAATCTTTACGGTAGGGATTATTCTCGATGAGGCTCACTGTTTGCCTCCCAAGTCGAACTTCGTTTTGAGGGTTTCAAGCACCAGTTCAGATGCGAGTTCACGTGCTGTTTTATCCTGAATCTTAAGTACAACTTCAAGGCCGAAACCATGAGCAAGAAGGGTTCTTGCTTTCTCAAGCGGAATACCGCGTGATTCAAAATAAAATACTTCTTCAGGCGAAAGCTGACCGGTCGTTGAACCATGGGAGCATTTCACATCATCAGCAAAGATTTCCAACTGCGGCTGGGAATGAACTTGTGCCTTATTAGAAAGAAGGAGATTTTTATTAAGCTGACCAGAGTTCACACGCTGGGCATCCGGGTGAATGTGAATCTTCCCGGTAAATACGCCTTTAGATGATCCGTCGAGAATGCCCTTGGCCAGCTGATCAGAAGTCGAGTCAGCTGCCTTGTGATGAATTTCGGTATAGATGTCTGATTGCTCAGAGTCATTGGTGAGGTAGAGATTAAACGATTCTCCGTGAGCGCCGGGAGATATGAGATTCAGGAAAACATTCCTGCGATTAAGAAGTCCTGAGATATGAAAAACGAAATTTCTATAAACGCAGTCCTTTTCAAGATGTGCGTAAGTCGTTCCATGATGAACACTTCTCTTTTGACCTTTCTCGATATGAAGATGCTCAACCCGGGCACCGGGGCGGATATGGACATGAGATTCAGATGTCAGGGCATAGGCCTCATCAAGAGCGATATTTTCTTCAATGATTGTTACTTCGGAGTGAGTTTCAGCTTCAATGATAATAGTTGGAGCAACGACACCGGCTTTAGTCATGATCTGAAGAATCCGGATCGGGGAGCTGACCTTCGTATTTTTTTTAACTGTGATCTTAACCCCATCACTCATCATCCCATGGTGAAGATTCGTGAGCGCGTGGGTCTGAGCTTCTTCCGGACGTCCTTTATAAAGTTCAGTCACCACACCCTGAAGTTTAAGATCCGGGTTCTGAAGATCGCCATCAATAAAGAACAGAGTCGGGATTTTTTCGTTGATATAGGTATCGAGATCGACCGGATTGTTTCTTGGTTCATAGGGGAGCTTCTCAAGAAAGCTCTTCATGTTCGTGAACTTGTAGAAATCCCCATGAAGTTCATTCACAAGGCCCTCTGCGGACAATTTGTGTAAATACGATTTCCGGAAGGCCAATTCGCCTCCGTCATCCATCTTCAATCTTCTTTCTGCCGTGCCGGCAATCTGGTCAAAATTCATCGTTATCCTATTTGCTACTTCTGTTCATCAGTCAGCCAGTCATAGCCTTTAGCTTCAAGCTCATGGGCAAGACTCTTGTCTCCCGATTTGATAATCTGCCCTTTATAAAGGACGTGAACATAATCAGGAACAATATAATCAAGAAGTCGCTGATAATGGGTTACGAGAATAGTGGCATTGAATCTTGTCTTGAGAGCGTTTACACCACCGGCAACAATTTTCAGTGCATCGATATCAAGACCCGAATCAGTTTCATCTAAAAGAGATAAGCGCGGATTTAAAACCGCCATCTGAAGGATTTCATTTTTCTTTTTCTCTCCGCCTGAAAAGCCTTCGTTTACTGATCTTTCAAGGAAGGATTCATTCATTTCAAGAAGCTTGAGCTTTCCACGAAGATGCTGAAGGAAGGCCTTATCATCCATCTTCTCGAGCCCCTGGTGCTCGCAGATCATGTTGAAGCTTTCTTTGAGGAAGGTGAAATTTGATACTCCCGGAACTTCTACTGGATATTGAAATCCAAGGAAAATTCCTTCCTGGCTTCTTTCAGATGGATCAAGTTCGAGAAGGTTTTTTATCTTCCCGTTGATCTCATAAAGGACTTCGCCGCCAGTCACTTCATAGGAAGGATGCCCGGCAATGACTTTTGCCAATGTTGATTTTCCTGAACCATTAGGTCCCATGATGGCGTGAACTTCACCTTTTTTTACAGTGAGGTTAATACCTTTTAAGATTTCATTTCCATCAACAGTGGCGGTCAGATTTTTAATTTCAATCATATTTTATCCTACGGAGTTTTCGAGTTTCATTTCGATAAGCTTCACGGCCTCAACGGAAAACTCCAGAGGCAATGTTTTAAAGACATCCTTACAGAATCCGTTCACGATGAGGGACACCGCTTTCTCCTGCGTGAATCCCCGGCTCATGAGATAGAAAATCTGATCAGCACTGATCTTGGAAGTAGTTGCCTCATGCTCAACAGTGGCGGTGCTGTTCTTTACATCAATATATGGGAATGTATTAGCGGAACACTTGTCTCCAATCAACATCGAATCACATTGTGAATAGTTTCGTGCGCCGGTTGCTGATGGCATGATCTTCACAAGTCCGCGGTATACGTTCTGAGATTTTTCAGCGGAAATACCCTTCGAGATAATTGTCGATTTGGTATTCTTTCCGACATGGATCATCTTCGTTCCGGTGTCGGCCTGCATGAAATTGTTCGTGAGTGCTACTGAATAGAATGATCCCTGAGAGCCATCTCCCAGAAGAACGCACGATGGATATTTCCAGGTGATCGCTGAACCAGCTTCTACTTGTGTCCAGGAGATTTTTGAGTTTTTCCCGCGACACTGACCACGTTTAGTAACGAAGTTAAAAATTCCGCCTTTCCCTTCCTTGTCACCGGCATACCAGTTCTGGACAGTAGAATACTTGATCTCAGCATTATCGAGAGTGACCAGTTCAACGATGGCAGCATGAAGCTGGTTTTCATCTCTCTGAGGAGCGGTACAGCCTTCAAGATAATTAACGTAAGAACCTTCATCCGCAATAATCAGCGTTCTTTCAAACTGTCCTGATTCTTTGGCGTTTATCCGGAAGTACGTTGAAAGATCCAGCGGGCAGGTCACACCTTTCGGGATGTAAACAAATGATCCGTCTGAGAAAACGGCACAATTAAGAGCGGCATAGAAATTATCAGAATAGGGAACAACTGTTCCCAGATATTTCTTCACGAGATCAGGATGCTTTTCTACCGCTTCAGAAATTGAACAGAAGATTACTCCTACTTTTTCAAGATCTTCCTGATGGGTAGTTCCTAGAGATACTGAATCAAAAACTACATCCACAGCAACACCCATCAGGCGCTTTTGCTCCGTAAGCGGAATTCCGAGTTTTTCAAATGTATCTATCAGTTCCTGGTCTACTTCATCGAGGGACTTGTAAGTGTCTTTTTTCTTGGGTTTCCGGTAATAGTAAAGATCCTGAAAATCAATCTTCGGAATCTTGCAATACTGCCACTCAGGATGAGTCAGAGTCAGCCAGTGGCGATAGGCCTTGAGCCTGTATTCCAGAAGCCATTCCGGTTCATTCTTCTTCTGAGAAAGAAGCGTGATGATTTCTTCCGAAAGGCCTTTCGGAAATTCTTCCGACTCAATATCTGAGACGAAGCCGTATTTGTAATTATCCTGAAGTTTATTTTCTATAGTCATTTTATCACCAGGGGACAGTTTTCAATTTTCTTTTCCGGCATTCTCTTGAGTGCGAGAAGATTGTCGTCGGAAAGGATTTCATTGAGGGTCAAAGTTGAGAAAATATTAATAATGTAATCATTGAGGCGTCTGATGGGTTGAGCGATGTTGCAGCTTTTAAAAAGGTCACATGGTTGGCCCAGACCCTGGTCGTGACAATCCATCATGAAACTTTTCCCTTCGATCAGCTGAACAAGACCAACGAAAGAAACATCAGACAAGTCCCCTGAAAGTGTATAGCCGCCTTTCACTCCTTTATGGGAATGAAGCATGCCCGCCGTGTTCATAAGCTGCATAACTTTCGAAGTGGTATCAAAGGGTGTGTGATATTTGTCACACACTTCGCGCGCTGTTGTGAGTTCATCCAGGGTCTTCCCTTTCATAAACTTCAACACCATTAGTGCATATTCAACTTTCCGGTTGATTTTGATCATACTTTTGCCTTATTTGTTGGCCCAGATTAACGTAAATAAGGCAAAAAAGCACTTCTTTTCGAGAGTGAGACAAGGCGTTGAGATAATTAGGTTGTTTACTCAAGGAGCGATGTGAATTCGTCTTTAAAAATGAAGAAAGCAAAGCCCAATACGACCATCACGCAAAGGATGATGAAATTGGTCATAGGCATTTCACTCTTCTTTTCATCAGTCGTGGGCTTTTTAGGAACATCATTTCTGGGAAGAGAAGTGACTTGTTTTTGTGGTTTAGGGCGATGTTCTTTCACCTGAAGAGTGGTGGTGAGTAGAGGATTTTTTTGGACCGAAGTTCTTTCTTCATCGAGCTCAATAGTTAGAGAGTGAACGGCACCGAATGAGAGAGTGAAGAACGACTGGAACTTAACTGGTTTATTAGGTGTAATCTTCAGTCCATCGATCAGCACTCCATTAATGCTTCCGAGATCCGTGGCGAAGAGTTCTCCGTCATTGTAATCAATCTGGCAGTGTTTTCGGGAGACGGACTCATGGGGAATAACAACATCACATTGGCCGGAGCGGCCAATTGTGCAACTGGATTTATCAACTTTAAAACTCAGGCTTTCGCCGCTAATCAGCTTCACGTGAAGATTCATATAGATAAATTATAATCTCTCTCCGGGAATTTACAATGTGATTGCCACAATGATCATCAAGTTAGGCGGGCCAGCTCCGAACAGCATTTAAACAGAGGTCTGATGAAACTAGCTTTCAAATTCGATAGCGGAAAAGTTGTCTCGTATGAGGTGTTTGAACGCACATTTACCATCGGTCGTTCTGATAAGTGCCGGGTGAGTCTCGATAATGAAGGCTTTTCCCGTGAACATTGCCTGATTGAACATGTCGATGGTGTTATCTATGTCAGTGATCTTGGCTCAAAAAATGGTGTGTTTATCAATCATGTGAGAATTCCGGCAAAGCTCAGGGTTTCATACGACCCGAAGCTGCCCCTATATATAGGCGAAGCTTTTTTGACGATTGATGCTTCGAAAGAATTTAAGGATCCCGATCATCTTTCACTTCAGACTTTCGCAAAAATCGATCCGGCAGAACTCTATCGACCACTATCTCCCAGGGCCCGTCCGAAAAAAGCTGCTCCTCCAAAGCAACTGCCATACAAAAGTGTCGAGAAGAAGAGTAGCTCAAGCTCCAGTGGCATCAGTCTTGTAATCGCCATTGTTATAATTGCCGGAATTGTCATTTATCTCAGCAGGACAACATAAGATGAAAGTACTTATTGCTGTTTTTCTGATCAGTCTGGCGATCGCTAAGGAAGAAGAAGTTTCTCTTCCTCATGACTTTAATGGAGTACAGGACAAGATCTCAGATAAGTATTACGCCGGAGCACATCTCATCTATGACTGCGAAGAAAAGCACTTCGTCTGCGTTTTGCCGGAAGACAATAAAGTGTGTGAAGAGAAGAGAGCAGAAGCGATAAAGAACAAAGAGAAATTTCTTCCTTGTGCCTCTCTTGGTGAATTCCCCACGAGAAGATCATGCTTTCAGCGTGAACTCTTCATGGTCGGCCACGCCCATGGGAACAGATTCTGTGTTCTTGATGAACTGAAGAAAGAAGAACTAGAATAAGGTATGAAAGTCACTTTTGCATTTCAAGATGGCCTCATTCAAAGCTTCCCGATCAGGCAGAAAGCATTTGTGATTGGAAGAGCGGCAAGCTGTCACGTATCTGTTAAAAGTACTGAGCTTTCCCGGGAACACTGCCGGGTTGATATTGTAGGGCAGACAATCTATCTGACCGATCTCAATAGCTCCAATGGAGTTTACGTCGATAGCGTTCAATTAAGACCAGATGTGAAGACCAAGTATAGTATGACTCAGCAGCTGCAGATGGGTGATTGTTACGTGGTATTTGATCTTTCAAGTGCTGAACTCACGCGCTCTATGGTGAACATCAGACCACTTCTTGAGAACGAGAATCAAGCTGGTGTAACGAGAATCAGAAAGAAATCAAAAGCAGTCGAGGAAGAAAAAAGAGAAAGTACCCAGAGCACTATTTTAACATTGTTTGCCTGGGTGATTCTACTGAGTCTCACTTATTTTCTGGCAGAAGCGGCACTCTTTTCTTAAGGCCTACATTCTTTCCGGAGCTTCAATTCCCAAAAGTGCCAGACCCTGTTTTAAAGTTTCAGCAACAGCTTTTGAAAGAGTCAGGCGCGATGAACGGACAGGTTCAGGTGCCGATCCCACCGGACATTCAGCGTAGAAGCTATTGTAGTAGCGTCCGAGATCATAAAGATAGGCCGTGAGATAGGAAGGCTTATACTGCTCAACAGATTCCTGAATGACAGTATTAAATTTCATGAGATGCCCGATCACATCGTGTTCCTGAGGAGTATCAAACTGGAGTTCTGAAGAAACCGGCGCGCCTTGCTTGATAAGCATAGAATGAATGCGTGCATGAACGTATTGAATGTACGGACCTGATTCTCCATCAAGCTTCAGCCATTCATTCATATCAAAAACTATTTTTTTCTGAGGATCGATCTTGGTCATTCCGTACTTGATGGCACCTTTCGCTACCATCTGGGCAGTGGCCTCGATTTCAGTGCTCGACCATTCATTCTGATAGCGTGAGAGGTATTGCTCTTTAATCATCTTCACCATCTCTTCAATGAGAGACTGGAGGGGAACAATATTTCCCTTGCGTGAGCTCATCGCCCCGTCTGGAAGTTCCACAAAATCATATTGAAGGTGCATGCACTTACTTGCATTTTCAAAGCCCATGAGCTCGAGCACTTTGAAGACTTGCTTGAAGTGATGCTCCTGGCGTTTATCAACGACGTAAATACTTTTTTCGACACCATTGTTTTCAAATTTCCGGCGGGCCAGCTCGATGTCTTTAGTGGCGTAAAGCCCGTTGCCATCGGTTTTCAGGAGCATGCAGAAGCCGAGCTTATGATCTGAAAGATCAATTCCCAAAGCACCCTCGTTGACCTGGAACAATCCTTTTTTCTCGTATTCCCGAACCAGCTTTACTGAATCAGAATCAACTTCCGATTCCCAATACCACTGATCAAACTTTACACCGGCCCAGTCGTAAACCTCTTTCATGAGTTCAATTGACCATTCACGGGTAGTTTTCCAGAGGTCGTAATACTCACCTGATTTTTGTTCAAGCTGCTTCAGGATCATCGTGAGCTGTTCGCGATTGGTAACTTCTGTGTCAGTTCCTCTTTCTTCCTCGAGCTTATTGTGGGCAGTGGAATACATATGTCCGAGCCAGGCGCCCTTTCTTGTTTCCGGAACTTTTTCTTTATTATGGAATTTGAGATACCAAAGACATTTAGCAACATGAGTGCCGACGTCGCCTGGAAAAGTACTCGCGATGATATCGAAGCCCGCGTAGCGGTGAAGACGAATGAGCGCATCACCGAGACAGAGATTTCTCATGTGTCCAACGTGAAGTACCTTGTGGGTGTTTGGCTGAGAATATTCAACCATCGTTTTCGGCGTCTTATCGGTAATTTTTTTTGAAAAAGCTTTGCCGCTGGCCACATCGGGTAAAAAATCTTTTGCGATGGCATTGAAGTCGAAAAAGAAATTGAGATAAGGCCCTGCGGCCAGTTTCTTTTTAATAAATGAGGGAAGTTCAAAACTAGCTTCTTCAAGTTTTTTTGCTGCCTGAGCTGGGTTTGTTTTGGCCTCTTTAGCGATAATAAAGAGCGGGAAGGCGAGATCGCCGGCGGCCTTATTGGGTGTATTTCCAAAAAGGGGATAGATCTTTTCCCAGGAAATCTCGACACCCAATGCGGACTGAATACCTTTTGCAAGAGATTGAGCAAGGCGCTTTCGAAATTGATCGTGGTAAAGGAACACGTTGAAACTCCTGAGATTTACTAATCGATCTTATTCCACATCAGGATGTGTTTCCCGATATTTGGAATAGAGAAGTGTTCACCAACCGGAGCAAATCCAACTTTGGTGTAGAAGCCCATCGCTTTCTCGCGGGCATTACACCAGAGAAGAGAGCACTGATTGTTCTTGATTAAGGGAAAGGCAGTGCGGAGAAGGGCGCTGGAAAGACCCTTGCCCTGATGTTCCGGGAGAGTGGCCATGCCGCGCAGGCGATATTGATTTATGTCAGGGAAAATTTCGTTTCTTTCAAAATAAAAAGAAGCAACACTTACAAGCTTTTTATCAACGAACGCACCGAGATGAAAAGTGAGCTCGTCATTATCACCCTGGAAAACACAATCATCCATTGTTCCATTAGGTCTCAGCATCTTGTGACGGATGTGATGAGTGTCGCTTGCTTTGATTCTTAGTACTTCCACGAAAAAGAATGTAAAGCGTCAGGAACCGTTTGGAAAGAATTTAAAACAAAGAGACACGGATGAGACGCTCGAGTCCGAGTTTCCCGACTGTTTGTACAAAAGTTCCGAATACAAGATTAGGAATTCTTGATTCCGGACCACGCCAGTCCGTCTTGAGCCCGAGAAGACAAAACTTTCCGACTTCTTTAACGATCACAGTGCCTTTGAGGTCTTTCAAAAATCCATCTTCAAACGTGAATGGATAGTGTCCTTCCTTAGTAATCCGCGGAATTTTAAATCCGACTACCATAGGAAAAGGAAGAAGAGCATGATCCACAGTGAAGGTAAATTTCTGTGTCTGCTCGTTGTATTTTGAAGACTTGATGAAGTCCATGTAAGAAGAATAATTTTCGTAATGAGAAAGTTTTCTCATGGCGCGGGTGCAATTTCGGGGATGAATACCAGAGACAAACAACATCATTTGTTGTTCTTTATCGGTCGGAGAATGCACTTTACCCACGGAAACTACGTCACCTTTCAATAAATCCTCGGTTTGTCCTTCTGAAGGCGAGAAAAAAGGTTTAAGCTCCTCCAAAACAGGTTTAGCGAATACAGAAGAAAGATTCACTCTCGGTGACTGAGCGAATGCCCCTATGCAAACGATAATTCCCAGAGCACTTAAAATTTTTCGATATCTCATTTGTTGACCTAGCGTTCGAGTTACCCTTAATCTTATCCTATTGATTTTCTTGCAAGCAACCTGAAAGGAGCTTTTGACAATGGCCGTTGAAGAAGTGAAGCGCCGTGGCGGAAAGGTCAAAGAAGCTTTAATTGAAAGCAAAGACCAACGCTGGCACACCCGCAATCGGGTCACCCTCGTTTTCGGATCAAATGATATCGAAGAACTTGAAACCTATGTTTATACAAAGGACTCTCTTGAGTTCAAGACCGTAAAATTCCATCAGGCGAAATCCAAAGCGATCGAAGAGATCCTGGATAACTGTATTGATGAATTTTATCGGGGTCACGTGACTGAAGTTCAGGTTACCCTTTCTCCTGACGGGAAAGTTGTCACAGTTAATGACAATGGCGTTGGCTTCCCTCTCGCGAAGATTAAAGACGTATATACTGAATTCAGAACCGGCTCGAAATTTAAAGACGAAGAAGTCGATGAGAAAGGCTTTCTCTATCGGACTCTCGGTCAGAATGGTCTCGGTGCATCTGCGACCTGTCTAACTTCCGATTCATTCAAAGCGACTGTCCGTCATTATAATTCTAAGAAAGAGCAAACATACGAATTCATCGACGGGGCCCTGAAAATCCAGAAATCAAAAGAGAAGCCATTCAAGGGTCCGTCAGGTGTCCGGGTTGAGCTTACTCTTGCGAAAGAAGTTTATAAGAATCAGGTTGTGGATAAAGAGCTTCTCCGTAAGCGCATCATTGACCTTGCTTACAACAACCCTGGGCTCATGTTCACATTCAATGAGGAAAAGTATCTTTATAAGAAAGGTCTCTTCGAACTGGCCCAACGGATTGATGCGGCTTCTGCCCAGCTCTTCGGTGAGGAGGGTTTCGTCTACGAGACGACAAATGTTAAAGGTGCGAAGGTTAAGGCAAAAATTGATCTTCATCTTTCTATCTGCTTTGACAAAAAGACAGACGATAAAGAAAAAATCATCTCTTTCGTAAACTCAACTCCAACGTTTGATGGAGGATTCCATCACGACCGGATTAAGCGTCTCTTTATCAATATGGTTAAAGAGAAGCTCGAAAGAACTGCCAAGAAAGACAAACTCACTCTTGTTGATAACGATGTTCTCGCTGGTATGACGATGGTGATCGGTATTGTTATGCCGAACCCGCGATTTGAGTCGCAGACTAAGAGAAAGCTAGTTCGTGATAATCTTTTAGATAAGGCGATCGAAACCTTCATGGCCGATCAGATTCCTAAATGGGTTCGCAAGAATCAGGAAATTCTTGATCACATTATGGAGCGCGCGCGTTCACGCCAGCGCCTCATGGATCTGAAAGATGCTTCAAAACTTGCCAAGAAAGGTAAGCGCCAGCGTGTGGAAAAACTCCTCGACGCTAACGAGCGCCGGGACCGCACAAAGTGCACATTATTTATCTGTGAAGGTGATTCAGCGATTGGTGGACTTCGTTCTGCCCGCGATAAGCTTTACCAGGGCGGGATTGCGCTTAAGGGTAAGCCGATGAATGTTTCTCAGGCCTCGATTAAAGAGGTTCTCGAGAATCAGGAATTTGCCGATATCATGAGTTCAATTGGACTAGCGATTGGTCAGAAAGTTGAAGCGAAAACACATGAGCTTCGTTTTACGAAGATCGTTTTCCTCGCTGACTCTGATGTTGATGGCGGTCACATTAATACTCTTCTCACAAACTTCTTCTTCACCTTCTGGCCTGAGATGTTTGAGATGGGGATGATCCAGATTGCGAAAGCACCTCTCTTCGAAGTCATTACGGATAAGGGTACACAGTACTGCGAGTCTGAAAATGAGCTTGAGAAGCTTAAGAACAACAGGCAAGTGAAGATCAAAGAGATCATGAGAAACAAGGGTCTTGGTGAAATGAGCCAGGACGCGTTCAAGCATGTTCTCAATCGCAAAGAGTTCACGAAGATCACAGTGAAAGATATGAAGTCATCTAAGAGCATGCTCGAAACCTGCTTCGGTAAGGAATCTCAGCTGAGGAAAGATCTTCTAATTGATTCCGATGAAATTGATGTCGATCTCTCCAACATCATTGCCGGTGTAAAAGCCGCGAAGAAAAAAGCAGCTAAAGAAGCGAGACATTAAGAATGAAAGAGAACCAAGCACTCCACTCGATGGCGGCCGTGCCTCTTGAGGCACTTGTTAAAGAAGAATACAGGACTTATCAGATCTATACTCTGATGGATCGTGCGATTCCTTATCTCCAGGATGGTCTCAAGCCTTCTCAAAGACGAATTCTTTTTACACTTTGGAAAAATTCTAACAAGGGTCTTATCAAAGTTAGTTCTCTCACGGGTCTCGTTCTAACACTTCATCCACATGGCCCGGCCTCAGTTGAACAATCAATTGTTAACCTCGCTCAGGATTACATTTTCTCGAACAACTATCCTTTAATCGATAAGAAGGGTTATTTCGGCGAGCGGATGGAAACTCAGGCAGCTGCGGCCCGATATATTGAATGCAAAAATGGCAAAGTTGCCGAGCTTCTTCTTTTTGATGACATGAACCAGGTCCAGATGGTGCCGAACTATGACGAAAAGGTCATGGAGCCGGTGGGACTTCTTCCGAAACTTCCGATCATGCTCTTAAACGGAGCTGAAGGAATCGGAACCGGATTCTCATCTGTGATTCCGAGTTTTAATCATGAGGATATTGCGAAATCGATGATCTCATTTATTGAAACCGGCAAGATTAAGAAAATTAAGCCTTACTATCGCTACTATACCGACAAGGTGGAGATTGATGAGAAAGGAAGATTCATTACCCGCATGACCTTTAAACAGGTCGGGGAAAAAATCTTCATTACGGAAGTTCCAAAAGGTTATGACGCCTCGAAGATTTACCGTCATCTCAATAAGCATATGGATGCGGACTTCCTGAAGGACTACATCGATTCTTCAGTGGATAACACCATCAATATCGAGCTTATGTTCAAGCGTGGTCAGACTCCGACACTTGAAGAGGTTGAGACTACGATGGGTGTCACATCATCTGTTGTTCCGAACTACACACTCATTACTGAGAAAGGTGTAAAAGTCTTCCATACAGTTGAAGAGATTCTGGAAGTATTCACGGTTCAGCGTGTAGCAGTTACTAAGCGTCGTTATGAACTTCTCATTAAAGACTACGAAGATCGTCTCACGAAAAATAATGAGATCATCCGCTTTATCAAAGAGAAGCATTACGCGATCGCTGAGAAAAAAGCCAACCGCAAGGACTACGTGGATTATCTTTCTAAATCCAAGTTCATCTATGCTGAGTATCTTGCTGACATGGCAATTTACCGCATGACCAGGGAAGAAGTTGAGAAGCGCCTTCTTCTTATCAAAGAAGAAACCAGTGCTCTGAATGAATTCAAAAAAGTCCTTAAGTCCCCGGAGCAGCTGAAGAAGAAGCTCATTGAGGAACTCGAGGATGTCTCGAAAAAACTTTCTGCCATTATGGAAGAGAAAGAAAAAGACAAGAAGAGATCAAGGGACAAGAACCCGAAACCAGCAACTACCAGAACTAAACAGTGAATTGAAAAAGGCTCCTTATGGAGCCTTTTCTCTTTTGGACGAGGACGCATGTCGTGCGTCCTATTTAGAGGCAGGTCTTCTTGAGTGAGCTCCCTCACACGCTGTCTGGTTTCCTTCACCGCAAACCTTCTTCAGAATTCCCAGCTCATCTTCGGGAAGCTTCTTAGTAGTTAAGCGGCTGAAGTCGATAGACTTGCAGCTCTTATCCTGTGAACAGGTATAGAGTGATTTAACGAGATTATTTGTTTTATAGTGATTCTGGAACTGAGCAAATTGCATCACCATCGTGATGGCAATAAGTGCTGAGAGACCAAAGGTCTGCTTCCACGGAGAGAAATCTTCCGGAAATGGAAGAAGCTCACGAAGATGCTCACTGAAGAAGAGGGCAAGAAGACCACCGAGGCCCAGGATTCCGAGTCCGTGACCCATGAAATGGAAGAATCTGGTGTCTGCAAAGAAAAGACAAATCCAGGCAACAAGAATAAAGAAGACCGGAAGAAGCGCCATCTTCTCGAGGATAGGTTCGCCTATCGCTCTTTTTTTGGAGCAGTGTTCGCGAAGAAGAGTAGCAAGTTCTTCATGGCCCTGGTGCATGACAAAAATCGGCTTCTTATCATACACATTGATGAAAAAACATTTGCCGACGATGTACCACTTTTTGATGTCTTTAAACTTCAGAGAGAAATTCTTGTTTCCAGTGATGTGAAAAGTAACGCCTTCATAGGTCAGATTAGTTTCAACAACAACATTCACCGGGAAATAAATCGCACGAAGCGCTCTCGTCACCACGCTAGCAAGTTTTAAGAAGGCCGCAATGATTCCCAGGAAGAGAATATCTTCAATGAAATCGCCTTTTGATTCAGTAAAAGTTACCAGAATACCCAGAAGGACCAGGCCTCCGTAAATGTAAGGCGCAAAATCCGTGATATGAACGGCGGTGAAATTTGTAACTTCAATATAAGAATTTTCAGGGAGTGAATCGAAAATTTCGAGAGGAACGTTTCCAAGTGCGATTTTATCTTTTGGATAAATCTGATGATACTTTCCGGACTTGATTCTCTGTCCGTTGACCATGATTCCGCAGTCAGAACTCAGGTCTTTAATCTTCCACTTATCATTACGGAAAACTATCCGGGCATGGGCGCGCGCGAGTGTGCGATCGATAATATCGAATGGTTCACCCCGGCCCAAAGTCAGGGCATCAGGGAGCTTGTAGGATCTACCGTCGAATTGGACAAATATACTCACGGGTTATTTATCGGAAGGAGTTTCGGAACTCTTTATTTATTTAGTCTTAAGATTTCCGACTGGATCGGTTTACCAGTAAGCACCAATACCGCCATTGACGGCATTGCTGGTTGAACCGTGGGTTGAGCTCCATTTTGAGGTCATATGAGAGTAATCAAACTTAAGGAACCAGCTGGTATTTAGATCATAGATGACACCGGTGGAATAGATGAGTCCATCCTGAGAATCATCGAACTTGGCCTTCACGAGGGCATTTCCATCGGTCGTAACCTTGCCGTTAATGTCTTCGTGAAAGTAGTAAGCATTGGCGTAATGGAGTAACTGATCTCCCCAGCGATAACCCAGGATAAGGCCCAGATCATCGTGAGAGATATCGTATTCGAGTTTATCAACGTTCGAGCTCCAGTTAGAAAATTCATTGTCAGAAGTATCAAAAGTGTCGCTGTTTGCTCCAAAACCAGCAAAGAGGGATAGCGAGAAGTTGCCTTTCTTGGCCTCAATTCTCGGACTGCCCAGAACCTGGAGTTTGAGCCCGATAATTCCCACTGTTGAACCGGATAGATAATCGAGATAAACAACATCGAGGCGGTTCACAAGTCCCAGGTCAATCATTCCTGAAATTTTATAAACTTCACGATCACCATCAAATGGCTTTTTGGTGTCATTGTTTGTGAATGACCACTCATCCTGTCTTGTGCCCGCCAGTCTCACATCAAGAGAGCCTGAGAAAAATTTTCCCTGAGCTTCCGGAGAGATCATCCGGTTTTGAGGAGTATGGATATAAGAAGCACAGGAAGTGAGAAGAAGGAGGAAGATGATATTTTTCATCTCTCTATGCTATCAGGCGTGCGCGTTTGATGCCAGAGGGGCAGAAGGAATTTTTAAAGCGAAGGTCGTGCATTCAATATTGTCGTCGAGATAAATATCGCCATGATGGGCAAGTGCAATCCCCTTGGAGATGCTGAGAGAGAGGCCGGTGCCTTTTCCTACTTCCTTAGTTGTGAAAAATGGCTGAAAGAGGCGGGACTTCACTTCCGAGGTCATCCTTGGACCGCCATTCATAACCCGAATTTCCAGATCGTGATCCCTCTCTACAAAGGAGATACGGATCCAGCGCTTAAGTGGATCTTTTACTCCCTCGAGAGCATCAAAGGCGTTTTTGGTGAGATAAAATAGTATCTGGGTAATCTGCATGGGATTACAGTGAACGAGTAGAGATGGAATCGGTGCCACGATCATGGTTATCTCATTGGCCTTGATCATCTCGTTACAGAAATTTAAAGTTCTCTGGATAATTTCGTCGAGTGGGCGATCTGCTTTTTCCGCTTCATCGCTTTGCTGAGAGAAAAAGCGAAGGCCGTCAATCACAGTCTTAATCTGATGAATTGCTTCCTTTGAGTTTTGAATCTTCCTGCGATATTCTGAGTTCTCAATGTTGTCGCGCTGGAAGTAGCGATCAAGCTGCTCGATAGAGCCCATGATCGTCATGAGTGAGTTGTTTACTTCATGAGACAGGCCGCCGGCCATTTCACCCAATGCTGATAGCTTCGAAGCATGGAAAAGTTTCGCAGTCTGACTGACAAAAGCATTCTGACTATTTTTTAATTCAAGAAGAGATTCTTCCAGATTAACCTGAGTGGTCAGACGATCCACCTGAAGCTCTCTGATTTTCATAAACTGAAGTGTCTGATAGACAGAAAACACCACGTACAAGATGAAGAGATATCCACCAGCACTATGATCCCATCTTAGCCACTGAATCAGGGCCACTGTCATCATTGGCGCCATACAAGAGGCCATGAAGGGAATATAGAGACTTCGAAAATTAGAAAGAGTAACAAGAGAGCCAGCAAGTATACCGACGAGAACGGTAGTTAGAACTGAGAACTGAAAACTGCTGTTTTGAAGTTCAAACGCCGAGAAACCAAAAATCGTTCCCCACGCAAGAGAGTTTAGCCATATGGAAAGCTGGATACCATGCCATGCAGATTTTTCGGCACGTCTGATATAGCTCTTGGAAGCAAAGAATCTCAGCATCGAAGAGGCAAACATAAGGACAGAAGCAATCTGAACTACCAGAGCATATTTCACAACACTGAAGCGATAAAAGAAGATCACTATAGCGAGCGAGGAAAAGGCCACTGCTGCTCCCAGGCTTCGCTTGGCAACTTCCTCTCGCAGGAGAGATTCGATACGTTCATGTTGGATAGAGGACATGCGCGTATTTAAGGGAAAACCAAGGTCTCCCACAAGGGAAACCTCGGCCGTTTAATGAATATTAAGGTTAGGAATAGATTAACAGGTAAAAATTACGGACCCCGACCTGTTCTCCATTGGACAATGGCGGCCTCAAGCTGAGGGGCCAGGTTTGGATTTACACCCTGGTGTCCATTGCGGATGCGAGTGACGATTAATGAGTTTGCCGGAGTTGTAAAATTCACAATAGTTAATGAATAATCATGAGCAGTCAAAGGATCCGGAGAAGCATGCGGTCTTTGGCCCGAATGGCAGCCGGCACAGTTCTGAGTAGTAATCTGATAGACAGAATTCTGGAAGGCCAGGAGAGAAGCATTATTTACAGCTCCGGCATACGCCTCAAGGATCTCAAATTCAAAGTGAAACTTATCGAGAGCTGAACCCATATCTTTTAATACAATCATCGGGAAGCCGGAGAGTCTTCCATCAGTCGGTGTCGCGACTTTATCTACCGTTGTGTAAGTGGAGTTCTGTGGACTGTAGAGATTGTTCACCATGAGGCGGACATTTTTCACGCGGATATTTGTTGTCGGAGTAACGATCCGTGGATTAGCGAGAAGATATGTATACATGTCGTAGTCTGAAACATCGATCAGGAATTTCGAGTTAGGAACTTTCGAGATTGTTGAAATATCAAATGAAAGAGTCACACCAAGGAAGCTCGCGACATCGTCACCATTAAATGTTGTATCTGAAGTAACAAAAACTCGGTAGATCTTTGTTCCGTCTTTTCTCTCACGAAGAGTAAGTGTGTAGTTACCTGCCGAAGGAACAGCGATTGTACCCGGCATCTGTCTCCACGTAGGGTTTGCGTTTACGGGGATATCCCACTGACGAATACCACCGATAAATGCATTTGGTGTACCCATCGGAGCGATACCGGCATAGAAAGAATCTGAATTGGCATCAGCAGCAATCACATATCCCCAGATGCGATATGCCCCGGCGGCCGGAAGCCTGATATTCATCATTGCGACACCAGCTGAAGCATCATTGTTTACCAGGGTGAGATTCTGGCCATCATCGGGAACATGAAGGAAATCACCGAAACCATCCACTGCTTTTGCCATTGGTGCACTCACCATGGCAGAACCAACGTTGATAGCGACAGTATTTGATTTGACTGGATTGGCAATGTTGGCGAGCTCTTGCGCGATCGTCATCGTCTGAACTGTTCTAAGAACTGCTGCTTGTGGCGGAGGTTGAATTACCGGATTCGGAGACTCAGCATCAGTCTGTTCAATAGCTGCATACCATTCTTCGATAGCTGCCTGCATTTCGTCTGCATTTGCCCCGCAATCACTCCAGCAGTTATGATTTTCATCGCGAAGTTTTTTTACGAGACGTGAATTGGGAATATTTGCAAAATTGACCTTTGAAGTTGCCGCCACGTGAGCTTCTGCAACATCGGATGAAGCATGAACAGGAGATTGAGTCTGGTGACAAGAAACACAGTTTGCTCTTGTGATGGGATAAACAGTCTGTTCGAATGCTTCCTGAGATCCTGCCAGCAGCTGGTTTGATTCAAAGATAAGTGCTGTCTGTTTCCCGCAATGAGTGAATACCACGGTAATCGCGACCAGGAGAATCAGCACCAGAAATTTATAAATCACCATGCGGAAAAACCTTTCTTATCTCAGTTTGTCGAACATCAGGTAGCTGTCGAGATTGCGTCCAAAAGGATCATCCGAAACGATGATTTCAAGTCTACTTTCCTGCCCATGAAGAGCGAGATAGTTTGCAACCATGGCCTTAGCTGTATTCGTGACACTGTTACTTGTGAGAGCAGCAGTTGGGTTTACGGCACCGTTTGCCTGGAAGTAACCAATCTGACGCTTATTGCTTCTCATCGCAGGGCGGCCATCTTTCTTATAAACAAGCATAAGAGAAGAAGATCGCTCGCCGTTATCACCAGTCCATACCGGACGACCGTTTACCGGATCCGGAGCACCGTTAGTTCCGACACCACCATCAGTGATTACATAAATAACAACATCTTTTTGTTTTGCTGCTGCTGACTCGACAATCGCACCGATGAGCTGACCCAGTTCGCGGTCCATAGCATCTCCGGTGGTGCGGGTGTTATTGTGATAATCATATCCACCAAGAACAATTGTTCCGGCGCCGATAAATCCATCAAGAACGAGCTTAACTATAGGCGCAGAACGATTACGGACTCCGGCGTCTGTTATGCGGTTAAAGATTGCATTGAGGCCTGGGTCCAATGTCGGATCAACAGCATCAGGGGTAAATTGTTTTACCTGTTCAGCTGTTCCCGTGAAACCGCAGGAAACAATTTGTTTAATTGCTTCAGGTAGCTGTCGTCTCGGAATATTATTCAGCTTATTATTTGATACTGCAGTTGAAGAATTAATAATGGCATCGAGCTGGTTAGCATTGAATGAACCAGTCAGAGCATTTCCGAGGGAGACAAGGTTTCTGGCCTGATCTCTATTCTCAATTTTTACTGGAGCAACGGTAGGGTTAATAGATTCATTCGGTGCCTGGGAGTTACCACCTGAAGGTGAATCACTGGTTCCTGCGAGCTGAGTAAGACGTCCGCGAGCACCTGCTTTTTGGAGCCAGTACATCGGGTTGTGCTGATTGTTTTGAGTATCATCATTACTGATTGTCGCAAAGAGAGTTCCATCCATCTGAAGCTGAGTCTGCATGGAAGCGATGTCTTTAATCCCGCGAAGAATTCCTGATTGCGTATGAAAAGCAATCCCGAGATCCTGATTTATCTGGTTAGCAAGAGAGGGATGTTCATTGGCATTAAGTCCGTTTGAAGCATAACTCTGAAGGAAGTTCATTTGTCCGCCTGCACCACCAACGATGACGTTAGATCCTGGAATGTGTCCACCACCGGCAAGATCAATGATGATTACCGGAGTAAGTCCAAGTGATGCCTGCTGTACACAAGAGACAGCGGTCTGAGCGTGAGCACCTTTCAGAAGAAAATCCGGAGCGAGAGCAAATGCTGTCATTCCGAGAAATCCCTGGGCCATAAAATCACGACGGGACTTTGGATTGTGACCCGCGTGGTGGAAAGGTTGTTTTACAGGTTCAGATTCTGGATTCTTCTTTTTGTTGTCGCTCATAAATACGTCCTACATTATTGTGACATAAGCACTAGAGAGAGCTGCGGTACATACGCCTCTCAAGGCCTTGTTGGTTGTTTGTACTGCGTTTGGAGCTGCGTCCATCATGACAATGTCATCATAAAGATCAATCAACATGAGGCGGGAAGAATCAAGTTCTACCGGATCGATTACGCCTTCGCCCCAGAAAGCATTGGTGATGCGGTTAATGACTGATGATTTATTGATAGCATTCGGGGCCAAGGTAAGAACGTTCGCACCAAGGATGGCATCACGGCTGGCAGTGAAGTTATTTGTACCAATGAGCTGGTTGCAATATTCAGCTGCAAGACGAGTTATCGCTACCTGGTTTGAAGACTGAAGAACTTTTACTTCGTTTTCCGAAGGAAGAGTCGATTCCACTGCATTAAAGGCACCATTTACTGCTCCGTTGGAAACTGGAACACCAGTAAGTTCAGAGAAAGTGTAATTCAACTGTTCAAAGTTTTTTATACCAACTTCAACCTGCGCCTGATTCAGAATCTGTTCAGGTGTTGGAGCTGGAGGAGCTCCACTCGGGCTCCGCGAAGAGCTTGATACTGAAGATCCGCCAACCGGAGAGTTCTGCACACAGTGTGTGAAAGCTCCTACGACAATTGTGAGAAGGGCGAAGACCGCAATTTTGTAATGTTTATTATTCATTGGCGATACATCCGACAGAGGTTTTAACGATCAGGTCTTTCATTTTATATCCGCCGGCCTCAAACGCTCTGGCTTGTGACTGGACAAAAACTTTATCGTCAGTGTTGATTGGCTCTTTCATACAAACGAGCTCAAAAACTTTTTTGGCCATACAGTTAGCAAAGCCTTCAGAACGAGCAAGCATCTGATTCAGAGATTTGGCACCATTGCCTGATACTGATCCCTTGAAATTGAGCTTCGTCTGGTTCTGTGAGCCTGGAAGGGCCCAAAGATTGTTCCAGCTATCATCAACAGTTCTGTGACCTGCAGAGTAGAGGTTGTTCTTGTTAATTTTTGCAGCAACTGTTCCCTGTGTGTACTGAATCATGTTGTTTGTATAATCGTAGTAAGCATAAGCACCTCTCATTGAGTCCTGACCTGCATGGCAGCCAGCACATTTATTGAGGAAGGTACGGCTATCTCCACCCGGAGTACGTTCAACGTCGCGACCAATCCACTGCTGAGGAACGGTCACATCGTGGAGGGCTTCGTAGTCATTACAAAGAAGATTCATGAAGGTGAAGCGATTGATCCTGCGGTTTGTTCCCGCCTGGAAAAATGATTCACCACTTTTTCTGGTTGTGATCACACCTGAGACGGCACCCGCCGGAATACCAAGGCGTACAGTTTGAGAATCAGGAATAAGGACAGCTGGATTTGAAAAATCAAGTTTCAATTGTTCAGCTGAAGCATAATGAGCATTGTTGTTATTTGCGTAAGGCTGGGCAGAACCAACAACTGTATAATAGACATCGCCGTGAAGGGCCTGATCAAATCCGATGTTATCGCGAATGATCCCGAGGAGAGTTGCAGTGTGATCGTTAAAATCAACCCTGTTTGTCTGCTCACGGTTTGACCATGTCTTCACCCAGTTCTTCATCACAATATTGATGAAGGTAGGTTTAGCAATCGCCCGCCTAGCGGCATCTTCCGGGCGGCCCGCAACGATGTCGGCCTCCATCGTATCAAGAAGAGTTTTAGCAGGTGGAACACCGGCAATCCGGTTATGAAGCTTATAGGCCATTTCCCTGGGAGATGATTGTGCCCAAAGGGAACTTGAAATGAGCGCAGTTAATAACAGGTATTTTTTCACAGAGGCCTCCTCACAGGTCTAATGCTATTCGGACGAAGGTCTTGAAAACTTACGTTATCAATGTGTACAAGTGTAATCAGGTATTTCCAGTCATATCCTTCAGATATCTACCGATAGGATAGCCATGAAAAGTCGCTACTTGATCTCCCTGGGCATACTGGTGCTGTGCCTGGTGATTGATTTTTATTCCAAGCAATGGGGACTGGGTCTTTCAAGCCTTCACTATAATGAAGGCTTTATCATGGGATCTTTTTCTCATCTGCCGGATACGATTCGTGTAATCGCTCTTGGATCATTTTCTGGAATTATTTTTATTCTCTACGTTCTTCTGATGTACGTGATTCCAAGACGCGGACAGTGGCTGAAATTCGGACTTTCGTTTCTCGTGGGCGGAATGCTGGGAAATGTTTCTGACAAAATTATTTATGGGAAAACGATAGATTTTATACCTTTCATTATAGGCGATTTTCACGCATTTTTCAATGTGGCAGATATTTTCCTATGGTCCGGGGCTTCGATAACTTTGTGGATGGTTTTTGCGAGAGATAAACTCATCTGGTATCCGGATAGTGTTCGCGGAAATTATTTTGTTCGTCCGAGAGAACAATTAAAAGTCAGTCTCAATTTACTTCTAGTTGTTTTCTGCTGCTCAATTGTGCTGGGACTTTTTGCATACAGCTTCATTAATATCGCGATCACCAGTCCTAATAAAACAGATATCATGTGGTCATTTTTCTATACCTACATGGCACTCACCGGACTTCTTTGTCTTATTGCCTTCGTTGCTGGTGTCATCATCAGTCACAAAAGTGCCGGCCCGGTTTATGCTTTCGAACTCTATGTTTCAGATCTCATGAAAGGGAAAGACCGGAAGTTGAAGCTACGCGAAGGGGATAATTATCAGCACCTCGAGCAGCTTGCAGATAAATTAAGGGACCACTTCAAGAAAGAGAAGGCCCCGCTCGAGTAAGAATCCGCCATTTCCTCACATTAAAAAGACTATCCTAGACAGTAGCTGATCTCTTTGGTGCAATAACTGTATCAAGGAGCTGATAAAATGAAATTTCTTCTACTTTCCGTTCTGATAGTCACGAGTGCTATCGCCGGAAGCAATGATCTCTCTCACCGTCCAAAGTCGTTTTCAGGAAGACTTGGCAAAGCTGTCTTTGCTGATTTCACTGAGGCCAACTATACAATCAATTACGATATAACTGCGAAAACCGCTACCGCGCGTGCAGATATCACTCTCAATGTTGTTGAAGAAGGTTTTGTGATCTTCGATTCAGTTCAGGATCCAACATCTATCAAACTTGATGGAAAAGACATCACAGCAACTCTTCAGAAAACTCCGAACAGCGAAACAACGGTCAGAATTCTTGATACTGCTGCCGCGATCGGAACTCACAAGCTCACGATCGAAGTTCCAGTTAAGGAGCTCGTTCAATTCTCTGCTGAAGGTGTGAAGTCTGCTTTCTGGACTTCAGATCTTAGTGAAAGAAACTTCCTTGAGCTTTTTCTCCCTGCCTCATTTGAATATGACCAGGTGAAGATGAATTTTGAAGTAAACTTCATCGGTGGCAAGGGCAATCAGATGTTTTATACCAATGGTGCTGTCAAAGAGAAATCTAAGAGCAACTATTCAATCTCTTATCCGAAGCACTTCAATGTTTCTTCGATTTTCTTTCACACTGTTCCGGCGGGATCAACAGTTGAAACACGCGGATCTTTCCGTTCAATCGACGGTCGCGATGTTCCGGTAGTGGTTTATGCTTCGAAAGGACTTTTGAGCTCAGTTTCAGGTGTTGAGCGCCTTAAAGCACGTTCTGCTGAAATATTTGCTGAACTCGAAAGAGACTACGGTGCATGGCCGCATGCTCAGCTCATTGTTTACAATGCCGGCATGGGCGGAATGGAATACTGTGGAGCTACGATGACAGATTCAGGAGCTCTCGGACACGAGATGTTCCACTCTTATTTTGCCCGCGGAATGATGCCTGCAAATGGTAACAGCGGCTGGCTTGATGAGGCACTTGCTTCATGGAGAGATAATGGTTATCCGCGCGCTACTTCTCTTTCAGGAACCAGCGGCATGTCTTCTCACGCTTACTACACCAGAACTACTGATATGGCGGCCTACTCTTTTGGTGCCCGTTTCATGTCATACATGGATGGAAAACTTGCTGAGAAGGGTGGACTCAAGCCTTTCATGAGACACATGACTGACAAGAGAATCTTCTCTCCGCTATTTGTGGAAGAGTTTTCTAAAGAGCTTTCAGATTTTACAGGAATCAGTGTTGAAGCAGATTTCAAGAAACACACTTATGGCGGAAAATCAGCACCTGAAAAAGTGACAAATCCGATTCACCGTAAGATGTCGATTAAAGAACTTCGTCAGTATCTCTAAGATTCGTTTTAATTATCTAGTCTGGTGGCGTGTAAATTCCACGCCATCAGCATGATGAATACACTCACCGTTCGCTCTTAATTCCAGAATAATTTTCGTAGGCTCTCCGGCATCTCCCGGATTTTTCCTGTACGTTTGAGCAGGGGCAACGATAGATGAGCCGCCAGCTGTGAGGGGGAGGACGATATTATACTTCGCCGCCATATCCTGAATGTCGATAGTGAGTGGTGTCTGCTTGGTCTCATACGAGAAAATTGAAGGATACATGACAGTGTTATTGCGGTTGTAAGTTGTAGGCTTATGCTGAAGCCCAAGGAAGTGCCCGAGCTCATGGACCATGACTGTCTTAAAATCATAATCAAAACCGCCGGTGTCAAAAGCAAAATTTTCGTAGTTCATGATGATGTCTGCTTCCTGGATGGAAACAAATTCATTGCTTGCGCCACTGTTAAATCGGATAGCAAAGATCTGAGTGATCGCCAGAGCAAATGGATACTCTGGATAAGGCCAGGTGGTCGCTTTATAAATAACAAATTTGTTATCACGAAGAACACTCGTCGCTCCGCTAATGGCATTTATATCCCGGGTATCGGTTCCGGCGTTATTGAAGAAATTGTAACCATTGAGACCAGTTTCCCAGGCAGTCATTGATTCATTGATTTTGGTTACTTCTGCAGCATCGGAGTAAGCATTTGAGAGGTACGTTTGCTTTGGAAATGCTGACTCCCATAGAAAAGGAGCTTGAGCATTGATACTTGCGCTTTTGACTTCTGCCTTTTTAGTATTACAGGCAGTGAGGGCCAGAATAAATATAAGAAAAATAAGGGGTCTCATGGCTTCCTTGTCCAATACCGTCCGTACCAGGACTTTATCGGTCATTTAAGGAAGAATCTGAGACCCCGAAAACCGGCCATTTAGCAGTCTATTTTAGTGATTTTGCATGATCTGCCATGAACTGATCCAAACCATTCTTAGTTAGTGGATGAGCAAATAGTCCTTCAATAACCTTGAATGGAAGGGTCGCTGTATCAGCTCCCACCATCGCGCAGTCCTTTACGTGAGTCGAATGGCGAAGCGAAGCGGCCAGAATCTTGGTCTCAAAATTATAGTTATTAAAAATCACGCGAATTTCCTGAATGAGATCCATTCCGGTTTGTCCGATATCATCCAGGCGACCCACGAATGGAGACACATAGGTCGCTCCATTCTTCGCCGCTAGTAACGCCTGGTTTGCTGAGAAAATCAAAGTGACGTTCGTCTTGATATTGTTTTTTGAGAAGTGCTTACAAGCGATCATCCCGTCTTTTGTCATAGGGAGTTTGATCACGACGTTCTTATGGATCTTCGCGAGTTCTTCGCCTTCTTTAATCATGCCCGGAGCATCGAGAGCAATAACTTCTGCTGAAATCGGGCCATCGACAATTTCAGCGATTTCGCGGATCAGGTCTTTTTGATTTTTTCCGCTTTTAGCAACCAGACTTGGATTAGTTGTCACACCATCCACGAAGCCCCAGCTATAGGCCGTTTTGATTTCGTTCAGATCGCCGGTATCGATGAAAAATTCCATTAGTAACCTCTTTTGGTCAGTTGAAAAGATTTAGGAGAAACTAAAATTCTCGACCATAATAAAAAGCATGAGGTTCTCCGTCATTTTCCTTTTTCAACTATTTTTGGTAACTGCGGTGGGCCACGCCATGATTCTTACTCCTTCGTATCCGAAGGAGGGCGTTCTTGAGCCTGACAACCATGGAAATATCAATCCCGAGATCGATTACGAGCGATTTACCGGGCGGGTTTCGGATAAGGATGATTCTTCGAGGATCTTCAAAGTGAAGGTCGAGAACAATAACAGTAAGTTCTTCCGGGCAGGAGATCAGGTTCTCTTCAAAGTGAATCTCCAGGACACCAGAAATTACTGTAAGGCCTTCGTGAGAAACGTTGAGGACTTCCACTTTACGATCTATGTGGAGTCGCTAGAGCCATGTTATTCCACTTCGAAATATTTCATGCGTGGCACAGTGCTTAATTTCTTTTCGAAAACTCTTGGTGTGCGGGTCTTTGAGGCCACTAAGCATCGTGAACAGCTGATTGTGAGGAAGGAAGACTTCTTAAAGCAATTAAACGACATCAATCATTTTCTCTGGACCTTTGATCAGCAGAAAGTAAAAACCGCCGCCAACTACGACGAGGAAATCAATCGCCTTATGCGGGAAAAGAGAAAAGCTCTCGATGATATGATTGCGCTTAAACAGGAAAGATTGAATCTCCAGAACGAGCTTATGGGTAAGCTTAATGAGCTGGATGAATCCCTCAAATACTATCGGGTCGAGCGCCAGGAGCTCATGACGGATCGCTGGAACGCAGATCACGATCAGGGCCTTCCTTTCGGACAGCGTCCCCAGCCCATTTCCCAGTAGGTTAGGTTCCAGCATACTTGTTGCTGCAGCTTGCGTTGCTGGCCCGACATTTCTTAAGCAAGGCTTTTCCAACTTCTGCCAATCGCATATATTCACTCCATGCCATACCGTGAAAATCTCTCTATTCTTCAGGAAGAACTCTGTCGCCATGAGATCTACAATCATCTTAAAGATGTGAAGTCTCTTCAACACTTCATGAGTTATCACGTTTTCGCTGTATGGGACTTCATGAGTCTTCTGAAATCTCTACAGAAAGAGATCACCTGTGTTGAGGTTCCCTGGCGCCCATCAATATATTCTCCTGAACTCGTTCGTTTCATAAATCAGATTGTCCTCGGTGAAGAAAGTGATCTTGACTCTGACGGCAGAGCAATTTCTCATTTTGAGCTTTACCTGAAAGGTATGGAAGAAGTTGGAGCTAGTTCATCGCAGCTTTTTGATTTTCTTCCTGAGATGAACGTCGCAACTCTTCCATCTGGTGTTCGTGACTTTGTTACTGAGAATCTCAGGCTTGCTCGTGAGGGAGATCCAGTTGAAGTGGCAGCTAGTTTTTTCTTTGGTCGCGAAAAGCTGATTCCTTCCATGTTCACATCAATGGTTGAAGTTCTTAAGCGCGAGAACGTGAATGCCCCAACTTTTCTTTATTATCTCGAAAGACATATTGAAGTAGATGGCGAGGAACATGGACCGCTGGCAATGAAATGCCTTAATGAGCTTACGAAAGGTTCAAAAGAGAAAGAAGAGTTGGCCCTGAGAGCTGGTGTTAATGCCCTTACACTCAGAAAACATCTCTGGGATGAATGTCTAATGACAATGCCTTAGGGTTCCAACATACTTGTGGCTGCAGCTTGCGTTATTCAGTGCTGAAGTTTTTTAAGTCTTAGCTTTAAATTCAGATCATGAAATCTACTTTTCTAGGTAAGCATCTTCGCATGCCAAGAAAGCCTACAGTGCGGTCCAATGAACATTATTACCACCTCACCGGTCGTGCTAATAACAAAGAGCATTTCTATCTTCCTACTGAGGAAGTCTGGGAAATCATGCTTAAAAAGCTCAAGAAGCTTCAGAAAGAAAATGATCTGCGGATTTCAGCTTTCGTCCTCATGAGTAATCACTTTCATTTACTCGCACTTACTCCCCGCGAGCCCATTGATCGAATCATGTATTTTTTCATGAAAGAAGTGACGAGAGAAATGCAGAAGAGAACAGGAAGGATAAATAAAATTTTCGGTGGAAGATACAAAGGATGTTTGATTGATAATCCGAAGTATCTTCTCAATGTTTATAAATATATTTACAGAAATCCTATTGCCGCTAGAGTTACAGAAAGAGCTGAACAATATCCCTTTAGCACCTTTGCTTTCCAGATTGAGGATCGAGCATTACCGATCTCATTAGATCAAATTATGCCGATGAATATAGCTGTGAGTAGTCTGGTCGAACTTGAGTGGGTGAATTCTACATTTGAGGATATGGAAGTTGAGAGCTTAAAATGGGGTCTTACTCGAAGTAGATTTCATTACAAAAAAACAAGGTATATGAGGAAGGCAATTGCTCCCTCATGAAAATGATGCACTCGACAGCCACAAGTGTGTTGGAACCCTTAGTGTGCGGGAACCTTTTGGGAAGGAATTACCAGTCTTCGCCGTATTCAAGAACGAGAGTGTTCGCGAGTGCGGTCCAGCCTGCAAAGTTTTTCACTGGCTTCGAACCCATTTCGATTCTCTTCCAGAGATTCCCTTTCTTGCGATGAAGTTCTTTAATGTCATATCTTTCAGGATCGTAGAACTCGTAGAAGTTTCCGATATTTTTCCAGGTCTCAAATACTCCGCCCGCCACTTTCTTTCCGAGATAAGCAGCTTCACGACGATAACCGTAACGATTCACTCCATAGACTCCGAGATAGGCCATGTTGATCCATACTGGGCCTCGCCACATGTCTTTCACAAAGCTTACTTCGTCACGTGCGACAGAAGGGAAGGGGATTCTCAGATTGTATTTCGTTGGATCCATTGCTTTTTGCAAGAGGCGCTTGGCCTGATACGCATCCGGAATTCCCGCTGCCATCGGAGTAAAGTTAGAAACAGTGTCGACTTTTACGTGAGCATTCTTCCGGTAATCCCAGTCGAAGTATGTTCCTTCTGTTTCGTTCCAAAGTTTAGTATTCATCATAAACTTCAGGTGCGCATATTCCGAAGCCAATTCATTAGCATCGTTCTGATATCCGAGAAGGTGGGCCATCTTTTCGAGGGCCTCCATGGAGCCGGCCATATAGGCAGAGATATCAACTGAACCCAGTTTTGTTGTGTCGTCCATCCACGATTCAGATCTGTTGGTGAAGCGTGGAGAGTTATCGATTCCTGATTCATAAGGCTTTTTCCAGAAATAAAGTCCATCAGGATGACGGCGATTCAGTTTCAGCCATTCATGATAGCGCTTGAGGCCCGGATAAACCTCGCGTAGAAATTCCACGTCTCCGGATTTTTCAAAAATTCTCCATGATGTCCAAGCTAGGATCGGTGGCTGGGAATCTGAATACGGATATGGCTTCACCAGAAGTTCAAGTACAGCGTGATGAATAATTCCGGATTTTTTCTGAAAACGAAGAAGGTAGCGCATGAGTTCCTGCGCGATCTTTGGATCCCAGTGCATCCACACCTGAGCAATAAAGGCCGTATCCCAGAGATAAGCAGCAATATAACGCGGAGATGGGTGAGCACGATATCCACGGAAGAAGCGATTGGGAGTCTTGAGATTCAGGCAGAGCTTAGCAAAGAGAGCATCGTAGGCCTCTACCCAACCAGCATCGCGGGCGACACCTGCCGGATATTCCGGATAAGATTTTGAAACACCCTTATCAAAGCAGAGATCAGTTGATGCAAATGCGGAAGTTGAGAGGAGAAAAAAGAAGGCAAGTTGGAAAATTTTCATCTCCCAATTTTTTCCCAAAAGGATTTAACAGAAAAGGTTTTTAAGGCCGAGTGGTTTGATACGATTTAAGAAATTCCCGAACTGGGTCAATTTTCATCACGGCCTCGGCTCCATCCTGCATGCGATAAACCTGAGAAGTCATGCACGTGAGTTCCATGTTTTCCTCGTAATCTTCCTTTCCATGAGAAAGAACTCCCTCAAGAAATCCTGTGTCGGCGTTGAAGACACCTGAGCCAGAATTACCAGTATAGGCATCGACATTGGTCATCAGGGCATTATCTTTAATTTCAGTGACCCACGCGTCGTCAGCAATTTTGGTCGGAAGACCATTCGGATGACCGATCAGAATGAGCCTGGTGTTTACCAAGGGTGATCCCGATTCCCGGAGGGCGACAGGTGAGTGACCTCTCACTTTCCGGTCGAGTTTAATGACTGCAAAGTCAGCGCCGTGACTTATGTCAAAGTTCTCGTAAACAATTTCCTTGCAGCGATAAACTTCTTTTTCTTTTACTTCGTAATTACCTTTTCTGGATTCGTGATAGCCGAAAACCCACGCTGCCTGTTTGCAAACGGCCTCGGAATTATAACAATGGGCCGCAGTCAGGATGAGATCTTCTGCGATCAGAGTTCCCGAACAGATTGAGGCCGATGGCTGTTTCAGGTATCTCTCGGTTTTGCAGACGCCATTGGATTCCTCATGAGTAGGAGCATCGATTTTATATTCTTTAAAGTTACTCCGTTTTTTAACCAGGAAACTATTGGGAATTAGTGCGGCCGTTGAATCAGCAAGCTTTTTCTGTGAGGGATTTACCGCTGAGAATTCTTGCCGGCTGTCCTCGCCATATATACGCTTTAAGTTCGGCCTCTGAGCGACAGCATTTACTGAAAATAGAATCGTAATAAAAAGAATATTCTTCATTTCATCCTGCAATCTTTCGAGACAAAAAATTCTTCTACGTCATCAATCCTCACGGACTGAAGTCCATTGTCCTGGAAATACTTAAGAGCAAGCTCGGTTCCCTGAACGGAACTTTCCTGGATATCATGCTGGAGAATAACACCGCCACCTGCGGGATTCGTTTCGTTTTTAATCACTTTGACGATTTTTCCACTCACCGATTTATAAGTCACAATTCTTCCGCCTTCCTGGAAGGCCTTGAAGTTTCCGAGTACCTCACTTGCCGTCATTCCCGGAATCCAATCACCTGAATCGTGATCCCAGAAAGCAAACTGAATGCAATTATCTCCCATGAGCTCCTGAGAAATTTCCTTCAGAGTATTCATGTGATGATGGTCTGTTCTTCCGCCGTAAACTGCATATGGAAAACGATAGTAGGGTTTATTGAGTTCGTAACCAGCGCGCTTGTACCATTTCGCCAGATCAACGAAGGATTGTTTCACGCGAGCTTTCCATACCGCTTTCGGAATCTGGTCAGAGTTGTCATGGTGGAAACCATGGCTTCCTACAATATGTCCTTCATCAAGCATGCGCTTAATAAGTGGGAAAGTTCCTTCAGTGATGTTCGATGTGATTACGAGAAACAGGGCCTTGGCATTGTATTTTTTAAGAGTATCGAGAATCTTCGCGGTTCTGACCGGGTGTGGTCCATCATCAAAAGTCAGCGCATACTTTCCGGTGTTATGAATGGAAGGTGCTCCATATTGAGTGTAACCACGATCAGAATTTGTGTAGGTACGGTCGAGCGGATATTGAAAATCAATCCAGTTTGCCTGAGCAAAAACTGAAATTGAAAATAGGGTTGATAGGAGAGTAATAGCTGTCTTTTTCATGCTGCCATTTTCCCTTATCCCGATGGGATTCTCATGGGTTTTGAAACAAGTTCCCGTACTGTCTAGAATCTGGACATCGAACTCATAAAATCTGCTGATTTTCCGATAGCATATATATGAGACGTGAGTTTCTTGCCCTTCTTATCCTTTCTGCCTTGTTTTCTTCAAATCTCCTGGAGAAAAATACACGTTTCCGCGGTCTTGCGAGCTCCTGGAATATCATCCCCTCTCAGAGTCTTGCCGGTCTCTACTATCTCTTTAAGGGATTCCGCTTTGATTTTGAAAATGGCATTGTCCGGGTTTCAGGTCCAGTGGTCGTCATGACCAATGGTGAGAAGTTCGGTGGCCAGGTACATCCTGAAGGTTTCACCGCAGATATTGTTGACGAGGACTTTGAAGAAGAGGCACGTCTCGGGCAGTCTGTTTTTGAATCAGGAACAAGACTTGGGACAAAGGTCGGAACCGCCTTTCTGGTAGGTAAAAATATTGTTCTCACTAACCGCCATGTCATGAACTACACCAGTAAGGACCGGATCTGGGAATGCGGGAAATTTTCCATCAAGCTCAATCATCGTGAAGAAAGAGTGAACTGCAGGAAGGTCCGCTACTGCAGTCTAAAATATGACTATTGCGTGGTCGAAATGAACAAGATGAGCTCGGACCTTCACATCGGTGAAGAAATCAGACCCCTGAGACTTTCACATCGGGTAAGAAACGATCGCGAACATCATGTCCTTCATATCGGTAATGCTGGTGGAATGGGAATCCAGGCTTCACATGGTAAAGGTCTCATCATTGAGGGAGGAGAGTTTATTCATTTTGCCCCTACGCTTGGTGGTTCTTCGGGAGCACCGATTTTCAATGAAAGACGGGAAGTCATAGGGATTAACAGCCGAGGATCAGAAGATCTGGGAGATTATTCGCATAACAGGGGAGTTCTCGCCGAAACAATCGGCCGGGAGCTTCAAAAGACACATCCCTTCACGTTCAAAGAGATTAAGAGCTTCCGTACCGGACGCGCCGGGAAAGCGCGCATCACCACTCCTCGATCTCCCTGATCACTCCCTGATTAAGGCCGACCAATCTGCTTACAAGTTAAGAAAATAACAGACTCGCGCCTCATTGTCTGACTCTTCCGTACCTAGATACCATCAATCATATTTAGAAAACTAACCAGTATGTTTTTTTTGTTTTTTATTAAGGAGGATTCCATGTTCCGTCATTTCATTCTTTCACTCGCTCTGCTCGTGATGTCTTTCACAGCTTTTGCCGAGAACCTTCAGGGTTTTGATACCCGCTTCGGTCTTGTGAAAAACGAAGAAGGCAAAGTTATCGCCATCAAACTTAAGAAGGCCGTGACTCACTTCACGATTCGTCCTTTCATTGAGCAGATCAAGTCTGAGCTCATCAATGAGCAGAATTCTTTTGCAGCAAAATCTCTTGCTGAGAAAGAAGAACAGATCGATGACATGCTCTTCTCAATGGGTCTTAACCCATATGACAAGAATTCTAAAGGCGAAGATGAAGCAAGAAGAATCAAGGAATCTCTCCTGAATCTCCCAGCGATCGACGTTGAAGCGGCGTTCAATCAAGTGGATGCGAAAGATTTTTGGGCAGAGTTTGAAAGAAAGCTCAAGGAAGCGATGATGTACATCGATCCTACTATCCTCACTTACCACACAGACGCTCGCTTCTTTTATAAGAAGAACGTGACTTACGCTGTAGTAACATGGGCACTCGAGCAGGCGCAGAAGAGATTCGCGAATATTCCTGTTCTCAATATCGCAAGTTTCGTGATCGTTCGCGTTCACGACATGATGCTTGAGCAGAGACTCTTTCATCACAATATGCTTCTTCATTACTTCGAGACTGTTCCTGAGAATTCTCTCGGCATGACTAAAGAAGAAGTGGATATGGCAGTTTCTTCGATCTACGAATATCGCATTTCTGCTCAGAATTTCGGAGAGTCTAATCGTGCTGCACGTGACTGGCTCAACTATGGTCAGAATCTTTTCTACGGACAAGTTCGTGCTGGTAATGGCCGCGTTCGTAACTGGGCCGATCCAATCCTTGGTGGTCGCTTCACGAACATCAAGAAAATCGATTTCGCTTTTGCTGAAGTAAGTGAGAAAGAAGTTCGCAAGATTTATCACTTGCATGTAAATGCTCACCAGTTCTCTCAGAAACCAGCTCTCGCTTACGATTATTCTCAACCAAATCGTATCAAGAGAAACCGCGCTCTTCTGAATCTCGCAGGTGTTGGGCTTGGGTTCCTTCCAATCAATGGATCGATCAAGAACATGGTTCACACTTTCATCAAGTCTCTTTATGTGGAACAAGTCCGCATGGAAGGCGCTCTCGTTGGATACTTCGACATGAATGGCAATGAGGCCATGATGAAGAAAATCTACGGGCAGAGATCCAATTTCTATATCGTTGAATAATTCTTTTCAGGAAAGGGGCCGTAAGGCCCCTTTTTTTATGTGAAATTTCTCAAAATTATTTCTTCTCTCATTCTTTTTCTTCTTACTCTTGAAGCTCTTTCTTGGACATGGATTAAAATTCAGAATTCAGCACCTCAGAAAAAATGGAAAGTTGAATGGAAGCGACTTCGTCCCGCAGATAATATAAAACATCCTGGACTTGAGGCGCTGTTTCCGGGATCCCTAACTTCTCAGACGATTACTTCCAGAGATGGCCTGAGTACTGAAATCCTTTATTCGATCAATGAGTTCGGTCTTCGCGGACCCTCACCTGATCAAAAGAAAAAAAAATCTCATCTTCTTGTCTCCGGAGACTCTTATGTATTTGGGCAGGCCATACCAGAAAGTAAGACGATTTCCTCAAAACTTTCAAGGCTACATCCAGATATAAGAGTTTCTAATCTCGGATGGTCAGCTGGAGGCATGCATACGGCGCTTCGTCTGTTTGAACTGGTTAACCCGAAAGAATACGCTCCTGAAAATGAAGGGACTCTCATTTATGTTTTCCTCAACTTTCATGTGTATCGTTGGCTTCTTCGCCCAAGGTTTATCCAGTGGTCACCGGATTATATTCCTGTTTTTAAAGAAATTGATGAAAGGTTCATATTTCAGGGAAATCTTGAAAATTTATGGCAGAAAAAAGTCTTCAAGCTTTCCATGCACAGCTCATTTGGGAAAATAGTTCTGGATTGCCTAGTAGATATAGGGATTTCTTACCGGAAAGAAGATATCCATTTATATTTCAATGCTGTTCAGGAACTAAAACGTCGATACAAAGAAATCTACCCTCAGGGAAGATTTGTCGTAGTTTCTCATCCACTTCAGGATGATTACAGTTTTATTCCCGGTGCAAAGGAAGAAGCAGAAGCTCGGGGGATAGAGTTTTATGATTCGATCCCGGAGTGGAAAGAGAGTCATCCAGAAGATAATTTGACCTATTTGGTTCCGGGTGACGGTCATCCCAAGGGTGAAGTGAATGAATTTCTTTCTCAGTTTATAAGTCGAATGATTCTCTCTTCAGAAAGGCCGGTCAAAAGGTGAGATACTGTCTTTCTTTTCGAATGTACTAACCGAGACACGAAAGCTCTGGTGCCTGAAAAAACATCGATAGATGAATGAGAAAGGTGTGAAGAAGAGATAATAGAAGAGTGTCAGGAGAATAGTTCCATTAATCTTTGCGATAATGAGCAATGAACTTTTCTCAAAGGCCCGGATCGCAGGAACAAAAAATCCAAAAATTACCCAAGAAACTATAATCGGATGCCAGACGAAATCTTTCTTTCTGGAAATCAAAGATTTTGGCCACATCTTCTTCGAGAACCAAAGGGGCAAAAGGCCTGAAGGATTCGCGGAACTTTATTTTTAGGTTCATGGTCTTCTGGAGATCACTTACTCTGGCGTCACTGATAATGCTTCTTGACCCCAGAGCTCGCGGTCCATATTCCATCCTGCCCTGAAACCATCCGATAATTTTTCCTTCCTCGATGTATGCACAAGTTTCTGAGAAGAGTTTCTCGTCATCAAGCTTTCTGAAAGGAACCTTATATTCTTCGAGCATCCGGATAATTTCTTCGTTTGTATAAGAAGGACCCAGCAGACTTCCTTTTTGCGCATCACCTGGATTAACCGTGCGGGGTTCTTTCAAATGAAGATGACAGTATGAAAGAGCAGCGCCCATAGCACTTCCGGCATCTCCGGCCGCAGGTTGAATCCAGATATTATCAAATCCGGCATTCAGAAGAATTTTTGAGTTAGCGACACAGTTAAGAGCAACACCACCGGAGAGACAAAGATTTTTAAGTCCCGTCTTTATTTGAAGATGAGTTGTGACATGAAGAAGGGCCTTTTCCAGAACCAACTGAAGAGATGCTGCGACATTCATATGAAAGTCATCCATCAAGGTTTCAGGAGTCCGCGCAGGCCTTCCCAGAAGATTTTCAAGCTTCTTCCCGGACATCTTCATCCGATGGCCATATTCAAAATATTCCATGTTGAGAGCGTAGGATCCATCCTGATTCAGGAAAACGAGTTGTTTCAGCATAAGGTCCGCGAATAGAGGTTTTCCATAGGGCGCAAGTCCCATGACCTTATATTCACCGGAATTTACCTTGAAGCCGAGGTAAGTAGTGATGGTCGAATAAAAGAGGCCTAAAGAATGTGGAAAATGAATTTCCCAAAGGGGAGTGATGTCACTTCCCTTTCCTGTCCATGCAGAAGTTGTGGCCCACTCACCAACACCGTCGACACAAAGAATGGCCGCATCTTCAAAGGGAGAAGGATAAAACGCCCCTCCGGCATGTGAGAGATGGTGTTCCGAGTATGAGATCGGGGGAACTTTTCCGGAGTTTAAAGACTCAAGTTTTCTGGTGATGTCATTTTCTAAAAAAAGTTTTTCCCGGATCCATAACGGCATGGATTTGAGAAAGGTCTTGAATCCAAAAGGGGCGTAATTTAGATGCGTCTCAAGGATTCTCTCGAATGTGATGAGTGGCTTTTCGTAATATACAACCGATGAAATATTCTCGAGAGAAATCTCATGTTCTTCCAGCAGATATTTGATGGATTCAATGGGGAAGGCGGGGTCATGTTTTTTTCGGGTGAATCTTTCCTCCTGGACTGCTCCCATGATCTCGCCATTCTTGATCAATGCGGCAGCACTGTCGTGGTAATAACAGGAGATGCCCAGGATAAAAGTCTCTTTCATCTAGAAAAAGGTATAGATGAATGGAGAATATGGGTTTGATGGACTTACCAGAATAAGAGCACCAAGGACCAGAAAGGCCGCGAGAATGGGAAGAAGCCAGAACTTCTTCCTTACTTTAAGATAACTCCAGACATGCTTAAGCTTCTTAAAATCCTATCAGACTTCAGGGTGCGCGCAACTTAAAGTTCTTCAGCTGAGTCACTATGAGGATCACAATCTGGATTAAGAAAAAGCTTCCCAGAAAGATTGCTCCGCCTTCAGAAAAGCCGTAAGAGTGAAGGCCCGTTGCGAGAATGTAATTCACTCCGAACCAGGCCATCATCACACTCATGAATGCTCCTGCCACTAGTGGCACGAAACGCTTTGGTGGAATCCATACTGTCGACTTGCCGTGAAGAATTGCCATGTAAACGAGAAGTACAATCAGCGACCAAGTTTCTTTCGGATCCCATCCCCAGAATCTTCCCCATGAGTAGTCGGCCCAGACTCCACCGAGAATAACTCCGGCAGCGAGAAGGACAACGCCGAATTTGATACAGGTATAAGTAAGGTCGACCTGATAACGATACTCAGCGGAGTCTAACTTTCCGAGAGCCTCGCGGATGAGGATTGAATTCGCAAGCAGCCACGAAAGAGCGAGGGCCGCATAGGAGAGGATCACAGTCGTTACGTGAGTTGAGAGCCAGAAATTATCGCGAAGAACAGGAACGAGCGGAGAAATTCCCGGATCAAGCATTCCATTTGCAAATTTCATCATCATCAGGCAGAGGACATTGTATGCGAGTCCTGCGATCACGAAACTGATCTCTTTCCGGTAGATCGTGATGAATGAAGATATGACGAGAGCTCCGAAGCCGGAGAACATCACTGTTTCATACATATTAGTAACTGGTGCCCGACCTGAGATAAGAACCCGCAAGGTCATCGCAGCAATCTGGATGAGGATGGTTAAGACTGTGACCGTGGTTCCGAAGGCGCGATTTTTTGTGAGGACAAAAAGTGCGATACCAAGGATTGAAAGAAGTAGCGCCCAAAGGAACGGATTCCATTTGAAGTATTTAAGTTCAAGGAGGTAATGATCACCTTTTGCTGCGATATAATCTTCCTTCGCGCGTGCCATGAGAACCTGAACCGGATTCGATCCGGCACCCTGGGCAGACATCACTCTTTCCTCAGAAAGATATTCGGCGAGAGGCACAAACTCTACTTTTTTTCCCTGAACCACAGGAACTGTCCAGGCCCTGCCCGATACAACCGCTTCGTAAGTACGCAGACGCCCTGCGACCTTAGTGAGTTCTTTTTTATAAGCGTCGTTTTCTTTTTTTGTTCTGAGTTCACTCTGAATAAGATCATCTTTCCGGATGAGATCATTTATCGGGATAGAAGTGTCGTTTTCCTTCAGTCCAAGAAATTTTTTCACATCGACATGATCCACTTTCACTTTTACCGGAAGCTCAAGAGGCATACCGAAAACTTTCAGTGAGAGCTTACAGAAGGCCTCAACCGCAGAGAGCTCACCAACTTTCTTATCACCCGTTATGAAACGGATGCTTTCAGTTGCGAGAACATAAAGAGGTTTCTCGCGTCCCTGAGAAAGAACGGGAAATGTTTCAAGCTCATCGGTACAGAAACCCATTGGGCCCTGAGCAAATGAAGAAAATGAAAAAAGAATCGAGAGAAGGAAAATCAGGTTACGCACGGGCGCCTCCGGCCTTCAGGTGTTTTCGTCTCAAAAAATAATGCCAGAGACTTCCGAAAACCAGGAGAAGACTTCCGAGATATTTCCACGGGCGACCCGGATCGAAATTCACAGAAAGAACACTTCCGAATGGTCCTTCCTGAGTCTGGAAATACGAGGCCTGATAGAACGTGAAGTTCTGATGTTTGAGAGGATTATTCATGTAAATATGATGTTTTTCAGAGCCTTCGTTGCCCTTAAAGAGTGTTACATAGCTTTCAAATGATGCCGGAGTCTGAGTTCCCGGATCTGTGTCCATCTTGAACTGATCAAGAACGAGTTCGTAGGGAAGAGTAATAATCTTCTTCCCAAGCTCGAAATTGATTTTTTCATTGTTATAGTTAAAGGCGACCGGCTCGCCGGATCTCACCCAAAAGCTTTGTTCACCAACAAACACTTCAATCGCTTTTTTATCACCGACAATGACCTGTCCATTATCCTGGATCGGCTTCACATACTGAGGCTTCATTGTTGGGTAGCTGTCATCGCGATGTTCAAGAAGAAGAACGTTGAATCCCATCCACGGAAGCTCCATCGCTTTATCTGCGGAAACAATGCCTGTTTCCCAGTTGCCCTTATTTTTATCAAACCAGGCGCCTCTCTTTCCAAAAAGAAAAAGGTGGGGGCTTTTCTCAAAGAGTTTCCTGCTGAAGATCCGGTAAGGCGAATTCTCATCAACATTCAGCTCAGCATTGAGTGGTATAGGAGACATCTCAGGCAGGAAAACAATCTCGCGGCCTTCAAAGTTTACGACAACGATTTCTTTGCCGGTCGATGACTTTCTTCTCCGCAGATCTTTTTCAGTTGGCGAAATACATCCACGGTTTTCGCCGTTCCATACGATGAGTCCATGTTTTTCCTGAGAGCTGAAACAGTCAGCGAGCGAGTCCGGCATGTAATGAACATTCAGGGGGCCCAACTGAAGCGTATTATTAAAATCCGACATTGGATGAAGTGTAAGTGTAAGCGTCTCGCCGAAATTATCATTGAAAAGCTTGTATCGGGATGAAGTTTGTCCCGGGTCCTTAATCTTGATCGGGGTCCACTGAAGTTCTTCCTGTGCGAAAGGAAGGAAGGTTCCGAGCTTAATATTCTCATAGTCGAGCTTGAGATTTTTCTCAAAGGCACCGTAGGGAAGAGAAACGGAGACTTCTTTACCGCGCGATGGAAACTGGATCTTCATCTCGTCATCATTCAGGGTGATCTGTCTTGTTGGAAGATTAGGAGTAAGAGTGATAGTTCCATCAACCCCGCCTTCATATGTGACGTAAGAACCAAGGAAAATGGTAATGAGTCCCGCATGGATCGTATAAAAACCATAGAGATGTTTTTTTGGGGGAAGCCTGATGAGTGTGGCAAAGAGAATTGAAAGAAACATGAAGAACTGAATTCCCATGAACCACAAAGATTTATAAACCAGGCGATTGGCATACTCGGTGCCGTGATAGGACTCCATGAAAGTGCCGTAGCCAAGGGTGATGGCAAACAATGAGATCACAACAACAGCGAACTTGAGATTTCCGAAGAAAAGTTCGACTTTCCGATAGAGCGCAATGAGGTCTTTCATGAGCCCTCACTTTCTCATAACGGAGCTGCCTTTGTCATCGTTTGTGGAGGTATTGATACAGAGAAAGTATCCCGAAAATGAGCGGTTGATGGATGAGGTAAATTGCCAGTGAATGACGCCCCAGAAAATCAAAAAATTTCGGAGTCCGGAGACGCATAAGGAAGGGCATCCTTGACAAATAAGGTCCCACGAGAATCCCGAGAAGAATCACCCAGAACCAGGGATAAATCGGAATAAAATCCATTGAGGGTCGCTGGAGGATGCTTGAAACCCATTTGATATCAAATCCGACAGCATATTGAAGAATGAGAATCATTAACATGACGACGAAGGCTTCTTTCCTGTGATGAACAAAGAAGGCCCCGAGTAAACTTCCGGCAAGGATGCAGTGAAGAGTTCCGAAATAAACCCACTGCTGGGGAAAAGCGATATACGTTCCGATGCTTACGGCAAGTGCTGCTAATCCGAGTTTTTTAAGCCTTTTTAAAAGTGCCGATGTCTTCACTCTCTCTTTGTGAGTATAATTGAGCGCAATTCCCACACAGAAAAGAAATGTTCCGGCAATAATCCGCGGAAAAGCGAACCAGAAACCTTCCGCAAAATTGATCTGATTAAGACCAAATATTCTCATGTCGTAGGTGACATGAAAGAGAATCATCCAGATGACGGCAACAGCTCGCATAATATCGAGGTAAGGAACTCTCATTTTTCCTCCGGATAATAAAGAAAAGCTGCCCCTTCATTTTCCAGGACTATTTCTCCTGAGCCTTCATTCGATAATCCCCAGCTGGAAAGTGCAGGAAGCCAGGATTCTTTGCGAATCGGATATTTTACATCTCCGGTAAGTTTAACCCGAATTTTTCTCATTGAGATTAGTGAGAAAGAACCTTTATGAATAAATCGCCAGTGTCCAGACCCTAGGAAATGACCTTCAATCCGATCGTTTTTGTCATAAAGAATGAATTTTGATTCCGGATGTTGATCAAGAAAAGAAAGTATCTCGCCCCAGACAAAAAGTTCATGATCTTTTCTTCCGCCGGAAAAACCCCAGAGGTGAAAAGTATAATTTACCTGGCGATCAAAAAGTTTTAGTGCACAGGAAAAATCGGATTCATCTTTTTCCTGCTTAAGGTTAAAGATAACTGCAGACGCCGGAGCAGAAGTATAAGAATCAGAGTCGCCAACCCATGCATCCATCTTGCTCGTCCAGTTAGCACCACCATCAACAGCAATAATGGGAAAAGAAGAATATTTTGCAGGAAGCTCAGGGCCCATTGGTCCGACGACGACCCATTCCGTTTTGTGTCTAAGCTCTTTTGGTAATTTCATGCTACAGTCCCATCTTAACGACAGGAGACCGGAATGGTGAAGGTGAATTCGTCCCGCGCCCAGAAAATTCTCGAAGCACCTCGCTATCTGAAAACAGAAGTCGGGACTTCGATGCGCAAATTTCCCGGAAGTGGCCTTGCACTCTGGGTGGAAATGGATGGCGATGGGCATTCCGTCAAAAATTTGTCGTATTCGGGTACGCTTGAAAGCTTCCATATTCTTATATTTGAATCTATGGCGAGCCTTTTGATCGGAAAGAAAATCTCTATGCTTGAAAATCTTTCCGTTAGAGAGTGCGAAGCCTTTCTCCGAGACCGGAATTCGGAAGCGGCGTTCGAAGGTTGGGATTCTGAGGAAGAAAAAAAAATCCTGGGTGTATTTCAATGGCTCCGGACCTGGCCATTTAAGAATTCCTCACAAGTTTACAGCTATGCAAAGGAAAAAGGTCCATTTCGCCAGTTAAAACTCGCCGATAAAGTTCGGGAATTAAAAGCCTTTTTAACTTCTCAGGAAATTGCGACACTTTATGGGTCAACCCGCCTTCCCGAGCTCGTTGATGTCGAGGAACTCACTGTTTATGTTCAGGTTCCTTATGCAAGCGATGTTGAACGCTCGCTCTTCGAAGAACTTCATGAGCGGGGAGTGGAAATATTCATCGAAGATGAGCTTAACTTCATCCCTGAGGCCTGAAAAAGTGTTTGATGTAATGAAAAGCTTACCGCTACAATAGGCGTGTAACTCAATATAACTACAATTGATCAGAGAGCATAATGGACGATACGAAAGAACTGGTTTTCAAAGAAGCTAAGAAAGAAGAAGAGGTAGTAAACCTCTCAAAGTTTGATATCCAGGCGTTTACGGATACTCAGGACTTTTCATGGTCACTTGAGAACATCAAAAAAGAAGTCAAAACCGGTTGGAAACTTTTCTCCGTGACTACTGATGATGAAATCGTTGCGGCGGTGCTCATGAAGAAAGAGGGCGATGCTCTTTTCACCAAGAACACTCCGATCAAGATGGCATTCCAGGGAAATGGCTTTTCCCACCAGATCAAGAATTTCTACGAAGAAGAAGCTAAGAAGCAGCAACTCGCCCGTCTTGTTAATTATTGTCCGATGGATAATTTCCGTATGGTCGCACTTAATGAAAGCCACGGTTACAAGAGAACCGGTAAGGCATTCGGAGTAGCAAATAACATCATTGAATGGGTTAAGGTTCTCTAATGGCCAAAAAGAAGTCTTCAAAAAAAACGTCTGCTAAGAAGGCCACTTCCAGGAAGGTCTCTAAGAAAGAAAAGAAGACTTCGGTTAAGAGTCCTGCGATCAAAAAAACAACTGCTAAAAAGCCGACTGTTGCTTTCATGAAGCCCCTGACTCCCTCGAAGGAGCTTGCTCTTATCGTTGGACCAAGTGCTCTTCCCCGCACGGAAGTCATGAAGAAAGTCTGGGCTTATATCAAAAAGAACAATCTTCAGGATTCAAAAAATCGCCGCGCGATCAACTCTGATGACAAGCTCAAGGCCATCTTTGGTGGAAAAAAGCAGGTCACGATGTTCGAGATGACCAAACTTGTTTCCAATCATTTAAAGTAATTTTTTTTACTAAATCTGCTTAACACTCTTGAATTGAAGAATCTTGCTCTCCGGCAGAAGCTCGCTTGCTAGATCTGAATTCATCAAATCCTGGCACTTCATGGTGGGATTCCCCTTAGAGAATTTCTTTGTGCCGCCATAGTAAGCAACACACTGACTGGCGTAGTAGTCAAAATACTCAGGGAAATTTGTCTTGAAATGCCTGAGTACTACCCGGCGTTTTGTGAGATCGAGAGAACCCATGATGGCATCCGGTAGGGGATCGAGTTTTTGCAACTCTTCCATCACCATGTCCCGGCGACTAGAATTTTTTCCCAGCTCAGAAAGATTCGACCACGCAAGATTCATGAGCTCGCCCTGTGAAGGATGCTCGAGAAGATACAAAGTATAAAAGAAATCCATGAGCTTTTTGTCGGCCTTTCCGGTGCTTTTTAAAATCTCAAAGGCCAGTTCGCGGTCCATCTCACTTTGGGGTTGGAAAACCCGAAGTTGGGATTCATTAAGAAGTGAGGGAAGGCAGTCAGCATGGATAGTTTCCTCGATCTTTGTCAGGAATTTTCCTTCCACACCCAGTCTCAGGTAATCGAGACCGAGTTTTTCCCAAAGGGCGTCCATCACGAATGGTTTTTTACAGTAAAACTCACTAAAAGTAGTCTTGAGCGGTTGTTCAAGAAGTGTCCAAAGGGAATAAGGAGCATCTTTTCGATCTTTTACCATTTCCGCAAGACTGATCGCCATGTCCGGGTCGCTGGAGTCTTCTTTCCAGAATTGAGTGAGATCATTCCAGCAAGGATCGGTCTCTCGGGTGCAGTGACGAAGATATTTCACGCCGATTTCAGTTCTTCTTGCCCGAAAAACATCATTTTGACGAAGAGATGGCCAGCGGTAGAGTTCTTCTGTTTTCCGGAAATCCTTTCTGGGAACCGGATTCTGGGAAAGAGTATGACGGGCAGAAAGAAGTGCCATCTTTCCGACCATGGATTTCCATTCTTCGCCCCGTTCTGAGGGGCGAATATCCAAGGCATGACTCAGGAATTCCTCGTAAGAGCTCTCTTTTGAGAGTGCCCGAAGATCTTCGAGATTGTAGCGAGCACCCTGGGCGCCCAGGCCCGTAAATATCAGCATGAATAAAAAGTATCTAACCATTCCTCTCTATTCTAGTTTTCCTCTCATGGAGGCGTCAAATTCTCTTAAAGTGATTCTTTCCTAGAACTCGTTTTAAAGGTAAATTGAGAGGGTTTAAATCTCTGGAGGTTTTGTGCTCAGTTCAGGCGTGCCTGTTGTTGTTAAGCGTGTTGTTTTGGAAGAATGGCAAGTTTCATATTACGAAGAGTTTCATGATCTGATTTTTAAAAATCAGGCCTTGAAGGCCCCTTTTCAGGAATTGATTCAATTTGCCCTGACTGAAAAGACAGGAAGCTTCCGCCGCGAAGTTGTGATCGATGCTTATCCTTTCCTTTGTGCTCTCCGGATTCAGGAGAGAACCATCTATATCGGAACCAGACGCCTCTCCCGGGAATTGTCTCTCATGAAGATCCATGAAGTGAATCCACTTCCGATGGATGAAAATGTTGATAAGGCGATGTTTAAGCTTAAAGACCATGTAGAAAAAATCACGACGATCTCGCCGGCCCAGTTTCCTACCGAGATTGAATGGGTGACTCATGCCAATTCTCTTCCCAAGTTCTGGAATGTCACTCAGTGGGAAGATGTAAACGAAGAGGCGAAGGTAATTCTGAGTGTCCTCGTGAAGAAAACAGCTGAATACCAATCAAGTGCCTTTGAGAAATTTTCCGATTACGGTCTCTCACTCACGGCACAGTTTGATCTTATCCGCGTTCACCTTCTGAAGTTCCTGGCCCTCCTTCCATCCCTTGATCATGATAAATCTGGCGATGAAGTGAAGAGAAACCTCCTTGAGAGTCTTCGCAGGCTTCGGGAAGATAACGATGCCATTTCTCAGAATAAAAAGAGGGGGTCGCGCCCCCTTCCGTTTCATATTACGATCGCGATGGGCTTTGCCCTTCAGATAGCTTCTTATTTGCCAGCAAAACTTTTAGCGACTGTCGTCCGACATCTCGTAAGGAAAATGGCAAAACGCTTTATTGCCGGCGAAAGTATCCGGACTTCTCATAAGACTCTCCGTGATCTTCGCGCATCTAATCGCCAGTGCACACTTGATCAGCTGGGAGAGCTTGTTGTCTCTTCTCGCGAGGCCGATGAGTACTTTGAAAAAGTTCTCCAGCTTATTCATGGAATGAAAGAGCATATTCCTCGCGGTGAGAAAAACTCAGCAGGAATTCTGAACGCTCACGTTTCTATCAAAGTATCGGCCCTTTCTCATGATTTTCGTCCGCAAGCTTTCATGGCCACTTATGTAAAAGTTGCCCCGAGACTTAAGCGTATCCTCCAGGAAGCAAGCCGCGAGGAAGTTTTCGTCAATATTGATGCTGAACACTATCACTACCGGGATCTCGTTCTTCGTATTTATGAGAAGTGTCTACTCGAAACTCCTGAGCTCAAAGATTACAACCAGACCGGAATTGTGATTCAGGCATATCTCCGTGATGGAGCTAATCACCTGCTTGATGTGATCAGTGTCGCGAAAAAAAGAAATCACCGGATGCCAATTCGCCTTGTGAAAGGTGCTTACTGGGATGCTGAAACGATTGAAGGAGAAGCTCATCAATTTACTCCTCCCCAGTTTTTAAATAAGGAAGAGTCAGATCTTCACTTCAGACAGCTCGCGTATCTGACACTCGAGAATCACAATCATCTTCAGCTCGCGATTGCTTCACATAATCTTCAGGATCATGCTTTTGTTGAGGCACTAAGAATTCATCGTTTCCCGAAAGCTCCTGTCATTGAGCACCAGTGTCTTCACATGACTTATGAAGCTCTCTCTCATGGACTCGCGAAAATGGGGTGGCCAACCAGAAACTATATGCCGATCGGGAATCTCCTGGTTGGTATGGCCTATCTCGTTCGTCGTATCATGGAGAACTCTTCCCAAGTGGGAGTTCTCTCAATCATGCGCTCTCACCAGAAAGCATCTGGACTGGTTTCACCGGTGGAGGTCCACCTCGACAAGAAGAGAACCGGAAAAATTGCCTTTGATAGTTTTATCAAGGAAGCAAAGGGGGATTTTACGCCCGCAAGACCCCTTCGTTTGTTTGTTCCGCATGAACTTTCATCACTCGAAAATGCTTTGATTTCGCTTGAAAAAGAACTCACTGCTAAGCAGTCAGAGATTGCAAAGTCTTCTGACGTAAAAGTCTTGTGCAGCTCACGTCCCGAATTCCTTCTGGGAACTTATAAACTAACGACAAAAGAAGAAGCTGTTGCCCAGGTGGATAGGCTTGAGAAAGCACTTTCATCCGGGTCATGGGGTAAGGGAACACATGCTCTCTCGCGTGTGGGTATCATGCTTCGTGCTGCTGACCTTATGCTCTTAAAGCGTAATGAACTTTCTGCGCTCATCATTTATGAGGCCGGAAAAACCATGACGGAAGCACTCGCGGATGTTGACGAGGCAATCGACTTCATTAATTTCTACGCCCGTCAGGAAATTAATATCCAGCTGGGAGCTGAGAAGTTTGGAAATCGCGGAGTATTTACCGTGATTGCTCCATGGAACTTCCCGCTCGCAATCCCTTGTGGAATGGCAGTAGCACCTCTTGTTGCGGGAAATGCAGTTATCTTAAAACCTGCTGAGCAGACCCCATTGATTGGAGCTGAACTTTATAAAATTCTTATTGAGGCCGGCGTTCCATCTGATATTCTCGCTCTCGTTCAGGGTGACGGAGAAATTGTAGCAGCACCACTGGTTACTCATCCGAGAACTGCGGGAGTTGTTTTCACTGGATCTAAGGGTGTCGGAACCTGGATCTATAAGAATGCTGCCGGTCAGGTTCTTCCTCATTATCATCATCCGCTTTCGATGCAAAAAAAGATCATTACTGAGATGGGTGGAAAGAACGCCATTATTGTCACAAATAACTGCGAGCTCGATGAAACGATTTCGGGAATTCTCTACGCGGCTTTTGGGCACGCCGGGCAGAAGTGTTCTGCTGCCTCACGAGTAATTGTTCACCGTGAAGTAAAAGATGCGCTCGTAAAACGCCTGGTCGAAGCGATCAAAGATCTCAAAGTCGGTGAGTCACTCGATCCATCCACGTCTGTTAATCCCCTTATCTCATTACAAGATCAGGAGAGAGTTCGCGCCGCTGTGGTGTCTGCCCGTGATGAAGCAATTCGTGTTCAGGGTAAGATTCTCATCGATCGTTCGCATGAAAAACTTCCCGGTTATTGTGTGGGCCCTGCGGTGTTTGAGCTTCCAGCTCACGCAGCGGTAAAAAAAGATTCATGGGCACAGAAAGAAGTTTTCGGTCCGGTTATCCATATCGTGGAATATGAATCTCTCATTGAAGCGGTGGAGCTCTTTAACGGAACTGAATACGCGCTCACCGGTGGTGTTTATTCCCAGTCTCAGGATGATATTGATTTCCTTGTTCAATTCCTGCGCTCTGGAAATCTTTACGTGAACAGACCGAACACTGGTGCCCGCGTCGGTATTGAACCATTCGGTGGTTTTAAAATGTCAGGCACTGGTCCGAAGGCCGGCGGCATTGAATACATGCGCGAATTTCATTTTCCGCTCATTCATCAGGATAATAGATTTGAAGAAGTGAAATGGGCGACTGATTCGGGTTACGAGCTCAATGTTCCGAGACCATCTCTTATTTCAATCAAGGGAAGAATTTCGCGCTTTGAGATTTTCTCTCTTGATTTTATGGAAAAGTATGAGCTTTTCATGGGGACTGTAAGCGAGAAAGATAAGCGCGAGATTACCAATTTCATCAAATGGGTGAAGGATAATCTCGAAGAATACTTGAACGGCCGTCATCTGAACTTTGTGATTCCAGGGCAGCTTTCCTATAATAATAAAGCTCTCATCAAGGAAGCAGGACTCTTCGTTGCTGTTTCTGGTCGTCCGGGTGTCCGTGCTCTTCAATATTTCCTGGGTGCCATGGCGCTTGGTTCAGGAATTTCTATCACGGCCATGACCCCTGAGGCCTATGATACATGGAAGAGCATTCTCGATATTGCCTGGAAGTCTGGTTTCTCGAAATCGAATCTCGATGTTTCTTTGACGAGTCCCGCGGCCCTTAAAAAACTTCTCCGTTCTCCGCACTATAGTTATGTTTATGCTGGTTCATACGTAAAACATCACAAGGATCTTTACGACGGTCTCCTCGAAGGTGATGCGCTTACCAAAGACATGCGAAAAATTCTTTCAGAAGCAGATGGAGTATCTCTCAGCGATCCGCAAATTGTTCTTGATCAGCTCATCTGGACGAGATCACTTGCGATAAATACCATGAGACATGGTGCACCTCTGGAGCTTTCGACATGAGAATACTCGTTGTTGGTGCCGGGAAGATGATCGATTCGATTCTCAGCGGATTGTCCGCCGAAGGCGTGTCTTCATGGGGAATAGTATCGAAGTCTGGCGTGTCAGCTAAGAACCTCGCTTCTAAATACAATCTTCAATTCGTAGATCGGGTTGAGGATTATAAAAACCCAGACTGGATTCTCCTTGGCTGCAAACCACAGCAGTTAAAAGAAATTGTTATTCCCGATGTACCGGTGATGAGTCTCCTTGCTGCCATTCCGGAGAAAGTTCAGAAAGATATTCTCAAAGTTTCTCACTTGATAAGAGTTATGCCGAATCTCCCCGTGAAATCGAGATCCGGAGTAACTTTACTGTCTTCGTCTTCAAAACAGCTTCTTAAAATGCCCGAGGAATTGTTTTCAAAACTTGGCCTTGCCAAGATCATGTCGGAAAAAGAGCTCGAGGAGCTAACTCTCCTCACTGGATCGGGCCCGGCACTTTTTTATGAATTTGCGAAAACTTTGGCCAGTTCTTTCACTTCTCTCACTGATTCAGACCGCGAACAACTTGTGAAAGCAGTTCTTCAGGGATCGGCCGCTTCCCTAAATGAGACTTCACTTGAGTCCATGATTGATGCCGTGACCAGCAAAGGCGGAGTTACGATTGCGGTTCTTGAAGAGTGGAGAAAGAAGGGTCTTTCAGATGTTCTGGCCGGTGGTGTAAAAAACGGAATGAAGAGAACTGAAGATCTTAAAGCGCACCTTCTTCAAAACTAAAATCTGCTTTTTCTGCATTGAGTGCTCTGTAGAGTTCACTCTGGCAGAATGTATTCTGAACATAGGCCATGCAGCGATTTACTTCTTTTTCATTCCGCTTCAGTGTCATTGTCTTTCTCTGATCTTTTGAAAGAGTCACGAGATGCTCGCGAAGAAGATCATCTACATAAACACAAGTGCAACTCTGGTCGCAGGAATCGATAAGTTTCTGAATTTCCTTCTCCTGGTCGAGAAGCGCTTCCATATCATCTTCCACCATCTCCATTCTCGGACGGATTGTCCGGAGAAGAAGGGAGGCCTCATCATTATCAGGCACGCAATCGAGTGGGCCCATCTCACCATCGAAGATCTTCGTCAGAAGCTGAGTTCCGAGGATGACTTCACCGCGGGCAAACTCTCTTGTGATGGAAGAGGTCGATTTCAGCGGAGTTTTTTTATCCGTTGAACAGGCGACAATAAATAGAAGTGCGAGAAGGATTCGTGACATATGACTCTATCTTACCAGAACGGACTATGTCTCAGTCAAGGTAGAGCGTTGCTTAACTGACTCACGATGAGAAAGGTGTTCGACAGTAAGCTCCAGCGACAGGAAGGCAGGTTTTTTTCTCATTTCCTTAAGGTCGGGAAGTGAGTCGGGAAGGATGAGCGTTGGGTTCTTCCCTTCAAGTTCCAGTATCATTCCTCTGACAATCGCCAGATTCAGGACCTGTTTTTCCTTAAGGTATTTCGCCTCAAGGACACTGAGATTAAGGCGGTTCTCATTGATAGAGGCATCGACTGTTTTCACTGGTAAGGGAAACTTATGTTCCGTAACTTTGCCTGGAAGCATTCCCCCGCAGGCGAGGCAGATAAAAACTAGAATGGTAAGTGCAGGCCATTTCATAAGGTCCTTATCGGTACCCGATTAAAAAGCTTTAGTTTAGACTGTATTTGCCACCTCAATCAGTTCTATTGAATTTTATTTCCTATAGGTGCATCATTAGAATTGGAGGTGTTCGTATGGAAGACATCCGGGCCATTCTTTCACAGTTTCATTCGCGCAAGCAGCGTAAGGATAGCGAAGTACAGAAGTCGGTCCTTGGACCTGTAGATTCTCCTGTTGCCTCTGAAATCCCTGATATATTCTTCGACGACGTTCTCCAGAAACATAAATTGAACCGGCATGAGATTACCCTTCTCATGTTCCTTTATCGCCAGGTCTGGTGTCGCGCTAATCTTTATAAGTCGCACGGAATCGGACCTATGAATTCTCTCGCAGAGCTTTCTACAACCCTTAATCTTTCTATTGAGGATCTTCACCATCATCTTCGCAGTCTCGCTAATTACGGCTTCATTGAAACAGTGAGATCGGGACAATACTTTGTCCGCAAGTACTTCACTGAAGAGCTCGACCGGAAGTACGGCCAGAACTACAACGACTTCTTCTAGAGTAGGGGATGCAACACTCTCTCTCGCCAAGACTTAGTCACCTTCGATCACACTATCATCATCATGAATCCATCTGGGACATAGGCTGTGACCATGGGAAGCTTGGATTGTCCTTTCTCCATGAGAGTGAAGTAAAAGAGATTCATCTGGTGGATCCCAGTCCTCCAGTGATTCAAAAGTTAATACACTTTATTGATGCGTATATTACTGAGCAGAACTTTAAAATACATATCCATGAGAAAAGGGGTCAGGATATTATTCCCAACTCATCTTCCAAACTTATTCTTGTTGCTGGTATGGGAGGAAAAGAGATTGTTTCAATTTGTGATCATCTGAAATCTTATCTCGCCCCCGCTGATGATCTGGTGATTTCTCCCCACCGGGATGTGCTTCAGGTAAGAGAGTATCTTCACGCTTCATCGTATTCTCTTGGTAAAGAAAGTCTCGTTTTTGATGAAGGCCGGTTCTACCAGATTCTCTCTTTGAACGTGCGACCGGGTGATAAAGTCCCGCTCTATGGACGAGATATATTCCAGGGTGAAGTGGGGGTGAAGTACCTCAAACACCAGATGGATGTCATGAATACCCATAAGGATGGGCGATCGCGGTCCTACGCGGACTATCTCAAAACGCTAACCCTACGATTTTAATTGGTGATTCTGAAACTGTGATATTATAAGGGTATGGCAGTTCCATTGTTCTACTACTTTGGTGACGACGAAGCATATTTCAAAACCCTCCAGGGTGAGTTCAAAAAACATACTAAATTATCAGCTAAGTTTGAGCGCCATTACTCATCACGTGAAGACCAGATTCAGGCGATGTTTCTTCTGATCGCTAAAAATAAACCTGCATGTGTCTTCATCGATTTCTCTAAAGAGACTCAGGATTATCTTCAGCTCGCGCGCCTCATTGCCCGCACCGAGCTTCCGGAAAAACCACTCGTCGTGGGTCTTGTCGATTATCTCTCTCCAAAAGACCTGATGTTTGAAAGTATCGCTACCGGAATCAATCTCACACATATTAAGTCAGCAGAAGTTTTTGATGTTGTTTACGATGTGGGCGCACTTCTGGCCCCGGATGCAACTCCTGCTCATGGATTTGCGACGGCAGAACCTGGTCAGGAAACCTGGGAAGCAGGTGCAGTCGCTAAAATCGGATATGTTCACAAAGACGGACTTCACCTTGAAACGAGCTTCCGCTTTGCCAAGGGCGATCGACTGATTCTCGATCATGCGTGGACTAAGGATAAACTCATTCCTTCGAAGGAAGTTTTTGTCACCAATACAACTACCAAGAATCTTTTTTACCATTTTGATTTCGCTGCTGATCTTGAATTTGTCGTTATTGATGAATTCATCCCACCAGAAGGCATGACGGAAGTTGATATCAATGACCGGAGAGCTGAAAGAGAAGAGCTCATCCGTCGCCAGAAAAAGAAAATGGAGGCCTGGGTAGGTGATAACCTTTCCCGGTCACAGGAAAAAAACACGAAATTTCTTATAATTGATAAGGAATTCCGTTTTCTGCTTGGACCTAAGCGTACTGACAGGTACCCATATATCATCCGTTGCGCTCCTTTTTTAAAGGATATCGCTGATGATCTGGGACGTCTGTGTCCGCAGCTTATTGCCGTTGCTCTTGAGCAAGCTGAAGTGAAGGACGCAAAAATTGATTTTGATTTCCTCGAAAAACTTGTCGCCGTCGTGAAACGCGATCATGTGGAATCATCACCATATCTCGTGGTCTTTAATACCAAGATTCCTACAAATGAACTCCGCCAGCAGTTAGGATATGAGCATCTCATGGCAACTGATGGGGAACTCGAGGCAGATGTCCTGATCAAGATGGGAGAGATTCTCGACAAGAAACTCGTTAAGGCGAAAAAGCCTGATGCTGAACACGTTTATCTCCGTAAGACCAATGCAGCTTCTCATGCGTTCATTATGCTGAATGTGAAGATTCTGAAAATCTCTGAAACAGATGTGGTCTTTAACTGCGACAGAGAGCTATCTCCCGGAACAAATCTGTGTTTCTTAAAACCTGTTCCGTTTTATGTGAATGTACGTCCGTCTAAAGCGCAGGGTAAAGTTCCTGAATATACCGGGCTCATCCATTGCCTCGGTGAGCAGGATAAAAAAGAACTCCGGAAATATGTCAATTCCGTTTTCTTCCGTGATCACGATGCTGAGCTCAAGGTGCAGACTGATGAATTTAAGAAATTGAATGAAGATAAGCTTCATCAGAAACTCGAGGCCATCCGTATTGCTCAGGAAAAGGCCCTGGCAGAAGAAGAGGCCAAGAAGGCCGCTGAACAGAGTAAAAAAGATGATCAAGCAGCGAAAGCAGCTGATCCCGATCCAGAAAAAGGCGAGGCCTGACATAAAATGAATCTTTTCAGAATCATCCTGGTATTTTTTGCTATCTACTTTATCCGCCGTCTCTGGCAGTTCTACCGTGTCGTGGAAAAACGTGGGAAAGACCTGCAAGCGCAGGAAGATGCTTTAAAACAGCAGCAGAAAACGACGAATGGGAAAGTGGTGGACGCTGAGTACAAGGTAATTGACCGCTAGAGCTTACTGATTTTTTTTCTGATCGATCCCCAATCACCACTATCCCTGAAAGAAATATTCACCATTTCAGACCAGATTTCTGAGACCTTTTCACGTTCAGGATGATTCCATGAAGAAAGCCGCTTTTCGTTTTCTTCAATTGATACCGGGATAAGAATAAGTCCTTTCGCATGCACTTTTTCCATGAATTCTTTCCAGACTCTTTCGTGCAAACTCAAACCAATTGTTTCTTCACGCCGGCGCGTTTGCCAGATAAATAGTCCAAGGAAGAACGCTATCAGCATAGGTACAATTGTATAAAGCCACCTGCGCTTAAATTTAAAGCGCGAAAGCATAGCTTCCTGCCCGTAGTAATCCATTTCCTCAAGCCACTGGTAGAACTTAAAGTCCCATTGATTGACCCACATCGAAGCTTCCTGGAACCACTTAAAATTGAATTTGAGCTTCGAGAGGGGATTGTTGCTACTTGCTGCTACAGTTCCCAGGAAAATTTCCCCTCCCATGGTGATTCTATCAGGAGCAATCCACGCTGTTGGATCAAGTCTCACCCATTTCCCATTTTCAAATGCCTCAAGCCAGACGTGAGCATCATTTTGAGTAACGAGATAGAAATCCGCATAGGAATTATAGTTTCCGCCCATGAATCCGGAAATAAGACGAACAGGTATTCCCCGGGTCCTGAGAATTATCGCTGTCGCTGAAGCATAATGGGCACAGAAACCGGTTTTTTTCTCCAGCATGAATTCGCGAAAATTAGCAATTTTCCCTGGCTTCAATGTGTATGAAAAACCTTCAGACTTATAATAACTTTCAATCTCACTCCGAAGACCTTTCAGGTCCTGTGAAGGAAAAGTGGCATGAATCCATTCCCGAAGCTTCTTAGGAAGTATGACCTTGAGAAACTTTGCTTCAATTTCTTTATCCGCAGGAATGTCATCAATACGGCTGATGACTTCGTAACGTGGATTCCACTCTGTTCCTGCCTGCTGAAGAACCCGGAAATCATCCGGAACTACAACATGCTTTCCAAGAATAAACTTCTGAGCTGAATCGAGGGCGAAGAGATAAGGCTCCTTGGAAAAGAGCCGGATCTTCTGGCGGATTGATCCCGGAATGACTTCAGGACTTTTTTCCGGCGGCAAAAAAAGATTATCAGACTGGGAACTGGTCCAGTTCCAGCCGTCGGTTTGTGCCAGGACATTCCCACGCCAATAAAGTCTTTCCACTGGAAGGGGTTTATCCACGAGTGCCTGGAATACCGGCTCATCATTCATCTCGAGACTCTCCACTTCAGAGATTCTCAAGTTTGGCGTGTAACCGACTTCACCGGCACCGGGAGTACCGTTTCGGAATGCCAGTGGAGAAATGATCCTAGGAACCGCAAAGAACATCACACTAGTAAGTGGTATTACCCAAAGAAATCCCAGGAAAAGATCTCTCGTGCGGGATTTAATAAGAAGCGTTCCGTAGAAATCAAAAAGGAGAATAAGAAATGATGAGGAAAAAAAGAAAACATATGTGAGAGTCTTCTCAAACAAGGTCCCGGCAGACAGAAGAAGAATGAGACCAAAAAATATCATGTAGCTATCCCGAAGATTTTCTTTCTCCAGAAGTTTCAGGATCACGACAGAGGTCAAGAAGTTTAGACCCACTTCAGGATCAATCACCTTTCCGTAAACGATCACATATGAGGCAAAGACCCCTATAGCAATAACAGTCCGGGCGGTTTTTGAAAGCTGAAAATTAAAAGCAATAAGCAGGAGCCCAAAAGAGCTGAATCCGATTGTGGCAATCGTGAGGTAATCCCACATGAGATAACTGAAGAGAGTCAGAATAAGAATTGATTTCAGTTCACTTCTCAGCATACGGATAGTTCCCGCAGGCAATCTTTCAGAAGCTCAAGATGTGTGCCAGGACCTTTCTGGGTCTTCCCGGTATAGAGAAAAGGTATTTCCTGACGATGACAATAAACCATTAAGGTCGCGATCCGCGAGAGCTCGGCTTCACGACGGTTTTTTTCCTGCGGAAGGTTGAGCATAATTCGCATGAGATGAGTTTTTACTTCTTCTCCTTCTTTCACAAAGAGCTCACCGGACTTCGCATAGTGCTTCCAGCTGATGCGTTTCGAACCTTCCCCCTGATACTGGGCGAGCCCTCGTAAACCCTCGTCACCCTTTCTTTCACCATCAAGAGTTCCTTCCCGTTCAGTTATTTCGGGCGAGGGGAGTGGTAAATCCTTGAGTAAAGTTGGATAGGCGTGGGCAGAGACATCGACCTTGAAATAGATCCAGGTTTGATAAAGACCAAAAGGCCGGTCGGTTTTCACGAGAAGGTGAGTCCATGAATAAAGCCCGCGATAGGGGAGCTTAATCTCACCGACAGATCTCCCCTCTTCAGTTGAAATGATTTTTACTTCCGACTGATTTTCTTCACCAATAAGTTTTAAATCAAAATGCAGGTTTCCACGGGGCCACTTCTTCCAGCGAAAACTTACGGTCTGGACCCCACCCACATGGCCGTCTTCCACAAAGACCTGACCAGGTGAAAGTCGCGCCAGATGAAAATGCGAATTCACCAGCCAGATGAGATTTAACCCAAACATGGCGATGGTAAAAATTAAAAGAAGATTATTACTGTATCCAATACTCAGAAGAAACATGAGTCCAATGAGGCCCAATAGATAGCCACCCATGCGAGTTGGGAAAATGTACACGCGAGTGCGTGTGCGGAGCATACGCTCAATAAACCGCTTCATTTGACCTTAACGAATGGAACCGAGCCCACGAAATCTCTCGCGCGCGCTTGTTCAGCATGAACTGGTAGTGACTGATATGAATACATCCGGTGAGCGGCCACAAACGGAAATACCGCCTGAACATCATCCGGGATCACGTGATCACGTTTTTCAAGGAAAGCCCATCCACGGGCAGCATCCAGAAGATCCAGTCCCGCACGAGGTGATAAACCATACTCAGCATCTTTCCGCGATGACTGAAGAATGTCTGAAACATAACCCAGAAGAATACGTGAAGATTTAACGGCACGTATCTGTTCTTCCCAGATTTTAAGATCATCCCGGCTTACGAGTGATTTTAGTTTTTCTAAGCGCTCGAGTCTTTGCCCGGTCGCGAGAAGTTCAACTTCTTCCTCGCGGGTGAGATGACCCATGGAAAATTTGAAGAGGAATCTATCAAGCTGTGATTCAGGCAGGGGATAGGTACCGTATTGCCCTCTTGGATTCTGAGTCGCAAATAAGCAGAAACGATCCGGCAGGGGATGATTCATTCCATCTACCGTAATTGATTTTTCTTCCATCGCCTGAAGAAGTGCCGACTGAGTTTTCGGAGTTCCGCGATTAAGCTCATCCCCTAAAATAAGTTCACCAAAAATGGGCCCTGGTCTGAACACAAATAATTCCGAATCTTTCTGGAAAACAGAAACACCCAGAATATCTGAAGGCATGAGATCACTCGTAAACTGGATACGACGAAATTCAAGCCCTGAGGCACGGGCGAAATATTTCACGAGAGTTGTTTTACCCATTCCAGGCACGTCTTCAATCAGCACATTTCGATTCAAAAGGAGTGCTAAAAACGCGAGTCTGAGTTGAAGGGGATTCCCGGGGAGAAAGGCCTCTCCTTCCGTAAAGAAATTTTGTAGTTTATCCATGAAAGAATCGTAACATGCCCGGGAAAATTGTCATTTTGAAAGTATCGGCCGCATTGTTAAGACATCCACAAAACTTTATTTTCCCTATCCTATGGATATCTAATACCTGACATTATTTCTTATTCATCATGCAACCTGAGTTTAGACTTTGCCCAAGACCGATTTTTATTCCAATCACGGAGGCCCATTTTGATTATTAAGCATGAAAATTTCCAAGAGATTCTGGTATGCCAATATAGAGACCTTATTCATGAAGCGATTCTTGAATCAGAAACAGAACATAAGACCCGGATGGATATTGGAAAGCTCAATCAGAAACTCCAGGTGATCTGCAAAGCCGCTCATTATGACGGCCTGGATGATGATGTGATTAACCAGCTTATCGATTCGGCCATCCCGCAAATGGGCATCAAAGCGGCTTGATTTATCCCAACCAGACATTGATTCCCGGGTGCAGTCCATGTTAAAAATCTAAGTATATGGACAGCACCCGTGGAGGTTATGTGGAACTGAACGACGCCATCGCCCTGATCAAAAAGACCGTAAAAAACGCGGGGACAATCGACCAGAAACACATCGATCTGACCCTGGTTCCGGCAGAAGAACAGCCAAGATACGTGGAGGCCTTAAAGACCGTCCAGACGGCGATTAAGGGCGGAATTATCGGCCGGGACGAGTTCAACCGTCGTGTGCATTTAGACAGTTAACCCCTCAATACCTTACCGTGCTGCACGATAATCTTTCTTATCGTGCAGACCAAATTACCTTTATAGGGTCCATTCTCATATTCATCCCCGGTCTGTATAAGCCTTCTATGAAAGCTTTCTTCCTCACATTCCTGCTCATTTTTTCGATTCAAATTCAGGCCCAGCATATTGTTCTCATCTCAGGAATTAATAACGAACAGGTTCGCGATTATTTCACGTCGTTTGAGGCCTATTTAAGACTTAAAAATTTCAAGCTCATCACAAAGATCAATCCTTCATCACTGAATACAGTTACCGGAAATACCGGTTTCCTACGGTCTAAGCTTTTGAGCCTTTATATGGCCCACAATGAACCTTTGATCGTCATTGCCCATAGTAAAGGCGGCCTCGAGCTCGCCAATACTCTGGGTCGTTTTCATAATGATTTCCCCTCAAAGATCGTGGCGAAAGCTGTTTTCGTAAATACCCCTTTTGCAGGTTCACCATATATGGCGGAATCGATCCGTGAATACGAAGCCACCTGGGGAAATTTCGGGAATCAATACAATCCGGTTTACCTTAATGCCCTGAATGTTCTTCGCTCACTCGGAACACAGAAAATTTCTGATGATCTCTTTGATAGTTTCAATGATCTTTCCGTCATGGAAATGAAACTCATGACCGACCGGTTCTTCTTTATCAGGACCCAGAAAGCTCCAGAGAAAGTTTCATCAGTCCTCAAAAAATCTGCTGAATACCTGAGAGGAACAGGTCCTAACGATGGCCTGATTCCCGTGGAAAACCAAAATTGGATCGGCCATGGAAAGGATCTGGGGATTCAGGATGACATTGATCATACTGAATTCTTTGTCCGCAAATGGAATACGGACTCAAATACCGCCCGTAAATTTGATACGATTTTATCTAATCTTGATTTTTAAAGTCCCGATAAGCCTTTTATGAAGGATATCGAATTCCTCTTATTTATCGCCGACAAAATGTTTTACGCCATCGTTTGCGGTATCGTTGTTGGTTTCGAAAGAAAGCTCAACCGCTCCCCTGCTGCTTTTAAAACTCAAATTCTCATCTGTGTTGGTTCGATGCTCTTCACAGCTATGTCGATGTTTACAGTCGAACTCCAGGGACAAACTGCGCGTATCATTGCCCAGATTGTAAGCGGAATCGGCTTCCTTGGAGCTGGCGCCATTATCCGTAACGGCAATATGAATATTCAAGGTCTCACTACAGCGGCCTGGATCTGGTTTACTGCCTCTATGGGAATCATGATCGGCCTCAATTACGGAATCTCTGCTGTTTTTGTTTCGGTAACTCTTACCGCTGTTATCTCGGTCATGAGAAAGCTCGAGCGTTCTTACTTCGATAAGGACCAAAAGCACGTTCAGCTTCTTAGTCAGGAAGTCTCTGAACACGATCACGATCACGATCACGACGAAAAAAAATCGGCCTAAGCAGTCCCGTAATATCACCACCAATACTGTCTAAAAGTTAGACACTCCCCCAGACTCCTGTTGTTTCTGGGCGATTATGTCCGGTTAATTTCGGAGCGATTATGTCCTATTGGACTCTAGCCGGACTTTCTTAATTTCGACTTATCTCCATAATCATTGAGCCTCTTTCTATCTGAGACTTT
>JBKJPL010000007.1:0-3675 GCA_046595005.1 Bacteriovoracaceae bacterium | reverse complement strand
GTACCAGTGCTAGGTCCAGTTGGATTTGGATTATAGCGTGGACCGCGTGGAGTAGTTGGCGTTGGGGCCGGACGGTAAGTGTTTCCAGTACTCGGAGTTGGAGAAGGACGGTAAGTGCTTCCTGTGCTCGGAGATGGAGAAGGACGGTTTACCGATCCAGAGTTTCCTGGATTATATCTTGGTCCGCGCGAAGGAGAAGAGCCTGAAGAGCTCGGTCCTGGGCTTGGACGATTATACGATCCAGAGTTTGATGGTGAAGGACGTGAAGGAGAAGATGATGATCCTCCGTCTCTGCCTCCGCCTGGGTTGTAACGTGGTCCACGTGTTTGTGCTTCAACATCTTGCTGAACGACAATTGTCGAAAGCAATACGATAGCTGCAGTTAAAAATTTCATTACGTCTCTCCGTTGAATGAGAAGTGTTTCAATACTTCATTCATATCGAGAGTGAAGAGCTATTCAAACGACTTTTTACTTACATAATTTACAGGTTGAAAAAGAGTGTTAAGTTATCGATTGTATTGATGAAGAATCGAGTAAACGTCTCATCATGAGTGTGTAATAACTTCGCGAAATGAAAGAGGTATCAGAATGCACCAGGAATTCGGAGTCACAATGACACTGAATCCTTCAGAAAACCTGTAGAAAATATTCCATTCACACTGGTCGACTCGCAACCAGTGTGAATGTTGTTATGGAGAAATGTCGTTCTTGTTCGCTTTTTCTGGTGTTGCTTTCGCATCTTCATCAAAGAGTCTTCTCATACCACTTCGCTGATAGCGATTCGTGAGAATCTGGAAAATGTTTGAATCAGATTTTGTAATATCATTTTGGTTGTAATTCAAATCCTGCGCCATTGCTTCTGCAAGTTGATTCTCAGTCGGAGCAACAGCATCCGGTGTTCCAAGACTAAAACCTTCTACATCTCCCGGAGTAGAATTTCCTGGTTGAGCGATAGCAGGCGAGCCGCTAACTTGCCCGAAAGTACTTCCACCACCAAGTTCTTTTTCAAGAGCTGAAGCAGCATCAGAAGCACTCATATTCATAGGAAGGGGAGATGAGTTACTTGCAAGTGGTGAAGCTGCACCTGCACCTGCAGTTATGATACTTTTTTCAAAGTCGCGGGCCATCTTGTTTCGTTTATTGGGATCGAGTTTCATTTTATCAGCGAGTTTATTTCTCTGATCTAATAAGCGGGCAGCCCCATTTAGTAGAGCAGCTCCATTGATACTTCCCGCTCCAATTTGTCCGTTAGCTAAGTCATTAAGTGGCTTCATTCCATTAGAGGCTACACTGATCGCACCTAAGCCAAGATTTCCCATAGAAGGAATCGCGTTCAAACAATTCTTAGATGCTTTACAGGCACAATTCTCGTCTGGTGCGCCTGAAGCCGCGATACAAACGCGTTGATTAGAAAAATCGAGGGAATTGTATTCACCAGCGTTTGCTAATGTCTGTCCTGTCCATAACTGCTGACATACTTGAGAATTTGCGCGTGCTTGATTTCTCTGTCCACCTTCAGTGTAACAGTAACAATTTGCATTTCCAGACATGCTCCGCTCTTCTTCACTGCAACTAATGGCACCTAGAGAATCATTGAAATCTTCTTTCATTTTACGAAGGAATTCAGCACGATTTGCTGCAACCTTGGCTTGCTTCTTAGCATGCATCCACATCATTGCTGAGAGTCCGGCGAGTACGCCCCCAATAACTGCTCTACCTGTGGGAGTATTCATTGTTCGAAGAATACCTGGGCCTAGCCCAGTAGCCGCTGCGGGAGCTGCAACTACGGGAGCTGCTGCCGCTCCCGCTTGGACAAGTCCTGCAGGCATCAAAATGGGGTTTAAGGCATGTGCTTCGGGGAATAATCTGAATTCACTTTTAAAACCTTGATACGCTTCTTTCAAATATCCAACTAAGAGTTCTTTCTCTTTGGGCAAAGTTTCGCCGAAGGTCTCCTTAAGAATTTGATAATCATCTAGTGAAGCGCAGCTTTTGCTTTCAACATCGTTGATTGTTTTTGCATTCAGGAACACTGATTCAATATCAGTTGCTTGTTCAATGTTGTAGATACTTTGAGCATAGACTTTAAAATCGATTTTAGATGGACCTGAATCAGTACTGGCTGTACAAGGTGCATTCTCAGTAGTCCCTACACCCATTAAAGCCATCACTGCGGATGCAGCAAATGCCAGAGTTGAAGCAGCATAAAAGCCAGCTTTCATTTTGGCCGAACTAGCCATGCAATCTTCAGCTTTAGCGAGCATTTCGAATGCTTCACTTTGATCCTGAGACATACTTACTTTAGAAAGCCCTGAAGAAGTTTTTTCTGTCGTCTCAGCCTTTTTCTTCTCCCAGTCGCTACGAATTTTTTTCAGACATGATTTGTGTTTTCTATCGGCCATAAAGTTACCGGCTGTGAAGGCGACACCACCTGCAATCATGGCAATACCGGAAGGATTCAAGCATGCTCTTGTCTGGAATGCAGCCATGACTACAGTAAGAGGACCAGCTATAGCCGCTATTTTTCCTAGTGTACCTACAAGCCCACCCTTATTCGCAACAGCTTCTGGAATTTTTCCTTCAGCTTCTGCTTCTTTGAGCTTTTCTTCTGCAATCCGCTTGTAACATTCCTTATCCCCATTACAACTTGCTGTAGCGTTGATGAGTTCAGCCTGCTGATCCGAAGTGATGCAACGATTGAGAGTTGAATCCATCACAAGTCCTGCCGGACAGGTTTCTGCTCGCGCTACATTGAGCGAGAAGATTCTCGTTCCCGGAAAGTGAGGCCCGATGATGAGCTCCAGGCAGAGGATAAGATTCATGATTCCAAAAAGTCTTTTCATAAAGGCCTCGTGATAAGTGTCGTTAAGTTATTATAATCGCTAACCTTTTTTCCTCAGAGTGCGCAGACTTTTCCTCTAGCCAAGGCTCGGACTTTCACCAGTAAAATCAACTACTTGAGTGGCAAGAAACTCATTCTCATCCCATTCTCCCCAAGCTAGGATGTTGACCTAAAAGGTTGGCAGAAATGAAATATCTGGCACTGGCACTCTCGTTCCTGATGACATCGGCCCTTTGGGCCTCACCTCAGCTCATGGTAGGGGATATCCTTCTTCAGCCAACAGATTGCTGGTCTTGTGACCTGATTGAAGCAGAAGAAGAGACGATTTATTCACACATCGGAATCGTGATTTCCGCTAAACCACTCCTGATTGCTGATTCAAATGGGAAAGTTAAAAAGCAAACTCTCGAAGTTTTCAATTCAATTACACAGAAAGGTCAACTGATCAGAGTTCTGAGATTTCAGAACGAAAAGATCGTCGACGAATTACAAAATAATTCGGAAGCATTTCTTCATCTATTCAATGAAGAGTTTGAAGGTCTTCCTTACGACAAAGAATTTCTCTGGAATAACCTGAATGAAGAAGGTGTTCAGAAGCTATACTGCTCCGAAATGGTAGCAAAGCTTCTTCAGGCCTTTCTGGGAATCGATCCGATCATCAAGCGCATGCATTTCAGTAAGTATCCAGAACAGTGGGCGCGCTATTTTAAAGGCGAGCCACCAGTAGGGAAGTGGGGAAATGCTCCTGCTGACTTTGAAAGATCAGATTTGTTTCGTGTTGTAGGAGACCTATGAAGCTCTCGCTCGAGAAACGTCATCTTGATCTCAAAG
>JBKJPL010000058.1:0-11365 GCA_046595005.1 Bacteriovoracaceae bacterium | reverse complement strand
CGAAAAAGGTTATGTAGCTCAGAAGCTCTGGGGAGTTTGGTCTCGCTTTCCATATCTCCACAATATGTCTGTGCCTACAGTTTACGATCTCTTGAGTGATCCAACTTCTCGTCCGGTAAAATTCTCTTTGAAGAATTCAGGCGAGCGCGAGCGCTTTGATGATCAGAAGATGGGTCTTACACTCATCAAGAAAGACATGATGAAGAGACGTCTCTACGATACAACTCGTAAGGGAAGTTCGAATCAGGGTCACTACTTTGAATCATTCAAGACCCTAACTCATGAAAATAAACTCGAGCTAATCGAGTATTTAAAAACTCTTTAAGTGGTCGTTGGTGAAACGCTTGATGTCCTCACTCAGGTGAGGATATTTCTTTGTGAGGCTAGCTCTGTCCTCAATGTGAAAATTTTCATACTCGAAACCTGGTGCAACCGTACAACCCATCAAGGCCCAGGCATTTTCATTAGAGTTTAGAAGTCTGGTCCCTTGCCAAGTGCCTCCTGGAACGATGACCTGAGGACTTTGACCACTAAAAATGTCATTACCAATAATGATCTTCTTCCCGTTTCCATCTTTATCAATCTGAAACATCTCTACAGAATTTCCCGCATAGAAATGAAAGATCTCTTCCTGATCAACCCAGTGGAGGCCTGAGAAGCTTTCAGGACTGATGAGGTAGTAAATCGCCGTGCATTCTCTTCTAAGGCCAAGATCGCATTGAACTACTTTATCAGAGCGATAGGTTTCCCGGAAATATCCACCTTCCTCAGGAAGGGGAATGAGATTCATTTGCTTGATAACGTCTTTGAAATTCAAGCTGCTTCCAAAGCGTGAAAGAGAGCTGATAATGTTACGAAACCAGGATTAAATTCTTTGGAGTGATCTAAAAGGTCATACAAAGTCCGTCGGCCGATTCCTGCTTTTTCCGCGAAATCTATTTTATTAGTTGCCCTAAGATAAGCATAGAGCGTGTCCCTAAAAGTATCCGCATCGCCATCTTTAATACATTCAAGAAGAATCTCTACGGTGAGTTGTTTATTTTTAAGAACTGGTGATGAGAACGGAACGTGTTCCGTTAATAATTTCCGCTTTGATTTTTTTCGCTTTCTTAATGTCACGGTCTTGCCCATTTTTATTTCCTCCAATCAATAAGATCAAAATTGTGTGCTTAAATGTCATGCCGTACATTCGCAGTCCATTCTTCCACCTGAATTCGATCAGCCCATCAAATCTCTTGAAATCACCAAAGTGTCCCTCAGAAATAAAACCAATCCTTGAATCTGCATGATTCTTGATATTGATGTTCTGATCTTTGTACCATCTCTTGTATTCATAGGTTTCAACTATCTTATATGCATTGTACGGTATACCGCTCATAATTAACAGCCTTCTTCGGCTGCATTATAGTCACCGCGGCTAAATGGTATGCAGTAAATAGGCTTTAAGCTGTTGAAATTTCTCTCTTGAAGTTATGCCAATAAGCTTGGGCCATTCTCCAAGTGCAATGGCACTCCATTTCCATTCAAAATTCCAGGGGTACTTCAACAAGGAGCTTGGATGAAGACCCTTTCTTGGAAAACTCTATTCTTAATTTCAAGTCTCGCCGCTCTCACAGCTTGCGGTGGCTATGATTCCAGCGACGATGACGATGATGATATTCAGAACGATCAAGTACCACAGGAAGAGCGTGTGAACGATTTTTCAACTCGTCTTAGTAATACTCTTCTGATCGCAGGTAAAAAGTGCGAAGGCTCAGAGACGACGACTGATGCCAATGGTGCGACAGTTACATGTGCGAAGGACAAGTGGCTCATAACTTTGGATGATGCCAATACTTGTACGCCTGGTGGCGCTTGTACGGAAATCGGAGTTATTCCATTCATTGCTGAGCTTGATCGCTCGGATAGGGTCGAGTTGCCGAACTTTACTTACTTCCAGATTGATCCGATTTCCCCGGTCATATCGACCCAGGAGAACAATATTGACGATTATCTCGTCCGTTTTAACGTGATTGATGAGAATGCTGAGGTTGTGCCTAAGTAGTGCAGCAAGTTTCCCATGGCCTCTTCCTGAATGGTTTTGATAAAATGTCTTCATGTCTACTGTTTTGAGCAAAGAAGAACTTTATCTACAGGCCATTGAGGATGAGGCCAGTACGGGAATTAAATCTCTCGCACTGCTGGCCACCATTCTCTTTCCTATATTTTCCATACTGGATTATTTCACCCAGTATCCGGACTTTAAAGTTCTTACGATCATCCGTTTTACGACGACATTCTTTTTTCTGTGCACCTATTTTTGGTTCAAGAAAGGCTTTGGCCTCAAAAGACCAATTCAAACTTCCAACTTACTTCTGGGAATCGCATCTCTTAGCATCACACTCATGTGTATGGTGCTCCAGGGTTCTGGAGCTCCTTATTATGCCGGTGTAAATCTCGTGGTTCTTTCCGGAGTTTTGATTCTTCCGACAGATGCCAAGGAAATGTCGAAGACAGTTGGCCTCATCATTGGAATCTACATTCTGGGGATTCTATCAATTGAGGGTCTGACGATTCATAGCATGCCTACATTCGTGAACAATCTTTTCTTCCTGATTGGGACAGGAGTGATTGGTATCGTCGCTGCTCACATTAAATACAATTTCCGGAAAGATGCCTTCATTCAGAATCTTGAAATCAAAAGATCAGTTGAGCTTCTTCAGAATGATCTTCAGGGTCAGGGCACGGATATCGAAGGTCTTACTCAGAAGATGGTGGAAAAAAAGATTGCAGCGCAAAGTGCTGTGAAAGTGCGCGACAGTTTTATTTCCATGGCCTCGCATGAGTTACGCACACCACTGACTTCCATGAAGCTTCAGATGGATGTGGCGATGATTAAAATGAAAGATGGCGATACCGACAATGATCAGATCATGAAGCACATCGCGACTGCCTACAGACAAATTAATAATATTCTCCGTCTGGTGGACGAGATGCTGGATGTCTCCCGGATCCAGATTGGCAAATTTGTTATTGAGAAAACTCCACTGGAACTTAATGATTTGGTGAGTGGAATTATTCTTCGCTATTACTCAGACCAGATTGCATCAGGAACACTTAAGCATTTTCCATCAACAGATGATCTCCATGGTGAATGGGATGCATTTAAAATTGAGCAAGTCGTCGTTAATCTCATCAACAATGCTTTTCGCTACGGTGGTGAAAGCCAGGTGAAGATTGAAGCTGGAAAGACTGGTAGAGATGCCTGGGTCGCAGTTTGTGATAAGGGGCCTGGAATTTCAGCTGAAGAGCAGATCAGAATTTTTGAGAAATTTGAACGTGGAATTTCTGCCAAAAGTGGCGGACTTGGTCTCGGATTATTTATTAGTAAAGAGATCGTTGAGGCCCATGGAGGAAGAATTGATCTGAAAAGTGAACCCGGCAAAGAAACAATCTTTAAAGTTCACCTTCCACTTAAGTAATATCTTTCATTCTTATTTGTAGTGCGTGGATTTGATCAATTAGGTGAAGGATGATCGGAACACTTTCCTCATTCACTCCCAGATTTTCAATTAAGTCATGAATCAGTCTGATTCTCGTCACATCTTCGTCATCCAGGGCATCCTGTTCAAAGGGGCTGATCCATTCTTCCTGTATAAAGTGAATAATTTCGTCACGCGAAGAGCCGCAAATCTGAGAAGCTTCCTGAATCGTCACACGAATGAGCTGTTTCATTTTTCTCCCCTTGGATCATAGGCATGTTTTCCGGCAAGTTCATGGAGCCCATGCTTGAGCGCGGGATCGACTGTTTTAGGCATGACTACTCTTAAAGTGACGATCAGATTTCCTCTTTCCTCTCCGTGCCCCAGACCTTTGCCCTTGAGTCTGAGTTTTGAGTCGGTAGAAACTCCGGCCGGGATTTTCATCATGACATTGGCCTCAATTGTAGGAACTGAGATTTCTCCGCCGAGAGCGGCTTCGAAGAGACTGATGTCGACACTCGTGTGTAAATCTTTCCCTTCGATCCGGAATTTAGGATCGGGACGGACGATGATCTGAACGTAAACATCTCCTCCATGTATACCCATACCTTTAAACTTAAGTTTCTTGCCTTCAACGATGCCTGCTGGGATTTTTACCTGAAGAGTTTTTCCAGTTGGAAGAGTAATAACTTTATTTCCGCCGACAACAGATTCACGTAGATCAATCTCCATCTGATAGAGTTCTTCCTGTGGTGGACGTTGTTTGCGTGATTGAGTTCGACCCTGACCGAACATTTGTGAGAATATTTCGTCCATATTGACGTCTTCACCGAAACTCTGCGAGTAGCGTGATTGAGGTCCTTGTGTATCACGATAGTATCGTTCTTGTTGCTCTCGTTGTTGATCTTCTGTGTCTCCACGGTCAAACTTCTCACGGGCCTCTTTGGTTCCGACTAGATCAAATGCGTGGGAGAATTCTTTGAATTTTGCCTCAGCTTCTTTGTTTCCCGGATTGATGTCGGGATGATATTTTTTGGCAAGTTTGCGATAGGCTTTTTTGATTTCATCGAGGGTTGCTGTTTTAGCAACCCCCAATAATTCATAAGGATCAGTCATTTATGATAGTGACCTTTTCTCAAGATTGGAGACATTTGCGTTGTCTGCAATCCGAATACGGTTATGAATATCAATCACTCCGCTCAAGTGTTCAACACACTCTTCAGCAGAGCGCTTAGTTTGTCTGCTATCAACGGAACCGCTTAGTGTGACGATACCTTCCTTCACTTCAACTTCGATATCTGAGGCATCTACCCGATGATTACGATAGAGTGCTTCTGAAACTTCTTCTTTGATTCTGTCATCAGAACGCTTGTATCCCTTAGGACCTTTTCCGAAAAAACCACAGGGATTTTGCTGAGGGACATCGACATTGTAATCGTAGCGGGAATTTTCCCGGCGGAACCTGGTTTCCTGTTCTGTGCGGGGAACATTTCTTGAGGCCTGAGTTTTGCGTGGCCGTTCAGAGAACTCACTGTTATTGATGTATTCTTCATCGTAGAAGCGTTGTTCTTCTCCGTATCTTCTACCGTCGGTAAAATCGCGGCTTTCACTTCCTTCATTTCTTCCGAGCATACGATCGATATAACTTCTTCCACGACCTGGCATAAATTCTCCTTGGTAAAAACCTCAATAGATTCTTTCAAGGAACTCGCGTCGAGGTAAATGAAAGGGGAGTTAAAAAAGACTACTTCGGTTCGAGAGGAATATCAGGCTGCTTATTGGTATTCTGATAAACAACGGCAAGCTTACAGGCGGAATCGTAGAGCTTACACGCTTTTGAGAGGTAGGGAACGATAGAGCGGTTCGGAGCACGTTTTTTCTGCAGGCTTCGTGCAAGGTGATAGCAAGCTACGTTATCGTGAAGTTCGTTACAGGCGCGATCATAGTAAATTCCTGAGCGTTCAAGCTCGCCAATCTTTTCTGCATGAAGCCCTGCTTTCATGCACCCATTTCCTGAGCGAAGATCACAGGAAACATCATATAAGAGTGTAGCCTTCTGAGCGGCATTCTGTCGGGAAAGATAATCTCCGGCCTCAATACAGGCAAAAGAACCTCCGAGAGCGCAGGCAATGGAGTAATGTTTTACACTGTTGTCCTGATCATTACGAAGCTTATAAAGAAGACCAAGTCCTGCGTTGGCAGGAACGCTGGCAGGGCGATCAACTAAAAGAGTGTGGAGATACTGAACAGCTTCATCCGGCTTCTCTTTTTGCTTTTCGTAAGCAATCAGAGTCATCACCGACTCACGCTGATCATGACAATCTTTGTGAACTGAATTGAGCTCAATACATTTCTCGACGACTTTGAGTGCTGTCTCGAAATCCTTCTTTTCTTCCAAAAGGTTTGAGTAAGCAAGAAGATCTTCCGGAGCTAGGCTCTTGTTACCAAGGAGGATTCTAAAATCCTCTTCCATTTTCTCTTTCTCACCCATGTGTTGATAGACATGGATGCGATTTCTGACGAGATTTTGAACGTAAAGACTTTTTGGATTAATAGCATTAGCATTTTCGAGGCTTTCGAGCGCTTTAGGATTATCCACATGAATGTATTTCATGAATTCAAACATGGCCCTGATTTGTGGTTCCTGTTCTTTGTTCCGGAATTCTTCGTAAAGCTGATAGGAAAGGGCTTTGTCACCCTTTGCTTTCGCGAGTTCAAGTTTCAGAAGAATAGCGAACTTGTGATCAGGAATTCTCGATATAACCGCAGGAACGAGCTCAGCGGCCTTTGCAAGGTGAACAGGATTATATTCATCAATATTAATGAGGGCATCTCTCATCGCAGATCTGGCCTTCACGGCGAGATAAATAGAGTTGTCCGCATGTTCCGCTTTTTTAAGTTCGAGAAGTTCTTTTACGGCCAGAGCACGATTTTCGTCCCCGAATACGACGCCATAAAAAGCTTCCTCAAACATCTTTGCTGGAGCAAGTGCAGACCATGAGGCTATGTAGCCCTGACGTTCCACACTCTTTTGAGTGTGCTCTTCAACGTTCTTATAGGCGTCCTGCTTATCAATAATAATCTGATAAAATTCGCCATCGCGTTGAATGTTTTTGGATAGGGCGATGATTCTGAGTGCAACAGCTTTTGCTTCGGCCTTCCGGACTTCTCTTGCTGCAGAATAAAGGAAACGCACTTTTTCACTGCTTGAAACCTTTGCCTGCTTCTCTTCTGCTAACAAACTTCTTTCGATCTTCGGTTCAACATAAGCATCGAGGAGAGTGACAGGAAACTTCATTTTTCCTGAACCGACCTTCACATTCTGGTCGAGGATCGTTGCCTTCTGAATACTCCAATGAACTTCAACCGGCTGACTTTTAAAGCTTGAGTTAAGCTTGATCTCGAAGGGATCTGATCCTCCGAAAACAACCTTGGAATGGCTCAGGTTCACATCATCCAGGATAATCTGACTTGCGAGAAGAGAAATGCTTTTTTTGTCCTGCGGAACTTCGAGAGACATTTCCGCAAATTTGAAGATGTAATTTACCATCTTCAATTCCAGAGCATTGATGTTTACTTTGATATGACCGGATTGCGAAAATGTCCCGGATAAATCACCGAAGGCGAGTCGAAAATCGGGAGCTTCATACCTGAAAGGCGCGATATTAAAATTCACTGCATTTTGGCTGGCCTCAAACTTCACTAAGATATCAGAACTTAGAAATTCTGCTTCTTGACCGTTATCGCCGACTTTGAGTTCAATGGTTCCGGTGTGAGAGCCAAATCCAATCTTATGAGTGACCCGGTATGTTTGGGCTTGAGACATGAAAGGGAGATCTTTCCATTTTGAAGAATCCTGTCGGGGAACTGATGTAATTCGTGTGTGAGCAACGACACAGAAATTTCCGAAGTCCACGTCGTAACTTAACGGGCCTGAAGCATTGAAGAGCTCGCGATGAATTTCATGAATGCGACTCTTGGACGAAAAAAACATAAAAGATAGAAAAGCGATTATCCCGAAAAGGATAAGTGTATTTCCCGATAGGACCCCGAATGAGATCGAATGGTATGTCCTGCTTTTTGTCATATGGTGACTTTTCGACAGGATAAGCCCATGTGTGACTTAAGATTCTAAATAATATCTATGGAAAGGTTATAGTTCCAAATCTCTGTAATCAGGCCGCCCATTCAAATCGATAGAAGACGTCTTCCTTGTTCTTTAGGAGGAGATACCACTCTTCGCGACTCCTTTTAGAGGTAGTGGGGCCGCCTACGGTGAGCCACTCGTCGTTATACTTTTCTTTTAGGAATATCGGACAACGATCATGACCTCGCTCGGACACTTCAGGAGGAGGATCATCAGTGATGAGTGCAAAAGAATAAAAGCCCATGGTTTTCTCAGGATTTTCCCAACAGTCCCAGAGGCAAGGGGCCCACATGATTTCTCTATTCTCAGGAAGAAAACTTACGAGCCGTTTTTTATTATCTTCTTCCACCCATTCAAAGAATCGCACGAAGGGAAAGAGATTATCAGCACCAGGAATTTTAAAGAAGTTTGAGCGGGGAGCTTTCGGAAGATGAAGTGCTTCTTTCATGAAAGAGAAGTCTTCACCTTTTTTTAGAAGCTCATGGAAATAGATATCGTCTGACTGAGAGATCTCCGCTTTAAATCGGTCCATCAACTTTTCTAAGTCGGCCTGGACTTCAGCGGAGTAACACATCAGAGAATTCCCTCAAGTAGAGTGAGGTTCTTATGATTATCAAATTTTGCTGCCAGGATTTTCTCATTATTGATCCGGAAGTTTTCTTTCTGTTCCGGATGATTCATGAGCTCAAGAGTGTACTTATGAAGATCAGCGACTTCAAAAGGCTTAGCAAGATATCCATTCACGGCGTGCTGAATGATTTCCGGATTTGAGCTGATATCGAAGGCGATACACGGAACTCCGTGCTGGATGGTCTCAATCAAAGTGTTAGCAGAGCCTTCGTACTTTGAAGTGAAGACAAAAATATCGAGCGAATTAAAAAACGCAGTCATGTCTTCCACATGTCCCATAAGTTTCACTTCATTCTGAAGATTTTTCTGGGCGATGAGAGTCGTGAGCTGAGAGCGAAGCTCTCCTTCGCCGGCGATCAGGAGTTTGAAAGGGACCTTATCATTTTTTAGCTGAACTGCGAGGTCGATAAGATAAGTCTGGCCCTTCTGATCTGTGAGTCTTCCGGCGTTCCCAATAACAACTTCATTACTTTCTTTGTGAAACATTTTATTAAAATGATGCTTAGTCTGAGTGACTCCATTATAGATGAGGCGAAGTTTCTCCTGAGGAAACCATGATTCATTCTTTTCGCGGAGACTTCTTCCGATCTCTTCCGAGTTCACCACAATGTGAGTAAGAATTTTCTGGAAGAGAAAACGATTAAGAGCTGTATTACGGAGAGGGTGGGGCATGCCTCTACGATAGATAATTGTTTTGATACCAGCGAGTTTCGCGGCGATACCAGCAAGCTTCAGATCCTGCGGAAGATTGAGAACAACAGCTTCAATTTTTTTGGACTTAAAGAAAGCTGCCATCGTGAGAATCTTGAGTGGATTGATGAAACTGATATTGTTCACAGAAAAACCATAAACAATAAGTTTCTCTGAGCGTGCTTTTTTATAAAGCTCGGATCCATTGTTGGTGACCATGATGGAATTGTATCCACGGCGATTCATTTCCTGAGCGGTCGTGAGATGCCACTTTTCACCACCACCCCAGGCGCGATTGGTGTTAAAAAAGCAGATGGTTTTCTTAGTTTCGGACATAACTCATCCTATAATTTTTCCGGAGTTTTCACCAATTTTCTCACTGTCCAGCCCGGGTGCTTTACCTCAAAGACTGTTTTCCAGGGAAAATGGAGAAACTCAGGAAACCAGGCCTCTGCCGGGCCATCGTAATCAACTTCACTCCATAGGAATTCTGAGACGAACGGGAGGGTAAGCTTATAAATCTCAGCTCCCCCGATCACAAAGATTTCTTTGAGATTATTATTATCGGCGTACTCAGAAACCTCTTTCAGGTTTTTCAGTACTATCCCTTTTTGCGTCTTATAATCCCCGTTTCTCGTGAGGATGAGTGGGGTTGTTCCCAGGACATCATTACCGTGGGCCTCAAAGTTTTTTCGCCCGATAAGAACATGATGTCCCCGGACAGTTTCCTGATAATGGCGATACTCATCCGGAATACTCCAGGGAAGACCGCCATTCACACCGATTTGGCGATTTTTCCCAAGTGCGGCAATGGCTATGAGTTTTACATTCATAAGGGGGAATTATAAGATGGGTCGAACCTGAAAGGATAGATTATGCGCATTCTAATTACTGGGGGAGCTGGCTATATTGGCTCCCATGTTCTGAAGGCCCTGGGGACTCAGGGACACGACATTAGTGTTGTTGATAACCTCTCTACGGGATTCGCCAAAGCTGTCACTTACGGGAAACTGATCGAAGCTGATCTTTCAGACCGCGCGAAGATGGAAAGCATTTTTGAGGCCGGAAAATTTGAGGGTGTACTTCATTTTGCCGGAAGTATTGTAGTTCCGGAAAGTGTGACCGAGCCACTTCGCTATTATCAGAACAATACAATCAATTCTCATTTCCTCATGACTCTTTGTGAGAAGTTCAAGGTGAAATATTTCATCTTCTCTTCGACAGCTGCTGTTTACGGAATGCCGAAAGACGGAATCTGTCGCGAGGATAGTGAGCTAACGCCCATCAATCCTTACGGGCAGTCGAAGCTCATGACGGAACACATGCTAAAGGATCTCGCTTTCGCGAATAAAACTTTCAAATACATTGCTCTTCGCTACTTCAATGTTGCTGGGGCTGATCCTGAAGGAAAAATCGGTCAGTCATTTCCGAAGGCCACACATCTCATCAAAGCTGCGTGTGAAGCTGCTACCGGTAAGAGAGCTCAGATGGATCTCTTCGGAACAGATTATCCGACAAAAGATGGAACCTGCGTGCGTGACTATATTCACGTTTCCGATCTGGCCGATGCTCATGTGAAGGCTCTCGAGTTTCTTCAGAAGGGCGGAGAGTCCCAGCCGCTTAACTGTGGTTACGGCCATGGCTTTTCGGTTAAAGAAGTAATCGCGCGCGTGAAAGAAATCACCGGTGTGAATTTCAAGGTCAATGAACAACCAAAACGAGCGGGAGATCCAGCGAGCTTGACTGCTGAATCAAGCCGATTATCCAGGCTTACTGGATGGAAGCCGAAGTATGATGATCTCAATGTCATTATCAAGTCTGCCTTTGAGTGGGAAAAGAACCGGCCCTACTAAATGAAAAAGAAAGCCGTTGTCGTACATTCAGGCGGAATGGACTCAAGCCTGTGTCTTGCCCTCGCGGTTAAGGAATTTGGAGCAGCTGAAGTGCTTTCACTTTCTTTTTCCTATGATCAGCGACACTCAGATGAATTAAAAAAAGCTCGCGAAATTTCAACTCACTTTGGTGTCGATCACGCAGAAGTAAGTCTCAATTGCCTTGGGCAAATCACAGAATCAGCTCTCATCGGAAATAAGAAAGCGATCGAACATAAAACTGGTGAAGCTCCGAATACTCTGGTCGTGGGCCGCAATGGTCTTATGGCAAGAGTCGCAGGCATTCACGCTCACTCCCTTGGCGCTCACTCTATTTACATGGGTGTGATGGAGCTTGAAGCCGCGAACTCCGGATATAGAGATTGTTCGCGCGCTTACATGGATATCATTCAAACAGCTCTCAGAATGGATTTTGCCAATCAGTCGTTTGAAATCAGAACTCCGCTGGTATCGATGACGAAGAAAGAAACAATGGAGCTGGGGCTCAAGCTTGGTTGTATTGAATATCTTCTTGAGAACACCATCACTTGTTATGAAGGTATTCC
>JBKJPL010000008.1:0-11018 GCA_046595005.1 Bacteriovoracaceae bacterium | reverse complement strand
ATGAATGATGCGGAGGACTTCGCAAAGGAACTAACCGAAAATGATCTGGAAGAGCCAAAAACGATTGCTAAGTTAGAACCTCCTAAAGGTTCTAAACAAAAACAGCATCCAGCAAATCAGACTCATTATAACAAGTACGACCCTGATGCTAAGATCTCTGTAAAGCCAGGAAAAGCAGTTGCGTTGAATTATTTAGGTCAGGTTAGTGTAGATACCTCATCACACACCATCACCCATATCCAAGCTTTTCCTGCAGATATTCGAGATAGTGATTGTCTTCCCGAAGTAGTTCGTCACCTAAAAAGTAATCTTCAGGAGTTGGGCTTAAGAGTGGAGGAAATCATAGCAGATACAGGTTATAGCAGCGGCAAGGCGCTCCAGTCTCTCGAGGAGAATAATATTAAAGGATACATACCAAACCGTCCTCAGTTTATCTATAAAAGAGAGGACTTTTCATACCATAAAGAGGGCGATTACTATCAATGTAAAAACGATAAACACTTAACTTACCGCGGCACTTATCTGGCTGGCAAGTATTATAACAAAGAATATCGATTAGAGAGGACGGTTTGTAAAATATGTCCCTTTAGAGACACCTGTACGGCTTATGGCAAGCACGGGACTAAGATTCTGGCGTCAATTGACAGACCTTATTAGGAGAGAATGCACTTGAGGATGGAATCTCCTGAAGCCAGAATTATGATGAGGCAACGACAAAGCACAGTAGAGCCAGTTATAGGCACCTTGATAAACTTCCTGGGAATGAAACGGGTAAATACCATCGGGAGATCCCAGGCAAATAAATGCTTGACGATGGCAGCGATAGCTTATAATCTAAAAAAGCTATTGAAATACAATGACAGACTAAAAAGTGAACTAAAACAAGCAACCTTGACCCAAAAGAGTGTCCCATTTATCATAGGACTAATTGAAAGTCTGACAGTGAGCTTTATAAATGCATTTGGCGCAGATCCAAAATTGCTATACGAATTCAATCAAAAGAATAACGCATCATTTATTTAGCACAATCACCTAAAATCGGGTCATGTTGTGCAACGGTCACCTAAAGCAAAAAGTATGTGCACTTCCGCCGGCACGAGGCGGGAAAATTCACCCCGAAGGATCCTTATTTAACTCCGACGTCTCCCTCGTATCCCTCATCCCCACATAAACTATCAGCGACAAAAATATACAACCCGTGATATACCAATAAAAATACTCCTCATTCCCTATCCCCTTTAACCATAAGGCGACATACTCAGCGGTTCCGCCGAAAATGGCTACAGTAAGTGCATAAGGCAAACCCACACCAAGTGCCCGAACTTGTGCAGGGAAAAGCTCGGCTTTTACGACGGCATTAATACTGGTATAGCCGCTGACGATTATTAAACCGGCGAGGAGAAGAAAGAATGCCTCGTATTGGGAGGTAGTATGACTGAGTGTAGTGAGTAATGGGACGGTGAACAGCGTTCCTAGCACACCGAAGCCAATAAGCAAAGGCCGGCGACCGATACGATCCGACAAAGCACCGAAGGCGGGCTGCATGAGCGCAAAGATCAGCATACTCCAAAAGGAGATCAGGGTAGAGTCGCTTTTGCTGAGATTTACCGTGTTGACCAGAAACTTCTGCATGTAAGTGGTATAGGTGTAAAAAGCAAGAGTTCCGCCAAGGGTTAGCCCGATGACTGTTAATATAGCCCGCGGGTGTTTAAGCAATTCGCTGATGGTACCTTTCTTTTCGTCGGGCTTGTTTTTCTGCGCTTCGAAGGCATGAGTTTCGTGAAGGCTTTGCCGCAGGTAAAGGGCGACAAAAGACAGCAAAGCACCAATAACGAAAGGAATTCGCCAGCCCCAGTCGTGAAGCTCTTCTTCTGTTAAAAGCCAACGCTGCAAAATGAGCTGGATCCCGAGGGCAATCAATTGTCCGCCGATCAGTGTAACATATTGAAAACTTGAATAAAAGCCCCGGCGTTTCCTGCTCGCCATCTCGCTGAGGTAAGTTGCCGACACGCCATATTCTCCGCCAACGCTTAAACCCTGCAGCAATCTTGCAATCAGAAGTACTGTCGGAGCTATAATACCAATGTCATTATACGTGGGGATAAAAGCAATGAGAAGCGAGCCGAAGGACATCAGTAACACCGAAAGTGTCATGCTCCTCTTTCGCCCTACCTTATCCGCAATCCGTCCGAACATCCAGCCGCCTATCGGGCGCATCAGAAATCCCAAAGCAAATACACCTGCGGTATTTAAAAGCTGTGCCGTTTTATCCCCGGAAGGGAAAAAGGAAGCAGAAAAATATAGTGCGAAAGCAGAGTAGGCGTACCAGTCGTACCATTCGACGAGATTGCCGATGCTGCCGCCGATGATAGCTTTTAAGCGGGTTTTGGAGATTTTTTCTGGTTCCAGGGGAAATGATTTTCTTGCTAAATTAGGGATTTATTTCTCGCCTCGTGCCGGCGATGGGGCACATACTTTCCCTTCAGCTGGAAAGTAGGCAAAGAGCCGCCGCTGCGCCTGATGCTATGGAAGTTAGTGCAGGGGCTTTGCTTGTGCATTCCGCATCAGTCCTGCCTACCGGCAGGCAGGCAATGCGGAATGATGGTGAACGGGGATTCAGTGGTTTGGCCGTAGAAGCGTACCTAACGCCTAGCGATTGTAGTGGGGCTGGCCTTCGGCCTGCATGCATACGAACTAAAAGGAAGGCTGCTACGCTTGTGCGTCGCGCGCTCCCCTTTTTTCAAAGGGAGCTGTCAGCCTCTTCGGCTGACTGAGGGGTCTGGAAGCAATCTAATATAGACTTTCCGTCTTCGTAAGGTACGCTGAGTAGCTTCCTTTCATAAATATTCCGTCCTGGCAAGTTGCAGAGACAGAAGAAGTTATTTTAGGCGGCTACTCAGCGTACCTTTCGTTGCTGGAATTTCGTTTAAAAGTGCTTCCAGACCCCTCAGTCCCGCGAAAAGCGGGACAGCTCCCCTTGAAAAAAGGGGAGCAGGAAACGTACACATCGCTGTACCCTATCTTGCGATACGTATGCCCTGCGGGCCGCAGGCCAGCCCCACTACAATCGCTAGGCGTTAGGTGCGCTTCTAAGGCCCTAGCACTGAATCTCCGTTCTACTTTTATTCGCATCGGCTGGTGCGGATTGCACAGGCAAAGCCAAAACACTAACTTCCGAAGCAGCAGACGCAGCGACGGGATTTTTGCTTACTTTTTTTCCTGGAGAAAAAAGTAAGTGCCAGTCCGCCGGCATAAGGCGGAGGTAAATACCTGAGGCTTCGACCAAAAGCAAAAAGTATGTGCACTTTCCGCCGACTTGAGTCGGCTCAAATAAATTCACCTTCTCTCTTCAACAAGAACCTTTTCAATCCTCGTATCCTGGAGCCTGGGTTTTATACATGTAAAATAATAAATATTCTACAAATTAACACGATGGTATTTTAGTGCCATTTTTTGAATTATATTTAACTTCCAATTCTACTCAAATATGATTTTCCGTTTTATACTCCTGATTTTCTTCCTGATCCCAACCTTTTTAACCGCCCAAAAAAAACTCTCCATTACCTTCGATGATCTTCCCTTCGCTTGCATGTGCGAAACGCAGGCAGAGAAAAATGCCCTGACGGATAAACTTATTGCGACGTTTAAAAAGTACGACATTCCTGCGGTAGGCTTTGTGAATGAGCAAAAACTTTACACAAACGGTCTTGTAGATCCGGCGAAGACCGCATTAATACAAAAGTGGCTTGACGCGGGTTTGGAGCTGGCCAATCATGGCTATAATCATGTTAATATTAATGATATTACGTTGGCGCAATACAAGCAGGAAATCTTAAAAGGAGAGCTGGTGACAAAGGATCTTTCCAGAAAAGCAAAGCTGCCGTACCGGTTTTTCAGACACCCTTATTTATCGCCGGGCAATACGCTTGCTGATAGACAAGAATTGGATGCATTCCTCAAGCAGAACAAATATAAAATTTCACCGAACACGATTACTTACCAGGATTATACCTTTTCGGATGCATATGAAGTAGCGTTGAGAATTAATGATACCCTAAGTGCGCGACGCATCAGGGAAGCTTATATTCCTTATACGCTGAGTCAGTTTGCGGCTGCAGAAAAGCAATCTTCCGACCTTTTTTCGCGGGATGTGAGCCAAATATTAATGGTTCACGCCAATATGCTTAATGCGGATGCATTTGGCGATGTAGCTAAAGCACTTCAGGATGGCGGCTATTCGTTCGTAACTATAGACGAGGCTTTAAAAGACAAGGCTTATAGCCGTGCGGATACGACTAAAGGCCGGGCGGGAATCACATGGTTATCACGCTGGGCATCAGAAATGGGGAAAGGAAGTGACAGGTATGCCAGAAGTCCGGTACCTCAGCTTGTGCTCGATCTCGCCCGCCAAACGACTTTTAATCATGAAAAAGCTTCAGGCGGAACTTTGCCTGGCCTCCCTCCTTTTGTAGTGGTTGATAAGGTCAAAGAATTTAAAATTCTCTCCAGCGATGCTTTGATCATGACAGCAGGTGAAAAAACCGACCTCCACAATCCAGCAAGCGGGACAGCTTTCTTTAATAATGCGCCCAAATTTTTGTTTACTCCTGATAATGATTTTGACTTTTCTGCTAAAGTAAAACCTGATTTCGAGGGGCGTTATGATGGCGGGGCGATCCTGATTTACAGCGACCGTGATAACTGGGCAAAGATCTTGTTTCAAAATACCGGGGACAAACTCCTGCTTGGTAATTCAGTCGTGAAAAACAAAGTCACCGACGACAGCTATTTCAATATTCCTCAAAATCGGGAGGTTTACCTCCGCGTACGCAAGGTTGGCCGCGTCTTTACATTCCTAACTTCTCAGGACGGCAAACAATGGGATGTGGTCAGAGATTTCGTGTATCACAAAACGGACAATATGATGATTGGGTTTTATTCGCAGTCACCCATTGGAACGGACTGTGAAGTTGAATACTCTGAGATAAAATATACAGGGAAGGATTGAGGTCGGAAGTCAGGTCGGAAGTCAGGTCGGAAGTCAGAGGTCAGAAGTCTGATGGATTTCCGACAACACCCAGGCGTCTAGTTTCAGACCTCAGACATCAGACCTCAGACCTCTGTTAAGCGCCAGGCGTCAGACTTCCGACGTCAGACCTCAGTTATAAAGTACGTAGCTCTTCCTCATCTCCTTAAACTCACCCAATTGCGGTTCCCAGCTTTTACGGATTTCATCTTCTGATTTGCCTGCGATAATTTGATTTCTCAGTTTAGTGGTTCCGGCCAGGCGATCAAAATTGGCAGCCCTGAAGAAAGCACCTTTGTTAGGATATGCAGCGTAAAATTCTTTTAGCCAGGTAAGATTTATGCGGCCTGTGGAAGCGAAGATGCTCGTATCGTATTTGCGCAGGTCGAGGCCGTAGCATTCTTTATCCATGTGAGGAGGTTTTTCGCTCATCCCCGGGATGGACACCGGCTTGAATGAAAATTTATATTTCCCTTTAAGTTCCGGGTTTCCTAAAATAGTAAATGGGTATTGAGTTCCTCTACCCTGGCTGATTACTGTTCCTTCAAACAAGCATAGAGATGGGTACAGCAAAATAGATTGTTGAGTATTCAGATTCGGTGATGGAGCGATGGGCAAGGTATAAGGCATTCCGTGCTTGTAGTTTTCCATTTTGATCACTGTCAGCTTGCATTTAGCCTTGCCGGGAAGCCATCCTTCGCCATTGATCATACCGGCATACTCGCCGAAAGTAAGGCCATGGAGAATTGGAATGGCATGTTTACCTACGAAGGACTCCTGGTCAGCATCGCGCACCGGTCCGTCCACGTAACCATCATTTGGATTAGGACGGTCGAGCACAATTAATTCCACATTATTTTCAGCGCAGGCTTCCATAATATAATGCAAAGTTGAGAGGTAAGTGTAGAATCGCACACCAACATCCTGCATATCAAAAACCATCACATCAATTCCCTTCATATCTTCTTTGGTAGGTTTGTACTTGGAGCCGTAAAGGGAGATCAAAGGCACGCCGGTCTTCTCATCCGTTTCATCCCCGATCTTCGCTCCGGCACTCGCTTTTCCGCGGAAACCGTGTTCCGGACCGAAGCCCTTTACGACATTAACCCCCAGTTTTATCAGGGTATCCATACTAAGCTTACCATCTATAACAGATGTGTTATTAATGGAAAGAGCTACTCTTTTGCCTTTTAGCAGGGGCAGATATTTATTGGTTTGCTGGGCGCCGGTACGGATAGATGCTACGGATGGATTATCCGACAATACTGCAGTAGAATCACTGGTTGCAGTTTCTTTTGCAGGATTAGTACAGGCAAGGAGGATTGCGATTGGAAGGAGGAAGAGGGATTTAGTCATGGTGTTGGATTGTTAATTTTTAGTGGAAGAGTAAATTGGGGTATAAGGTAATAAAGATGCGGTTTTATTTTAAATGGAGAATCATTTTCGGGTATAGACGTTGACGTGAGGTCCCTTGCTGTGCTTCGGAATGAGGACGCTTGATAGAGGACCCGATTGCTATCGGGTGGAGATTTCTCCCTGCCGGCCGGCAGGCGGGCGAGCTGGGAAATTTTATTTTATAATACAAGTCCCCGACTCGTCGAAATGCGATTCCGATTAGTTACCCGTGACCATGAAATATACTTACTCCAAAACGAGTGGTATATTTCGAGGAGCAAGGAGAAAAAACATAATTTACCGGACACGTTACGCTCCGAGAAATCCCCATTGTCCCCACGGCCGACCCGTCATCCCGCAGCGCAGCAAGGGATCTTATGAGGGTTATTACACCTGCTATCATAATCACAATTCCGGTAACAAGTCGAATTAAGGAGAGATCCCTCACTCTGTTCGGGATGACGGACGTTGGGGGTGAGAAAATGAGAAATCTCCTCCCCCTAACCTTATCGGCATCGTCATCCCGAAGCATAGCGAGGGATCTCATTAACCCCTCAGTCCCGCAAAAACGGGACAGCTCCCCCCTGCCTACCGGCAGGCAGGTTGGCGGGGAGCAGGAAACGTACCCACCGCAACAAAACGCGCCGCAAGGGTTTATATGCTGGTGCGAAGGGCCAGCCCCTCAACACCAGCTAAACGTAGGGTCCGCTTCTAAGGCCCTAGCACTGAATCTCCGTTCACAGTCGTTCCGCATTGCCTGCCTGCCGGTAGGCAGGGCTGATGCGGTATGCTGAAGCCAAGCCCAAGTAGTTGCTTCAAAAGCATCAGGCGCAGCGGCGGGCGTTTTGCTTACTTTTTTTCCTGTAGAAAAAAGTAAGTGCCGTTCCGCCGGCATGAGGCGGTAACAACATAAACTCTTAACAATCTCCTAACCCTACCTAAACCTAATCACAACCTTCATTTCGTATCTTGCGTAATGAAAACCATTAATTATTTGAACCCCCTGAACTGGTTTCCCGGGATATCAAATCTTATTTTCAGGATTCGCATGACCTCATTTTATTCTCCTTTCAGGCAGGGATGTTATGGAAAGGGAAAACTGTACGCCGGAATTTCATGAGGATTTTGTATGCTATTCAGGGTACGGGCAACGGGCATTTAAGCCGGGCGGTGGACGTAGTACCATGTCTTCAAAAGCACGGGGATGTAGATATTCTCGTCAGCGGCAGCCAGGCTGACCTTACTCTACCATTTCCAGTAAAGTATAAGCTCTCGGGTTTAAGCTTTATTTTCGGAAAATCCGGGGGCGTTAGCTTATGGAGGACACTGGCCCGTACGAATATCGGGAAGCTTATTAAATCAATTAAGAATCTGCCGGTAGAGCAATATGATCTGGTGATCACAGATTTCGAACCGGTGTCGGCATGGGCATGCTATTTTAAAAATAAAGCCTGTATTGCATTAAGTCACCAGTCGGCTGTACTAGGTCCGGGTCTCCCCCAGCCGGATCATACAGATATGATGGGACGGCTGATTCTTAAAAATTATGCGCCTTCTAGTTCTCAATATGGTTTTCATTTTTCAGCATTCCGCGAGAATATCTTTACTCCTGTAATTCGTCGCGGCGTGCGTGAACAAAAGATTACAGACGCAGGGCATTATACCGTATACCTGCCATCGTATGATGATAAAAGATTAATAAATTTTTTGTCTGAATTTACAGACGTGACATGGGATGTGTTTTCCAAACATAATGCTAAAACTTCGACGGTAAAGAACATCACGATCCAGCCAATAGACGGAGAAAAGTTTACCGCCAGCATGGCCTCATCATCGGGTGTTCTATGTGGTGCGGGCTTTGAAACTCCGGCGGAAGCCTTGTTTCTCGGGAAAAAACTGATGGTTATCCCAATGAAAAACCAGTATGAGCAGCACCTTAATGCTGCTGCACTGCGGGCGATGAAGGTACCCGTTATAAAAAGTTTAAAACCTAAGTATAATCCTTTAATTTCACAATGGCTGAACAATAAGCAGTCTATTCCTGTTAATTATCCGGACAGGACACAGGAAATTATTGACATGATTGTTGAAAAACACAGAGCAGACACTACTTTTGAAAGTAATGAAGCTATGTTTATTTAAATAAGTTTTGATGGAAACTGAGGTGGGAGGTGGGCTAAACCGTGATCTGTTTGGAAAGAATTTCAAATGGGGTGTTTCTACTGCCGCATATCAGATTGAGGGCAGTCATGATAAGGATGGAAAAGGTAGTTCGATATGGGATACATACACCGAAAGGAAAAACAAAATTCTCAACGGACATCATGGCAGGATAGCCTGCGATTTTTATATGCGCCATCAGGAAGATCTTGCCCTGGTAAAAAAACTCAACATACCCAATTTCAGATTTTCTACTTCCTGGTCACGGATATTGCCTGAAGGAACCGGTACCGTTAATCAAAAAGGAATCGACTTTTATAACCGGATTATCGATACCTGTCTCGAAAATGGAACAGACCCTTGGCTTACCCTCTACCACTGGGACCTTCCGCTTGCGCTCGAAAAAAAGGGGGGCTGGACTAACCGGGATGTAATTTCATGGTTTGCTGAATTCACGGAGATTTGTGCTAAACATTTTGGCGATCGGGTAAAACACTGGATGGTTATGAACGAGCCAATGGTGTTTACCGGTGCTGGGTATTTTTTGGGTGTGCATGCCCCTGGCAGAACGGGTGCAAAAAATTTTATACCTGCAGTTCATCACACCGTATTGAGCATTAGCGAAGGGGGCCGCATTTTGAAAGATATGCTTCCCGCTGCAGAAGTTGGAACTACTTTCTCATGTTCTTATATTGAGCCTTATACTAAGCGCCCGAAAGATGTTAACGCCGCTAACCGGATCGACACCCTGCTTAACCGCATGTTTATTGAGCCTATCCTTGGCCTGGGGTATCCTGAGAAAGATCTTCCTTTTTTAAAGAAGATCGGGAGATATATGCATCCGGGAGATGAGGATAAAATGGTTTTCGATTTCGATTTCATCGGTGTCCAGAATTATACAAGAGAGATTGTGAGGAATTCATTCATAACCCCATATGTTCAAGCGTCTTTAGTGAAAGCCCGGAACAGGAATGTGCCATATACATCAATGGGATGGGAGGTGTTTCCTGAATCTATTTATGAGATGATCAGGAAATTCAATGCCTATAAAAATATTAAGAAAATTTACATCACCGAAAACGGCGCAGCCTTTACTGATCACCTGGTGGATGGTGCTGTTGATGATGTTGATCGCACGAATTATATCAAAGACAATTTGAAGCAGGTATTGAGAGCCAGAAACGAAGGCTTAAGTGCAGAAGGCTATTTCGTGTGGACGCTCACTGATAATTTTGAATGGTCTGAAGGATACCATCCAAGGTTCGGATTAGTTCATGTGGATTTTGAGACCCAACAAAGGACTATAAAATTATCAGGACATTGGTATTCCGGGTTTTTAGGCGGTGCAAACGATCAGGCCGCACCTGATTTAAATTGTGAAAATAGCACCTTAATATCAAGCATCGCTTCTAAATCCTGACTATCCAGCATATCCTCAATTTCCGGCTGCAGATCTAAAAAGCCCGATGGCTGATATTTATAAATACTCCACTCTCCCTGATGATATTCAAGCGCTGTCAGACTTTCTACCCAGTCGCCTGAATTGAGATATAAGACCTTCCCGTTAGCAGTAACAATCTCACGCATTTCAGGCTGATGAATATGTCCGCAGACTACATACTTATAGCCTTTATCTATAGCTAGGTCTGAAGCTGTATGCTCAAAGTCGTTGATAAATTTTACAGCATCTTTAAACCTCGCCTTTATCCGTTTGGAGAAACTCATCTTCTCCTTTCCCATGGAAGTAAGGCACCAGTTTGCAAAACTGTTTAACAAAATCAGCGAATCATATCCCACTGCCCCAAGTTTTGCAAGCCATTTGGAGTTCTGCATGGTAATATCAAACACATCCCCATGAAATATCCAGGCTTTATTGCCGTCCAGATTAAGAACCAGTTTGTTCTGCAGGCGAAAACTCCCAATCTTTAGATCAGCGAATTTGCGAAGCATTTCGTCATGATTCCCTGTAAGATAGTAAACAGGCACCCCTTCCGAAACAAATTTCATTAAACGCCTTAGCACTTTCATGTGCGATTCTGGCCAGTAAGATTTACTGAATTGCCAAATGTCTATAATGTCGCCATTAAGGACGATCTTTTTGGGTTTGATGCTTTTAAGGTAGCTGAGGAGCTCCTTTGCATGACAGCCATAGGTGCCAAGATGGATATCGGATATTACTACAAGGTCAACTTCGCGTTTCGGCATTCAGTATGGGTTTACCAAAGGAAGGGAGAAGAAGTGACGTGAATGTTAAGGGGGAGTTAAGGAATTAGCAAATGAAGAGAATTAGAGAATTAGTAAATGAGTAAATTAGCAAATAGGACGAGAATAATAATTAGCAAATGAGTGAATTTGAGAATTAGGCACTCATAATTTACGTTCATTTGCTAATTCCAATACTTGCTCAACGAGGTCTCCCCATAATTCGGTTTTTGGT
>JBKJPL010000043.1:0-4096 GCA_046595005.1 Bacteriovoracaceae bacterium | reverse complement strand
ATTTTGTTTTAAAAGCGGAGGACGCAGAGAGTTAATAATAATTTTTAGCAGAGTCTTTATACTTACCGCCTCTTTCGCGTTCGGTGTACTGCCGGGATCCATCGGCTTCACCATACTAACGGCACCATTGGGGGTTCGAACCCAATAACTGTAATGCACCAGTGTTTGTGTTTAAAGCAACAGTAAGCTATTGACCGTGAGGCAGGTCTTTCTTTGCCGGGGGAGGCTCTTCCCCGATTAAGTCGGGGATCTCGTGCAGACGCGGTGGAGCTCGCGTCCTCTGCACATTTCAAATAATCCGGGTTCTAAACCTCAACTGAGCTGTCATACGCTCGCAAGATTATTTTGCAGACGACAAAGGCTTGTCGGCACAGCGGCTGTGGCCGCGTGCCATCACGAGATCCCCGACTTAATCGGGGAAGAGCTACCGAATATACCTCGCCACCTTATAAACCGACCTCACCAGCCTCCTCTTCCGATACACCCCATCCCCTTCTCTGCTTCCCGGTATATTCGTATTACCTTCCACCGTTACCACCCAGGGATCCTTCCACTCGTCAATGAAACCGACGTGGGCGATGCGGCTTTTTTCCGGAAAGTAGATACCGAAAATGTCGCCTGTGGAAGGAGTTGTTCGTTGTTGGTTGTTAGTTGTTAGGCTAATCGGATAACTTCTGAGTTCATTTCGAGGGGGTCTTGGTTCCTGGCTCTTGGTTCTTGACTCTTCTCTTGCCCATATTACTCGCCCTTCCCCGAACAAATCCGGCGACCATCCACTTCGCGGATTCCCCACCCCCGCCTTGCCGTATACCCAGCACACAAATGCCGCACACCAGGCGTTTCCTGCCTGTAAGTTCACATAGCGGAGGTATGTGTTAACCCCCGCACCGGAGTTAGGCAGTATCTCACGCACACCGATCTGCGAGGTGTAGATCTTCCTGACCAGATCGCGTTTAGCTTGCACTGATTGAAACGAGGACTCAGAGTCCACGTTAGGAGCCTGTGCATTTGCTGTCAGCGCTAAGGTTAGCCAATGACATAAAAACACCATCAATATAATAGGCCTCAGCTTGTCAGTCTGGGACGGTAAATTAATTTTAAACACTTTCATGATCATCTCCTTTCGTGATTAAGGCTTTACCCATGTAAGAACTGCCCGAATTAATTCGCTGGTCGGATGAACGGTAAGCAAGCCAGACGTGGACCTCCCTGCCTTGAAATTCGCTGGGCACGTCGATGGTGCAAAATTTGTCCGCACGGCGTATGCCGAGGTTCTGTTCACACCAGACCTGATTGCGCTCCGGACTGTAGATGATCGCCATCAGCTCATCGCTAAAATTACTGTTGCATTGTGTACATGCCGCCCAGCTAAAGCTCAGTATATTTGATCCAGCTGTGTGGTGCATTGATCCGCAGGGTGGGGCTAAGGGTCCTTCCAGAACGCGAACTTTTGAAAAGTCAATGCTTACATCCGGGAATTTGCCCGTAATAGCGTTGGTGAGATTTCTAATGGCAACCCTGCCGGCATTAGCCTGCCTTTTCTTAAAGTGCCGGTAGCAGGCATCAATGAGATAAAAGAGTATCTCGAAAAAGTCGATAATCTTCCTTAGCTTATCTCGCTCAGGGAGCTGTAGGGTCGATGGACCCTGGTACGTTCCCCGGTCCAGGAACTTTAGAAATTCGATGTCTTTTTTTGTTAAGGGCGCTTCGCCCTTTTTATTTGATGTTTTCATAATAATTTTTTGGTTGTTCGTTGTTAGTGTCCGTTGCCAGTTACCCGTTGCCTTTACCCGTTGCCTTTACCAGGCTGGGTGGATAAAGGATCCGGGTTCGATCTTGATACTTGATACTAGTTCAAATTAACTGAGCTAACACCGCAATGAAAGCATACAGCAGCGCCAGGTAGAAGCACAGATATATAATAACCTTCTGGGCTGCCTGCAGCGATTTAAAATTGGTGGCAAAATGACTACGCGAGTACATCGCGAAATCCGGCCATATTGCCTTGATCACCCACCACGTTATTGCCTGAAAGAGAAGCACCGAGGCTATGGATAGGATGATCCCGCTCAGCACGCCCGGGTCTATTGCAGCCGCAGAACTGTCGAGCATCCTGATCAGGTACGGGAATACAAGAAAAGAAATTGCGCTGATGATAAGCCCCTTATGCTCCGATTTGACACGGAGAGGGCGAAATTGATTTGTTGATTGAATGAGTTCCATTTTACTGAGTTTTAAGTAATACGTTGTAAGTTAGGCGGGGCTCTTCACCCCGCCTGGTTAATTAAGAAACGACGATCTCGCCGGCATGAATGCTGGTAGAAAAGGTTTTCTTATCGGGTGTCATAAATGCTACCCAAACCTGAACCGTGTCGCCAGAGAATTCGGCGGGCAGGATGATTGTATCTGCTGCGGCACTTCTCAGGGCTCCATTGTTGAGGTTATAGACAAAAGCCGACTTCGCCGGATTATAGATCAATACCACAGCTTTGTCTGTGGCAAGGCCTGTTCCTGAACCGGAATTATCAGCCCAAACAATATTGATCTCACCAGGATTGGGTGATGTTGTTACGACACTGAACACCCCGGTAAGGCTGCCTTTGCTAAACAAAACCTTGGTATAATCGACCTCAAAATTCGGATAGATGCCGGTAATTGCAGCAGCCATCATATCTGCTGTGGCAACGTTGTAACCGGTCATACCTGAGGCCTGGCTCCGGTAACCTAAGTTTACCAGACTGCTTATTGGCTTCAGGAAGCCGGTTACCAAACCAAATTTACCCCGGTGAATAATTTGCAGATCGGTTGGAGCCTTGGTTGATGGTCTGGGCAGGCTTCGCATGTAATCGATACCATTCCAGGTGCTGCCTACTACTGTTCCGACCTTGCCGGAAAAGGCTCCCAGAATTCCTTTTTTGTATTTTCCCATAATTGAAAAATTTTAAGTGTTTAAAAATTAATTAATTGTGTACGTACAGTGCAAACGTGCTCACAACTCTGATTTTTACCAAAAAATGTCCCCATATGACCCGACATGACCCCGAATGACCCGTCAATCAGTGGAGGGTTGAGGTTTTAATAGGGAGTAAGGTTCACGAAAGAATTTTATTTGGGGGAGATTCTGGCCTTCGCCCGATGTGGTTACGGTGATAAATGGAAATTCTTGATTTCGACCGATGGAATTAGCTAATGGGGGGTGGGGCTTTTTCGTCCAAGGTTATTAAGTAACGCGACGGGAGGTTCTGGCTTTCGCCCAGATCCGATAGCTATCGGATGACAAGAGGTTGGAGGTTCCAGCTTTCGCTGGAATGACAACGCCGATGGGGAGAATGAGGAGATTCCGGCTCGTAGGCCGGAATCTTAGTAGCGCTGGGCTAAATTAACTTTTTCGATATGTGGAGAGCATTTTTGAACTCTGGGGCGATCCGAGTCTAAAAAAGGCCTTTTGTTTGGGTCTTCTATGGTTCTTGTTAGGGTAAAAGTCCATTTTTGGCTACTCCAGCCAGGAAAGAGCCAAACAAGACCCCTACAAGACCCCTTCTAAGCCCTATCTGAGTTAAAGCCAGACGCTGTGTAAATTTGGTCTGGATTTTCGCGTCCGGATCATTTGAGAAATTCATCCCTGAGCTTAAAAATAGAAGTCCGGGAATAATAATTGCGCCGGCCGATGGGCTTCGCGATTAGTGTTTTATTTGCGGTTAGGCGGTACACCGTTTTGCGGGTGACTCCGAGAATTTTCTGGACTTCCAGGGAATCGATCCATTCTTCGTTACCATTCTGCAGAGTAGACAACTTTGCTTCGATTTTTGCAAAATTATCGTGTTGGTTTTTTTCCATACGTTCTAAGATTTCTATGATGCGTTGAGTTTCCACTTATTGTGTTCGATACTCAAAAGTGTATGGTGGTAGGGGGAATCTCTAGTCAAAAACTGACTAAAGAAGTCAAATCGTGATTAAATTAGTCAAAAAGTGACTGAGAGCGGTGAAATCGCTGTTTAAATGGGTTTTAAAGGACTTGGAGAGGGTACGACGGGGAGGGGGAGAATTATGAATTGGCGGGGCGGAGAAATACGTGATTACCCTGGTCACGGCGCTG
>JBKJPL010000055.1:0-5030 GCA_046595005.1 Bacteriovoracaceae bacterium | reverse complement strand
GTGAAAACCAAAACGGGAGAAGCAGAAACCGATAAGAGAAAGATCTGGAAAAAGTTTGTGGAAAACTTTTATCTCTTTCGGGGAACACCCAGTGATATGTGGCTTCGCCATGTCTTTCATGAGGTATTCGGAATAGATCGGGCCCTCACTGTGGATAACTCAGATTTTTATTTCGACGAAATGAGCGCCAAGCTCAACTCCAAAGAATATTTACCGCGTGCTCTCTTCGATCGCTTTAAAATAGAAGTCCTCGCGACGACAGATGCAGCCACCGATGATCTCGCTCATCATAAAAAAATCCGTGAAGAATGGGGAAGAAGAGTAATTCCTACTTATCGTCCGGATGGAGTCATTGATCCGGAAAATGAGGATTTCCGGTATAATCTTCAAAAGTTTGCTGACGTGGCCAATGAAGATGCTTTTTCATGGAAAGGTTACCTCCGCGCTCACCGAAAGCGTCGTGCTTTTTTCAAGTCCATGGGCGCTACAGCGACAGATCATGGTCATCCCACTGCGAGAACATTAAAGCTCTCAGATGATGATGGCGAGAAATTATTTACCCGGATAACTTCTGGCAAAGTGTCCCCAGCTGAAGCAGAAACATTCCGCGCCCATATGCTGTGGAAGCTCGCAGAAATGTCTGAAGACGATGGACTCGTCATGCAACTTCATCCGGGATCATTCAGAAATCATAATCCCCATATCTTCGACAAATTTGGAAGAGACAAGGGCGCCGATATCCCGGGAATAATAGAATTCACTCACTCTTTGAAACCACTTCTGGATTCATTCGGAAATTCAAAAAAGTTCCGGATGATTCTATTCACGCTTGATGAAACAAATTACTCAAGAGAACTTGCTCCGCTTGCCGGACACTATCCCGCCCTGAGACTTGGACCTGCTTGGTGGTTCCATGACAGTCCTGAGGGAATGATCAGACAAAGAAAACAAACGATGGAAACAGCAGGCTTCTATAATCAAACCGGTTTCATCGACGATACCCGCGCTTTCTTTTCAATCCCTGCCCGTCATGATGTCGCCCGCAGAGTTGATGCCCGTATTCTCTCGGAACTTGTAAGTGAGCATCGCATTTCGAAAGACGAGGCGATGGAAACTATCCGCGACCTCAATGGGAAACTCGCACGAGAGGCCTTCAGGCTATGAATCAGATTCTTCATCTTGGTTTAGGAAGATTCCATCGAGGGCATCAGGCCGTTTATTATCAGAACTCCAAGAACTGGAAAGTAATTTCATCGACGATGAGATCAGCGGATGAGAGAGATAAGCTTCGCCAGGTTCATCTCCGTTATCCCGTACTCGAGCTTTCACATGAGAATGAGAAACTCACCTGGATTGACTGTATCCAGGAAGCTCTTTCTCTGCAGGATGATCTGGATCGTCTGCTTCAGGTTTTTGTTTCTCCTGAAACCAAAATCATTACCCTCACCGTGACTGAAAAAGGTTACTGCTTGAACTCAAGTGGTGAACTTGATCTTAATCATGAGGGAATTAAGAAGGATATCGCAAATCCTCTCAAGCCTCAAACGGCGATAGGACTCCTTGCTCTTGGACTTAAAAACAGAAAAGATAAACTCACGATTCTAAGCTGTGATAATCTTCGCGAAAATGGAAGGAAGCTCGAGCGTGCAGTTCTTCAGTATTTAGAGAAGTCCGGCGCTGATACTTCCTGGAGTAAAAACAATGTCAGCTTTCCCAATACGATGGTCGACCGGATTGTGCCGGCACTTCTTCCTGAGAAAATTGCTGAACTCGAGAATCTTCACAGGCTGAATCATTCTGAATTAATCGCCACAGAACAGTTCTCTCAATGGATCATTGAAGACAATTTCATCAACGGTCGTCCGGATTGGGACAAAGTGGGTGTTGAGTTTGTCAGTGACGTAAGACCTTACGAAGAAATGAAACTCAGACTTCTGAATGCTTCTCATTCTTATCTGGCGTACGCTGGTCTAAATCGCAGGTATCAATTTGTTCATGAAGCGATTGCTGACCAGGAACTTTTCTCAACCATAATGAAAATGCTTAAGCGCGAAGTCATACCGCTTCTATCTGTTCCTTCGGGATTTGATGTGAGTGCTTATGTGGATCAACTCATGTCTCGATTCCGAAACGATAAGCTTCCTCATCAATTGAAGCAGATTGCAATGGATGGATCTCAGAAAATGCCTCAGAGGATTTTTTCTTCGATCTCTGAAGCTAGAAAACAAAATTCATCACGAGAGCTCTTGTTGAATGCGACTAGTGAATGGATGGATTTCTTATGGAATTCGCGCGATGGCAAAATCGATGATCCTAAAGCATCGGAACTTCTCAAGGGCATCTCTTCTGGAAAAAAAATCTGGAAGAAGGATCTTTCTCAGCAATTGGGAATAGCCTAGAGAACGAAACGAGCGCGCTCTTCCGGAGAAGGAATACGACAAGTTTCTTTCTTCCCAAATATTTTATATCTGTGTTCGGCCACCAGATCATAGGCCTTATTGAGAATACTTTCTGGAAGCACACCGAGCGCACCTGCTATTCCCCAGACGCCTCCAAGTTTTTTAAGAACAGCAAACACGGCTTTTGATTTACGAAGAGTGTTCCCATCCATTTGAACAACAACTGAATCAAGATTGGCAGTGAACTCTGGAGGCAGAGTCGTTTTAGCGTAGTCACTTTGGAGGGGAGAAAACTTGAATTTTCCCTCACGGTCTATTTTCATGACGAAATCGACAAAGCCATTGCAGAGACCACAGACACCATCAAAGAAGATCACATTCATAAAACCTCGTAGTTGAGATTTAGTTATATCAGGGCCAATTGAGAGACAAGGCGGAGAGAATTGAGAATTTTTGGGGGCACAGACCCGGTAAGAGAATCTTAATATATAGGACATAAGTTCTCGAATGTCGTCTGAAATGCCAAAAATCGACTAGTTGTGAATAATTTAGATAAAGAAACTCTTCACATAGAACGATAATACGTACATGAGTGAGAAATGTCTGGTCTGTAAATTTCACGGAAAAAACACCCCAAGCGTCGCTGCCAGCACGATCTATCAGGCCGGGCAGAATCAGCATATTCACCTTTGTTACAGTCACTCAGTGGAATTCTTCAAGATGGGGCAGGTCAAATTCATGCTAAAATATCAGCATGATTTCAGAGAGCACGGCTTTAACGACAGAGAGCTTTTCCAGCCCTCATCATCTTTGGGACTTCTCACCAACTTCCGCTAGGAAAATAAATGGAAGAATTCTGGATCTCTAAACTTTCACCTCTGGTGGAAAGGGATCACTTCATTCGCGAGGGATTACTCTCGCGCGGAATTCTTGCTGATACCTATCACAAAGAAATGGAAAAGCTTCACATTGAGAACGCCCGCAAGCTCAAAGCACTTATTGAGAAGAATGGATTTCCTGTCCTCTCAAACGCCGGAGAGAAAGGTGTTCGTCTCGCCTGGATCATTATTATGCACGCGATATCGCTTCCAGATTTTATCCGGGAGTGTCTGACTCAAATGAGACTGGCCGCTGCCTCTCAGGACTATACACTTGAGCTTCTCGCCTATACTGAGGATCGAGTTTTGTTCTTTCAGGGCAAGCCTCAGCTCTACGGTACTAATTACGACTGGCATGAAGGTGAAATGAAACCCACCGCGATTCAGGATATTTCCTCCCTACCTTACAGGAGAAGATCCATGGGTCTTCCGCCTATGCCCGCAGAAGTTTCGCGGGTAACAGAGGAAAGACCTCCCAAAGACCCTGAGAAAAAAGCCCTGGAGTTTGAGCTCTGGCTTAAAAAAGTTGGCTGGCGGGTCTGATTCCCATAAAATGATCTGGCTAAGGAGAAGCTATGGCGCGTATTACTGTGTCCCCTGAGGATCAGCTCAAAGAACTTAAGCGTGGAGCTTTCGAAATTATCCCAGAAGATGAGTTACTAAAAAAACTCAAAAAATCTTTCGATAAGCAGAAGCCTCTGGTGATTAAATTTGGTGCAGATCCATCACGTCCGGATATTCATCTTGGTCACACAGTCGTTCTTCAGAAGCTTCGTCTCCTTCAGGATTTTGGTCACGAAGTTTACTTCTTGATCGGTGATTACACAGCCCAGATTGGTGATCCAACAGGCAAAAATAAAACTCGTCCTATTCTCACTGCCGAAGAAGTTATGCTGAATGCTCAGACCTACAAAGAGCAGGTTGGAAAAGTTCTCGACATGACTAAGACTCATGTTGTGTTCAATAGAGACTGGCTTGGGAAATTTGACGGACTGGGACTTATCCAGTTGATGGCGAAGGGAACAGTTGGGGCCATGCTCCAGCGGGATGATTTCAATAAGCGCTACACAAACTCAGAAGCAATCTACCTTCACGAGATGGTTTATCCACTTCTTCAGGGTTACGACTCTGTTCATCTGAAAGCAGATCTCGAGCTTGGTGGAACTGATCAGACTTTCAATCTCATGATGGGTCGTCATCTTCAGTATGCCTACGAGCAGGAAGCTCAGTGTATTCTCACGATGCCTTTAATAGAAGGTACTGATGGTGTGAATAAAATGTCGAAGTCGATGGATAACTATATTGCTCTCACGGACACACCAACAAATATGTTCGGTAAGCTCATGTCGATCTCTGATGAGCTCATGAAAAAATATTATCTTCTTCTTTCGAGAAAACCAGCGACTGTAGTTGATAAGACAATTGCTGATCTGACTTCGGGTGCACTTCATCCGATGGAAGGTAAGAAAGCTCTCGCTGCAGAAGTCACCGGTTACTATCACGGTGAAGATTCCGGGAAAGAAGAAAGAGAAAAGTTTGAAGCACGCTTTTCTAAGAAACAGATCCTTGATGATGTTGAAATATCAGAACGCCAGCACGGACAGATTCCACTTCTCGATCTCATGAGAGAACTTAAGTTCATTGAGAGCAATGGAGAGGGGCGCCGTCTTCTGAAGCAGAACGCTGTTAAGATCGATGGCAAGACTGTGAGTGCAGAAACATTTGTCTTAGAAAAAGGACAGGAAGTGATTCT
>JBKJPL010000028.1:0-42573 GCA_046595005.1 Bacteriovoracaceae bacterium | reverse complement strand
ACTTGGGTCATTGATGAGGTTAAAAACTACGCAGGCAGAGAGATAAACGTAAATTTGCACCTTAACGGCGCTTACAGCTTCGATATCATGGGCAGAAAGGTTCACTGCAAAGTCTCGGCTAGGAAGAGGCTCAATGATTATGGAGATAAGTCGAAACTACGAAAGTCCGGCTAGAGTCCAATAGGACATAATCGCTCCGAAATTAACCGGACATAATCGCCCAGAAACAACAAAAATTTTCGGGAGTGTCTAGTTTCTAGACGGCCCCTTCTTACAATCATAGGGACGATTTTTCAGGAAGTTCGAGAGAAAAAGCGCCAGGATGGTGTAGGTGAGGAAAACGTAATACCCGGGCTGAAGAGAAGTTCCATTGGTCGTCAGGATTCCCATTGACTGGCCTCCGGCTTCCTGGATGTTTTTCAGCTGGCTATTAATGATCCCGTTGAAACCGATGAAGGCCATAAAAATCGCTACCACGAGCACATCGGCCATAGACCATTTTCCGGAATGAAGAACAAAGAACCGGACAAGCTTCTTACTTCTGGCGGCACAGTAATCGTAGTAAAAAGCCATGGTTGATAAGAGCTTGAACATAGGAAAAATCACACTGAAGGTAACCAGGAGAAGTCCCACAAGCTTCATCTGGATTTCTTTATGAACAATCATGATATGAAAGACATCGAGAATACTCTTACTCTGGAAAAACAGGACCTGGTCTTTAAAAACTACCGGGTGATCCATCAGGACAAATGAAAGTTCTGAAATCCTTGCTTCCATATCAATCATCGGTGTTGTGACACCTACAAACATGAGAACAAGGAGAGTAAGACTCAGGATGAAATATTCAGGGGGATTAAGAGGCCTTTTCGAAATTCCAAGAAGCAGGAATAAAACGACAGCTAATCCGATCATCCACCAGGCCTCTTCCTGACCGCGGGAGCTTCCTCGAGTAAGTTTTTTCTCAAGTACAGTCTTGGCCTTCACTTCATCCCCGTGTCCGTACTTTGCTACTAATGCGACTCTGAGTGCAGCATCCTGCTTATCAAAGGTTTCACTCATATACTCGTCAACATGAGTTTTGAGGAGGCCCTTCAATTGTTTTTCAGTTCGCGGAGAAGAGATCTCTTTCATCATGGCATCTGCGTATTCGGGAATCCCTTGTTTAATTTCTTCCACATTCACGAATGAATCAATGAAAGATTGCTTAATCCAGCCTTTGTTCGATTTATAGTTTTGCGTTTTAATTCGAATAGCAATTTTATCAATCAGAATTGCTAGCTGCTTTTCGAGATGAGTTTTCATGGTACTTCCAGTCTCACCTTTAAAAGAGAGACTTCCGATCTCATCAGAGACAATCTGGGTCAGCTGAGTTTTCCACTTATCAATACTGAATAGTCCGTAGGAAAAATTATTGATCTCAGCATACTGTGCCTTAGTTGTCTGAAGCCGCCGGGATTTTTGAAAAATATCAACTCCGAGAACGGAGATAGAAATAAAGAGTACGAACGAGATAACGAGTTTCACATATTTCATGAGTTTCTCCCTCTCAGAGAGTATCGAAGGTAATTTTTCCCGTAATTGAGCAGTGAATAAGGCATATTGTTTTGGTCCTGAAAGATCGCGTTGGACCTGTTTTCGATCACTCAATTACGTATGCAAAGTTTGTACCTATGTTTCTTAAGTAAGAATGTCTGTCATGATTAGGCCACTCTTATGCTGACTCTCGCTCTTCTCTTGCTATTCTTTTTTTCAGAAACATTTCACCAGGAGGGATGTATGGCTTCAACAAGAACAAGAAGAACAGCAACACGTGCAACAAGAACAGGTTCAAGTGCACTTCGTATTCAGAAACAGATTAACCAGGATTACGTGAACATTATCCGCGACTATCGTAAGCTGGGAGTAGCACTTTTCAGAAAGCCTATGACCCGTTATGTGCTCGGCGGAGTTGCTATCACTGCACTCGTACCTGTATTCCTTCGCATGTTCCGTAACGAGGAAGTTCAGACTTTCGTCCGTGACAATGTCGAAGAGATCCGTACACGCATTGATGGAATGATTCATTCAGGTGAAAGAGAGCTCGATTCACTTAATTAATAATTAATTGTATCGATGACAAAAGGCCTCCACGTGGGGCCTTTTTTTATTATTTTTCGCCTTTGGCGCTATAATTGGCTCCTCTCGGTAGCTTATAAGCCTTCGGCTTAAGCTTCACTCGCCCGCCAATTATTTCCCTGCCGGTGAGCGGGATTTTCTTTCCATATAGTAATTTAGATTTTTATTCCAGTCTTTGACATACGCAGAGGCTAGTTTCCCAATAGAGTCTCTGATATCAAGTTTTGCTCCGGCATCAACTAACGATACAGCTCCGTTCATGCAGCTCCATTTCGAAGCTAAGTGAAGTGGTGTCTGGCCCAAATCTTTCTTCTTATTTGTTATTCTTACGTTCGGATCCGCTCCTAGCTCAAGCAGAAGATCAATTATCCTTTCCTTACATAATAAAGTGGCTTGATGAAGGGGGTAGACTCCATCAACAGGGTGATTTGCCAGCTTATTGTCATAGATATCTCTCACAATGGCCTCGTTCCCCCCTTTAAGCGAGAGCCAGGCAAGATCGTAATGTGGGTATGCCTTAAGACTTCCTTCTTTCAGAGCACCCTTGCTGAGAAGATAAAAATATATCTTTTCATCACCCAGATGTGCGGCAGCCATAAGGGGAGAATAACCAGTGCTTGATTTCGAATTGATATTAGCGCCATCTTTTAGAAGTCTGTCGATCTCCACCATGTTCTTGTTTCGAATCGCTTCCAGAAGTGATGATTTTCCGTAGACAGACCTGTTGGCATTCCCATTGATAATATATGCGGGAGGGAGAATCACCAGTGCTATTGCCAGCGCAATGAGAGGGATGTCTTTCAATGGCTTCCAGTTATTTTTAACATAAGAGCGTTTCTCTTCAAGCCATCTGCGGAAGACTCGATGATATTCGAAGTGAATGAATATGAAACCAAGAGCGATTAAGCCCCACATAGACTTCAAAGGCTGGAGGAAACTAAAAATATCCAATAGCAATTGTGCATTAAAGGTCTGAAGAAGCATGGCTGATATAATGCAGGCATAAATGACAAGAATTGATCCAGCAAAATAATAAATAAATGTCCTGACGGCAACTAGTCGCTCACTTTTTACGAATGCCGAACGACTTCCTTCGTAGATGATGTAAAACGACCAGATGGAAACAAGGGCCGCTCCAATTGAATATGCTGCAAAAAGTTTTAAAAAATCGATTGGCCCTGACATTTTTAAATCTGAGAAAAGCTCCCAGACAATCGGACTGAAGACGATGCCCCAAAAAAATAGTGGAGCCAGATTAACGAGTGATTCGCCAATCTTTAAATTAAAAAGTTCCTGCTTGGTCAAAGGAAGTGACTGGAGATATTTAAATGAAAAGAAATCTCTCTTGAAAGATATGAAAGTAGTTACGAGAGCAATCATGACCAGCGGATAGGTAATGAGCGATAGAACATCGATATCAATATAATAAAGGATTCCTGAAACACTAGTGAGACCGGCAGTGGAAAGGTAATAGAATTTGTTCCAGCTATAAACTGCCTTCAGATGCTTCAAGAGACTCATGCAACCTCCTGCTGAAGGTTGAAGAGTTTACTAATCTCCTCTGGCGAATGAAGTGAGCTTTTCTTATCCTGGATGAAAATGATTTTTTCGCATCTTTCGACCAGGTCCTCAGCGATATTCGTCGCAAGCAGAATCGCCGGCGAATAGGTTTTCCGGATCCGATCAAGCTCCTTAAAAAAGATCTTTCTCGTTTCCGGATCCATTACCGCTGTGATTTCATCAATAAGAATAAGTTTTGGACAGGTAGAGAAAGCGGCGACTACCTGAACTTTTTTCTGCTGACCGGTGGAGAGTGATCCCACTTTTTGTTCCGGATCAAGCTTGAATACTTTCAGGAGATGCGCTTCTTCATTCTTTGAATATTTCGGAAAAAAATCAGAATGAAAATCTAAGAACTGTCTGATCGTGACTGAACCCTTGATACCGACATCCTGAGAAAGAAAAACAACATCCTTTCGATGGCTTCTGGCAATGGCATGTGGGTCTTCTTCAAAAACAGTAAGGCTTCCTGATGAAGCTTTTCTGAATCCCATAAGAAGATCCATCAGAGTCGTCTTACCTGCACCATTGTGTCCCAGCACTCCAATGTATTCGCCCGCAGATATCTCAAGCTGGACATTTTCCAGGATGGATTCACCATAGGGGATGGAATAGGACACTCTTTCAAAGCGGATGATTTTTTGCATGGCCCATTATCCGTTCTTTCATTTATCGGCCTGTTACTTTACGACATTTCGAATACTTGAAAGGTTTTGCTGACCGCTCCAAGCCTAGGATTGTTCTCACCCGACTGCCAATATCAATGCATGAAATTCCTTTTACTTCTCCTTCTTACCCTCATTATTTCTTCGTGCTCCCGGATTCGGCCGGTGCAGCTGGTGAAAGATGAAAAAGGGACAATTTCTTTTTGTGTTGTAGGTGACATTGGTGATGGGTCTTCCACTCAGATAAAAGTTGCAGAAGCAATGAAGGCTTCAGGCTGCCAGAAACTTATCCTTTTGGGCGATCTGATTTACCCCAAGGGTATAAAGTCATCCGAAGACACAATCCTCCGAGAGTATTTTTTTAAGCCTTATGGAAGTTTCGGACAAATCTATCTGGTTCTCGGAAATCATGATTATGAAGGAAATGTCGAGGCCTGGGTAAAACTATCTTCACAGGACAAGCGAATCACTCATCCCGCTTCTTATTTCCGCGAACGCATTGGGGACACCTGTCTCTTTTTTCTAGATACGAACTTCCATGCTTCGGTTGATCTTTTTGAGCAAGAGTCTAAATGGATTTCACATAGTACTGAAGGGTGCAAGTACATGGCCGCCTTTAGTCATCATCCTTATGTCAGTTCAGGGAAGAGGCATGGCCCGGCCACAAATAAAGTTAAAGAATTTTTCGAAGAATATGTGATTGGAAAATTTGCGATTCTCTTTTCCGGACACGAACACATATTAAATGATGAAGGAAATGTTCAAGGAACAAGGCAGATTATCTCAGGTGCAGGCGGAAAATATGATCAGGAAAACCTCCCCGGTTTTGCTATCCTGAAGCTAAATATTGAACATCCTGCCCTGAGCGAGGTCACACTCATACCTCTAGGTGTTGACTAGTAAGTATCCAATGATTTTCACTAGGCGCAGCAAAGAGTTGAAATTACGCTAGATCTTATGCTTAGTGTTGACTAAAGAATTGCTTTAGCTTTATAATTATCTAGCTGCGCACTAAACTTATCCCAACACCAGCTTCTCCGAGGCCGGTAACAAGGGAGTTTCAAATGGTACGTAATCTGGTTGTTCTCTTCGTTCTTCTCATGTTCGCTTCATGCCAGCCGGGTGGAAATAAGTCTCCGTTAACTTCAGGCCCTCAGCCGGTGAGTGTTTCATTGGGTGCTTACACCACTGCAGGTTTCTCCAGCTTTTTTATCTCTGATGCTCATGCGGCAGTTTCTGATCTCAGACTTTGTTTTAAGCGCATGCGCTTAAAGAAATCTATTACTGATATTGATGATCCCCTGGTAGATGAAAATGTTGATCTGAATCTTGGTCAGGTTTCGATCTCGACTGCCGGTACCAATCTTGGTGTCGTAAACGTCCCCGCTGACACTTACTTCAGAGTTGAGTTTGACCTTGAACCTGCTTGTGCAGCAAAGAGCTTGAATCTCTCAAATGATTTCGGAGTTTTTAGTTCTGGTGAAAATATCAAGATCAAGTTCGATGGAGTCTTTGTTGTTAATGGAGCAGAAATTCTCCAGCTCGGGATCCAGGATATCCTTAACGCTGCCAACGCATACAATGGTGTAGGTTCACTAAAAACAGCCTTCGAATCAGTGAGCGGAACCCTCTAAGGAATTTATGAAAACAAGATCAGCAAGACCGGTTATCTACAGCTATCGTTCCTCACAGACTTATCTTGCTGATCTTATAGAATGGTACAAGGGGGAAGGTGTTTCGATGAGAAATCTGGCAAAAAAACTCAGCGTCTCACCTTCCTTCATCTGTCTTCTCACAAAAGGTAAACGTCCATTAACCTCAGCAAATATTGATCAATGGGCGCCTGTTCTCGGTTGGAATCCTCAGGAAATATCGTGGCTCAAACAGATCATCATTTTCGAATACGCTGAACCCGCAGAAAAAAGTAAAGCGTTTGAGAACTTATCTCGCTTTCAGCATTTCAAAGAAGGTTCGGAAAACGTGGTCACATACAAATATCTGAAGAAATGGTGGAATGTTGCTATTCGGGAAATGAGTTCTCTTCCTGATTTTGTAGAGGATCCTCAATGGATAAGTGAGAGACTCGTTTTCAAGGTGCCTTTGCCTGAAATTCGTAAGAGTATTAATTTCCTCAAAAAACACGGATTATTGGCAAAAGACGGAATTGTCCGATCTCTTAACTGTGACGGCGAAGTCTATAAGCTGTCGTTATCCGGCTTCCATGACCAGATACTTGGGAAGGCGGTCGAGTCTATTTATAAAATACCCTCAGAGGAAAGATATGTCCTGGGCCATACTACGACCATTCTTGAGGAAAAATTTCCGGAAGCAAGAATCATTCTGGAAGAGGCCTTAAGAAAAATCAGCGCCCTTCACGAAAACAGTGAACCTGGGGATAAGGTTTATCATTTTTCATTTCTTGGCTTTCCTCTTTCAACTAAGGATCCGGCGGTATGAAAAATTTATTTTTATTAACGATTCTCATAATTGCGACAACGGCCTGCAGTCCGACGACTACCGGTAATCCGGCTACACCCAAGCATGCCGTGGCGCTGAGAATGGAAGATGAGCGACCATTTGCCATGATGAAAAAGACTTTTGACCTTTTCATTCCTTCTGCTCATGCTGCAATCTCGAATGCGAAATTCTGCTTCAAGAGACTTCGTTTTAAACCAGATCCTTTCACTGCCGGGTCGAATGTGGACCTTGAACTTGGGCAAGTCGATATCAATCCCGCCGGTACAAATCTCTTAACCGTAAGTGTGCCGGAAGGAGTTTATCAAAGGATTGAATTTGATCTTGAGAAAGACTGTACCGGCGTTCCTGGTAAACCGAGTGTCGAATTCATGAATGGCAACGGGAGCTTCATTTCCCAGGAAACGATCACCATCAAGTTCAATGGATCTTATACTGTGAGCGCAGCAGGAACTCTGACTCTGAATATCGATGCACTTTTCTTTGCGATGGATATCGTGACCGCTAACTCTCAGATCAAGACGACACTTGAGAATGCTCCCGGAGATTTCTAGAAAAGGAAATCAAAGCGCACAGGCTGAAATGAGATGCCGAAACCATCTTTAATATCCTGATCTTTGAAATCCTTGCTGTGGGTTTTCATATAAATTCCGATCTGGGGAGCATATGTCAGGTGTTCAATATTCCATTTCTTGAGGCTGAATCGTCTGCCGACAAACACTTCATAGATCTCACCGGCATCATCCAGTTCAAAAGGATTCTTACTTTCGGCCAGGGCGATATTGTGAGAAGTTTCTTCTTCATCGGAGAAATGAGAAATAGCGATTCCTGTGTACCAGGTGTTTGCAATGGTATCGGAGAAATTATAGAGGGCATAAAGGCCAAAAACGAGTCCCTCTTTCTCCACTGGTGAAGAAGCATTCCCCATCTTGAATCTGTACTCCGAATTATAAACCTGAAGATGCGCTCCAACAACGTAGCGCTGGTCGAGCCTATAACCATAATTCACACCGATATTGTTCAGCCAATAATCAACTTCACTGAACACCGAAGCATCCCTTGTTTCCATCTGCTCAACTGCCCCGGACCATCCGAAGCCATTACTTCCGAAAGTCACAAGGTGTTTGTGTTCGTCGGCAAATGAATGGAGAGGAATAAGACAAAGAAAAAGGATAAAGTTTTTCATCCCCGAACGTTAGGGAACAAAAATTAGAATTGCAAAGTTTTCAGCTGGTCAATTTCTTAGACAGGCCAACATCGTGCGGTCACATGTGTTCTTGCAGGATTTAACTTCATCTTCATTATTGATGTTTCTCGAGCATTTCTGAAGACAACTTAAATTTTTTGTCCGGCAAAGTTCACGGCGCTTGAATGCGTTAAGAATTTTTGGACTGATGTTGAAGCCGGGGAGGTACTGCCATAGGGCATCGATTTGGGCCATGATTGCGGTTCTTACCCAGCTTTCAACCTGGATCCGTACAGAAGGGAAGCTCGACATCTCTTCACAACGATTGCACGATACGTTTTCACCGCGACGACGGGCAAGTTCTTCAATGCCTGAAAGAATTCCACCAATCACTTCACTGGCACCGAGATGAAGCTTGAGACCAATGCCGGTAGAGTTAAGTGATACCGTTTCAAGAACCAGTCGCTTCATCGCCTTGTATTCTCCACCCTGATTAATATCAGAACCCAGTCGTGAAACGAGCTCGGCGGAATAAGGATAAATACCCTTGCTATTTCCTGCAAAGCGGAAGCTCGCACGATAATGATCGCGCTCACGGATTCCGACTCTCATACCATATAGATTAAATGCTTTTCCTTTCGGAGGAAGAAAATTAAGTCCGAGTTCCCCTCGATAATCCGGGAGAGAAACTCCACCGGTAGAATCGGAGCGTGTGAAAACATAGACCACTGCCTTGGCGATATCAAAAACCTGTCCCAGAGTCTGTTGACGACGAACGCGCTTTAGATATGCATTGGCACGATGAAGCTGTCTTCCGAAAATCCCTTCGAGAACATCAGCGACTTCGCGGCTTACTTTCCCGCGTGAAAGACCAGTGATATCGGCCGGAAGCTCAGACACTGTCTTCACTCCTGACGGTGTCCATGTGACAGATTTGATATAAACGCGCATTCCACCATACTTCACATAAAAAGCATTCAGTGGGCGCACCTGCAGATAATCTTCCTGAAAAGTGAATTCAATATTTTGATTAGGTACGATCTTCACGATCGTCCAGCCTTCTTCATAAAGAATTGACTGGGCCTTAAACGATACTTCGCCATTCATGAAAGCTGGTGTTGAGCGGAGGAAGTTAATGAAAGGCTCAAGCTCATAAGCCGAAGCTCGAAAGCTCATGAAAGTAATAATAGTGAATAATAAAATAAAGAATGAACGCATATCCCCTGATTATGCCCCTTGAAGGGGAAGGGCAGGGTCTCTTTGAAAAAATCTACAGGGTGTCTAATAGGACGACAGTGCTTGATGTTCCTTGGACTTACGGTCGGAGCTCGTATTTTTTGGCGGCCCACATTATTGCGTCCTGGTCACGCTTCTCAATAACACCATCCTTCCCGACCAGAATGATTGTAGGGTAGTGCTTGATTTTCAGAAGTTCATGAAGCGATTTATCTTCATCGATGATTGAGTGTTCTCCGTAACGTTCTGCCACTTTCTTGTTATCGCCTGAGTTTCTCTCCATGCCCACGATGATCTTTAATCCCGCATCAGGATCCTTGAGTGATTTTTCCTTCCACTGAGAAAGTATTGGAGACAGCTGTTCGCAGGCAGGACACCAGGGTGTGACGTAAACAAGCGCACACGATGCTTTTTTTTCACAGGTTGTGCTCGAGACAAGTTCACGGTATTGAGGTGAGCTTTTCGGTGCAGCAGCTTCTTTTTGGTTCTGTTTCCAGAGTAAGAAGCACCCGGCCGCGAAGAAGATGATAATCCATTTAACCATTCATCTATTGGAAGGCCATTTCCAGTACGCGTCAAGCGCATTCCTTGATGGCGATAATACCTTCGAAATGGTTTAATCAGGGACTATTTGTCGTTTGCTCTTTTGGGGGTTAGACCAGTGAATCAGGACATCTTCGATTGGCTTCTCCTTCTCGTGCGTTGGCTGCACATTACTGTGGCAGTGACTTGGATTGGAACGTCTATTTTCTTTATGTGGCTCGATCGTTCTTTTGAAAGAAATTCTTCTTCTCAGAATCCTGGTCATGTTGGTGAAGTATGGATGGTTCATGGCGGAGGATTTTATCACGTAGAAAAACTTCTGATGGGACCAACAAAAGTTCCGGAGAAGCTTCACTGGTTTAAGTGGGAATCGTACTGGACCTGGTTGTCCGGCATGATGCTCATGATTCTGATTTATTATTGGGGTGATGGAACATACCTGCTCGATGATATGGTTTCGGATATCACTCACGGACAAGGAATCGCGATTGGTCTTTTTTCTCTAATCGGGTCCTGGTTCTTTTACGATCTCCTCTGGGAAATGAAACTCACGAAAGACAAACCCATAATTGGTCACATCGTCACACTCCTGTGGCTCGCAGGCATGTCGTATTTTCTTTGTAAGACTCTCTCGGGTCGCGCGGCCTACATGCACATCGGCGGAATGATGGGCACGTGGATGACAGCGAATGTTTTCATGCGAATCATTCCCCGTCAGATCAAGATGGTTGAGGCTTCACGAAAAGGTGAAGCGGTTAACCAGGACTGGGGGAAAAACGCTAAGAACCGTTCTACTCACAATACTTATCTCACTCTTCCGGTAATCTTTGTCATGCTCTCGAATCACTTTCCGAATACGTATGGGCATGATCTCAACTGGCTCATTCTTCTTATTATCACTGCTGGTGGCGCTGCCATTCGTGAATACTTTGTGGTGAGACTCTCAAATCCTAAAAGGTCGATGACTGCTGCAGTAATGGGAATTGCTCTTATTGCTTTTGTCGTTGTGTGGACATCGCTTCCCAAGGAAGAGTCAGTTGGCGCGGTGGCTATCCCGGTGGAATCTTCCCAAGTTGAAGCTCGGCCAGTTGCTGTTCCGATTGTGACTGATGGAAAAACTTATCCGGTGAATGGGACTGTGAGCTTTGAAGGAACACCACCGAAGGGCAAAAGACTTACGATTCCTGCGGGCTGTGGAAAAAGCAGTGATGCTGTTTATTCCAATGAAGTGATCGTGAGTAATGGAAAACTTCAGAATGTTCTGATTACGATTAAAAATCCTCCTCCAAGTAGTGATCCAGTTCCTTCAGAAGAAGTAGTCATGGATCAGCGAGGGTGTATGTATCATCCGCGCCTGGCTGCTGCCCGGGTTGGTCAGAAAGTGACATTCGTCAATTCGGATGCTGTCTTTCACAATGTCCGTTCGGTAACAACACAGAATGAGAGATTCAATGTGGCCATGCCGAAAAAAGATCAGCGGATCACAAAAATCTTTAAGAAGCCCGAGCTATTTCTTCAGGCCAAATGTTCTGTCCATCCGTGGATGGGAGCTTATGTGGCGGTGATGGATCATCCTTTCTATGCCATCAGTTCTTCTCGCGGAGAATTTAAACTCCCTGAGCTTCCTGCTGGAAAATATACTGTCGAGGCCTGGCACGAGGTCTACGGAACTCAAACTCAGGAAATTATCATTACCGACAGTGGTGCAACTGACCTTCAATTTTCTTTCAAAGGCAAACCATGATCTCGACTCATATTCTTGACACCACCAAGGGTGTGGCCGCATCCGGAGTTACAGTTGTCCTTGAAAAGAAAACCGATAAGGGCTGGCAGCCGGTAGGAATTGATAAGACCAATAATGACGGAAGAATTGTATACGATTGTCCGAAAGAAACTGGTGTTTATCGCCTTACTTTTCATATCGAAGATTATTTTAAGAGCGAAGAAAGTTTCTTCATGAACACGGCAGTGGTCTTTAATATTAAATCCACTGAGCGGAAGTATCATGTTCCACTTCTTCTTAATCCTTACGGCTATTCCACTTACCGAGGAACCTGAACTGTCACTATTTGAGACAGTGTATAAGAAGTATCTGTTTATTGCGTTCTAAGTTCTTAATTGTTTGAGTTCAGGACTGGCATTGAGAATGCAATCTTCAATGGAAACTATTGGAGGTTCACATGAAATTTTTAGCGATGCTTTTCCTCATTACTTCTTTTGCCCATGCAGGCGTCAGCTGTGACATCAGCTTTCATGGTCTTGATCGTCTTAAACTCACTGACGCTGAACAAGCGAAACTTGAAATCTATCTTAAAACTCAAAATTACAACTTTGACCCAAAAATAATTTATGGTGGGATGGGATATGGGGTGCAGTTTAATTCACTTCATCTCCCACAGGATCAGAATCAGCAAGGGATGTTCTTAGTGAAGAATCTTGATCGCCCGCAAAAATTAGCAAAAATCGAAATACCACTTTCAAGAGATGGAGAACCTTTAAAAGTTCTTAAACCGAAGAAAAACTTTTTAGGCCTGTTTCACGATAAAGGGACCTCTGGCTTCGTTCTCGCTATGGGAATTGCCCGCGATCTCCCGGATTGTAATGAGAAGAACTCAATCGCCATTAACGATGCTGATCGTGAGATATGGGGAAAACAGAACCTCCAGGGTAATGGCCTTCAGGGTGGACAGTTCAGCATCGGTACTTCAGGTACAGTCTTCGGCCTTTAATACAACTTTACCCCGCCCTTGAATGCAATGCATGGGCGGGAATTTCATACTACGGCTCCCGGGGAGAAACTGATATACTTTCTCCCAAATCCCGGGGGCTTATGTGATCAGATACTACGACGACTTTCTTTCTCCAAAACTTAAAGAGCACATTCTTGAATCTGCAAAACCATATCCCGGTGTGGATGGACTCATGCATGCTGGTGAGACCGGTGGTCTTGAGAACGCTGAATCGCTGAAGTTTCTTTGCGAGCTTTATGAAGAGCTTAGACCTGAACTCGATCTGGTTTTGAATCGCCGGATGCGTGACCGGAAATTTATCGATGAGAGAACAAAGTCACTCGCTGTGTTTAACCGTGATCTTAAGCGCGATTTTTTAAGTCCTGATTATAAAACTGTCATGGGTCTCGAAGACGGCGATGGCCGGATTGTCATGGGCCCCAAAACTCCTGACTACGCTCAAGCAAAACCTGAAAAGAAAATTGCTCCTCTTCCAGAATGGCTTGCTGGAAACCATGTGACTCTTTTTGGTCCACCGGATAATGCAAAACTTTCCGTGAATGCCATGAACGCTTTTCACCGAAAGCTTAAAGGTGAGCCGGAGGTAGTATCTGAGCTTCTTGAGACTCATCAGTCACTTCCCAAGTGGGGAGCAGACGATGAAGATTCCAAAACTCCCATGCGCGAGGATCTGATCGCTGCAGGTATTAATCTCACGGGATGTCTTGAAGGAACAATTTCATTCGATAAGTACCAGCTTGCTGATGAAAAGCGCTCACTCCCGATCAAACGTTTTCCTGGTCTCGCTCTTCCATCGTTTTTCATGTTCTACAAGGATGAGGCGATACCTCTTCATCTTTATGACTTTGCTCTTCACTTCTTCCGGAACTGGAAGAATAAGAAAGCTCTCGCATTCTATGTTCCAAAGCTCGAAAACGAAGAAGAGGCCCGTTATATCCGTCTCATGATGGAAACTGCGGAAAGAAAACTTAAAAAGCTCCATCCGGAATATGAGATGGGTTCAATCCGCCTCATGATTGTTCTCGAAAATCCCCGTGCAGTTTTCAGAGTTCATGAAATGATGGATGAGCTCTATCCATATTTCGCCGGCGCATCTCTTGGTTGGCATGATTATCTTGCTTCTACTGCGAGAATCTTTAAGGAAGATTCGAATTACCGGATTCCGGTCAAGGCCGATCCGGATATTGTGATTAAATACATCAAGGGATCGCATGATCTTCTTGCTGATGTCGTGGGCCCTCGTGGAGGAATCAAGGTCGGAGGAATGTACGGCATTCTCCCCACAACTCCTGAAATCACTTCACCTTCATTTCAGATCACTCTCAAAGGTTATATCCGCGATGTCATCACTCAGTTTAAGCGTGACCTCACTGGATTTTGGGTTGCTCATCCGGATTTCGTACGATTGGGTCTTGCACTGGTTGAGGCCTGGAAGTTTCACCAGAAAGGGGACTCTTCAAAGCTCAACACCCTGGTGACGACACTTCTTGAAGAAAAATATCACAAGGAAGTTCTCGATTTTATCCACGGTCCGGATATCAAGGGCCTCGATAAGAAAGATCCGATGTACGCGCGCTCACTAATTGTGGCCGATATCAGAGAATCAAATTACATCGCAAACAATCACTCTGATGAAATCCGCTACAATGTCTTCCAGTCGCTTCAGTATATTACTGACTGGCTTTCAGGTAATGGATGTGTCGCCCTCCCCACCACTGTTGGGGGAGTTCCGGCAAGGGTAATGGATGATCTCGCAACTGCTGAGAGATCACGCTGGGAAGTCTGGCATGAAATTTATCATGGCCGCTTTCCTATTGGAGATTTTATCCGCATCGCCCACGAAGAGATGCATTTCATTCGGAAAGATCTTTCTGATGCTAAGAAGATTGTTCAGGTTAAGTGGGATGAGAGAACTTCGAAGTGGTATCCGGTAGCGATGAATCTCATGCTGAAACTTATGACGGATAAAAATCCGGTTGAGTTCGCTACCCAGCTCTTCCTTCCATTTACGGTAAAAACCATTCGTGACTCAACTGATCCATGGATGAAGGCGCTTTATCTTGATCCCGCTAAGTTTTCACTGAAAGAAGATGTGAATCGTTTTCATTATTTTTTTGAAATGTGCGGGAGTCAGAATTTTGCGTCGGCATTCGCTCATTCACTAATGCTCGATTATGCCGGCATGGAAAAGATGATCCGGAATTTTTCAGAGGAAGATGTTCTCGCCGCTGCAAGCTTTCACGGGGATATCGGAGAAAAGCCCAAAGGACTTGATGCCATGGCAAAGTCCGAGCAGGCAAAGGTTACAGATTCCCAGGACGAGCTCCTTGAATGGGGAAGAAAGTATCGTCAAAAATTCGGTGTAAAGTTCCTCGTCTCCGCCAAAGGGAAAAGTGGAACTGAACTTCTCACTCTTCTAAAAAACAGGTTTGAGAATCCACGCGAAACGGAGTGGGCAAATGCCCGTTCTGCCCTTTGGGAAATCACTAAAAAACGGATCGATGAAAGACCAGTGAATCCTCTTCATAGGGAGATTTCATCTCTTCGCGAAACCCGGAAGATCCAGGCCGCACAGATTGCACTTCTCTGTGATGGAAAGATCCAGGAACTCCGTTTCGGTGATTGTGAGAACTCCACCTGGTTTGAAATGGCGTCGCTGAGTAAGTCTGTGGCCTCAGCCTTTGCTGTCGAATACTTTACGAAAAAGAAGATACCCCTATCAACTTCAGTCAATAAACTCCTGGAATCAACGAGCTCCAAGTATAGAATTCCCGCCGGTGATTCAGTTACTATCGAACACCTCATGTCCCACAAGGCCCTCAACCTACATTATGTGAATGGTGTTCCTGCCGACAGAAAGATGCCGCCAGTTTCTGAATTTCTTTCTGGAAATCAGGAATATGGATATGAGGCAATCAAAGTAGTGAATCCTCCCGGCGAAAAGTTTCAATATTCCGGTGGAGGCTTTATTGTCCTTGAGCACCTGATTGAATCCCTGGAAGGGAAATCGGTCAAGATCCTCACGAGACAATTTCTTGATAGTCTTGGCATGAAGGACTGGAGCTTCGAGCAGGAAACTCTTCCTGGTCATTCATACGCCACGGGTTTTAATGATTCTGGTGCGACTGTATCCGGAAATAGAAAAATGTTTCCCGCTTTCGCCGCTGGCGGAATGGGAACTGCTGGTGCGATGGCGAAATTTCTCCATCATCTTGAAAGTGCCTATCATGACGTAAAAGGCTCGGGTGGTATTTCTCACGACACTGCCAGAATCATGCTTCATGGTCTGGATCAGGGCTGCAGAAAATTCATGGGATCACTCATGGGTCTCGGAATTTTTATCGCCTATGCCGGTGACAACAAGCTCATGATTCATCAGGGAGCAAACGACGGCTTCCGTTGCCTATTTCTCCACTGCTATGAGGGAAACGATCGTGGAAAGGGGATGGTTATTCTTGCGAATAAGGATAACGAGGGCATGCTTTATATTGCTGAATGCGCTCAACACATTCTCAAAGAAATGAAGCTTGAAGGGATTGATACCAGTAAATTTTCGAAAGCTTTTTCGACAGATAAACTTCGCCACGAAGAAATAGTTAATCTTGGTTACAAGAATCTTGTCTTCAATGCCTTTCTGCCAATGAGGCCTGAACCTATTTCCGACAAAGGTCCCAAAGATCCCCTGGCCTCATTCAATCTGTGTGTCGGAGCAGAGATTGTTGATGTGAGTGATGAGATGTTTGCTCAGGCAGATAATCTTATCTCTGATCATCTTCCCAAATTTGATCCGGAGCTTTTCGGTAAACAAGGAAAGGTCATGGATAGCTGGGAAACTGTCCGCCACAATCCTTATGGGGTCGACACTCTTCATCTACGTCTGAAAAATCCCGGGCAAGTGAAGTATCTTCTTCTCTCAACCAAATACCATACCGGCAACTTCTCTCCCGAAGTCATGCTCGAAGGATTAGTAGGCGGGGAGTGGATTGAAGTCCTTCCAAGGACAAAGCTTCAGGGTCATTCGGAATTAAGGATTACGCTCAAAGAATCAACAAAAAATTTAAAAGAGATCCGAATCTCTCAATACCCTGACGGCGGATTTACCCGTCTCGGTCTTTACCAGGATCTTACGGAAACTGAGAAGAAAAGCTTTGATGGAATCTCTCGTGTGTATGAAGAGAAAGTTCCCCAGACAAAAAAACCACTGGCCATACCTTACTCACCCGACGCAGAAGAGATTGAAAAAAACTGGAAAGGCATTTCCGGCGAATTCAATAATGCGAGTCTTGCCTTAGGAGCAAAAATCCTTTCGGCCACAGACGAACATTACTCTCCGGCCTCTGCCATGCTTTCACCAACTGCGCCCATTAACATGTTTGATGGAATGGAGTCGGCACGTTCCCGTACACCCGGACATTTCGAAGAGGTGGTTCTTTCAGTTGCGAAGCCGCTTCCGGTTCACCGGATCGAGCTCGACTTCACTTACTTTGTGAATAATAACCCACTGGAAGTTTCGGTTGATGCTTTCGACGGACGTGAATGGAAAGTTCTTATTCCTAAAACCTGGGTAAAACCATTCAGAGGAAATTTCAAAAGTTTTGATCTTTCTTCTACAGAAAAAGTAGAACAGCTTCGGCTTCGTACTTATCCATGTGGCGGATTAAATAGATTCAGGGCGCTGTCCAGAATCTGAAATTTCTCTCGAAGCGGAAAAGGCCGGCATTTTATTTGCTCCGAAGATGTCCCATGATGACAGTCGTTCAGTTGAGAATAACTAAGAGCGTCTTACTAAGGTCGTCTTCACATTCATTAACAAAACCCTTAATTTATTTATATGAGAAATCCCTATCATATTAAAGTTTTGCTTCGAGAAATTGAAAAAAGAAAACAAAAAAATAGTCGTTACTCACTTAGGGGGTTTGCCAACTTTCTCGATATCGCACCCTCAACATTGTCCCGCATCCTGACCAACAGTCAGGAACTTTCTGTTAGTGCGACTAAGAAAATCATAAAAAAGCTCGCTCTTTCGGATGACGAGAAACTCCTCTTCATCGCTTCTGTTGCCGAAGAAAAAAAAATCCGCACCCTGCTTTCTCTGGCGCTGTTATCAAGTGACTCAAATAAAGATTTCAAGTTTACACTCGAGAGTGTTGCTAACCTGGCCATGAATCAATTTTGTGATGGATGTATAATCCATCTCACCAACGACCGCGAAGAATCGATCCTTCACGCCAAACACAAGTATGGTCACTTTGATAAGAACAGATTCAGTATGCTGAGTGCCCCGATGATCTGCCATCCGGTTCTTTCACCTGATTGCCCGATCTTCATTGATGTGAAAGGCGAGCATACGGAACTTCTGGATCATCTGAATGCGAGTTCTCTTCTGTGTGTTCCGGTGATGAAAGGGGACAAGAAGTATGGCGCCATTACCTTTCTCAGAACTAACTCCCGAAAGGGTTTCTGCCAGGAGGATCTGACTCATGCGTTGGATTTCTCATCAAAGACTGCTTACGTTTACGATCTTCTCTCCGAAGTATAGCGTTCCAATTTTTTGGAACACTTAATCACCACCGAATATTCATTTTTCAGTGCAGCATCGACGAATTTTTGAGATATTAATAAGATATTAACGCTAACTAAATCGACACGACTTCGCTAGGTCGTTCTTGGGAATATGACTGATAGTAAACTTAATGACAGCGAGATGGTTGAACTGCTTCTTAAGCTATCCCGTAATATTAAAGAGCAGCGACTCGCCAAGGGCCTGAAACAAACTGACATGAGTAAGTATGGTTTTGGTTATCGCTGGTATCAGAGACTCGAAAGTGGTCGCCATGTTCCGACATTACCCACTCTCATCAAACTGTCGCGCGCTCTTGAAGTAGAGCTATCAGATCTCTTCCGCTAAATATCAATCAAACTTTCTTCACGAACTCAGACTTCAGATTCATTGCTCCGATTCCATCAATTTTACAGGCGATGTTATGGCCGTCGGTACTTTCCACCAGGCGAATGTTCTTCACTTTGGTTCCAACCTTAACAGTTGATGATGAGCCTTTCACCTTCAGGTCCTTGATCACCGATACCGAATCCCCATCCTGAAGGACTGTCCCATGAGCATCACGGATGGAGGAATCGATGATTTCTTCATTCGAAACAGCATTTTCAAGGTTCCATTCATGGAAACAAGCGGGGCAAACCTGAAAGTTCCCATCGAAATAGGAATCATCAGAACCGCACTTGGGACATTTAAGTTCGCTATCCATTTTTATCCTTAATATTTGGTTTGAGTCATCCTAACATGCTCCGGCGATGCTGTCCTATGCTATGGTCGGCCCATGAAAATGGCCCTCCGGCTCGTCCTCATTGCTCTAGGCTCTATCATTGCGGTGTATGCCCAAAAGGCGGCGGCGTCGCTTGATCAGTGGGTGATCTTGTATGGCTGGTTCTTTTTCATTTCCTGGTACGGCGGTCTGGTTGACGGGATTTTCGCGACCATCATTGGACTGGGGCTCGCGAGCAGCGTCCTCATCCCTGCAGGTGATTTAGGAGCCGCCGAAGGGCTGATGTTTTTTCTTCTTACCGTGATCGGTGTCTGGGTCAGCTTCACCATGGAAAAGTACAAGCATGACCGGAAGAAAGTTAAGGAGAGCTTCGAGCTTGAAAAGGCGAAAGGATTTCTGGACTCACTTCTCGACAACATTCCTCTTATGGTTTTCGTAAAGGGCGCTGATGATCTTCGCTATCTGAATTATAATGAATTTGGATTGAAGCTCCTGGGTAAATCCCGCGAAGAAATTGTCGGTAGAAATGACTATGAACTCCATCCCACTGATCAGGCAGAATTTTTCCGCAAACTAGATAAGGAAGTTCTCGAAGGTAAAACGGTAAAAGATATCCCGGTGGAAGAAATTCAGACCATCCATGGAACGAGACTTCTCCATACCAAGAAAATTCCCATCTTTGGTAACGACGGAAAACCCCTTTATCTCCTCGGAGTTTCCGAAGACATTACTGAAAAAATAATTCGTGAGAAAAAATATGCGCTGGAGCTTCAGGAAGAAGCCGCCCGACGCGAGAGAAATCTTATCCGTGAAAGAGAGAACGTTGTTGCGAGAGCGATCTCAACACTCTCAGAATCAATTGATTATGAGGAAACGATCATTGGTTTCGTGAAGGCAGTCATTCCGGCCCTCGGAGACTGGTCAATTCTCTCGCTTGTGAATGAAGATGGCGAAATTCAGAGGACAGCAGGTGCGCACAAGGACGAAAAACTTCAGGAAACTTTGGACGAATTCATGCGCGAGTTTCCTCTCACACATAATGATGAGGAAATACACCGCGCTTATAAAACGGGTATTCCAACGCTTCAGAAAACTTTCTCAGATGAAGAGCTTCTCGCTCTTCCTTCCAGCTCTAGAAAAATAGAACTCTACCAGCGAATGGGTACATATTCGTGGGTTATCATTCCAGTCCGAACTCGTGATGGTATCCTTGGTGTTCTAAGTATCTGTCGCAACAAACATCGCGAACCATTTGATGAGCTGGACTTTGCCCTTGCCCAGGAGTTTGGCAGACGTGCAGGTACGATTCTGGATAACACCAAGCTCTTCCAGTCGACTCAGAAAGCAGTTCGCGCAAGGGATGAATTCTTATCGATCGCAAGTCACGAACTTAAAACTCCTATTACATCACTTAGACTTCAGCTTGAAATGATGTTGAGACCTGGAAAGTCAGGTGATCCTTCAAAAATTGAGAATGCTGTAAAACAGGTGGATCGCCTTACTCTTCTCGTGAATGACCTTCTGGATGTGGGTCGCCTCGAATCTGGCAAAATGAACTATCACATTGATGTCGTCAGTATTGGTGATGTAGTGAAAGAAGTGACTGAGGCCATGCTTCCACACTTTCTTGCTACGGGTACTCAGTTGAATGTATCGATTGATGGAAACCCGGTTGCTTTCGTTGACCGTTACCGGATGGAACAGGCCCTAGTGAACCTTCTCAACAATGCCCAGAAATATGGTCTCGGTAAACCAGTTGATGTCTGTCTTCGAAAAGAAAATAGTGATGTGGTGCTAACGGTTCGGGATCGCGGAGTGGGAATTGCCGAAAATCATATCCCGAAGATCTTCGGGAAATTTGAACGAGGCGGGAAAGTTTCAAGTATTGCGGGTCTTGGTCTTGGTCTCTATATCACCCGAGAAATCATTACTGCTTTCAAGGGTGACATCAAAGTACAAAGCCGGGAAGGTGAGCTGACGGAATTCGTCGTTACACTCCCGGGTGCCTGATTATTTAAAAAGTGAATTCAGAAGAGTTGCCAGGCGCTTTCCTCCGGTGAGGAGCTGACGATTCATAAGATCAACATTTCTCTTATAGTAAGCGTCCGTTACAAGGATCGGTCCTTCTATACTAGTAGCGAAATTATAAATTGCGGCACGTGCGTTCATGTCCTCAGTGATAATTGTGCTGAACGGGAATGAAGGCAGGTCATAAGGTGGAATGAAAGCTTTACCAGTTTCAAGCCATGTAGCGTAGGCAGTAAAATCCATCGGCTGCTTCATTAGCATTAAAGAATCCCACAGGGCATGAAGGTTGGAATTTCTTCCTTCAAAGTTAATGTGAATCTCATTTCCCCCGCGGTCATCACCCCTTCCTACATGGAGCGGCTGGTGAATATCGCCGACAAAATGAACAAGAAATTTAAGTGCATTTTCTTTTGAAACCGGATCAACGTTCTGTCGATTAAGGACCTGTACCATCTCAGTAATAGCACCAACAACATCTCCATCGTGGTTGTGATCGGAGGTTGTGTAGTCATCACCATCTTCGATCGTTACGAAATGCCACGATTTCGTATGTGACCATTCACTCTGACCTTTAATTGAATCGGCCCAGTTAGCGACACTTGCGAGAGATTTGTTGTTCAGGATTTTCTGGATGGCCGCCTTAGCAGCAGGCGAAAGATTATTTTCGGCGACCTGGGCAACTACCATGTGGCCTTGCGGTCCCCATGCCCATGATTGGGTCGTGATCAATAAAATAAGCAGGGCAAAAATATGTCTCATTGAAACTTCCTTGTTCAAGACCTGATGATGGTAGAAAAAAGACGAACCTGCGGTCAAGCAACGCTTATGTAAAGAATAAGTGAAGCTTATGGATTCTGGTGATGATGCCCGGCGCATGACAGTCAATTTTAGACAATGTTGGCCAGAGGCCTCTACAATAGTTTCATGAAGATCATTCTGGCACTGGTCCTATGGATCCCTACATTCGTATTCGCTATTTCTCCGGAGGAGAAGTCCCTCATGGATTCCTGCCAGAGGCGCGAAGCCAACGGGTGCGAAAAGCTGGGTGCTTATTATCTGGCACGCGAGAACTGGGAAAATTCCTATGTGATCGGTGAGGCGCTCTGTAAGCGTGAGTCGATTATCGGTTGCACCTATGCGGGAACTGCAGCTCTTGCGCAGAAAAAGGGAAAAGAGGGACTCGCATTCCTTAACAAGGCCTGTGATAAATTTGAACCATTCGCCTGCCGTTCACTTGGTCGCATCATGAAAAATGAAAATGGTAATCTCTCGCATTTATATTTTCGTCGCGCCTGCCACTATGGACTTGATGAAATATGCCGTGATCTGTCCAAGAAAAGAGAGCTCTTCACGAAAATGGGCGATGGGTTCCTTAAAAAACTCAAAGATGATTGCTCCGACACGACGGCAAGTCTCTGCCAGGATCGGCTGAAAGAAGTTTCAACTTGCCCGGGGCCGCTCACGAAAGAAGATTGTCTCCTCATGCCCGGATATCTTTCGATCTATTTTAGAGCGAAGATGATGCAGATTCAGGCGAAGCTTGCTCTGACAGCAATTCTCGCCGAACAGAAAAAGCAAAAAGCCTTTTCAAACAACCTCGAAGAAGTGCTGAAAGATTTTAAGCAGGAAGAGCATCACCGGTATATCGTGGGCTTCAAGAAATATTGTGCTGAAGGAAAGAAGTCGACAACCGCAGATATTTTTCCGGAAGCATATAAAGACATGAATAAAAAGTTCCTTGGATCAGCTGCGAAGTTCTTCAAGGAAGGTAAAAAAGACGATTGCTATAAAGGTGGCCAGGGATTCGAGGCGTTTGCTGTTGGTAACCTTAATCCGGTTCAACCGGATAAACTGGATATCTGGAAAATCAATCATGACGGGAACCTGATACAAATTTCAGAGGGTTTGCCCTGATTGTGGGCCCTTCGTCAGGGGCGTGTTCAGTCTCGTTTAATACTTAGTCCCCATCTTTTCTTTCTATCTCCGCTTTGGTTTAAAGCTCTCAACAGAGTGTAAAAAACAAAACCATCTTCTAAGGAGAAGAACAAATGAAAACTCTTATCGCATCAGTTCTCGCAATCACAACACTTAACGCTTTCGCTGTATCGCTTCCGCTTCATGAGCAGACGGTATGGTCATTCGCTAAAGTGGATGCTTCATATGGAATCAACGAAGAAATGGGTCGCGCATGGGTTGAACTTGCAGTTCACACAAGCATGGATGTTGATTCTTCACCAGACAATGTAAGAGTTCAGGTTCCGGGCATGTCACTTGTTGGCGGTTCAGTAGTTCTCAATGTTGATGGTCAGCAAGTTGAATGTGCTAAGGTTCGCCGGGTAGGAATTTTCCGTTACCGTGTCGCCAGAGCAACAGGAAACTGTCAGGTTAAATCAAGAACTGAAAGAAGATCAGTTGATGATGGATTTGAAGTCCGCAAGGTAACTAAGCTCGTAGTTACTCTCGAAACTAAGTAATTTTATGGGGGCCACGGCTCCCATTTTTTTTCTTCCGAGCTACTCGGTTATTCTTCTGACTACGGGTTCCTTTCCTCCGGCGTAACAAAGCTTCACAGTATTAAAAGAAGTTTCAGGAGGAAACCTTATGTTTGTTCGTATTCTTTTCTGCGCACTGATGATTGTTTCCTGCGGAAGGGGTAATGACGATGATAACGAAGCAAATCCTGTTGCCAATGTTCCACTAGAAGAAGCAAATACAAATCGCAGGATCAGATATACTTCAATTGTTCTTGAGGAGAATTGCGGTTTCTGGACCGACTGTGACTTCACGATCCGGGCCGACTACAACCGCCGGCCGGTTATTCTTACGGCGAATTTTGTAGATGACGGCTGGCCCACCGATCAACCTGCGCCGGATGGTGGGGTAGATACTATTTCTGAAGGAACTTGTAATTTCCAGGTAACACTCACTGAAACGCAGGCCGATCACCTGGAAGCTTTCGCGGATAAGCTTCGCTTTTGCCAGGAGGAAAACACTCCGACTGCTGACGGGGGATTTGATGGCCTCTTTTCTACCGATACATCAGGAAAGGAATCAATGGTCTATAAATTTAAAGATCGTGGTCAGGAAGAAGAGGGAAAGATCAGCTATATTTGTGCCGGTCGAGCTGGCTATTATAATTACATGAGAAAGATCATATTTTCCAAAGCTCCGGATCATTGCCCTTCAGGATATAAACGCCTATTTAACTAGTAATGAACTTAGAGCAGATAAAAAAAGATCCATTCCGTTTATTTTTCCCACTTGGGATTCTGTTTCTTACCCTGGGCCTACTTATCTGGGTTCCCAGAATCTGGGATGCAGAAAATTATCCTGTTCTTCTGCATCGAAGTCTGGTCCTGAACGGGTTTGTAACTTGTTTTATCGGCGGCTTTCTTTTCACAGCGGTCCCGCGCTTTTCGCAGACCGAATTTGCATCCACCAGTGAGATACTGGGCCTTCTTTTCCTCATTATACTGAGTGTATGCTTCGCACATTTTGAACGGGAGGATCTCGTCTTTCTTTTCTCAGGCTTCACGGGCCTTTTTATTCTTATTTATCTTCTCCGGCGAATGCACAAAAGAAAGTCTAATCCGCCTTACACTTTTATCTTTCTCTTTGCCGGACTTGGACTTTGGATTTTCTCCGGATTCGCCTCATACCTCGGAAATGGTGAAGCGATGAAAGAACTTTTGTATCATGGCGCTGTGATGGCGATCATCCTGGGAGTAGGTAGCCGCCTTCTGCCAGGTATTATGGGTCATTCTGAGATCGTGGCATCCCAGCGGGAGAAATATGAAAGACCCGTGCCGATCATTAAAACAATTCCTCCCGTTTTTCTTGCTCTCATGATCACATACATGATCTCCTTTTTTCTACCGACTGAATGGGGTACCTGGATCTCAGCTCTTGTTATTCTTATAATCGGAATGAGTTATTGGCAGTTATGGAAGCTTCCGGTCGACCGGACAGCATTAACAATCAGCCTATGGATTACTGCCTGGCTCATTGTCTTATCCTATCTTCTGCGTGCTGCCTGGAGTGAAGGCATGATCCACGGAAGCCATGCCTTTTTTATCAATGGACTGGTGTTACTTTCACTTCTTGTCGGAACTCGGGTAATCCAGTCTCACGGGCCAAAAGACAAGAGTCTTGAAAACTGGAAAGGACTTTATGTTATTACCTTTCTGATCTTCACATCTTCGGCCACGAGGGTAACTGCCTTTCTTTTACCGGAGCACTATCTGTCCCACCTGGGTTATGCCTCAATTCTTCTTCTGCTTGGTGTTTTCATATGGGCCGGAAAATATCTACGACACGTTCTTAAGTTTCCAATTTAGAGACCTCTGCTACAATAAACTCAATGCGCACCATTCATTTTTTTCTTCTTGTAGTGATCACTTCATCGTGTGCTGACTTCAGGCTTTCATCGTCTGCGGATAAAAAACGTTTTAAAAAAGTTAAACTGACGCGGATGACAGAAGATAAGCGCCTCAGATTTCTGATTAAAAGAAAGATTTCACGTCTGGGGAAATATTCAACCGTCTCTGATGGAGACATCACGACAGAAAGATTCGTGCGGAAAAGCGGTGAAACTATCCTCACCCTCGAGAAAGGTGAATTAAGAACAGAAACAGAAAACAATTCTTCCGGGCGGATACTTACTAAGACCTGGCAGGAAAAAATCATAACCACTTTTACTGAGACCACTTTAGAAAAGAGCATTATGGTCCTTCTGGATAAAAAAGGTAACTTTGTCCATAAGATCATTACCCTCGACGACAATGAAGCTCCTGAGTGCTGGTACTACAACGGAAAAGCTGTTGTGCCTATAACGACTTCCGAATGTGTGAGTCTTATCCCGGGTTTTGATTAATGAAATATTTCTTTCTTCTCGCTTTCCTCTTACTAGCCGTCTCCTGTCAGACTGCGGATGAAAACGAGGTCTGGATCTATACCTCCTTATATAAAGACACTATTGCTGATGTCTCACCTCGCCTGGAAAAAGCGTTCCCGGGCGTGAAAGTAAATTGGTATCAGGCAGGTTCTGAAGAGATTGCGGCCAAGGTGAATACTGAGCTTATCGCAGGAGTACCAAAGGCCGATATCCTGATTTCTTCCGAGAGATTCTGGTATCAGGAGCTTTCTGACAGCGGGAGACTCGTTTCGTGGAAACCTTCTCAATATGAGACTTTCCTCCCGGAGTACCAGTATCCTGAGGGAACTTTTCATATAGTTTCTGTCCCGGTCATGGTTCTTGCTTACAACTCTGAAGCAATGAAAGGGGAGGATGCCCCGAAATCATTCCGTGATCTGACTCTTCCCAAATATAAAAATCTCGGTACCGGCGGAAGTCCACTTGCAAGTGGTACGGCATTTACCACGGTCTTAGCTCTTCACCAGAAATATGGTTGGGAGTACTTTCATGATCTGAGAAAAAATGGATTTCTCTTCGATGGCGGAAACTCAGCAGTGCTCAAGAGAATTCAGACAAAAGAGCGACCGATGGGATTTGTTCTCCTCGAGAATATCCTTCGCTTCCAGCATGATGATCCCAGGCTCAAGATTATTTATCCTGATGATTTTGTCGTAACCCAGTTCAATACAATGGGGATTCCGAAGAAAAAAGAAAACCGTGAAATTGTTTTTAAAATAGCTGAATGGTTTTATACCCAGGATGGACAGGAAGCGATGACGAGATCGTTCATGCATTCCCCAATTAAGGATTTTCTTCCGCCGGAGGGTGCAAAGACTTTAACTGAACTCAAAGTTAAGTCGTTTCCATGGGAAGAGAAGCTTATCCGCGAGCTCACAGAAAAGCGTTTTGAGATCAAGGAAAACTACGTGGAGATTATGTTCAAATGAAGAAGGCAGCACTCTACATTCTTCTTCTGATCCTTTTCGCAGTCTGTGTGTATCCTTTTTTATTCCTGGGTGAGTCCTTTTCATTTGAGGATGGCCATTTTGACTGGGCGATTTACAAGAGAGCATTTTCCTCATCGATGACGGCACGGAGTTTCAGAAACACTCTTCTTGTGTGCGGAAGCTGTGTCATATTCTCGACTTTCATATCGCTGCCTCTGGCCTGGCTCTTTACCAGAACCGATGTTCCTTTCCGCGGTTTCTGGCGAACGACGTTTTGCCTTCCCTATGCAATCCCACCTTTTCTTGGTGCCATTGCGTGGATCTATCTGGCCAATCCTTCAACCGGGCTTCTTCTTGGTATTTTCCCGTGGGTAAATATTTATTCGATGGCCGGTCTTATTTTTGTCATGACGGCGTTCTTTTACACATTCATCCTGATCAACGTGATGACGGCAATGGAGAAAATCGATCCCTCGCTCGAAGAAGCTGCAAGAATTTCAGGTGCTTCATCACTTCAGATTTTCTTCAGGGTAACTCTTCCGCTGGTCACCCCGTCTCTCATTTCAGGAATGCTACTGGCGTTTCTTTCGTCCATTGCCAGCTTCGGTATAGCGGCCCTTATCGGAAATCCGGCGGGCATCACTCTTATGACCACTCAGATTGTTCTCTTTCAGAAAATGGCATCCTATACGGGTCTCAAACTTTCAGGAATCCTTTCCCTGTCACTTCTCATTCTTGCTCTGGGTGTCTTTATTCTTGATTACTACATTGGGAAACGTTTTCGCTTCAGCCTCGTCACCGGAAAAGTTTCCCGCGCGAGTCTTATTGAATTGGGAAGGAACAAAGTTCCGGCCCTGATTTTTCTCTTTGTCCTGGCCCTCGTTTTATTCATTCTTCCTGTGGGCGCCATCCTCATAGCTGCCTTATCGAAGGTTCAGGGAACCCGCGAGTTTTCAAATTTTGGTCTTCAGAATTTTCACAGTACTTTCTTCAAGACCGATGAAACCTGGAGGGCCGTGAAGAATTCCTTTATTCTTGCTCTCAGTGCTGGTGCAATCTGTACTTCCTTCGGCTATTTTCTTTCCCAGAGTGGGAAGTCAGTCTCAACGCATGTGAATAAGTTGAAAGAAGTTTTTATCGCTATCCCTTACGCGGTTCCGGGAACTGTTATTTCTCTCGCTTTCATTCTGACTTCACTTTCCCTACGACTCCCGCTTTACAATACGCTTTTCATTATTCTTCTTGCTTACTTTGCTAAGTTTCTGAATTTTTCCTATCGGATTCTCAATGATGGCATCTCGCAGGTCGATCAGTCCCTCATTGATGCTGCTCACGTCGCCGGCGCAGGAAGCTTTCAAGTTTTCAGGAGAATCTGGATTCCTATCCTTAGTCCATTTCTCATGGCCTCATTCTTCCTGGTTTTCATGCCTGCTTTCTCAGAACTCACGATGACGGTTCTTCTCACGGGCCCGGGGAATGAAACGATCGGAACTCTTATTTTCCAGATGCAGGAATATGGGGATGCTTCCGGTGGGGGAGCAGCAGTTCTATCGTGTTTTGTCTTACTCGTTATTGTGGCAATGAATACAATTCTGAAACTTTCTACGAAAGGGAAATACGGACTATGAGCGCAGTTGAATTCAAAAATGTCTCGAAGTCATATCAGGAGAGTCTTATCCTGAGGGATATTTCCTTCCGTATTAACGATGGAGAGTTTGTTTCTTTCCTGGGCCCGTCGGGTTGTGGAAAAACCACCTCACTGAGACTTGTTGCGGGACTTGAAAAAAATACAACGGGTGAGATTTTTATCGGAGATGAGCTCATCTCCAACCCGGCAGACAGTCATTTTGTTCCGACGAAAGACAGAAGACTCGGGATGGTTTTTCAAAGTTATGCCATCTGGCCGCACATGAATATTTTCGAGAATGTCGCGTTTCCTCTCCGGATGGCAAAAAAGAGTGAAGATGAAATCAGGCAGAAAGTGGAAGAATGTCTGAAGCTTGTTGAGCTCGGTGGGCTTTCAGCACGAATGCCGAATACTCTTTCAGGCGGACAGCAACAGAGAGTCGCTCTTGCAAGAGGTCTGGTTGCGAGACCCAGGGTTCTTCTTCTGGATGAACCACTTTCAAACCTCGATGCTAAGCTTCGCGAAAAGATGCGAAAGGATATCCGGGATATTCAGCAGCACTTTAAAATGACCTGTATTTATGTCACTCACGACCAGGTAGAGGCATTCAGTATGAGTGATAGAATCATGATCATGGAAAAAGGGAGTATCCTCCAGTTCGGGACCCCCTCGGAGATAAGATCTAACCCCGCGAATGAATTCGTAAAAACCTTTATCAGTTAGTGTTCTTAACCGGTCATGAATATTTGACCTATTCACAATTTCCCCGGGATAGGGTTCAATCTCCCTATGAGTATTTCCAGACGCGATTTCTTCAAGGGCACAGCAGCTCTCGGTACGACACTTTTTGGTGTTAAAAAAGTTTATTCGCAGGGGATTCCATCAGTAGCTGAGTACCGTTTTCCGGTTCTTCAGGGAGCAACTTCTTTTACTAAAACCCAGATCAGTGTGATGGCCGCCGAAGATATCGTGATTACTGTTTTGAAAGGAAAGGCCACAGTTGAGAAAGTTTCTAAGAAATTTTCTGTGTGGCATGCCTACCGCGTATTTGTGGAAGATCTTCTTCCTGGAACAGAATACGAGCTGCAGATCTCAACACGAGATGGTGTTATTCTTGATACCAGAAAATTTTCTACCCTTACTCCGGATAAAACACAGGTCAAAATAGCTCTCGCATCATGTATGCGTGATACCAGGGCAGAACATCAGGGTGCCATGTGGAAGGCAATGGAAGATTCGAAACCGGATCTTCTTTTTCTTCTGGGCGATAATGTCTATGTAGATGATGAGCAGAATACAGATAAAATTGTTTCCGAAGAAAGAATCTGGCGCCGATATGTGGAAACACGTCTCACACTTGATCTCTATCACTGGAAAAAACTGGTTCCAACTGTCGCGACATGGGATGACCATGATTTCGGATTGAATAACACTCTCGGCGCAGTTCCGTGGAGAGAAGCATCTACGCGAGTCTTCCGCACTCTCTACGCTCAGGACGCCATTATGCCTGAAGTGATCTGGGGACCGGGAATAGCCACTTCCTTCACAGCTTACGGTCAGCGCTTCTACCTTATGGATAATCGCTCGTTCCGCGGATACAAATTTATCGGTAAAACTCACTGGGGAACAAATCAGGAAGAGTGGCTCTTTGAATGTCTTGGTCAGGAGAAGTCGGCCGGGTGGATCCTCACCGGATCTCAGGTCTTCGGTGGATATCGTTCGGGATGGGCATACGAAAATAATCACCCCGGCTCACTTAAGAAAGTTCTCAAGCGTCTTTCAAATATAGAGGCCCCTGTTCTCTTCGGATCGGGTGATGTTCACTACACTGAGATCATGAAAATTGAAAAAGAACTATTGGGATACGAAACAATCGAGATCACTTCAAGTTCTATACACTCAAACGCAAAAGAACCTCAAAAGGGTAATCCGCGCAGGATTGCTTCCGTTGGTGAATTCAATTTTGTTATAGCGACTGTGGATGTTCAGCCTAAGGGACTCAAGATGCTTCTTCGCTCAATAGGTGTGGGCGGGAAAGAATATTTTGCTCTAGACCAGGTGAAGATAGGACGTTAACTAGGGCTTGGGGGAGCATCGCCCTGATACTCCGTTTTTCCGACAATTTGATTTGCTTCATTCTGAATAATCGATAGAAAATTTCCATCCGGATCTTTGAACCAGGCAATGTCAGGACCTCCGTCCTGGGTAATTCCCAATTCATTGGTTCCTTCATAGTGCTCAAACTTTACACCCTTTATCGATAATTCAGTCACGGCACTTTCGATGTCATCGACCTGGAAGTTAAGCACCGTAAAAGTCGCGGGAGTGTGATCTTTTTTTTCATAAAGAAGAACCCGCATATCAGGCAATTCCAGCTCGAGGAATTTGCATTCGCCCATCGGGATTTCTTTCACCTTGAGACCCAGGACTTTTTCATAAAACTGGCGGGCGCGATCAAAGTTTTTAATAGAGTAACTGGGAAAAGCACTGGGAACTTGCATAGATTCTCCTTTCCTTAATGATCAAGGGAAAGGAGTTACAAGTGAATAAACTGAATTGCTTCTTTGGCCCAAAAAAAAGGGGCCGCAGCCCCCATATTTCTGGTTATAACCAGGTCATTTCTCTTAACTGTTCTTTAGTAAAGCGCGGGTGCATCGGATCTTCCTCATGCGTATGCATTCTCTTCATGGGAGTTCTTGGAGCACCCTTTCCATAGATGTACTGGTCAAATTCAGGAGACAGATCCATGCCAGCGGCCGCTGAAAGCTCTTTCTGGAATAGCGAAGTTGTAACGGTCGTGAACTTGTATTTCTGAAAGTAATCACGGAGGAAGGACTTCATAGAAAGTCCTTTTCCACTCATCTTGTAACCAATCCAGCCAAGGAATGCTGAACCTTCCGTGTAGGCCATACGATCAGTCATGCGGGTATAAAGGCTGCGACCAGCAAGGCGCGTAGAGGAAAAGGTAAGCGCTTCTACCAGGGGATACTTATTATCTCTCCAACGGGCGATAGCTTCATCCATCCAGCCGGCATTACCATTCGCTGGCATAAGTCCGCGGGCGTGATAAGAATGCATCATTTCATGCCCGAGAGCATTGAGACTGGTGATTGTTGCACCAGAGTACTCCATCCCGCCTGATGGTGCGTTTCCATAGATAACAAGTTGCTGATGAGGCCAGGCGCCGTAGTCAGCTTCCAGCTCATGAAAGACTTCAGTCGCGCGATCAACGAATGGCTGAACATCATAGCTGGTGTAGATATCGACCGGGATCATTCTTCCATCGATCGATTTCAGGTAAAACTGAACATTGTTAACAAATGAGTTATCGCGGAAAAGGTGGAAATAAACCGAAGAAGCTGAATAGAATTTCGGGAAATCAACTTCCCATGAATTATTCCCAAGGTCTTTCACCACACCATTGGCCTTGAGAACATGATTGGTTGGCGCTCCATTAACAGCAACAAGCATTTTCATTTTGTACTGATCGAACTCGAGATTCGTAGGGAGGTATTGCTCAAGATATCTTCTGTCATTGAGATCTGATGTCCAGAAACCAGCTGCGACACCATCCGCACCAAAAACAACGTTCGTTGCGAACTGGTGAGTTATTTTCAGAACATGTTTTCCGGAAGCAATTCGTGAGTTCACAATTCGTAGAGTGGAAGCTTTATCCGGATCCTGGATTGATGGAGCTTCAAAATCTTTCCCATCGAGCTGGACAGATAAAGGATCCGCCACAAGATCAAAGATCGGGTAACCTTCCAACGGTTGGTTGAAAGAAATAAAGGATTCAACTGTTGCCGTTTTTTTAGCGTGATCAAATACGATCTGATACTCCGCCGATTCAAAATCTACATATACCGCGCGGCCATCTTTAAAACTGAATGTCGGTGGCGAATGATGAAGGGCCGCCATTGCCGAAGAGAGAAGAAAAAATGAAGCTAAACCTGTAAGCATTTTCATGGGCTTTCTCCTGAAAGAATAACTGTTTTATCAGATATGGCGTCGACCGGAACGTAAATCTACGAAACGGTAAGAAGCTGTTAGAAAACGGCCCGAATTCCTCCTCAAACAGTGTCATTTTTACACTTTGCGATGATGTAAACATCTGTTTCCGGTACAAGGAAGGCGTGAAAACTACCATCTTATTCGCACTCTTTCTCGTCCTGGGACCGGCCACTTCGTGGGCACAGGATTTTGCTACCCGCATGGTAGAGACTTATCGCGAAACAGACCGGAACTTTGATCTCGATTGCTATTACTCTTATAATAAGACCTATCAGCTCATTACCCCTGCCAGTGATACCGTGAAGGGTTCTGATTCACTCACCCGGAAGTTTGAAATCGATAATGGAAAGCGAACCATTAATCTTGAATTCAGCGTGAAGATGAAAGACAGCAAGGCCGTTTACGAAGCAGTTTTTGATAAAAGAACTGTTGCAGCTGGAGTCATAAAAAATCGCGATTTCTATCTCCCACAGCTCACTGACCGTAATCTTCAGGCCGAATTTGAAACAAATAAGATCATGTGCTCGGTGAATTTTGCTTACGCTCTTCCATATGTTCTTGAAGACGGCACTTATCACATTAATGTCCATCCCCATACAATCTATGACTGGCAGAATCGTCTCAAGGCCCCGATTGAAAAATACCTGAACGACGTAAACTATAATTCCTTCATTCTTCTTGAGGCCGGCAACGTTCGTGGAAATCTGGTGAACATCCAGAACTTCTTTGATGGTAAAGAACCAAACCTGGTTTTGCCAAACTTCCCAAGTACACTCGTGGAAGTTCCTCATTACACTCCGCTGATTGTTTCTCCCGCTGGGAACAGCCGTTACGATATCCGCGCGCAGAGTGAAATCAATATTGTCTTTACGGGTGGGAACCATAACTACTGCATCTGGAATGTTGCCCGTCACGTTCTGGAAAATCTTCTAAACTCTAAATCATCTGCAGAGGTGAACTTCCGTTACGATATGTCGGCGATTGTTGCTCAGGTGAGGGGAGTAGAGAAAACCGGAATTAATTTTCCACGGGCAAGTGTTGCGAAGTCGAATCTTCTCCTTGATCTTCTTTCTGAGAAAGCAGTGCAAGTTACCTATCACAAGAATTATCTGCACTATTTCTCGACTTGGCTCGCAGCTGAATACATCGGTATGTACCGTACCTACACAGTTGATTACGAGGGACCGGGATTCAAAGAAACCCGCACATACCAGGGCAAGGGTACCCGCGATCTCAAAGTCACATTTCGTTATTTCTGATCACTATAGTTAACGTGAAGCCTGTCTAAGTAACGGCGAAGGCAGGATCACACTCAATTGACACTCATTCAGTTAAAATTATACAAGCGGCGTAAATTAAGGACGAGAGTTATTAAGTGACTTTAGAATGCGATCCACACAGTTCACTTGCTGACCAACATTCCTCGAACGTTCAGATGGTGAATTCTTGAAGAACTCAACCAGTGATGCAGCATCTTTTTTGAGATCTGATGATGGACTTCTGATTTCCAGGAGAAATGACCATACTCCAAGCTTATAGTAGGCCCAGTCTTCAAATGCTCCGGTGGCCGGATAAATAGCTCCGCCATGAGTTCCAATCTTATAGTTGTTGATCTTGACGGACTTCTTCGCCCACTCGGTGAAGAAGGCATCGTCTTGAGTAGCATAATTGCGGGCCTCAGTTCCCCATGGGAAAGTGAATGTTCCGATATAGCCGTGAACTGAAACAGCAGAAACAATTTCTTCGCGCTCAATCAGTTCAGCAATCAGAGTAGTACTTTTGAGATTAAAGTCCTGTTTAGTTGTACAGGCATCTTCATAGTCACGATTTGAGTCATGCACTTCACCATCACTACCAGTCTCGCCACGGCGTGAAACATTGTAGCCTGAGATATTGAGAACCGGGACGACATAATAAAGAACTGATGAATCAAACGACTTAGCAATCATCTCACTGAAATAAAGTGGAACCTCAGCAGACGCTCTTTCGTTTCCATGATGAGTACCCACCACCACATGCTTAACTTTTGCTCTTGAAGCATCTCCCACCACGATCCCCATGATGTCCCGGCCCTGGTCATTTTTTCCAAGCGAGAAGAGTGTAGTGTTCGGAAGTTTATCAAGCTCATTCAGACGAGAAAGAATCTTGTCGTAGTCATCAGCAAAAGCAGAAATGTTGATGAGGGAGAGAAAAAGAAACAGCATGGTTTTCATAAGGCCCGACTCCGTGAGCTTAAAGTTATGACCTAGAATCTCGTTTGGGGATTGGCCCGTCAATGGGTGAGCGGTGATGTTAGCTGAGATTAGAAAGTAAATTGGTCAGGATTAAGATGTTCGATCTCAAAGCTGAAACTATCTTATACTGTGAGCATGTGGATCTTAAGCACTCCTCAGAGAGAGTTTTCTTATTTGTACGCCCCAGGGCTTCTTGCGGTAACTGTCTCTCTCATATGGCCGGACCTTGATGATGAATCCCTTCTTTATGGGATACTGGCGATTGGGATTATTGATTCTGGACATGTTTATACGACTGCCTGGAGAACCTGGCTTCATCCGGAAGAGGTGAAGTCACGGGCCAGTTATTGGATTTTCCCGATCTTCTTCTGTGTTTTTTTCACTCTTTGGTTTTATCTTAAAATCCCTTATCTCTGGACCTTCGTTGTCTATGCCACCTTCTATCATCATGCCCGGCAAATTTATGGATTCTCCAAGTGGTATCAAAAGCTCAATCACCGAACTGATAAAATTTCTGATTATGTGATCTACTTCCTGGCACTCTTTCCCCTCATCATTTATCACTTTCGGCCCGAGGCCATTGGAGAATACTACAATGAAAACGATATGTTTCTTTATCCATGGGAAGAGTTAAGAGACGTCCTGCTCTTCCTTTATTTCACCGGAGTTTTTGGGTGGATAGTGCGCGAATACCGTCTCTGGAAGAGTGGAACCCGGGAGGTTAACCGGATTCTATCAATTGCATGCCCCGGAATCATTTATGCGTACTGCTTTCTGGTCGGAACGACGATTACGCAGATTCTCTTTCCACTTTTGTTCCTCCACGGTGTCGCTTACTTTGGAGTGATGGGGCAGTCTCTAACTAGAACTCAAAAGAGATTTAACCGGAATTATCTGGCGATGATGACGGTACTGGGAACGGCAGTTATCCTGGGACTATCTGAATCGTGGTTTGAAGAAAAAATTGTCCCGAGAGAGCTTGGTGAGAATCCATTACTTTCATCCCTTATAGTAGGAATTTCGCTCACTCCACTTTTTTGTCACTATGCTTTTGATGCCATTATCTGGCGGAAGAACCACCGGGAATCGGGAAGAGTTTTTGCTTCAGATACATCAGCACCCTGACGATTATTTCTGTCATTGGCATGATTGAGATGAAGAAAAGATCATAGGCGTAGACATTTTCCCGGTAAACATCCTCAAATCCTGATCCCAGACCCAGGTACAGAATAGAAATGATGTAAGCGGCGCCGAGCTGTCTGGCCCACATGAGGCTACTCACAAAGCGAGAAAGCTTATGCTGCGAGAGTTTCTCTTTTATCGAATCAAGGAAAGCGATTCTCAGAATAAATACATAGGGAAGAAAGTTGGGCCAGAAAAGATGGGAAGACTGGTGAAAATTGAATTCATAAAATTTGGGCCCGATCGGTGTCCAGTAATAATGCCCGAGAAACGGAATAGAAAGTCCCAGTAATATAGGCCACAAAAATGTCTCTGAACTGTACCACTTTCTGAGCTGAAGCTTCCCGGTGCGGATGAGAGATCCAAGATTAAAAAAGAGAAGCGCCAGGAAGAACCACGGGAGCAGGGGCCATGCTCCATGAGGCGAGTTTTCTGATCTTCCGATGAGAAGATTTCCGGCCATGCTTTCAGAAACGAGATCCTTCCAGATAGATGGGGGAATGATAAGCATGATTAAAGAGAGGATTACCAGGGGCCATGATGCTCTCGGAATAAAGATAAGGAAGATATTCGTTACGGCAATATAAAGATAAATATCCCACTCAATCTCTTCGAGAAAATTTCCATCAAAAAAGGCGAAAGTCAAAACGATCTGACCCACGATCGCAAAGCCCGAGATCTTTAAAAGTGAGGCAGTGGATTTTCCTGAAAATCCAAAGAGAAGATAAATTATCGAAACGAGTCCCTGACCACCGAGAGAAAATATTCTGGCGAAATAATATGCCGGAAGATAGAGGATGGATTTTTCCATCAGTGGAAAATCATCTTCGAAAAATACAAATTCATTGGTGTGAAAAGTCCGGATCGCGGCGAGAATCAGGATCTTCAGCCAGTCTATGAGATAAAGGCGGTCGTTATCGTTTCTCATGGATAATGAATACCAATTCTGTCCCCATTCATAGAGCTCATGCGATCGAGTGGAAAAAGAGTTTCTTTTGTATGGAGATAGGCCGAACGCCTCAGGATCTCGGGAATGATTGAAGGATGGGGGGATGCTTCAAAAAACATGATCTCAAAGACGACCCCATTTTTTTCTCTCTGTAAAAACTCATGGCCCATGACGGGAAAGCTCAGCTTCCAGTCTTTCGGAAGGAGATTGGAAATACGCTCATCCCAGGCCTTTACAAAAGACTTGTCATTTCTTCCGCGACACCAGGAACTGAAACTCTTCGTGTCTTCTTTGAAAATTTCACACATCCTTCCGTCATTCTCCCATTCGACAAACCAGAGTTCTTTACCTTGAGGCAAACCAGGACCTTTTAGTTCTTTCCGCGACCGGAGTTCGGGCCGGACGTACACCCGGATGCGATGATCAAGTTTCCCGGCTTCGTTCATCGAATGTGTGATAGTGAGCTGTCGGAGATAGAGAGAAGAAATGGTCCAGTGGTCGAGTCCTGATACGATCTCTTCCAGAAATATATTCTCGGGAGGGAACTTAAAGTTTGTCCGATGCCAGTTGAGATATCTCTTCAATGCAAAACTCATATACTCATTGTCAGGAGACATTCTGAGAAAGGTCTCGTTAAGAGCATAGGCAGGTAACTGAAAAAGTAGAATAAGAAGGAGGGCCTTCATTAAAGACCCCTTGGCCAGAACATAGTGTTGATCTTGTCTTCCTCATCGAATTCCTCAACATTGAAAGGTGCCACCAGATTGAGGGCCGCTGACAATGCCAGGTCTTTACGAAAAGTGTCGTAATTGAATTTCAATTTTTCTCCACCACGTTTCATCGCGATGAAAGATGCATTCGGTCCCATAAGAAGGCGATTATCAAATCCAGCAGCATTCATGGTTTTTAAAATAGTACGCGATTCATTGGAAAGATCACCCTCTTCTGTCAGATAGAGTGGAAGATCGACAACAGTCAGGCCTGAAGGTTTAAGAGATTTTCTTACCAGTTCATAAAACTCACGACTGTAAAGTTTTGCCAGCTCCTGTCCATTCGGGAATGGGAAATCGACCAGGATAAGATCAAAAGGTTTTTTGTTATTCCGGAGATAACTTACGCCGTCCTGAACTAAGATCTGCGCATTAGATGGAACATTTGTCAGCACACCTTCGTTGAGTCTTGATACAATTGTACTCTCTGCGGACCACTCAAGGATTTTTGAATCCAGTTCCACCATGATGATTTCTTTTACTTCGGGAAACTTTCTGAGTTCATTGAGGAGTAGTCCGTCACCGGCACCCAGAATGAGAATTCTCTCAGGAGTGTGACTTAAGAGATTAAACGCACCATCAATCATTGTCTGGTGATAAACGTCGACTGAGAAATAATCAAATTGAGGCTTGCGGTTGAGATAAAGAGTGGCATTGCCCGGAACTCCGAGTGCTGGATCACCTGGCTCAATGAAAAGATCAATCGTCTGATATGAAGTGCGCACTCTCTGGAGAAGTCCGTAACGGGTAAGTACGCGAAGGAGTGGTCTCGGGTCGACTAGATCTTTCCAGCCGTTCACTCTCGTTTTCATGTAACCGCTTTTCACAGTATAAGTTTCAAGATGCGGATAACCTGATCCGGCAGCAAAAAGAATCGCCAGCGGAATAATTAATGAGGCCATCGCTTTAGTCCGCTCAGGCAAACGGAATAGTAGAACAAAAAGACCAATGAGTTGAATGAGTCCGATGAAGTAAATCTGAACTCCGAAGGACATCGCCTGACCGGAGAGAAATACGATGGTTAATCCGGCAAAGAGGGGACCCAGGTAATTGATTGCGAGTACGACTTCTGCTCGGACTCCTGCTGCAGCCTTGAGAATGAGGGGGAGCTGAGCACCTCCCAACAGACCGGATATCAGAGATAAAGTCCCTGTGACCGAGAGAAGAATAATTACGGCCTCTTTAGATTCGAAATTATAAGAAGTAGGAGCCAGATTCATGAAAAGGAATATGCCCAGAAGCTGCAGAAGGGGGATCAGAGGAAGGAACATGACGGAGAACCATTCGATGATAAATAATCTGGGGAGTCGGACCTTTTCAGAAATTTTATCGCCGGAAGCACTTCCAATACCCAGACCGAGAAGATAAGGACCAAGAGTCAGACACTGGGTCAGCACTTCTTCCCCGGTAAATTCGCCCATGATCAAGGCCATGATCATTGAAAAACTCATGGAGCAGAAAGAAGAAGTAAACGCGACGATGAGATAGCTCATCATGAGTTTCCTCCCAGATAAAGAACGGATAGGAACTCGTTAAGTTCTGCTCTGTTTAAAGCGACCAGGGCCATAAGAATTAAAATGATCACTGAATAAATTATGGTGAATGATAGTTTTGGTTTTTCAGAGCGAAGCCAGATGAGTGCTGCTCCGTTTGAAAGTGCAACCAACAAAGTACTCGCGGCCGTTCCTAACTGCGGAAGAAAAATCAGGGGAAACGTTACGCTCGCAACGAGCATCCCGAAATAATCCATGGCGAGGATCTTTCCTTCTGCATTCTCTTTCATCGCAAATAGTGAGGGAAGTTCAAAGCCGGAAAGAAACCCGATGATAAAAATCAATCCATAGCTTGATGCGATTTTGAAAGGAAGAAGTCCGGGCATTCCCCCGGGCTGAAGTATCCATGTAATAAAAAAGGGTCCGATAGAACCGAGAATCATCAGAAGAAGTTCGACTGTAAAAAAAGTTTTTCGAAGTCCCTTATAGGCCGAAATTTTTCTGTAACTGATAGAACCGAATCCCAGAGCACAGGTAAACAAGGCAATCGTTGTGATGTATTGGATTTTTGTTCCACCAAGACAAACGGAAAGGATCTCAGCGTAGACGAGTTCATAAAAGAGACTGCAGAAGGCGAGAAGAAAGGAAAAAAGGTAAACACCGGCAGATGAATTCATGGTTTTGCTTTCATTCCATCGAGCATCTTTTCGAAGCCGTCCTCGTTTTCATCAAAATGACTTTTCTTGGCCTCCATCATGAAAAGGTAATTTCCTTTTTCATCGGCCCTTGGAGCAAGGACTGCGAAGAGTCCACGTCCCTCGAATTCACTCGAAGGAATCACGGTGAGGGGACCCAGGCCGGTGGATGCCGGAGGAGTAAACTGAAATGTCTTATCAGTCTGAAATTCATGTCCCTTGAGCATAGGGAAATTCTCTGATTCTTCTTTCAGGAAGGCAACTACCAGTTCCACATCGGCTTTTCGGGAAGTAGCGATGACTGCAAATGACTGATCCATATTTGTTGTCGTCCCGATGATCGCACCGATATCATCTTCGAGATCAACATCCGTGTAATTGAGGTGGCCCGGAAAATTCATCTTGAGATGAATCGTATTCTGGAACTCTTTCAAGAGTCTTTCCTGCTGGATTTTGTACGAATTGAATTCAGTCATTTGCCGGCGGGCTTCTGAATTACTGAGCTTGATTTTTTTCTTTGCTTGCTCAAGAGTGACTTTCCGGTTGGCACCTGGATCGTAAACAGTAACTACCGCTGGTTCATCCAGGCCCCTTGAAATGCCGACAGACTCAGCAAGATTATCAAGTGCCTCTATATCGTCCGATATCCATGCCTTTAGAAAAATTAGCAAGAATATTGAGGCAACCGTTATACCCAGAATTAGGGTTAACTTATTGTTCTTAAAGCGACCGCAATCGACTTTTTTGACTTTAAATTTGTTCACCCATAAGATGATAGCATGATCCAAAAATTTTCCTTCTTTTCTTTTCTCCGCCGCCTGAAAGGTCAGGGCGGAATGGGCATGGCCGAAATGGGTATTACCATGGCGCTGATCGGCCTTGGTGCTCTGGGGGCGGCCAGCTTGTCGGGTAATATGAATACCGGCTCAAAGAAGATTCAGGGAATGGCCGCGGTTAATACTTTTGCTTCATCTTTGAATTCCTATCTCTATAGCAGTCTAGGGTGTGAAGACCTGAAGAATGTCGGCGCTCTTTCCAGTACACCGAAAGAAATCGTTCTTACTCTCTGGAACTATCAGGGTATCACCCGTTTTGAAGGTGGATTGCATGCTGATGGGAAGAAAAAAACCAATACGATTAATTTTGAGATTTCTTCTCTGACCGGCTATTATGAAACTGATTCCCCTCCGACTCAGATTGAAGATTCGTCTACTTTGCTTCTTACGAAAAGTATCCTGAAGGTAAAAGCTGTGTTGAAAGTAGGGAAGAAACCCCTGGAATATGTCTATAATGTTCCAGTGCTGGTGAGCCCTTCCAATGTTGTTTCTTACTGCTCAGACGAGAAGAATCTGGCCGAAACCTGCGCCGCTGCTCAGGGTAAATATAATGCTTCTACAAAAGAATGTGATTTAGGTTCCGCCTGTAAGATCAAAGACACCTGGAATCAACTGAGATGTACCAGTAATAGAAGTAGCAACCCGACCTGCAGTCCGATCTTTGGTCCAAGTAAGGTTAATCAATATACCAACGGATTTTCTTGTCCAACTGGATCTACCCAGACAATCAGCCAGACTGAGTCGTGGGTAAGTCAGAGAAAATGCGGAAAGAAGTGTACTGAAAATATCAGCAATACTATGACCTGGGCGATCTGCCTTGAGTGCCCTCCTTAGAAGATTGGCACCCCTAAAATCCTAAGCTATCGATTCGATTGGACAGACTTTCCTCCCCCCCACATTGTTGGGGTTTTTTCCATTTGCCCTTAAAATATAGTCACTAAGGACATGCATGAGATTTCTAAAGAATTTTCTCTTTAACCAAACGGGTATGACCGCCATCGAAATGACCCTGACTGTGGGTCTGGTCGGTGTTGCTGCCGCGGGTGTTTCAGCACTGATGGGTAGTATGAGCGGATCCGGAAAAGACGCTGAAAGAATAATCGAAAGAACTGAATTAGGAAGTGCCATGGGCGTATTTCTGAACTCAGCTCGTGGTTGTTACAATCTTCAGCAAGGTGCAATTATCCCTGCAACAGAAAGTCCTTACGCGATCGTTGATTGGGTAGAAAACGGAAAAGTAAAATCCTGGGGATTCGATGGTTTCAAAAACTTTAAGTCGGGCATGGATCTTCGTTATAACAACATCAAATATCTCGTCGCTCAACGAATTGATATTCCAAATGTAAATGCTATCACTCTCGTCGTTGGCGGAAATCCTCAGACTCTTAAGAAAGCCGTGGTCAAGGTGAAACTGGGGTTGAGAGAAAAAGGGAAGGGAACAGATCTTGTACAGAAAGCTGCAATGGAAGAAAAATTTCCTGAAACAAGATTTGAATACAACATTCCCGTACTGGTGGATGTCGCTAACAACCGTATTGAAATCTGTGGCGACAACAGCACCATGGCCGAAGCTTGTTTCACACTCAAAGGATCATTCGATAATGATACCGGAAAATGCACTTTACCAACGACTTGTGAATCCTTCGGATCTTTCTCAATGGTAAACTGCGCTCCTAAATTTAAAAGTGTCAGCTGTAATGATTTCAGTCGCGGAACTCCGTTTGTGAATCCTGTGACAGGTGGTTTCTCCTGTCCGACTGGAGCATCCGCCGTTTCGACAGGCGGTCAGACCTGGTATAAAACGATAGATTGTGGAAAAAAATGTTCAGCGAGAGTAAATTTCTCGATTGGGTACTACTCATGTTTAAAATGCGATTAATTAAGAATCAAAATGGTGCTGGTATGTTTATGGCTTTGACGGCCATGGCAGCTCTTGGTGGCGCGGCCCTCATGATGGGCGATATGTTTACCAATGCCGAGGCAGTCATCAAGAAAGACGGAAGGATAGTGGCCTATCAGCTGCTCGTTGATACCGTCAGGAAAAATCTCTACGCCGGTTCCAATTGCTCCGA
>JBKJPL010000034.1:0-13878 GCA_046595005.1 Bacteriovoracaceae bacterium | reverse complement strand
GCCACTACTTCCACTTCAGTGGGTGGTGATCTCTCGGGGACAATCGCCAGTGCAACAATTACTTCTGGTGCAGTCGACTCTGCTAAGATTGCTGACGGAGCAATCGTCAACGCTGACGTAAATGCATCGGCCGCAATAGCACAGTCTAAGATTGCTAACCTCACAACCGACCTCTCGACAATTACATCATCGCTCTCAGGAAAGATTGGCCTCACGGCCCTCTCAGCGAGTGCGCCTCTCGTTTACAACAACACTACTGGTGCATTCACTCTCAGTGCTGCTACAACTTCGGCCGCTGGATCAATGAGTGCAACTGATAAAACTAAACTCGACAGCGTATCAGCGACGGAACTTGGTTATGTTTCTGGAGTAACAAGCTCAGTTCAGACTCAGATTGGAGCAAGATTAGAGAAGGCCGGCGACACGATGACCGGGAATCTCGTTCTCAATACTAATCTCCAGTTAAAAGATGGAGCTGCTTCTGACTACGTGACAATCAAGGCACCAAACTCAGGAACAACTTCTTATATACTCACTCTTCCGACAACAGCTGGTTCAGCAAACCAGGTTATGACAACCAACGGTTCAGGAGTTCTATCCTGGTCAAATGTCGCTACTACTTCAACAGCAGTTGGTGGTGATCTCTCAGGAACAATTGCGAGTGCAACAATCGCTTCTGGTGCAGTTGACTCTGCGAAGATTGCTGACGGAGCAATCGTCAACGCTGACATCAACACATCGGCAGCGATCGCTCAGTCAAAGATTGCTAACCTCACGACTGATCTCTCAGGTAAGATTGGCCTCACGGCTCTCTCCGCGAGTGCACCTCTTATTTACAACAACTCAACTGGTGCGTTCACTCTCAGTGCGGCCACAACTTCGGCCGCTGGATCGATGAGTGCTACTGATAAAACTAAACTTAACAATGTTGAAGTTCTTTCTGCAGGAAACGGAATCTTAGAGCGCTTTAGTGGCTTAATTAGAAGTAACACATGTCCCGCCGGGGATGTGTTGACTTGGAACGGAGTATTAGGTTGGTCTTGTACAGTTATCTCTACGGCTGTTCTTGGCGCAATCACTCCTACGAATTCAGCTCTTTCTAATGGTGATTCTCTTGCAACAGCGTTCGATAAGACACAAGGACAAATAAACATCAAGGCACCTCTCGCCTCACCGGACCTTACGGGAACACCAACAGCACCAACTGCATCGACTGGAACAAATACCACTCAGGTGGCCACCACCGCGTTCGTTGCCAGTGCCACACCTTCATACACAATCCTGGGCTCAGATGTTGCTAATAGTAGTGCCACTGCCAATACGATCGCAGACGTGACTGGATTAAGCTTTGCGGTTGCCGCCAACGTTACTTATGAGTTTGAATTTGTCATTGTTTACACTTCGGCAGCAACAGCTACTGGAAGTCGCTGGAGCATATCTGGCCCGGCTACTCCAACCTTCGTGCACTTTGACAGCCGTTGGGCATTAACTACTATCTCAGAATCAGTAAGTATGGGATTGGCAGCTTACGATGCTTCGACTATCAACGCTACAAGCGCAACAACTGCGAGTAATATTGCGACCATTAAGGGAATTATCAGACCTTCTGCTGCAGGAACTGTCATTGCACGATTCGCGAGTGAGGTTGCAAGCAGTGCGATCACAGCAAAAGCATCTAAATCTTTCGTTAAGTGGAAAGCTATCAATTAGAGTCACTCTCGCCTCACGAAAGCACAACTGGCACTCGTAATTCATGCAATTTGCGATAAATCTTTTTCCATTCAGTTCAACATAACTCACATCTTTTCGTGATAAATTTTCATAGATCATAGTGAGCTCTGGATTCTGTTTGAAATATATTCAATGATCCATCATCAAGTTCCGGACCGCGAACTTTAACTGTATTACTGTAGAGTATGTTTCTGGTTAAACCACCTATTTGTATTTTGAGTGATCCACGCACAACACAATAACCATCTTGTGTATTGGATGATTTTTTGAGAGTTTCTTTGATCACTGCAGCTTGTCCGGCAAATCCCTTAGGAGCAGAGCAATCAACGATAACGTCTGAAGCGAATGTAGAAAACGTGAAGGCTAAGAGAAGTGCAAAAAAAATAAACAACAGAGTTCGCGGTTGAACTTATGGAAAGTTGAGACTGTATCGGACGTTGATATAGGATTCAATTTCCGTCATCTCAGCAGGAGATGGTTGAGAGGTGAAGAAAAAGACTTCTGCAATCTGTCCGGTCATTTTGCATAATGATGGCGTCCGGGTTTGGGTCCCGTTCCACCAAAATCCTCGCGCATGATAACTATTCGTCGACCAGACATTTGTGGCTGTAGCTCCGGAAGCTCCCCATGCGCCTGATTCAAACTGACTTCCATTAATCCCGAAATCAACCGTTCCCCCACCAGCAGTACTCGTGAACTGAACCTGAGGTCTGGTGGTTGAATTGGCCTGAAAAAGAAACTGATTCGTTACGTTCGGAGGAGCTCGGAAGACAGCAACCATTGCAACTGGCGTCGTCGTACTTGAACCAACGAAGGCCGAAGCACTGGCGCAAGATGCAAAAGCGTTACTTCCGCCGTTAAATCCACTGCTGCTGTAAGGAATGCCGGTATGAGTGTAATTGAATGTTCCAATCTTATCCGTGAGTCCAGTAATGTTGGCACCGGCCAGGGTGATTTTTGTGCTGTCACTCAGATCATACCAACTTCTCATTGATGGATAAACTGCGAACACTTTTGAAAGATTGTTGCTACCCAGACCAGGGTCAGCATCATTTAAAGCTGCATCACGGATGCTTCCGCCGTTTTCATCGAGATCGCCGATATTTCCAATTTCAATTCCATCGAGATCGAGGTCAGATGTGGCCACATTATAAGTAAAGACCAAAGATGTGGTTCCTGTTCCTGAAACGTAGTTAGCGAACCTGGTATTTGCACCAATAGTCAGAACAATTCTTGGAGTGCCTGTTACATTCACAACTTCCGTAAATACAACTGTGAAGCTCAAAGTAGGACGAGTGCCACCATTCTTATAGGTATTGTTTGATGGTAAAGTGACTGAAGACACTGTTGGTATGACAGCGTCTACGAGAAGCCCTGAATAATTTAGACTTGTAAAAATGAGATCTGCGGAATTCAAAGCCGCATCTCGTATAGATCCACCCGATAAGACCAGGGGAGAAGAAGTGTTGAGTCCATCTGAATCTAAATCAGGTGCTATTGTCGTGTATTGAAATACGATTGCAGTCCCGCCCGATCCAGATGAGTAAACTGCAGACCTGTTTGTACCGCCAATAACCAGAGTGAGATAAGGCGACCCGCCGATAGTAACATTTTCAGAAAAATTGACAGTGAAGCTGATAACAGCACCATTTTTAAAAGTCTGGTCCGCAGGAGCATTGATCGATGTTATGTAGGGAACTATACCGTCAACCAAAACACCTGTGAGAACTGGCGGAGTGTATGCCAGGTTTGTCTGATCATTTGCACCACCATCACGAATGGTTCCGGTATTGAGGTCCACCGAACCGCTTGCTGAGATACCATTGGTATCTTCGTCCCCCACAAGAACGGTATATCTAAAAATAATTGTGCTGGATCCGCTTCCTGATATGTAAGTCGCGTACCTCGTCGTACTTCCAATAGTAAGAGGAAGCCTTGGTGAGCCAGTGATAGTGACGACTTCTGAATAACTCGCAGTGAAATCTATAGTGGCGGCAAGCTTGTAAGTAGCATTGGCAGAGACTGTCATATTAGAAATGACAGGTCTTATTCCATCTACTCTCTTGTTCGGATAATTCTGACCAGTGAAAGTGACGATTGCGTTGTCACCGAAAGAGTCTTTGATCGTTCCACCATTCAAATCAATGTTGTTCTGAGTATCAATACCATTAGTATCAGTATCACCAATACTAACAGTGTATCTCATAAGATGAGAAGCCGTTCCGGATCCACTCACATAAGTTGCGTAAAGTGTTGCGGCCCCAACAGTGAGAGTGATTCGCGGAGAGCCCGTAATGTAAGCAGGATAATTATAATTTACGGTAAATTCGACATTGTCTCCAATACCGTAAGTTGCATCCGCTGGTGGAGTGATGGAGCTGATAACAATATCAATCCCATCTACCAGAACCAAAGTTGTATTGGGTGAAGTGAAAGTGAGGCCGGCGTTGACAGTACCTGAATCTTTAATTGTTCCGCCATTAAGCTGAAGTGGAGAAACAAGACCTATCCCGTCTGAGTCTGAAGCTCCTGGACCCACGGTGTACCGGAAAGTAAGGGCCGTCGTTCCGGTTCCGGAAATATAGTTTGCATATAAAGTAGAACCGCCGGTATTAAGCTGAATCCTCGGCGTTCCTGTGACATTCACCAAGCGCGAATAATTCACCAAAAAATCCATAGGTGCGCCTGTCTGGTAGGTACCATTCGCAGGCGGAGTGATGGAAGAAATTGTTGCACCATTAGCATCTACCAAAACGAGAGTTGTATTAGGTGGAGTGTAGGTCAGTGGCGAAACTGTGTTATTAACGCTGTCTCTGATATTCCCACTGTTCAGCTGGAGAGGCGAAGAAGCTGATATACCATCAAGATCAGTGTCCCCTGCTTCAACAACATATCTAAATGTCAGTGATGCTGTTCCTGCTCCAGAAACATAAACTGCATAGACAATATCTCCGCCAATGTTCAGCTCAACTCGTGGACTTCCGGTAACAGTAACTATTTTTGAAAAAGTAAGAACAAAATCCAGATTCTGACCTTCGATATAAGTGTTGTTCGAAGGTCCGCTCGCCCCTGTGATTGTTGGTGGAACGCCATCCACCAAAACACCGGCTGTATTCGGAGCAGTGAAAGCAAGTGAAGCAGGAGCATTGCCGGCAATATCAGTGATTGCTCCGGCATTTAAATCTATCGGTGAAGAACTCCCGATTCCGTCAGCGTCTAATTCACCTGAGACAATCGAATAACGGAATACAATTGATCCTGTACCAGTTCCCGAGAGGTAAGTCGCATATCTGGTAACGCCGCCAATATTCAAAGCAATCCGTGGTGATCCACTCACAGTCATGGCTTCTGAAAAAGTCGCGGTGAAATCGAGATTTTGTGCGATACCGTAAGTCCCGTTTGTGACTGCAGTGACAGATGTTAAAGTTGGTAAAGTTGTATCCACCAGCACTGTTGTGAGATTCGGAGGTGTGATCGTGGTGTTACAGTTAATAGATGAGAATGTTAATGTTCCACCATTCAGATTGATGGAAGAGGCCATGCTTATTCCATCAGCATCATTGTCGCCCGGCAGAACCGTGTATCTCAAAATAAGCGCCGTGCTTCCGCTTCCGGAAAGATAACTTGCTACTACTGAACTGCCACCAATCGTAAGACCAATATCCGGAGTTCCGGTAACAGTAACCGCGGAGGGAAAAGTGAAAGTGAAATCGATAATGTCGCCGGAATTGTAGGATTGATTCAAACTCGTAGTGACAGTGAATTTATTCACTACGGGCACATGCCCTACAATCGGATCGGACCCGCCACCACCACTGGCCTGACAGCCAGCAAGTACGAAGAGAAGAATAAATAATAAATTTCTCACATAGAGCGAGTCGACTTTTTTGAAGAAAGGTTTAATAAAAGGGTGTTAAATTAAGACAATAAGCCTGATCATAACTGTCAACTAGGGCTTCCAATCAATTGGGTTGATTCCTGTAGACTCTAAGAATGTATTGGTCCTGGAAAAAGGTTTTGATCCGAAGAATCCGCGATAAGAAGACAATGGCGAAGGATGTGGGGAAATGATCAGATGATGATGATCTTGGTTCACCCGTGACGCTTTCTTCTGAGATGGTCCGCCCCAGAGGATAAAAACGAGATTACGTTTTTCAGATGAAAGAACATCAATCACGCGATCCGTGAAAATTTCCCAACCCCCTCCATGATGACTACCGGCCTCACCAGCTCTCACTGTGAGAACAGTATTCAGAAGAAGCACTCCCTCTTTAGCCCAATTTTCCAGATTACCGTGAGCGGGTGCCTTGATACCAAGATCAGATTCAAGCTCTTTATAGATATTTCCCAGTGACGGAGGAATCTTTACTCCTTTTTTTACTGAGAATGCCAGGCCATGTGCTTGACCTTCACCATGGTAAGGATCCTGTCCCAGGATAACAATTTTCACTTTATCAAACGGAGTAAGTTTAAAAGCAGTAAAGACTTCTTTTTCGGAAGGATAAATTTTGTGATTCTTTCTTTCTGATTTCAGGAATGACTGAAGCTCCTGATAGTAAGGCTTGGAGGATTCTTCGTTAATCAGATCAGACCAGGTTTTTAACATATAAAATTAGGGGCCATAAATGGCCCCAGTAAAATCTAAAGCTTAATTCTGAAGCCCTTCTGTTTCATGCAATCTTGCGGATTAGTTGCTGCAGCAAGAGAGGTAAGAGACATGGCGAGTAAACCAGATGCAATGAAGAACTTCATTCATAACTCCTGAAAAATTTGAATATGAGAATCATAGGGAAATATGAGCATAGTTTCAATCCTATTAGCGTCAGGATTAACGCCATGATCTTTGGGTTATCTCATGTTCATTACCGACTTATTTACTGCTTGAATGTGCAAGTTCTCAAGCAATAGCTTGAATAAAAAACTATGGAGGTTTTATGAAGAAATTAATCTGGTCATCGCTGGTAGTAGCAGCATTTGCTGTACCTGCGTTTGCAAGTTCAACAGTACCATCTACGTCAACATCAATGGATTCTACATCAATGGGATCTGGCGCATCTACTGAAAGCAGCAGCACTATGGATTCTTCAAGCTCAACGATGGGCACTGATGCAAGCACCGGGACAGGCTCTGGCATGGGTTCTGGTTCAACCACTACTTCACCTTCTCCATCTGAAATGGAAAGAGAAGAAGACTCAAGCTCAATGGACTCAGCTCCAGCTTCAGGCCCAATGAGCCCAAGCTCTACAGACACATCAACTGGAACTGGTACAACAACAACTACTACGACTGAAGAAGAAACAGAAACTGAAGAGTAATCTTCAAGCAGGGGTCTTAACGGCCCCTGCCTCTTTTCTCTTTCCGGTCCGCCCTTCTAGCTTCTTTATCTTCTAATCGTTTCTCTTTACGTTCTTCGCGGGAAGCTTTCTTTTCCAGCCTCATTTCTTTTCGTGAAGCCTTACGCTGCTGCCAACGAGAGCGTAATTCTTCCTTTCTTAGGAATCTGGGTTCTTTGTTTCGTTCTTTTAAAGCACGTTTTGCAAACTGGCGCGACTTTCTGGCGAAACGGAAACCTTCATTCGGCTTTACTATTTCCGGAACAAATGTCTGAACATGGGGAGAAGAAACCTCAACCTCTCCTTCAAAGACATCAAGTTCAGCATCATCATCAGTAGAAGAAACTTCGTATTCAGTGCCGCGAACAGCAAAGGTAACACCCCGGGCATCAACTCTTTGCTTAACTTCTTCATTATGGTCGCGAGTCACCTGAATCCGGATGAGACCCTTAATCAGTTCGATGAGTGAGTCTGTTTTTTCTGGACCATTAGCTTCATCCACCAGGTGACTGGTTATTTTGAGTTCAGTGTCCTTAGCAAGACCCATCTGAATTTTGGGGTAAAGAATCAGAGTTACATACGAATTTCCGGAATGAATGGAATCTCCAACTTCGAGCTTAACCCCTTCACCGATGGAACTCTTAACACCATCTCTCATGAGATACGAATCAGTCCCGCCTCTCAACGAGAGAATTTCACCAACTTCCGCATACGCGAGAGTTGTCAAAAGAAGAAAAACGAAAAAAATTCGTAACATGGAATATTCCTTTATCTGAATAAATCAAAAAAATGTGGATAGGATTTTTCGACAGCTCTCGCCTGGTTGAGAGTTCCGCCATTATGGTGACGGAGAAAGAGAGCTGCAGTCATAACAATGCGATGATCATCAGGAAGATCAAGGTTCTTTTCACCGCAAATAAGCTTTGAACCATGAATGATGAGAGTTGATCCTCTCACTTCAAAGCTTCTTTCAAATTCTTTAAGCAGGCGACAAACTTCACTCAGTCTGTCGCTCTCTTTATGAATCAAATTTTCAAGTCCGCTCAGCTCATGGTGACCCGTAACATGAGAAAGAAGAAATGAGATGGCCGGAAAGAGATCAAGGCAATCTGACATGTTGAGCTTGATACTTTGCTCATTCCGGAAAGGAACAACCGTAATTGAATTGGCTTCTTCTCTGAGTGAACCCAGCTTTGACAATACATCCAGAATTTTCGAGTCTGCTTGAAGCGGATCTCGCGAGAGACCAGGAAATTTTATTTTGTGATTAAGAGAAGCAAATACCATAGGAAAAGCGGCACTACTCCAGTCACCCGGAACCACGTACAAATCAGTTTGACGAAAATGGGCCTTCAAAGAGACATTCATCTTCCAATAACTTTCTGATGACGAGAGATTTAACGGGATAATCTTGGTTAGAGGCAAGGTCAGCTCGAAGGCAGTTGCAAATTGAGTTGTTCGTGAGCAGTCCACTTCCAGTGTCGGAGGAGTAACAACCGGTCCCTGTAGAGAAAGCGTCTCTTCTGACAGGCTTGCCTTTGCTTTCAGAATGGTGGCAGTATCCAGAAATTCTTTCCAAGGTCGGTCTTTTAGACGCTTTCCCAAATGCAGCGAGTATGTTTTTTTTCCCAGAAGAAGGAGTGCCGCCAGGAAGCGCGCTGTCGTTCCACCTTCACCAGTTTCTATTCTCTTATCATCCGTTTCACAGTCAGGAAATGAGTTCATAACTGTAAGCGAGTCATCTTTTTGTTTAATCTCAAGTCCGGAAATTTTCAACGCTTCAATGAGATGAGTAACATCGGTGGCTAAAGGCAAACGGACAATGGTGACCGGGGATTTTTTTACAGCAGCTAAAATAAGTGCCCGATTGGCATACGATTTTGAAGTAGGCACTTCAACTGTAGATGGAAGAAGCCCCTTATTTACGCGCAAATTCTGCATGAGCATCCATCCGCGCTTTAAAGTCTTTCATTGAAATTTCAGAGACGGAAACCTTACCCGGGCCATCGGTCAGGACCAACTTGAGATTGTCGTGAGATTTTTTCTTATCTTTTTCAAGGTAACGATCAATTTCGTCACGTTCAAATGAGTAAGCTTTGAGCGAGAGACTTTGTTCAGGTAGAGAAAGTGCCTTTACCATTTCCTGCCAGTACTTAAGCGCTTCGTTATTTCCCATGATTTCGAAAAGATATTTCATGCCCATGGCAACGGCCAGCCCGTGGGGAATCCCGAGTGAAAATTCAAACGCATGCCCCAGCGTGTGACCCAGATTAAGATGAATTCGCTCGCCTTGCTCCCAAAAATCGCGTTTCACAACTTCCATCTTAAATTTCGCACAACTGAGGGCAACTTTTTCAACGGAAGTTTTATTCACAACAAGTGAATAAATTTCCTGCGAAAGAAATCCGTATTTGAGCATTTCGCCTTTACCGGAGTTCCAGTTTTCTTCGTCGAGCGTCTGGAGAAATTCACCACTGATGAAAATTTTTTCTGGATGATGAAAAGCTCCGGCGAGATTTTTTCCGGAAGGCGTATTAACTGCGACCTTTCCACCAAGGGATCCGTCAATCATCGCCAGAAGAGTCGTAGGGATCGCACACCACCTGATACCGCGAAGAATGGTTGCTGCTACAAAACCTCCGAGATCCGTTGTTGCTCCCCCACCAATAGCAATGAGTGTAGAACTGCGGTCAATTCCTGAGGTAAGAAAGAATTCTATGATAGAGCCATAAGTAGAAAGATTTTTTTCTTCTTCCGGATTTTTTAACCAGAAGACCTGCGACGATTTCTGGATCCACTCTGGAAGATGGGATTTGATCTTATGGTCCGCTACGGCAAAAAATCTATCCGGAGAGATAGTCTCCAGTTCCTTGTAGAGTGCAGCTTTATTGAGGTAGATTAGCTCTGAATGCATAAGGAATGTTACCAGACTTTAAAGGGGAAAATGAAGTGAGCCTTGAGTGGTTTTCGAGATTAAAGGAATATGATTCCCTCTCCCGGGCCCGTCAGGGCCATCTGTCTGCTATTAAAGAGCAGGAAGAAAGGCTGTCGGTACTTGAAAAGAGAAGGTCGGTTAGTTTGTCGCAGCTCACCAACTTCAAATCAGACTATGTTCGCCTCCAGCAGGAGCTCCAGGATATTGAAGAAAAAATGAAGATCCTTAGTCAGCAAAAACAAAGATGGATCGATCAGGGCGGAGACGAAAAGAAAAGAATCTCAATGGAAGAAGAGATCTCGCGCCTCGAAGACAAAGGGATGGAGCTACTCAATGATCTGGATAATAACGAGGTTGAAAGAAAAGATACTCAGACCTTTCTTGGGGGTCTCAAAAATACGATTGAAGAAATCAGTGCTGAAGTCGAAGTTGATGTGAACAAGCACAAGGCAGAAATCTCTCAGCTCGATCTCCGGCAGACATCGCTAATGGAGATTCTTCCAGCAGAGTTTAAAGACCTACTGATGAGAACCCTGAAGAAAAATCCCGCTCATGGACCCTTTACCAGAATTGATCATGGCACTTGTTTTTTTTGTCGCTTTAAAATTTCGAGGCTGGATGAATCAGAGATCGATATGCAGCAGAAACTAAAAACCTGTCCTCAGTGCAGCCGCATTTTCATTCCCTACGGCACCTGACCATAAAAAAAGGGCCCCCGTAGGAGCCCTCTATTATAAAAATCTTTTTAAATTCTTAGAAAGCTTGAAGTGGAGCTGTGATCGTGAGAACCAGTGGATACTGTTGGTTCCCAGTCTGCAAGAGATAACCAGTGATACGAACTCTGTATACTCCGGGAGAAACCATCCCAACTTGCTGCTGCTGTGGATACTGACCCATCTGACCGCTCTGGCCGCTAACAGAATAATAAAACTGCTGAAGATATTGTTGAGATTCACGAGCAATCTGATTGGGCTGGAAAGATTGTCCGGCAACAGAGACTACACCATCCTGAAGGTTGAATGTCCCATCTACTACTCCCGGAGTCATTACCTGGCCCTGCTGATACATATTGTATGTAGGAAAATTTTGGTTTGATTTTTTCTTACTCTTATCTCCGCACGAAACTGCGAGTACGAGTGAAAGAATGACCATTATGAATGTTACTGTTCTCATTAATCCCCCTGGGGTTATGTCCTTCCGTATCGGTACCGGACATAAATACTTGAGCGGCTTCACAGAAATTGTTGTTTCCGCCCTAAGTCCCGGGTAGTATGCGGTTACCGAGATCAGGGGACTGTCGCCGGCAGCAATGCGGGAGGAAAGTCCGGACACCAAAGGGCATCGTAGCGGGTAACGCCCGTCCGCCGTGAGGCGAGGACAAGTGCAACAGAAAGTATGTATGGCTGGGAAACCAGTGCGTAGTGAAACCAGGTAAACTCTACGAGGTGCAAGCCCATGTAGGTGAACGTTGAGGCGGTCCGCTGAGTTCACGGGTAGGGTGCTTGAGTCCACGGGCAACTGTGGGCCTAGAAGAATGATGGTCGAAAACAGAATCCGGCTTATCCCTGATCTCGGTTCTTATCAGAAAAATTAATGCTTTGACAGTGCGTCCTCAAGATTTGTTTGCATAAGCGAACATGCGTTCTATAATGCAAACATTCATCTTATTGGAGACCTCATGAAGACCACGCTGTTTGTTCTCTTTTCTCTTATTTCTCTTTCTGCGTATTCAGCTGAATCTCTCGAAAAAATCGATGTCACTGCTGATCAGGATGCTTATCGTCCGACATGGCTTGAGCAAGATAAAACGAAGATTCTTTCTGGTAAAAAAAATCGCACGACGAAAATAAATTATCTTCCACCTGTGCAGACAGATAATCATCGCCAGTTTTTTTCTCAGCAAGCAAGCATTCATGCGGCGGACATCGCTGCTGATCCATGGACATCACTCAGCTTCCGCGGAATTGGTGATCCGCATGAAGCACAAAACATTCTCATTCTCCAGGATGGTTTACCGGTTTCGATCGATATGTATAGTTCTCCCAATGTTTACGCCGCTCCTCCAGCCCCGCTTATGGAAGAAATTGATGTTCTCGCTGGTGGTGGAGCACTTATGTATGGCCCTCAGCCTGGTGGAGCGATTAATTACCGCTCTCCCCGCCTTTCAAAAGATATGCCCTCATCTGGAAGTGTGAATGTCGCTGGCGGAAGTTACAACCTTCTCTCAACAGTGAATTCAATCAAGGGATCTTCGGGTAACACTTCTTACTGGGGCGGCTATTACCGGAAGCAAGGTGATGGTTACACGAGAAAAAATGGTGAATTCTACGCTGATCAGCTTCAGTTAAAAACAAATACATTTCTGGAAGGCAACTCGATCTTTAAGACTGCGCTTCAGGGATATGATTCAGATTTCGGTGTGCCGGGTGGTCAATCATTCTCAAATGGGACCAATGATAACTACTGGACCGGGGACAACCGCAAGGCCACGAAAAAATATGACAGCCTTAAAATCCAGCGCGCACTTCTCATGGTGGGATTAGAGAAAAAGCTTTCTGCACAAACCACTCTTGATACTTCTTTGTGGGGAGTCGCTTACCGCCGATACAGCCAGAATCAGACAGGTGGTAACAACGGAAGTTTTCCGACAATTGATACGAATGTGATCAATGATATCCGCTCGTATGGTGTGAACGCAGAAGCAAGAGTCAGTCATGACTGGGAAATGAAGGAAGAGAAGAACACGTTGAGTGTTGGTGTTCTTACTTATAATAACGATTCTCCAGCACATACGCAGGCAGGAGCAACCGCAGATTCCTTTTCTGGGAGAACGACAGCAAGAAATGTACGTCAGACCAGAACCAATTCGGTATTTGCCGAGAACAGATTTTCTTTCGGTGACTTCGCTCTCGTTCCGGGAATTCGCTATGAAAACATTGTGATGACGACTGAGAACCGCACGTCTGATCTAAAGAGAGGCGAGGTTTATAATGTTCTTCTGGGTGGTCTTGGTGCCACATATACTTTCAATGAAAATCTTCAGTCCTTCGCAAACGTTTCTCAGGGTTTTAAACCTCTCAACTTTGCGGATGTCCTGAACCAGTCGAATCCAACCTTCACTGTGAATGGAGACATCAAGCCATCGTATAACTATTTCTACGAAACTGGTTTGCGTGGAGAAACTTCGAAGATCAGTTGGGATGGATCGCTCTTTGTGATTCATCGTCAGAACATTGTCTCGACTACCGGAACAGTTCTCTCTAACGGAAGCTCAGTTCGTTATCACGGAGTCGAATCATCTTTCACTTTGAAGGATGCGCTTAATTCGAAAAACGTGAACGAAATGGATCTGTACATTAATGGTATCTATAACCAGGCCGAGTTCAGACGTGGCACTCTGAAGGGTGAAACTCCTGCTTATGTGCCGGCACTCATCCTCAAGTATGGTCTGGTTTATCGCCGTCAGGACAAGATTAAGGCATCTTTCATGGGTAACTGGGTCCGTGAGCATTTCGCGGATGATGCTCATTCTGATAACCGTAAGATTCCCTCTTATTCAGTCTATGATCTTCTTGGCGAATACAATCTGACTAAGAGCTTCAGCGTGAACGGCGCCATCAATAATATTTTTGATGAAGAGTATTACACCCGGGTAAATGCTACGGGGATCCTTCCGGCCATGGGTAGGAACTATTACGCTGGTGTAACTTACCGATTCTGATCTTTATTTTGGGGTGTCTAACTTCTCGACACCCCTTTCCTTTTTTGTTGTTTCTGGGCGATTGTGTCCGGTTTATTTCTGAGCGATTATGTCCTATTGGACTCTAGCCGGACTTTCGTAGTTTCGACTTATCTCCATAATCATTGAGCCTCTTTCTA
>JBKJPL010000026.1:0-100831 GCA_046595005.1 Bacteriovoracaceae bacterium | reverse complement strand
TTGAGAAATGAATAAACAATATACTGGCCTGAGATAAGATGAGGAGTGACGATGAAGTCCTGCTCTTCCGTAAAATGCGGCGCCGGTGGAAGCTGGTGACGTGACTTGAGATATTCAATTGTCTTCTTACGATAGACTTCAGGAATTTTTACGAAATTGGCGTTCATAAAGAAGAGACCTTCGATGAAGGGCCCACAAAGTCTCACGTGAATCTGGCTCCATCGAAATCCTGAGACATATTCTTTCAAAGCTTCAAGTTCCTCTGAGGGATTCTTCAGAGGAAGGATAGTGAGAATCACACCGTTATCACCTTTGATCGTGAGTACAGATGGTGTTTCAATCGTTGCAAGCGAGGCATAGACCTTATCGAGGCCTTCTTGCTGGTCAAAAATTATGCGATCAAGCTCAAACTTATTTCTTGGATAGTAGAGCTGATTTACTTTCCTGATGTTCTTTGATTCAAAGATCTCCATGTATTTCAGGAGAAGTCGTCCAGTGGCACGCGCATCTTCAATCGCTCTATGCGCCTGTGAGTGGGGGATGCCGAATATCTGGGACATGTAATTGAGGTTTGAGCTCATGATGTCCGGGATCATGTATTTCGTCATGATATTGGTACAGATGACTTTATTATCGAGTGAAGGAAGTTTTAATTTTTTAAGCACTCCATTCAGAAACGGAATATCAAATGAAGTGTTGTGAGCAACGAGGATAGAGGACCCAATGAACTGGATGATTTCATCGATGACTTCTTCAATCTTGGGAGAGTGTTCTACGTCCGCTTTTTTTATGCCGGTGAGCTTCTGGACGAAATCAGGAATATCTTTCTCAGGATTAATGAGAAAGCTTCGCTCTTCAGTGACTTTGCGATTCTCGACCTTGATCATTCCGATCTCGATGATCTTTTCCGTTTCCGGATTACCACCAGTCGTTTCTAAGTCGATGACACAGAATGAGAGTGAACGTAGGAGCTCGTCAGGCGAATTGAATTGTTTTTCCATCATCTTAAAAGGAACATTCGTTCCTTCCCTCTAATCGAGATTTATTTCATGTTCGCCGGTGTGAAGGCGAGTGGTAAAAAATCTTTAAGTTTCTTCGTCGTTTCCTGACCGGATTCGTTACCGATCGTTATCTCTAATTCTGGAGTTGCAAATTCAGTCATGACCTGGAGGCACATTCCACATGGTGGCCATCCGTCTTTGGTGAAGACATATATCTTCTTCATCGTCTTGTGGCCCTCTGATACTGCTTTCCAGATCGCCACTCTCTCAGCACATACTGTTCCACCGAAACTTGCGTTTTCAATATTACAGCCCGGATAAATTTTTCCGTCAGAAGTTTCAACGGCTGAACCTACACGCGCTTTTGAATACGGTGAGTGCGAGGATTCAGATGCTTTTTTGGCAGCTTCCCTGAGTGACATCAGACCTTTCCTGCTTTCCTGAGTTCCCCAATAGTTTCAGTCAGAATGGTTGCAAAACCAACCATGGCCTTTTCTGCCACCTTCTTCACGTCAGCGTGAGAGAGTTTCTCCGGCTTGATTCCAGCAGCATAGTTCGTAATACACGCGACACCAGCAACTCTTAAACCCAGGTGATTGGCAGCGATAACTTCCGGAACAGTACTCATTCCGACGAGATCTCCGCCAAGAATTCGAATCATGCGGATTTCCGCTGGTGTTTCATAGGTAGGTCCTAAAACAGAGCAATAAACTCCGGATTTTAAATCTACATGATGATGAGAACTTACTTCTTTCATGAGTTTGTTAAGTTCCGGATCATAAGACGTTGTCATATCCGGGAAGCGGGGACCAAGCTCAGCAATGTTCGGACCCACGAGTGGATTTCTTCCGGACATATTGATGTGATCACTGATTGCGACGAGATCGCCAGGATGATAGTCCGGATTGATTCCGCCGGAGGCATTTGTGAGGAAGAGAATTTCTACACCAAGAGCGGCAAGAGTTCTTACTGGAAGAACGATTTCATCCATTGGATGACCTTCGTAAGCATGAAAACGTCCCTGAAGGGCAGCGACAGTCACGCCATGAACTTCACCAATGATCAGTCGACCTTCATGGCCTTCAACCGATGTCCTCTTGAAATGAGGAATATCCTGATAGGGGATGACGATCTTATTTTGAATCTGATCTACATAGATTCCAAGTCCGGACCCTAAAACGATTCCAATTTTTGGCTTCGTTGTAATTTGAGAGAGGATGTACTGGGATGCTTCGTTAATTTTTTGAATGACCATATTTAAACCTTAGGTAAGTTCTTCCATGATGAGTCTCGGTTTTTTTACTTTAAGAGCAGAAATTGTGATCACTTCTTTCTGGAAAGAGATAGCAATTTCCTGTGCTAGTTTTTTTTGATGAGCATGATGATGGATGGTCAGAAGAGGTTCGCCCTTCTTAATCTGATCACCGATTTTCTTATGAAAATAGAAACCAACAGCGTGATCAATCACATCTGTTTTCGTTTTTCTACCACCGCCCAGGTCAATTAGTAGAAGTCCTACTTTTTCATTTTGAAACATCTTAAGATGTCCGCTCTTTGTAGCGGCTACAATCGTTTTATCTTCTGCCTGAGGGAGAAGAGTGTAGTCGTCGATTACAGCTTCGAGTCCACCCTGTGAAACGAGAAGCTTTCTAAATTCTTCCAGCGCAGTTCCATCATTCAGCACTTTCCAGGCCCGCTGTTCAGCACGGGGATATGATCTCTCAAGACCAGCGATATGAATCATGTGGGCGGCCAGAGATACTGAAAGATCAGTGAGATCTTTTGGACCATTGCCTTTTAGTGTCTCGATACTTTCGATAATTTCATTGGAGTGGCCGACAGCATTTCCGAGAGGCTGGTTCATGTCAGTAATGAGTGCTACCGCTTTCTTTTTAAAGCGCTTCGAAGTAGCGATCAGACTTTTCCCGAGGGCGCGGGCACTCTTAGTATCGCGCATGAAAGCACCGGTTCCGGTTTTGATATCAAAAACAATTCCATTTGCACCTTCGGCAAGTTTCTTGCTCATGATCGAAGCTGTGATAAGGGGAATCGAATCAATCGTTGCAGTTACATCACGAAGGGCATAAATGAGCCTGTCGGCAGGAGCGATTTCAGGAGTCTGGCCCATGAGAACGAGATTATCTTTTAGAAGTTTTTCTTTGAATGTTTTCAGATCAAGTGCAGTTTTAAATCCCTTGATGGCCTCAATCTTGTCGATTGTGCCTCCGGTGTGTCCCAAAGCACGTCCTGCGATCATCGGAACTTTCACTCCAGCTGCAGCTGCAATAGGTGCCAGGATGAAAGAAGCCTTATCACCGATACCACCAGTGGAATGTTTATCGATCACATTCTTGCCGGGAAACTTCACCTGCTCACCGGATTCCAGCATGGCATCGGTCAGGTAAGCGGTCTCAGCAACGTCCATACCCTTAAGAAACATCGCCATGAGCATGGCGGACATCTGGTAATCGGGGATAGCGTTCGTGGTGAACCCCTGAATAAACCATTTGATCTCGTCGCGGGAGAGTTTTACGCCGCTTTTCTTCTTATCAATGAGGGTATAAACCTGAAATTTTTCTGACGTCATAATTTGCCAAGATTAAGAGAGGAACTTATCATAGAATAGAATCATAGTTATTTGCAAACTGCATCCTCGAATTCCAAGGAAAATGCATGAAGAAAATCCTCGCTTTACTCATCGCTTTTCAGCTCATGTCCGCTGTCGCATTTGCACAGGGTGAGAGCGAAGACGATATTGTTAAGAATACCCAAAACGATATCATGCTCGTCGGCGGCGCAGGTGTTGCCGGGGCGATTCTTGGACTTTCTACACTCTCATTTGTCGATAAGCCTTCCCGTCATATTTCAAATGTCTGGACCGGAGCTGCTATCGGTGTGATCGCCGGGGTAATCTGGGTTGCTTACAACAGCGCGCAACGTGGACAAGAAGACCTCCAAAGTGATGAAGCTTCGCTTGATTTCAATTCGGGCGAAAGAGTGGCCTGGCATCAGGAGAATTCTGTTCTTACAACTCCCCAAGTGCAATTTGGCACTGAAATCTGGAGCTCATCATTCTAAAAGGATGAGCTTTCACTTGCCATAGGTTTTGCCCCTTCGATATAACCCTATGAGTTATAACCAAAAACATTTTGGAGTGTTATGAACCTTGAGTCATTCGCGCGCGGTATTCTTGGGATCGCCGTTTTAGTAGGAATTCTTTATCTCTTCAGCTCGAAGAAAAAATCCATCGACTGGAAGCTGGTTATTTGGGCATTCCTTCTTCAGGTAATTTTTGCTGTCGGAATTCTTCACGTTCCTCTGGTTGCAGCGATCTTCGATCAGCTCTCGAGCTTCTTCGTTGTCGTTCTGGACTTTACCAAGCAGGGTTCAGGATTTCTCTTCGGCAGTCTGCTTGATGTGAAATCTGTCGGGTTCATCTTTGCCTTCCAGATTCTACCGACAATTATTTTCTTCTCCGCCCTTACTTCGCTTTTATTCTACTTAGGTATTCTTCAGAAAGTGGTCTATGGCCTTTCGTGGCTCATGGGCAAATTTCTTCGCATCTCGGGAGCAGAAAACCTTTCGACGACTGCCAATATCTTCCTCGGTCAGACTGAAGCTCCGCTTCTTATTAAGCCCTATCTTCCTAAGATGACCCGCTCAGAAATTCTCTGCGTGATGGTCGGTGGTATGGCCAATACTGCTGGTGGTGTTCTTGCCGCTTACGTTGGTTTCCTTGGTGGAGATGATCCTGTACAGCAGTTATTTTTTGCCAAACACTTACTTGCGGCGTCAGTTATGTCAGCACCGGCCACTATCCTGATCTCAAAAATGCTTCTTCCGGAAACAGAAGAGATCGATGAAAAAATCGAAATCTCTGAAGAGAAAATCGGAACCAATATGATCGAAGCGATTGCGATCGGTACTGAGGACGGCCTCAAGCTCGCTTTCAACGTAGGTGCTATGCTCATTGTTTTCATCGCGATGATTGCGATGTTGAACTATGTCCTCTCAGATATTCTTGGATACTACACTGGCCTCAATACTGTGATCGCAGAAGCAACGGGTGGACAGTATAAGGGTCTCACCATGCAGTTTATTCTCGGATATGCCTGCGCTCCTTTTGTGTGGCTTCTGGGTGTGGCGAAATCTGATATGGTTTACATCGGCCAACTTCTTGGTGAGAAAACTGCACTTAACGAATTCGTTGCTTACATGAGTCTTGGAAAGATGAAGGCTGAAGGCGTATTGAAAGATCCGAAGTCGATTATCATGGCAACATACATCCTGAGTGGATTTGCCAACTTCTCTTCCATCGGGATTCAGGTAGGGGGAATTGGTGCTCTTGCTCCTAATAAGCGGGCAACTCTTTCCGAGCTGGGAATGAAAGCTCTTCTCGGCGGAACAATTGCATCTCTCTTAACAGCTACAATCGTTGGAATGCTTACTTGATAAATATTGCCGGGCACCACGGTGCTCGGCATCGCATGCCGCCTTTCGCAATCACTCACATTCCAGTATCCTGATTGTAATTACGTTTTAAAGTTTAAAAGTTTTTACAGTTAGGACATTCATGGCAAAAGAACTTGTGGTCAATCAGACTCACAATGAGTCGCGTATAGCGCTTATTGAGAATGGTGAGATCCTGGATTTTCTCATAGAGCGACATTCCCAGACAAATGAATCGGCCCCCATCGTAGGTAATATCTATCTCGGTAAAGTGGTGCGAGTTCTTCCCGGTATGCAATCGGCATTTGTCGATATCGGCCAGGAAAGAGCAGCCTTTCTTTATGTCGACGATGCATATCTTCCGACACTCGATGAACAGCGTGACATGCAGGCGAGAATTGAAGCCACCGAAACTCAATCAAAGCGCCTGGGTGAAGTAATCCCCGATGAATTCTCAACCCTCACTGAAACAGTAGACATGAAATTCCGTCCGGATGTAAAAATCCAGGATTTCCTTAAAGAGGGCGATGAGATTGTTGTTCAGATCGCAAAAGAACCGATTTCAACCAAAGGTCCGCGAGTCACAAGACATATCACTCTCGCCGGCCGCCATATTGTTTACATGCCTTTCATTGAGCACACTGGTGTTTCAAGACGTATTGAATCTGAAGAAGAAAGAAAGCGCCTGAAAGACATTCTTGATTCCGTCCGCCCGGAAGGTTGCGGAATTATCGCCAGAACAGTAGCGGAAGGGCAGAGCTATAAGGTTTTGAAGAGCGATTACAATAATCTCGTGAAGATCTGGAAAGATGTTCAGAAGAAACTTGATAAGGCGAAAGCTCCGCTCGATCTTCACACTGATCTATCTTTTATTCAGAGATCTCTTCGCGACATCATGGATGAGGATGTTGATAACATCATCGCTGACTCGAAAAACGCAGTTAAGCAGATTGAAAAATTCATTCAGCGATTTATCCCGAATCATAATGCTAAAATTAAATTTTACGACGGTGACGTGCCAGTCTTTGAACATTACGGCATCGACATTGAGATTGAGCGCGCTCTTTCCAACCAGGTATTCCTTAAGTCTGGTGGATCGATCAACGTAGATCAGACAGAAGCTCTGGTATCAATTGATGTGAACACTGGAAAATTTGTCGGAAAGAAAACTCTCGAAGAAACAATTCTTAAAACGAATCTTGAAGCAGTGAAAGAAATCTCTTATCAGCTTCGCCTCAGAAACTGCGGCGGTATTATCATTATCGATTTCATCGATATGGAAAAAGAAGAACACAAGCAGCAGGTGTATTCCTCTCTTCTTGAAGCCTTAAAGAAAGACAGATCAAAAACAAACGTACTTCCTATCTCAGGTCTCGGGCTTGTTGAAATGACAAGAAAGAGAACAAGAGACACTCTCATTCGTATCATGTGTGAACATTGTCCATACTGTGAAGGTGTTGGCCGTGTGAAGTCAGTTGAGACTGTGAGCTTTGAAGTTATCCGCGAACTCCAGAAAGTTTTAAAACGCACCAATGCTTCGAAGATCACAATCTTCGCGCATCCAGAAGTGAGTGCAAAACTTTCGAGTGAGGATTTCGGGATTATTGAGGCCCTCGAAGAGGCCCATAATAAAACCCTCCTCGTTCGCGCAGACAATAACTATCATGCCGAACAATACGAGATCTACGCGCCTGAGAATTGACTCACGGGCGATATTCTACGTCAGCTTCGCAACTCGTCCTTGCGGCGTACTCTAACGTACGCCTCAGTCCTCATCGCTTACTTCCTTGAATCTCATCCCGATAATCAATTCTCCAAATTGGGGCCTGTCCAAACTTTTTACAGGGCAAGAGACTGTAAACAAGTGTCACTCTCAAATGGCCGGAATCCCGTATCTTGAGTTGGTACGGCAGTTGCTCATATAGAGTCAGAGGTCACAATTATGAAAGCTCTTCTTATCGCTCTTATGGTCGTCAGTTTCAATGCGTTTGGTGAAGGAGTCGAGGTTTGTCCGGCATCTTCGGCATTATCGTCGGCACAGGCCCATGATCTGAGAAAGCTCGCAAGCTTAACCTGCAAAACGGAAATTAAGTACGAAGAGTACCGCAGCTGCATGAAACAACCAGTATGGCGTGGTGGAGTTATGACTACGATATGTGATCAAGGTCGATATCGTGGATGTTGTTATACCAGATGGAACGGAAACCCACGTTCAGACTGGCGCCTGATAGAGTGTGACTCTATTGATAAACGTGATCCATTAACCGCTTTTCTCGATATTTTCAGATAAGAGACCATCATGAAAAAAATCAATTTTATATCGTTCTTTTTAATTCTCTCCTGTTCGCAGCTGGATTCGAAGAAAGCTCATGGGCCCAACAGCCTTGAAAACCTTCTTTCAGCTGATGAGCTGAAGATCCACCGTTGTCTGAATTCTGAGGTAAAACCTGATTCAAAACTTCTCAGAAAATGTCTTGCCGGAACTCAGTACGAAGCTCTTACCTCGCGAACACCTTCGGATGATACAGAGAATGAAATTTTATTGAAGAACAATTGGTTCTTCGGTGATCAGAATAAACTCTCACAATTTTATGAAATCTCACGCGGCTTTGTGAAGGCCAGCGAAAAATATTTGAAAAAAGCTACTAATGACCGTGGTATCGGCGTAGATGGTTCAGCTTTCTTTGGAGTAGGAGCGGGTTGGCTCGCAGAAGTTGTGAATCACCATGGAAAGATCGGTCTCTTTTGCGCTCCTTATATAACAGCAACTACTGACGTCGGTGTCGCGGCATCTCTATCTGTAGTTCAATCGATATCCTGTCCTACCAATCAATCATATGAAGGTGGATTCCTCCAGATCGGCGCCGGGATAAGTGGCGAACTTATTGGCCTGCCTGTTGATTTAGGAGCTGCTTACAGCTTCGGTGTTGATTTACCTGGCTTTGCAGCTAGATTAAAAGCTTCAAGAAGCGCGGGTAAATTACGAGTTGCTCAACTTGCTTCCGAAGTCAGAAGACTCTCTCAGGTAGAAAACTTCAGAGGGATCAGCAATAACAATAATCGCAACGCTGCCATCATGGAACTTGCGTTGAAGCCAGTGAGCGTTCTCGGTATTCGCACCCCAGGTTTCTCATCTGTGCGCAGGATAAATTCAGTAGTCAAAGAGGCGATCTATCATCATAAATCTCTCGGTATACAATTTAAAAGATATTACGCAGATTTTTTGTCTCAGTATCTCGTCAGAAATAATATGCCGATGCTGAAAGAATTCTTCACGGCACTCGTGGCTTCAATGTCAGGCTGCGATTCTGTCGGAGGATCCGCGGCGCTTTCTTTAACACTTTCTCCGGTCGCACTGAACGTGCAGTACCAGAACTATGCTCTTCTGATGGAAATGCAATTTGAAGATCTCCGTGCACTTAAAGTCATTACTCCCTTGGTCCTCTTAAATCCATTCCTTATGAATCCTGAAGACCTCCGTGCAACCGCCCGGGTAGCGAGAAGTGTCCTCTCGATTCCTGTGAAAGTTCCTCGCATGTGTAACAAGGTTTTTCCGAGGATATGATTTGTGAATCTTCTTCATTTTCTAAATCAGGAGATCCCATTAACTAAATCTCTTGGTCTGGAGATTATCTCCATTGATGAGACCGGTGCGCGAATTCGTGCACCACTCGCTCCTAATCACAATCATCTTGGTGGAGCATTCGGCGGAAGTCTGGCGACGATGATGATTCTTTCCGGATACATTCTCCTGTATGACAGACTTCTTAAAAATAATCATCACGCTCATGTGATCCTCTTCAGAGAGGAATCTGAATATTTACTTCCAGTAAAAACGGATATTGTAGTCCTCGCGAAATCTCCCTCACCGGAAGATTGGAAGAAATTCGAAGAGACTTTTGTCAGGAAAGGCACCGCGAGAATTGTCCTTCATTCGGAGATCCGGATGGAAACTGGCGGACTTTCAGCTGTCTTCACTGGAGAATTCGTCGCCAAACGCACATAAGTGCCTGGAATTCGGACACCGGCAAGCCCTTTCTCTGGGAGTTTCGCTGGACGCTTCCACGTAGTTTTGCTAACTTCACCGGACATTCATCTTACATATTTTTGTACTCGCTCTTAGAAATTGTTCTAAGGGCTGTTAATCCAGGAGGAAATATGATCTACGAAACGGCTTTTGTCGTTCGCCCGGACGCAACTGAAGAAGCAGTAGCTTCTATCAAAGCAGGACTTACTGAGTCCTTTAAACAATTCGGTGCCGAAATTCTTGTTAGCGATTCATGGGGAGTAAAAACTTTTGCTCAGCCTGCTGAATCAGGTCTCAAAAAAGGTGCTTACCACTACTTCATGTACAAGGGTGCAGGTAACCTCAACGCAGAAATCGAGCGTCGTTACAGAATTAACGAAAGCATGGTTCGCTTCATCATCGTCAAACTTGGCGAAGACAAGCACCAGGACGAAATCGTTAAAGCTTACTCTAATCCAAACAATGCTAAAATTGATCAGGCAGAAATGGATGAAGAAGGCGGATTCGGCGGTGGAGAAGACAAAGACAAGAAAATGCACTCTAAGCGCAAGTCTTGTTGGTTCTCTGCTAAGAAAACTTCACCAGACTGGAAAGATCCTAAGTCATACGCATGGCTGGTAAACGAGTTCGGAAAAATTTCTCCAGCTCGTATCACAGGTCTTACACCAACATTCCAGCGTCGTGCTAACGAGTCAATCAAGCGCGGCCGTAACATGCTTCTTATCAGCTACCAGTCTAACGAGACTGCTCGCTAATTAAAGGTATATGACTGGTATGAACACTACGGTGATGCAAACTCCACAATTGTCTAAGGGAAGACTGGTCCTTCTGGGAACCTCTTCCGTTATTCTATGCCTGAGTTTCATTATGTCAGTGTTTGCCCCGTTTCCGATTGCCCTTGCAGTGATCCTTTATGGACGCACACTCGGGCTGCTGACTGGACTGGCCGGCCTTATCGCCACTTTCGCTTTTGCTCAATTCCTTTATCAGGATTTAACACTCTTTGGTTTCTATGCGTGTGTTCTGATTTTTGGTCTGGCAATTGCTGAAATAGTCCTGAGGAACCTCAGCCCGATAAAAGGGATTGTTGTTTTCGGACTGGCCTTTATTCTCACTGTTACTGCAGCAGGATCTTTATTTCTAAAGAGCCGCAATGTCACAGTTGAGCAATTTATCGTTCAGCAGATGGAAATGAGTAAGGATAAAATCGAGCAGCAGAAAAAAGTCATCGAACAAAGTACGGATAAGGAATCGATTCAGGTGCTACAGCTTCTGGATAGTCCTAAGCTTCTTGCAAAAGAACTTCAGGAATCTTTCCCTGCGTATTTTTTCATGGGTGTTTTCCTCATGCTCTGGTTTAACACATTCCTCGCTCTGAAAAGCAGGAGACTGCTTCTCTCAGCTCAGGACTATTCTTATTCTGAGAAGAACCTTCTGAACTTCAAGGTTCCATTTGCCCTCGTTCCTGTTCTCGTTGTGGGCTTTGTGCTTGCAATCTGGGGGAATAGTTTTGGGTACGGAAATCTTGAGCCGGTAGGGCTTACAATCATCAAGTGCATGGGGATTTTTTATTTCTTCCAGGGCTTTGGTGTGATGAGCGATCTTCTGACTTTCCTCGGGATCATGGGTTTCTTCCGCTCAATCATGGTGATGATCGTCATTCTTATGGCGAACTACCTGATCGCGGCAGCCGGTCTGTTTGATAACTGGTTTGATTTCAGAAAGTATTTTGTAAAACGTAAAACTGATTTGGAATAATTTAGGAGAATATTATGAAAGTCATCCTTACTGAAAAAGTGAAGGCCCTCGGAACGATTGGCGAAATCGTCAACGTTACCGCTGGATTTGCCCGTAACTTCCTTTTCCCAAGAAAACTCGCTCTTCTTGCTGACGAGAAAAACTCGAATATCCTCAAGGATAAGCAGAAAGGCCTCGCTAAGAAAATTAATGCTGAAAGAGACCTCGCTCTTGCTACTAAGACTAAACTTGAAGGCTTAACTGTTGAGCTCATCAAGAAAGTCGGCATGAATGGCCGTCTTTTTGGTGCAGTAACTTCTCAGGAAATCTCGAAAGAACTCGAGAAGCTCGGAGTCTCTGTTGAACGTCGTCTTCTCACTGTTGACGGTTCAATCAAGTCTCTCGGTACTTACGATGTTAAAGCAAAACTCTTTAACGACGTAACTGCTACGTTCAAACTTAAGATTGCGATTGATGCCGTTATGGCCGCGCAGCTTAAGAAAGAACAGGAAGAAGCTCAGAAGAGAAATGCTGAGAAGAAAGCTAAAGCAGAAGCTGCTAAAGCTGCTGCCGCTGCTGAAGCCGAAGCTGCTGCAAACGCAGAGTAATTTTTTGTTTAATGTCCGGGGATCAGAATCGGCTTTAGCCGAAATATGATCTCCGGATTGTTTTTTGCCTTACTTCTTTTAACAATCCGGAAATTAACTTTTTAGACTTTCTCATATGGGATAGATTGTTCTCATTCGAACTATTCACGTCTTCCGGAGTCCCAGAAAATGGCACAAGATAAAAGCACTGAACTGCCGCATGATATTTCCGCGGAGAAGGCCCTTCTGGGTTGCTTACTGATCGACAACACCAGCTTCGATGAAATTTCGGATATCAACCTCGAGCCTTCTGATTTTTATCATCCACAATATGCAATTATTTTTCAGGCGATCAAAGACCTTTACATGGATGCCCTGCCTTTCGATATCGTTACTGTTTCGTCAAAGCTCAATGATCACGGAAAACTCGAAAGAGTTGGCGGTCAGACCGGACTCGTTACTATTTGTGATGAAGTCGGTTCAGCGGCGAACGTTGAACATTACGCTCGTCTTATTAAGCAGAAATCAGTACTTCGCGAAATCGTCCGCACAGCAACTCGTGTTGTCCAGAGCGGGACAAATTTCTCCGGTAATATTGATGACTTCCTTCAGGAAGTTGAGTCCGGATTCTTCAAGCTCACGAACTCGGCAAAAAATAACAAGATGGTCTCAATCAAACAGGCGCTCTATGAGAACCTGAAAGAACTTGAGAAACCTGCGCGCGCGAAAGGTGAGATTACAGGGATCACCACCGGCTTTCCATCCATGGACAGAAAGCTTCTTGGTCTTCAGCCGGGTCAGCTTATTCTCATTGCTGCCCGTCCGGGTATGGGGAAGACAGCTTTTGCTCTTAACTGGGCTGTAGCGGCCGCCCGACAAACGAATATGGCAGTTGCAGTTTTCTCTTACGAGATGATGTACGCAGAACTTTCCATGCGTCTTCTTTCATCAGAAGCTTGTGTTGATTCCAGAAAATTAAAAACGAAAGAATTTAATGAGGTGGATCTGCGCTCAATTTCAGGGGCGATCCAGAAACTTTCTAATCTAAAACTCTACATTAACGACGTTGGTTCAACGAATCTCATGGATATCCGCTCATACTGCAGAAAGCTTAAGGCCGAGCAGGGACTAGCGATGATCGTCGTGGATTACTTGCAGATCATGCCGATGCACGTGAAGAAACAAAACCGTGAGCAGGAAATTGCCGAGCTCTCGCGTGGATTCAAGATGCTTGCTAACGAACTGGGAGTTCCCGTTGTTTGTCTCTCTCAGCTTAACCGCTCAGCTGCGGCCAGAACTGATAAGCGTCCGGCCCTGGAAGATCTCCGGGAATCAGGATCACTCGAGCAGGATGCAAACATCGTGTGTCTCATTCACAGAGATGAGTACTATACGAAAGAAGCATCGACCAAGAAGGGAATTGCAGAAATCATCATCGCCAAAAACCGTAACGGTGAACCTGGTGATGTAGAACTTGCATGGATCGGATCTCAGACAAAGTTCACAGAACTCGCCGGTGGTGGTGGTGCTGACAAGTGATCTCATCCCGATTTCGCTGGAATGAGTCCACTGTCCTTGAGCTCTCGCGCGCAAACACTGCTTTCATCTATTATCGTCATACCCGCTATAATCTTCTGACTGGTTACCCGGAGACTTATCCTCTTCAGGGATTTCTCGACTCGCTCGAAGGAAAGAATCTTCAGGACAAGGTGAAGGGTTATCATGTTTACCACTTCTACTATGAGCTGGGGCTTGTTCTTCAAGGCCAGGGTCATTCGGTAGGGGATGATGTCCCCCTCGCGATTGAAATTGTTTATGAATCGTCGAGAAAAACTCCGACTCCGCAAACTAAACTCAGTTCCATCCCCCTCAAGACTCTCGAGCGACCTACCTGGACTGAATACAAAGAAGCTTTCAAGCATATTCAGGAGCAGCTTCACGCCGGTAATGCCTATCAGGTAAATGTCACTTATCCTTTTGATTTTGAGACGGATGAAAATATCGATCCGAGAGATATCTCGTCATTCTTCTTCGCTCAGAAAGGCCTGGGAGCGTTTGCTCACTCAACCCTCTATCACGACCAGATGATTCTGAGTAACTCGCCTGAGTGCCTTTTCCAGCTGAATGGCGATGAAGTTTTCACCATGCCCATCAAAGGAACATTAAAGAGAAAGGGAACACTGAAGGAAGACTGGAAAGAACTTCTGAACAGTGAGAAAGACGAAGCAGAACTTCTTATGATCACAGATCTTCTGAAAAATGATCTCAACCGGCTTGATCGACCGAAAGCAAAGGTCATCAGAAAGCGTTCCGCACTTGAGGTACCGGGTTTACTTCATCAGTATTCACTCTTGTCAGTGAAGCTTCAGAATAAAGTATCTCTTCTACATGCGCTCAATTGTCTTTTTCCCGGTGGCAGCGTCACAGGCGCTCCGAAAAAAAGAGTCATGCAGATCATTCAGGATGTTGAACGTGCAAGGCGAGGCATCTACTGCGGATCCACACTTCTATGTTATGGCGACAAAAAGATCGCAAGCATCAACATCAGAACTGCTGAAATTGACCTCTCGGAACGCATCTGGCGCTACGGAGCTGGCGGAGGAATTACTCTCGGCTCAAACCCGGTTCACGAGTATCAGGAGATGGAAGCAAAGGTAGCGAGCTTTCTAACACTAATTAAGGCCCCGGGCTTCTCTCCGAAACCAGAGTAATTTCATCACCTTGCTTTTCACAGCTCAAGACTCGTCTAACTTAAACTTACATCGAATTGACGTACGTTTTTATGCATAGATATGCTTCATAGCAATCACTACCCAACGGATTGGATAGATAATTTTCAAGGAGTCGAAGATGACAACTGATACGACCACGAATGCCGGTACGCCGGCCGGTCATACAGATAAAAATAACGGAAGAATCAGCCTGGAGACTTTGTCGAAAATGACTGGTTTTCCGGTTGAGATGATTCAAGATGAAATCTTTCAAGGGAAGGGTTCTGAAGAAATTTCTTTGGAAGATCTTCGGGCCGCCATGCTGACCTACATCGATTCCACGATTCTCACCAAAGAAGAATAAGTGAAAAAACCCCCGCCACGACGGGGGTTTTTTTATATCTCCGGGTAACTCACTCAACATCTATTCACATTATTCAAGTTCGATTGTTAGATTCCGATACCTTAAGCATATAAGTTCTTTTTTTGCGAAGGGTGTTCTATGGATATTTCTACAATTATTGGACTGGCGCTTGCGACTGTTTCCGTAGTCGGGTCGATTCTGTACGGATCACCACTCTCAATCTTCATCGATATTCCTTCGGTGGCAGTTGTAGGTGGTGGAGTAGCAGCAACGACATTGATTAAATGGCCGATGGAAAACCTGAAGGCGCTTGTTCCAATTTACTTAAAATCAATCTTTACGACTCCGTCTGATCCGAAAGCGATGATCGCAGAAATTCAGAAGCTCGCAGAGACTGCTCGTCGTGAATCAGTATTCGCGCTCGAGAAAGTTCCTGTCGAAGATAAATTTTTAAAGAAAGCTGTGACTCTCGCAGCAGATAACCGTCCACCTGAAGTCATTACTTCTATTCTTTCGCTGGAAATTGCAGCGATGGAAGATCGTCACTCAAAGGGTGTAGATATTCTTGAAGGGATTGGAGCCGATGGTCCGGCCTTCGGTATGATCGGTACACTCATTGGTCTCGTACAGATGCTTCAGTCAATGTCGGATCCATCATCAATTGGTCCAGCTATGGCGGTTGCTCTCCTTACTACATTCTACGGTTCATGTATTGCAAACATCTTTACGATTCCGGTTGCGATGAAGCTCAAGATTCGCTCTAAACAGGAATCAACAAAGATGAATATCATTATCGCAGGTGTACTCGGGATTGTTGCCGGAGAAAATCCGCGCGTGATCCGCGAGAAGCTTGATTCGTTCCTCGCTCCGAAAGATCGCCTCGTTGAGGATAGGAAGGAGTAGTTATGGCTGACGCTCCTAAATGTCCTCCCTGTAAGCCTGGTGCTCCAGGGTGGCTTGCGACCTTCTCAGATCTTTGTACGCTTCTTCTTACGTTCTTCATTCTCCTTCTTTCGTTCGCGAAAACTGAGACTGCAAAATATGAAGCTGCTATCGGATCTCTCCGGAATGCCTTCGGCGGTAACGTTCTGAAGGCCGGTGAAGTTATGAGAGCAGGTAAATCTCCGAGTGATGCTCCTACAATGCTCGATTCTGAAAATCCGGCAAAACCTTTTCCAATTGAGTTCCTCACAGCTGAAGGACTCCTCGATAAGCATGAAGTTAACCGCGAGTCTGATACCCAACTCAATCAGCTGAAAGCAATGCTTGCTGAAAATGATCTCGGTGATTCGGTTAACGTATACGAAATGCCAGAGTCGATTCTTGTACGTATGAAGGACAAAATCCAGTTCCGCAAGGGAAGCATTGGTATCGATGAAATCAATGTCCAGGTTTTTGATCGCCTGGTGAAAATGCTCCGTGAGAATCCATGGAACATCCTGGTTGAAGGTCACTCAGAAGTTGGCGAGGTTTTTGATAAAGATAAAACTGTTGATGCTTACCAGCTCTCTTCACGTCGGGCACTGGAAGTTTCGAAAGCTCTCATCCAGCGTGGTGTAACCCCGTCACGGATCACGACTCTTTTCTACGGGGACTCCCGCCCTCAGGAAAAACTCAACCGTAATATCTCGGATCGCCGGGTGGAATTCGTTCTTAAGAAGAATGATCTCCGCACTGAAGGCCGCAAGGTTGAAGGCCGGTAAGTGGAGTACATTGAAGTCCAGTGGCTTCATGAAGAGGAGTCACTGAAAAGTGCGCTTCAACAATCTCTTCACTCCTCAGGTCAACAGCTCAAGAAATACTTTTCTTCAAAGCAGCTTCAACGTCCCGTTACTAAAAAAGAAATTTTGCGACTTCCTCTTGATCTCGTTAATCACCTCCAGATTAATCCTGAGTTCGTGGGACCTCGTCCGTCGATTATCAAAGAGGATGCTCTCTATATCGCTCTTCACAAGCCACCTGGAATTCACTGTCACCCGCTTCTTTATAGCGATAAAGATACACTTCTTAATTTCCTGGTGGATGAAAAGAAATTCGAGGCGCTTGAAGTTAATCACGATCACTATGATCGAGGACTTTTGCATCGTCTTGACCTTGAAACATCTGGAGTAGTTCTTCTTGCGAAAACACAAAGGGTTCATCAGAATACGCGTGAGGATTTTCAGCACGAGATAAAAAGAAAATTTTACTGGGCCGTTGTTAATGGATCTTTTGATAGGGAAGGCCTGTGGACTCATCATCTAAAAGGCACAGGAATCAAGGGAAGTAAGCAGAAGGTGACTGATTCTGAAACTGACGTCACTTCACCTGGTACTCTTGCTGTCATGAAAGTCATGGAGCATGAAGGGAAAAGTCTTCTGCTCGTTAATCTCAAAACAGGTCTTCGGCATCAGATCAGAGCACAGCTTTCACATCTCGGGTTTCCTATCCTCGGAGATGAACTCTACGGCGGAATGCAAGCAGAGAGACTTTTTCTTCACGCTCTCAGATATGAATGGATGGATGTAGTTGAAGATCCGAATGCAGAATTATTTGACTGTCTGTTTGACCTGAACAGTGCTCTTAAGATGAGTCATGATATGCTCGGGCGATTCTAAGGTCGAGAGCTTCACGATAAATTTCCCTTCCGTTACTGCGTTGATATCCATCTTCTTATGCGAGAGACGGAATCTCACAAAATCAACTTTCTCCAGAATGTCAGTGTGAGAAGTTCTTGCAACAAAGCTCATATGATTTGCGAGCTGGCGATACATCAGTGCTTCAAGATGAGAAGCCTTCGGGGGAATTGCAATCTCATCAATTTCTACTGCCAGATTATTCCCTTCACAGAAAATTTTCCAATTTGCAGGTACCCGCTTCTCCAGCTGGATAACTACACCCTTGCAAGAAGTGGAAATGAGCTTGTCGTTGGAGAAAATACCCCACTTCTCTTTACTGCCCACCTGATAGAGAAACATCCCAAAAAGGATTATTCCTAAAGTCAGCATTGGATTTTTCATCAAGGAATTCCACAACATAAGGCCATTATCTCCGTAAATGCCAAAATTTGCACTAAAGAGTTCTGGGATAATTCCGATAAATACAGTCAGGAAAGCAGCTCACAAAGTGAAGGGTTAAAATGCGGAAATTGGACGCTAAGACGTGGAATAAATTGAAAATACTCGGTGGCCAGCAGGGTGCCATGAAGATGAAAGATCTGGCCTCCGAGCTGAATCTTGATGTCGATGCAACACTTGGATTTTTACGCCAGGTTTTCCCGGATGGGAAAGGTGCTGTGGTTTATCAAAGTGAAGGCGAGTGCTGGGTAGATTTTGTTGCCGGATCTATAGAGTACATGCTTCCGGTTACGCCATCTGAATGGACTTTTCTTCAGGGCCTGATTGAGAAAGCGCCAATGAATGCGTGGGAAGAGTCATCCTTCGATTCTCTTAAAAAGAAACTTCACGACAATAATCCCCTCAATACAATGATGCAGATTCTCGATCAGATTGAGTCGTGGGATGAAAATCTTTCTCAGAATGATCAATTCCTAGTAAATAAGCTCGATGATGCTGTTCGCACTTCACAGATTCTTTCTGTGACGACAACCGATGAAAAACAATACACGATTTTTGCCTGCAAAGTTCTTCATCTTGAAGGTCAGCTCACGATCATTGCTGAAGATGCCGGAGATCATTGTCTCATGGTGATACCACTTCACATGATTAATAGCTGTGATGCCATTTCTAAAACCGGCTCACCGCGAGTTACTAACTTTGAGATTGAGGAATTCATCGCGGCCGTACGTTCGATGAATGAAAAAGAAACCCGTCTGATTCTGAAAATTTATAACCCTCAGGCAGTAAATCTCTTTCCAGATCATCACTTCCTCGGAAAACCCTGCATGGTGACGAACCCTGAAGGAGATCTGATCTGGGCTGCTTACGTTGAACCATGCCAGGATCTTTTCGATTGGGTCTATTCACTCGCTCATCACGTAGAGATCCTTGATCCTACGAACTTCAAGGAGCAATATTTCGCTTATCTTGAAGATAAAATGAGAAAAATAGCTTAGACTTCGCCGTATGCAGAGCGGTTCTTCGTCACGTCCATATTTTCTCCTGTCGTTTATTCCGGCAGTGGCCTACTGGCTGCTGGAAACTTATTCGACTCTTGAAATTGCTCTCATGGGTGGTATTGCACTTGGAATTGTAGAAATGATTCTCGAGAAGAAATTCACGGGACATGTTCACACACTTTCAAAGCTCAACCTCTCACTCATTGTTGTACTGGGAAGTATTTCTCTTATCGCAAAAGAAGGAATGTGGTTCAAGCTTCAGCCAACAATGACCGGAATCTCAGTTGCAGGATTTTTCCTGTATAAAAAATTTCGAAATGAATCTCTGATTTACCAGATGCTCGTGGATATGAAGACACCTCCGGAACGAATTTTACCGGAAGAAGTTTATGAAATGATGGAGTGGCACCTGTGCCTCTTTCTTGTCGCTTCCGCTGCATGGATGGCCTACGTTGCTCTCAACATGACGACAGCTCAGTGGCTCTTCTGGAAGACCGGAGGATTTTATGCCACCTTCATTCCGTTCATGATCCTGGAAATGTTATTCATCAGGTTCCGGCTTAAAGGAAAAAAATGAAAATTTGTATCTTCTGCGGGGCCAGTGAAAGCTGTGACCAGAAAGTCTATGAAGAGGCCAAAAAGGTCATGGAAGTCTTTCATCGTGAAGAGATCGAACTCGTCTATGGGGGAGCGGCCATCGGAGTCATGGGCGCACTTGCCAATCATCTCATGTCAATTGGCGGGAAAGCTCATGGAGTTATTCCACGTCAGCTTATGAAAAAAGAAATTGCTCACGCGGGATTAACTGAACTTCATGTCGTTCCGGATATGCACTCACGAAAGAAAATGATGTATGAAATATCAGACGCATTTCTAATCTTCCCAGGTGGAATGGGTACGATGGATGAGCTTTTTGAAATTCTCACATGGAGACAGCTTGGTTTTCATGGAAAAGCAATTGCTATCATGAATATTAATGGATACTTCGATCATCTTCTAAAGTTTCTTGATCATTGTGTAGAGCAGGGCCTGATTAAACCCCAGGACCGGAAACTTCTCTTCTCCTCAGACAAGTGGGAAGACATTCTGTCGTATTACCGGAACCACAAATGAGTTTCTGGAAATCATTCTCCGGACCTCTTCCGAAAGAACTTTTTCTGAGCTTCGATCCAAACGGAGCTAAGTTTTCTTCCGTGACCTGGAACTTTGACCTGAAAAAAGGTGGAGAGCGCCGGTACATGGTCGAAGTCCATAAAGAAAATAAGATCACAATCGACTGGTACCGGCATGATAAAGAAGAAGTGAATTTTCTTTCGGACGGAAAACTTATCCGGAAGCGCCGGATTCCATCTGAACGAAAGGAGTTCCTCGACCTGATGAATCTTTCTGTTCATGGGACAATTATTGCGGGACTAGAGCAGCATAAAGATTTTGTTCTGACTCCGGTAAGTGGAGCAACAACCATGGACTATGATAGTGAGAACCGCGCTCTTCAATGGATCCAGGCGAGCTTTGGAACACTCTCGCGAGCTTTAAAAAAAATGAAAGAGGATAATAGCCTCATTCTCACAGCAGCTTTTTTTTCAGGAGAAGAACCTGCTTCCGGAGAAAAAGTTCTTCGTCTTATAGTCTTCAATCTCGATATTATCTTCTATTTTCAAAATGACGAATCTCTCAGAGTTCTCGTCTTCGATGATAAGAACCTGGGTCATGGAGAGTCCAGGAATCCGTCCTTTCAGCAAATAATCAAAGTTACAAAGCCGCAATTCTATGATGAAATAATAAAGTTAATCCATGAAGTGGCCACAGTTGGTGAACTGAAGTGATCAGCTTTTTTGTCCTAGTCATTGTTTATTTCGCATTTAGCTGGGGCCTGCCCTGGCACAAGATTCCTTCGACCATTTCTTTCTCGTATATTTTCGATTTCCTCTTCGCTCTTTCAGTTTCTTTCTTCTTCCGCCTGCCCTGGAAGTTCCGGTGGATGATCACTAAACAAACTCTGAAAGCAACTCTCGAAGTGCTTCTCCTCTCAGGTGGGGCAGTACTTGCGATATGGTACATGGATATCGAAACTCCATTCAGACTCGTCAATAATCTTGAATGGCATCTTCTTCTTTTTGCTCCGATTCTCGAGGAGCTTGTTTTCCGTCAGACCTTCCAGCGCGTACTCGTTGCAAGTGTCGGTGGAAAGTATGTGACCTCAATGCTTGTGGCGGCGATCTTCGCTTTCTCTCATCTGGTTGGTCTTTCCGTTCTTCCTGCTGAATATGTCCCTTTTATTGGCTTTCAGGTATTTTACACTTTCCTGCTTGGTCTTATTTGCGGTCAGGCACTTCTGAGATTCCACTCGGTATTTGCGCCGATCTTTCTTCACTTCGTTTTCAATCTCATCTTCTGGATTGCTCTACAATCTGAGTTCATTTGAGGCTTTTTTTTAGAAATTCCAAGCCTCCGTATCTGCTGCTCATTTTTCTTCCTCTATTTTTCTATTTCATCGTAGCGGCTGTATCCCTTCTGCTTTACAAGCTTGGTGGATGCCAAGGGGCGATGGGTTCGGGGGTAAAATGTAGTGGGGGGAGCATTTTTGGCATTCCCGCTATGATATTCGAATTATCAGTACTTTTTCTGCCCGTTCTATTGATCATTTACGCGATATATCTTCTTGCCCTCGGCATAATGTGGTTTTCCCGGCTTCGGTCTGGAAAAAAGAGCACCTGATCGTCATTTCCTTGCCTGAGTCCCCCTCTAATTGCTATATTGCGCAACATTAATTACCCCCAGTCTTAGATTCTATAACTAAAGTTTTGAGGGCCACATGACTACACAAACTCCCACGGTGAAAGTGGGCGATCTCGAATTTCCCCCACGTAAAGTCTGGATGAAGACCTACGGCTGTCAGATGAATTATCACGACACCGAACGGATTCTCTCGCATCTCTCCGGCATGAACTTCACCGCGACTTCCGAAAAATCAGAAGCTGATCTCGTGATCTTCAACACGTGTGCGGTTCGTGATCTCGCGAACCAGAAATTTTATTCACATCTTGGTGATACGAAGAAACTCAAAGAGAACAAAGGCATTAATCCGGAAACTGGTCTCAAGAAGAACGTAATCGTCGCCGCCGGTGGATGCATTGCTCAGACTGAGGGCAAGGATCTTATCCAGAAATACAAGCAACTAGATTTTGCGTTCGGGACCGATGTGGTTGATAACATCGGTGAGATGGTTTACCGCGCTTACTCTGGTGAGAAAAAATTTGCTGTTACTTCATGGGATCGTTCTGAAAACTATTCTATTGAAACAAAGATCACTCAGGGAACTCCGACAGCGTTTGTGAATATCATCAAGGGCTGCGATAAGTTTTGCTCTTACTGTATTGTTCCCTTTACCCGCGGTCGTGAAAAATCCCGTCGGCTCGATGAAGTGGTGAAGGATGTCTCCCGTCTGGTTGAGCATTCCGGAATCCAGGAAGTCATGCTTCTCGGACAAAACGTGAACTCATACGGCAAAGACAATGAAGAATCTTTGGGCCAGCTCATTATGGAGCTCGAAAAGATTCCTGGGCTCGTTCGCCTTCGATACACAACTTCTCATCCCTATGATGTGACGGATGACCTCGTTGCTGCCCACGCTAATTCAAAGAAGCTCGCAAATCACCTTCATCTGCCGGTACAAAGTGGTTCCAACACCGTTCTTCAGAGAATGCTGCGTGAATATACAGTTGAACACTATCTGACCTTGCTTGCGAAAATGCGGAAAGCAAATCCGGAGATGATCATCTCAAGTGATATCATTGCAGGTTTTCCGAATGAGACTGAAGAAGAACACCAGGCAACTCTCAAGCTTCTCGACGATGCCCAGTTTGATTTCATTTACTCCTACGCTTTCTCTCCCAGAAAAGGGACAAAGGCCGCGAAGATGAATGACGTTTTGAATGACGACATCCGCGGGCGGCGCCTGCGGGAGATACAAGCGAAGCAGCTTAAGATCCAGGAAAATATCCGTCAGGGGATGATCGGGAAGACGTACCGGATTCTCGTTGAAGAAAAAGGTCTCAACAAAGGTGTTACTAAGTGGACGGGAAGAACTTCCTGTTACCGTATTGTGCACTTTGAACCAGAAACTCCGGAACAGGATTATCAATGGCACTGGGCGGATGTGGAAATCACTTCTGCGACGGCACTTTCCACGCAGGGAAAAATAATCCGGGATCTAGGGAAAAAGATTCAGTGAAACCAGTCTGGTTTGTTCTGGCCTGGATGAGCTTTGCCTTAGGGGCATTTGGCGCTTTTGTGCCAATCATACCTACGACACCATTCATGATTCTTTCGGCGTATCTTTTTTCCAAGTCATCACCCAGATTCCATGCCTGGATTCTCTCTCTTCCGATTGCCGGTCCGGCAGTAAGCGAGTGGAATAGCCATCGGGTCGTGAGAACCCGTGCGAAAATTCTCTGCGGCACAATGATCCTTATTTCGTTAACTCTCATCTGGTGGAAGGCAGAAGTTCCAGAAGCCTTAAAAATCATCCTGACTATAATACTTGTTTCCGTCTGCACCTTTGTCATCACACGAAAAAGCAAGCTATCATAAGGGAATGAAGTTTCTTCTCCCGATGATTCTCTGTCTCATGATCTCTTCCGGCTGTACCCAGCTGGGATATCTGACTGAGCAGGGTTTTGGATTTGCGAGACTTCAGTGGTTAAATTCCCGGGCCAATGAAAACGTTCTGGATGATCCCGATATCTCGGAAGAAACCAAGAGAAAGATTCTCCTCGTTCAGGAATACAAAAAATTCTTCTACTATTATTTTAACACCAAAGAGACTGACATCTACTCGCGCACCACGATGCTCGATAATGAAGCTGTCAGTTACCTCGTTATAGCTTCTCCTCATACAAAGATCGAAGCTCACGAGTTCGAGTTTCCATTCGTAGGAAGCTTCCCTTACATCGGCTTTTATAAAAAAGATTCAGCGAGGCGTTTTGCGAAACGCCTTCGAAAAAAAGAAAACGTCGTAACTTATATCCGTCCGGTTTATGCATATTCAACCCTGGGGTACTTTGAAGACCGGATTCTTTCGTCATTTTTTGACTACGATGATGTGGAACTTGCTGAGATGATCTTTCATGAACTCTTTCACACAGTTTACTTCATCAAGAATGAAGTTGAACTGAATGAGAACCTTGCCAATTACTACGGTAAAGAACTCCTGAAAGAATACTTCAGGGACCAGCAGCAACTGAAAGTTTACATGGCCAATGAAGAGAAGAGAGAAATTCTGAAGAAGAGAGTGGTGGAACTCATTTCCATTCTTCAGACCGAATTTGCAAAGCTCGGTGCATTCCTGACGGATGACAAGGCCGATCAGCTCACGGGCAGATTTATAGATGAGGTTTTTAAACCTGATCTGCGTGCTCTTTGCACAAAGCTCGAACTCCCTAACAAGGATTGTGAGTTTAAACACAAGTGGAACCAGGCCTCATTCGCAGCGTTTCTCACTTATGAAGAAGAACAGGATTTCCTGGGCAAGGTCCAGGAAAAATTGAAACTGGATCTGAAGGAACTTCTGAATTGGCTCCGGAAGGAATACAAATCCTTCAAGGACCAGGATGAGATTGAAAGTTTCACAGACTATCTCAAAAAAAAGGTTTCCGATGCGGCACCTGCTACTCATTGATCCTCTCGAGAGGCTCAATATTAAAAAAGACTCTTCCCTCATGCTTGCTTTGGCACTCCAGAAAAGAGGAATTGAAACTTATATTTTCTTTGAGAAGGATTTTGCCATTGATAACGATGGGAACCCCAAACTCACCGTTCATAGCTTCAAGGGCACTCTGAAAGATGATCAGATTTATCTCGCAACATTTGAGACAACCGGCGCGAAGATCGTCGATCTCGATAAGAATGATCTGATTCACATGCGCCTAGATCCACCTTTTGACTCGAGATACCTGCGCATCCTCTGGATGCTCGATCATCTGGTATCTCAGGGAATCGAAGTCATGAACAGGCCCCGCGGGATTATGATCTTCAATGAAAAGCTTTATGCTTACAGAAAAGAAGGAGCGGTTGCGAGCTATATCGGATCTAACCTTCATCTCGCTCAACAATTCGTTTCATCGCTTAAACAGAAGCCTTCAGCACTCATATTAAAACCGATGGATCTGTATTCGGGAATCGGAGTAGAAAAGCTTCCACTCAATAACTGGGAGAAGCGGTTTGAAGAGAAAGTTATCGAGCTTCAGGGCCCGGTGATCGTTCAGCCTTTTGTAGATGCAGTAACGAAAGGGGAGATCCGTTCTCTTTATTTCAAGCAGAAGGAAATCGGAACGATTCTTAAAACTCCAAAAGATGGCGAGTTCCTCTCGAACATTGCCCAGGGAGCGAGCTTTCACGCAGAACCATTATCTCCGGTAGCTCGTGCCCGTTGTGAGGCGATTGTGAAAGAGCTGGCCGGGTATGGAGTGGACTGGGTAGCGTTTGATATTCTTTCTGATTCAATTTCTGAAGTGAATATCACTTGCCCGGGATTACTGGTCGAAGTGTCTTATGCTTTTAAGAAGAATTTAGCGGATGTCGTTATCGACATGATCGAATAGTTTTCTTCATTGCTTCAGCTGTTTCAGTGGCCTGATCCGTTTCCAGTTCTTCCAGAGCTGAGATGACATTTATGCGCTCTTCTTCGCTCTTACTTTGTGCGAGCTTGAACTTTCCAAAGATCTCTTTGATCTCAACTTCAATGCCTACGATCCCTTCCAATAACTTTTTGTGGTCACTGATATTATTTTCGATATCGAAACTACTATCTTCCTGTGCCGCCAGTTTGAGAAGCGCCCTTTTCAAGAAGGCCGGATCCTCAGTGACTTTTACAGTTCCTCTCACATGAACTGAAACATAGTTCCAGGTTGGAACATTCCCTTCGGATCCGTAGTAGGTTGGTGAAATGTAGTGTTGAGGACCATGGAAGATGAAAAGGGCATATATCCTGTCGAGTGCTTCCCAGGCGGGGTTAGCTTTCGCCATATGACCAATCAGATGTCCGTCCTCGAGAATAAGCGGAAGGTGAAAGCTTTCCGGCACATTATTTATTGAATAGGCGATTGTGGCGAAAGGATACTTCCGGATAATGTCTTCATTTTCCTTCGAGTCAGCCTGAATTGCATATGGGGGAGAATACATCAGACTAGCAAGAGAGAGTGCCTACAATCTCCATAGCTTCTTCACGTGGAAGAATCTCGAGCTTATAGCCACGAACATCACCACCAATCCTGAGCGAATTATAGACATCAGGCTGTTCTAAATCCGGCTGAAGCTTACAGGCTTCTGTCTGTGAGTAAACTGAATCAAGCTGAAAACCATTGAGAGTAGTTATCGTGACATCAGTGTGAGCAAAACCGCGCTCATTTTTAATGTAATAGGTAAGGATGCGTTTATCACCTGCGTGAGCAATGATGAGAATTCCGTCGCCGAGAGATTTAGGATCAGTTGTTTTTACTAGGCGGAAGTATTTAACGACGTCATTCTTGTTAGCACCGACCTGCTCTAAAGCAGGATTACATGAGACGAGAAAAATCAGTGCCGACAGGAGAAAGAGTTTCATTAAAACGTCTTTGTCCCGTCAACTGCAACTTCAACATCCATTTGCCAGCAAGTCGTTGTGGTTTGTGATTGAGCTGAACAAGGATAACTGGCGCAACCCTGGTTGGAATACACATCATGAACCACAAGGACAATTCCATTGGGAGCTGACTGAGCGTACCCGCTGAAATCGATGGCCGGAGAACAGGTATTAAGACCAGTCGTAAAATATCTTGTTCCCTGATGAGGGCCAAGGTTACCGTTAGCGTCTACTGCACGTACACTTACCGAGTAAGTAAGCTCTGAATAACCGTAAGCAGTACCTGAGCCAGCGCCGGTTCTTCTGCCATAACAATAAATACTTCCTGCGGAAGGTTTCGGCTGAGGTCTCGCCATCAAACGCACTTTGAGCTGACCATCAGATTCAATGAACATTTTGGCATCGTTAGTATTTGTCAGGAACGAGCTGACGTTAGATGAATAGCTTGAGAGTCCAGAAAGAGCAGGAGAGTAATCATCAACCGGGCCAGTTGTATCTTTCTGGAAGGCCATGGTGATTGTACCTTTCCGCGTATCGAATCCAGTTCCGCTCACTGAGCAACCGCTCACGGGAGGAACAGTCGGTTTTCCGGCAGCATTATAGAGAGCAGTCCAGCTGTTATCACCTGAAATAGTTCCGTAGCTTCCGCCACCAGTTGTTCCGCCAGAAGTTGTTCCTGTTGTAGTACCGGAAGTTGTGCCACCGGCAGTAGAACCTGAATTACAGAATTGAGGATTGGCCGCACAGTAAGAGTCTTGCGAGCTGGTATTGCTACTTTTCGTTGTGGAAGATTTTGAACATCCCCACACCATAAGGCTTAAAAGTAGAATAACGAAAGTTGTGTGTTTCATAGGCATACCTTTAGAGGGGACATCCCCTTTACTATCTGACTCCTTTGTCTTTTCGGAATTCAGTGGCAAAACTTGATAAGCTGTAGTGGTTTAGACCTAAAGCCCTGAAATAACATGCTGCGGACAGGATTTAACAGATTTGGGGGCTTGGCTTGCGTCTGCTCAAAAATTTAGAATAGTTGTATATGAAAAGAACCGATTTTTTCCAGCTGGTCCAACCTCTGACTGAGAAACTGTATAGCATGGCGTACGCGCTCGTTCCCGATGATCTGCAGGCCGAGCAGCTTGTGATTGATTCGATGAACGCATTTCTTTTGAAAGAAAAGAAATCAGTTCTTCTTAGGACTGTAGATGTAGAAAGCAAAAAAAATGTTCAGCTTCTACGTCGTACATATTTCAAGACACTTCTTCGCTATATGTGTGAGATCGGTGTTCGCAGAAGTAATCAGCTTGGCGACAGCAGCATCGCAATTGATCCAGAAGGTTTCCAGACCTTCTTTTCTCTTGATCCCAAAATCCGTTTTGTGATGAAGCTTCGTTTTGAAACTCAATTCACAGTTGAAGAGATTGAAGAGATTGCCCAACTTCCGAAATATGAAGTGATCGAGAAACTTCACAATGGCCGTTTCCTTCTCCTTAATGATCTCAATCATGGTGTTTCTATATGATGACGATGGAAAAAAATCTTTATAATAAAAAGATCATCCCTTACCTTGATGGCTCGCTCTCTGCTTCAGACAAAGCAGAATTTGAGGCCTACGTTCATACTCATCCTGAATTTGAATCACAGATTCGTACGAAAGAAGGAGAGCTCTCACTTGTGCGCTCTTTAATTCCTACTCCGGTGATTGCAAAAGATGCGCTGGATTCACTTGAAAATGAAATCCGCGAATCAGTGCTTAATCTTCTTCGTGAAGAGCCAAGAAATGCCTGGGGTCGTGTGAAAGATGCCTGGGAAGAATGGCTTAGCCGTTAACCACTAAACTGAAGAAGATAGAAAACTCGCCGTTCTTTTCCCAGAGTGCCTGGGGAGGATTGTGAAGAGTATCCATATCCTTTAATACATCCACGAAAAATTCCTGCAGACGATCTTCATTACTCCAGCGAATCATCTTGATCTGAACGATGTTTCCTTTGGAGTCGTATGTAAGCCGTCCCGTCATGGTTTGCTTAGTTTCGGCAATCGGGAAACTGAGATGCGGATTCTCGCGCTGAAACTTATCAAGTTTCTTGTAGAAACTATTTATATAACCAATCGCAGTTCTTCTCTGGAAACCGTAGAACATGAGCTCATACTTATTCAGCTCATCAGGGTTCACACCTTCCGGCACTTCAAGATTCACCAGGATGTCACTGTTAGATAATGTCGCCGCACGAGGGTCGCCTGAGAGAGTGGCCGCATTTTGCGATTGAGCGAATTTCTGGATCTGGTCACCCTTGAGATTGATCGCCGAAAGGGCCTTGGTTTTTTCAATGCCGGTTTTAGCGACTTCCGGACGAGTACCAGGTCTCACCGGTTTCTTTGTGACTACCGGGCGATTATCCTGCAGATCCTTGAATGAGAGAGTTTTTTTCGCGGGAGCAGAAGGCATCGGACGGAACATGTCTTTAGAAATTTGTTTTGTCTCTACCGGTGATTTCGCTACGTATACTGAGTCGCGCCTTTGACTATCGCGCGAGCCGATTGTCCTGATGTCACGGATACGAAGGGGATTACGATTTCTGTCCCGATCCTGGGTCTTTGGACGGGGAGAGGCAGTGAACTGTTCAAGATTCTTCGCACCTAGAAGGAGCGCGTGAATAGCGAGAACGGTGAAAAAAATCACCGGAAAATTTATGCGTAATCTGAGTTCGAGGCCACGTTCCGACATCTGTCGGACTCCTTTGACATAAACAGTGTATCTAGCCGAAAGTTGAGACGCAATCCTTCTACCGCGCCTATGTCAAAACGTCAGGTTGAGAGATACAGTCGGATAAATTTTCCCAACTTGACTCGGTTCTTTGAAAAAAGAGACAATAACTCTGATTTTACGGCTTTTTAAGCCTCCGGAAAAACAATAAGGACATTGTTCACCATGAAAAATTTACTGAGTTTGAGACCTGCAGCTATCTTCATTTTTGCTGGTCTATCCCTCGCCATGATCCTCGGATCTTTCTGGCATTATCAATCGAATCAATCACAGCTCAATAAACTCGGAGTGGTAAATCAAGGTCTCACGACTTGCTTTAATCGTGTTTCACAATCATTTACGGCGATGATGATTTCTGATCTCCAGTCACCGTATGTGAAATCAGATTTCACGGGCCTTTCAAACGAATGTCTCGCTGAAACTTCCAAAGGTGCTGTCGCTCTCAAATCTTCCATGGGGAAGGCCTACGAAAATCTCAATCAACTTATTTCTGAAACTCACTGGTTCCATGAAAAAATCGGCCGCGTGAACAATGAAAAAGATGTAGCAGCTAATATTGCTCCAATCTCAGATCGCTACAGCAGAATGGAAACGTATAAGCAGACTCTCTCTGATGAGATTGATAATACGAGCAACCTCATCCGCAAAGTTCAGGGGAATAATGAAGTCCTCATGGGACTTGGCCTTATTATGTTCGTCATCTCTCTTTCTCTTCTTTCACTCCAGGAGTTTCTGCGTCTGGAATCGAAGAAAGCTATTGAGCGTGAGGCCCTGAATTATCTGACAGCAGGTCAGGGTAATGTGGGAGCAATTGTTGATCGTCTCGTAGAGAATGCACTCATGGGTCAGGGGATGCAGGTAACTGCGCAGCTCTTCCGTGATTATCACGGTGAAATGCTTGAAAGACAGGCAACCCGTGTTTCAACTGATGAACCTATATTGGAAGAAGCAGAAGCAGAAACTTTTGCAGCTCCAACAACAGTTGAAATTTCAGCAGTTGATACTCGTGAGAGAACTTCTCTCAAAGAATCTCTGGTGACACTCCAGAATCTTCATACCAAAGAAAATCTTCATATCTCTGAACTTCGTGATGTTCAGCTACTCGCAAACTCTGAGGGTGTTGAGCACATGCTGAATGCAGCAGTAAGCGCACTCCTTTGTCACCGTACAGACGATCGCAAGATTATGGTGGGAACTCAGATTCACTCTGATCGCGTAGTTCTCAATTTCTTCTGCAGTGGAAATGTCTTCTCAGCTACTGAGCTTGAATATGCTGCTAATCCGGAAGTGATTGCTGAAGGTCTTGATATGAACCTTCAGATATTAAAAGAGATGGTTCAGTCAGCAAGTGCTCAGTGGTTTATTGAGAATAAGGTTGATCGTCACGGGAAGATTACTGGAATGAACATCCGTCTCGTTATGGACCGCGCTCTGAAAGAGAACAGACCTAAAAATCTCGTTTCTGTGTTTAAGGGTAAGAAGAAAGATCTCGCGAAGGTAATTAGCCACTAACGCAGTTCTACTTCCGCCGGCGGAAGTGAATCTAAAGATCTTCATAGTTAATGTGAAATTTCACTTTTGAGACTAAAACTGAAGAATAAAAGTCACAGGTCCATCGTTTACGAGCTGGACCTTCATGAAGGCACCGAAGGTGCCTTCTTTTACATTTGCACCCTTAGAACGGAGTTCCCGGTTAAATAAGGCGTATTTGAGACGAGCTTCCTGAGGAATCATTGAGCGCTCAAATGACGGTCGATGTCCGCCAGATCCATCCCAGCTTAATGTAAACTGCGATACGGAAAGAATGTCGCCTTTGATCTGCTCAATATTGAGATTCATCTTTCCGTCTTCATCATCAAAGATCCTGAGCTTCATGATCTTATCAACTGCTTTAGGAATGCATGATTCATCATCATCCATCTCAAAACAAACCAGAAGAAGAAGTCCCGCATTGATTGAGCCAACGATCTCGTTGTCGATAGTGACACTTGCTTCCTGCACTCTCTGAACAACGATTTTCATATTATCTCTTCGGGGTGACCTGGAGTCTCATGGCGTCCTTGATAGAATTCTGGACGCATTTAAGAAGTTCTTCGTACTGAGTCTTCATGCTGACAGAGTTCGCGATGATCTGGGTGAGATCACTGGCGAAAGGAACATGAACGGCACGCAGGAGTTTTGAAATCGGAACATCCTTCGCGTGAGACATGAGATAACTGATAAATAAAATAAGTGATTCATCTGCATGCATGCGGACGACAACTTTCCCGTGAGATAGAAGCTCGATGTAATGAATTTTCAACTCACCATCAAGAGTCGTTCGTGGGATTGCTTCGGTGAGTGGTAAGTGAAGATCAGATGGTGTTGTACCTTCCACAAATTCAATATAAACGTCTTCATTGTCAGGCATGATCGCTCGTGTGGGTTTCTGAAGTAACTGCGCCTGAATGACAGGATTGGCCCAGCTTATCTTCAGTCCCATGCGGGCATCGTCCATTTTCCAGACAAGATTCTGCAGGCGGCTTTCAAATGTTGAAAGACGTGAAAGAATCTCACAAGCGTAACGAGGGAAGAGATCACGTGTGATCTGATCAATATGCTTATACGAACGAAGAAGATTTGATGGAGTCGTTTCCAGAAGTTTCTCTTCATTAAGCTCAACAACTGCAAAGCCTGATTCCAGATGCTGAGGAAGGGATTCAGTCTGAGTGAGAAACTTCGGAATGAAGAATTTCGAGAGCGATCCTTTAACCAGCGAGTGACCGCCAGAGAAGGTGAGGTGAGCGACCTGCTGGCCCACGACGGTTGAGAAATAATTTCTCAGGATATTTGGATTGAGGCCCGGTATCTTCGGCTGAAGATGGAAATATGAACAAAGTGTCTGACCATACTCTGAGTGAATAGATCTCAGAGTCGACATCGGGTGAAGCTCGAGATTTACAGCGCCCTGGCGGAAATCAACTACCAGGAAGTAGGCAAGGTCTTTTTCAAGACCCAGGTTCAGTGAATTATCACGATTGGTTTTCTCATTCACATCGAGAACACGGATATCAAACAGAGTATCGAGTGGAACACAATTATCGAGAAGTCCCTTAAAGTATGCCGGATGCGTGATCTGGGAAGAATCTTCATTCGTGGAATGAATGAGCATTCCATTAACGACTGCTTCCTGGAAAAACTCCACGCGGAATGTATCCGGGAAATCAAGCTGTGCCATCGGAGGGACTTCTGAGAGATGCGAAAGATAGAATGACCGCAGATGTTCTGTGAGGGGAGCAAGATCTCTCATGCTCTCAAGATCAGCTGAAATCCTGAAATAAGAGCAGATCTGGCGTTCGCCGACATGTTCGCGGGTCTTTCTGAAAACATAAATATAAGAACCAAGCTCGCCTTTGCCTTTTACATTCTCAAGATCAAAGATCGCTTCAGTCTTGATCTCTTTTAAGATCGGCTCGAGTCTTTCTCTTAACGAAGGAACAAAGAGTTTCTTCGAAGAAAGAACGAACATATAGCCATTAGGTTTTAAGAACTCAACCTGCTCCTGGATCTTGGCCATGAGAAAGTGCTGAGGATTGTTCTTGGGGAACTGGCAAAGGTTGAGGACTACGCGGTCGTAAGTCGACGTGTAGAACGGATTACTCTCATCCAGGAAGAAAGATTCTTTTTCTTTCGAGCCCTTTCTATTCCTGTAATGGCTGCCCATGATCCGGCAGATATATTCAATGGGTTTTTCACCCTGATTGTGGGCCTTGTTTACGAGGAAGGTAAGGAACTGAAGTTCGTTACATATCTTCGTGAATGTTCCTGAAACAAATTCTCTGCCCTTGAAATCCGGGCACAACATTTCATCCCAGCGGAAGTGAGCGTTGTTCTCCTGGGCCAGCCAGTGAGAGAGTGCCAGGGATTCGAGATAATCGCCGTAGTACTTGCAGCTGATGATGGATTCCTGCTCAAGACTTCCACCCGGAATCGTTCTTCCTTCGACCGCTTCTACCCAGTAAGGGAAATTGATCTGGAGGGAATTCATAAATAGACCAAAAGAAAGATGCGAGAGGGCGTGAGAATAAACTCTATTCTGATCCTGAGAGACCTGAGTTTTTCGGGAAACATTTTTAATGATCTCGGTAATGGAGAGATCACGAGAGACTAAGAGTAGTTCTCTCATCTGCTCTTTCATAGATTCAGAGGGGCGATACCAGCTGTATAGATTACTCTCGAGAGCACGGGACTTCAGTTCTGACTGAGTACCTTTCTTAAAGATCTGAGAGAGAAATCCAGTAGGGTAGAGGAGAGCTTTGTCGTTGAGTTCAAGTCCGCATTGATCAAGAAGTGATGAGATGAATCTGAGTTTCAGAAAGATGATCGTGGCCACTCTGCCAGTGTAAGTCGAAACAAAATCTCGGAGAGCGGGTTCTTCTTCCAGCTTTTCCGATGTCATGAATGACCAGAATTTACTGATATCATCCATCTTATCAAAGTGAAGGCCTGAGCTCTCTGCATAGGAAAGAAACTCATTGTAGAAAGACATTTTGATAGTGCGGGGAAAGTCTCTATTAGAGACAAGCTCATTCATGATATCGGCCTGAACTTCGCTCAGGAGCTTTTCAAATCTCAGGACATTCTTTGAAGAAAGAGAATCACCTTTCCACCCTGGGGTGAAACAGTTGATTGGTGAAAACCGGTCACTGATTTCTACACCGAATGCCTTAGGCTTCAGTGGACGATGCATGAAAGTTGGAAAGCGAGTTTTGATTGGACAATGAATTTGTTCTGAGGTTTTAGAATTATGACGATCACCATCGGCCTGTGGGTCCTTCTGAAACCAGTTCATCGCTTCAAAAGTTTTTTTCGTCAAAGAATCTCTCCAGAACCTATCGGTAAAGCAAAAGTATTGAAATAACACGTTTTTCGGATTGGTTATTCTGACTTATTAAGGCAATTTTGTCATGGGAAAAGTCATTCTCGAGACATAATTTCTAAACTTCTACCGCTTTGTTCCGACACGATAATTTGAGACCTCACTAAATAATTTGGGTTTGAACGGGAGTACGTTATGGATAAAAGCTTCAATGATCAGGAACTATCCGACATCATGAAAGAAATTGAAGCCTTAGAGGAAGACTTTAAAGACGATGAGATCCAAGATAAGGCCAGTCCTGTTCTTCAAGAGCTCTCTGAACTTCCTGAATCAAAGGCCATTCCAATGAAACGAGTTAAAGAAGAATCATTTGTTGCCAAATCACCGGCCGCTATGAGTTTCAAAGTTCAGGGTGACCTGAATCTTGAACTTGAGTTTGAAGTCGGCGGAAAATTCATTTCTCTTCAGGTTGCTGAAGACGGCCTTACGATCGTTCTCGATGGCGGAATGACTTTCAAAGTTCCTGTCAGCGACAAGAAAGCAGCTTAAAAAAATGTCTGTCAAAATACTCGGGGGAGTAGCAAGGGGATTTCCTCTCGCTCTTCCCCGAACTGAATCTACACGTCCGACATCTGTCATGATCAAACGAAAACTTTTTGACTGGCGCCAGGATCTTGGTGGCTTCACCTTTATTGATCTCTGCGCAGGTTCAGGTGCCATGGGCTATGAAGCACTTTCGCGTGGTGCAGACAAAGTTGTCCTGGTTGATACCGATAAGGGTGCCAACATCACGATGAAAAAAAATCGCGATGAGCTTGTGCGTGCTTTCAAGTTTGATGAGAAAACAATCCAGATTTCAAATTCTGATGTGAAGAGATTCATCGATCGGGAGATCTCATATTTTGGCGAAGACACCATAATTTTCTTTGATCCGCCTTACGAAGATCATGCTCTCTATCTGGCGGCCCTCTCAAGTCTTAAGGAGAAGGGCTATGCAGGGGAGGTCTGGGTCGAAGCAGATCGCCTGAAGGGACCTGAGCGGGAGAAAATAACCCAAGCATTCCATTCAATTATTAAAGTAGTGGAACAGGGTGATCACTTTGTAGTTGTCGGGAAACTGTTATAAAATCAATCCATGGATAAAAAACGCGCGCTTTATGCCGGGACCTTTGACCCCTTTACGAATGGGCATCTGGATATTGTCCAGCGGGCGCTGAAACTTTTCGACGAGCTTATTGTCGTCGTTGCGGTTTCTCCGACTAAGACTCCTTTTATGTCGACTGCGACCCGGGTGAAAGTACTCAAAAAATTATTCGCTCATGAGCCAAAAATCAAAGTGGAATCATGGTCGGGTCTCATTGTTGAGTACGCAAGACAGAATAAAATTAATTCTATCGTCCGTGGTCTTCGTCCGACTGGTGATTTTGAAATTGAATTTCAGATGGCCTCAATGAACCGGAAGATAAATCCGGACTGCGACACCGTTTTTCTCATGACAAGTGAGAAGCTCTATTACATTTCAAGCTCGCTCGTGAAAGAAGTTTTCATTCATGACGGTGACATCACCTCTTTCGTGCCACCATTGGTTCAGGAAGAGCTCAAAAAAATTAAAAAGTAAAAAGTAACAGGATCTAACGATGCATTTAAGTTCACGTGTTATCGGTATTCCCGATTCCATAACAATGAAGCTCAATGAGAAAGCTCTCTCCCTCGCAGATGAAGGTAAGGTTATTTATAATCTTTCAGGTGGGCAGCTTCCGATAAAGCCTCTTCCGGAATTCGTGGAGAAGATTCACCATCAGCTTAATTTCTTAAAATCATATCAGTACTGTCCTTCAGGGGGATTTCCCGGTCTCCGTAAAAAACTTCTGAAGCATTTTTACGAAACCAGGCATCTTCCTCAGGAGCTCTTTGAGAATGGCTGGGATTCCATTCTTTCCAATGGATCAAAGCATTCCATCTATAATGCTCTCGGGGCAATTATTGATCCGGGTGATGAAGTAGTTCTCCTCGCTCCATTCTGGGTTTCTTATCCCGAGATGATTAAATTTTGGGGAGGAATTCCTGCGGTTGTGAAATCGAATGTGTTCGATGCATTTGTTCCGGCCATTGATGACATCCGAAAAATCATGAGCCCGAGAACAAAAGCAATCATCATCAATAGTCCCAATAATCCTTCAGGTGTTCATTACTCGGAGGCCTGGATGAAAGAGTTCGCAAATTTCCTGAAAGACTATCCGGAAGTTGTAGTGATCAGTGATGAAGTCTATTCGGAAATCAGTTATTTTGATCCAAAACCTTCTTACTTTTACCAGTACGATCATTCACTCATGAATCAGACGATTGTTATCCGTGCTATCTCCAAAACTCTCGCGAGCACCGGACTTCGACTTGGTTATGCCATCGCACCGAAAAATGTGACAGAAGCGATGTCGAGAATTCAGGGCCAGACAACATCAGGACCTAACAGTCTCATCCAGCGTGCGCTGATGGATTTTGATCTCACGTATATTGATTCTTTTCTGGCCCCGGTAAGAAATCATATACGCTCAAACGCCGCTACTTTGCGTGAGAAATTCCGGGAAGGAAATCTTGGACATTGCTGGTATCAGTCCACCTCCGCTTTTTACTTTCTGATCGATTTCACACGAACTCCGATGTTCAAACGCTTCAATAATGTGGAAGGCGAGGATCATTCCTACAAGATTGCTGATGAACTCCTCGACCGGGAAGGAATTGCCGTGGTACCAGGGCACGACTTCGGTATGCCTAATACCGCGAGGATATCGCTTACGATTGAAGAAATTCCCTTCAATGAAGCGATAACTAAAATCATCAAGTATCTCCATAAGACGCCCTAGGGAAGAATCGTCCCCCCTCGGGCGGAACCCTCTCAAGAGTTATAATTGAGAGGTGAAAAAGTATTTCCATTTCATTCTTATTTTATCTCTCTTTATCGCCTCTTCATGCGGGAACAATCCCAACGAAGAAGCGTATCAGGCCATCGATCAGGCACTGACATTTTTGAGTGATGGTGAGTGTGATAAAGCGATCGAGATTCTTGAAGAGCTTAAGGAACAAGACAAAAATCCGGTGTTCCTGAAAACCTACGCAAGTGCTTACGCATGCAAGGCTGGATTCGATTCGATCCGCTTTGTGTCCACTGATGTTGCAGCTATCAACAGTCTTATTCTCCTGCAAAGTATTTCCAGACTTAGCTTTTCTGACGAAACCACCGTTGATTCAGCAAATTACCTTTCGATGAAGAAAGCGCTGAACATCCTCGGACGCTCCGATTTTAAACAGGTCACCAGAAGATCAGATTTCGGAAAACGTCATGGTGAGGATATGGGAGTTCAGGTGCTCATATATTCAATCATGCAGTTCGGAAAATATCTTAACTGGTATGGGAATGTTGATATTGTCGGAAAAAAAGGCGCTGGTTCCAATACCAATGACTGTTTTCTCAATTACACCTATGCGCCCGCCCAGGGAGTAATTGGTACGCTTCCAGCCTCGAATGCCTGTCAGGGATCTACTTTTGGCCATCCGGATTTATCCGGTGCCAATCTTATCAAGAGAATGTGCGAGGGGATAACTCTCATGACAAATATCTTCGACACCCTCAATAATATTGACCTCACGGGTTCAAGCAGTCTTAGTTCGCTGGAAAATATCGTAACTGAAATTAATTCGTACAGAACAGACGCGAATGCTGCAGGAGTTGGATATCTTCTTGATGTTACCTCACCAGTTGCCTGTGAAGCACTTCTTGCGAATGCAGCGGACATGAATAATGCTCAACTTCTTTTTGCTCTGACCCTGGAAAAGGAGCATGAATGAAGGTTTTCATCCTTCTCATTCTTTTTTCAGCATCCGCTTTCGGGTTTGATAATCCGTACGTACTTCGTTCTCCCCGCGGACTTCTGATGGGAGATGCATTCACCGCAGTTAATGATGATTCCTTTACGCTTTTTTATAATCCAGCGTCTTTGGGGAGGCACAAGAATGATTTAACGATGTACCCCCTGAATGGAACTTTAGCTGGTACCAATGTTCTTGCAGAAGGGGATCGCTTTGATAATTTTCCCACTGAACCAGTTGGCGCTTCTAAAGTCCTGATGAATTACCCGGTTCACGCCAGCGCCAATACTGCGCCAGGATTCAAGCTTTTCAACTTTGGGATGTCAGCAATCGTTGCTGATTCCTATGACATTCTTCTGCGCAATTCTGCCAATCCTACAATGGATCTTGATATCCGAAGCGATCGCGGAGTTATTTTTGGCGTTGCCATGCCGATTGGTTCCGGAAGAATTAATAAAAAATCCGCCATGGGCTCGCAAACTTCATTTGGCGTAGGGGCAAAATATATTTCCCGCACGGGTGTCGCTGACCAGGTTGGACTTTTAAGTCCGACTGTATTGGGCTGTCTTGGTCAGAAAGAAGCTGAAGTCGTCGCCAAATGCATGGGAAAAGTTAAAGGTCAGGGCTGGGGTTTTGATGCGGGAGTAGAACATGTCGTGAAAAAGGGAAATTCCCAATTCATCCTGGGACTTGCCGCCATGGATATCACGGGAACTGACTTCGAAGTCGCATCGAATCCGGATAAGCTTCAGGTCGCTCCTATTCGGGATCAGGTCAATTTGGGAATGGCATTCGGTCAGGACTTCAAATTTTTCCATTACATCGTTTCTGCAGACGTACGTGCGTTAAATGAACAAATGGATTTCGGAAAACGAATCCGCACGGGAGTGGAATTAGGAATTCCCGGTGTATCTGTCATGGGGGGAGTGAACTCCGGCTACTACAGTTACGGTGCCACTCTCGATCTGGGTTTTATCAAGGCCACCGCTGGATTCTACGAGGTAGAAATCGGGTCAAAATACCGACAGACAAAAAGCAGCCGCTTCGTCATTTCTGCCACCTTATTTGACTTTTCATTCGATGCTTAATTTTCTATCCTAAATTCAGACGCGCCACGTGCTTAATGCAATTACCCCACGGATAGGAGGAGTTTTTGAACAAGACTTTCATTCTGGATACCAACGTTCTCCTGCTAGACCCTTCTGCCATCAACAAATTCGGATCAAATAATAAAGTTTTTATCCCTCTCACTGTCATCGAAGAACTGGATAAGTTTAAGAAAGACCAGAATGAAAACGGAAGAAACGCCCGTTACTTTTCACGTCTCATTGATGGTTTCCGTAGCCAGGGTTCACTCTTCAAGGGAATCAATCTTGAAAACGGTGGCTCACTCCAGGTAAGTGTTACTAAAGGTTACAAGGGAACAGCTCCGACTGAACTTCGCCTCGACCTGAATGATAATCTCATCCTTGCAGCAGCGATGAATCTCAAAGATGCCGGTGAAAATGTCACTCTCATCACAAAAGATATCAATCTCCGTCTGAAATCAGATGCTGTTAATATTCACGCTGAAGATTATGAAACAACTGATGTCAGCATCGAGGAACTTTACTCGGGCCAGCGTGTGGTTCCTTTTGATCTTGAGAAAGTCGAGGAATTTGAAAAAGAAAGATTTCTTAAAATCGAACCAGGTGACATCCAGAATCTTTATCCTAATGAGTATCTGGTTATCGTAGATAAGAATAATCCATTCAAGAAAGTTCTCGGACGTTATCACTCCCGCAAGGGTGGGATTGTTCCTCTTATTAAGCCAAAAGAAGGCGTGTGGGGAATTCATCCAAAGAATATCGAACAGCAGTTTGCTTTCGATGCTCTTCTCAATAACGAAATCAATCTCGTGTCTCTCGTCGGAAAAGCAGGAACAGGTAAAACCCTTCTTGCTATCGCCGCAGGACTTGAGTGCGCGATCACCAAGCAGAATTATTCCCGCGTACTCGTTTCCCGTCCAATCGTTCCCATGGGGCGCGATCTCGGATTCCTTCCGGGTGATATCAGTGAAAAACTGGGTCCATGGATGCAGCCGATTTTTGATAACATCGACTTCCTCTTTGGTAATCAGCGCGCGAGAAATGAGATGACCACATGGGATGAGCTGATCAACCAGGGTCTTCTCCATGTTGAACCGCTCACATATATCCGTGGTCGCTCGCTTCCTCAGCAGTTTATGATCGTTGATGAGTCTCAGAACTTAACTCCCCATGAGATCAAGACAATTATCACCCGTGCCGGTGAAGGAACGAAGATCGTTCTGACTGGTGACTCTGAACAGATCGATAACCCGTATCTTGATTCACTTAATAACGGTCTTGTTTACACCATTGATAAACTCAAAGGTGAGGACATCGTTGCTCACGTGAAACTCTCGGTCGGTGAACGTTCTCCACTTTCAGAGATTGCTTCCAAGCTTCTATGATCGTAGGGAACTATCAGCGTCGTTATCTTCGTGCTCCCCACAAGGGTAAGCTCATTTATCTTGATGGGAAGCACGTTTATACGGCCGAAGTTCTGAATATCTCTGAGGACGGAATGCTTGTTGAAAACATTCCGAATTTTCCAGAGATGGATGATCTCCCGCTCATGGTGAGTCTTCCGCAATATCCCCTGATGAAAAGCATGTCGATTGATGAACTCATTCAGTTCCGACCAGATACTCTATCGAAAACTATTTTCCGCGCCCGCGGGAGGATCGTCAGAAAGGGTGAGCTTGCCCGTGATATCTCTAATCTCTTCAAGGCAAAAGTCGGAATGCAATTCATGCGCATTCTCGCCCATGATAAGAAAGTGATTGAAGAGTATGTTTCAACTTTCGGGATTAATCTGATTCATCTTCAAACACTCATTGATTCCTATAATTTTGATGAAGACGCAAGAATCCGGACAAGAGTGGTCGCGAAGCTTCTGGGCTATAAGGAAGAGACGAAAATGTCCCAGCTCAGAATCATGGTTTCGTCTGACTATCAGTCTCTTCAGTGGCTATAAAGAAACAATCAGATTTTCACAACGTGAAGACATCGGAAGCGCCTTAAAGGACGCCGGAATGATTTTTGTAAGTCGGCACTCTTTCATTTTAAATTTCTTCGGATCACGAATGGTGAGATAAGAGATTTTCTTTTCTCCCGAAGCTCCAAAATTACAATCCACAACAAGAGTTCCGAGTAATGTGCGATCAGATTTTTGCTGGATCTCCACCACGTATCTCTGTCGAAGGTAAGTCCAGAAGCCGGCATACTCAGGTGATCCGAGAACTTTAAGTCCGCCGATATTTTTGTTCTTCAATTGAAGGTTTTGAATGTCTGTTGTGACCTTGTCGTGAAGATACGTAATGCCTTCCTTATTGCCGTAGAGACAGAAGGCCTCTTTTCCGGAAATTTCAAGAAAGCTCACATCATCCATGTTCTGAATCGCCTTCAGCGCCTGATCCAGCACGTAAGTCGGATTTTTTTTGAAGCCGAATCCATAGGGATCGCATGCGATCGCAAAAAGAGTTAGGCCCATCAGTGCCAGAATTTTCATGAGTATCCACTCCGGATGGCGGGATTATGCCTTAGCTGTCAGGGAATGAAAGACTTTTGAAATTATTTCAGGGGGTTTAGACCAGTGCCTTGAGGATAAATTAAGGGACCAGAGATTGCTCGAAGTCGGGGAGGGAGGGTAATATTTGGACCCCAAACCTAAAAAGGAAAGCGGCAAATGGTTGTACCAGCTGAGTTAAAGCAGAGATACCTTTCCAGAAGAATTCAGGATCTCGCCAGGCTTAAAGAGGCCCTTCTGAATAATGACTTTGCACCAGCTTTGAAACTCGGGCACCAGGTAAAGGGCAATGCTGATACTTTCGAGTTCCCTCACATGACCACGATCGGTGTTGAACTCGAGCATGCAGCGAAGAGGAAGGACAAGGAAACACTCATGAACCTTGTGAAGAAATTGGAGTCTGCGATTTCATCGGCACAGACATTTTTCTCCTGATCATCTGAAAGCTAAGCAATGGTTGTGCCGGCCCCATAAAGTATTTATTAAACTTTTTTGATTCCTTCTGCCCCAGCGCGGGGAGAAATAGTGCCCCGAATTCCTCTGCCAAGATAGTGCATCAGTAACTATCTTCTTAAATTCTCTTACAGATATTCTTGGCCTCTCCTTTGCTTTATTTAATTCTGCTGCAGCGAAGAGAAAACAAAGAAAAAAACAAAAAATAACCTGAATCACGACAAGCTCATCAAGGAATCTTTGAGAGAGTTGTTGGGTAGGGACCTTCATAAGATATGCTGTGAGCAAGAGAATGGTGCGCTTATGTCAAATGGGGTGTACCAAGACTTGCGAAGGGGATGTGACTATCTTGACTACCACTAAGGTTGGTGGAGATGTCGCATTTAATCCGGCCCCTTCGGGTCCTTCACATCGAAGATGAGGAGAACGAATCACAACTTGTGAGATCGGAGCTCCGTAAGGTCTCTTCCCAACTACAACTCCAGAGAGTCTGTGCAGAGAATGAATTCCTGGATGCCCTTAACCGGCAGACCTGGGATCTTATTCTTTTTGATTTTCACAGCAAATGCATCTCTGCTCGTGAAGGTCTCCGTCACGTCAAAAATACTACAGGTGATCTTCCTTTCATCCTCATCTCAGGACCCATCGGAGAAGAAACTGTTGCTGCTCTCATGAAAGAGGGTGCCGATGATTTTATCCTCAAAGGGAAATACACGCGGCTTGAAGCTATCGTTAATCGAATCATCATGGATCGCGATATCAGGATGAAAGCTCAGAAGGCACAAAGGAAAGCTTTTGAAGCCTTTGCCGCCAGGGAGCAGATGCTCGCTATTGTTTCACATGATATTAAAAATCCCCTGAGTGCGATTCATCTTGAAGCTCAGATGCTTATGAGAACTGTAGACCGTTATGGGAAATCTGTGATGGGTGAAGAGGTGAAAATCCAGGCCGGAAGAATTCTTAAAACGGCTGAAAGGATGAAAGTCCTTATCGTCGATCTTCTCGAGAGAAATAAAAGTCAGGATGGTCTTAAGAGCCTGCAACGGACAGATGTCGATCCCGTTGAGCTTTTTTACGAGAGTCTCGATAATGTGAGACCTCTCATTCAGGAAAAAAATATCGAATTAAAGTTTTCATCCAAAGAAAATATCCCGCCTCTGAATCTTGACCGGAACAAAATGTATCAGGTCTTCTCGAACCTTCTAAGTAATGCAATCAAAGTAACTCCTGCGAGGGGAGAGATTTTTTTTGATCTTGATTGGGACGACGATAAGTTTTCATTTTCTCTAACTGATACCGGCCGTGGTCTTCCCTCCGGTGAGGAAGAAAAAGTATTTGATAAATACTGGACGGGAAAAAGTTCCAAGGGCTCCGGCACTGGTCTGGGACTTTTCATTTGTCGAAGTATCATCGAAGCACATGGCGGGACGATCAGCTGTGGCAACTTTCCCGGGAAGGGAGCATCTTTCATTTTCACCATTCCCAGGGATAAAAAAGAAACTGTATCGGTAGCAAGCCCGGATGAAATATTCATCATTGATGATGACGAGGATCTTTGTGAAGTCATGTCGTGGGCAATAAAAAAAGAAGGATTGAATGTCAGATCCTTTTTTAGTGGGGGAGAAGCACTCAAGGCCCTCAAGCATTCAAAACCATCAGTGATGATTGTGGATTTTCATCTTGGAGATATGGATGGTTGTGAGTTTCTGGAGAAAAGAGCACTGATCTCGCGGGATTGTCCGGTCATACTTGTTTCAGGAAGCCCCGATGAGGTGAGATGTTCTGCACCCGTCGGAGAGTATGTCTCAATTGTGGAGAAGCCCCTCGATCTTGAGGGACTTCTCCAGGAAATTAAAAATATTAATGTGACTTATTTGCTGAAATCATCGAACGAAGCATCCATGCATATTTCTCATGGACCTGCATCCGTTGAGTGAGCATATCCGCTGTAACATCATCTTCACATTCTTCAGTGACAGACATAAGTTCGCGCGCTGTTGAAACTACTGTTTCATGTCCAATTACAAGATTCTGAATCATTTCTTCCGCAGTCGGAATAGATGATTCTTCCTTGATCGATGAAACTTTTGAGAACGCCGCAAATGATCCCGGTGCATATTCTCCGAGAGCGCGGATGCGTTCTGCTATTTCATCAACTGCTTCGGCCAGGTCTTTATATTGTGTTTCAAAAAGCACATGAAGTGCCTGGAACATCTTTCCAGTTACATTCCAGTGATAGTTCTGTGTTTTCAGATAAAGAAGGTAGGAGTCTGCAAGAAACTTAGAAAGTCCTTTGCATAATGCCTTACGGTCCTTTTCATTGATACCAATATTGATATCCGGTTGGGCTGTGGTAAAATCGGCTTCAATTTTGTTTGGCATAACTACTCCCTGTTATTTTGTATTTTCTTTGTAATCAATGATCACAAGTACTTTTCCCGCCTTCGTATAAGAAGTTTCTCCGGAGGGAAGTCTCGTGGCACTGACACCACTCTGTGCAACATCCTGTTTCACCCGGTATTCTTCATCTTTTGTAATCTGATCAAGAATGCCCGGCTTCTTTGCCATATTAAATACATCTATCGGTTCTCTGGTTTTGAGATCATCACGGATAAACTCGCGGATCACATTTGCTCTTTCATTTGCAAGAATCACATCACGGGTTTTTGCTTTCTCATTCTTTTTCCCTGGATATTCGCGATCGGCCCAGGCAAGGATTTTGATTTCGGAAATTTCTCTTCCGGTACGGGATGCTTTACGTGCAAGTTCATTGAGATATCTTTTATTGGCATCAGTTAACACTGATCTTCCGCGGGGAAATTGCAGGGCAGTGTAATGGCTACCTTTCATCCCTTCCTGCGCAATTCCTTTTGCGGGCCCGCGCGTCTCCGCTGCCCGGTGTGAACAACCAGCGATCATGAAAGAGGATAAAATAATTACCAGAGTAATCTTCATACTGAACTATTAAGGAGCAACATTTATGCCATCTTTTTACTGCTGTTAATTCCTGAACTCTCATCAGAACGTTCCGCTTTGTAGCCTTCTGCCTCACATTAGATCGGACATGTCTTCTCCGGCCGGCATCATTCCTGCTTTTATAAGAGCAACAGCAAGGAGGCCTTATGAATACCCAACAAAATCAAAACGAAATTAAGAAGAAAGGAATTCAAGTAAATCCGTCACGTGATGTGAAATACGATGAAAAGGAAAAAGATTTCTCCGGCGAATTTGGGGAACAGGGTGAGCAGATAGACGAAAAATCAGATGAAGAGATTAATCCTGCTGAACTTGATAATAGTGAAGTTGAACTCGATCGAGGTGGTGTTGAGTTTGGTGGTGGGCAGGAAGAGGGTCAGCCATCTGATCCTGGAAAACCTGGTCAGCCTGACCAAGACGCCCATTAGTCGTTTTGAATAACGACGCCATTTTCTCTTACAAATCCACGAGGCATGGGCATGTTGTCATTAGTTGATGTGACAACCTGCCCGGTCTTGCTCACAGTAATAATCCCGCCATCTCCGCCGAGCTCTTTGACTAATGAAAGAGTTTCTTCCACAGCAGATTTTAAAGAACGGTCAGTGTACTGAAGAATAGAAGAGATTCTCACACCCGCAGAAGCCCGGATAAATTTTTCGCCTTCACCAGTGCATGAAACTGCGACAGTTTTATTGTTTGCGTATGTTCCGGCACCAATCACCGGAGAGTCACCCAGGCGACCAGGAGCTTTGCCAAAAAGACCACCGGTCGAAGTTGCAGCAGCAAGATCACCACAGCGATCGAGAGCAACAGCGCCCACAGTTCCATAATGGAGTTTCTCGTTTGTCTTCATCGGAGCTGAGCTCACAAAATAATCTGTGCTCACCATATCCAGGCCAAATTCTTTTGCTTTTGCTGATGCGCCTTCGCCCACCATGAACACATGCTTAGTTTTATCTTTTACCATGCGCGCCAGGCGAATTGGGTTTTTCACATCTTTCACACTGCCGACTGCACCGGCCGCGAGAGTTTTACCATCCATGATCGAAGCATCGAGTTCCACAGTGCCCTTGCTCGTGCGTGTTCCGCCTTTACCGGCGTTGAAATGTCCTGAGTCTTCCATCGTCTCAACTGCTGACTGAACAACGTCCTGGGCAGCGGCACCGCCCTTTAATTGCTCATGAGCTTTCTTGAGGATTTCTACCATCACCGCTTTCTGTTTCTCATTGGCGTTGTAACCAACACCTCCGTGAATTGCGAGTGCGAATTTTTTCTGGCCGCAATCTGCGAGAGAGGAAAAAGAAATAAGAAGGGATAAGGCGATGAGTGATTTTGTTTTCATGGATAAAGTCTACCAGAGTCCCCGCGCGAGGGGACCCGGTAGCTTTTTCCAGAAACTATTTCTGCGATGCGATCTTTTGCATAATTGTGTAAGTAGCAGGAGAGACGAGATCTTTTACAGAGCTCCAGGCATTTTTTGAATCCTGAGCAGTAGGGTTTTTAATCCGGGAGAGTTCTGATTTAACATCTGCCATCAACATATTCGTCTGATCGACTTCAGAGTTATAAACAGCAAGGTCTGACTCTGAAATGCCAAGCTTTGAAGCTTCTTGACTATCCAGTTCACGGAACTGAACCTCCTGCTCGCCGTCGAGAACAATGAGACCAATAAGCATGACAGGAGCACCTACCAATAGGACAAACAGTCCACACCAGGCAGCAGAATCAGAGGGCCGCTTATTACATTTAGCTATTCCGATCGTCGTTCCAATAAGTCCTGCACCGCCAATCACAAGACCAGCAATCAAAACTGGCGTGGCAACAAGTGCACCCACTCCGGCTTGTGAAGGCTTAGAATGAGAAAGAGTGACAACGGTTAAAAGTACGGCAAAGAAAATTCTGAGCTTATTCAAACAAACCTCTTATTTTTGAGAAACAATTTTTTGCATCGTTGAGAATGTTTCAGCTGAAACCATATCCTTCACGGCATTCCAGGCAACTTTAGAATCTTCAGCCGTTGCTTTCTTCTTCTGAGAAAGTTCTGCTTTCACATCTGCCATGAGCATATTCGCCTGATCGACTTCAGAGTTATAAACCGCAAGGTCATCTTCTGAAACTCCGAGCTTCGATGCTTCTGTAATATTCAGTTCACGGAATTCAACATCCTGCTCACCATCAAGAACTACCAGACCAAGAAGAATAACCGGAGCACCAACGAGAAGGATGAGACCCTTACAGAGTCCACTATTGTCCCCACTCTTTTTACAGCTGATAAGCCCCGCGATCGTTCCGCCCGCTGCAACTGCAGTGATATAAAGGCCAGCAACAAGCACTGGTGTGGCAACTATCGCACCTACAGCAGCTTGTGTTGGTTTTGTATGTGAGAGAGTGGCAACGGTTAAGAGAATGGCGAAGAACGCCTTAAGCTTATTCATGTGACCTCCAAGGTCGATTTAAAGTGGCCGGAATCTACCACCAATCGGGGTGGGCAAACTAAAGCATGTAAATTAGAAAGGGCCCCTTTCGGGGCCCTTAAAATAATAGAATGTTATCTGTGCTTTATTCCGCCAGTTCAGGTGCAAGAAGCTGGATCTTAGGTTTTACAAACCGGTGAGCACGCGACTTGATCTCTTTAAGGATCAGCTGGCTCTTAGAGAAGAAATCCTTCCCATGCTTATCACTCGAAAATTCATCGAGGAGATAATTCACTTCCGTCTCGAGCTGTGAGTTGCTCAAGGTCTTCAGATACTTTTCAAAGCTCTCAACTGAGCGACGGAGTTCCTTCAATTCTTTGAAAGCTCCGAGATCTACTACGTTCACGTTAGACATTTTCCCCTCTTTTTTCAGACGCTGCCTTCCTGGCGGTGTCTTTCACCATAACAATCGCAAATGATGGGCCATATCCCGGTCACTTCTTTCGATTTATTTTTATGAAGTGCTTATAAAGAGTTTAGGCAGGCTAAGACAATGGTGATGCCGGTCTTTCTTCATTTTTTGTAAAGATTACCGTTCACACGGTGCCCAAAGGTGAACAATTTACCGGCGTTACAGGGTAAAAACTGGTGACATTAAGCGTCCTATAAATAAAAAAGGGGCCCTTTTGGGGGCCCCTTAAAGTCACCGAGTGATTTGATCCAGAATTAAGCGTTCTTTTTAAACCATGTCTTCGATCCGACTGGATCTGGCTTCATTGTATCTGCGCCTTTCTTCCAGTTTGCCGGGCAAACTTCACCAGACTTCGCTGTGTGCTGATAGGCCTCAACGAGGCGGAGAGTTTCTTCAACTGAGCGGCCTACAGAGAGGTTGTTGATTGTAGAGTGCTGAACAACATTGTTGTCATCGATAATAAAGAGACCGCGGAGAGCGACACCTTCATTGACGAGAACTTCATAGTCACGGGCAACTTTCTTATCAAGGTCAGCGATGATCGGGAATTTGATTTCACCGAGACCACCTTCAGCGCGAGGCTGCTTTGTCCACGCAAGGTGAGAGAAGAATGAATCGACTGAACATGCGATGAGTTCGCAGTTCATGGCCTTGAATTTATCAGAAGCATCTGAGTAAGCGATGATTTCAGTTGGGCACACGAAAGTGAAGTCGAGTGGGTAGAAGAAAAGAACCTTCCACTTTCCTTTGTAGTCATCAAGAGTGATCGATTTATTTGCTCCGTTAACAAGAGCGTCTGCCTTGAAATATGGGGCCGGATTACCAACTATGCGTGCCATTAGGGAACTCCTTCTCAAAAATGAGTGTTTAGACCTGGGTCATTAGACGTATTGGACTTGAAGAATCTAGTACCTGACGACTTATTTTTCAAGACTATGCACCCCATAACCTTGAACAATGACAAGAAGTGCCCATCTTGGAAGAAAGGCCGCAAAGACTTAAAATTTAACCTCAAGAAGAGACGTGAATTTTCCGATAAGCCTGTCAAAAGGACTCAACATTTTCCGTCAAAAAGGACCAGCATGAATCCCATGGGCTATATCCCTAACCCGATAGTCATTGAACAAACCGCACGCGGTGAACGTCAGTACGACATTTACTCTCGACTTCTCCTCGACAGGATTATTTTTCTCGGTACCGAAGTGAATGATACCGTCGCGAACCTTCTGGTTGCACAGATGCTTTTCTTAGAGCAGAGTGACCCAGAGGCCCCGATCCATTTTTATATCAATTCTCCCGGTGGATCGGTTTACGCCGGTCTTGGTATTTACGATATTATGCAACACGTGAGCTGCCCGGTTTACACATACTGTGTGGGTCTTGCTGCTTCGATGGGATCACTTCTCCTCCAGGCAGGACAAGCGGGACACAGATACTCAATGCCTCACTCGCGTATCATGATTCACCAGCCACTTGGTGGAGCTCGCGGACAGGCAACTGATATTGAAATTCAGGCGAGAGAAATTCTCGATCTGAAAAAACAACTTAACCAGATTTACGTCAAGCATACAGGACGGACATACGAAGAGGTTGAGAAGGCATGTGATCGTGATAACTATCTCGATCCGGGTCGCGCAAAGGAATTCGGACTGATCGATAACATCATCATTCCGAAGGGCAAAGCTAAAATCAAAGAAAAAGATACTAAGTAACAGCGAAAGCGAAAAAGGCGAATATGACCAAAGAGAAAGGCGGATCCTACGGCAGCTTAAACTGTAACTTCTGTGGAAAAACTCAGAAGGAAGTTAAAAAGCTTATTGCTGGTCCTGGTGTTTACATCTGCGACGAATGTATCGAACTCTGTAACGACATTATCTACGAAGATTCGGTTAAGACAGTTACGAAAACTTCTACGGACAGCGTTCCGAAGCCTCATGAGATCAAGGCACACCTTGATCAGTACGTGATTGGCCAGGATCGCGCGAAGAAAATTATTTCTGTTGCCGTTCATAACCATTACAAGCGTATCACTTACAAGGCCAATGCCCGTGAAGATGAAGTTGAGCTCACAAAGTCCAACATTCTCCTCGCTGGTCCGACTGGTTCTGGTAAGACTCTTATCGCTCAGTCACTCGCGAAGTTTCTGAACGTTCCATTTGCTATCGCAGATGCGACGACTCTCACTGAAGCTGGTTACGTAGGGGAGGATGTTGAGAACGTTATCCTTTCACTTCTCCAGAACTGTGACTTCGATGTTGAACGTGCCCAGCGCGGTATCGTTTACGTGGATGAAATCGATAAGATTGCCCGTAAGTCTGAAAACCCATCTATTACCCGTGACGTATCAGGTGAAGGTGTACAGCAGGCCCTTCTGAAACTCGTAGAAGGTTCTGTTGCGAATGTTCCACCCAAGGGTGGACGTAAGCATCCTCAGCAAGAATACATTCAGGTTGATACGAGAAACATTCTCTTCATCTGCGCCGGAGCTTTCGTTGGTCTTGATAAGATCATTGAGAAGCGTATGACGAAGTCGAAGTCAGTGGGTCTAACTTCGATGAATACGAATGAAAAAAATGAGAAATCCCATCTTGAAACTCTGGGAGCAATCGAGCCGGAAGATCTGGTAAGATTCGGATTAATTCCGGAATTTATCGGTCGTCTTCCAGTCACTGCGATGCTCGAGGAACTCGATGAAGCAGCTCTTGTATCGATTCTCACTGAACCGAAAAACGCAGTTATTAAGCAGTACCAAAAGCTTTTTGACTTTGACGGAATTGAACTGGAATTCACTCCTGACGCAATTCTTGAAGTCGCGAAAACAGCACTCAAGCGTAAGACTGGAGCACGCGGTCTTCGTGCCATTCTCGAGCAAGTTATGCTCGACGTAATGTACGATCTCCCAGCGAACGAGAAGGTTGCGAAGTGTATTGTGACCCGCGATGCGATCGTTGGTCTCGGTAAGCCAATTCTTGAAGAAGGTGATCGGAAGAAGCGAGTCGAAGGCAAGGCCGGTGCCAAAGCGGCTAAGAAGATAGAGAACGCTTCTTAGTTTTTCTTACACTAAATAACTTCTAACTAGAAGTAATCGTTAAAATCAGTCGGGCCCGGAATTTATTTCCGGGCCTTTTTTTTTCTATAAAACTTCTGTGGATTCATGGGATACTTAAGAGAACGGACCTTCATGAATGAAGATTCCGCTGTTCTAGAGACGATGCGCAGGAGGTGCTATGTCCGATAAGAAGTCCGAAGCTCAAAACAACTTCCCACTCCTTCCCCTTAGAGATGTCATCATCTTTCCACACATGGTTGTTCCGCTCTTCGTAGGTCGTGAGAAGTCTATCTCTGCGCTGGAAAAAGCTGCTAAGAATGGCAACGAACTCTTCCTGGTAACCCAGAAAGATGCTTCGGTTCTCAACCCTGAAAGAGAAGACGTCTATGATATTGGAACAGTTGTTTCCATCATCCAGATGTTGAGGCTTCCCGATAATACGGTGAAGGTTCTCATTGAAGGGAAGTACAGAGCGAAGATCAAATCATTCCGTTGTGAGAATGATGGTTACTACTCAGAAGTAGATAAATGCGCTGACGTAATTGAGTCTGATGTAGAAGTAGAAGCTTCTATGCGCTCAGTGAAGTCCGTATTTGAACAATACGTGAAGCTCAATAAGAGAATTCCTCCTGAACTTCTCATGAGCATCTCCTCTATTACAGATCCATCACGTCTCGCTGATATCATCGTTGCCCACCTTACGATGAAGATTCCTGAAAAGCAGGAAATCCTCAATGCTGTGAACGTGGATACTCGCCTTCAGCTTCTCCTTGAGAAGATGCAGGGTGAAATCGAGATCATCAACGTTGAGAAACGTATCCGTTCACGTGTGAAGACACAGATGGAGAAATCTCAGAAAGAGTACTACCTGAATGAGCAGATGAATGCGATTCAGAAAGAACTCGGTAATAAAGACGACAAGGGCGACCTTGCTGAGATGGAAGACAAACTTAAAGCTAAGAAAATGCCTGATGAAGCTCGTGAAAAAGCTTTCAAGGAAATGCGCAAGCTCAAGTCTATGTCACCAATGTCAGCGGAAGCTGCCGTTGTTCGTAACTATTTAGACTGGATGCTCTCACTCCCTTGGGATGAGTACACTCAGGACGATAACTCTGTTACGAAAGCAAAAGAAATCCTCGATGCCGATCACTACGGACTTAATGACGTAAAAGAACGTATCGTTGAATATCTTGCTGTTCGTTCACTCGTGAAAGACGACACTAAAGGAACACTCCTTTGTCTCGCCGGTCCTCCGGGTGTTGGTAAGACATCTATTGCGAAATCACTCGCTGAATCCCTCGGTCGTAAGTTTGTCCGTATTTCCCTTGGTGGCGTACGTGATGAAGCTGAAATCCGCGGTCACCGTCGTACATACGTAGGTGCAATGCCAGGTAAGATCATCCACGCTCTTAAAAAAGCGGGAACATCAAATCCAGTTATCCTTCTCGATGAGATCGATAAAATGAGTTCTGATTTCCGTGGTGACCCAGGCGCAGCGATGCTCGAAGTACTCGATCCGGGTCAGAACAAAACTTTCGGTGACCATTACATCGAGACTGAATACGATCTTTCTAAAGTTATGTTCATCATGACAGCGAATGACCTCGGTGCAATCCCAGGTCCTCTTCGTGACCGTATGGAAATTATCCACATCGCTGGTTACACACCAGACGAGAAAATGCAGATCGCGAAGAAGTATCTTCTTCCGAAATCATGGGAATCTCACGGTCTTAAGAACTATCCGGTAACTGTTACTGATAAAGTTCTCATGCAGATCGTTCGTGGATTCACGAAAGAAGCTGGTGTCCGTGAACTTGAGCGACTCATGAACACTATCGCACGTAAGACTGCGACTGAAGTTGTGACTGAAGACATCAAGGAAGGTCGCAAGTTTACTGTAACTGAGAAGAACCTCGAGAAGTATCTCGGTCCTGTGAAATTCGATCGTACCGGTATCGAAGAGCAGCCACAAATCGGTCTCGTGAATGGTCTTGCCTGGACTTCGGTCGGTGGCGAACTCCTTCACATCGAAGTTGTGACTGTTCCTGGTAATGGAAAAATCCAGGTCACCGGTAACCTCAAAGAAGTAATGAGAGAATCTGCTTCTGCTGCTCTCTCGTATGTTCGCTCAATTTCGAACCGCCTGGGTGTTGATCACGAATGGTATTCGAAAAATGATATTCATATCCACGTACCAGATGGAGCTACACCGAAAGACGGTCCTTCTGCGGGTATCACCATGGCCACTGCCTTGACTAGTGCGATCGCCGGTATTCCGGTTCGTCAGGATGTCGCAATGACCGGAGAGATTTCACTTCGTGGACGTGTTCTCCCTATCGGTGGTCTGAAAGAGAAGATTCTTGCTGCTAAACAGGCCGGTATCACTACTGTGATCATCCCTGAGAAGAACAGGAAAGATATCATCAAGATCCCGGCTGAGATCATGGATGGAATGGAAATCAGACCTGTGACGGATGCTGAAGAAGTTCTCCGCGTAGCTCTGAACCTCACTAAGCCGGAAGAATTCATGAAGGCACGTGCCCTCAAGGTTCTCGATGGCGAAGCTGGTCTCGAAGTCGCGAACTAAGATTTTTTTTAGATTTAAAACGGAAAGGCCTGCAGAAATGCGGGCCTTTTCTTTTTAGAACTCTTTCCTGATTTCCCCACCCATTAAAATCCAAAAACTAACCTTCGAGTTATATATGCCTTATTCAAGAGGTAGATATGCAGACAAAAATGAAACTTTCAGGTGGGAAATGGGGCGGCTTAAGAGTAAAAGCAGGAAGAAAAAGAATTCGTTCCCGGGGTGTGGCTCATTCTTCGAGAGAAAAAGTAACGGGCAGAACTCCGATCCATGTAAATTTCAAATACAAAATCCCGGTCAGGAACAAGGAAACGCTGAAGCTTCTTCGAAAATCAATCCAGAATGCCCGACGTCACGGACTCAGAATTCTTCAGTATTCGTTTCAGCACAATCACGTTCATCTTATTCTAGAAGCCGAAAACAATGCCATTCTTACTAAGGGAATGCGCTCACTCACCATCACATTTGCGAAGGGGTTAAACAAAGGAAGAGTCCAGATTGATCGATATCATCTGCATGTCCTAAAAACAGTGAGAGAAACAAAGCATGCTCTACATTATGTGCTCTTTAACCAACAGAAACATGAATCCGGCATATATTCGGAAATCAACGAGTACTCGTCAGTTTTATTCATGGAAGATGGACTAAAAAGAATTAGAAGTTTCGCTATGGAAAAGGGAATCTCGTTGAAAATCATGAAAGGAAACAACTGGATCCCTGATTCAGGATCCAGCTTCATAATGAGGAAAGCTTTTACTTGATCATCTTCTCTGAGAAACGGTAGAGACACGAAGTCTGAGTACACTCAAAGAGATAACTGAAGATATTAGTCCTGCGACCATTGAAATCCGTACCTTCTTCGAATTCCCCTGAACGAAAGCTCTTGGTATCTTTGCCATGAGGCATGACTGCGAAGAGTGCTTTCGCAGTATCTTCACTCACATCTTTCAGCCTGATTTCATCATAGTTTTTCTCAAGCGATTGATGGTTGATATCGATTTCCACTTTGCATGAGCTAAGAGATGGAACCGGCGAAGGCTCCATGAACTCACTCACACATTCAACCCGCAGAACTTCTGACTTGCGTGGAAAAACGACTACAACCCGCTTTCCGCCAGTGAGGACATCTTCTTTACGTATAACCACACCAGATGGGAGCTTATTCAGGAAGTGCGCAAGTTTCGCCTGATCATATTCAGTCACTTCGAGATTTGCTGCAAATACTGATGTCGTGAGAAGTAATGGAAGAAGAAGAGCTTTCATATTTTTTCCTTAACCACGAAGGCAGCATTAACTTTGATCTTGAACCAGTCATAATCTCTCAGCTCAACAGGAATGCCGAAAGAGTCACGAACATAGAAAGAACCTTTTCTTTCCCCGCACTCTTGCGGAGTCAGCTCATGACATCTTCCAGGGAGTGTATCGTCATAACCCACCACCACAATGACATGCCAGTAACCATCATCATTGTAATTGATAAGTACTGGTGAACGGTTTGTGACCAGGGCTTCTTTAACTTTCTCAACATGAGTCTGATTCAGAACACGTGTTGACCAGCGATTGCCAAAAACAAAAAGCTTTTGTGTTTCAACCTGGGGAAGAGTGACCTTCGGAAGATTCTGCCATGATCTCCAGGTCCACGCTGAATCACTTGTATCAGTGTTGTTCCAGGGTTCATAAGGCCAGTCGTTGATATTAATACCGTATCCACGATTAAATTTCAGGACCGGAACTTCCCACATAGACTTGTTCTGAGTGGCGGTTTTTGGAGCATGGATGAGAAAAGATTCAGCGAGATCATATTTTCCAAAAGGCTGAGGGTCTTTCACATCATATTTTTTATTCGCGATGATTTCCATCGCTCCCGTGCTCGCAACATACAGGCATGTTTTGGTATCGCCCTGATCTGGAGCTTCCTGAACATAGTCGAGAAGCTCAGTGTAGCGAACCGGAAGAGCGAGTGTGGTGAAAGGAAACAGAAGTCCTAAAATGATAATCAATTTCATGACATCATTTGAACGCACAGAAGAGATCATATCAATGGGAAGAAACGGAAATTTCCTCACATTTCGCTGTGCGCACTATGGAAGCAACTTTAAATATTTAATTGGCCTTAAGAATGAAGCGGAGAATACTTTGATAAATCTGCCTGCGGGTGTTGCGCTCTTTCAGTGAGAACTCCTCGATATGGCCATCAGAAAGCATATGTGAGGCATCGAGGACCAAAGTTACCTGGTGGGGAGCGAGATCTTCCGGAACCAGTGTGTGTGGAAGTTCGATGAATCCGTCATTGGCACTAACGAGGTATTTTTGCCAATAATTGTATTTCAGGACGGAAGACATCGGAGATCCGTTTCTGAGAACTCGATCACTCAAAGGTGCCCCTGTCACGTTCACCGTGAGCATATCGTCAGGAGTTACTCCTCTGACCTCACTCAGGATTTCTGAAATCACTGTAGACTTCATGTAGGAAGTTGCATCGGCCATTTTTCCAACAGTACGAATTTCATTCATCGGGATGATTTTCATGAAAGGGGAAAAGAGTTTCGGAAGGAACACACTGTTTGCGATGTCAGCAAAGAATGTTCCAGTCAACATACCCGAAAGATTTATGTGGCCGGCAATCTTTGATCTTAGTGCGGGATCGATATCTTTTAAAGCCGAAAGAAGTTCCGGAGTTCCTTTGCACAGAGAAAGTAAGATAACAGATTTATCTTTTCTTAGTTCACTTTCAATCTGAGGAGCCATTTTATTTGCATTCGACTTGATTGTTCCGAAGGGATTTTTATCCAGATAAACGACCTCAAGTCCCAGTGATTCGATATCAGATAAAAAATCTTTGATGTAATACGGAGCTGCTTTACCGTAATCGGCAGACCAGCCAAGACCAAAGCTGACTACGAGCTTTATTTTGTCTTTCCACTGGGAAAAAGGCTCAGGATTCTGATCGTTCTGTCTTAATTCTTTGAGAACAAACTTTCGAAATTTACTGTTGTCAGGATTTCTCTCAATCAGTTCTTTAAATACTTCCGCCGCAAAAATTGGACCGAAGCGGGGAGTGAGCTCCCGATTCAGTTCACGCGTGAATACAGTAATATTTCTTTTATCGATAAACTCAGAAACGGTTCTCTCTTCTCTGAACTCATTTGCTTTCTTAGCAATCTGTTCCAGCTCAAATTGAAGATCATCTGCTAATTGAACTTTGGTCGCTTCATCGAGAACTTTCCACTTGAGACTGAGTCCCTTGTTCCAGTCAGAACAGTTTGATCTTGAGTAAGCATATTTGATGACCCGTGTGACTGATCTCTGTGACCATTTCAAGAATAGATTTTTGCCATTGATGTTTTCCACGCAACGGGGAAATCCATTGGCCTGTCGAACGACAGAAAGCTCTGTCCCCCAAACAGGGAATGATAATAGGGGGAGGATCAGGATGAATGTCCGCAAAAGGCATAGGAAGGCCATGGGGTGAGATGAGCAATACGAATGCCAGATCGGCGCTCCGGTTTTCAGGCCTTTAGAGACTGAAAGACATTATAAGATGCCGAGATATTAGACAGTCGATCACCAGATTGTTAAACCCGGAGTATGAAAATCATTCTATTTCTGGCCCTCCTCTCATTCCCAATATTTTCCCGTGATCTCACGGACGATTTCAAAGAGCTGTACAAAGAAAATGATTTCTCTCAGATCGAGCTGGAAATCCTGAAAGCTCATGAAGTCATTCTTATCCCGGGAATCATGTCGGAAACGTTCATCGCTTCAGACATGAGAAGCCGGATTGATCTTTCCTTGTTCACAAAAGATTATTTCGGAACTCATCTTCGATTTCTGAAAGAGCGGGGAGTTCCCGTGAGGAGACTCAAGGCTTCTTCAAAGTCGGTTCTTGAAACGAGAAACGAGATTGAAGAAACTTTAAGTACATCTAGCAGACCAGTAATTTTTCTCACTCACTCGCTTGGAGGAATGGCGCTTTTGGATCATCTTCTCGAAAGTAATGAGCATTGGGCAAAGATCAGTGGAATCGTTTTCATGCAGTCTCCTTTCCTGGGAGCACCCGTTGCATCCGTTGTTCGGAGACATCCGAATCTTGAAAGAATTTTTCCTCTGGTTTACACGAGCCCGGAAGTTGTGAAGTATTTGTCTCTCGAAGAGAGGAAAGATTATTTAACTCAGAATCAAAGCACGATTTCTGAACTCACCGGCAAAATCAAGATCATCACAGTCGGCGGAATTGCTAATGGATATAAGAGTGTCTTTGCTCCTAGTGTTTCCCTGATCAGAACAGGATGTCTAGAAACTGCATGGGGTAAATGCATCGGGCCGCGCTTGTTTGCAGGACCCTATGATCGTAGTGACGGAATGGTTCCCTTCGAAGGCTCAAAGCTCCCTGACACTGATTTCGTGAGGCTCATGGGAGCTGATCATGGTGAGACAGTAGTAAATGCTCCACATAAAAGCCTTAATCACAAAAGACTGACTTCGGCCCTTCTCAAACTTCTTCTCTGACTATTCATGATTGCACTTCAGGGATAATTAGGATTTCTAAGTAAGTAGCTGCACCTAGAATCGGTTCATGAACAAAGGAGCGTTTATGAAAATGATTTTAACCCTGGCAGCGGCCCTGCCTCTCATCGCCTTCGCTGCAGAACCTGATAAAGATATGAAAGAGGTTCTGGATTCGATGGCAAAACAAGGCGGGAAACCGCTCGAGACAATTTCCGCGGAGAACGCGCGCATTCAACCCACACCAGCGGATGCGACAAAGGCACTCATCATTAAAAAGAATGGGAAATTCGAGCCCTTGAAGATCTCTAAGATTGAAGACAAGCAGATTGATGGTGCAGGCGGAAAAATTTCTGCGCGCTTTTACACGCCTGAAGGAAAAGCGCCGATGCCAGTCATCGTCTATTACCATGGCGGAGGATTCGTCATCGCGACCAATGATACTTACGATGCTTCAGCTCGGGCACTGGCCAAAAACTCAAATGCTATCGTTGTAGCAGTTGAATACCGGAAAGCACCTGAACATAAATTTCCAGCTGCTCATGATGATGCTTTTGTCGCATATCAGTGGGTTCTTTCGAATGCTAAAAGTTTCGGTGGAGATCCTCAGCGTGTAGCTGTTGCGGGTGAAAGTGCTGGTGGTAATCTTGCACTTAATACTGCCATTCGCGCACGCGATGCTGGAATCATGATTCCAACGCACGAATTGCTAATTTATCCGGTCGCCACTACCGGCATGAGTACCGACTCTTATAAAGAGCATAAGGATGCCAAGCCTCTCAACGCTGCCGGTATGAAATGGTTCGTTCAGAACTATACCAATGGCACTACGGATTTAGATGATAAGCGTCTCAATCTCGTCGAAGCGAATTTCAAAGGGCTTAATCCAGCCACTATAATTACTGCAGAAATCGATCCGCTTCGTGATGATGGAAAGCTCCTCTCTGAAAGAATGCAGGCACAGGGTGTATCAGTGGATTTCAAGAAATATGACGGTGTCACTCACGAGTTCTTCGGAATGGCGCCGGTTGTTTCCGATGCAGTTGATGCTCAATCACTAGCGACAACCAATCTTTCGAAAGCTTTTGAAAAACAGGCCCAGGAATCGACACAAGAATCGAAAGTCGAATAGTTCACCAGCTCACCGGTTGAAAAATCGGTGAGCTTTCATTCTCTTATCTGTTGACAGAAATGGGTCGGCCAAATAATATGAACGCTCCTAATCGGACATGTGGGCGTTTAGCTCAGCTGGGAGAGCGCTACCCTTACAAGGTAGATGTCGGGGGTTCGATCCCCTCAACGCCCACCATATTTCCGCATTCCAATATATTTCAGCATCTTACGCGTTAAAACCTCTTGAAAATCTTAAGTTTTGATTAAGCTGTCAAGTGCTTGAAATTTAACTACAATGTTTTACGATTTGCTCCGATAATGTACTAACACCTAAAGTTAACCAAGCCGAGAGAATGACATGACCATGAAGAAATCCATTGTGATTATTGAAGATGAAAAAGACATTCTGGAGGCCCTGAAACAACTTCTCGAGCGTCACGAATTCATCGTTTTCGGTTTCGAATCCGCTGAAGAATTTTTCTCCTTTAAAGACCGTCCGGATCACTGTGTTTACCTGTTTGACTGGAATCTTCCGGGTATTAAGGGAATCGATATTGTTAAGACGATTCGTCTGAAAGATAAGCTTTCTCCGATTTTCATGATGTCTGCTTACAATAAGGCCGATCAGATTATTGAAGGTCTTCAATCTGGTGCTGATGACTACATTACGAAGCCATTTAACTATGAAGAGCTTCTTGTTCGCGTGAACAATGCTTATACCAAAGTGTCCAATCTCCAGGACAATCTCATGAACGTGGGATTGAAACTTATTCCTGAAGCACATACCGTGATGAAAGATGGCGTGACGATCAACCTCACTTCCCGTGAGTTTGTGATTTTTAATCATCTTTATAAACATCCGTCCGCCGCTGCAACCCGTGAAGAGCTCATCAGCGAGTTTGAAAAAGACATGGAGATGACTGCGCGGAATATCGACGTACATATTTTCTCTCTTCGTAAGAAGATGAGCAAAGTGAACATCGCTATTGAAACGGTTTGGGGCACGGGTTACAAAATCGTTCTCTAATTTAGTCTAGAAGATAAGTCTAAGTTCCACTTCAAAGCGTCCAACTTTCGCAACGTTCTTCCCGGCAACGGTCTGAACAACGTTGATGTTGAACTGAGCAGGAAGTGCAAACTTCTTTTTCAGGAACGGCTGGATAGATGATACTGATGCCGTCAGCTGAACCTGATGTTCCTGCTTGTCAGAGTTATAAGAAAGAAACTCATTGGCCGTCTTATATTCAGAATCATATTGAGACTTCGCCTGGTACAGATAACGGTAAACCGGAGTGAGCGAAAACCAGTCATTGAAAGCAAGTGTGGAGTTAACCATGAAATTGAGTTTATTCCCCAGCTTCACGTCGAATTTTCCTGATTCTGCCGAGAGAGGGAAGTCGCGACTGGTAGGCACGCGAAGCTCTTTACTCGTAGGAGTCTGATAGGTATAGCGGAAGCGTGTTCCGAATGAAAGATTGTCATTTACGATGTAACCCGTTCCAAGTTCACCGAAGACATCTACCTGACCGTCACCAAATCCGATATCCTGAAGAACGTTCGGATCATCTTGAGTTCCAGTAGGAAGAATTACACCTGGATAGATCTGAAGTCCCCATGTTCCTTTGTCGATGGCTTTGAACATCACACCAGTTTCCATATCGCCATAGCCCTTACCCTGCCACGCCCCGATTGGTTTGTAGTTGAATTCGTTCACGATAGCTGACTGGACATTGTGCTCGTTCACATCCGGGAGATTTCTGACGAGTTCGGAGATTGCTTTGTCAGAGTAGGTGGCGCCAGGTTTATTTCGAAGATAGTCTTCCACGGCCTTGTAGTTATTTCCCTTAAGACGCTTGATTCTCGAATCCACATTGGCATTGTAGTAGGCGATCTCTCCGTAGAGCATGATCTTGTCAGTGAGACCATAGGCAAGACCAAAGCCATGCACATTGGCCCGCGCCTGAGCGTCCACACCATACTCACCGACTAAAAGTTCTTTGTATGCTTTCTCATCAAGGTCCTGGCCTGGAATAATAATGTTTCCCGCCATCTTATTTAAAACCTGAGCATCCAGGCGAAAGCTTGTAGATAAAGAGGACTCTGAACGAAACTGATTGAAGTTCGACTTAATAGGAGAGGTCGTGACATTACGATATCCAAGACAGCGGACACCCTTAGGGAGTTGGGCCCATGTTTGGGCAAACGATGTACCCGCCAGACCTAAATAAGCGATTCCAATTAACCATTTCATGAAATGCTGACTCCACACTTTTTGAGATACCGAATTCTAGGCTGTTTTGCTGTGCGTTAAAAGAAAGGGTCGGGGAGTATGTAAAAAGGTAAAAACCTCTGTAAGTTTTTGGACAGTGCGCTATTATTCGGCCCAGTCGTCTTTCCATAGGGTTAAGCAATGAAATTGGCCAAACAGCTAGTGTTTATGTCTGTGATATTCTGTGTGGTGGCATGCGGGCAAAAATCCGTCATAAAAACTAAGGTCGATCCAAGGACGCTGGCAGAGACAAATAGCTACAAGGTACCTTCGAATTCCGGAAGTGGATATTCTCATACTAAGAACAAGAATCTTCTTTGGACGACAACTTCTCTTCCTATCACAACTGACCCAGTGGCCTCACCCGTGCCGGAGCTCGGGCTTTTTGGTGGGCTCGTAAAATTCATCGCTAATATTGGTGTTGCAATGGGTGCCGGAAAAACGGAAATGTATTTCCATCAACCGACTCCGGCATTGCCTGAGCAGGCGAAGGAAGTAAGACTCTCGCGAGTATTTTTTTATATCGAGCCGAAGGTCAACTCTTCCCGTAGATCTCACTGGTTCTCGCGATTTTTCCGCGGAAAAGGAGATGTCGACTTCAATTTTATGAAGAACCTCGTTCTTCGTGTGAAGCCCGAGATCGCAGATATGAAGACTGTTTGTCTCGTTCCGGAACAGGGAATTTTTCAGCCACAATTTCCTTGTAAGGATCCCGAGGACGTCAGGACTGATGATTTCATGAGAGTCTTCAAGGAGATTGTTCCACAAGGTGAGCCGGATCTTACTGATCTTGAAGAGTTTGTTATCGTGAAGTATAGCGGTGGCAAAAATAAAAATAAGCATCTCATGAACGAATACCGTGGACCAATGTTCATGTTCCGAATTAAGAACCCGGGAGAGCTTTACCGCTTCGTTGAATCACACCCCGAGATAAAAAAACTTATCACCAATATGATGACACTTGATAATGTCGTGCTGGTGGAACTAGTGAAAGACAATGCGAGTCTGGTGAAAGAATCTTTTGAGAATCAACTCTCACAATACGCCGGATTACTGGATTCAAAAGTTGGCGTTGAAGAAATTGAAGAGTGTACTCCTTCTATTTGCATGGACGTGCGAGTTGAAGAGGCTAATCTTCTTCCCTTCCTTAAACGTCTCAATTCGAATCGTGTTGAAGCATTCATAGATGCCAGCCGGGTCCCGGAGACGTTTCAGCTCAAAGGATTTATTCAAATTGAATTGGGAACTGATCTCGGATTCTAAGATCAGTTAAAAACGACTTCGATCTCGATGCCATATTTCTGCCCTTCTTCTTTGAGAAGGGCCTTCACTTCTGCCGCTGGATAAATCAGATTTACGACACTCACTTTAGTATTCAGCATGTCGATCTTGCAACTATTCGTACAGACGAAATCCCCCGAATAAGCTTCGAAGGTCTTGATGGGAGATTTGTTGTTAAATTCAGAATAAAAGCTCATCCAGTCGACAATTTTCTCTCTTAGTTTCGCCAAAAGTTGCTCATGAGTTTCTTTTTGGAGATTATAGGTAAAGAGAGAGTTGTTACGAGACTTGCCGTTAAACGCAAGTTTCACAACTCCGCTGGAGCGCATCTTCAATGTATTCTGGAAGCAGACTGGGCAGTACATAACTAAAATTATAGCAGGATTTTATGAATAACGAATACCGGGACATTGTTTCTTTTGATGGCACACCTTTAAAGTGCCTTGTTCGCGATAATGGCACGTCAAAATGGTTGATTGTCTCTCACGGTCTTGGCGAACATCTCGGCCGCCATGAGTATATGCTGAAGCTTTTTTCCCAGAATTTTAATATCGCGATTTACGACCTCCGAGGTCACGGTAAGAGCGGGGGAAGACCTGCATACGTGGAAGATTTTCGGGATTATTTCCGGGATCTGGATGTGGTGCTCGATTATCTCAGGAAGGAATTCAATCTTAAGGAACACGTGCTCATGGGTCATTCTATGGGGGCGCTTATAACTGCGGGTTACTTGCAGAATGTGGTGAAGCCTGATCGTTATCCGGAAAAAGTTTTTTTATCTTCGCCAGTGGTGGGAGTTCCCGGCGTCCTTGGTCCTGTGTTCGCAGGAGCACCATCGATAATTCTCGAAGCTCTTTGCAAGACCCCTACCGTGTCGATGGCAGGAATTGTTAATCTCAGAAAACTCTCACATGACAGCCGCATCTATGATGCCTATATGAAGGATGAATTCACTCACAAAAAAACTCACACGAAACTTCTTTTTGAAATCATCCGTATGTCGCGCGAAGTTTTTTCGCGTCCCCTCAGGATTGAATGCGAGCTTTTCGTTGCAGTCGGAACCGGGGACGGAGTAGTGAGTTCGTCACTTGCAATTGATTATTTCAAGGAAGTTGAAAAGAGCGCTCAGCTCAAGATCTTCGAAGGTGCTTATCACGAACTTCATAATGAAGTTGATAAATGGAGAAAGCCCTACATTCAATTCTTGCGCCAATCACTGACCGGACTTTCCTTCGAAGCTTTTTAATCTCTTCACTCTTTCCAGTGCCGGTGGATGAGAATGATAAAACGCCGAATAAATCCTGTCGGTAATTACTGGACTGGCATTTTCCTTATACAGTTTAAGTAATCCAGCTATAAGGCCTTCAGGTCCAGTCTGTCCGGCAGCATAGGCATCTGCTTCAAACTCACGTCTGCGTGAGATCCATGAAGAAAGCGGCGTGAACCAGAAAGTGTAAAGCGGTACCGCCATAGTAAATAGAACCAGAAGTGTACCTGGTGAAATCACTTTCACAAAATGTCCTGCGTAGAAATCAGGCTTTTGCGCGAGATATCCCATAAGTGCAAATCCGATAAAAGAAAGAATCACACTGGTAATAAGTGATTTCGGAATATGCTTCAGTTTCAGGTGACCGAGTTCATGCGCGAGAATCGCGAAGACTTCTTTCGGAGTTAAAGTTGAGAGGAGAGTATCAAAGAAAACAATTCTCTTCGTTTTACCAAACCCTGTGAAATAAGCATTTCCGTGCGAACTTCTTTTCGAGGCATCCATCACATAAACTTCTTTCGCGACGAAACCGGCATTGGAGACCAGTTTTTCAATTCCTGTTTTCAGTTCCTCTTCTTCTAGTGGTCTGAACTTATTAAACAGAGGAGCAATCCACTTCGGATAAATGAGAACCATGGCAAATTGAAAAGTCGTAAGGAGAAGGAAAGAAAAAATCCACCACGTGCGGGGGAAAGATTCAAAAAATGCAATGACGGCATAGAGAAGTGGAATACCAATCAAAGCTCCGAGAGCGAGACCTTTCACCCGGTCGACGAAAAAGATTTTCCAGGTAGTTCGGTTGAATCCAAACTTTTCTTCCATGACAAATGTTGAGTAGAGAGTCCATGGAAGATTTAAAAGCATCTGAATGACGGCCAGGGACATGAGGAAGATAACTTCCTTATGCATATTGCTTCCCGGAACAGCGACATAAAGTTTCTCGAGACCGCGGAATGGAAACCAGTAAAAGAGAAGTACCGTATCCCAAACCAGATGGAGCTGGGAAAAGCGCAGACGTGCGCTTCCGTAATTAATCGCTTTCTGATGATCTGCCAGACTTAAGACACTCTCAAATTCGGCCGGCACCTTGTCGATTCCATTCTCCAGAGTTTGCAGTTGTCTCCGGGAAAGATATATTTCTGCCAGGTGATTAATCACGATGAATGAAAGAAAGATGACCTGACAGTAGTAAACGAGGATAATTTCCATAATGATCCAATTTGAAAGATTTTATGCCCACAATGACCTCAGGAACTTCAGTTATCTTATCTACGACGATAAGTCCGGAAATGCCTGGGTAATCGATCCGTATGAGGCGCAGCCTTTTACAGAGTATATCAAGAAACATGGCCTCTCGTTAAAGGGAATCCTTAACACTCACGGACATTTTGATCACATCAGGGGAAATGCTGAGCTCATGCGAGTTTTCAATGCTCCGGTCAAAAAGCTTTTTTCGGGTGAAAGTGTGGAACTGGATGAGTCCAGTTCTCTGGATGTCGTTGCGTCTCCCGGCCATACGATGGACCACCAGGTGTTTATCTGGAAGAACCGCGTCTCACCACCCGTTTTATTTTCCGGAGATACCATCTTCAATGCGGGAGTGGGAAATTGCAGGGGAGGCGGGGACGTTGATCTTTTGTTTGAGACCGTTCAGAAAATCACAACGACACTCCCACTGGACACAGTTCTTCAACCCGGACATGATTATCTCAGGATAAATCTCGAATTCGCTCTCACTGTTGATCCGGATAATAAAATTGTCCGTGAACGACTGAGAGAGATTGATGATGATCCACTGAAAAGAGTGCCGCTCACGCTTCTGCAGGAAAGAGAAACCAATCCGTTTCTCAGACTCGATTCAGATGAGATCAGGCAAAAATTCGGAGACTCTGGCAGATCACTTTTCATTAAACTCCGGGCACTCCGGGACAACTGGTAGGACAACATGGCCAAGAAGACAAAGAATGGGACCGACCGTCGGAAAGTTGCAAAAAAAGTTTCAAAGAAAATCACAAAGAAAGCAGCACCGAAAAAAACTCTGAAGAAGGTTGTCAAAAAAACTACTAAGAAACTGCAGTCTGCTTCCGTGATCAAGGGAGCTACTCTTCGGATTGGAGATACTGCTCCTTCATTCACGCTGAAAGACCAGAACGGAAAAGATGTTTCGCTGTCTGACTTCCGTGGGAGAAATGTCGTTGTTTATTTTTATCCACGTGCCATGACTCCAGGATGCACTGTTCAGGCCTGTGGTCTGCGTGATGCCTGGAATGAGCTTAAACGATTGGATGTTGTTATTCTGGGGATCAGTGTTGATTCACCAAAAAAACTTAAGCAATTTGAGGAAAAGAAGGAACTGAACTTCATTCTTCTTTCTGATGAAGATCATGCTGTAGCGAATGCCTATCATTCCTGGGGCCCGAAGAAATTTATGGGCAGGTCTTTTGACGGGATTTTACGCCAGAGTTTTTTCATCGATGGAGAAGGGAAGATCATCGGCATTCTTCACAAAGTGGATACGGCCTCGCATCATGAAACTGTCTTAGAATTTTTCAAAGGTCAGAAATAATACGGGAATCGATGACATCAAGTCGCATTTCGGTTTTCAATCTTTCGAGGAGAGAGATCAAAGTCTCTCTCCACTCCACGGGACATTTCACATCGATGTCCCGATACTGCCCCCGTAGAGACTCATCAACAGTTGAATAAAAACACAGGCCTTCATTTGCTTCGAAGGTAAAATACACGAAATAGGCATCGTCTTTAGGAACCCGCACGCGGGTATAGTAGAGCTCTTTTGTCCGTTGATAGGTGTGCGACATACTTTCCTTGACTAGATAGATTTGTGATTTAGAATAAAAGAGAGTGAAAGTCAAAAAATTTAAGAAGTTACGTCATGGAGGACGCCTTGAAGCAAAGTTTCCCGATCGTTGCGATCCTGCTCCTTTGTACTTCGTGTTCATGGTACCGCGATCTTGAGCGGTCTCTGGTAGCGGACGACGAAAAGAATGCCCGGAGAACTCAGGCAAAATCACGCACTGTTCCCCGCGAACAGTATGATCAATTGCTCGTAAAATACGAGGAACTTTCAAAGAAATATGAATCAGCGAAAGAGGGTAAACCTCAGCAGTCACTCGTTGATGAATTACAAAATACACAAGCAGAAAATTTCGCGCGCACTTCTCCGAATGTAGATACAGAAACTGTGAATCTGAATCCTGGTGACACTGTCGTAATCAGTGCTGAAGGTGTGACTGTTCCCGGCGATCTCGAATCCCAACTTTCATTGTACCGTCGTGGTCTAGCGATGAAGGCTTCCAATCCTGGTGAAGCTACGAAGATTTTCCAGGAACTTGAATTGAAAGGTGCTCCGACTGTGAAAGTAAGAGCGAAACTCCAGATCGGAGAACTTCTCCTTTCTCGCCAGCAATACGATCTCGCTCTTCAGGTGTTTGAAGACATCATCACTAAGGGCGCTCATTCCGGTGTTGTTTTAGATGCCCTGAGATACGCAGAAGTTTGTGCAGATAAACTCGGACTCGTTTCTAAGAAAGAGCAGTATCACTCGATGTTGAGTGATGTGTTTGAAGCCCAGTAAGGACAAGAGTGAAAAAAGAGTATCAACAGCTGGTTCTGATTGCGCTTCTCCTCGGAGCTACGGGCTCTTATGCGCAGGATGATCTGAACGAAGCTGATCTTCAGACTTTGTTGGAAGATGATGTAAAAACTCTTCCTGATACCGCAAAATCGGAGGGCGCTTCTGTTATTGAAGAGCCAGCTCCTGCTCAAAGCGGAAATGACTCGTTCGAAGATGTTGATTCGCTTTCATCAGACACGGTTGATGTGCAGGATCTCGAAGAACCACCTGCAGCAGTAACAGAAACTACTGGTACTCCGGATGTACCTGCCGGTGAAGAAACTGCTACGCTTGAGCCTTTGCCGGATTCTACTTCGACCGAAACTGTGACAGCAGATCCTGAAACCACTAAACCTTCAGACTCAACAACTGTTAAGGCCCCAACTCAGACTGTAGAAAAAACCGACGATGACCTTGAATCACTCAAGACTGATCTTGCTGATGAAGGGGAATTCGTTCCTGCTCCGGGCACATTGCCGGAAGAAACGAAGAAGCCTGAAGAGACTTCCAAAAAAACTGCGAAAGATGCACCCGATGTTAAGCCTGACGAATCCTCGGTCTTTGATGTAGGAACTGAAGAACGAGAGCTTCTCTCAATGGCGCAGAATATTCAGGGTCAGATTACAGACAACGAGTGGAACGAGCTTGCTACAGCAGCCAAGCGCGATTCATATACTGTCGTGAAGAATGACTGGCTCTTTAAAATTTCAAAAAGATTGTTTGGCTCCGGATATTACTATCCGAAGATCTGGTCACTAAACTCATTTATTGCGAACCCGCACTTTATTGAACCGGGAATGCTCCTCTCATTTTCTACCGGAAGTGGATCTCAAGCACCTGAAGTAAAACTGGGTGAATTCACCAGCGAAGAATTATCAGCTGAACCCGGCACCATGACTCTTTCAAAAGACGGCGGCGATCTTGCGAACTTTGCTGAGGGGGCCACACCAGGCTGGCTCTCCGAAAAGAAAGATCTTGAGAATCAGGGTATCTATTTTCAATACGCATCTGAAGAAACGATGGATGACCTCAAGCGCGCAGGAGAAGCAGCTCTCAATCGCGAGTATGAGAACTATGATCCTCCAAAAACAGACTTTGAGATCATTGTCCCACCTAAGCAATACGATCAGACGGGTTTTGATAAGGGGTCGAGAATTTTCTATTCCTTTAAGGAAGGATTCTATCTCTCGACATTCCTTTCTACCAATATCGTTCAGGATTTCGGATCTATTACAAATGGTCCGGATGAGAATATGTTCTTCACGAAGACAATGCATGCCTTCGTAAAATTCGATGAAACAATCAACGCTCTTGCCGGCGATAAGTTTTCTATCTATTCAGCTGGTGGAAAAGTTACTCAGTCCAATTCAGACCGCGAAGGTTACAAGTACACCATTATTGGGCATATAAAACTGATCCGTAAAATCCGCGACAAGTGGGAAGTAGAATTCATTGAAGTGATGGGTGTTCCTCAGCGCGGTGACCGAATCACTGTTTATACTCCGAAGATTGAGCGCATTACGAGAACTTATAATGCCCGTCTGGTTGAAGCTGCCGTCATGGGCACATACGAACCAAAGAAGAGACTCATAGGTTTTGCCGACATAGTATATCTTGATCGTGGTCGTGCTGATGGTGTTGAGCTTGGAAACGTGTTTGAAGCTTATGGTTTCAAGGATCGTAATCTGCGTGTGAATATTACCGATCAGCCGACGTACAAGCTGGGTGAGCTCACGGTAATTACACTTACTGATAACTTTGCAACAGCTCTTGTTACTAAAACTGTTCGTGACTTCACTCCTGGCGACATAGCCATGACGAAGACAAAAGAAACATATCTGCGTGAACAGAAGGCCCGCGAGGCCCGCCTGACTACGGATAAGAAAGCATTGGGTGACAAGGATCTCGAAGAGCTTGATGTTGAGCTCAATGTCGATAATCTCAATGACGATCTTCTGAAGGAAGCTGACAAGATTCAGCTTACAGAAGATGAGCTTGCTGAACTTGAAAGACAGGAACGTGAGAAGTCAGTGATCAAGGATTCTGAGCGCGATCTTAAGGCCCTTGAAAGACTTGAAACTGAAATTGAATCAGCAGAGAAGATCCTGAATGATTCGAAACTCGATGAAGATAAGCTCCTTGAAGGCGAGAGCCTTGAAGACCTTGAGAAGAAGCGTGGAGCTAGTGAGCAGGATAACCTTGATGAGATCGAGGAGAATCTTGGTAAGCGCTACATCGATGAAGATCTCAACAGTAAGGACAATCCTTACGGTCTGACTGAGTTTGATGTGGAAGAGGTCGATGAGCTTCTGAACGTAGAGAAAAATCCGAAAGAATAAGAATGGCGGGCCTCTGTGCCCGCCTTTTTTTTACATCATCTCTTCGAAAGCGAATTCCACTTATTATCTTTCAGAATGAAACTTTCCCGATAAGAAGTGCTTCCGTCTACCGTACGAATAGCGAGATAGAGAACAGGTATTTTTCCGGACCATTCAATATCAATCAGTCCGTAGTTCAGTTTGTGAGTTGAATTGGGATAAAAATTCCTGAGATAAGGTCTCATCCACGCAGCACGATTATGAGTCATACCACTTGATAAGAACTCCAGATGACCTTCACGCTTGAAGATACTCGCATAATGCTTATCACCACCGAGAAAGACCACACCTTTTGCTTTGGACTCATTCACGAGCTTTAAGAGTTTTTTGTACTCAGGGGGATAATCCATCCATTCATCTGATTTCAACATTTTTGGCGATAGAACTGAGATGCCGGAAACAATGAAATTAATCTCCGCATCTGAAGATTTGAGTTCACCTTCGAGCCATTGCCATTGTTTTTCACCCAGAAGAGGTGACTTTTTGTCGAGATATCTGAAATATCGACCATCGAGGAGAATGAATTTGATTTTTTTTCCCGGGCTTCCGTATACGTGAGAAAAATAAACGCCCTCCTGAATTCTTCTCGGAGAATCTTTCGCTTCTTCCAGGAAATTGAGGAAGAGTCTCTGACTGTCTTTTTTGATATTCAGAGTTCCGTCTGCATCGTTAGCTGCATAGTCGTGATCGTCCCAAATGCCGATAACAGGAGTAGTTGCCCGGAATGCAGAATAATCTTTTTGAGAAAGTAGCCACTGCCACATCCGCTCGAGCACTTTTACATCATTAGTATCGGCGTAAACATTGTCTCCACCGTGAATGAATAGATCTGGATTATCTTTGAGAAGTAAAGGCCAGAGCGGCTGGGGATCTTTTTGATCAGAGCAGGAGCCAAAGGCGATTCTTTTCAGGTCACCCAATTTCTGGAGACTTTCCTGATTTCCGGCCAAAGCAGTAGAGGTCAAAAAGAGGATAAAAATGAGCTTCATCATAGGGTTGAAATACTATGAGAAGACGCGGCCTTGGACAAGCTTTAGGTGTCTCGTCTTTTGACACCCCTGGAAAGACTACAGGGACCTCCTGAAAAGACATGGGTTCAGGGAATAATAACTTCAAACAGGAGTCTCCCATGAGAATTAAACTACTTTCGCTATCTCTGTCACTTTCACTCGCTACTCCGGCCTTTGCGGCCATGTCCGATGCTCAACTGGCACAGGGTATGCGCGCTGACATTGCAAAATACATCATCACACTCAAAACTCCGCGGCTCATTTTCCACTGGGCGGATGCTTCTGATATCACTCCACAGGGACAATATAACCAGTCTGTTCCGGCAAACGGTCCGAGCTTCAAAGCATATGTTGATAAGCAGGGTGCAAAAGTTTTCCGTGCACGTGATACGCGCGATTACGATATTGAAGGTCCGGGTCTTTATCTTGCCACTAATCCAATGAGCACAAGACACTACGGGGGCCAGAAATCATTCGGTCTTATCGTAGGACTCGTTCGTCCGGGATCAAAGATTCTCAATGGTGATGGTCAGAACACTCTCGCTGCTAATATTCATTCTGAAATTCAGTCACGTGGTTGCAGTGTTTATGATTACAATTCTCTCATCGACACTTCTGGTGATTTGAAATGTACGAAGATTAAGCAACTTCTTGTTGGTTCGGATGTCTCATTCGCCGATGGTCGTCTTTATAACTACAGCAACACGACTTTAATTGAAGGCTGCAGCCGTCGCAGCCCTTATAAGGATATCGCTGCTCCTGCTTCAAAAATCCGGGACTATGAAGGTCTTGATACTTTCGTAGGCTATTCTTCGCGCCTTTACACAGAAGTGATCGGGATCACGAATAAAACGACAGTTTCTAACCATGCCTTCTCGAACGAAGTTCTCTCATATCTCAAAGGCCTTCAGGTTAATGGACTCTCAGAGGGGTCGGTGATCTCTTCACCAGAGCAGGTTAAGGATCCTAAAATCAAGGCGATGACTAAGGCCGAAGTCGCCAAGTTCTCCCAGAAATACATCATGGGCTGTAATCTCTAAAAGTTCTTCACTCAGGTTTAAATCTTCTTGAATTCTTCTCTCCCCGGACGATAAGTCCGGGGTGAAGTACTTATTAATTACATTCTGTTATCTCTTTTCCTTTTCGCTTCTGGCAGAGACGCCGGATTTCAGCGCGCTTGAATCCATGCTTGATCTCGATCGTTTCGAAGCTTATACCGAGGCCTGGTCTGCAACCATGCGGGGAAGGGGTAAAGCTCCCATTGCAGATGCTATTCATCACTTCGCGCCTTCTGATTTCAAAGCGATGAATCTCGATGCGGCAAAACTTAAAAATGCATCTCATTACGATGGCCTCATACTTCAAATACTCACTCAGAAACATCCCGAGCTAAATGCAAAAGCTGCTGATGTGGATTGGGGTTACAACTTTTTTAAAAACAAGTTGAACGAAGCGTATACTGTTGACCCGGTTAAAGAGAGAAAAATAACTCCGGATCCGGTACCAGTGACTGAAGCTCGTCGTCGTCCGGTTCCGCTTGCAATGGAATCGCTTAATTCAAGCGATGTCCTGCTGGATGTTGATGCTTATGCCTCTGATCGAACGACTCGCGCAGTTTTCTGGGAAGCTTCAGAAGCAAGAAGACCAATTGAACTTTTCGTTGGTAGCAAGAGTAATTTCCAGGATGAGATGACGAGACGTGGATCCCGCATCATCGGTGAAGTTGGAACTAAGGCACGTAACTACAATCCAATTTATCTGGTTCAGAATCCCGGTGCAACCGGCTTTCATTACGCCATTACCGAAATTTCCGGAGCTGATCGTTTAAAGCATTTTCAGCTTCAGAGTTCTCTTATCCGCTGGCAGCAGGCGAATGGAGTACTTGCTCCGCCGCCACTAGTTTCAGTCGTCGGGAATGCGGTTGCGACACTCGCTGAAGAAGAACGTGCACTTGCTTCCGTTCTCAGAAACGTTCCCCGCGCTGATCATGTTGTGATCGGGCAGAAGGGTGCATTTGAGAGAACCTTCGGAAGCATGGGGAAAATTCAGGCCCTCATCGCTCTCAAAGCAAAAGATACCGGCGCAATTTCCGGACTACTCACGGCCAATGAATTAAAGATTGTTGTTCGCGCTCAAGAAGCAGGAGAAAATCTCCCGCAGTTTGTAATGAAGTACGCTCCTGATATCGATAAGCTTTACCAGAAAGGTACTCCGCTCCTTACACGTCACAATCTTCTTGCCCAGCCATTTACGGCATTCAATTATGATCGCGGTACTTACGAGATGTCGGATTACGTTGTTAACGGATCTGATGGTAAGCCTCAGAGATGGAGAATTTTTTCCAATGTCTGGGGTGATGAAGTTCTTCCGATTGCTCGGGCCCTTAAAGGAACGGGATACAATTCTGTAAATTACATCGGAACGGCAGGTGCTTTTCCAAATACGGGTCTGCAAGTGGGAGATCTTGTTATTCCCAAAACTGCTGCCAATATCAGCGGAGAGATTTCAAATATTCCCAGAAGTACTACTACAGTATTTCCTCCGGGAGCTAAATCGGTCGATGCTGTAGTAAGCGTGCATTCTCCATTCGAAGAAACCCGCAACTGGTTGGGACGAGCTGAGAGAGTTTCCCAGGTCGTTGAAGTCGAAACTGGATATCTCGCCAGTGTCTTCAACTCCCCAACTGATAATCTCAATGTTCAGCTTCTTATTTCAGATGTCGTGGGTTCAGCAGATGAAACTCTTGCAACAGCCACTTCATCTTCAAGAAGAAAAGCTCAGATCAGTGCGATCTCCACAATTGTCCAGGATGCGGGAGTTGTTTCAACCGGAACAGTGGCCCAGACTGATAATATGCTCATGAGATGGATCGGGGAAATTGCTCCCAGTCGTGATCCGGCATCAGTTGTTCAGATTGCCCGCGAAGCTCAGCTTCAGGGCATTCAGACTAGGCCTGCACTGGAAGCATTCCTGCGCACCCAGAAAAGTTTTACGACTGCCAAGGTTGAAACCGTCCTGAGAACAGCAGATGCTCAGTTAAGTCGCCTCATTAATTCTCTGAGAGAAGTCGGTCTTTCACCGAATGTTGCATTCTCAAACAAGATCTTTGACGGAAGGTTTAATCCTTCAAGCGGAGGAGTCGGTGTTCACTTCACTGTCTCTCCTGAGGATCTCAACCGGGTTCAGGAAATTGCAAACAATGCAGGAATTCAGGGCCGGGATTATAAGAAAATTCTGGATGTGAGTTTCTCAACCAGTGTTCCTGCGGATTTTGTTCCGCAGGGATCAGTTCGTGATCTCGTTCCGGGATTACGTGTGACTTATCAGAATGGACTTATCCAGTTTGGCGGTCTTGCCCATACTGAGAACTCAAGTGGAGCGCTGAAATTTGTAAGAGTAGGGGAAGTTTCCCGGGAAGCTCTGGATGTGGATGCTGCTTATCAGATCAGTACTTCATCTGCTTGTGCTACCAGAAACATTTCAGAAGTTTTCGACGACCTTCTCAGGTAAGAAGTTTTTTTAATTCCGAGAGATGTTGAATTTCGAAAGTGGGCGCCGGATCTTCCGGTCGATCTTTTTTTTGAGGGTTAAACCACACAGAGTCCACACCAAAGAGATGCGCGCCCAGGATGTCGGCTTCCCAACGGTCACCAATCACAAGAGATGAATGTTTCATAAACTTCTTTGCCATCTTCGATGAGTGTTCAAAAAATCTCACATCCGGCTTCGCAAATCCGCATTCTTCAGAAACGCACATGAAACTGATGTACTCCGAGAGGGGAGAGTTCTTTAACCTCTCAGTTTGTGTGTGATGAATGCCATTAGTGATGATGCCGATTTCCCCATGGTCTTTCAACCAGTCAAGAAGTTCAACTGCGTGATCAATGAGTACTACTGTTTTCGGCAGGGCCTCAAGATATAGGTGACTCGCAATTTTCGGGTCAGCATCAATCCCATTGATGGCAAAAGTTTTACGGAAGCGCTCGACCTTCAATTCATCCTTTGTCGTTTTTCCTTCCTCGAAAAGTCGCCATAGTTCACGGTTTTCGACCTGATAAGAAGCAAAGAGACCCTCTGTAACCGGGACAGAGAGAGACGCCAGGCTCCGCTCGAACGAGAGCTTTTCCGAGGCCCGGAAATCGAGAAGGGTATCATCGAGGTCAAAAAGGAAGAGGTCATATTTCATAAACTTGTCCATTGGCCGATGGCTTTACACGGGAAATAAATACCATTTTTTTATGTTGGGTTGCTTCCAGTCCATTCTGCTTTACCATTAAATCAGGGTTATTTGGATTAGCACAAAACTATGAACGTTCCAGCTATCGCGCAAAAAACTTTCTCCGAATTAAGAAACCGTGTAGAGGCCATGGAGCTGGTTCAATTTATCTTGAAGAAGCTCAATAAAAATCATGATCCCATAAAACGCGCCCGCTATGTTCACCGTTTGGTGGACGAGCTCAATGAGTATATCTTCAATGATCCACATGTAAAATCGCTAAGCCCCTGCACTAGTGGATGTTCTGCCTGCTGCCACACACAGGTGAGTGTGACGAGAGATGAAGCTGATCTTCTTGCTTCGAGAATTGAGGGCGGAACAAATATCGATATGAATAAATTGTATATTCAGCTGGCGGTGAAGAATTCAGCTGCTGCCTGGAATGCTCTATCTTACGAAGAAAGAAAATGTGTCTTCCTCGATAGCGAAGACAAATGTTCTGTTTATCAGGATCGTCCAAGTGTTTGCCGCACGAATGCCGTCATCGGAAGTCCTTCACAATGTGATACAAAAGACGGGCCTCAGCCGGTGAGATTAGTAAATACTCCGGAAGCGGATCTTGCTATTTACGCTTCCTATCTCCATTCACCGGAAGGCGGAACGCTTCCTTACATGCTGGCAAAATCCCTCAAACTTACCGATTCTTAGACAAACCCTCGAGATTCGGGTAAAAAAGAAGCACGCACCCGTAGCTCAGTTGGATAGAGTACTTCCCTCCGAAGGAAGGGGTCACTGGTTCGACTCCAGTCGGGTGCGCCATTTTTTACATTCGACGAACCATCAGTACGCACATAGAGGATCTTTGTATTTCGGATTTTTAAAGTCATACTTTGTTTTATAAATCTGTCTTGAGAACTCAGTGTTGATCTCCTGCTTTTTCAAAAACTGTAATGAGTCATTTTTTACAGTGAAAGTAATACCAGAGGAAGCACAGGGTGCCTTACCCCCATTCCAAACAGCAATTCCGATTTCAGGAAAGCCGTCATCGTTTAAATCTTCGGTGAATTTATCTTTAACTACTGGAATGAAGTGAGCTTGGAACCATGGTTCGTCGTACTCATCGATGAATGACTTGTCCCAGATGACTTTCCCTTTATCCTTCATGAAGATTCTAATTTTGAGGTCTTCATCTAAAGTGAAGTATGAGATACGAATCTCTTTTCCATTAGGGAGGAGCAGTGAGTGCTTTGCGATTAATGCTTCGACATATGGATCAGGGGGATTTGCGAAGACGCTCAACGAGAGAATCATTGTAAAGCTTAAGAACTTTATGAGCATAGGACTCCCCTTTGTGCCAATCATAGTACCCTCTGAGGGTATTCAAGAGATTCTTCGAAGCGCCCTTGGGCGGATTCGTAAATTTGTAACTGAGCCATCGAATTCCAGCAGCAATATTAATGACTGGATCAGTTAGATCGACCATCTCAAGGTCAATAAAACTGTCTCTTAGAGCATGGAGAGAGCGTTTGGATTTTCCGCTTAATCCCTCTCTAGACGTATTTGTTAATTGCATGAGGCCAGTTGCCGAACTCCCGGTGATCTTTGTTCTCACTTTAGGGCGGAAACCGGATTCGATTGCGATAATTACTTTGATTAATAAGGGGTCAAGGTCTTCAGGAAATTTGAGTCCGTCATCTTTCCAGAAAGAAAGCCAGAAATGGATAACTGAGTCCACCTCCGGGAATTCAGCATATCCCATGACCTTTCCGACAGGAAGGTACTCATGATCTCCGTGCCAGTAAAGAAAGAGAAGATTTTCTGGAAGAAGAACAATCTTCTTCCCACGGTTCTTACGAATATGGGCCTTAACAAAATATCTAATACCATACTTTGAAATACGTGCTTGCCGTCTCACGACATGAGAACCGGGAGGAGCCATTTTCATAGCAGCTGGTCGAGAGATTAATGACATTTTGTACTAACTAACTTTTTTGAAATTAAACCCAAATTCAAAGTGACCACCACAAGCAGCTGCGATACGAGCGAGCAGTGGAATAGAAGGAACTCTTTTATCAGAACCACCCTCAAGTCGAGCGATTACGCTTTGAGTTGTCCCAATGAGCTTTGCAAGTTGTGACTGAGTAAGATTGGCCTGAAGTCGGGCCGTGCGGACAACGTGTGCAATTTCTGTCTTTGACCGTTCGTCCTCGTAGTGAATTCGAATATCCTTGTTTTCAAGGAGTTTTTTGAAAAATGGCTTTGCAAGTTTAAATGGTTTCTTTGTTTTCATAATCCTAAAACCTCTTTCATTCTTTTTTCTGCAAGTTCTAAATCACCAGCAGGAGTTTTTTGAGTCTTTTTCTTAAAGGCATGCAACCATACCATCATATCAGATTCAATCATCACGTAGGCTATCCGGTAACCACCACCTACGGCATTAAATTTTATTTCCCAAAGCTTTCCTTGAAGCTGTCGGAATTGAACTCTAGGACAACTTAATCCATGTTTCTCAATTCCATCGAAGACCTCAGCAAATCGTGCTTGGTCTGCTTTTGGAAGGCCAAGGATAAAGTCTTCAATTGGATTCTTTCCAGATGCTTTTTCGTAGAATGCGACTTTCATGTTTTGATTATAGCCAATTGGCTATAATCGTCAAGCGACTTTAGAATTGTTTTCATTTCATCGCTTGTGAGGTTGGCATGCTTAAACCCATTTTTAACCATTCGGTCCAGCAATCCATGGATACCAGTCTTGGACCGACCAAAAATTGCTGCTAATTCTCTTTCTTTTTTGCCCTCTATAAACCGCAGAAGTGCCAGCTCCCGCAGATTCACCCTTGGCGCAACCCACTCAACCTGATAATTTCTTTGAAAGGCGAGTGGTTCGTCCACTTTAGAACCGCGGGCGCCATTCAAAATCTTCATCAATTTTAAAGACCTGCAAAGCACACCCGAAGTTAGTATCGAACTTGTTTAAATTTTTCTCTTCCAAGTCCAATTAATGACTAAGCTTTATAAGCTGGATATTATTTTTCAATGATTCTTGAGCTTGATCATATTTTTTGTTTTTGTACCCCAGCACTTTCCGAGGCGAAGCTGCTTGAAGATCATGGCTTTCACTTAACTCATGGAAAAATTCATCACGGGCAAGGCACAGCAAATCGATCGCTGGTATTTATAAGTAATTATCTTGAACTGATTTATCTAAAGTCAGATACAGAAGCTAAAACGAATCCACTCAAATTGCATAATCGCGCTAATTGGAAAATGACTGGGGCTTCGCCGTTTGGGATCGCTTTACGTGGTGAAATTCCTGAAAAGATGCAAAATCAATTCTGGGATTATCATCCTCCATATAATCCTTCTGTCGTTATTAAGGTTCATCGATTCAATGAAGATCATCCTGATTTTCCATTTCTATTTGTTATGCCTGGATTGGCAGCTTCCCTTGAAAAGAAAGTTCAATTTAAGGATTTTGTGAATCATCGCTCTGGCACAGAGACAATTATTCAGGTTCTTGTTGGCACGACTTCTGAGGCTTCGGTGTTGAATGGAGTGATTGAAGGGCTGAGTTTTGAAAAAAACTCCTCACATCGATTGGAAATCTTGATTGATGGTGAAATTCCTCACGAGCTTCAATTGAATGAACTTCTTACTTTAAGGTCGCCAATCCAAAACTGAAAAGATTGTCATACGTAATCCTTCCCAATAGTTTATTTATAATTATTTTTGTATTCCTGCTTCATTTTCATGGAGCCTGATTATGAATGATATTAATTCCTCTAACATCGAAAGAATCATCTACGTCATTAGAAATCAAAGAGTCATGCTAGATTCTGATCTTGCCGAACTTTATGGAGTAGAGACTAAAGCACTTAATCGCCAAGTTTCGCGTAATGAAGTTCGCTTCCCACAAGATTTTATGTTTCGACTTACACCTGAGGAGCATGAATCTTTGAGGTGCCAAAATGGTACCTCAAACGAAGGCCGTGGAGGGCGAAGATATTTACCGTTGGTTTTTACAGAAGGCGGTGTGGCAATGCTTTCAAGCGTCTTAACGAGTGAGAAAGCAGCTCTCGTGAATATTTCAATAATAAGAACTTTCATAAGGCTTAGAAGTTTTTTGTCTATGGAGAGTTCATTGAGTGAAAAGTTCAACAGGTTAGAACAAGGGACTAACAAGTTATTTAAGGTAGTCTTTGAGAGACTTAATGCAGTGGAGGACGCGACTCCAGCCTTAAGACCTAACCGTAAGAAAATAGGTCTCAAGCACAGAAATTAGAGCAGGCGGTTCGAAAGTCATCTACTAGGGTGCGCCACTTTCATTTGAAAATCATTCATCTTCAGCATCAGGCTCTCAACTCATCGTCGGTCACGTACATTAATTACGCTCCCTCCTCCTTGCTCGGCCTTCAGCTGAATCTGAATAATTTTGAAATGAAAGCTGTCCTGACGAGGCACTTTGAATATAAGAGACTCGCAAACGTCATCAAGCTCTGTCAGGACATCGAGTTCTACGAAGGTGTGCACTTGAAGTCTTCGGGCAGATTCCGCTTTTCAGTAGGCGATGCTTAAACCCCTTACTCCAGCCCGGTAAATCGAAACGGCACATTTATGATTGCTTGAAAATCCTCACCTGTTCTGAGCGTGTCTTTATCATCTTCTTCATAGTGCCAGTTGATAGTCACCCGACTAGAGCCACCTTTATGAATGCTTTCTAATTTCTTAAAGACTGAGTAGACAACAGGGTTTTTGATTTCGTCCCTTATCAGGTTAACAATGATCAATGTTTTAGAAGCAGGATTGGCCTCATACTTGTCCATGAATTGCTCCACTCGACGAGCAAATTCAATGGAGTTTTCTGGAATTGACCGGCCTTTAAGGACGGACTGAATGACAATCACGCCAAGTTCACTATCCGCCATGATAGACGGAGTCTTCGGGGATCCTTCAATAGAAAATTTCTCAGCAAAGGCCGAAAATGGACTAAGTGCTAAGCAAATTAGAATCAAAAGAGTGGCTTTCATAGGAACCTCCGTAAAATTGAGATACCTTAGAAATAGCAAAGGATATGCCATCCTCGTGGCCTTAAGCTATTGATGTTTTAGAAAGGAAATCAATCTTTCTGTCTTAAATCATTAATCTGTCTGAAATGTCGACAGTTGAACTATAGAGAACATATATGCCTTTTAACTTCAGATGAAAAAAAAAAGCTCTCTGGATTTATCGTTTGATTTAATCTAGAAGGTCCACGAAAGACGTGGACCTTCTAGATACTAACTATCTAATTTAAAATTACTTAACTTGTACTGCACACTTTACTTTACCAATTAAGCTATCAGTCTTTGCAATAGATACTTTTTTTCCAGACATTATGAAACTATCAACGCCGCTATAGCCATGCTCTTGGTGAAAAGAAATATTAGCACCCATCTCACCGTTATGAATAAACAAAGTTACAATCACATCGCCTGCAACGCTCCAACCTTCAGCAAAGGCACCATTTGTTGTCATTGATGGAAGATTATACAAACTAAATGATTCTCCCGTTTTTTGAACTCTACAATTTCCACTAATCTCAGGCCGAGCAAAAGCACTCATTTGAACGATTGGATGCGATGGAATTAATCGTTGATACGAAACTGCCCTCAACCAAGAAGAAGATTGGGCTAAAGGATTGTAAATAAATAAACCTGATGTGCCAAATTGGCACTTCAAGTTTTTAACCATCATAAATAATTAGAACATTTGTTAGTTTTGAGGTTCCAAATTCGAATCTCAAGTTGTTGTTAGCAATGAAATTTTGGACTAGGAAATGACTGCGGTTCGAAAGTCATCTACGAGGGGGCGCCACTCTTTTAAAGACTTTTTTCTTCGGCTCAAAATTTCGATCAATCTCTTTCAATAATTGAACTCCTCTGTCCGGTTGAGCAATCGATAAGAATGGATTGATGAATGAATTATGAATTTCGTTCAGCTGCTTTTAAAAGGCGTTATCTTTGACCGAAGATTTGGCTGTATTAGCGATGGGTGTAGAAGTCATTGCGGTGGCGAGGATGTGTGGTTCCCAAACACAAGTTAATTTTATCTTCGGCGCAAAGCTGCTTGCACTTTTTGAGCAGCTTCACGTTGTCGGACCTTGGCCTCTTCAGGTGAAAGTGTTCCATCAATTATCGGCAGAATAACCTGATCTAAGACCCAATCCTGTGCTTCTCGCGCTGCTGGTCTTCGCCGGGCATTTTCCCAGTTCAAATCCATTCCCATCACACCCGCGGCTAAGGGGGCAATCCAGCGTACTAAAGGTCCGCGGCGATTGATTTCGTTATTGATCTGGCCTTGCATGATGATGCCCATGACTCTTTGTGATCCGAGAAATGTCCTGGCGACTGCCATTTGAAGTTCTTTACTGTCTAATTGTAAAGTATCTGCTCCAGCGCTTACATTTTCAAGAATGGTAGCGGCTGATGTTTTTATATCTCGTAAAACGCCAGAATTAAAAATTTCTCTGATGAGATTTTCATCAATCAATTGTGCTTTAACCGCTGGAGTAATTCCAGAATCAGCAGGCACACCTCTTAAAGCTTCACGTAACAAGCTTCTCACCAAGGTTTGCAGCAGAGGATCACTTGAGTCATCAGCAATTAAAGCTTCCCGGGTTTGGGCAACATTGTTACCTCCTGCTAATTCAGAAAACTGAGAAATGAGGGCATGAACTTCTGCTCTTGCTTCTGGAAGCCTTCCTCGACTTTCCTGGATGAGAGATATCATGGCGGCTGTCGCCATTTGAATCACATCCAGTTGAATACCAATTGTGGCTTGTGGAAGACAGTCACAGTCGGCAGCTGGGCGCTCCAATTTATTTTTAAAGGGAAGCATGAAGACGTTTACTTCACGTGCGAGGGCTACATCACAATTATTATTTCCTCTGCGGCCGAGACAAGCTTGATAATTGGCGAAAATAGCGTCAATCGGCTCACGCGTCAGGACAATCACTTCAGATAGAACGGCTCTTCTCATCTCAGAAGTGACTCTTTCTCCGCACGGCTCAATCCGAGCAAGTGTATCGGCGAGAGCAGCAGCAGGAGCGACACCCTCGGCTAAACAAGCTTGGATAAGTTCTCTGGCGCGAGTCTCTTGAGCACTCACGTTTAGATTTGGAGACAACGGTCTAACGGCTTCAAGCTCTCTTCTTACTGAGAGAACAGCAATATCACCAACCGCCTGCGTGATGGTGCCTCTAAAACATTCATCGAGCGCTTCTGCGATGCGAGCTCTATTTTCCCCAAGACAAGTGGTGTTCCTTGTCACTAGTGATTGATTGAGTGAGGCTAACTCTTCATTCGAAATACCTAAAGCAGCCGCTCCTCCTGACTTATTAGCATAATCATTAATGGCAGCTGGAATAAGTAATGAGCCAGCTGCGACTCCTACATCATGACGTAAATTTCCTTCACAACGAGTAAGATCTGCATCCGCTGGACGAGCGCCAAGACAAGTCATAAACACACCGTCAACTTCCCTTACTAAAAGTTCTTCCAGTGCCTCTGGACTCATTTGATCTCTTAGAGTGTTCGAGACTTCAAAACGGGCTATTGATTTTGCGACATTTAAAGTAAGTGCCTGGGCGCAACTGTCGATTCGGGTTTCTAAATTACGGGCAGCCATTATATCACTAGGTAGCTCATTTCCTAAACATGCTGCAAGGCTTGTGATGTTTGCATCTACAAAACTTGGACTTGTGATAAGTAAACCAGCTGGAACTTTCTCAGTCACTTGCCTTCTGGCAGAAGCTGCAGCAAAGGAAATAATGGAAGAACGCATACAAGCATTCGGGCTGGCGTTTGATCCCGCTCTTGGCCAGCATCTATCTAGTGCAGCTCGTCCGGTTTCCAGGGCCAATGGATCCTGGCGCTCAAAAGTTTCGAGCATAACCTCTTTACTTACAGCATTGGTAACCACACCTTCACAGTTACTAATGTCTAAGATTCCGTTTGCATCGTGACCAGCTCTCCGAGCACAAGCATTGAACGCAGTTAGTGCTAAGCCTGCGACTCTTTGTCTTTCGGCACTTGTTGAAAAAGCTTCCTGCACAGCTAGCTCGGCCAGCACTTTAGCTTCAACGATCTCTCTTCCGGCCGCTAATACTGTGTTATCAAAACATCCCGTAATCGCCCGCTCGTTCGCAGCTCCAGGTAAACAATTTCTCAAAGTACTTACGGCCAAAGTAGAGATTCTTTCTGCCTCAGAAGCAGGGGCCATTTCTCGGATAGTTCGATTAATTGTTATGGGGGCCACTTCCATGATGCCATTTCTTAAAGACCTGGTGGCACAGGCCTCTAAATTCCCACGTGCTGTCACTGGGTACGTGGCAGCTGAACAGTTCGTTGGTGCTGCATTCGTAGTTATGTTCATGCACTGAAGATATTCTTTCGTTCTGCAGGCGCGGAAATGTTCACGATTAGCTGAACTCACCATTGGTTCAAGTGATTTTCGAGACATCTCAAAAATAACTGCCGTTCCTAGATTTGTTTGAAGGGGAGACGACGCTGCTGGCATCACAGAATTCGTGACACAGGTCATAGCTGAAATGGCATTGCCGTCCGCACTGGCGCGATCAATGCACCTGTTGGTCATTGATTTTAAAATTGTTCTCCAATAAGCCGAGTGAGCATTAAGCTCAGGGCCACTTCTTCCAAAAACTTGTGACCGTAAAACGTTGGGAGTAATAAAATCAACGAGCGAATTATGAAGATTTTTCATGGCGGTTACAAAACGCCCAGAGGTAACAATTCCCGGGGCCCTGATCGTTCCACGCATTTGTGCCATGGCAGCAGTTACGAAAGTATTAATTTGTGCCGGTGTCACATAGGCCGTCTGGCCTGCTAAAGCAGCTCTCAATTGTTGTTCAATAATTCGTTCAGTCCTGTCATACAGGATCCCGCCTATGGTGGCAGCAGCTATGGCAGCTCCTCCATTGGCAGACAACGACATAATATTTCCAAGAACTCCATTGGGATTGGGAGCTCCTGAAATAACAACAGCACTTGGACTATTACCGATGAAAATAACGGTTTGTTGGGCATGGGATGACTCAACCAGGGATAGCAGGCACAGCCCAAATAAATGTGATTTTTTTATTCCGTTCACAATACCCTATCGGAGAATATCGGGGAGAGTTGAGCGGAATAGTCCAGATTTCTTGGAATTATGAGGGTTTATTGGGCGATTGCTGTCTAGTGTTTTGAAGAAGGTACAAACCAGGTTTAAAGTCGTTTTTAAAAGACTTTTGCGCCATCCTTTCATTATTTAACAGCTCGACGATTTCTAAAGAGATTAAAGCCATAAACTGAAATTGCCATCCAAAGTGGGACAAACAAGGCAAAGCTGAGTGGGACGTCAGTGCGTCCTGATAATGAAACTAGCCATGACAAATAAGCAGTAAGAGAGATTCCAATGACCATTAAAAAAGACCGAACAACTTCTTCATATTGAGCTCCAACTTTTGCATTTATTATAATTTTAGTAGCGCCACCATACAGCTTACATCGCGATAAAGAAAAAAGCGGAAGATTTTGTCACTCTAACCCTCAACCTCATTTCATCATTTCATCATTTCGTCTTCCCGTTCTTCAATTAATCAATCTATGTTCGCGATAGTTGGAATTTAAATTTTGATATGAATTTTTGTACATATTTATAACAAGAATCCTAAAATAATATTTTTTATTTTTGCGTACTGTTGATGGAAAGGTTCAAAGTATTTGAGCCTAACGTTATCAGGAGGATTTCGTGAGCATACAAGTAAACACAGATCACAACATTTCTGGAAGTGATGAATTAAAAGATTACGTAGAGATCCATTTATCAGAGATACGAAGTAGATTCAAAGGGGCCATCACACGCATTGAAGTTTATCTTTCTGATGAGAACGCTGGCAAAATGGGGCGCTTGGGTAAAAGATGTTTGATAGAAGCTCGGATTTCGAACCAACAATCAATTGTAGTGAATCATAATGAAAACAGTATTCATCAAGCTATCGAAATGGCTTCAGATAATCTCTTGAGGGCCCTTATTCACATGCAAGGTAAGCTTTCACAACGAACCAACATTAGAAATTGAAGTAAAGAAATGGGATCGGCGACTTCATCGCCGATCTCATTCATAAACCAGAATCTTTCATTAATCATTCTTTGTAGGGAAGCGTTTCAGTTGTTTTGTGCAGTTTTCTACATATTTAAAACACTTTTCTAAGAAGTTTGATTTCACCGCTTGATTAAAAATTTATCTAAGCAAAGTTAAGAGTTTATTACGCCTTCAAAAGGATCTATCTATGAAGAGTTCTGTTCTTCGAGCATTCACTCGACATTCCGTCGTCCTGGCATTGTCTCTGGTCTTCGCCATGAGCTGCCAAAACAAAGGCGATACTTACGGTGCAGGGAATCCATTTGGTGAAGGTCCTGCTCCCGTTTTCATTGGAGAAATAGATATCCCGGGCGGTGATTTATCGTCTGCTGGTAGCTATGTGATTCTCGCAAAGGCAGGTATCACCAACACTGGTACCTCGGCCATCCTTGGTAATATGGGAGTGAGTCCTATTACTTACGCTTCGATGACTGGGTTTGCTCTGAATCCCATTGTTCCATCAGCTGGAACTATTTTTTCAACTTCAAATCAGGTTGATGGAAAAGTTTACGCTGCAGATTACACGTCTCCGACTCCTTCAAATTTAACAACTGCCATTGCTTCTATGGAGACTGCCTATACTGATGCGGCCGGAAGAAAAAATCCGGATGCCACCGAATTAGCCTCTGGAAACTTAGGCGGGCTGACACTTACTCCTGGTCTCTATAAATGGGGAACAGCTGTTGGTATGACTTCGGATGTTTACATTTCTGGATCAGCTACTGATACCTGGATATTTCAGATCTCTGGAGGTCTAAGCATAGATGCTGGTGTGAGAATAATTTTATTGGGAGATGCTCAACCCAAAAATATTTTCTGGCAGGTCGCAGGAGTAGTCGCTCTGGCATCGACATCGCACTTTGAAGGAATTCTGCTGGCAGCTCAGGCAGTGAACCTTGTTACAGGGGCAACGATGAATGGAAGAATTTTTTCTCAAACTGCAGTTGCACTAGATAGTAACGTCATCTCTGAACCACAATAGTTTTAAAACGATATTAAAAGGATTTTATGAAAAGATACTTATTGTTAACTAGCCTTGCTTTAACTTCATTCGCTTTTGCTGACAGCAAAAACATGGTTTCCGTTGACGTGGGAGATATTGTAAACCAGGAAGGGAATTTTAATACTCATCTTCAATCTTCTTCATTCGAGAAACAGAACGATGCGGAAGGGTCACGGCATTCATTTTTAATGAACTATGCTCGCGAAGTTATTCCTCAGTTACAAGTCAGAGGTTTACTTGGTTATGATCTACAAAATGATAAACCCGTTAAGAATAATACAAAAACTCAGAAGTTAACTTTAGGTCTGGGTGCCGTCTGGAATTTTCAGGAAGACTTAACCAACTCTTGGTTTACTGGTCTGACTCTCATCAATCAAAACGTGAGCTTTGACCGTGAAACCAATGGTTCAGATGTTGATGGTTCCGGGAATATTACAACTTACTTGCTGGAAGGCGGTAAGAGATTCAGATTGGGTGAAGTGTCAGGATTCAATTTTTCATGGAGTCCTACATTGTCTATTGCTCATCGTAACTACAATGAAAAGATAGCAGGTCTATTTGGTAATGCTAAAACTACCAATGAATTAAAGATCAATCTTTTGAAGCTAGACGTTCTTTTTTAAACAATCCAGTTAGCTCAGCACACTTTCTGCAAAGGGAAGTGTGCTGATTCACTCTAAAACCATTTAAATCACGACCATTTCTGTTCTCATAACTTGCTTATCATTTCAGGTCACTATCCTTCATCTTCAGATCGATGCTTGGTAATCTATTTAGTGAAATGGTGTTTTTAACAAGGTGATTACATGCCAAACAAGACAGCAGAAAGACTTAAGAAAAATATCGATAGGATTCTTACCGTGTGGGAAGAACGAATAAATGAGGAAGTCGCAGCTGCTCACCATCAGGAAACTTTAGCTTTAAGAGATTCATTGCCAATATATTTGAATCAATTAGTAGATGCTTTGTCGAATACTATTGATAGAACATCTGCCCGGAAACGCCGGGATAAAAAAGATAGTTCCCGTATAGGTAAACAACACGGGAAAGATAGAGCAGAAAGTAAAAACTATACTATTGATCAACTCATCACTGAGTATCACATATTAAGACAAGTCTTAAGTGACATTATGGAAGAAGAAGCCCCTTTAACTGCGATTGAACGTGAAGTTATTGTTTGTTCAATTGAACAGGCGGTAAATGATGCTGCTACTGAATATAGTCAAATCTTGAAAGATGTCAGAGAGAAGGTTTCAAATACTCTCGCTCATGATCTGAGAAATCCCTTAACTTCAACAAAGATTACTGCACAGTTGGTTTTAAAAAAACTTACGCCTGACGACCCTTTAGTTCCTAAGATGAAGCTCGTTCTTAATAATATGACCCGACTCGATCAAATGATTGTTGGTTTGCTGGATGCAACCAGATTAGAGGCAGGTCAGAGTATGCAGACAGAGATCAAACTTTGTGATCTTGATCAAATTGTCCGGCAAGTTGTTGATGAGCTAAGCTTGTCTTATCCGGATTGTTTTAAAATGCAGACATATGGAAAGTGTGAAGGATATTGGGATGAAAGTGGTCTGAGACGCATTCTTGAAAATTTACTTTCAAATGCCATTAAGTATGGTGATACAAATAAGTCTATCGATATAGGATTATCACAGGATGAAACGTCAGTAGAACTAAGCGTTCATAATTCCGGAAAGGCAATTCCAAAAGAAGATATTTCTGGTTTGTTTGAACAGTATCGTAGACTGAAATCTTCTGAATCTAAAATTGGATGGGGACTTGGTCTTACGATGGTTAAAGGAATGGTTGATGCTCACAAAGGATCGATCGTTGTCGAAAGTGAAGATGAAAAAGGCACGACTTTCATAATCAAGCTTCCTAAAGATGCCAGATCCACAATGCGAGAGAAAGTTGTACACGAAGTAGAGCAGGCCCATTATGTTGAACAGGTTCCTCAAGTGGCAAAATCGGAAAAGCCCATTATCCGGCAATAGTAATAAAGATGTGATCATATCTACACATTCACTAGACCAAACGTCGCATCTTTTCTTTGATTGAACAGTCACACTTACCTTATACGAAACAAAAACGGGGTAACATGCGAAATACAAAATTCATTCTAGGTCTGGCTCTTTTAACTTCTTTTTCTGCTTATGCAGAAAGTAAGGGCGGTCTCTTCTTAGAACCTATGCTGACCTATGAATCTGGTTCAAGTGAAGTCGATTTCCCGTCGCCCGCAGGATCATCTGATAGTGACTTTGAAGGCTTCGGTATCGGTGGACGATTAGGCTTTCATGTTCATGAGTCGGTCTTTCTTGGCCTGGACGGAAGATATTCCATGATCTCATATGAGAATGACGATACTAACCTCGACACAGATGGAACGTCTTACAACATTGGCCCGGTTGTCGGAATCCAGATGCCCACGGATATTGGACTAAGACTTTGGGCCGGTTACATCATGGCGGGTGGAATGGATCTTGAGAAGGACAATGGAATTGACCTCAAGTTTAAAGACGGCAGCGGATACCGTATTGGTGGCGGTGTGAAGATTGCAGCAGTAAGCCTCAATCTTGAGTATCAACAAATTAATTATTCAGAGACAGAACTCCAGGACGCCGGCTTTTTCTCCGGTAGTACGAATGACGTAGATTCGGATAACCAATCTGTCATTCTCAGCGTCAGCTTTCCAATTTCGATCTAATTTATACAAGGATAGTTAAATGAAGCTTTTTATCGGAATGCTTGCCCTCATGATGGTTTCATTCGCAAGCGCAGGGACGGCGCAGAAACTAGAGGGGCAATGTAGTGGACTAATGGAAGACAATACGCAGATTAGCTTTTCTTACTACTCAAATTACGAGGGCTGTTCAGGAAAGATTGCCGGCTCGATAAAGTTTTCAGCTGAATCGGGCCTGGGTCTTCATAAGGGCAAACGAACTTTTGAAAACCAAAAAGATATCTACTCATTTCAAAGCAAAGTCAGCAGCGGAAAGGAAGTTTACCGTCTAACTTTTGAAGATTCGACGGGTAACATCTCTGGTGTCCTGGACTACTTCGATACTCATGGCGAGAAACAAACAATCACAGTTCAATGTGTGATCAGAGATTTTCATTACGACGATTGCTCTTTGCCGATTTAACCGACCAGATAGAACTCTAAGAGGTCGTTTAAATTTTCTTCTTTACCAACTTCCTGGATGCGTTCACGAAGTGCGGGTGGTGTGAAGGGTTTAGTGATAAATCCATCTGCTCCGACTGTGAACGCCTCTTTTCTTTCGGCCAGTGTTGTGTGGCTGGTAATGAAGAGGACAGGGATATTGGGATGGATGGGTTTAATCTTTGAACAAAAATCAATCCCATTTCCATCTGGTAACTCGATATCCAGAATCAAAAGACTAAATTCTCTTTCTTTTAGTAAAATAGATGCTTCATCCAGGCATTTGGCCCAGGTGACTTCTGCGATCTCGCTCACACTGTGAACAACCATCTGATAAATCTCTTTCGTGTCATCAACGAGCAGAATCTTTTTCATCTTATTCCTTAGTAAATAACTTTTACGTTCCGGATGATCGAACCAATACTGGTGCTGGTAGCATTAGAGGTAAATTCAACGGTAATCAAATTTGTTTCTATATAGTCAGTTTCATATCTCTGACCTGAGTCAGAGATATTATTGATAATCGCCCCACGGGCGTTTCTCAGAACGATCAAATCCAGGTTCGTGTCTGAGTTCAACTTCTCAATTTCTAACTTAATGAACTTTGCACCTGGAAACGAGTAATCCTGGGAGATCCTGATATCGTTGTGATCTTTTCCAGGACTGCTACTGTTCCAGGCATTATGGATTTCTTCTTTTGAAGGAACATTCTTTGCGATCAGTCGTCCACGGCCGGTTTTTTCCGGATTCCCTTCATGAGCAATATAAAGACTTAATACTCCTGCGGAGACATGAGAAGCAGGTCTACGTTCAGTTTGAGAAGTGACTGAATCATTTCCAAATCTGTTGAGATTATAAAAAGAGGAGGGGTTGTATCCACCAAAGGCACTCATGCTGGAACCTATGGTCGCTGCGATACTGGCAGCCGCAACAAAAGAGATTCCTTTTTTATCAGCGACATGAATCGCCTCATCCAGTGCTTTCGAAAAGCCATCTCTGACCCAGGAATTGCTTAAAATATTAACTTCTCTTTTCGTAGCGTAATCAATTGCCTCTACGGCCTCTGCCAGATTCACAGGAACTTTGTCAGAGATGAAGAGCACATCTTTAATTGTTATATCTTCAACTGAATCACCATATTTAATGGGCGGGATCGTCTTCTTGTTAATCTTGATGTCGGATTTGATCCTCGGAGTTTTCAAGTCGATCTGAGAATCAATTATTTCAATAGCCGCTTCTCTTACAACAAACTTTTCCCATGGGGTTTGTGTGCTTTCGACCTGCGCCGCGGGCCTTGGAGCATGATTGGTGTAGTTGGGTTCGGCGTATTCAACTTCTGGTAAGTCGCTTAATAATTCAATCATGGTGAAGATAGTTTTCGTATGAGATTGAACGACAATAAAATCACCGGCGAGAAGGTTCATCTTTTTTTGGATGCTTATTCCAAGGATAGAAAGCTTTGAGGCAAGAGATTCACTCATGCCTTTTTTGACTTTTACCAAAGCTTCACCAGAAAGATGAGAGATCACTTCGTTCTGGCGTTCGGCCCTATCAGCGAACCTCTGCATATAAGCTCCTGAAACTTATTTAATCAACCGTGGGATTAAACTTGTATCCCGAACCATGAATGGATTCCAAAATATGTGAAACGTGTCCAAGTTTTTTTCTAATCTTGCTGACATGGGTATCCACGGACCTGTGAGAGACAAAAATGTCAGCGCCCCATATGTCTGTCAGAATCTGATCACGGTGAATTACTTCACCAGTCCTGTAAGCAAAATAGATTAACAATTTATACTCTAAGGAAGTGAGCTCTATTTTGTTTTGGGAAACTTCGTCCAGGATCATTACTTCCTGACGGCTTTTAATAATCTGAAGTTCTTTCCAGTTGAACTTATCAGCATCAATAGAAAGTTGTTTCGTTTTACGAAGTCTCGCTTCAAGACGCGCCCTAAGCTCCAGTGGGTGAAATGGCTTGGTGATATAATCATCTGCCCCGGCACTGAAACTAAGAACTTTGTCCGCAAGTTTGTTGTTTGCCGTAAGAAAGATAATAGGGATATGCCCATGAGATCTTTGTATCTCAGAACAAAATTCGATCCCATCACCATCGGGCAATTCGGTTTCAAGAATAATCAGTTTAAAATCTTTATGGCGAAGCTCGTTCTTCGCCTCAGAGATAGTCTGAGTCCAGCTAACTTTAGCAATGGTGCGCACACTGTTTAGAACAGTTTGGTAAGTGTCATCGCAATCTTCAATGAGAAGGACATCATTCATTTGAGCATTCCTATTTTATTTTGGGTGATACGGGCATCTCTTCACCTCTTGCGATTTTCCCTTCGAGTAAAGGGCTCTGCCTGGCTGGTGCTCTGGAGAGAATCCCGTAGTAACTCGAAAGTGGTAATTGAGGAACAGCTTCAAATTCTCTCGCCTGTTCTTTGTCATTCTCAACCATTTTGATTCCACCTTTTTGTATTAAGAACTCTCTAGTCACCTGTGGAATTGATGCTCCCCTGACCTTAGGCACTAAAAGAGCTCTTCTTAATTTGGTGGAAATTTCGACGTAACTGAGAAGCACAATGTTATCTACAATCGCAGAAGCCTTAAGATCGACGCTGATTTGCGAGAGACCGAGAAGCTCCGGACTTTCATAGTTACAGTAAGCAGTAACAAGCTTGTTCTTGAAAAAATTTGTCAAAGCATAGATGAATTGATGTGCTTCCTTAGCATTTGAGCTTTCGTACGCAGCAAGCGAGTCTACGACAACACGTTTGATATTGTTTTCCTCGATGATCCGCACAATCTTTTCAAAGTGCACATCCATTTCGAGTTCTAAAGGGGACTCGTACTCGATCATGATGGTGCCATTATCAGTATATTCTTTGAGCTTTAATCCCAAGCTCTCAGCATTCCGTAGCATCTGCTTAGGATGCTCATCTAAAGTGATATGCAAACCTTTTTCACCTACCTTCGCACCTTCAAGCAGGAACTGAATTCCGAGAATAGTTTTTCCAGAACCGGATATACCTACAGCGAGAGTAATAGAGCCTTCATAAATCCCACCACCCATGATCGCGTCAAGGTCAGCGATGCCGGTAGATAGTTTTTTCGAAGACGTAAGTTGATCAATGTAATCTTTTGGTCTCGATTGTGTCCGACGGTAAATGATGACACCCCGATTACCTTCTATCCTCATCGTGTGCTGCCCGGAGATGAAATCCTGGCCACGTGATTTTTTTATCTCCATGTAGCGATGAGTATTTCTCTGATTGGTAGTGTTTGAAAGGGTGATGATGGTGTCACAAACAAAGTGCTCGTGATCAATGACGCCACTGCCGCGGGCAGGACCTTCTGGCAATTCCCTTGTCAGTAGTGCTGTTACCCCAAAACGCTGAAGTGAATCGACGAGAAACTGTAAGCTATCCCTGAAAGGGCGGCCATTAATATGCTCGCCGAAGATTTTTAACGGCGAAAGTCCATCAATCAAAATTCTTTTAGCATCAATGGCCCTGATCTCAGTAGCGAGAAGACCTTCTGGATTTTGAAGTTCCTGAAGGATGATGGCAGGATTGGTGTAGATGATTTTAATTTTATTTTTTTTCTGAAGAGATGCCAGGTCCCATCCGAATCCCTGTGCGTCTCTCATTAATTTTTGCGGAGATAATTCAAAGGAAATAATTAATCCATTCTCTTTGAGTTCCTTTGCTCCACGATAGATAAATTCCAGACCAAGAGTTGTTTTTCCTGTGCCTGAACTACCTTCGAGGAGAATAATATTATTCGCCCGCACTCCGCCCATGAAGATTTCATCCAGGCCCGAAATCCCAGTTTTAATCGTGTCTCGATACTCTTTTGCTTTCGTCATTTGAACTAAATTGCCTTTTAGTCATCCGGAGATAACCTGTGAATTTTCTCTGAAGTAAAGATTCTGTGCAAATCTCCCTGACCATAATGTGGGCCAGAAACTTAGTGGAATTCATGTTTTTTGGTACAAAAGAGAAGTTTTAACATAGAGAAACACTAAAAATTCGTAAAAAAGGGTGTTTTTTGCAGAAATAAGGGATTTTTCGTCTACGATTGGAAGTTTAGGTGAATTTATCTTCAAATCAGCCCAAAACATCCCAAAACGGGCAGATGTTCAGATGTTTTTAACGAATTTCGAGCAAAAAGCCTTAAAGAATCCCGAAAGAATCAGCGACAGCCTTTCTCGCGATTACATCTTTTGTGAAGGGCCTTCACCTGATTAACAGCATCGCGCTCATCATTAAAAGCAAGACTTAATCCACCGACAGCGTAGGCATACGGAGTGATCACATTGATGATCTTTCCATTATCATCCATCACCATATAGTGATTGCAGGCGGCATTGAGGACTTCTTCGTAATTGTTATCACGCATGCAAAGAACAGGTTTTCCATTCACAACTGACTCATGGGACACGAGCGCAGCGTGAGTAAAAAATCTTGAACCAGCAAGTGTGTAAACCAGGTTTGGTTGCTGATGCATTGAGAGTCTTCTTCTGACTTCAGCAAAAAGATTTTCGTTTTTCTCGCGGGATTCAGGACGGTCGTTGATCGCCAGGCTGAGTCCTTGCCAGCTCATCGCCCGGTCTGCCCATTCACGAGCGACCTTATCATGAAAGTAATTGCTGAATTCCGGATCTCCGGAAAACTCCTGTAGATTTCTGTAGCCCGGAATGTCTGTGGCTTTGTTATTAATAATGTCATTAATGATCGATCGATAGAAACTGATCGCGCGACGTCTCTCTTCCGGATTTGTGGAAGTTAAGCTGTAGGGAGGCTGGGCTTCAGGTTTAAAAAAACCGAGTCGGTTGAATTTCTGAGTGACAGAAGCGTGGCCCCAGCAAATACCGTCAGTAAATCTGATTCTACCTTGTACTTCTCCCTCATCAACTCCGTTCCGGAAGGCGAGAGAGTCTTCAGTTGTTGTAAGATCCCGGGTGGATGTCATACCACGCTTGAAGAGATTAAAATTTTTCGGACAAAGTACGTCACACGCACAGGCCTGCTTCACACAATTACCCCATGGTTCACATTTGCATGTAATATGCGGGATATTCATCAGATCACTGAGTGCAGATTCCGGAAGGGGTGAGCCATCCGGAGCACATTGAATCTCACGAAAAGGGGCTGGTGCAAGCGTTTCACGGGCGAACTTTTCATATTTCCTGTGAGCGATGGCATTGGCGATGGCCTCAAAAGGAGATTCAAAGAAATTTGTTACAGCGCTGATAGCACCAAGCTGGCGCTGATTGGACTGGGACATGAGAAGTAGCATGAAAGGGAGGATGAGAAAAATTTTCTTCATAGTTCCTCCAGGGCCTGCGAAAGATATGAGCTTTGAGGCTCTTCTTCGCGGATCTGAGAAACAATTGAGCTCATGAACTTCTTATCGTTTTTGTTTTTTTTCCAGCTTTCGAGATAACTGCACACCCGGATCGTCCAGGCCTGAGATGATGGATGTCTCTTAAGAGAATTCTCACAGAAGTTTATCCGTGTTTTATCTTTGATTGTTACTGCAGCGAGAACATCATGAACAACCTGAGATCTAAGATCGGCATTTTTAAGATCGCGACTCTTTACGAGCGACCAGGCTTCCGGAAATTTTTTTTCTTTTATAAGGACAGGAACTTTCTGATCGATGGCCCATGTTTTCATGAAAGCAGGGGACGAGGCAGTTTCAATATTACCTGTTACATATCCGCGCATGGTTTTTATCCATGGGTCGAATTTTTCTTTTTGATCAGGATGAGAGGCCAGCCACTTTTCAGTTTCTTCCACCCAACGAAGGCCTGATTTTTTATCGTCGCGGTGAAGTTTTACTAGTTCAACCAGAACCGGAAGCTTGTCAGCATCAGAAGTTTTTAATTTCCAGGCATCTTCATAGGCCTTTTTAGCTTTCTGGGTTTTGCCATCCAGTTCATAGTCGCGAGCGGTCTGAATCAGCGACGCAAACTTATCTGCATTAGCATGCAGTGAAAAAGAAATGAGGATGCAGAGGACAAATGTGATTTTTCCCATCAGTTCATCATCGGAATTTTTATGAATTATTTGACCCAGTAAAGTGGTCGGATATCTTTTCGTCTTTTCAATAGATTGATAGTGGCGATCCTCTTTCTATGTGAGTTAGAATATCTCTGTTTAGACAGTTTTATATCTTATACGAGGAGATCTTATGGATATTGCTCTATTTACTCAGGAAGGATTGATCATGATCCTCCGATGGGTTCACTTCTTTGCTGGTACTGCATGGATTGGACACCTTTATTATTTCAACTTCTGTCAGGGTGCCTTCATGCCTGAAGTAGAAGCCCCGGTTAAAAATCAGGTCTTCTCGAAACTCGTTCCACGCGCTCTTTGGTGGTTCCGTTGGGGTGCTATGGGGACTTTCGTCTCAGGTCTTGCGATGCTTGCTATCGTTGGTAAAGATCTTGGTGGGGATTTCCTCCAGACTCCTTATGGAATCTACATCTACACAGGTGCTCTTCTTGGATTAATCATGTTCCTCAACGTATGGCTGATCATCTGGCCTATTCAGAAAGGACTTATCGCAAACGCGAACACAGCTCTTGGTGGCGGAACACCGGATGCCGCCGCAGCTGCCAGAGCTCCGAAAGCTGCTCTTGCTTCAAGAACGAACGTAATGTTTTCTATTCCGCTTCTCTTTTTCATGGGTGCTTCACGCCATCTCGGGCTCAATATTCCTGAGAGCTTTAACCCTGCAGCGGTTATCGGTGTTGTAACTCTTGTGATTCTTGCTCTCGAAGCAAATGCAATCAAAGGGAAGATGGGTCCATTGACAACAATTAAAGGAGTCATCCATTGCGGACTGGGACTCCTTGTTGTTCTTTACGCTCTTATTGAGGTCATTGTTTGATTTTCAAAAAAATGGGGGCGCTCGTCGCCCCCTTTTTATTTTTAAGTTTTGTTTCTGCTCAAAGTACGCCGGTGAAGCCCGCAGCTCCGGCCGTTAAGCCAGCAACAACTGCTCCTGAAAATGCATTTAATCTGGTGCCCTTATCAAAACCAACAGCTCTGAATCTCGCGAGAGGGGCAAAGGTTTATAAAGCTAATTGTGTCAGATGCCATAATGCTGATCCGAATCTCAAAGGAAGCATTGGGCCTGAGCAAGTAGATGCTCCATTCGAAGTTTATGTTTCCAAAATTATGACTGGTAAATATCCAGATCCTTTGCCGCATGGTTTTATACCTAAGCGTAAAACGAAGGCAATGACTCCGCTTAAGAATAGAAAAGATGATATCCCGTACATCTACGCTTGGATTCAGTCCGTCAAAAAGAAAAAGCCAGCAAAACTTTAAGCTCAAGATTAATTGTTCCCCAATATTTTAAGATTTCCGGACATCTCAATCCGGGAGTCTTAAAATATGCCTATGGAAAATTCTTTTTGTATCGAAGCAGGAAATTCACTCTCAACATTAAAAAATGTCATTCTGCTGGAATGGGAAAATAACGTACGGAATGTCATTTCTTCTTCTCAGCATGAGTCCACACTTATCCTAATGGACCATATGCCGAAGATCCTGGACCAGCTGGAAACCCTTCTCAAGGCCGGTAAAGTTGATGAGAGCGAATTAGGAAAAAATCACGGGTATTACCGCTCAACGATGACCGATTTTTCGGTGGCAGATATTATGACGGAGTACAGCCTTTTGAGAGAAGTGCTGATCAGATATCTTTACCCATTGGGGAGTTTGGAATGCGCTAAGCTCATTCATAAGTTTATAGATATTCTTTTGAAACATTCTGCTATCGAGTTTATCAATGGCCAGATCATGCACCGATCGTTGACCGTCGAATCCCTGGGAAGTGAATCACAGGAAATCCAGGATAATCCCATTATCCCGACACAAGATAATCCTGAAATTCATCAGTGAAGCCCGGTGGTCGATTCTTTCTCGGTATGTTTAACTTTTTCTTTTTCTGAGTGATCAAGAGTATAAATATTGAAAGCGTGACGAATCACTGGTTGAGCGACATTTCTCACCGGGACTTTCCCTGGTGTCTCGCCCTTCTCAACACCGGCGTGAGCATGACCATGAAAAGCAATATCTGCTTTTCCGTAATCAACTGCTTCCGCCAGATAATAGCATCCAAGAAACGGATAAATTTCTTTCTTCTCACCATACAAAGTTTGGGCGGTAGGAGAGTAGTGAAGAAGGACAATCTTATAATCGGCTTCCATGGACTTGATAATATTCTCAAGCTCTCTGGCTTCATTCTTGGAATGCCTCATGAATGTTTTCATTTCTGGCTCACCAAAATCTGATCCGCATGCGCCCACAAATCCTCCACCAAAACCTTTGGCACCGGCGATTCCCACTCTGAAGTTGTTGATGTGAAGAACTGTATAGGACTTTTCAAGAACAGTGACATTTGCGTCCTGGAGAATCTTAGTGACTGTTTCAACCTGGTCCATGTGATAGTCATGATTTCCTAAAACGGCAATAACCGGAACGGGACATTTACGTAGATCATCGGCAAGGACCTGCATTTCTTCAGGGTGTCCTGTCTGAGTGAGATCGCCTGCAAGGAGAAGAATGTCTGCCTTTTCCTGGAGATTATTAAAATGCTGGGCAAATCGGTTATGCGATTTCCGGTCAAAGTGAACATCACCGGCAGCAGCAATTCTGATCATTTGATGGCCTCACTACCTTCTGGTCCAGTCAGTACACGCACGTTCACTTGATTTCTGACTTCATGTGATGGAGCACAACTCAGAATAACTTCATCGACGGCGTCTTTCTGTTCACGGGTGAAAACTTCACCCTTGGCGATGATAGTTGTATCAGTAACAACAACTTTTATATCGTGTTCGGCTATTCGCTCGTCGAGAGTCAGGGCATCCATAATTCTACCCTTGGTGTAGATATAATTTTCTTTACCGTCGTCGCGATTATTTGATGGAGATTCTTTCTTCTCACGATATGGATAAACGATCGACTGAGCTGTGTATGCAGGAGCTTCAAAGAGACACCGGTAAAGTTTCTGGATAATTTCATTCGGTACGGCCAGGTCGTTTGACTGACCGTAGATGAGAAGGGCTAGCACTCTTCTCGGAGCATGCTTAGCACGACTCAGGAGATAGTCCCAATCAAGGCCACCTTGCTTTAAAACTGCAAGCGCATCATGCCAGTGGTGTGGATTATGTTCCTGGTGAGCAGCGGCCTTGATGACAATAAAATCTTCCGGTGAGATCGCATTGATCAGCATATTGTTGTAAGGCACGCGCCGTACGTGAGATCTCACTTCTTCATCAAAATAAATATCACCGCTCGACTTGAAGATGACATCAACAAGAATATCTTTCTTCCATGCCTTATAGAGCCAGAATGGATCACGCAGCTGAGTTGTGAATCCCTTCGCTTCAAGAACTTTGAGTACTTTTTCTGCATCATCAGGTCTTACAAAAAAATCGATGTCGTGAGTGATTCTCGGACGACCAAGATTTTTAACTGCAAGCCCTCCTATGATAGCGTACGGCATGCCTGATTCTTCGACGGCATCGACGGCCTCAATAAGAATCTCGTGAATATCACTGAGCTCAGTGAGATTGTGATCATGGTAATCCTTCTCACAATTACGCAGCTCTTCTTCACGACTAAGTACCTGTTGAACTCTCATAGCTTCACCCATAGCGGCATCCTCCTGCGGGAAGAATTATTCAAGAAAGAGGCCATGTGTAGACTAAAGATAACTCACTCATTCGATACCATCCTCGGGGAAAACTGCCCGAAATGAATAACCCGAGTGAAATGCTTTGTTGCACGTGATGATCTTCCGTCACATGATTAGAGGACATGCATTACATTTTTCTTTTACTCGTCGTGCTTTCCTGTTCCACGGAAAAAAAAATCCGCGGCAAAACCACGACCATTCATGACAATGACGAAAGAATTTCTCACGACTGGAACGGTGATGGGTTTCCGGAGACGGTTCTCATCTCACCATTGTCAGGAGTGGGAGATTATCGTGAGCTAGTGATTTACCGTGGAGCACCAGATGGATCTCCGCGCGTGATTCTTTTTAAAAATCGTAATCTCATTCCGAGAAGGGCGAGACCCGGTGGAAGTCTGAAACTGCATAAAGATTTTTCGTTTTCTATTGTCGTCGATACTACCGCCTCTGGTCGTACCGTCGAAGTTTTCGTATGGAAAATTTCCTGGAAAAAGGGACGCTACCTTCTTACTGCCTTAGTACATGAATGGACCGACAAGCTTGATCCCTCTGATCACAAGACATGTGATGTGGACCTTCGAATTGGCCGTGGTACGAAAAACGGAAAGTCAGTTAAGTTTGATCCTTTCACTGTCGATCTCATTGATCTGAATGAGAGATTTATCCCCTCAATCTGCGAATTCTGATTTAGAATGGAGCACTTATGACACAATTAATTGATATAATTCTTCATCTCGATCAACATCTTATTTCCTGGATGGGACTTTTCGGTCCATGGATATACGTGCTCTTATTCCTCATCATCTTCTGCGAAACGGGACTGGTCGTAACACCATTTCTTCCAGGCGATTCACTTCTCTTTGCTCTTGGAGCACTGGCCGCACTTGATGATGGTCTCAATCTCTGGGTTCTTCTTATCTCTTTGACTGTGGCAGGAATCATCGGCGATACCGTGAACTATCACATCGGGAAAAAGCTGGGACTCAAAGTCTTTGAAAAAGAAAATCGCTTTTTCAAAAAGAAGTACCTCTCAGATACTCAGGCCTTCTATGAAAGATGGGGATCATTCACAATCATTGCTGCGAGATTTGCTCCCTTTGCGCGAACCTTCGCCCCATTCGTTGCTGGCATCGGTTCCATGAATTATAAAAAATTTCTGGCCTATAATGTAATAGGTGCTGTCCTCTGGGTGTTCACTTTTATCCTCGCAGGGTATTTCTTCGGAAACATGCCGGTCGTGAAGAGAAATTTCCACATCGTAATTTTCGGAGTCATCTTCGTATCCCTTCTACCAATGCTCATTCCATGGTTCAAATCCAGGTTCAATCAGACTGCCTAAGACCTCGTAACTTCGGGGTTTCTGGAGCTGTCTAAACATTAGACACCCTTAGAGCTTTTTGTTGTTTCTGGGCGATTGTGTCCGGTTTATTTCTGAGCGATTATGTCCTATTGGACTCTAGCCGGACTTTCGTAGTTTCGACTTATCTCCATAATCATTGAGCCTCTTTCTA
>JBKJPL010000013.1:0-9470 GCA_046595005.1 Bacteriovoracaceae bacterium | reverse complement strand
TTGAGAAATGAATAAACAATATACTGGCCTGAGATAAGATGAGGAGTGACGATGAAGTCCTGCTCTTCCGTAAAATGCGGCGCCGGTGGAAGCTGGTGACGTGACTTGAGATATTCAGGAAGGACATCTTCCATCTGGATGAGAAGAAAGTCCTGTTTGTATTTTTTACGGAAAGTTTTTTCCTGAAAGGTGAGGGAAGCCTTACTCCCACCGGCCAGGAGCTGGGAATTATCAGCTCAAGCATAGCCCACGAACTCAATAATCCGATCGCAGGTATTCAGGCGGCCCTCACCCTTCTTATGCTCGATTCCGATCTTGAAGAAGAGGCGTTGCAGACTCTGAAAGAAATGAAGAATGGGTCCCAGAGATGTAAGCAGCTGATTGAAATTTTCCTCGGCTTTTCACGGGCTACACCGAGAGAGCTTGGAATCATAGAAGTCCAAAGTCCGGTTACAATCTCCTATCAGCAGGCACAGAATCTTCTCCGCTTCCGCACGGTGGAGAGTGGGATCAGATTTTCACTTGAATACTCCAAGCACGCAGACTTCCGGCATAAGGTGAACCTCTCACTCTTTACCATGACGTTTTATCTTATCATGGGTGAGCTCATGACTCTTTATTCTCACCAACTGTTAGTGGCGAGTAAGAATCAGATTGAGAAAGTCATTAAGGGTGAAATTGTGGAGAGTTCCCAGGAGATCCAGATTCAGCTTCATGACCTGAATATATCAAGTCTTTCACTTTCAAAACTAATCCAGAATCTCCTGACGATTGAAAACTTCGTCCTTCAGATCTCGGACTATTCTTTGAGATTCATCTATAGCCCCGTAAAAGCGAATTAACGAGACTTGGGTCTTGGTTTTAAACTCCAATCTTACCTGTTTTCAGCGCCTGAAAACACTTTGACTCCCCTGGAGCTCTGGTTTCCTCAAGTTGGAGTATCTTTCCTATCAAGTTAATCAAAACGATAACTCTTCAAAAGGAATAGAAAATGAAAAGGCTATTGCTCTCACTTGCACTCTGTCTCTCTCTCTTCACGGCGAATACTAAACGCGCCGAAGCCTTCATCGTCCCCGGTGGGTACGCCGTGGGGCTAGCGATTACTCAAGTCTCAATGCTAAGTATTGGCGTGGTGGCATTTACCCGTCTACACGGTACGACTCAAAGTGGAGTTCCCAGAGTTCCATGGTGGATGATGATCCCTTTAGCTGTTGGAATGATCATCCTCGACAGTGAGCAGGAATTCTCATACTCCGAAATTTCTCCAGCCGATGGTGCAAAACTCGCACTCACCCCAGTTGAAATTGAAAGTTTTAACAACGAAATTGATGAAGTAAATTTCCTCGTTTCTTATGTCAGCACTGAAGCTGCTAAGATGGAAAAACCAACTTCTGAGGAAGTGGTTGTTATTTGGAATGGTGTAAAAGACGCAATTTCCCCCGAGGCGTTCTCGGCTATGCAGAAAGTCACGGCCCAGCTTTATAAATAATCATTCAATTGGAAGATAAGGTAAAATGCCTTTTATCTTATCTTCCTGACTTCCCTTGAAACCCAGTGAAACATATAATTTGTGCTTATTATCTAAAACGTATAGATGAGCTTTGCCTCGACTATTGGCAGGGCTCCCTGCCGGCGTCCATGATCTTTAGAAATCACACCAAGAGTGTTTTTGCTTTCTTTCTGATCGTAGATGTAAAACTTTGCTCCACCACCCAAAAGAATACCCAGACCGGGAATTAATTCCGCTAGCGAAAAACGTCTCCCTCCTAACAAAGTGGCACTCATGCCATCGTAAGAATATATTGAAGGAGAAGCGTGTCCAATACTTTGAAATACTTCTCGGTTCAGTTTCATCGAGGCGTAGGCGGATGAGCCTGTCGGCACCTGAAAGAAATAGTAGTTTAGATTGAGTCCATACGAATCTCCGCTCAAAGTCGGAAAGAACATGTTGCCCGTACGGTATTCAACCCTGGCACCAAAATGGGTATAATTTATTCCTAGGTCGAAGGTCTTACTTATTTTATACGCCGTCTCTAGGGTGTACCAACGGGCAAGTAGTGCTAATGGAGCGACACGGATCTCTAACTTCTCAGGAGTGTCAGCAGCAGCGTGGAATGCAGAAAGTAGTATCGAGAGGAAGGCGCTTACCAGGAGAAAAATTCTCATTTAAGTCCTTTCCAAGTGCCTCCGGCATTCAACCGGAGGCGCGATGATTATTTTTTTACCCATTCGGCACAGTAATCTTCGTAGTAGCATCTTTCAGTTCCGCAGGTTCCGTAGCCGTAGGGAGCGACAGCTTCCCCGTTCCAGCTCGATCCTCGCGTGTACATTTGCTTGCCTTCCTCTTCGAGAAACTTAATGAGTCTGCTCGATTCGGGTTCGGCCCCATCAAATGGAGTTTAAGTTTCGCTGACTCAGCAAATTGCGTGTTTACCATGCGAGCCTCGATGAGGCTCTCTTTTTGTTCAGTGCTCATTCCTTTACCAAGAGTAAGCTATCTAGATAGACTGACACTCCATAACGAGGGATCTTTGAGTCACTCCTCGTAAAGTCTGAGTGAGCGATAAAGTTTTAATATCTTGGAAGTTTTCTTTAGAAAAGAGTGCGGTAATATCGCCATCCATGGGATTCCCTAATCTGAATTCCATAAATTCCTTGCTGCCAGAAAACGATGTTAAAGTATAGAGCCCTGTTCGCTCGGAACTGATTTGATCTGGCGAGGAAATTTCTTGCGTAGTGAGTTCCACTTTTCTAAGTTCCGAAAAGTAACTCCCTTTAATGTAGTCAAAAGTAAGCAGTGTTGCTCGCATTTTATTTTGCTCTGCAAATACGATGGTAGGTTTACACGAATACGGTACCGCCATTGCTGTTGTAGTGAAAGCAAACAGAAAGATCAAAAATTTCATAAATTCCTCGTTAGGTAATAAGTTTTTCGGACTCTTAAGCGATGCTATAACAAAATTTTTCCATAAAATACTGAAAGGGATTAGAGAAAAAGCTCAAACAGAAAATGTGTACCATCAATGGTACAGAAAACATGGAAAGAGAAAGAGGTTAGGTAAAGTGCCTCCGGGAGCTTAGCAAAGTTATGGACTAAGTTCATCCGAGTACCCAATGTACTTAAGTTGCGGGATTTTCGACCACGCCTTAGTAAGGTAGTCTTCCTGGATGAAGCCGTATCCCTTCACTCCCCAAGAACTTCCCCATGAGTTTTTAAATTTAAGATAGCCGTTTGAGGTGTACCCCACGATTTGGATGGCATGGGCGCCGATAAAGAGAAAGGGCGTATCAAAAGGATTGGTGCCCCAGAACCAAACCGGCTTTGATTTTGTCTCATAGAAGATAGGTACACCTAAACCGAGGGGAAGATCTTTATCCAGGAGAGAATGTATTCTTTCGAAACTCGGAAGCTTATCAATCGCTATTTTCATCCCTTTTCCATACGGCCCTTTCGGGTTTGATGGGTGGGATAATAGCGCCTTATATTCCCGCAAACTGATGTCTCTCACTGGTGCACTATCGCGGCAGTCGATACCTAGCTCTGGGTAGTTCAAGGCAAGAGGAACTCCTAATCTGGCGGCAGTGACTGCTACATTAACTCCGTCTCCTTTGGCAGATGGAAGTTCCGTTGGTTTGTCGATTTCAACGTAGCTTGGTTCTTTATACATCCAATCTCTAAGTCCCATTAAACAAGTCACGGACAAGGCCTTCCCTTTAAGCCCTTGGTCTTTCGCTAAGTACGACTCCATCACGAGGTCAGTCACAGTGAAATATGTGCAAGCGTTGAGTGCTAACTGATTTCTAACGATCACGACTTGCTCCGCTGGGATCTCGTAGACAATTTTTTCCTGTAGCGATTCAAAGGATGGTGCCCCCTGCCGGGCAAATGCAGCGGTACAAAATAATAAGACTTGAAAACTGCAGACCATTTTTTTTATCAATTTCATACTTCCTCATTTTCAACGTAATCCGAAGAAATCTTACTTATTCCATTGGTAAGGGTCTTAAAATGTATACTTCAATGCTAATTTACCAGTTCAAGCCGATCGTAGGGAATGAGGGATCTTAGTTTTCCCACTTGATAAAAACCGGACTTATCCCATGTCCATTCTGCAGTGATGGATTGCGGAACTTTCGTTTGTTGAATGAAGTTGGTCCAGAAATGGTATTTCAAAAAACATCTAATCCCGACACAGGAAAGCGAGCCTTTGACCTTTCCTCCTTCGTTGATGAGATCAAATTCGCCTTCGTTTCCTTCCACTGCAAAGAAATGAAGGGGGACCGAATTAATTGTAGAGATTCCACCAAGGATTTCATACCGAAGCGGTTTAGACGACTCTTTCCTGATCTCCCAGGTGAGCGCATCTGGGCGAGTAACTTTTCCATTGATGAAGTTGCACTTCATTTCACCCGTGCCATGGAAGAATCCTTCTTTTAGTTCGTATGCTTGAGCTGTGAGACAGAAAAGAAATGCTAATAACGTAAAAAACTTCATAGTGAGAATTCCTTCGCGAGAATTTGAGTGAAAGTTACGCACTTCTCTTCTTTCAGATAGAGAGGCTGCCCAAGTTCATCCATCATTTTTAAAATCGCAGCGTCTCTTGGTGTTTGATTGAGACGTTTATTTTTTCCAAGTCTGGAGGAAATTGAAATGAGGTCGTAATCATTTTTTAGCTCCGGATACTTGGCAAAAAATGGTACCGAGAGCTCACTTAAAACATAGTTGGGAGTAAACAAATAAAACGTATCCAGATAATACGGGTCAAAAATGTTTGTCTGAAGGATGATCTCACCATTGGTATTAACTATACCATACGAGTGCTGACCGAAAGCATAAGTGCTCGAACCAAGAAAAAAACTTAGATTTTCAAGATCATAGTAATTTCTATTACTGAACTTTCGAGAAATGCTTAATGCTCGATACTCTGATTCCATTTTAAGATTAAGTTTTTGAAGAGTCGCTACTTCCATCTTTTCTTTACAGTTAAAAAAGCTCGGGCTCACGAGTAGGAGAAATTTTTCAAAATTAGCTCTTGTACTGATTGTCTTTGCAATACTCTTTGCATTTAGGCGGGCAAGGTAGGAACCCATTGTACTATTCGGGCGGAAAGTTACTGTCTCCGTGCGATCATCAGAGTAGGGGCTTGCACTTGATCCATCCGGAAATATCAAATGCTGATAACGGGGGTGAGACAGTGCCGTTCTTTGAAAATTCTCAAAAGGAACTTTTTCTTTTCCAATGATTCGGTCTTCCAGGGAACCGAATGATCCTCGCCAGGAAGGGTATCTCCCCCAGATGGGGAAGGGTTTAGAGTCAGCTGAACTAGTGTGGCAGCTTAGACACGTCGATAGATTCTGATCATATTTAACAGCTTCTGGCGTGAAGGCCACGTGGTGAAGCTCGAATTCATTTTTCTTTTCATTGAACTCCAGGATCTCAAGGTCATTGCCCATGTTTTGCTCATTACTTCCATTAAAAGTCAGAATGAATTTACCGTCCTTCCCAAAAAGAATGATTCGCGGTTTCTCACTGGTTGCTCCCTGAAGTCCAAATCCCTGGTGCTGCACTGTAAAGTTGTTTCTCAGTTCTTTTGGTAGAAACGGTAGGACATCCTCGACAGACCGAAGATCTTGTTCACGGATTAGTTTCTTCAGGTCCTGAGTACTGAAGGCGTAGCAGACAGAAGTGGTAGTGACGAAGCTTGCCAGCAGAAGGACTATTGTTTTCATGGATGAGGTCATTCTTCCTCCCAATGAGAAGATGGTTTCTAGAAATCTCTTACGTTTTGTAAATCAGTAAGGAAATAGGAGATGAAAAAGATGTGTACCAAAGCTCGGTACAGTGCCTCTTTGTCTGGTTCATTAAACATACATTTCCTCTGTGGCGATTTGGATATAGTGAATCGGAAAGATATGATCCGGCATGGAAAGCATGAAAATAGGCAAGAGTAAGTAAAATAAAACTGCTCGAAGAGGGGAGTTTCCTCCCTTCGAGCAGAATTAGTCTATTCGATAATTTGACAGTCAATCTTCAATATTGATCCTGTTGAACTAAATACGCTGTCTGTTGTATGCTCAGTGTACGTAGTTTTAAAGGGACTAATGATCATCGTCACTGGTAGGCCCAGAAAGACGAAACCACCGAAGTTGTAAATGTCGAACTTCCCCAAGTCGAGAACGGCTGTTCCGTTTTGATCTAACTGCTTACTTCCCTTTACGACGAGATGATCGTCTTCATACAGCTCGCACTCGAGCTCCGCTGCAGATGCATACGAGGAGAGAGAAAAGGCGAGAATGAAAAACATTAATTGAAATGTTTTCATTTCTTCACCCATTCAGCGCAGTAATCTTCGTAGTAACATCTCTCGGCCCCGCAAGAACCGCCGCTACAAGGACCGTTAATTGTGTCATAAGTACAAATCAGGTTATCAGTATCTTCTTCCCAGCGAACACAATTATGTGTGAGGCGGAAATAGATGGCGTACGCTGCGATAGCAACAAAGACGATTCCAAAACTATAAATGGCGACGGCTTCGCCATTCCAGCTCGAGCCATGGGCATACATTTGCTTCCCTTCTTCAGCGAGAAACTTGATCACATCCGCGCGACTTGGATTTGAACCGATGAGACGAAGCTTTAGTTTCGTTGCCTCGGCTAACTTCTTGTCTTTAATTCGTGCTTCGAGGAGCTTTTCGATCTCATTGACGTCCATCCCTTTTTCCAGCATGAGTAGATCGAGATTCTTGTAGAAAGCATTCGTAAGTTCAGTCAGTGCTTTCTCATCTTTTTGATCCCAGTCCACCGTTACGGAGTATTGGTAATCATCGAAGACCTGAGTGAGATCATTCTTTCCTGCAGAAGCGGCAAACGAATTTAAAGTCATCATGAGGCACAAGATACTGAGTACTAGCCTTTTCATTCTTCCTCCCTATGTGAAGATGGTTTCCTGAAAAGCTTTTACGTTTGGTAGGTCGGTAAGAAAAGCGGAGGTGTAATAGATGTGTACCAAGGCTTGGTACAGTGTCGTTTTGCCCAATCAGTTTATGATGGAACCAAGGCCTGTGGCAGAGATAATAACTGTGACTTCAATGTTCTTCGCTTGATCGGCCTGGGATATCTTCTCGATTTCTAATCTTGCGTTTCGGAGAATGACTATAGCATGCTCCAGGTTATCCTCATTAATTGCAAATGACTGAGAATATGATCGTGAATGATCGTGATGTGAATTGAGTATAAGATCTCGATCTTCTGAGCTAATTTTTAATTTCTCGATGAGCTTTTCTGCAAACGCCCGCGATACCTTTCTTTGTCCATTCATGATTTCATTGGTCGCCGAGGGCTGGATTCCGAGCTGGCGAGCAAATGCGCGGATGGAAAACCGTGAATTCCTGGATTTGATATCTCTGTATTGATTTTTTAGAAGTGTCTGAAGATTAAGTTCGGTGTCCATGTCGCTAATCCGTTCTAGTTTGGAAGAATAAACCAGGGCAGTGAGCCCCGGTTTATGTTGATTTGACTATTGAATTTGCTTGATAACCATTTTCGTGAATTTTTTCTTTCCTGCGAGTCTTTTTTCACAGAGTTTAGAATCGCTCGCAATCTCTTTTACTTTTTCCATGACTTCATCGTATGAATAATCTGTTCCGAGTTTTGTATTTAATTTTGTGACTAGCTTGTCTCCTTCAGTTACGTAGTTTGCAGCATCAAAACCTTCATACGGATGGGCAGCGTTGTACTCTCTTCTAGTCATTGGCGAAAGACCAATCCTGTCTCGGCGATAGTTGATTGTGTTCAGGTCTTCCTGAGTAATGTAGTTATGCCATCTATGGTAAAAGGAAGCTGCTTCGAGGAGCGTTTGCTCTCGCCCATCGAAGGCTTCATTCATCACTCTCAGAGCATCTGTTAATGAGCGTTCTCTATTCTCTTCATAGATAAAAGTTCCGATTGCAACGGCGAAAGCCGCAGGAACCAGGCCTGTCGCCAGACTTGTGGCGATTATTCCTGTCGCATGTGCGGCGACAGTACCTACTGAAACGATACCGGTACCGGCATAGGCACGACCTACGATTCGCATGAAATTGCTAGAGATTGCATCTTCGTACTTGGCCTTACAGGCGAAATCCGCGGCAAAAATGTTTCCAGAAATCAATGTGGCAAGTGCAATGGTCATAAGCTTTTTCATATTCTGTCTCCGTTCTGTGAATCCGCAGATTCGGTTTGTTGGGGTTGGACAGAATGTACAGGAGTTTTGAGACAGCAGAGAAAATCGCCAGAAAAGTGTTGTCCGGTCCGGACAACAGGAAAATAGGTAAAGAACATGCCCTCGAAGGTTTAATCCTCGGGGGCAAGTGTTTATTCTTCGACGGACTCCGCACACTGAGTGAGGTACTCACAAACAAGGTGGCCGTCCTGGAATGTGCAGTTTTTTCCGTAAAATTACACTGAGGAATTTGCTCGAGGTGACAAGTGAGGTTGGGGCTTTTTTCATAGCGCACGCACTTCGCCTGTCTCAAGCTTTCAGAGGTGTGATTTAAAGTGGCTTATTTTAAAATCTAAAATGAATTTAACCAAAAAACTTGAGGTCACATTTTGTGACCTCAAGTTACGAAGCACAAAAATTCCAATTTGAAGAGAGGGCCAATATTATCAGAGCCTGAGGTCGCCGCAATCTAAAGAAAATTTACCCATGCGCGTGTGAAGCCATGAGTCTGTCGGTGTATCCATGAACAGGGCCCCGGAGATACCTTTCTGGCGGTTGTTGATTAACACTTGAACGTCTGCAAATTTAAAGTTCACTAGTTCTTTCATAGATCCGCCCGTTTTCTTCACTTCAAGCATAAAAGAATACCTAGCACCTTCATCCATGACTTTGTCGCCTACCTGAGTGAGTGTGACCCTGGCCGGTGCCTGAGTGGCAGTATCCTGCGCCTTACAGCTGATTTTTACGCTCGCAAAAGAATTCAGGCTTAAACTTAGTGCTGCGATAATTAAAATTGATTTCATGCTTTTCTCCTGTGTTTAAGAAGCTGTGATGATGGATGAGGATGAGTGAAAACTCAATCCAACGACAGGGAACTGTTTTCATCTTTTTGCAACAGGTACTTTTTACTGGATGTCTTGTTGTTGACTGACATCGAGTTGAAGTCCTTCATCCGGGGAATCGTCTGGGAAACTTTTCGAATGAGTGTCTTCTCGCTATTTTCTCAAGAGTCGTTTGTCAGACGGTAAGCCTTCAAATTGTCCTTAGGCATGAAGACTGCATCCTTCATTGCGACTCCTGAACGGGTATAAGTTCAGGATTTCACAAAATGCGGACCTGTCACAATCGTCTAACTTCTATACGGCCTTCGTAATTTTTGTTGTTTCTGGGCGATTGTGTCCGGTTTATTTCTGAGCGATTATGTCCTATTGGACTCTAGCCGGACTTTCGTAGTTTCGACTTATCTCCATAATCATTGAGCCTCTTTCTA
>JBKJPL010000011.1:0-23879 GCA_046595005.1 Bacteriovoracaceae bacterium | reverse complement strand
TAGAAAGAGGCTCAATGATTATGGAGATAAGTCGAAATTAAGAAAGTCCGGCTAGAGTCCAATAGGACATAATCGCTCCGAAATTAACCGGACATAATCGCCCAGAAACAACAAAGAAATACCGGCCTGTCAAAACTTTAGACGATATAGCAAGGCCCTAATTGAGACTGTAGCAGGGCCTGCAACAGAACTTTCTTCTCATAATATGTAATTGTTTCATCGGCAACCCAATGATTTTGAAGATGGTTTATGTTTCGATCACAAAGTAATCACAGGTCAAAGGAGATCTTATGAAACTAATCATCGCTACTCTCTTTATTTTCGGAACAGTTTCCACTTTCGCTGCGGACAAGGTCAACATTCAGATCACCGCGAACACAGAGGAACTCTGCAAGGCGGCCGCTAAAAGTCTGGGAGAAACAGAAGAGCATCTTAATGCAATGGACTTGGACATCGTGGAGATCACGAACTGTAACAAAAACGCTATGGGGAAATACGTTAAAATGGTCAAATTCAGGAACATTATCGATTATAACCACTAGGAATCGAGGGGATGAGACTCAGGTCGCCCGCCGGGCGGCCTTTGCATGGAGCGCGACCCCCCTATTATGGCCGCTTTCATCCGGAACCTCACTTTGGTCCGGGACCTTTCTGCTCGCGAAACGACACCTTAATCAGGTAATTTCTGCCTTAATCAGTTCCTTTAAAAAAACACATTAAAATATAAAAATGAAATTCATTTTATTGTTTCTGTCTCTTACTTCTTCTGCGTTTGCTTATGAGTGCTCAATTCAGACTGAGTTCTACCGGAGCCTTCCTGTGTTTCTCGGAACCACCGGAACCATGGATATTTCCACGGAGAAGATCCTGGTTCTCACTAACAGAGGAACCGGTGTTGTCACTGAATCCAAGGGCAATGTGATTCGTTATTTTTACCCGGCCGAAAGAATTGAGACTCACATTATTAAAACGACAATGGAAAATGGTGACGTAGTTGTTACCACTGCACCCAAATATTTTAACTGTAATCTTCGTCACGCAGTACTACGCCAGAATAAGATTCTCTCACTCTCTTATTGCTCAGTGGATGGATGCCGTCATATCAATCCAGAGGTATGCGAAGTTCTCACGAAAACATTTACCGAAGAAAAGCTGAGGACCGCAAAGAACGCTCTGGCGACAATCTTTGAAACTGAATCTCAGATTAAAGCCATGACAAAAGGTATTCATGCTGAAAACTCACTACTCATGCAGGAATATCATAAGCTCTCCGGATATTCTCCCAGGATCCTAGGTGCCAGCATGACTGATTTTGAGACAGAAGAAGGTACTTCTGCCACATTCGGACTTCTTAAGATTGGGAGCCTTCTTTCTTCGGAAACAGAGTATTGCCGCAGATTTAAGAAGGAATCCTCTCTTTGGAGAGAAGACCTGAGACCATCAAAATTTCTGAAACCGCTCAAGCAGTAACCGACAAACGGTCTCGGATAGGAAGGTCTTACCCGGCCCCATGCCTTTTTCCTATGTGATATCCTCTATGGGATGAAGGTATTTCTTCTCCTATCTCTTAGTTCGTTATTCATTTCAAATTCCTGGGCCCAGAACGGTCGCTATCTGGCCTATCTCGGCGGAAGTGGTGATCCTCCGGGAGACAGCACTATCTTTGACTCCAAAATCCGTCCTTTGAATTCTTTTATTCAATCAGCAGAAAGACATGCTCCAGTTAATGTTGAAGTTGCTTTCGATGGTGGCCATCCCTTAACAGAGACTCTGCTTCGCGAGAATTTTTCTGATCGAAATGTGAGACAGTTCAACAGCGTCTCTTACGAGGCCATTGTTGCTGATTATGAGCGAAAAATTAATTCCGGGACTATCAAAAGTGGTGATCAGATCATGCTGATGATCGACACGCACGGATCAGAGCCTCGTCCCAATGCTAAAACTCACACTGTGGCCGCGGGTCAGCGCCAGATTTCTAGCCTTCTCAGTTTTAGTGGCAATGGATCAGTATCACTTGATCGCCTTGAAAACCTCTCGCGACTTGCGGAGGCGAAAGGTGTGAAGCTCGCGATTCTAGATTTCAGCTGTCACTCAGGTGCCACAATATCTTTGGGAAATTCTAAAACTTGCGTGATTGCGGCATCAGGGCCGATGTCATTTGCCTATGGTGGAGCTTCATCTTCTACTTTCTCAAACTCATTCGTGAATAAACTTCTTCCAGGAAGAAACCTCGAAGATATCTATCTCATGGCCCGCTCGGCATCGAATGATATGGGTTTTCCTATGATCTCGACTTCTGAAGGGAAAAACGCCCAGAACGTTCTCTACCCCGCTCTCATGAAGTACTTAAACGCACATGAGCTAACGTTTGATAAATTTGCGCCCGAGATAGAAAAGTCTGTCGCAACTAACAGCTGCGAAACTGAACCACAGGAAGTTGAAGCACTTCTTAAACTCTCCCGTGAGCTTGAACAAAGTCAGGAAGGTGTTAATCTCAGCGACTTCCGGCATGCGCTTACTAATTACGCTGATTATCGCCGTACGATTCAAGCGCGACTCAAATCCGGCAACAGTGAAACAGTCTCAGTCTGTGGGACAAACAATCAGTGTACTAATGTCAGGATCAGCGAACTTCTCGCCATGAATCCTGAACAGATGATTAATCAGTATCAGGCCGAACTCACCCGAACATGGAATCCGACTTCTAAGGAACGCGTTCGTAATCTCCTGGTTTATCATCAGAATGCCAAGCGAATCAGAGATGATTATCTGAGAGCAAATCCGCAAGGTGGTAAGTTTCAGGAACTCCTGAAAACCTTTCCAGAAATAACCAGAAAAACGATGGCATTTGCCCAGGAAGTGGCGATTGAATCCAGGAAAATGTATTCAAGCTTATATCTCGCCGGCCAGAGTAACCCCTGCAAAGACTTCGTTCTATGAAAATCATTTTTTTTCTTCTCATAGCAAGCTTTGAAACTTTTGCGTCCGACTGCTATCTCTTTCAATTGAAGGGAATGGTTGAAGACAGTAATGGCTTTCGGATAAAAATCCACGAAGGCACAAATTCCGAAAAATACTTTGTTTTCTCTCAGGCATTCGACCTCAAAATGGCCGTCTTTCATAAGAAGTTTGTGCAGGGAAAATTCATCCTGAAAAACAAAGAACCTGTTTCAGGATCAGAAATTGCGGGGATTGAAACAACAGAGCTCGCCGTGCCGGATCCACTTTACCATCACGAAGAAATTCGCTTTCTCAAAACCATATCATGTCCGAAAACTTCAAAGAACAAAATATGAATTACAAAATGACATCTGCTCTTTTAATTCTAACTTTTTCATTACCCTCAGTAGCCGCGAGATACATGGCTTTCCTCGGAGGAAGTGGAGACCCACCTGGCACCACAACTATTTTCGATGCAAAAATTTCTGGCATCGGTACCTATGCCCAGTCCTCGTCTTCCCAGGTAAACATCGCCTTTGACGGTGGGCATACTCAGACAGAAAACATTCTTCGTACAAGCTTTCCGGGCCAGACCGTAACTGATTTTACCAATGCAAACTATGAGACCATGATAACGAGATATGAAACTGATATCCGAGCAGGCAATATTAAGCCTGGTGACCAGCTTCTTTTGATGATTGATTCACATGGCGCCGAAAGAAATCCACCCTTTCTGACACATAATATTTCATCAGGACGTGGTACTGCGGTTGATCTCAATAATCTCAGCGGAAGCGATACCGTTTCACTTGATAGACTTGCAAGCCTTAGTCGTCTTGCTGAAGAAAAAGGTATTCAACTCGGCATTGTAGACATGAGCTGCCACTCCGGAGCTTCACTTCCTCTGGCAAACTCCAGGACTTGTGTGATCACGGCCAGCGGCCCACAATCTTATGCTTATGGCGGCGATGACAGGCAAATTTTCAGCACCCGCTTTATCGACAGCATGAGAACAGGGAGAAACCTCGAGGATGTATTTCTTGAGGCCCGTTCTAGTTCAACCGATCCTGGCTTCGCCATGATTTCCACACCCGAAGGTATTTCTACCCAGGATCAGCTTTATCCTATTCTTCGAAGATACATTAATTACTCAGATCCCAAGGCAGACAAATTTAACCGTGATATACAGCAATCTGTTGCGACCCAATCATGCTTGCAGGAGAACGCTGACGTTCAAAGGATTCTTGAGCTTGTAGGAAATCTTGAATCCGTGACCGAAGGGATTACGTACGCTGATTTCCGTTCAGCACTTACTGACTATCATAACTTCCGGAGAACTGTGCAGACCGAACTCGAGCGGATGGGTGTGGCCCACCTGAATGAGAGCAGAAGACTTTGTGGAGTTCCTTCCATCGGATGCTTAAATCTTTCTCTTGAATCCATTATCGGAATGGATGTCGACGCAAGGATTGGGGATAACCAGCGGTACCTTATAAGTGCCACCAACGATGCAGACAGGACAAAATTCCAGCAGTGGATAACTTATTTTCAGAACGTGAAGACTGCCCGAGATGAGGTTCTTCGCACTTATCCAGGAATCGAGCGATATTCCTCTTACCTCAGAAATAATCAGGATCTCAAAACCAAAACCCTGGAACTTTCTAATCGAGTTGCCCGCGAATCACGCAAGATATACTCGGCCCTCTATCAGAAAAGAGCTGATTCAAATCCTTGCAGAAGTTTCACCCTATGAAATGGATTCTTCTTCTCCTTTCAGTCAGCGCATACGCCGATGATTGTTCCCTCTATGAGCTTAAGGGCGATGTTGTTCAGGATAAGACTGTCCGGTTGACTGTGAATAAGGACACCAACTCACAGAGAGTTTTTGTTTTTATCCCTGAGATCGAGTTTCAGATGGGGCCTTATATTCAGAAAACGGTGATAGGAACTTTCGTCACTAAGAATCTCGAGATTCTCAAAATCGAGGAAGTGAAACTCTCAGTCCCCGATCCGCTTTATCATCACAAGGAAATGGTGAGATTGAAGTCAGCTCCGTGTCCCAAGCCAAAAAAAAAGGGGCCATAAGGCCCCTTTAAGAAATCTAGAAAAATTATTCAGTGATAGAAAGAGAGTAGCTCCATCTGTCAGTTCTGCTGCCTGAGCAAGAAGCACGCTTAGAGAGAACCCGAATTCCCGGGAACATCGGGATAGCAGCATCAAGGAATTCAGTGTTGAGGTTACAAGAGTCAGAACCCTTAAGTGTAATCTCTCTAACTGCTCCAAAACCAGGAGTAACAGAAACATCGAATTTTGCAGTTACGTGAGCTGGCATTGTCCAACCCATTTCAATTCCACCAGAGCAAGAAACGCTTACGTTCTGAGCTCCGAGTGATTCAAGGTGAGATTCAACAGTCGATTCAACTGACTGGCAGTTGTAATAAGAAACTGTTCCGCCATTATGGGTGCGCGGGCTCCAGCTCATTTTTTTTGTAACGTACTCAGAAGCAAACGCTGATGTAACAGCAAAGAGAGCAGCAATCACGGTAATGAATTTCATAGATCCTCCTAGGATTTATATAATTCAGTTTTACCCTGACAAATCCCATCAGCCAACGTGCTAAATGATCGAATTTCTTAAAATATAATGAAGATTATTTGGGGCCAAAATGGCACTGAGTGATGGTTTTCTGACAGTCAGAAAGATTCGAACGAAGGGAAATAAAAAAGGGGACCTGCACGTCCCCTTCTTTTGGCTTCGATTAAGGCCAGAAATCCGTCTCTGGTCAATCTATCTTCCTTGATTTCCTAATTGTTGCTTAGATAAATCTTAAGGTTTGAATCATGAAAAGAGAAATGCGTAATGTCTTACAAATGCTTGCTGTGCAGGGGTCTAAACCCCGGGTTTAAGGAGAAAACTTACAGTGGCCGGCAGTGGGAAGTTGATCGGGGCAATTTGAATAAAAAAAAGGGCCCCTAAGGGCCCTTTTAAGTGTGGGAGGAATCAGGATTTTTTACCAAGAGCTTCCGCGCGCAGATCCTTTCTGAGAATTTTGCCGACATTTGTTTTAGGAAGCTCTTTTCTGAACTCAATAGATTTTGGAACTTTATAACTCGTCAGTTGCTCGCGACAGTACTTCATAAGTTCATCCTGCGTGAGTGATTCATCTTTTTTCACTACGAAGATTTTCACAACCTCTCCTGATTTTTCATCAGGAATACCAATGGCAGCAGCTTCGAGAACTTTCTCATGACTGCAGATGACATCTTCGAGCTCATTCGGATAAACGTTGAAACCTGAAACAAGAATCATGTCTTTCTTACGATCCACGATCTTAACAAAACCTTCCTCGGTCATGAAACCAAGGTCTCCGGTCTTAAAAAATCCATCCATCGTCATTACTTTTTCAGTTTCTTCGGGACGGTTCCAGTATCCGGCCATCACCTGAGGACCACGGATACAGATTTCACCAATCTCCCCCAAAGGAATTGTCTTGGAGTTATCATCTTTGATTTCTACTTCTGTTGAAGGAATCGGGAGACCAATAAATCCATTATAGTCCTTGAGAGTCATCGGATTAATACATGCTGCTGGTGAAGTTTCTGTAAGTCCATAGGCCTCGATCAGAGGAACACCAGTCACCTGCTTCCATCTTTCCGCCACTACTTTCTGAACGGCCATACCGCCACCAAGAGTGAGCTTCAGAGATGAGAAGTCGAGATTCTTAAATTCAGGATTATTGAGAAGACCATTGAAGAGCGTATTCACACCTGTGATCGCAGTAAACTTCCACTTTGAGAGTTCTTTCACAAAGCCCGGCATATCACGCGGGTTAGTAATGAGAACGTTGAGGCCTCCGATGTAGCCATAGAAGAGACAATTCGCTGTAAGTGAGAAGATGTGATAAAGCGGAAGCGGAGTGATCATGATCTCCTTTCCTTCCGTTACAAAATTTCTAAGCCATCCGCCTGCCTGGAAAATATTGCTGACAATATTCCGGTGAGTAAGCATGGCCCCTTTCGCTACACCGGTAGTTCCACCAGTATATTGAAGAAATGCAATATCCTCGAGCCTGACTTGCGGACGACGGTAAGTCGTCGCATTTCCCTTCGCTAAACAATCAACAAACGAAGTTGCATTGGGAAGACTGAAAGCAGGAATCATTTTCTTCACATGTCTCAGGACTAAATTCACAATGTAGTTTTTTGGAAACTTGAGCATATCTCCGATCTCAGTCACCATTACGTGCTTGAGGTCAGTCTTTGGAAGAATTTTTTCAAGGATGTGCGCAGAGTTTGCAAAAATCACGATTGCTTTCGCACCTGAATCTTTCATCTGGTGTTCAAGCTCGCGGGCCGTATAAAGCGGATTCACGTTTACGACAGTAAGTCCGGCACGAAGAATACCGTAAAGTGCGACTGGATACTGAAGAATATTCGGCATCATCAGTGCGACCCGGTCGCCTTTCTCGAGTTTCAGCTCATTTTGCAGATAACTTGCAAATTTGAGGGATAGATTATCCAGCTCACCATATGAAATGGTGGTTCCCATACAGTGGTAGGAAGGACGATCCCGAAATTTCTTCAATGATGTCTCAATCACATCCACGAGAGAATTATACTGATTTGTATTTATCTCAGTAGGAACCCCGGCATCGTAAGACTTGTGCCAAATCTTCGTCATTAACTTCTCCCCTTAAGGAATATTTATTTCAACTGATTCTGAATTTTCGAAACAATGAGATCAAAAGTTTTATAGAGATCGTCAGCGTGCGCCTTTGCAAAATATTTTTCAGCGCCTGCGTTTACTGTTACTTCCGAACAGTGATCAACGCCTTCGCGCCAACAAGTCCAATGAACATTTGCTGTCTGGCCAAACCATTTCGTAAATTTTTCAGACTTCTCGCGAATGAGAGTATCGAGAGCTGGTGTATGGTCCATGTGACGGAAAGTTATGTTCAATTGCATAAGAACTCCTTGTTGAGCTTCTATTATAAATGCTTGAACTTTATGACTTAGAGTAGCAAGACGTGAACGTTGATAAAAATTATGGGAGTTCCTGACTAAAACCTTTTTTCTGGAGGACCATTCTGACCGAAGCAGGCAGCACTTCACCTGGAATCTCCATAAAATAGCGATGAGGAACAAAACTATACTGAGCATAGTAGAAGAAGGAGACAATTTTGAGTTCTGTATTCTTGATTTCGGCTTCAAGATCAAGGGAGTCAAGTATTCGGCGCACCGGAGTCCATTTCCCGAACATCTGCCAGAGAACATTCCGTTCATCGAACATAAAACCATCCGGGATAAAAAGTTTCTTCCGGTGAACCATGGTTTCGGAAACTAAGATTCCATTCTCAGAAAGATGATCTGCTACTAGACCATAAAACGAAGAGCGGTCTGGATCTTCTGTCAGGCAGTGAAGAAGATGAGAATCGACAATAAGATCATATTTGTGAGCGAGACTTAAATCCGGATGAGTAACATCACCTGCGACCGTCTTAACTTCCAGACCTTCGAGAGCAAAGAGTCTTTCGGCCTGAGCGAGCGCCGTTGGTGAAAAATCCACCAGAGTAACATCAGCACCGAGACGAGCGAGATGAAGTCCTACTCCTCCCCTGCCAGATCCCAATTCAAGAACGCGGAGACCTTTCCAGTCAACATTTGAAAGGAAACGGTTCTTTTGTTCAGTCACAAAATTGGTGAGAACTTTGGAGGCCGTGATTTCTTCGCTCAGAAGATCATGAGGAGAACGTGCTTTCTCTTCACGATACGAGTCTTCGTAATATCCCTGAAGGGTCATAAGTTTATTTTATAATTCTTCAGCACCAAATTCAATGAAGGATTTTACTGACCTGGATTCGCGAGTCTACCCTGAAGATCGATAAGTCTGGCACGATCGGTAGGTTCTGCCGGTGATGGAGAAGCAATCGCGCGGGAAGCTCCATTTGATGGAACAATTGAAATCCCATCTGCGCTTTTCACGACAAAAAGTTCAAGTTGGTTAGAAGTCCCTTCCGATGTGAAGGAGAGACGGACAACTTCAGCCGGCATGGAACGAACCTGATCAAGATAACGTTTGAGAGCTTCCTGGTTATAGCTCGCGAGCAAATTAAATTCAGCTGCAGGAATATCGCGGGAGATAAAACTCTGTTCTGATCTCGCTCTCAAAGATTGATAGTCGGTTGTTGAAGAAGGATTGGCGATGACAATTCCATCTCGTGATGTAGTTGACTGAACCCCGAATTGAGATAGGGAACGAGAAATTCCTGCAGAAGGGGCAGATCTCGCAACAGGAGCAAGTGATGTACCTCTGCTGACTCCACCTAATGAAGCTGATGATTGCAGGCCCGAAATATTTGTGGCCGCCCCAGCTACAGATTGTTGACCAGCTTGTGGAGCGACCTGGGCAATTTCAGTCGAACTGATCCCACCAGAAGATCTTAGGACTGAACTTCTTTCTGAATCTTCGCCTTGATCTGCGACCTGCGAAGGAGCTCCACCTTGACTCTCTCTTTCAGCACGGGAAAGGTCTTTTCTTAGTCTCTTATTTTCGCGCTCACGAGATTCCAGTCTTGATTTAAGATCTGCTTCAAGTGTTTCAAACCTTGCTGTCAGGCTGGCAAGTTCCTGAGAATCTCTCGGAGCAGATGCAGTCTGTCTTTGAAGGTCGTTTCTTAAAGATGAAAGTTCATCTCTAAGGGCCTGTGCATCTGACTCTCCCGCCCGCACTTGTGACCGGATGATTTCGGTTCTTTGCTGAGCTTCACGTGCAACAGGAGTTTGTGCAAGTGGCACATCACCTGATGGAACAAAGGCCATTGATCCAGAAACCTGTTGAGCCGCCCCGGATGCTGAGTTATTTTGAATAGCAGACGTCGAGCTGCTTGCTGATCCAGAAGTCGACGGGGAAATTTGAGCTCTGCCTATCTGGTCTGCACTGCCTAATCTTGAACCTGAATCAGAATATGGAACAATATAATCACCACGAAGCGAACTTGTCGTAGCAGTCTGAGCTTCTCTGAATGAGGTTGCTCCAACGGTACCTGCACGAGCGGCAGCTTCCGTAGGAAGATCAACTATCCTCAGGTTTTCCGCCATTGTTGCATAACCTAGCCCCGGATCCGGATTGATTGTGGTGTTTGAAATAGGATACGCGCGAATAAATTCTGCGACCCTTGCTCTTCGATCAGTTCTGCAGGCAGCATCCTGAGTACATCTTCCATTTAGCCAATCATTGAAATTGACCGGGGCTCCCTCAGGGGATGCTCGACGTCCCTCACAGACTATATTCTGGAATGCATTGTAATCCATTAAACCAGACTCAATAGAACTTGCTCCTGCTTCCTGGGCCCATTCTCTTTCGAGTTCATTAAATACATATGATTTTTCAGTTATGTCACCACTTACTAGCTTTGGGCAAATCCTGACAATTCCTTCCATTCTTCTTTGACGTGCCACCTCCGTACTGAATCTATTCACAGGAGAGGTAACTATTTTACCTGTATCTGTTACAGAAAAAGTCCGGCCTGTTTGTTCGAGGAATGAAGGTTGAAGGCTTCCAAGATCACTAGCTGTGGCCAGATGTTGGGTAGTAGTAACCCGCGCTGGAAGTTGCAGAAGAACTTTATTAAAGTGCCTCATCCCTTCTTCACGAATCTCTTCTGCCCGGCGTGGAACGTCCATAAAAGTCGAAAGCTGCTGACGAAATCTTTCACTGTTTTTCAGTGCTGATTCCTGATTTCCCGTGAAATTTGCTTTGATCATACTGAGAATTTCTTTCTTCTCTCCAGGGCGCATGTGGGCCGACAACGCACTTTTGATCAGAGGATTTCTATGGAGAAAATCAAGTCTTCGAACGATCACTGAAACAGCTGGATCAGTTCTCGCTTCAGCCAGTGTCAGGATCCTTCCTTTCGTCTGGGAATCAAGGTCTTTCATCAGTTCTTCATAATCCCAATCCTTGCAAGCATTGTTACAAGAATCCAGATTGTACTGAGCAAGGTCATTATAGAAGGCGGGTTCTTGTGGAAATTGTCTGAAAGCGGCGAAGTCCCTGGGCGAGACACATGAAGTATCACTTCCGGCACCAGTTAACATGTCAGGATTAAATCTTAATTGCGGGAGTTCAGCTGTACCAGTTAATCCCGCTTTTCGATAAGCGTTTTGAAGAGATTCTCTGGTAGTTCGAAGGCTATCCGTCTCGCGCCTCCCCGAATGAAGATAATTCTGGGCAAATGCATGTGAGAATCTTTGAGCATCATTGAGATTTCCTGAAAGAAACGATGCCTGTAGTTGCACGCCCTCTACCAGGTTTCTTAGAAGATAAGCTTCAGTCTGAAGATTTTGCGTGACTGCAGCTGGATCTGTGATTCTGATAGCTCTTTTTGATCCGAATATTCTTTGGAGAAATTCTGCATTGGCAGGTGGAATGGAAGAACCTTGAACACTATTGGGATTTGCATAGCATGCACAAATGTTTCTAAATTTATCAAGCTGTTTTATAATTGGCGTACCTGACACATAGGGATTGTCCGTCGCCTGCCTGTCACAGCGTCCAATCACTGCATCAATGTCTAGAAAATTTTCCGTCTGAAAAGATCTCTCCCACCAGGGACAATCAGGATCAACAGCAGTGGCACCGAAATTAAAATTAACTGTCGGGATAGTTTGCAGAATTGAGCTGACACTGGTCTGCTCTCGTGGCAGTCCAAGAAAATTATTTTGCTGAAAAGAAGGCCCAGCCTCTTCAAGTAAGTATCCATTTGAAAGAGTGCTATTACGATAAGTAATCATTTCGGTAGGAGTAACAATAATGTCATCTGCCAGACAGGCAAATGAAGCAGAAACCAGTATGAAAAGGAGAGTAAGCTTTAGACTCATTAAAAGAACACCTCATGGCCGTTTCGGGTTGTATGAGACATATCTTAAATGGTGTCAGGGGGTATTACCGAATGAATGGTAAGGAGAGCCAGATATTCGATGGTTAAGTCCGGGCAGGAGACTCTGAAAGTTGTCCTTCCGGTAAATTATTGGTTACCGGTATTTTGCCTTATTTCAGCTTCTAATTCGGAAAGCATAAAAGTTCTCACCTCAGAGCGAGGAACGGCAGCAATCGCACTAATATTATTTGTGTTAGATGGGACAATGGAAATCTCGTTTCCGTTCTTCAGAAGGAATAATTCAATCGCATTTTGAGTCCCCTGAGAGCTGATGGAAAGCCTGCATACTTCACCGGCCATGGCCCGGCATCGGTCAAAATATGGTCTTAAAGCTTCCTGGTTATTCGAAGCAACGAGGCTAAACTCTTCTGGGGTAAGAGTCACAGGAGGAAGAACACTATCATCTGACTGCGAACGGAGAGACTGATAGTCAATTGCTGCAGATGGATTTGCGACAATGATTGCGCCCTGAACTGATCCAGACTGCACTCCATACTTTGAAAGGAGAGCTGCATTTCCGGAAGATATTACTCGACTTGGAGCAGAGGCTAAAGTTCTTCCGGCAACAGAAGATGAAGCAATGTTTGAGCCGCCAAGAGGAACGTTCACCGCTGACTCTGAACCAGAACTTGAACCACCCTGAGAAGCGGACTGAGCTGCTGGACTCCGTCTTCTTTCATCTGAACCAGCTGATCGGGAAGCAAATCTTTGAGTACTACTCTCTCTGTCATCTTCAGCTTCTGCAATTTCTTCACGAAGTTCGTCATTCTCTTTTTCTCTTTCCTCAAGCTTTTGGCGCAGACTATCCATCTGCTGCGAAAGTCTTCTGATATCGGGAGATGGTGATCCATCTGCAGAAGCTGGCTGTCTTGAAATATTCTCTCTCAGGGATGCAATCTCCCGTAAAAGTCTACGTTCTTCACTTTCTCCCTCTGCCAATGCGGCCCTCGTTTCTTCAACTGGTGCCTGCGCACGAGCTTGAGGAAAAATTACCTGCTCACTCTGGGGAAGTCCCATAGCGGAAGGTCCCACCATGCCTGACCCCTGGAGATCAGCAGCAGCTAGTGGTCTCAATTTTTGAGAAGAAGAATTTGAAGTAGTTTGAGATATGGCCTCAGGGCTACTTCTCGATCTGGCAGAATTTTGAGACAAATCATTAAACGTTCTGACGTCATTATTTCTGACTGTAGCTACCCCTGAAGTTCTGTTGAGAATCGGAAGGAGATTTGTAGCAGCGACATTCCCCTTAGGGTCATTCATGTCGGTAGTGGAGTTCAGGTATTCAGCAACAAGGTCAGTTCTATTATCTATTAAACACTGAGGAAGATTAGGGCTCGCACATCTGATTGCGCTCCATTCATCAAATGTAACGTCTCTATTATTTCCGTCACGACGCTTAGTTCGACAGATCTGAGCGTTCAAATCGCTGTATTCTTTGTCTGTCTTAGGATGGGCAAAATCTCTTTCACCGAACAAATCCGCGACATCTCTTGCATTCGAGAGCTGAGCAGGTACCTGACCCACACGGACAAAACAAAAATTTGCCCACGCTGCTGGATCATTTGCAGCTCGGGATCCGTAAATTTTCGAAGAAGTAATCGCATCTCTATGTGAATTAATAGTTTTCAAACGCTGGTTAAGTTCAAGCGAAACTTCGAAACCTTCCTGCGCGGAACTAGCAGCTCCTTGATTCTGAGTCAGAAAATCAGCGACTCGCCCACGGTAATCGGCCATTCTCCTGGTCCAGTTCTCGTCGCGGATGCAGCCGCTAGGAGTAGCGCAATCAGGGGCCGGCATTCCTCTAAGGATTGTGAAGAGCTGCTGTTTAACCGGGGAATTACTGTCTTGAGAAAGGAAAATGTTCTTAATGACGGGGTTATTATGAAGGAATCTCATCCGTGACAAGAGTCTCTGAATCTCAGGACTCCGAGCGCTGTTAAGTTCCTCAATATCTCTTGAACCGCGGAGCGTTCTGAGTTGTTCCAGGAGCCTGACGTAGTTCCAATTATCAGGTCGGAAATTAGTGCCTTGCTGCTGAAGATCAGTATAAAATTCTTTTTCAGTTGGAAATTGTTTTGATGCCAGGAAGTGGCGATAAGGAATACAGAAACCTGGTTCATTGGGTCCATTGAAGTCTTCAGCTGTGAAAGTATAGGCCTCACCACTTCGTCTCGCGTGCTGCATGAATTCCTGAACACCAGCAAATCCAGGTGCCGATTCTCCAAGCCACTGGGCCGCAAGATTTCTCGAAGCAACTGCGCCAGCAGCGGCCCCAGCCTTGGTAGCAACTTCAGCTGCAGCGGCCTCAGCCTGCGCAGCTACTCTTGGAGATGTGCTGTATCTAATTCCGAGTTGAAGTGCCTGATCCGTATTTGATCTATAAGAAGCAGCGGAAAATCCGGCCTGGATTCTTTCTGAAATCACACCTTCATCGAGGTCTTCCTGCAGCCTTGGAGGGGTCCGGATCGTGCTTTGCTCCAGAGGATTTCTACTGATGTTTGCAGTGAACATGTTTTGCTCACCGATATTGGCACGAGAAGGTCTGGCAGTGTAACACGCGCAGATACTATCGTCACGATCATGCTGCTGTTCAGGAGTCAGTGAAACATTGAAGACGAAATCACGCTGGGAACTTGGTGGAAGACATCGTTGTCCGACCACCCTGTTAATATCGTTTAAATTTTCATTATCTTCTGCACAAGGCTCGCAGTTCTCTGCACCTGGTCTCGAACAACGAAGCCACTCATTAAAATCTTCATCCAGTTCCTGACGAACTGGCGGGCTTAGCTCAGGTGCTTCAGCTGCATGAGCAAAGACTTCCATCGAAATGGAGAGCAAAGGCAGTATTAATAGATAAGATTTCAGAGGCATCGATAAATCCTTCTCAGTCCCGTATCGGCAAATAATATTAATTATTGAAGATTGTAAGGCTAACACCTGAAAGGCACTAACCTGAAGGGTTTCCAACAAGTTAGGGCTGTATATTTTGCCTCTAAGTTCAGGCAGCTCTATGAGAAGCTGATTCAGTCAAAAACAATGACCTCCTATTTTGTGATATTTGGGATAAAAATGGTCTTTAACTAAGAGGAAATTATAAATTACAAACGTCTTCCCTCAAAAAACTATAGGACCATTCTGACCGAAGATGGTTCCGAAACTTTTTATTCTGAAAGCTTCGGAGAGGCCTGCCATTCTATGACCGGTGCCCGTGCTGAAACTGTTCTCCATTACATCAATGGATGTGAAATTCCAGATAAGGCCCAGAGTGAAAATCTTTTTATCCTCGAAGTAGGTTTCGGCATGGGATTAGGACTCATCACCACCTGGGAAATGACAAAAGATCTTCCAGCTAAAATTCATTTTTTAAGTCTTGAAATAGATCCGGAACTCGTGAAATGGTTTTATGAAGAACACAAAGATCATCCACTCTTCAGAGATCCAAAATTTTCTTTCGAGATTCTCGTGGGCGACGCTCGTAAAGAACTTCCGAAATATGTCCATGAGAAGAAGCCTCAATGGAATGCGATTTATCAGGACGCTTTCTCACCAAAAAGAAACAGGGCACTCTGGACGAAAGAATGGTTTACTCTCCTGCGCGAAAACTCAGCACCCGACGCTATCATGTCGACCTACTCATCGAGTTCTTCCATCAGAAAGTCCATGACGGAAACAGGCTGGAAACTTTCCGGCGGTGAAGGATTCGGGGCAAAAAAAACATCCACCCGTGCTAAACTTACAGGTGAGACAGATCCAGCGATTCTCGATTCTCTGGAGCGTTCTCCTGCGAAGGCCCTGTCAGATAAGGACATCACATGATCACAAAAATTCTGCCTATCAAATATCCCATAATCCAGGCGGGAATGGTTTATGTCTCCGGCGGAAAACTGGCGGCGGCATGTGCAGAGGCCGGAATTCTCGGAGTGGTTGGTGCGGGCTCAATGAATCCAGAACTTCTTGATCACCATCTCAAAAAGGCCATCTCACTCACAACACATCCTGAAAGACTTGCTGTCAATGTTCCCCTTCTCTATGAACGAACTGCTGAACAGCTTGAAGTCGCACTAAAAAACGGAATCAAGATTTTTATCACTTCAGCGGGAAGTCCAAAAACCTGGACAAAAATCCTGAAAGACAAGGGATGCATCGTACTTCATGTTACGAGTTCTCCCGAGCTTGCTAAAAAATGCGAAGACGCTGGTGTCGATGCTGTCATTGCCGAAGGCTTTGAGGCCGGGGGTCACAATGGTCGCGATGAAATTACTACCATGGTTTTGATTCCTCAGGTAGTTCGGTCCGTTAAGATTCCGGTTATCGCAGCAGGTGGAATCGGTGATGGAAGAGGAATAGCGGCAGCACTTTCACTCGGGGCCCAGGGTGTTCAACTCGGAACCAGATTTATTGCAACCATCGAATCTTCTGCTCACCCTGATTTTAAAAAAATGGTCATCGATTCAAAATCTGATTCCACAATGGTCATGATGAAAAGAGTCGTCCCAGTAAGGCTTGTCAAAAATCCTTTCTATGAAGAAGTCAAAAAACTCGAAGAGAGTAATGCTTCCAAAGATGAGCTGGAAAAACTCCTGGGAAAGGGCCGCGCGCGCGCGGGAATGCTCGAAGGTGATCTTGTAAACGGCGAACTCGAAGCTGGCCAGATCGCTGCATTGGTAAATGATCTTCCTTCAGTGAATGAACTTACAGAAAGACTTCTTCGTGAATATCAGGAAGCCGTAAAATCCCTTCCTGCAAAACTTTAAATTTTCGGTGAAGGAAATGTTATTCTAAAAGTAGTGTTCGGGCGGCCCTTCTCATAACTCAAACGCCCACCATGCTCTTCAATGAGCTTCGAAGAAATTGACAGTCCAAGACCCGTCCCCTCTTCTTTTGTTTTTGTCGTGAAGAATGGATCCATTATCTTCTCAGCAATTTCCTGAGAAATACCTTTTCCGGAATCAACAACCTCTATCCAGACATGACCATCAACATGACCATAATCAATACTCACCCATCTCTCAGGCAGATCTTTTACGGCGTCGACGGAATTCGAAAGAAGATTCAGGAGAATCTGTCCCAGTTGAACTTCTCTGCCGAGGACGGTGAGGTCTTTCTTGTTGTCAGGTAAAATAAGTCTCACATCTTTTTGCTTCAGGTTGTGATTAGAAATATCAATGCACGATGAGATTAATTTCTGGATCGATAATGGAGAAAAGGGATCTTTTTCTCCCCCGCGGGACAAAGTTCTTAGACTGCGGACAATCTGGGCAATCCGGTCAGTCGTGGCGACGATACGGTCACTGAATACTTTGAGACTCTCCCGATCAATATTTTCTTCACGTACCAATACAGCAATTATTGATGCTGACCCCTGAATGATTGCGAGAGGATTATTCACTTCGTGGGCAACACCTGCGGCCATCTGACCCAGACTTGCAAGTTTTGAAGAGTACTGTGCGACAGCTTCTTTTTCTCGAAGTTCCTTCCGGGTCTTTACTAATTCGTTAATGGGAATATTAATCAGGATGATTCCATCATCAAGGCGCCCACAAGTTGTTACCAAGTTAAAATGTTCACCCTTGATAACGGCTTCAGTCTCACTTGTGGCCGACTCCTTATCAGAATTAAGGAACTCCCACACAAATGAAGAATAAGCAGACCCGGGTGTATACTCACCCACTTTAGTGCCAACGAGATTCGGGTAATATTTCAGGATGTGTTCATTACCATCAGTATAAATACCGTCTTTATTCACAATTCCTACAAAACCAGGAACACCATCAATGATTTTTTTCATCCGCAGTCGCTCGCGATTATTTTCAAGCCGTGACCTGATGAAATCCCGAAGCTGGCGATGCTGATGCATAAAGCTGATGGTGGTCAGAAAAAACATTACTGATATACAGAGAATAATAAACAGATCTTTTGAATTTCCGTGCAGACCATAAAGACCCAGGACGGCTACAGAAATAGGTGCTGTAAATACGAAATATGAAACAGGGGCGGCCACAAGTGTGGACTGGAGTACAAAAATTGTCCCGGAAATAGAAAATAGCAGAATGAAAAGTTTCTCTCCCATGGGAAGAGAAGGATCAAAGTTCCGGTAAAAATGATAAGACCAGGCGAGACCGAACAGAAAAAATCCTAACCACAAGAGCCGATCAGAGAGTTTCGGATTTGTTTTTCCAACAGAAGTGCCTTTCCATCGGGCGAGTGACCCAAGAGTTGCGAGCGCTAATGTATAAGGCCAATAAGGAGTTTTGAATTCGGTCTGATACCAGATGGAAAGAGTAATGATGAAAAACTGGGCGAGATAGGCGTAGCGATTTCTGGAAAGGTTAGTGTTTCTCAGTTCACTGGCTATTTCGCCCGTAAGATTCATTTAGTAAGCACGCTCAAGTCTGGCGATACGATCCTCTAAGCTTGGATGAGTGGAAAGGAAACTCATCATACCGCCTTTTTTCGAGGAAATTTTGAGTGTCTGGAAAGCGGCTTGGTCATTTCCGGAATTATCCATCTTCTGCTGAAGACGCTTCAAGGCCGAAATCATTTTCTGTTTTCCGGCGACTTTTGCTCCGCCAGCATCTGCGCGGAATTCGCGAAGACGCGAGAACCATGTCACAACAAACATTCCCAGGAATCCGAAAACCATTTCAAAAACCATCGTTACCAGAAAGTTTGGAACTACCGGACGATCATCATCACGATCTCCCCTCATTGCCTGTGCCAGCGCAAACGAAGCAATACGAGCAAAGAACATAACAAATGCGTTCACGACACCCTGAACGAGGGCCATCGTAACCATGTCACCATTAGCAACGTGAGCAACTTCGTGAGCGAGTACTCCGTCGACTTCATCAGAATTCATCTGAGTGAGAAGTCCCGAAGAAACTGCGATGAGAGAATTATTTTTTGAAGGACCAGTCGCGAATGCATTCACTTCAGGTGAATCATAAACACCAACTTCAGGCATTTTCTCAATTCCTGCAGTCTTCGCCATCTGGTGAACGCGTCTTACGAGATCACCGTACTGGCCGCGATCATCGACAATCTTTACACCCATCATGGTTTTCGCCATGAACTTTGATAGAAGAAGTGAAATTCCCGAACCAACAAATCCCCAAATAAGGCAGAACCCCATGAGGGCCGAGTAATTCAGGCCTGAAGCAGTGAGATAGTTATTGAGACCCAGAACAGAAAGCACGATTGAGACCGTCACCACGACCAGAATGTTGGTTAATGCAAAGAGAGCAATACGTTTGAACATTGTTCTAACTCCGTAAAATATTGTAGGACTAATCACAAGTTAATCCCTTTTTGGCCCACGTCAAGGGTACCGCTGCACCCTAGCTTGATTCAAGACTGAAATATCTGTTAGAAGACGATGATTTTCATTCATTAGGAATGGAAATCATGCATTTAGTCATAACTGCGCCCTGTCATTATCTTACATAACATTGTCGGTTATTTTCAAGATTGTTAGGCTGTCTTTCTAAAGCACGAAAAGGATTTTCGCATGAATAAGCCACTGATGTTTTTAACACTTCTTCTCACCTTCTCTTTCCATTCTTTTGGGACAACTCAAGCGGTGCTTGAAGAGACACTTTATTTCGATTTTCAGAAAGTTATCCTCGATAAAAATCTGTCTCAAAAAGGCATGAATGGATTCTCTGCTTTTGAGCAGGGACTTTTCGTAGATGCTCTCTGGGATTTAGCTGAAGAAAATTCTCCTGAGGCCCTCGATGCTCTCGATCGCGTTCAAACTTTCCATTACTCACTCTATGAAAAACTCCGTATTGGAATTCTTCGTATCAAGTATCGAAATGCTTCAACTCTGCCGGAAGAACTCGTAACTGAGCTTGAACTCGCCCTTCGTGAACCAAAAACTGATATACGTATCGTATACACAATTGCTGCATATGAAGCTGAACTTGAAGTTGCCGGTCACACGAATCTTATCCAGGCGGCAAAGGGCCACGCTGAATTCCTTGATGTTTCTGCTGATTCAGAAAGAAAAAAAGAAATCTCTAAGGATGTGATCGCTGATATTTTCCACCGCTCACCTGATGTAACGACCTATATGAATGGTGAGTATGAGAAGTCAGTTAAGATCTTCATGTTCTGCCGTTCTAATCGTCTTTACCCATGTCTCATGACTATGAGAAATGCTCAGGGAGACGAAATCAGAAATGCTGACGGGACACTCTGGACACATAAAGCTCTGGCAAGTGCCAAACAGGGTCTTCCAAGCTATGTGAGAAACGGAAATACTCCTGCAGGTATCTTTACAATAGATTCCGTAATGCCAACTGCGGACCAGCAGATTTCCTACGGTAAGAATCGCCGTATGATCCTTAACTTTGTGCCGAAGTCGAGAAACGAGTCCCTTCTTCGTTCACTCCTTCCGGAAACAAGCCAGGATGACGAATGGTGGAAACCAACTATTGCTGCCCGTGATGTCGGAAGAAATCTTTTCCGTATCCACGGATCAGGAAAACTGAACAACGATCCTTCAGTTCCGTACTTCCCATTCATGAGAACTGCCGGGTGCATTGCTCAACGTGAGAACTCATACGACGGTATCCAATACAATGATCAGCGCGTACTTCTTGATGCCATAATGACTGCTCTTGATCTGAATCCAAGATTTGATAATGAGCCAAAGATCAAAGGCATTCTGTATCTCGTAGAAATTGACGACACAGATGAAGCTGTCACTCCGGATATTCTCCGCACTTTTGGTATCGAATAAATCTTGATCACTGAAAAATTACCTAACTACGAACTATTGGATTCTGGTCTCGGGCGAAAGCTCGAGATCATTTCCGGTATTCGCGTAATCCGCCCAAGTCCACAGGCAATCTGGAAACCACAGCTTAAAGACACTGAATGGACTGCAAATTCCAACTGCATTCGCACTAAAGATGGCGGTGGGAAGTGGGATCACAAGAAAGAACCCAATCCGAATCTCACTCTCCCATTTGAAATCGATGGAAGGAAACTTCAGTTTCGTTTGAAGTTCACTTCATTTGGTCACTGCGGAGTTTTCTTCGAGCAGATTCCGGTTTGGGAATGGCTTTATCACGAGACAAAATATCTCAAAGAAAAGCTGGGCCGTGCTCCTAAAGTAGTAAACCTTTTCGGCTATACGGGTTGCGCCTCTCTTGTCATGGCGGCGGCAGGAGCCGAAGTTTTTCATGTTGATTCATCGAAAGGTGTCCTGGAGTGGGGCAAGGAAAGCCAGGCCCTGTCGAATATTGCCAAAGACCAGATCCGCTGGGTCCAGGAAGATGCCCAGGAATTCTTACGCCATTCGTTCAAGAAGAAATTCACTTATGACGGAATACTCGCCGATCCTCCGAGCTGGGGACATGGGGTGAAAAAAGAAGTCTGGGACTTCGAAAAGCACATCCATTTACTGGTTGAGCTTCTTCATTCCGCGCTAAACCGCGAGAATTCCTTTCTGTTTCTTTCAAGTCACACTCATGGAGTGCAGCCAGAGGCCCTGAGAAATATCATCATGGATAAGCGCTGGAAAGAGATTCAACCGGGAGAACTGGGTGTGAAACACCAGAATGACTCACGCATCCTTCCGGCCGGAATGTTTGTTACTGCGAAAAGTTATCAACGTTAATTATTGTTTGAGCTAAAGCGATCCTCAATTTCGGAGGAAGCGCTTTCCATGACGAGCGGTAGTGCATATAACCCTCGCCGGTATTGATACGACGACATAGATGCCGTACCAGCTACCAAAATTAATGGGCCCCTGTGCAGGGGCCCTTTTTATTTCTTAACGGCTTGGCGAAACCACTCAGTGAGAACTGCAGTCGTCGCATTAGATACGTTCAAGCTTTCAACGTTTCCCGTGCCGGGAATAGAAATCAAAACTTCCATTTTCTTCAAGAGCTTTGCCGAAAGACCCATTCCTTCGGCACCCATGAACACAAGTGACTTCTCAGGAAATTGAACTTCAAAAAGAGATTTCCCTTCGTGAGAGCTCGTAGAGAAAGTTTTAAAATTATTTTTTTTCGCGAGATCAAGAACCTCGGCCCACTCAGTAAGATGAACTGCCGGAACACTTTCTGATCCGCCTTCAGAAGTTCTGATGGCAGCGGCTGAGCTAGCGACCGGAACTTTCGCCTGATAAATAATTCCCGTCACACCAAAGTGAGCAGCACTTCTCATGATGGCTCCCAGGTTATGTGGGTTCTCCACTTCTTCCAAAGCGAGGATGAGAACTCTCCCCTGTTTCGTCATGATGTCTTTGATCAATGGTAGCGGCTTGGATTTTACGAGAAGGACGATGCCTTCATGGTGAGTCGCCTTGGAGATATTATCTAGCTCCTCAGTCTTCACCACATGGTAGGCGAGCTTATTATCGACCAGGTATCTGATCATTTTCTTGTATTCGAAGACTCCGTCTTGGGTGATATAGGCGCGGATTATGTCCTGAGGACGCTTTTCGAAGAGCTTAAGGCTCGCGTGACGGCCATAAACCTTCATTTCCTGATTTTTTTTCGTGTCTTTCATGGGTGGGCTTTTAACATGACGGGTCTTTGGTGTATAGACAGAGAATGCATTTTACCGGTTATCTCGCCATCCATGACTTTGAAAAAGAGCTCGAAAAAGAGTTTGAAGTCCGTGGTGTGTCCGTATTCGAAAAGAAGGACCGGATTTACCTGGTTGAAGGTGATGGGCCCGATCTTATCTGGGCCCAGATGACGGCGCGAAAGCTGGAAAAGATCGCGATTGTATCAATTAAAGATGGCGCCAAAAAACTCAAAGAAAAGGGCCGCAACTGGGGACTCTTCACAGTCGGTAATCATCGTCGGGCGCAGCTGATTCAGGACGAGCTTCCGAAATTCAACACTAAGCCTATTCCCTTCCGTCACACCCTTCCTTCGGGCCCGATGGGCTTCTGGACCTTGTGGGACACTAACGAAATTCTCGCAACTCAGGAAACATCATCACCATTTGCTATCGGCGAGATGGATTTCCAGGAAGACAAGGTCATGCCACCGTCGCGCGCTTACTTGAAACTCTGGGAGTTTTTCACAGTCTACGCTCCGGAAGCAGTTAACGGTGGAACTTCAATAGATGTGGGTTCATGTCCGGGTGGATGGACATGGGTTCTTCGCACATTAGAGTTTGATAAAGTCATCAGTGTCGATAAAGCTCCGATTGAAAACAGAATCATGGATTTGGGAAAGATAGAATTCATGAAGGAAAGTGCATTTGGACTTGATCCGAAAGACTTCGGAGAGATTGAGTGGTTCTGCTCAGACATTATCTGTTATCCGGAAAGATTACTTACGCTGGTTAAAAAGTTCATGGATTCAGGGAAAGTGAAAAACTTTGTCTGCACGATAAAGTATCAAGCGGAGACTGACTGGGAAAACACTCTCAAGTTTCTGGAGATACCTGGCTCACGGATTGTTCACCTTCATCACAACAAGCACGAAGTAACGTGGTTTTTAAAAGGCATTAAATGAAATACTTTGAGGCCGGAAAAACAATCAGGTTAAAACTCGTTCGTGATGTTTCCAGACACATTAAGCGCGGGAATCCCTGGGTGTTCGCTGATGCGGTAGAAAAAGTTAAAGCTCCGGATGGTTCTTACGCCATTCTTTCAGGCAGCAAGGGCGATGTTCTTGCTTGGGGATACTATTCGCCTAATACGAATCTCGCTTTTCGGGCACTGACCCTCGGAGATAAAAAATTCTCTGATGATACTGTTGAAAGAAGAATCAAACGCGCCATTGATAATAAGAAGCACTTACTCACCAGAGAAAATAAGTGTCTGCGTGTACTCAATGGCGAGGGTGATGAATTACCTGGAGTAGTAGCTGATTACTATGACGGGGTCATGGTTTTAAAGCTCGATGGAACAGCTTCTGAAGCGTTCTGGAAAAAAGAAGCGTTCGCAGAATATTTCATGCAGCAGGAAGTTCTTCCTGTGACATGCGTTTATTATAAAAGAAAAAACAAGGAAGAAGAAAAAGGTCTTAT
>JBKJPL010000001.1:0-351733 GCA_046595005.1 Bacteriovoracaceae bacterium | reverse complement strand
TCCTTCAAGAACTACCTGATTACGAGTTAGACGTCCGCATCCTTGCTACTACCTCGAAGAATCTCTCTAAGTTGGTTGGTGCAGGAAAGTTCTCACGTGCTCTCTATACTTATTTTAGCGGCGCTCAGATCGACATGATCTCGCTCCGTGAAAGAGGAACTGACGTGGAATTGATCGCTCGTCACTTTATCGAAGAGTACTCTCAGGAAAATCAATCTGAGCAGATCTACCTTGCTGACGAAGCTGCCCGCAAGCTTTCTGACTACAACTGGAACAACAACATTGCCGAGCTCAAGTCTTTCATCCGCAAGACCATGACTAACATGGACGGAACGACTCTTGATCTTCAGGCGATTGAAAACGGCGAGCGTAAAGCTGAATTCACAACTGGTGAAGTTGATGAAGACGGAATGAAGCTCATGTCTCTGAAGGACGCTGAGAAACTTCTTATCAAGAAAGCTCTCGTGTTTACTTCTGAGAACCGTACCCAGGCCGCTAAGATCCTCGGCGTATCTATCCGTACACTCCGGAATAAGATCAATGAGTATCGTGGTGAAGGTGCTGTTTATTTTGTGAACCTGAGATAGTTTTAAATATTTGAGGCGCCCACGATGGACGTAAACGACAAGACACTAAACGCACTGACGACAGCACTGAATTTCCGGGAAATGCGCCAGGAACTCATCTCGTCGAACGTAGCGAACGCCAACACTCCTGGCTTCAAGGCCAAGAAACTAGACTTCGAAGAGGCGTTGGCACGTGCTCTTGATGTAGACGGACAAATGCAGATGAATGCCACAGATGGACGGCATTATAACGTTGGTGGTGGGGGCTTCAATAATCTCGAGCCTGAGATCTACGACAATCCAAACGGTGTTGTTTCTGAAAATGGAAACACCGTGGATGTCGAGGCCGAGATGGCACAGATGGCAGAGAACAAGTTGATGTACGATGCTCTCGTGCAATTGATCAATAAGAAGATGGGTATCATGAAATACGCCATCAATAGTGAGAAGTAATTCTCCTGAAGGAATAGCAAATGGATTTGCTTTCTAGTTTACGAATCTCTTCATCGGGTCTCGCTGCTCAGAGAAAACGCATGGAAGCGCATTCTTCGAACATCGCAAATGCCCAGACAACCAGGACTGCCGAAGGCGGTCCGTATCGCCGTAAAGAAGTGGTCTTCGGATCAGAGCCGGCACGCGATACTTTCTCCGAGATCCTCGAAGGCGAGCTCGCAGAAAACGCACAAACAGTTCATGCCACTGAAGTAGTTCATTCTGATAAGGCCATTCCTAAGCACGATCCAAATCATCCGGATGCAGATCCGGTGACTGGTATCGTGATGCTGCCGGATGTGAATCCGATGGTGGAGATGGCAAATATGATCGAAGCACAGCGTGCTTACGAATCAAACGTCACTGCGATCAATACAACGAAGCAGATGGCGATGAAAACACTTGAGATCGGGAGAGGTAACTAATGGCCATTAAGGACATTGGATCTTTTCAACAAACACTTGGTAAAGCGGACGCCAAAGGGTGGTCGCGCTCAGTTGATAGCTTTGATATCGAGACTGGCAAAGGTTTTGATATTGAGGAATCCGGGAAGACGCAGTCTTTCGGAGAGATGCTGACAGAGTCGATTGGCAAAGTAAATGCCATGCAAACGGAAGCGAACGTAGCGATGGAAAAACTCGCTTCGGGAGAGTCACAGAATTTGCATGAGACATTGCTGGCAGTAGAGAAAGCGGATATCGCTTTCAGAACGATGAACCAGGTACGTACGAAAGTAATTGAAGCGTACCGTGAAATTATGAAAATGCAGATCTGATCAAAGGAATTGATCAGTGCCTTTGAACCAGGAGGGTTCTTTGGGTTTAATAGTTCAGAACTTTGTAGATTTCTTTAAGTCACTCAGCATGATGAGACGTCTTGGTCTTATAGCTACAGCGGGGATTCTCTTCGCAGTGATGTCGGGAATCGTAGTTTACTCTTCAAAGACCGACTATAAGGTCCTCTATACCGATCTCACAAAAGACGATTCAGCGACTATCGCCAGAATGCTTGAGACCGGAAAGATCTCGTACCAGGTCAAAGACGACGGGAAGACCATCATGGTTCCTGAAGATCAAGTTGAGATCTGGCGTCTTGAAATCGCGAAGAAGGGTGTGAACTTCACAGGAACTGTAGGATACGAAGTATTCGACAAGCAGGCCTTCGGTACAACTTCATTTGTTCAGAAAATCAATAAACAGCGCGCCCTTGAAGGCGAGCTCGTTAAAACAATCATGCATCTGAAAGGTGTGACACGCGCTCGTATTCACCTTTCAATTCCTGAATCATCTCCATTTGTTTCTGAAAGAAAGCCACCAAGTGCTTCAGTTGTTCTCGATGTTGACCGTGGCGTGACCATGACCGGCGATGAGGTCAAAGGCATCCAGTCTCTCGTTAGTTCTTCTGTTGATGGAATGAGAAGCCATAATGTTGTGGTTATCGATTCTCGCGGTAAGAAGCTCTCGGAAAACGACGGCGACAATATGTCGACCGAGACTGCCAATCGCATCGCTCTTGAATCAAGGCTCAATTCTCAGTACGAGAAGAAAGTTGAAGAAATTCTTTCGCGCGTAATCGGCGAAGGTAAAGTTATTGCGAAAGTCGCGATCAAGATGGATTTCACTGAAAAAGTTGAAACCCAGACGAGCTACGATGGTGAGAACACTGCTGTTTACTCAGAAGTGAGAAATGAACAGAAGATGCAGGGTGTACGTCCGTCTCCACAGGGAATTCCGGGTGCACGTTCGAATCTTCCTGGTGAAAATCCGCAGCCGGGTATTCCTGAAACACGCAACGATGTTGATAAGTCACTCGTAACAAGAAACTTTAACGTTCCAACGACAGTTACAAAGTCGAAGAAGCCAACTGCTGAGATCTCGAATCTTTCAGTCGCAGTTATGGTTGATGGTAAGAAAATCCCGGTTCTGAAAGATGGCGTGCCGCTCGTAAACGAAGATGGCGTGAACATCACTAAGTATCAGGCATGGTCTGAAGAAGAACTTCAGAACTTCCAGCAGATCGTAGCTTCTTCTCTCGGGATCAATCTGACCCGTGGTGACAAGCTCGTAATCAAGAACATGGAATTCGCTAAAGAAGATCTCGCTGAAATGGATGCGATCATGAGAGCGCGTGAAAACCGCGAGCTCTACAAGAATATGGTGAAGTACCTTATCATCGGTGCCATCATTTCTCTCTTCTTCTTCATGGTTGTCCGTCCATTCATCCAGTGGCTCACAGAGAACTCGGTTGAATCGATTGAAGACTTCCTTCCTAAGACGATTGAAGAGCTTGAGAAGATCCAGGCGAACCAGAGACTTCCAGGCCTTGAAGATGTTCTTCCAACTATGGATGACAGACTCAATCCTGAGAAGATCGAAGGAAATATGATCCGGGAGAAAATTATCGCCCTTGTTGAGGCGAATCCTGGAAAAGCAGCGCAGGTGGTTCATGACATGATCCATACTGCTGAGTCGAACAAAGAAATTGCTTAGTTTTAAATACTGATTCGTAGGGGTGGTACGTGGCCGAAGAACAGAAGAGTTTAGAACCTGATGTGCAATATGCACTTCTGTCAGGACAGGAGAAGGCTGCAATCCTTCTATCTGCATTGGGGCCTACAACGACCAAGCTGATCTTCAAACACATGAAAGATAATGACGTGAAGAGGATGATCAATACGATGTCATCCATCTCCAAGTCACCCATCTGGATGGTGAAGAAAGTTCTTGAAGAATTCTACTCTTCGATCAATGAAGACAATGAACTCCTTTTCTCTGAAAACAAAGGCCGTGATTTCATCCTCAGCACACTCGGCGAAGACCGCGCGAAGCAGCTCCTGGGTCAGATCGTTGATGTCGGAACAAATAATACTCTTGAATCTCTCGAGCTCGTTGATACCAGAACACTTGCTAACTTCCTCGTGAATGAGCATCCGCAGACGATTGCCCTTATCTGCGCTCACTTACCGGTTGAGAAGAAAGTGGATGTCCTCCGGAAACTTCCGGAAGGCCTCCAGGCGGAAGTGGTTCTTCGTGTCGCTAACCTCGACTTCGTTTCACCGGAACTCATCGCTCAGCTCGATGATGTTCTTAAAACTGAACTCTCTACTCTCGGCTCGATCGATACCCAGCAGCTCGGAGGTATTGAGCCGATCGCTGATATGCTAAATCTCATGGACAAGACTAATGAGAAGAACATCATGGCCCGTGTGGAAGAAAAAGATCCTGAACTCGCTGAAGAAATCCGTAAGCTCATGTTCGTATTCGAAGACGTTGTTTACGTCGACGACCGTGGTATCCAGGAACTTCTCAAGATTGTCGACAACACGAAACTTGTTACGGCACTCAAAACAGCTCCGGACGATGTCAAAACGAAGCTCTTCAAGAATATGTCGAATCGTGCGGCAACCCTCCTCAAAGAAGATCTCGAGTCCATGGGACCGACAAAGATCTCCGATGTGGAGAAGGCCCAGCAGGAGATCGTGCAGCAGCTTAAAGATCTCGAAGCTAAAGGCAAAGCACTTATTGCTCGTGGTGGAGAAGGCGACTCGTTCGTCTAACAGGATAGAAAATGCAGAAGCAGCGTGATGATATTAAGACTTTCAAGTTTACCGAGATCAACAGTACTCATGTTGTAACTGGAAATAATTTTGAAGCCTTCACTTTCAAAGACCTTAATGGCAAATCCGTTAAGACTGCAGCTTCTGATGAAGAAATCCGCAGCGAGCGTAACTTCGCTGCTAAGAATGATTTCAAGATCGATGAACTCGTAAAAGATTATCGCGGTCTCTCCCGTCAGGAGCAGACTGATCTCGAAAAGAAAATCCAGGTTGAAGTTACTAAGCGTGTTGAAGCTGCTTACCAGAAAGCCTACGCTGAAGGCCTAGCCAAAGGTGAAGCTTTAGGTCGTGAAGAAGCACTTTCAAAGCATACAACAGAGCTCTCGGGAAATGTTGATGACTTCATTAACCTCGTCTCAGCTCTTCAGGACCAGACGAGTGCATACATGACTCAGCATCGTGCTGAAGTTTATGAATTCCTCAAGCGTTTCACTAAGTGGATCGTGATGAAGGAGATCAATGAAAAAGTTTATCTTGAGCAGCTCCTTGAGAAGCTTGTTCTGGAACTCAACTGCAGAAAAAATATCATTATCAAAGTCGGGCGTGCTCAGTTCGAGGCGATGCCGGACGTAATAAAAACAGTAGAGGCCCGCCTGGGTCAGCTTCAGAATACAAGAATTGAAATTGTTCCTGAGCTTCGTCATCCGGGAATCATCCTTGAGAGCGAAAATGGTCTGATCGACGGATCGCTTGAAGGTGTATTTAAAAATATCGACAAGATATTCGGGCAGGTCCTGGGCCATGAGTGAAAATCTTGGTCTGAACCAGATTCTTCGTCACATTGAAAACAAGCTCCCTTACGAAAAAATCGGTAAGATCGTCGCTTCACGCGGAATGGTCTATGAAGCATCAGTTCCACGTGCTGTTCTCGGAAGTAACGTAGAGTTCATCGCTGAGAATGGCGAACGCTCTCTCGGCGAAGTCGTTGCGATCTCAGGTCAGAATTGTATGGTCATGCCTTACGATGAAATCTCCGGCATCAACTCTGAAACCCGCATTCACTTAAAAGACATTGTTACTGAAGTAAATATCTGTGCCGGTATGCTCGGACGGGTTATCGATTTCCAGGGAAATCCCCTCGATAACAAAGGTCCTATTCAAGGCACTTTCGAAAGAAGATCAATTTTCGGAACACCGATGAACCCACTCGATCGTCCGCCGATCCGTGAAGCACTGGACACCGGTATCAACTCAATCAATTGCTTTATCACTGCCGGTAAAGGCCAGCGTCTAGCGATCATGGCCGGTTCTGGTGTTGGTAAATCAGTTCTCATGGGTATGATTGCCCGAAACACGAATGCTGATATTAACGTGATCGCACTCATCGGTGAGCGTGGTCGTGAGGTTCTCGAGTTTATTCAGTCAGATCTCGGCGAGGAAGGGCTTAAGCGCTCTGTTGTTGTCGTTGCTACATCTGATACTTCGGCACTCATTAAAACGAAAGCAGCATATACTGCGACAACAATTGCAGAATTTTTCCGGGACCAGGGCCAGGACGTTCTTCTCATGATGGACTCCATTACTCGTTTTGCGATGGCAAATCGTGAGATCGCTCTTTCAACTGGTGAGCCTCCGGGACAGAAAGGTTATACACCAAGTGTATTTGCTAAACTTCCGAAGCTCATGGAACGCGCAGGTACCAAGAAAGGTTGCGGCACTATCACCGGAATTTATACAGTTCTCGTTGAAGGTGGAGACATGGACGAGCCAATCGCCGATGCCGTTCGAGGGATCTCCGATGGTCACATTGTTCTTTCACGCCAGCTCGCTGCCCGTAACCATTATCCAGCAATTGATGTTCTTGCTTCCATTTCGCGGGTTATGCCGAAGGTTGCAAGAAAAGAGCATAGGATCGTAGCTTCTCACTTACGCGATCTTCTCGCTGCTTATAAAGAATCAGAAGATCTTATTACTGTGGGGGCCTATGCCCGCGGATCAAATGCAAAAGTTGATAAGGCGATTATTATCTATGATGACCTGATTAATCTTCTCCGCCAACAGGTAGAGGATTCAATGTCGATTGAAGAGCTTTTCGACCGCATGATTGATATTGCGAGAAAAGCCGAGAACATGTCGGGCTGATAGCAAATGAAAAAATACCAGTTCAAGCTTGATGCCGTCCTTAAGCTCAGAAAGCTCAGGGAAGAGAACTGTCGTACTGAGCTCGGGTTTCTCATCCGCGCGCACGAACAAATAGAAGCCAAGATCATTCAGGAAAACGAAGAAATCAGGAAGTATTTCCAGATCCAGGAAATTTCCCTGAAAGAAGGCGCCAGTGCCGGAAAACTTCAGGCATTTCCAGGCCTCATCGCTGCCAAAGACAAGAGTATTCAAAATCTTGAGCTCTCAAAGAAGAAGCACGAAACCTACATTGCTGAGAAAAAGCAGGAGCTCGCAGAACTCAGGGGCGAACTCAAGGTAATGGAGAACCTCAAAGAAAAAGATTTTGGGATCTGGAAGAAGGCCTATAATAAGGAGATCGATGAGAAGGTTGAAGAGCAGACACAGATCTGGCTCAATCATCGTGATAAAAAGGCTGGCCTATGAAAATGTTTATTATTCTCGCAGCTCTTTCTTTTACGGCCATCGCTGCTGACCCCAAGCTTTATACTGAGAAAGACTTCATCAAGAAAGTTAACGAAGAGACCAAGAAGAAAGTCGATACCATCAAGAACAAGTCTGTCTCCGATCTCACGAAAGAGCTTCTTGATAAAGAAGAGAAACTAAAACTCCGCGAATTAGAACTCCAGAAAGAACATGATTCTCTCAAAGTTTCAGAAAATGAACTTGCCCGCAAATATTCAGACTTTGAGGCCCGTCAGCGCTCATTCCTGGGATGCGTGAAAGGCAATGAAGAAGAGAGCAAGGCCCGTGTTGGCCAGCTCGTAGAAACGATCTCAAACATGAAGCCGCAGAAAGCTGCAGAGATCCTTTCAGTCCAGGATTCAGAAATAGCCGTGCGAATTCTTCAGATGATCAACCCAAAGACCGCTTCTAAGATCTTTAATTTCATGGACAAGGAAGTTTCAGCGAAACTTCAGAAGCAGTATCTCGAGATGAAGAAGTAAACTCACCGGCAAAATTTTCCCTTCCTGTTTAAGAATCACTTAACACCTATTTCCTTCCGATAAATCCAGGGTAAATCTCCATGGAAGGAAATTATGCATTCTATTTTATCGCTCATCACTTTGCTGGTTCTAGTTGTTTCCTGTTCGGGAAAAGCTCCATCAAAAGCAAATTTTAGTCTCGATATAAGCGGGATGCCACTCTCATCGACTGTTGGAGGTCTGGTGCTTTTTGGCAAGAGTTCAGCCGGAGATCACTTCTCACGAGTCATTTCAACGAATGCCGGCTCAGGTACAATCCAGGAAGAAATTCCGAAAGGATCATGGACCTTTAGTGCTGTTGCCTGGTCAGGACCTTCTTCAGCCTTTACTGGGAACATCATCTGTGATTTCGCCGCGACCAACCTGACTGAGGATGAAGCGTCCATTAATCTTACACTTTCAAATTCAAAATGCTTTGATTCTACGAAAATTGTTACTGGTACAAATAAAGGTATGCCTTCTCCTGATGAGTTTAATGACATAGATATCAGTGTTTGCGAAGGTAGTGTCGCTGGCATGACCAGCACTGCTTGCAATTATACTGAAGTTCTCAGGCCAATTCAAAAAGGCTTCGCTGGCAGTTATAAGATGCATATTCCTGCATTCAGGAACTATGGTGGTAATAAGCAAGTTCTCCCTGGTGAATATCTCGAAAGCAGATGTTACAACACTAACAACAATGCGGAACCAGTAGGGTCTCCATCTTATTTTGCCTCTGAATTGAATATTCCTGTTTTCCTCCAGAGTGTAGGGTTTCCAATGGAGGCTCATGCATATCTTGGATCAGCTTGTGAAGATGCCAAAGGTTATCTCGTACGATCTCTGCTCAATCCAGACAATGCGAAGTTAGCTTTTTTCATGTCGAATATTAATTTTCTGCATTTATCTACTCCAGCTTCAGATCTTTGTGCCATATCCAATTCAAAGCAAACTGTTCTGACTCCGGCATCTGGAAATGGAACTTTGAATTCACCCTGGTTGATTTGCTCAGAACAGCAGCTTCTGAGGATTCAGAATAATTTTGAGGGCACAAGTTACCCGACCAATGTGAAAGATGGAGTTTATGTATTAGGTAGAGATATGGATCTCTTGAGATTTATCAAGGGTGGAGATCTGGCAGCTCTTCAGGATGCGTGCCTTCCTGAGGGAGACACTTTTGTTCCCATCGGGAAGAAGTACAACGTTTGCGCACTCACTGATATTCCACCATCTGCAAGCTTCCAGTTTGATGGAAACAATTACACAATCAAACACTTCAGGTTCCGCGCTTTTCACTCGCAGGTAGGTTTCTTTTCCAATGTTTTTGGAAAAGTCTATGACGTTAATTTTTCTCAGGCAGACGTTGAAGGAAATATCCAGACGGGTGTTGCCATCGGAAATCTCGTGGGTGGAACTGCCAAGATGATCAAGGTTTCCGACTCGAGAGTTGAAGGTAATAATGAAACTGGTGGAGTGATTGGTAACATCGCCGGTACGTCAAGTGTATATCAGCTCCATGCTACGAAAATGGAAGTTGAAGGTGAGGATCAGACCGGTGGAGTTGTAGGAAAAGACACCACATCTGCGATGAGAGATCTCTCGTTTGATGGAACGGTATATTCAGACGGAACTATGCAGGTCGGTGGTGTTGTCGGAATGATAGGTGCGAACCTCGAGAAGGTGACTTCTTCAGGAGTCGTTCGTGGAAGCGCAACTTCAATGGGGGGAATTGCGGGTTCTGCAGGCTCAATTACTTATGCACGTTCAAACGTTCTGATCAAAGACTATAACAACAGCACGACGGGTATCCGGAACTTTGGCGGCATTGCTGGTTCGGCCTCCAACGTTGCAAGAAGTTTTTTCATGGGGCAAATCAAAACTGCATGCATAACAACTTGTAATATAGGATCGATGACTGGAAACGCAGCTACATTTCCCGATAGCTACACTCTCAATATGATTCAGGAAGGGACTGGTGTCATTGGTAATGCCGCTGCTCTTTCAGATATGCGATCAACATCTTCCACATTTCTTGGCGATCTGAATAATGCAGATACTCCCCCTTTTGCATGGACGCAGTTAAATGAGGATTTTCCAAGACTCGCCTTTGAACTGAATCGTCCTTGTGCATCGACTTTGAATAATGAGCCAATAGCAACACAGGTGAGTGCTCTGAGAGGAACTTTATCTAATCCTATTACTGTCTGCAGAGATGATCAGCTCGGAGATCTGGAGCTCGTTCCGGCCGGCAGACATGTCAGTCTCAAGCAGGACGTTTATATTTCTAACTATAATGGCGTTCCGACATTCTCAGGTCACTTCAATGGAGAAGGACGGATTATTCATTCTTACTTTTCTAATAACAACTCAAACGGAAGCCCGTTCATCGGAACCATTGCCACAAATTCATCTTTTCACGACACAAAACTCGCTGGATTCAAGATATTTAAATCTTCTGGCTGCTCAAGCTGTCTGGAAGGAGGCCTTGCCGGAATTAACCAGGGAACCATCAGCAATGTGCTTTTGGAAGATCTTTACATGGAAGGCGATGACTTAGGCACTGAGATAGGTGGAGTTGTTCACGAGAACACATCCACAGGAAAAATTAACCATGCAAATGTTTACGGAGATTTTAAAAGCCTGTCCTTCATCGGTGGTATCGCTTATAAAAATTCAGGTCAAATCACATACGGATCTGTAGATGCTGAATTTAATCTCAGATCAGCCGTTGCTACGAATGTGGGTGGTATCGCCGGCATTAATCAGGGTGAAGTATTCCGCAGCATATTCAAAGGTCAAATTGATTTTTTGGGAAGTAGTTCTGTATCTATTGGCGGAATTGTGGGAAGTCTTGAATACAACACTAAGCCTCCAAAGGTAGTCAACAATGAAGTAGATTCTCAATCGACACTTATCCTGTTAACTGGTGTCACAGACAGTGGTGGTGTTGTTGGTTATTCAGACAATGTCAATAACGTCGTCGCTCGAAATATCACGAATGGATTCATCTTTAACCAGGGGGCGGCAGCTACGATAAAACCCATCGTCGGAAATGGATTATTCACTGATGTTGTGGGTATGGTTCCAGGACCTAACAAGGCTATTGCCACTGATTACCTTTCATCTTCTCAATTGTTCGATGCCCCTCTCAGCACAACAGTTTCTGGTAATCAATGTCTGATGGTCATCGATTCCAACGCTTCTGGATACGGAAGCTTCGGAGCTCTTTACGTAGCGAACCAGGGATATTTCATGGGGCCGATGACTGAAGTTACTACGGTTTATACCATGACTGTAAATCTGAATTCTTCAAAATGTACGTCGCTAAACGGAACGCCCACCGGCAACCTAGGGTTTTATTTCGGCAACAATCCACCTGATACTGTCACTCCTGCAGGCTTGAAAGCTCTCACCTATGATCTTGTGGATATGATAAGCGTTCCAGCGGACCGTGACAGAGCATTTCTCGCTTACACAAAAATCCTGAAAGGTGTGATACCAGATGATGTTCCGGTCTGGGTGAATGATGAAGAAGGTATTGGACTCTTCTTTAACGATTAAATTCAGGGGCATTAGGGCCCCTTTAATTTTTTCCGGAATAGTGCCGTAGTAGGGAAGGATGAAGCAAAGCCTTTCCTACGGACGGATTAAACTTGGCTACGAAGACGAATCTCCTCGTCCATCTCCCCTTATATTTTTCACTACCATTCGCTATCAGGGAAAACCCAGAGTACCCAAGCTCACTGACCGCGATTTCATTATCATCATGAAAATGAAAGGTGATGGTGAAGTTTCATTTCGTGATGCCTATATTGAATCCGTCTGCAAAGATTCTCGTGAAGCGCATGAGCTCGGTGAGGGAAGAGCACTCCTTCGTTGGTTGCGCAAACATCGACTGGAGATCTCGTGGAATGATCGTGATTTTAAAATGCATTCGTATTTTGAGAATGGTCCCGCGTTTGATGAAGGTGATGAATTCTCTAAAGATCACTGCTTTTCCATTAGGCCAGTGACAGTGATGGGAAGAACGATAAAACTTTATATCGAAGACGAAGCGATGCTTTCACTACTCGCTCTGGACTATGGTGAGGAAGAAAATTTTCTCTCTCTGGTGAAGAGATATATCGCCCGCAGAATCCAGTGGGAACACTGGCGGGCACCTGCCCCTACGTTTCTGGATTGGATTAAGGTTGAAGGTAAAAGACCTGTGTTTAGTCCGGGCCAGCTCGGCTTCCAACTTCCGACCCGTCAGTAGAGTTTCCACTTTCACTCCACAATCAATCACACACTTAGCGTTAGAGTGTAAGAAGAGGCCCGGCAAAATTTGCCGCTCGTGAGATTTTCCTCAAGGGATTTTGGAAGTTATTGCCCGGCTTCAAAAAGGTGTAAGAATTGTGGAAAATGACTGTAGGACCACTAACCAAAGTGAATGAATGATCCAGTCTTCCTACAAACCTATCGAGCTTCCGAAGAAGGCACCCGCTCCTTCGAAGAACGATAAGCCGCGTGACCTCGAGTCATCGAAGCGCGCGAAGGAAGAGTTCAAGTCTGAGCTCAAGGCAGCGACAGAATCAGATGAGCCGAAAGTTAAGGAAGTAAAAGTTTCTGCTGATAAAGAACTCAGAGCACCTTCATCACTCATCAATGAAGAAGCACAGACAGCTACACCAGATTCAGTCAGCCCGAAGATCTTTGATCCCGCGATGACTAAAGATGTTCAGAACCTTATTGGTCCTGAAACAACTGAAGTTAAAACTGAAGCTGAAGTTGAAATGACTGATGAAATGGTTATGAAGCTCGCTCAGGGTGAAGAAGTCACAGACGCTGATCTTGAACTTAATGTTGAACTTCAGCAGCAGCTTGGAAAAGTTTCTGGTCGCGCGCCAGCTATAGATTTCGCTCAGGCAGAAATTGATCCTGAACTTCTGAATATGGAAGATTTCGTTGCCCAGAAAAACATGGTCAGTAAGAAAGCAGTTCCACAGAATGCTTACGGCATGAATCCACAGGCGAATAAGATCGCTCTCGAGAATGGTCTAAAGAATACTCAAGTTGTAAAAGACCTCGCTGCTCTTAATGATCAGGCAGCAGGTTCTCAGCCGATGAACTCTCAACAGTTCATTCTCAATATGCAGTCAGAACAGAAAGCCGGCTCAACTGGTGATGTGCAGGCCCCAATGAAAACTTTCGACATGTCACAGATCAAGACATCTAATCCTGACAAGATCATGACGGCGATTACTGATTATATCGTCCAGGCGAAAGCAGCTAAGGAACCAACCGTTTCTATGCGCATGAATCATGACCAGCTCGGTATGATCGATATTACTGTTTCAAGAGTTGGCCACGCTAACGCTGATGCAGTTGCCATCAACATTGGCGCTCACTCAATGGAAGGGAAGAATTTCTTCCAGCAAAATTCAAAAGATCTTTTCTCGCATCTCTCTCACGCTGGAATCAATGTTTCTGACATGAAGGTTGAAGTTCCATCGCAGACTGCGAAGAGCGAATTCGATATGAATGGCCAGAATCAGAAAGGTGCAGGTCAGGAAAGACAGTTTGGTTCTGAATCAAATCAGCGCCGCCATGACTCTCAGAAACGTGAAGACCTCTGGAAACTTCTGAACAAAGAGGCGGCATAATGCCTGAAATCGGAAGACCAATATCACCACAGGAACAGCGCTACCAACAGGTTGAGATAGCCGAGCGCCGGCTCAGCGGTGGTAAGCAGAAATCTGAAGCGCAGATCAAAGAAGAATTGATCAACAAGGCGACAGGATACAAGCCAACTACAGACAAGGTTTATAAGGAAGGTCCTCATAACCAGATGGGGAAAGATGAATTCCTTAAGCTTCTCACTTATCAGCTCCAGCATCAGGATCCAATGAATCCGATGGACCAGGGTAAGATGACAGGAGAGCTCGCGCAGTTCTCTCAGCTCGAGCAGCTCGCTGAACTGAATAAGAAATTCGATCAGGGTAATAAGACACAAGGTCTTCAGGATAAATTCTATGCCGCTTCTTTTGTCGGCAAGAAAATTGTTACTCACGGCTCATCACTTGAACTGAAAAATTCCGGCGATCCGGGAGATGTTCTCTTCAAGCTTGATGGTGAAGCTGCGAAAGTCATGGTGAGAATTCACGATGAGAAAAACAACATCATCGGTGAGATCTGGAAAGATGGAATGTCTCAAGGTGGTCACCAGATGACCTGGGATGGAGTTTCTCTCGACGGAACACCGGCAGTGAAAGGTAAGTATCGCGTTCAGGTGAAAGCATGGGATCAGATGGGCCAGGAAGTTGGCGCACGTACTGAAGCAACTGGTGTTGTATCATCTGTCACTTTCGATGAAGGTGAACCGGTACTTCTCGTGAACGGACAAAAAGTTTATCTTCGTGACGTAGCAAGTTTCCATACAGCAGAGACAAGTACACATGAGGCAGCGCGGGCATTAAATTCCGGCTTGTCGGGGCATAGTGCTCCGATGGTAAAATCTAACAGTAACGAAACAAATGCGGTTTCTCCTCAAGCGATGAACGCTTACAAAGAGAACGCAGGAATTTACGAATAATGAGTAAGGTTAATTCTTTTCTAATTCCTAACGTGAGCTCGCTGCCTTCTGATGTCCAGAAAGCAGAGAAAGCAAACACGCTTGCGAAAGGAGAGAAGAGCGAATTTAAAGGCCTCATCGATAAAGAGCTTCTGCAGCCGCAGGTCTCTCAGAAAGATGTTGGTCCTGAAGTACACATTTCAGCTCATGCAATGAAAAGATTGCAGGAGAGAAATATAGAGCTTGATGGAAATGAGTACATGAAGCTTAAAGAAGCGATTAGTAAGTTACGTTCCAAGGGCGGCCACGATTCACTCGTGATCACCAACAAAGCGGCTTATGTAGTTGATGTCGACAAAAACACAGTAGTGACTGCTGTCGACAAAAACAACATGAACGAGAACGTTTTTACTAAAATCGATTCGACGTTATTCATGATGTAATTCTGCTAGGAGTGGCAGAGGAGCATTTATATTAATCGGATGAGGTGGCTGGTCCTTCTTGGAAGCCATGGATGAGAGCCTGTAGTGCTCAAATCCCCTCGCCAGGTGTCTAGGAGGGACTGTATGAGTATTCTTTCGTCTTTTAACATTGGTGTATCTGGTCTTCACGCTGCTGGTTCAAGCATGGGTGTCATCGGTGACAACATCGCCAACGCAGGAACACACGGATTTAAATCATCACGTGCAGAGTTCCAGGATCTAATCGCAAATTCACTGAAAGGTATCGATGGTGGTGACCAGATGGGATCAGGTACAAAACTTGCTCACATTACCTCTCAGTTCACTCAGGGTGCAGTAACAAGAACAAACAACATTACAGACCTTGCTATCAATGGTTCAGGATTCTTCCAGATCCAGGCACCATTTGGTAAAGGCTTCACACGTGACGGTGCTTTCCACTTCGATAAGGAAGGCTTCATGGTCAATGGTGACGGATATAAAGTAGAAGGCTTCCAGGCCGACGATAAAGGCGGCATCACTAATAAGATGGGCGCGATCAAACTCGGTAACACAAACATTCCAGCGGCTGCTACGAAAGAAGTTAAGATGAACCTTAACCTCGACTCTCGTGACAACGTGAAAGTTTTCGATCCGAAGAATCCGGACAAGACTTCAAACTTCAATTCTTCAGTAACTGTTTACGATTCAGTTGGTACAGCTCGTCTCGTAACAACTTACTTCAATAAGCAAGTAGACGGTACTTGGCAGTATCACGGTATGGTTGATGGAGCAGAAGCTGCTAACGGCGTACCGGGCGAAATGGTTGAGATGGCAAACGGAACTCTTAAGTTCGACCAGAAGGGTATCCTTCAGGAAGAAACTCAGGGTCTCAATAGCTTCAACTTCAATAAGGGTGCAATTGCTAACCAGCAGATCGCTTTCAACTTCGGTGAATCGGTGAAAGAAGGCGGAACTGGTCTTGATGCTGCTACTCAGTTCGGTTCGAAGTCTTCTATCAATCGTCACTCTCAGGATGGATCTTCAGCTGCAACTCTCGCTTCAATGTCATTCAATGACCAGGGTGTTCTCACTGCGGTTTATGACAATGGTAAGAGTGTTGATCTGGGTCAGGTTGCTATCGCGAAATTCGAGAACAACGAAGGCCTCTTCAAGACAGGTAAGAACCTCTTCAAAGAAACTCGTAAGTCAGGTCAGGCTGCCGTTGGTAAGCCGGGTTCTGATGGTCGTGGTGATGTTCTTTCGAAGTCTATCGAGCAGTCGAACGTTGATATCGCGAATGAATTCGTGAACCTCATGGGCGCTCAGAGAAACTTCCAGGCGAACACAAGAACGATCACAACAGCTGACCAGATGTTGCAAGAAGTTCTGAACATCAAGCGCTAATAGCTTGATCTCTCCCTAGATCTTAAATAATACTCCAGTAGGGGACACCGCAAGGTGTCCTCTATTTACTTCTTACGGAGTTTTGATCACGGCCATGACACCGTAGTGATCAGATAGATGAAGCCCTTCACTGTCATCGCGTTTTCCGCAATTCAAAGGCACTTTCTTGTTGAACACCAGCTCATGTCTTGTGACTTCTGCATTATCCTGAACAAAAATATGGTCCAGAGTTGAGTCAGTCATATCCCAGCCGGTGTAACCATTCTTATATTTATTCACGAGACGAAGAAGAAGTGGTGGACTGCGAACAAGCATATTGTTCGTCTCATCCCAGGTGACCCCAACCGATTCCAGAAGTTTCATTCCTTCAATTTTCATCGGTGAAACCAGCGATGCATCCCAGGGAGAAATATTGAATTCAGTATTTTTGTATCCCATATCAGGTCCGGCGTTGAAGTCTCCACCGATGATAAAGTGACCGGTCTGGGCCTTGTATTTTTTTACGGCCTGAACTAATTCAGTGAAGTGAAGCTTATGCTCTTCGCTGAAGCCTCTTTTCTCACTAAATGCAGTATGTGCATTGATAACACCCAGGGTTTTTCCTTCGCCCAGATCAAATCGCGCGTAAATAATTCCTTTGCTGGCATATTTATCATGCGAGAAAGGCAGAGATTTGAATTCTACAGAAGGAAGATTAGAAATGATCAGCTGGCCTGAGTCTTTAACAAATTTATGTTCTTCCGGAAAATAAGAATAGCCCTTTTCAACTGCGACTTTCTTAAGAGCATTGAAGGATTTTTTTGTCCATGATTCCTGGATGAGAAGAACAAAGTTTTTGTCTGCATAAATCGGTGAAGCTGGATCTTTAAAAATGGCATCAACCTGTAAGGCCACCCTTCTTTTCGTGCACGCAACCAGATCAAGACCTTTTCTTTTCAGTTGGGCCATATTGTATGTAACGACCGCAACATCTGCGAGAGCAGAGAACTGAAAGAGAATAAGGAATAGGACAAAAAACTTTCTCATTGGTTATTGGATTCCGTGGATCGCTTCGTCCCTGCATTCAACTTCAATTACCCGGCTGCGAAGAATTCCGCCAATGCGGATTTTTCCGGTATAGATTCCATTTGTTTCAGGAGATTTCGCGTCTACATAACCATAAACTGCACCGTCCTTGACTATGGTCATATGGATACTTTCCGGGCGAGGAGTTGGAGAGGCATACATAATTTGGCGGTACTCACCCGGACCCAAAGGACTGATTCCCAGTTGATGCAACTTCCAGACAGCGCCGTTCATATTGACTGAAACCTGTTTTCCGATCTTCACCCGCAGTGTGGATATATCTCCGGTTTTCTCGTCAGATTCGCAAACAATGGGCATCGCCATCGCAGATTGAGTGATAAATGCCAGAATAAACAAAGCAGTTTTCATAGAGTAGTCTCCTGAAAGGATTCTATGATTTTATGAGGGGGAGATGGGGAGCTTTGAAAAGAAAGGAGGGACCGTCAAAAGATTAGTCGGCCCCTTATTAAAAACTATTGCTGAATGTCTTTCATAGCACCTGTACGGTGATTAAACTTCACTTCACATTTATAGGCGTCTTTCTCATCAGCTTTCTGAGCAGTGACTTTCGTACACTCAACCCCATTTCCAGCTTTCTTAGATCCAACTGAGCCTTTTCCGCCTGCTTCGAGTTCTGGCACGGACATCACAGAGAAGAGGGCCTTGGCGTCCATTCCTTCAAAGAAGATGCGACCTTTGCGACCAAACATCTGGAGTTCAACATTCTCGCCCTTATAGGTGCGGATGATTCTTGAGGCCTTGGCAATTTCAGAGAGTCTTGTGTTCTCTTTCACGTCACCATTTTTGTAATCGATATAGATCCAGCAAGCGTCGGGACGGCACATCACATGTTTACCGACTTTTGCTTCAAGTTCATTCTTCACCACCTGAGCATCGATCTTAATTGGATTGAGGGCCATATACTTATTCAGTTTCTCAGCGTCCATACCCTTCACGCGGATCATTCCCAGATGTGAGCTTGAATTGTAATTCAAAATAACGTTCGCACCATTGTATGTGCGGTTCAGATTGAAATCTTCGTCGGTCTGTAGTTGTTGTTCATCAGGAGTAACCAGTGGATCAGCGATTTCTTCAACCGGTGCCGGATTAGTAATCCGATTTCCATTTAGGGGAGATTTCTTAGAGTTTCCTATAGGCTTGCTACAGGCAACGATAAAAGCGAGAAGGATTAAACTGTATTTCATAAAATCTCCGTGGTTTGCGTGGAGAATATAACAGAGAAAATGAAAGGGATTTTGAGAGTGTGAACTTTTTACAGAGCTGGAGATTTTCTGAAGACAAATTAGCCGTTGTTACCAATCGCCTCAACCGGACAAGCGGCCATCGCGTTTTCGGCTTCTTTGAATTCTTCCGGAGTCTTGGGTTGAAGGGCAACGAAAGCGTGACCGGCATCATCGTTCATGAAAAAGAACTTGGGCGCTTCAATACAACAGGCAAGACAAGCGATGCACTGATCATCAACGTAGTAAGTACCGGGAACATTTTGAGCGTATGCTGATTTCTTGTCGGCCATAAAAAAAGGCTCCTTGCGGAGCCTTCGTTTTACAATAATGCTTTGTTTGTGACAACCTTCGCTTTATCTCCCATCGCTTTTAACAGATGGTCGCGAATCTTTCTGGAATAAGACTGGGTTTGACTGCCTACCTCAGCTTTCAGTTCTTCAGCGAGTTTAGCCTCGTCCTTCGACTGGCCTCTTCTCACGACTTTTAAGAGATAAATTGTCCCTGGGTTACCGAGATTGATGATCTGTCCTGCTTCTGCAGTGAAGATCTTGTCTGCTTCAGTTGGAGCAAGTGATGCGCCTGAGAGTGACTGATCATACTGGTTCACTTCGACATCTTTAAATGTCTGGGCATCAACTTTCTTCGCGAAAGCTTCAATTTCGCCCATGTTGCCGGCGGAAAGAGCAGCTGAAAGTTTTCCTTCTTCTTCTTTAAGAAGTTTATCGAGATCCTGTGCTTTTGTTTTCTGGATAGCGAGACGGGCCAGTTCTTCTTTCACAGTTTCAAGCGGACGGCTTTCTCCAGCTTTTTTGTCCTGAACATAAATGATGTGATAACCGAATTGAGTTTTTACCGGTTGAGAAATTTCTCCCGGCTTCATAGCGAATGCAGTTTTCTCAAATTCAGGAACCATTCTTCCAGCTGAGAACCAACCAAGATCTCCGCCATTCTCTTTTCCAGTCGGATCCTGAGTTTCTTTCTTCGCAATAGATCCGAAATTCTTAGTTGTGACTTGTGTGCGGATCGATTTTGCTTTCTCGAGTGATTTATCGTCCGCCCCACTGATGAGGATGTGGCTGGCCTTAACTTCTTCAGCTTTATTGTAGCGGGAAGCATTGTCTGTATAGGCCTCTTCGAGAGCTTTCTTATTGGCAGGATTCTTAGCGTATTCCTTAATCTCCTGTTCAGAAACAGTGACTAGTGGAGCGAGTGATTGACGGGGAACTTTCACACCCTGGATAACGATGACATTGTTTTTGAATTTCATGACATCGCGGACATGATTCTCAGAAATAATCGATGTAGAGAAAAGCTCTTCGACTTTCTTCTGTTTCAGGTCATTTCCTACGAGCTCTTCAAACTGGGCCGGGACATAACCATTGCCTTGTAGTGCGTTGCGGTAGAGGTTTACATCAAACTGCTCGTTTGTTTTGAAGTAAGGCATGCTCCGGATCTCGCTTTTCACTTCATCTAATGACACAACGAATCCCATTTTGTCGGCCGTATTAAGAATAAGTTTCAACTGGATCAGGCTGTTCAGGACCGATTCCTTGATTCCCATCTGTTCCATCTGCTTTTCAGTCATTCCATTTCCGCCCATCATCTGATTGAAAAATTCAACCTGACGATTAAGCGCCATACGGTATTCCTTAGTAGTAATGGGAGTTCCATCGACACTAGCGACGTGCTTCGAGCTTCCCATAGAGAAATTGTCGAATCCTGAGAATAGGAAACTGGCAATGATGATGAGGAAGACGAACATCAGAATAAAGTAAGACATCTTATTCGCAAGCGTAGCTTTCATTAGCATTCCTTAAAGGAGTTCTAGGTTGATTAATTTGTGCAAGTCATTTTATCGGGAAGGAGTGGTTACGGTCAAAGCCTTTTCCCTCTGATTTTGCTTTTCCTGAAACCCGGTTTTCGATACTCTGTGGGGATAAGAAATTAACCAGGGTCCTCCGTTTGAAACTAATCCAAGAGTCTTCAAAGACCAAAATTGTCAATAATGTCATTGTGGCGATATTGGCACTTTATGGCATTTCGCAAAAAAACTTCAATCTTGATGAGCCGACCCTCTTTACCCGCCTTGTGACTGAGATCCTTTCTCCCGTTCAGGAAGGTCTTGCGAGCTCAAAGCGAAGCATGTCATCACTCTGGGAGAACTATCTCCTCATTGTGAACACCTCTAAAGAAAACGTTGTTCTTAAGAAACAGATTTCACGTCTTGAGTCAGATCTCACGAATATGGATGAAGTCCGGAAAGAAAACCTTCGCTTGAAGCAACTTCTCAATTTCTCCGATGGACTTTCTCCCCAGCGGGTTCTCGCTCAGGTAGTAGGTTGGGATTCAGCAAACGAATTCAAAGTTATCCGTCTTAATAAGGGAACCAATCACGGAATTCAAGTGATGTCGCCAGTGATTACCGATCAGGGTCTCGTTGGATATGTTTACCGCGCGACTCCAAATTATTCAGATGTTCTCACTATTCTCGATCAGAACAACCGCACTGATGTCGTTGTTGAAAGAACCCGCACTCACGGAATTGTCGAAGGTGTGATGAACTTCAAGTGTGCTCTGAAATACGTCATGAGAAATGAACCGGTCGAAGTGGGTGATAAGCTTATCACCGCAGGTGTCGGTGGAATTTATCCGAAGGGTGTGAAGGTCGGAATGATCACTGACATCCGCAAAGAAAATTTCGGAATGACTCTTTCGATTGAAGTTGTTCCGAGTGTAGATTTTGACAAGCTTGAAGAGGTTCTCGTTCTTCTTCCGGTTGAAGAGCCCGCTGCCACTGCCATATCCGAGCCAGAGCCGCTAGCTCAGGAGAAGAAGTTATGAGACTAAGTTTTTCCCAGGTTCTCTTCTCGTTTGTTATCACTCTCGCTCTTCTCATTGGATTTGAGATTGTGACAGCAACTATTCTTCCTGCTCTTGGTTGGAAAGAATACCGACTCACTTTCAATGTCATTATTATTTTATTCCTGGCAATTCGTCTTAACTCAGCGGCAGTGCCGTGGATGATTCTTGGCCTTCAGATAATCCACTCAATTTTTTCTGTGGAAGGCTGGGCCCTGGGGACAATTGCCGGTATCATCGTGATGGTGTCCGCAAATTACCTGAAAGAACTTCTCCATCTCACGACTGCTTTCATGACCATGCTCATTGTTCAGTTCTTCCAGGTCATCTGGTTTGTGACTGTATCTGTGATCATCTGTCTCAAGATCAGTGACTTCTCCAAGTTTGGTATGATCGTGTGGAGCTTTATCCCCGGATCAATTCTTCTTTCGTTAATTTCTCCGATTCTCTTCTGGCTTCTGGGAGGAATCTGGCGCGTCTCTCATGATTCTGGTCATAGAGGAGTCGAAATCTAATGTTCGGAGAAGAAGAACTCGTCAAGATTCACAAAGACCGCGCGACGCTGATTTCCTATATCATTACGGCAGCCTTCGGACTCGTCCTCGCACGTCTCTGGTACCTGCAGGTTTATAAAGGGGAAACTCTTCATAACTATTCGATCCAGAACCGTCTTCGCAAAGAAGTCGTTTGGGCACCAAGGGGACTCATCTACTCACGTGATGACCAGCTCCTCGTGGATAATATTCCACGCTTCGATACCATCCTTACTCCGCAGTTCCTGATCGATCGACCGGTTACTTTGGCGAAACTTGCGAAGATCCTGAATGTGGAAGTGACCTTCATCGAGCACATTCTGAAGAAGAATTCCAATCAGGCCACTTATCGGCCGATCATCATCAAGAAAAACATTTCATTTGAAGAGCTTGCTCAGATTGAGTCTCAGAATGCTGAACTTCCGGGTGTCTCAGTAGATACTTTCATTTCCCGCGAGTATCGTGACAAGGAAGTGGGAGCGCATCTTCTCGGTTATATTTCAGAAATTTCCCAGATCCAGCTTCCTAAATTACGCGAACGGGATGCTGTTGATTATCGCCTCGGAGATTTCATCGGGCAGTTTGGTATTGAAGAACAACTTGATCGTTATCTTCGCGGAGAAAACGGTCACGAGTTTGTGGAAGTAGATGCCCGCGGAAGAAGAAAGCGTTACATCAATACTGATAACCTTTTTAAGGGTATCGAAGATGAGCAGCCGCTCTCGGGAATGAACGTCAAACTCACGATTGATCGTGATATGCAGATCGCAGCTTACGAAGCTCTTGAAGGCAGAGTAGGTGGAGTGATCTCGATTGATGTGGAATCAGGCCAGGTTCTCGCCATGGTTTCCCGTCCGAGTTTTGATCCCTCTCAATTTTCGCGGGGTCTCTCGCCTGAATACTGGCGTTCTCTTGTAAATAATAAGCTACACCCACTTCGCGACAGAAATATCCAGGAACACTTTTCTCCGGGATCTACTTTTAAGGCGATCACCGGTATTGCGGCTTTTGAAACCGGGGCAGTAGATGAACGCTTTGAAGTTAATTGCGGCGGATCTTTCCGTCTAGGTAACCGCGTCTATCACTGCTGGAAAAAAGAAGGCCATGGAGCAACCTCCATCGTGAAGGCCGTGCGCGAATCCTGTAACGTCTATTTCCAGAAAGCAGCGATGCGAATGGATATTGATGATATCGCGAGATATGCAAAAGCCTTCGGAATGGGCTCAAGAACCGGGATCTCACTTCCGCGTGAAGTGAACGGACTTATTCCTACTAAAGACTGGAAGAGAAAACGTTTCGGCCAGGAATGGCAGCCGGGCGAAACTCTTTCATGCGCGATTGGACAGTCTTATGTTCTTTCTTCCACCATTCAGCTCGCGACTGCTTATGCAGCGATCGCAAATGGTGGAAAAATCTTTCGTCCCTATGTAGTAAAAGATATTTACGATGGTCAGGGCGAACTCGTGAAAACTTTCCATCCTGAACTTCTGTCTGAAGTGAAGATGAAAAACCCTAAGACACTCGCACTCGTACGTGAAGGCCTCTTTCAGGTGATGAATAATCCTAAGGGAACAGCTTTCGCGAGACGCGGTCCTGGTCTCATGATGGCAGGGAAGACCGGAACTTCACAGGTCCGTTCGTCGAGTGCAGACAAGGTTTATCAGAAATGTGATCTCATGGATTATGAATCACGCCACCACGGTCTCTTTGTAGGATTTGCTCCATACGATAACCCGAAAATCGCTACCGCAGTTATTGTTGAGCACGGATGTTCAGGATCTGGTGCTGCTGCTCCAGTTGCTGAAAAAGTAGTTACTCAATACATGAAAAAATATCAGCCAGAGATGTATCTTGAAAACCTTGAGAAAGATAAGGCGATGAAAGACATCTGGGTGAAGAGTTTTAAAGCAGAAGCTCCCAAGGCGAAGCCACAATCTCCGGCGGCCCCTAAGCCGGTAGGACAGAACTTATGAACCAGACGATTCTACAGTTCCTTAAGCGTTACGACTTCAGCTTCATTGGCTCAATGTCCGCCATCTTTCTGGTTGGAGTACTTAATCTTTATTCAGCAACACACTCTCAGGCGCATGAAGGCCTCGATGCTCTTTATAAGTCTCAGGTCTTATGGTTTGCGATCTCAACCTCAGTTGCTATCGCCATCAGTTTTCTCAATCCGAAGACAATTGAGCGCTTTGCTTATGTCGCTTACATCGGAACCCTATTTCTGATTTTTCTGGTTCTTCTCATGGGTAAAGTCGGAATGGGTGCCCAGCGCTGGCTGGTAATCGGTCCGATCCGCATGCAGCCTTCTGAGTTTATGAAAATGGGTCTGGTGCTTGCTTTGGCCCGCTATTTTACAAAAGTTTATCCTGAGCGTGAGCTTGGATTCAAAGAGCTCATTTTTCCGGGAATCATCACAATGGTTCCTGCTGTTATGGTTATCGTTCAGCCCGATCTCGGTACGGGAATGCTTCTTCTCTTTATCTTTGCGATGATGATTTTTTATAAGCGTCTTAAGTGGAAGACCATCCTGACCCTCGGGATTATTTCTCTCGTGTCTGGTGTACTCATGTACAACTTCGGACTCAAGGAATATCAGCGTAAGAGGATTCATACATTCATCGATCCTTACGAAGATGCGAAGGGCTCCGGATATAATGCCATTCAATCTGAGATTGCTATTGGATCAGGAAGACTCTTCGGAAAGGGTTTCAAGAACTCTTCACAGGCATCACTCAATTATCTTCCGGAAAACCATACTGACTTTGTATTCGCTATTTTTAATGAAGAGCATGGCTTCTTCGGTTCCGTGTTCCTGGTGATCCTCTACATTGTTTTCTTTATGAGGCTTGTCTGGCTGGCCAGTTCCGTCCAACGATTCTTTGATTCCGTGTGCGTGATAGGAGTTATGTCGATTTTTTTCTGGCACACGTTCATTAACATGTCGATGGTTTCAGGGCTTCTGCCCATTGTGGGAATTCCGCTTCCGCTTATGAGTTATGGGGGATCTTCCATGCTTACATTCGGAGTTGGGGTGGGGATTGCGACATCGATTTCGAATACGCGGAACTTCTTCAACTAAGTTTTAAGAATCTATTCACACTGACGCGGATCATTCTCGGCATGATATAGTGAGATTCTTCGGCCAAACTTGATTTTCATTCCCGAGTCATCACAGATTGTTACTCACGGTGGTAGAAAGCCGCCGTGAGGTAACATATGAAATCTATTTTCCCATTTCTTATTCTTCTTCCACTCATCTCCTGCGGTCCTGCTAAAAGGCCGGATACAACTGCGGACTGGGATGGTGTTGCGGCCCCATTAATTTCTGCATCTTCAGAAAAAAATTTAGCGGCATTGCCCCTGAAAGGGAAGGCGGGGAATAATCAGCGTTACTGGTCCGGAGATTACTGGGCGCTGAATAAAGGTCTCATTAATTATCGCTGGTACTCCGGCGAACATGGATTTGATCTCAATTCACCTGGAATGACCGAATCATCTCAGATGAGTCAGTCTGAACTGTCTGCACTTTCACCGGCAGAAAAGTTTGATCTTCTTCGAGGACGATATGATTATCCACTCAAGTCTGAAGTAGCACGTCTGGCAAATCCGAATGCTGAGTACTGGGAAGGCATCTGCCACGGTTGGGCACCAGCTGCCATCAATCATAATGAACCGATGCCGAAGCGTCTTAAAAATCCTCAAGGGATTGTGATTCCATTTGGATCAACTGATATCAAAGCACTCATCAGTTATTACTATGCCAATGTCTATAAGGCGCCCAACACATTTCAGGTTGGTCGTCGCTGCCCACAGTCGGGTGGGCTTTTGAATTTCAATCGTGACTGCCGCAATGATCTCAATGCCGGAACTTTTCACATCATCCTCGGAAATAATCTGGGCATTAAGAAAAAGAGTTTTGTCGCCGACATCAAGCGCTTCGATGAAGTGTGGAATCATCCTTACGTTGATTACACTTCTGAGATAATTGATCGCCGCGGACCAGGCTGGCCTTTCCCGAAGCCGGGTGTAAAAGAAATCGTAAGAGTCAGAACTGTCGTGAGCTATGTCGATGAGTCTGAAACCAATACCTGGGAACCTGTTCTCGGAAGTTCTATTCAGAAGAATGGCCAGAAAACCTATGAGTACGATCTTCACCTCGATAACAAAGGCGTGATCATCGGCGGAAGCTGGGAATCAAAAGAACGTCCGGATTTTTTATGGTCCGTAGGACGTCCACCTAAGTTCGAAGGAAACCTTTCAGGGCTGGCGGGACTTCTGAACGATTAAGTACCAGAAACTTCTTTGATTAATTCAGTTTAAATACCAGACGCTTTTTACGGATGAACATAAGTCGTACATTCGAGCTATTAGGAGTTTTGATTTTGGTATGGGACATACCGCTATCAGCTCAAAAGCGCGCCGTGATTCATTGAATCCACTATTTCCAATCAATCGACTCCATAATCTTTATCGTCACTACTTTTCATCCCAACAAAGGGAGACAATTGCTTTTCAGAAGCATGAGGCAGCCCTCCTGGAAAAAGTGCAGCTCATGAAGAGATATCGCAATTTTATGAATCCGAAGTTCGTAAAAAAAAACAAATTAGACCCGCATGCTCACGAATGGTCCCCCGCGATGTATGTGGGTGTAGCTGAAAACTTCTTAGTACGTAAATTGAGAAGCCAGATCCGTCTGGATGACAAAGAAAATGCATTTCTGAATCGCTCTTATCCCTTCTCAAGACAAATCATAGCAGCTTAAAAAGAAATCCCGCTCTGTGGCGGGATTTCGGATATCAACCTATCATCAGTTAGCTGCGAACAATTTAATCATTATCATCATCGTCGTTACCGGTCACACGATCCCACCAGTCACGAACTTCATCAATCACATCATCGTCTTCATCATCTTCCGGTGCCGGACGAGGTTGAGGGACCGGAGTTGGAATCGGATTCGGAGTCGGAAACGGATTAACCTCTGGCTCCGGAGAAGGGATAGTTGGATCAGTTGGCGTCGGAACATCCGGACTATCAGTCGGTTCACCCGAAGTCACGATAGTTGTTTCTGCTTCATCGCTAAGAGCTGATCCCGATCTGAAGAAAATACCGCAAGCAATCGGGAGAGAGCGCTCACGTGAAAGTCCGTAGTAGCTCGAGACGGTAGCTGGAATGTTGAAGTCTGCGCTTGCACCCTGAATAAGGACTACTTTTCCGAGGAAAGTAAATCCTTGCTGATCTTCCAGCTTACGAACGCGATCATTAGTGTTCGGATCAATATCTTTCAGATCTTCGAAGAAACGCGAAAAGCTTGCAGTTCTTTTGTAGAAGAAAGATCCGCGTTCATTCCCAGTTGGATAATTTCCAGTTCCGGCTGACTGTGAATCAAGATCACCGTCGAGAGGAATGATCACATCACCGAGAGTTGCTTCTATCTCAGTCATGTCGAGATAACCATCTTTGTTCTGGTCAGATTCGATACCCGGACAACGATTTCCCCAATAAACTGCCTGGCGATAGAAAGCGCCTTTAGCACCCACATCGAGCTTCACTCTAGCCGTGAGCTCATCACCCGCTCTGGTAAAAGTTGCTTTACCAGCTTTCGGTGCGTGAAGATTAATGTTCACTGGAAAAAGATCTGCTGAGTAAGTACCGTTGATATTGGATCCGTCTGCCCTTAGTTCTTCCCGGTACGGAAGTCCTGTAGGTGTTCCGGCCTTACCGCAAGCGGCGGCCAGAATCAGTAAACTCGTCATGAGTGGCAATCTGGATACTGTTTTCAATTTCAACCTCGCATTTTTCAATCCATAAAAAATCGTCTCGCAAGATATTGGTCATGACTCATTCATTCGTCACCTAAATCGCTTTCTTAAGTTTCACTTCGATCTGCGCAAACACTATGAAAACTGTGGGCCCGGTTTCTGGGTGTGCTGTGGTATTTAAATCTCGCCCTGTTCCGGCCCGGTGTTCAACTGTCAAAAGTTTAGACAGTCCTAATAGTTCAACTTACTGAATTCGGAATCTGGATTATGGCAGAGGGTTTGCGATGAATAAGAGAAATCAACTTCACACGAGGTCGTATGCGAGCACTCTTTCTTCTCACTCTGGTTGTAGCTTCCATCACTCCTGCTCTCGGGATGTCGACGAAAGAAAAAGTACGCATGATTTTATGGGTGAAGGGGATTAAGGAAATTTCTCATACTCAGGGAAAGATCTATTCATGGCCCGAAGAAATCGAAAAACCACTCCGTAAATTCTGATTCCCTCTGGGAAAGACTCATAGTATGATAATGAGACTATGAAGCGAATAGCGAATATTGGAAGTTTGCTGAAAAAGATCTATCGCGTTTACTCGATTGAGCTCATCAAAGAGTTACAGTCCCGCGGCTTTAATGATCTTCGCCCAAGCTTTCTTGAAATTCTCATGTTTCTCACTGAAAACGATGGACCTTCCATCAAGATCATTGGCAAGGCCTGTGGCCTCAAGAAACAAACCATGACTTCTCACCTGAATGAGCTCGAAAAACGCGGCTACATCACGCGTTCGGTATCTGAACATGATAAGCGCGAGCAGCTGGTCCATCTCACTGACTATGGAGAGAAATTCAAATTGAATCTTCTCCAGGTCACGAATGACCTGGAAAAGCAGTACACAACTAAGTTAGGGGAAGTGGAACTCGATCGGGTGGAACTCATGCTCGATAATATGTACCGTGAGCTCCTGGAAAATCAGAGAAAGGGGTCTCTGATCTAAGCTGTCTCTTTGCTCAGAAGCTTGAATCCTTTCCAATGTTCATATCCACCGGAAATATTGCTGCAATTATAGAATCCGCGCTTAACGAGAAACTCGCATGCGAGAATCGACTTCACGCCATCTTCAGAAATTAGAAATATCGGCATTGAACGCGACTGGATCTCAAGAGATCTCATCGGAAAATCATCCCATGGCATTTTAACAGCTTCGGCGAGACGGAATTTCGGTTCGAATTCCACAGCACTCACGTCGATGAGAATAAAATTGTAATCCATGTTCTGGTATAGCTTCCAGGCCTTCTCGGGAGAGAGATCCTGATATGTTTTTCCTGAAATGATGAACTCATCAGAAATTTCTTCGCGGTTTTTCACACGAATAAGGTGAGTGCGATCAAGCTTGATCATTTCCGTGATCTTGTTTTCAAGTTCAATCACTTTATTTTCTAAGCGATCAATCTCTCCTTCGAAGACCTGGAGTTGCTGGAAAATGTTATTGGCGCGTCTCATGGTTCACCTCTGGTATCTATTTTAGCAGAGGTGCCCCTACCTAGAAGAATGGGTAAATAGTGCCAAACTGGATGCGATTCACGATCATTGTGGTCAGGATTGCCGAGGCAATAAACACGCAACCTTCGTAAAATCCGTATCCATAACTCTGGCGATCGATATCCACCTGTTCCTCATGACCTCTTTCCCCGAGTTTGATCGGGAAGATGTAAACCATCCCTTTCTTGAAGATCGGGAAGATGAGGAGAGAAAGAATGGTCTTAAGTAAGACCTGGATACAGTAAACCGTGATGTCGTAGTGTTCCTGGTCAAAGCAACTGGCGATAATGATCCCTGCTCCCAGCGAGAATCCACCGTATGAAAAGCACAACGAGAGGTTTTGCTGTATCAATAGTCGATTGAAAGTGAGCTTGGTGACGAAAGAAAAGTACTTCACCGAGAATCCCACGATCACAAGCATGTAAAGCCAGAGTACGAGGAGAATCACAAGAGAGTTATCGGCCTCAACCATCACCGTCTTAGTGAGGTAAGCAATTACGATCGCGTGGCAGAAAGAAATGACGGCATAGCTCATGTTCTTTCGCTTCAGGATCTCATCGGTGTAATCAAAATTGTAAAAAACGATACTTTCCACAATATAAAGAGAAAGAAGATAAAGGATTATCGAGATCGATCCCCACACTGTGAAATGGAAGATAGAAAGAAAGAAGCCCGAAGTTTCATTGAAGGTCACGGAAGAAAAAATAATCGCAATCCCTACAACACGCGCAAAGAGATGCAGTGAATCTGCAGGATTCTCGGCAGGGTTGATCTTCTTCAGTACCTGGCGCTTTACCGAGGGATAGAAAATCACATGGGCATATCGGTAAAGATAGATCATGAGGCATACAAAGCCCGCAAGAAGAATCCTGATAAGGAGGCGGTCAAAGATTTCGGCCATTAGAAATTTTCCTTTAAGTATTCAATAAGGAGATCTTTCATGTTGATCTGTTTTGTTCTTTCTTCTTTAAAGAAATGCGGAAAGTTCTCGCGAGTTACTCTGCCATTCAAACCGAATTCATTTTCCACACCATAAAAGGGGCGGTTATTCGATTGGCTACTCCGAAGCTGCTGAAAGAATTCTTCATTCGGGCGCCATTTACCCCAGCCAAAATATTTTGGAAAATCCTTGTACGCCTTCCAGAATACCCAACGGGTCTTTCCTGTCTTACTGGATGTTCTCCATTCACCGTACTCATTGATGCCAACATAGTGGCTTCCTGGTGGGACGGGAATAATGTCTTCTTTGCTCTCAACTTTACGATAAAGAGAAAGTCCGACGTTTTTCAGGTTCTTCTTAGCAAACTCTCGCGAAGTCCTAACGATCACTTCTTCGATATTGTCGTAATCTTTTATCACCCGATATTTCTGATAATAGGTTTTGATGAGAAATCCGGTCGTATGAGTATCAACGAGGATCACGGAAACAGCATTGCCTTTGAGAATTTTGGAAAAGGCTTTTTCATTCTGAAGATACTGCACTCCCACTTCACTCGGGGACAAGGCCTTGGCCAGTCCGAGATAAGCGATGGTCAGCATGAAATAGAGAAAAAACTTATATAAGCTCACGACTGGATGATCTCCAGTATGATTTTCTGTTGAGCAGGTGGAAGCTCTTCAAAATCGCAGTGAATGCGGTTTACGGCATGAGACTCACTGTATTTCTGAAAGAGGTCAGTGGCATCCTGAATGTTTTTGATGGTCCGGTGCTGCGACAAAGCCGATTCTCTCATAACCTTCATCGGATAAGTCTGCTGGGGAGAACTCGAACTATAATATTTTGAGAGACGTCCGCGGGAAGAGCATTTGATGTAATCAATATTCTCAGACTGGAAATATTTCTCAAGGGCCGCCATCTTATCCATGTGAACGGCACCGAAAGTTTCGAGAATCTTTTTCGGGATGTCGTTTCTGACAACTCTTTGTGCCCATTCGTTCTTTGAAGACTTAAGTACCTTGTAGAGATAGGAATCATCATGCTCAAGATAGGCTTCAATGTCGGCTGGAATCGAGTATTCATTACTTCCGCTCTGGAAGAAACGTAGAAGCATCTGTTCCAGGCAGACAGCGCGATAGTGGAAGTAAACCATCATGAACATATGAAATCGTGAAAGCAGGAAATCATCGAAAGTTGAGATCGCGCGCTCAGAAATCCCAAGGTAGGCATCATTGTTCTCAACGCAGATTTTGAGATTATCAATAATCCAGTCGAGATCAAATTTTCCGTAAGAAACTCCGCAAAAATAACTATCTCTTAGCAAATAATCCATCCGGTCACAATCCATCTCAGAAGAGACAAGCTGATGCATGAGCGGAAAATAATTTATCCCAGCAACTGTGAAGTAAGCCTTGTCCAGGCACACACCAGTTACCAACTGGGCCACCGCATCCGGATGCACACCGTAGGCACTCTTCACTCCCTTAAACGAAGAAGTGAAAGAGGAGTCCACAATCGACTTGATTGTATAATCTTCATGTGTCGCCTGACGATCTACCGATTCCGAAAAGTTTTTAGGAAGTTTCAGCGCACTCACCATGGGCATTACAGATTCTGTAGAGTGTGACAATGGAGCATGACCAATATCGTGGAGGAGACAACCAAGTCTCAGTGTTTCCCTGAGACGGTGAATTTCTGAACTTTGATTTCCCTTAAAGAGAGAATTGAAAACCATTGAAGCGACATTCATGACACCGATGGAATGGAGATAGCGGGTATGAGTTGCACCCGGAAAAACATATTCAGAAAAACCAAGTTGTTTGATGTTACGCAGGCGCTGGAAGAAAGGATGTTCAAGAATTTCTATTTCCGCATCATCTATCGGAATCGAACCATGGACCGGATCTCTGACTTCCACTGAGGACTCCTGTTAACTTCTGGATTCAGGCCTTTCGTCCTGTTCTTCCATCGCGTATTTGTGGATCCAGTTCGCGATGTCCTTCGATTCATGCATCGGCTTGCCATCGATATATAAGCACGGAACGGTTCCTCTCCCAGTATCACCTACGAGTCTCTGCTTGTAATGAGGATTCTCCTGTATATCCAGGAGTTCCACTTCATTCTCAAGACCAGTTGTTCTCAGAGCTGAGAGTACAAGCTGGCAATAGGGACACTGGGGAAAGAAAAATAGCTCGAGTTTCTTTTTATTCATAGGCACCTCACCAAATTGACTTCGCATTTTTACGGCTTAAAACAAAGATGGCTCCTTTCGGAGCCATTCTTTAATATCTAGATGTCATCGTCGTCGTCTTCTTCCTCTTCTTCTTCATCGGCTTCTGCTGCTGGCTTCTTCTTCGGACCTTTGACGTATTCGACGTCTTCGTCTTCTTCGTCTAAGTCTACTTTTTCAGATTCTTCTTCCGGAGAGTCGAGGCCTTCTTCATAGCCCCAACCGTATCCATATGATCCTTCTTCTTCATCCTCGTCAGCATCAACAGGTTTAGCAGGGGCGCCTTCGCCTTCTTCTTCCTCATCAGCATCAAATTCAGCATCAAAATCATCATTCAGAGTATCGCTGGTGTAGTCCTCATTAATCGCAGCTGCGTGAGCTGGTTTTTTTGATTCAACCACTGGAACGAGAGCTTTCTTCTCTTTGCCGGCCTTCGGAGCAGGACCTTTTTTAGGGGCTTCTACTTTTTTAGAAGCTGGAGCAGCTTTCACAGACGGCTTCGTCTTAGCTGGTGGTGCTTTTTTAGCAGGTGCTTTTGCGGCCGGCTTCGGCTTAGCGACTACTTTTTTGGTTACTTTCTTTGCTGGTGCTTTTTTAGCAGGCGCTTTTTTAGCTGGTGCTTTCTTAGCTGGTGCTTTCTTAGTTGCTTTAGCTGCCGGAGCTGCTTTCTTAGTTACTTTTTTAGCCTTTTTCTTAGCCACAAAAGATCCTTTTTTCTGAAGAGGGTGGTTGAAGATTAAGACATTATAGGGGCGGGGGGCGCTTCATTTCAAGACAGGAAATATTAATATCTGATTGAGTTTATATCGGCACCGACGGCCTGGGGATCAAGGGGATTTCGGTAAAGTTTTTGGGCCCGGTTAAAGCCTGCAGAGGTCTTAACGTCGCCCTCAGAATACATAACAAAGTTCGATGTTGATTCATTCCACGGACCTGAACCAGTCAGAGACCCAATTTGGACGAATTTGGTTGAGTAAAAGTTTCGCCGCATTGTTTCATCTTCGACCTCCGTTCCCGGGATTGGATTCTTGAAAACACCATCTGTTCCGACACCAGTAAATGGCCCGGGCATATACGCGGTGAAAAGCGACTGCGCTCCTCTCTGCATTTCCGGGTTGTAGTTGTAATCCATCATATAGTGAGATGGAGAAAATCCAGAACCTGAGACACCTGCACTGAAATAATTTCTGAGATTTTGTCCGAGAGTCTGAGGACAACCAGAAACATTTGCAACCATATTGTCATTCAGGGCCGGATCGCCGTAATAGAAATAAAGAAATACACCCGCTAAGCTCGCGCATGATCCAATCTTTTGATCCGGCCCTAGGGTGAAATCCACGTCCGCCACACCTTTAGCGGCCCGGGTAAATCCAGCGGCAGCACCTGATGCATCCGAAGTAAGATTTAAACCCTGAGAATTAATCTCAATAGCGGCCCTGATCATACTGCGCTTGTACTTTAGAATTCCTGATCTCTGTTCACGAAGAAATTCAAATACAGTTGTGACAACTTCATTTCCATTCTTCCAGAAAACATCTTCCTGCTCTTGCGAGTGAAGGGGAGCGTAGATAAAAGCTGTGTAGTTTGAGATTCTTCCCACCTGTTTTTTCTTACCGGGGATAAATCCTACTGAATCAACCTGTAGCTGCTGATTAATTTCATCCGGAGATGGTACCAGGTAATTTGCAGACTCATACAGAGTTGGTGCCTTGATTCTTTGGATTTCCTGATTGAGAACTTCCTGGGAAACATCATTCCCGAGATTTGGACCCTTGAATTGCTGAAGCTGATATTTACTGAATAGACCAATCGCTTTATCGGCCGAATCAGGATTCGCCGTCCTGATCATATTGATGTCGTCAGTGGCGGTAGTGTAACTGGAGCTTGAAAATGGAGTCTGATAATCGTAAACGAGATTCGGCATACCAAACTGAACATCATCACCTGCAATGTATCCACCCAGGGGGCTATCGGGATTCTTCAGCCAGAAGTGGCCATCACTAAAATTGATCGGAAGTGGTACACCAGGAGCGAAGCTATCGAGGCCAAGAGTTCCACCTGAAACCACATTCTCCGTACCCACGAAGTCCAGAGATGCGATATAGGGAACAGATCTCTTCTTAACTGCATCTGTCCGGCCTTGAAAGAAATCTGCATTAGGTGGCTGAAAGAAAAGCATTGGGCCGATCCGGCCTCCGAAAGGCTTCGCAGCTGAGTAAGAAGTAAGTTTCACTGCACCGTCGGAAAATGGATTAAACATTCCCACAAATTCCGCTTCACCCCTCACAGCATAATAAGTAATGACGTCAGGATTTTTATAGAAGCCCAATGGATAACCCGGAACCGGCATGGCAACTTTTGAAACATCACACGCACCCGAAGTAGGAATCGATTGAGTCTTAGTCGATCTTGGAACAAAGGCATTATAGAAAGTGGCATAGTTCACCATCATGAGATGGAGATCGAGATATTGCTTTTTGTAATTTTGTGATCTTGATGCCGGAACAAGCAGATAACTTGCTGAGCGGGCACTTCCAAGCTCTGGCTCTTTTGGCGGTACTTCTGTGAGAGTAAAAGTATCTTTCATTTCACTTTCAATTTCATTACCAAGATTCCGGAAGGCACTGGTATAGGCCTTGATGAGTCTTTCATTACCGAGAACATTTTGAGAGGAAATCTCGGTGATCTCTTTCCCGCAATTAACTTTTCCGCTGTTATTTTTTGAAGCGCATACACCACCAGTTTCAGCAGGGCGATTCACCGCGAGCTCAAGGTTTCTGATTCTCATCGCTACTTCGACAGCTTTCGGCCAGGCGCCCATTCTGTCGGCCATGATCTGCGGACCTTGCTCGACAATTGTTTCATCACCTGGAATAGCAAGAACGTTATAGGCCCATGTGAGGTTCACCAGCATGTTAAGTCTTGTCTGGTCTACACAGTCGAGAACCTTGGTTCCGATGAGAGTGTTGATGAATGCGCGGGATGCTTCTTCAGCACCGGGAAGGTTACTTGAACCGAATTCAGGAAGACCCGGAACCGAGTATCGCTTACAAAGATTTGTCTTAGATCCTGCGAGGTGAATACACACCGAAGGAAAATTATAAACGTCCTTGTACAACTTATCGTTATTGAGAACATCTGTTGTCGGACGAAGGCGATAGCTGATGGTATCGTTCGTTGCCTGCGAAGGATCTTCCACATCTTTGATGTTGAGATTTCCCACTACGTAATATTTGAACATCCATTCTTTGTAGATGTTTCGCATTTCCCAATTGAGATAAGCGATCGTTGTGAGTTGTCGCGATTGAACGGCAGCTCCGGCGAAGGCAGCTGAATCAGTGGCATTCTGGAGATTGATCTTCGCTTTCACGAATAGACCGATATTAATTACAAACGCGACGATAGTAATGAGAACCACCAGTGAGGCGGAGAAAAAGATGCTGATCTGGCCCTTCTGGCCCGTGATCGGGGCCAGTCTGCAGGAGCGTTTTGTCACTGAGGAAGTTCTCTTCTGGTTTAACACGGTAGATTCACGTCCTATTATTTTGGTACGGCTCTTGCCTTGTGTAAAGCATCCCAAGAGTGCCGATCTTGGGTAGCTGCACGTTTGATGAATTCGGTGTTCCTCTCCCAAAAGCCCCACCAAAAAAATTCCCCACCAAAAAATTCACCACCCTAGGCATCGCGGGATGCCTAGAGGCTCGTCCAAAATCGTGAAGGAAGTTTTTGCCGGGACAGTTCCTTTGCCCATTCATGTTCTAATATCCCTTGAGGAGATCTGATGAAAAAAAGCCACACCCGCGATTGTTTCTGTGCCCTTTGCCGGACCCCGCGGAAGCTTCGTTACACGCGCTCGATTCAATCGAGACACTATTTTCAGATCCTGGTTCTGACACTCGTTGCGACGGCCAGTCTTTCACCGTGGTTCGCATGGAAAGGTGTCCTCTCCCTTCCTATTATATGGATTATCTTCGATAGCTCCTATAAGTCGCTCTATCGTAAGGACCTAAAGTGCCCATTTTGTGGCTTTGATCCCGCCTGGTACAAAAAAGACGTGAAGTTTACCCGCCAGAAAGTTGAGGAATTCCTCAAGGCCAACCCTGAAAGCCCGGTCGCCTTAAGAGGACGAGTCACCGAAAGTTCTTTCACTAATCAGTAATTATTTTTTCGGTCTGCATCAAGGCCAATAAATTCCAGCGATTTTTACCTAAACAAATTGGCCTTGTTTTTCCATCTCTCCAGGTAAGGCTTGGACAGGAAATATTCTTTTCCGGCCTTAATAACCTGCGGTAAGAATGTCTTCATAGGAAAAACCTTACCAAATTTTATTCGCAACCTATGCGATTAAGGAGCAATCATGAGCGTGAACAAAGTCATCCTTCTCGGAAGACTCGGACAAGACCCAGAGCTGAAGTACACACCAGGTGGATCACCTGTTTGTAACTTCTCACTCGCAACAACTGAATCGTGGACTGATAAAGCAGGAGCGAAGCAGGAAAAAACTGAATGGCACAGAGTTGTCGTTTGGGGAAAACTCGCTGAACTTTGTAATCAGTATCTCGCGAAAGGCCGTCAGGCATTCCTCGAAGGTCGTCTCCAGACTCGTTCTTGGGATGATAAAGACGGAAACAAGCGCTACACAACTGAGATTCTCGCTTCAACTGTTCAGTTCATCGGCGGAGCTTCTGCCGGAGCTGGTGCAGGTGCTGGTGCGAACACAGAGAGAAACAATAATGTTGATACAAGCTACGCTCAGGCAGCTCCTGCTGCTCAAGAGTATCAAGTATCAAACGACGCTCACTTCGCAGCTGACGACATCCCTTTCTAGAAATCATCAATGAAGCCGCCCTTTCTGGGCGGCTTTTTTTTTGCCTGAAAACGAAATCTGGCAAAAAGGCTTTCAATAACTTGGGCTTAATACCTTGTTTAGCTCAAGCCTCTAAGATCACAGAACCAATCTTTCTTACCCTCCCGCTTTTTTCTGAAACTGCTACAATACCCGGATGCAAGGGACTCAAAGTTTTTTCTCTGTCAGACGTGACCTGATCCAGCTGGATAAACCAATTGGCTATGATCTCTTCGTCAATTCTTCTGTCGTTAAAGGCAAAGAAAAATTCGTGCGCATTTTTCCGAGCGGTGGAATTCTCCACAAAGAGGAAGTCGACGAGTTTCATAAGAAATACGTCCAGCTCTACATTGCTGAAGACCAGAGAAAGTTGTACCTGCGCTCGCTGGTTAGAGAATCAAATGTAAATGATCTCCAGAAAGCAAATGTCCTCAAAGATGCGGCCCTCGATTATCTCCACAATATTTTTGATAATAACAAAGAGTTTTCCACTGAAATTCTCACCCAAGGAATTGAAGGGTGCCGTGAAGTTGTCGCCAACATGGTGGATGTTCTCGATCATCACAACATTGATTCACTTCGTGGATTAATCGGAAATTTATCCTTTCATGATTTTTATACTTACGATCATTCAATCAATGTATCGATGTATTGCATTACGATCTATAAAGCGATTCATCCGAAGGCGACAAAGAAAGAACTCATGCATGCGGGTCTTGGTGGCCTTCTTCATGATCTCGGAAAAATCAAGATTCCAACTCACATCCTGAATAACCCAGGTGGACTTTCAGATGATGATTATAAGGAAATTAAAAAACATCCTGACTTCGGTCTCGAGCTTCTCCTTGGTGGACACTGTGAAGTTGATAAGGAAATTGATCTCAAGGTCGTTGCCCGTGTTGTTCACGAGCACCATGAGAATTTCGATGGCACCGGATATCCTTCAAAATTAAAAGGCAAAGACGAGATTCATCTTCTTGCCCGCGTTTGTACCATTGCCGATTTCTTTGATGCGATCACGACGAAGCGTTCATACAATGAAGTTCTTCCGATCACAGATGCTATGAATACGATGAGAAAGTTTCGTGGAATCAAACTCGATCCGGAAATTTTTGATACCTTTGATGCTCATGTCCGCTATGTGAGAGCTGATTTTGCCCGTGATCTTCGTCTCTCAGATAAATTCGATCCCACTATTCCTTATGCCAAACTTCCTCTCGAAGAAGTGAAGAAATTCGAGAAGGAAATGGACTTCGGTAAAATCAAAGTCGTTGATGGCGAAGCCAAGAAAAAGAAGGCCTGAATTTTTCCCCTTAAAATGCCGACATAATAACGATCCTTAAAGGAGAGTTCCTATGCGCTCATTAATTATTCCGGCGTTTTTGGTGCTGTTATCCTGTTCCACCCCAAAAGGTCTGGATCCTTCCAGGTTACCTGCTGAAATCGACCTGGGGCTTGAGCATGAGCTTAGCTTTGACTTTAACCGCGATGGTATTGATGACGTCGTAAAGCTTCATCCGGCCGCTGATAAGAGCGACTACAATGAGCTTGTAATATCGCTTTCGAATAAGAAGGCGTTCGATATCATTTCAAATAAACATCTCGTATATGCTCATTCAAATCCCGGAGCTTCGCTTGAGCTTCTTGAGAGCGGATCATTTAAAATTATGATCGATCACTCAGGTGCCGGCAGATCGGCGGGCCTCCGTGAATACACGATTTCTTTCCGTCATGGAAAATTCGTTCTTTCCGGAATAACTGTTTCTGAGTACGACCGGATTGATCCTGAGCTTGGCGGAAGCTGCGATCTTAATCTTCTCACCGGAGACGGTGAGAGAAATAGTAAGCCGATTAAGACGAAGATTCTGAAGAAGGAAATTTCGTTAGTTCACTACGACTGGCTTCCCAACGAATGTAAATTCTGATCAGAGAAAATGGCAAAAAAGAAGGCTCCTTTCGGAGCCTTCTTTATAAATGGCCTGCACGACATGCAGGCCCAAACTATTGCTGAACTGGTTTTTGAGCTGGTGAAGGATTCGTAGTCGCCGGAACCGGAGCAACCGGAGAAGCTGTCGCTTCTGCTGGAGCAGCAGTTGTTGGTGTCGTCGGCTTAGCATTGAGGTTTTCAGTGTCTGAATTCAGGGGAGCTGCAACCGGTGCTTCGTTATCAAAGAGTGAGCTGCGAGACTCACGTGACTTGATGGTTGTGAGGATGATGGAGTTAACCATGAATCCAATCGCGAGTGCAGTTGTAAGCTTCGTCATGAAGTTACCCTTCGCTGAGCTTGAGAATACTGCCTGAGAAGCACCCCCGCCCATGATTGCCCCTGTCTCAGCTCCTTTACCGAACTGAAGAAGAACCGTCACAACGAGAAGAATGCAAATAACAACATGAAGAACGATAAGAGTAGTAACCATGTGATTCCTTAAATAATTGAGTCTCTATTTTTACTATTTATCCCCACAGAGGGCCAGAAAATCCTTCGCCTTAAGCGATGCGCCTCCGACTAAACCCCCATCGATGTCCTTCTGAGAGAGAAGCTCTTCGACATTATCGGGCTTTACGGACCCGCCATAGAGGATCTTAACCTTGTCGCCAAAGGCCGGAAATTTCTCTTTCAGTACAGTCCGAATGAAGGCGTGAACTTCCTGGGCCTGGGCAGGGGAGGCGGTCTTACCCGTTCCAATTGCCCAAACTGGTTCGTAAGCGATGATGAGATTCTGGGCATCAACCCCTGCAACATCTGAAAGACCCTGATGGAGCTGATCGGCAACAATATGGAGAGTCTGTTTTGATTCGCGTTCCGGTAAAGTTTCACCGACACAGTAAACAGCAACCAGCTTCTCGCCCAAGCAGCGGGAAATTTTCTTAGCGCAAAGTTTCGATGATTCGCCAAAAATTTGTCTTCTTTCTGAGTGCCCGATGATCACGAAGTTTCCTCCGTGTCTGGCAAAAAAGTGTGCAGAGTTTTCACCTGTATATGCACCATGAGTCTGTTCAGAGCAATTTTGAAGTCCAACTTTCACGCCATGTTTTTGGCCGCGACCCTGAACAAAGATAAACTGCATCGCTTGAGGAGCAATCCAGGCCTCTCTTTTTCCAGTATATTTTTCATCAAAGGTATCAAAGAACGATTTGATCTCAGCACCAGTTTGATTCATCTTCCAGTTAGCGATCATGAGCTTATTCATGTTTAAACTCCGAATTTAAGGGCTTCAATACCAGGAAGCTGTCCGCGCTCAATGTATTCAAGACTCGCACCACCGCCGGATGATACGTGAGAGAATTTTTCTGCTTCACCAGATTGCTGAACGGCTGCGACTGAATCACCGCCGCCAACAACAGAGAAAGCTTTCGTTTCTGCAATCGCGTGAGCAATCGACATGGTACCCTTGGCGAAGTTCTCATTCTCAAATAAACCCATCGGGCCATTCCAGAAAATAGTTTTCGCTGTTTTAATATAATCGGTATACGCCTTGATGGTCATGGGTCCGATATCAAGACCCATCTGATCTTTCGGAATAGCCGTTCCCGGACAAGGGACAGGAGTTCCACCGAATTCAACTGCATTCAAATGATCTTTTGGGAGCTGGATTTTTCCACCGCGATCCTGGACCAGAAGTTGTTTTGCCAGAGACACATCTTCATCTGAGCAAAGTGACTTACCAACTTCCATGCCTTTGGCCTTGAGGAAGGGATATGCCATCGCTCCACCGATAAGAAGAGTATCAACGAGCACCAACATTTTCTCGATAGTCTTGATTTTATCAGAAACTTTAGCCCCGCCAATGATTGCAACAAATGGCTTCGCTGGTTTTTCGAGAAGTGCACCAAGCGATTCAATTTCTTTTTTCATAAGAAGGCCTGGATAAGAGCGGTTCTTAAAGAAAGCATTGATTGCGTGAGTGGAAGAATGTTTCCGGTGAGCGGCACCAAAGGCATCGTTTACATAGATATCACCATACCGGGAAATTTTCTCAGCGAGATCCATATCGTTTTTCTCTTCGCCTGGTAAAAAACGGATGTTCTCCAGGAGAACAAGCTTAGTTTCAGGAAGCTGAAGGAGATTTTTTACACCATTATCGATGGCACTCTCAGAGAGAATGACATCTGTGCCGAGTTTTTTTGCGAGATATTCAGCAACTGGCTCAAGTGAGTACTTCGGATCAACCTTTCCGTCCGGTCGGCCAAGGTGACTGATCATTATGAGTTTCGAAGCACCCTTCTCTAAAATCATGCGGATTGTAGGGATCGCCATGTCGATTCGTGAAGCGTCCGTGATGGTTCTTGGTTCCGTTTTTGAGAGTGGAACATTGAAATCAAAACGGGCAACGACTTTCTTGCCCTTGAGATCAGCTGACTCGAGTGACTTGAGCTGCATAAGAATTCCTTAGAGTTTCTGACCAATGAAATTTGATAGATCGAGAACGCGATTCGAGAAGCCCACTTCATTGTCATACCAGCTTACGATTTTCGCCGTATTGCCGATTACATTTGTGAGTTTCGAATCGAAAATTGAAGATTCAGTTGTTCCCATGAAATCCATAGAAACGAGTTCTTCTTCCGTATAACCAAGAATGCCTTTGAGATTTGAATCAGCAGCTTTCTTCATCGCCGCATTGATTTCTTCTTTCGAAGCTTTCTTCTCGAGAACAACCGTGAGGTCAACCATCGAAACGTCCGGAGTCGGAACGCGGACAGCATAACCATCGAGCTTACCTTTCATTTCAGGAATAACTTCGCCGAGCGCTTTCGCTGCACCGGTTGAAGTCGGGATCATGGAAAGATTCGCAGCACGCGCGCGACGGAGATCATCATGAGCGTTATCGAGGAGATTCTGGTCGGATGTATACGAGTGAACAGTAGTCATGAGACCGTTTACGATACCGAAATTCTCGTGAAGAACTTTCACAATTGGTGCCAGACAATTCGTCGTGCAAGATGCGTTTGAGATGATGTGGTGTTTTGAAGAATCGTATTTGTCGTTGTTGATTCCCATTACGAATGTTCCATCAAGATCTTTCCCCGGAGCACACATAATAACTTTCTTAACGGTGTCTCTCATGTGAAGACCGAGCTTAGATTTGTCCTTGAAGATACCGGTACAGTCGATCACGATTTCTGCACCTACTGATCCCCAGGGGAGAGCAGCAGGATCTTTCTCTGAGAAGAATTTCATTTTTCTTCCGTTGTAGCTGACAGTGCGTGATTCCTGATCGAAAGAAAAATCACCTTTTAGTTTCCCATGAAGTGAATCATGTTTCAGAAGGTGAATGTATGGTGTTGGATCACCAGGATTATTAATCGCAACGATTTCAATATTCGTTTTGGCATCCACTTGAATACGATCGAAGTAAGCACGAAGAATCGTTCTTCCGATTCTTCCAACTCCATTGATTCCAACTTTCACTGTTCTCATAAGACTCCTATTGTCACCGACGTGATATCAGATTTGGTTCAAAAACAAAGACATTTTAACGGTTTAGATATACTCCTTACGAAGGCTTTTGTGTAGCGGATTCCCTGAATTAAGGGTAGAAAGAAAACCTTATTCTCACCACTTGACGCGAGTACTCCCCCTATGAAGAAGTTATTTGTATCTGAGCTCCACGGAAAAGAAGAATTTGAGTCGGTCTTCCTCGTGAAGATCATCAATTGCCTCGAAGATAAGAGCGGAAAGAAATACTTCAACATCATTCTCACCGATGCGACCGGCGATCTTGAATCCCGTCTCTGGAATTACTCAGCTGAAGTTGAAAAAAGCATTGTGAAAAATGATTTTGTTCGCGTGAGAGGGAAGCTTAATTTCTATCAGGGCAGAAAGCAGTTCATCGTGAATCAGATCATGAAGCTCGAAAACTCCGAAGTAAATATCGATGATTTCCAGATGAAGGCCATGGAAGATCCGGAAGTCATGTACAAGAAGCTTCTCACAATTGTGGATGGGCTGACTGATGTTTATATCCGCGACCTTCTCCGGAATGTTATTACCGATGGTGAGATAGCCAGACGTCTCAAGACCTGGCAGGCAGGGAAGTCGATTCACCACGCTTACAAATCCGGCCTCATTGAACATATTCTTTCTTGCACTGAGCTCGCCCTCACACTCTCAAAGCACTACCGTGTGAACGAAAATTATGTCGTCGCTGGTTGTATCCTCCATGACCTTTGCAAGATCTATGAGCTCACGGATGGAATCAATGTTGAGTACACTGAAGAAGGGAAGCTCGTCGGGCATCTCGTGAAGGGTCTCGAGATCGTTGACCGCTTCTCATACAAGATCAGAAATTTTCCTCATTATACGAAGATGCACATCAAACACATTCTCCTCGCTCATCATGGTGAGTATGAATATGGATCACCGAAAATTCCTCAGACCTCAGAGGCGTTTCTCGTTCACCTGATTGATCTCATGGATTCTAAGATGGGTTCACTCGACATCGTGAAGAAGACTGACTCTCAAACAGGCCATTGGTCTGGGTTTGTTAAGCACCTTGATCGCATCGTCTATAAATCTGAACTACCCTTCTATCCGGACTATGTCGCAGATGAACCAACAGAAGAGAAACCTAATACTTCCTCACATCCGCAGGCCAATCATAAGAAAGAAGCTCATCGTGCTGAGCCCAAAACTAGTCTTGGCAAGGTGTTAGCGAATATTAAGCTCGAAGACTGAGCGCACCTGACATTTTTTGACATCGCTATCCGGCCTGTAGAGTCTTTTGCCACAATATCCGCCATGGAAACACAATCGCAGTCCCTGGATGGACACACTAGAATGAAGGAAGTGAGAGAAGTACTCACGAGACATGAAAGGTATAGAGTTCTTGAACTCTACTTCTGTCGTGAGGGTGGACGTCTCCCTGAAAACATTCCAGCTGAGAGAATGGAACTTCTCAAAATCACCCAGGATGAAATGAAAGAATTTCTCCTCGGGCAATTCCCGCAGGATCCGCTTCTTCACAAATTTCTGAGAATTATTCAGTAAGTTTGGGAAAGCATCTAAGGGAATTCTGATAAACCTGAATCTTCAGGGATTCAAGCTCTGTCCCTTTTAGCTCCGCTACTTTCGCCGCAACAAATGGCAGATAGTAGGGGGCATTCTCTTTTCCCCTGTGCGGAACCGGCGTCAGAAATGGAGAATCTGTCTCAAAGAGAATGCGATCAACAGGTGTTATCTTCACGACTTCCTGAACGTTCTCTGCTTTCTTGAAAGTGATGATACCGTTGAACCCAATGTAAAAACCTTCAGCTAATACGAATTCCGCCAACTCTTTGGTGGAAGTGAAGCTGTGGATCACACCTTTTCTTTTTAACTTCGAAGAAAAATTCTTAATTATCGAAATCGTGTCAGCATCGGCCTCGCGAGTATGAATCACGACAGGAAGATCCTGGTCACAGGCAATCTGGAGCTGGCGCTCAAAAGCCGCGCGCTGAGCTTCAGGGGGAGAGTTGTTGTAGTGATAATCCAGCCCGATCTCGCCTACGGCAATCATCTTCGGATCTTTTGAGCGCTCGATAATCTTATTGAATTCGACTTCAGTTGCATCTTTGGCGTCGTGGGGGTGAATCCCCTGAGTGTAATAGATCTGAGGATAGTTATGGGCGAGGTCCCGGACCTTGTCTAAATTTCCAGGATCCACGCCGATCGTTACAACTTTGGAGATCCCTGCCTGTTTGATTTTAAGAAGAATGTCCTCAAGCGGAAGTTCTTTTAGATAATCTAAGTGGCAGTGTGTCTCTATGAACATTACTTTCCTTCAGTCGCTAAAATATCATCCATGATGGCAAAGAATTGCGGTGAAGGAATCGAGCCTTCGATCTTTTTTCCGTTCAGGATGATTGTAGGAGTTGATTTCAGGTTGAACTTTGTACCCTGATTAATGGAAGTGATAATCTGATTCTTGAGTTCCGGATTATCAATACAGTTTGTGAGATTGTGCTTTTTCATGATGGTTTGAAGCGCTCCGGAGCCGAGTTCCTTTTGGTTCGCGAAAATCTCATCATGAACCTCATGGAACTTTTTGGCGTCGCACGCTGCAACTGCGGCAGCGTCACACGCATTCCGGTGCATTGAGTTTTTCATGTTGGGATTACACTTATTATCGAGCGGATAGAACATGTACTGGATATTGATCTTATTACCATAGCGGCGGATAAAATCAGGAATCTGCTCAGACACAACCTTACAGAATGGACATTCGAAATCAGAGAAGACCACCATGCGGATAGGAGCGTCGATCCATTTCTCAGTCGCCATATGAATCTTAAACGGTGATTCCTGATCCGGCTCACCCAGGTTGGGAAGTGAGCGAAACTGGCCCACAATACTTACTGAGAGTTTCTGCTGATCTTCACGCTTCTTGGCAGTCGTAGAATAAAAAATTCCTGCACCAATAAGAAGAATCACTCCCCAGAGAGCAGTTGTCTTCGTATCCGGGATCCAGCTATCAGTCCCATGTTTCCAAAGGAGAAATGCCGCAATTCCTGAGAGGACATAATAAACCGTACAGAATGGGCACAGGCTTCCCAGAACAAAGAGCGAGAAGAGGAAGAGAACTACGCATCCGATGAAATTATATTTTGAAACAGCACTCGCTGTTTTCTCAAGAGCAAGTGATGGCATCAGCGCAGTGATGGCAAAGAGAAGGCCTACAATAATTCCAAAGTACGAAATCGGAACGCCGGCGATATTTGAAACTTTAGAAAAAGTAGCAGTGTCGCAGTTAAAGAAATTGGAAATATCACAAAGGCTTTTTGCTCCACCCAGAGTCTGTGGAAAAACCGTCTCGTAATAATGGCTCGTGAGATAAACTGAGACACCCATCATGAGTAGCGAATTGATAATGAAAAGGAAGTTCTTTCCGGTGATTCCATTCATCGTGAGAGATTTGTTGTTAGTTTCCATGCTTATCCTTTGATGTACATATTCCAGTTTCTTTCTTGATTCTTATCCCTGCGCCAGCTGTGAAAATGATTACGGCATGAGGTGCACACCGGAGCAATTTCTATCAGGAGATTAGGGAAACTTTCTCTGAGCCTCCGGCGAGCTTCCAGTTGAAGATCAAAGGAGTATTTTCCATTGTCTTCGATGAAGTGCGGGCTACCCGGAAAGTTTTCTTTAAAATCCGCTGAGACTTCAAAGCAGCACTTATGAATGGAAGGGCCGATGAATACTCTCTGAGGCTTTATGAGATGAACCTCAGGGCGACCCAGAATTCCGGCTGCTAGCCCGCGCCAGCCGGCATGAAGAAATACCACTCCGGTTTCACCTTCAATAACAATCGGCATGCAGTCAGCAGTTTTGATAGCGAGAGGTCTTTTGAATTCTTCCCAGGAGACCATGATTCCGTCAGCATCGGCGGGAAGTGTTTCGGGGCCCACGATATCGATTCCATGAACCTGTTTCACGGACAGGAAATCCATGTCCGGTTTAACCGTCCATGTTTCAAACCGGCCGCGATTTAAGCTCTCTCTAAACGGAATATCCATCCAGCAATTCTAGCACATCTTGAAAGATGGGGGGAGGTGGAGATGTGAAGTGAAGCTGCTCTCCCGTGATCGGATGTTTGAATCCGAGAATTTTCGCGTGGAGAAGTTGATAGGGGTAATCTTGAAGCTTGTTCCTGATGGCTTCAGGCAGTTTCTGCAGATGTGATGGGCCCGCTCCATAGAGCGGATCGCAAAGTATGGGAGTCTGCAATAATGAAGCGAGATGAACTCTGATCTGATGAGTTCTTCCCGTCTCGAGTTTCAGTTCAATATGCGAGCATTTTTCATATTTCTTGATGACCGAATAATGTGTGACGGCACGCTTTCCATTCTTCACATTGGCAGACATCTTCATGCGGTTCTGCGGGTTACGACCCATAGTGGATTCAATTTTCCCATTGAGATCGCGGGGACCACCGTTAATCAGGGCCTCATATCTTCTTTCAATATCATGTGTGGCAAAGAGTGCAACCAGGCCCTCATGGGTTTTCTGATCTTTTGCGACGACCATGACTCCACTTGTTCCCATATCCAGGCGATGAACGATGCCGGGACGTTTTACGCTCCCGATGCCTTTTAAATCCGGACAGTGATAGAGAACAGCGTTCACCAGTGTTCCGGTGTAATGCCCGGGAGCGGGGTGAACCACAAGCCCTGCTGGCTTATTCACAATCAGGAGGTGCTCATCTTCAAAGAGAATCTCGAGTGGGATATTTTCTGCGATGAGATCTGTGGGAACTGGTGGTGGAACTTCAACTTCAATTACCGTTCCGGCCGGAGGCATCTTGTTTAATGATAGTTTGATGGAAGAAGAAATGTCTTCAGCTTCAAAAAGTCTCTTGATGGTGGAGCGTGAGAATTGTGAGAGGCGGGCGGCGAGAAATACATCCAGACGCTTGAATTCTTCGCGATCAATTTCCGAGATAGTCAGCTCGAAGTCGGAGCTCGACTCCGTTTCCATTATTTTTGCATCTTGAGCTTCTTAAAGTGAAGCATAAATGAAGTTGCGACCTGTTCAGGATTAAGCTTCAGGACTTTCGCGTACTGATAAACATAACCACGGACGTAAACGTCGGCCGGAAGCTTAGGGAGATCTTCGTTTTCCATGGCCGTGAGATGAGTCTTGGAAATTCTGGTCATCTCAGCAAGACGCTCAATCGTTACATTTTTATACTCGCGGATTTCTTTCAGGAATTTTCCGGTGAATTCAGAACAGTCACGGATGCGGCCATCCATGTCTGCATTCTCTTCGTACTCAAGACCAAATTTCTTCTGGGCAGTGATCTTAGAAACTTTCGCTTCAATGAGGTTAGAGCCGAAGTCTTCGTATTGGATGGTATCTTTCTGAATTTCTTTTTTTACTGGATTGGCACGGGACGAATCAACTTCATAAACCGGAGTTCCGGCAGCTTTATTGAATCCACGAAGGCGATCGTATTCGCGGCGTTTTTCCGGGAAGCCAAGAACTGAATAGGCTTCTTCAATCTGTCCCAGGACTTCATTACACTCTTCACGAGTCATAAGTGAGTAAAGAGCAACACTGTCTCCAGAGTAAGCATTCTTGGCGCGAACATAGGCGCTTTCAATCTGCCCGGGAGTAGCATTCATTTCTACTTCTAGAACTTCATAATAATTTCTATTGTCCATTGCCGACCCTTTAAGACTCTATGAGACGGTTAACGATACGATCGAAGTTATTTACAAGCTTCGAATTCGGATACTCAATCAGGAGTGGCTTTCTCTTCCGTACACTCTGCCACACGGACTGGTCGTAATCGAGGTAACCTGGGAAGGTCATCTCAATCCCGAAGTACTTACGGCAAATGCTTTGAATAGAATAACCGATATCGATATCCGCCTGTGAGCGAACCTGATTGATAATTAAATTAGGGCGAAATTGAGACATTTCCTGGCGCACGCGATATCCGACTTCAGGATTAATTTCTGAGATCTTCTTCATGAGTTCAGCTGGAGAAGCCTGACCCTGAGTAACTTTCGCGTTCATTGTTTCATTGATCATATTCTCAATATCAGAAACACCATCGATCATTTTGAGACGACGATAGAAAACTGATTTGATGAAGCGATAAGTATTCTCAATGGAAGTCGGCTCAGGGAGAACTACGAGAACTCCCTTATCTGCAGTGATGAAGAAATCAATCGTGTTGAACGCAGTTCCTGCACCAAGATCGAAAAGAATATAATCCGCATCGAGGTCATGAAGTTTTCTGATGATCTGGTTCTTATGCATGTGCTTTAAGTTCGCCATGCCGAGCTCATCCTGCGCTCCACTGATGATCTTCAAATTTGAGATCGGAGTGGGAACAAGAAGGTCTTCAAAATTCGTGATTTTTTTTGAAACGTAATCGGAAAGAGTAACTTGCGGAATCGGAAGACCCAGACAGGTGTGGAGATTGGCACCACCAAGATCGAGATCGACGGCGACAACTTTGTTGCCCATGAGTGCGAGGCAGATTGCGACATTGGCAGAAACGAGGGATTTCCCTACGCCACCTTTACCGCCACCGATCGCCCACACTTTTTTCGTGGAGAGACCCGGCCCTGCATGAGCTTCACTATTCATCATTTCCCTGATTCCTGTTGAGAAAATTATATGAACTGAAGTGCTCCTTTGAAAAGGAATCTTTCAAGTGATTTCCTAAGGATAAGAAGTTTCTGACAGTCGGAAATTGTTCAAAGTGTAGACTGCGGACAAAGTTTCATTTAAATTGGAAGGACGTTCATTCAATAAGTAGACCGAATTTGTTTATCTCCGGGAGGAGATTTGAAGGTATCGAGCAGTCAGAATTACGATTCATCGTTTGAGCAGGTTCTGCACAAGCGTTCAGATTTACACATCTTGCGTAAGCTCTGGCACATTACTTCTGGTTCACTCTGCCTGTTTATTTTCCTGCGTTCGGGTAATGAACAAATCTATTGGGCGCATGGAATTATGGTTGTTGCTCTGATGGGATTCGCCATCGATTTTTTCAGGAAAAAGTATCGGTTTCTGAATCTCGTTGTGTTGAAGATCATGGGGCCTCTGATGCGCCGCTCAGAAAGAGAGGGTGTAACTGGTCTTCCGTTCTATGCTCTCGGTTGTTCACTGGCACTTTATTTTTACGAAAGAGACATCGCAATTCTTTCGATCATGTTCCTGGTTTTCTCGGATCCTATTTCGTCATTCTTTGGCGTGCTTTACGGAAAAGATAAAATCCTTCCGAATAAATCTCTTCAAGGCGCAGTCGCAGGATTTTTCACCTGTTATCTCATCAGTCTTTTCTATGCGATGAACACATCTACCATTGGTACGCATATCCTCACGTTCTCCATCATCAGTGGTCTGATAGGATCAACATCAGAACTTATTTCTGCATTTAATGTGGATGATAATCTGACGATTCCTGTTCTCTCAGGCCTCGGCATGACACTACTCAATCATTTCATTCCAGTTTTCGTCTGAGCTAGTTAAACACTTCTATTTGGCAAATCCTTAGTCCAGCGCTTGCATGAAATCCACCCATTCAAAATTTGTTTCCTTAGTCGCCAATGCATTTGCAAGGGCCGATTTAGCTTCTGCAGGATTGCCTTGAAAAGCGAGCGATTGCGCCAGAATGAAATAGCTTTCAGCATTCATTCTCTGGGCGACATTTGTTCTCGCAGCTTCGACGGCTTCAGCACTTTCTTCGGAATCTCCACGGTCGATAAGGATCTGAGCTAACTCATTAAAGTGACCATAGGGAGTAGTTTCAATTTCTTTCCTGACAGCTCGTTCTGCTTTCCTGCGATATTTTTCAGCAAATTTAAGCTCGTTTCGTCGCTCATGAATATTTGCCATCGCGAGTAAGTATGGTGGCTCTTCCCGTTCCCGAAATGCTCTTTTGTAAAGTTTCAGTGCCTCATCATCGTTATTCATGGCGGATTCAATATCCGCTTTTTGCGCAAGGGCAGCGTGATAATTTGGCAAGACTTTAAGTGCTGAGTCGGTATATTTACGGGCCGTCTCAAAATCACGGCTTCGGTAATAGAATCTTCCCATCAAAACTCTGAGCCAGGCGGAAGATAATTTTTCATCCGGACCTTCTAATCTCAAAGCTTCATTGAAATCAGCAATTCCCTCTCTGTTTTGTCCCTGAGCGAGCTTGGTGAGTCCCCGAAAAGTGTATGAAGACATATCAGGAACGGCGACGGTGAGCATCTCGACGTAACCAGCGGCAACCGCCGGTTTCCCAAAACCCAGATTGGCGCTGACCAGGAGATTCATTGCGGAGGTATTGCTGCGATTATCCTTCAGTACTTCCTCCGCCATCTTGATGGCATCAGCGAAACCATGTCTGGCCTCTGCAACTTCAGCCAGAGTCATGCGAGCACTAAAATTATAATACGGTAGATTTTTCAAGGATTTTTTGGCCATTATTTCGGCAGCATCCATTTTTTTTAAGTCACCGGTGAGCTGAGACAGTGAGGCCAGAACATGAGCGAGGTCTGCCATTGCCATAGCATTTCCAGATGAGCGTCTGATCTTGTTCTTCAGGAATCTTTCTTCCTTGATTAAGAGCCTCAGTGGATCAAGTGAGGTTCGATCACTGTAAGCGTAAGGCGCAATGTCCGGAGCTTTAGAAGGATCGACCTGAGAAAAAACCCCTGGTGCAATCAGCACCAGGGGCAGAAAAATTTTAAGTAGGACGTTCATTTCAAATTCCTAGTGAGGAGTAGCGAGGAAAGGAAACTGCGCAGAGCCACGTCTGCTTGATTGCTTGTAGAGGAGCTTATGGTGCTTGTTATAGCCAACATTATCCTTCACTGCCATTCCGGTTGCATCTCCAGCCACAAGAAAGCTCAGAGTAATGTCTATGACATCATCTTCGATCTTTCTTCCGCCAGTGAGCATTCCCTTATCCCCGCTGACATCAGCATTGTACGCTGTCTTTCCGGGAGCGATATTCACACGAGTATCAATTCTCATGACATCCGGAAGAAACGCACCTGCCACGACTGCAGCAGTTGTATCGTCTTTTCCGTCAATCATGTCGGCAGCGTCGATAACTTTTACAGCTTCTGCTCTTACTGGGGCAGCAGCATCACTTAAATCTGCAGAAGGTGGGATCATATTGAAGGCGTTCAGGAAATCATTTGAGATAATGAGACCCTCGTTGATCGCTGGTCTGGCGAGTCGCTCAACCTGCATAGCATCCGGTCCCAGAGGCCCGGCTGCTTCTTCCTGTCTTTGTGATGAATTATTATCATCGTCATCGTTACCACAGCTCACAACCAGAGTTCCCATGACAAGAACTACAAGAGACAAGCGGCTTAGTTCTTTCAAAAGTGTTTTATTTTTAAATTTCATATTTTTCGTCCTTAGTATTTTTTAAAGATCAACGGTTAATGAAGACGGTTTCCCAGACGTCAAAGATTGGTTCCGCCGCACCAGTTTGAAGAAACTGAATAGGCATACTCACCACAATTGAATTCACGTTATATCCTTCAGTGAAATCGATTGCCTGTCCTGGAGGATTGAAACCCACTTTAGGACCGAGGCCCGCAGCACCAGCGCGTACTCTGAAAAACTGCTGAACGTCGAAGAAGAATGGATCTTCTCTCATACCTGCGAAAATTTTGAAGGTCTGTCCGCCAATTGCGGCTGTATAAATATTCAATTTTCCAGCCATTCCTGACTGGATATCGGTTGTCAGGAGCGGAGTTCCGTCTTCCGCAGTTGTGGTACTCAGGGTCTCTCCATTACGATTTGCCGTAACAGTTATAGGCTGCTGACCTTTTGCATTCTCTTTTCCAAACGTAAAACTCAGAACGATGTCATTAGCACCGGTAGGTGCCGTGTTCTTGTTTTCAGTAGTCACACGACTCAGGTGAAATTGGTAACTCGCATCCTGACTGAAATAATATTGCTGCTCTGGTAGAGAGCGGGGTGAACTATTCATGATGAGAACGAGATTGTTCTTATCTGCGCTTTTACCCGTTTGATTGTCCTCACGAAATACATATAAGTCGGTGAGATTCAGCGCCTGGTTCTTTAGACTCGAGACACCATCATCGTGATCGGATGCAATGGACAGTGAAATTTGTCCGATTAGCAGTGATAACAGAACACTACTTTTTAAGATCTTGAAAATTAAAGTCATACTTTTTCCCCTTAGTTAAAGCGATAAGGCTAAAGCACAAGCTATGCCACCGATTAACACGGATTTGAAAATTGAGGATTTTTTTAAGAAATCGGATTGTTGAAATTTAAATGGTAAGAGATGCGATCCATCTTTAGAAATTTGAATGCTGTCAGAATGCCCAAGCTGAGGTAAAATTCCCGTCTAAGATTAAATTCTTTGCTACTGCGATGATCTAAGCTGATGGTCACGTCAAACTTTGAGAATCCTGACATCCACATCCAGCTTTGAATCATGAATGGGTTCCTTGACTTTGAGGTCAGGGTACTTATATTTTAGTTTTTGCCAATCTACCTCTGTCACTGCAATCTCGAGAGCATCAGCATGTTTCTGAATTTTTGCGGCCTGGTTTACAGTATTGCCAAAATAATCGAGGCCTACATTCATATTGGCGCAGAGGACTTTTCCCTCATGGAAAGAAGCTCTTAGCCGGATAGGAGTATCCTTGCGGTCATTGCCATATAGTTTATGGATAGCAAGAGTACATTCCATGGCCTTCTCAAGCTCAAGAAAGGCTGCCATAATTGCATCACCGATATATTTTACGATGACACCCTCATGTTTCAAGATGAGTTCACTCACTTCATTGTAATGATTCTGAACCAGTTTCAGTGCTACGGCATCTCCTGCTGATTTGTAAAAAGGAGTGGAGCCGACAATATCCGTAAACAGAATGACCTGATTTCCTACATTGAGCTTGAGTCCTGTCTGAAGATGATCTTCAGAGAAGATTTCACGGATGAGTGGATTTGAAAGTGCTTCGCCTGAAAGAAGACGATCGTTAAACCACCAGGCTTCTTCAAGAGTGAAGAAATCTTTATCGGCAGACAAGTTTGTTACCGATAGCTCGAAATGAGTTGAGATTTTCTTCTTCGAGAAATCTTTTCCATCCCAGTCGAGTTTGTTCTCTTTTTCATGATCAGAAAGCTCAATATATTTTGCATCGGGTGTATTTTTCTTACGTAACCGATAAATTCCCGGCGGAAGGCTCATGTGAAAAGTTTTCGAAACCCCGGGCCCAATACCTTGATAAAGCTTGATATGTTTTTTCTTGGCCGGCTCGGCCGCACAATAGACAACTTTAGGAATTACCCGCAGCTTGGAAGTGATATGGAAAACAACTTCAACAGACTCTTCCTGGTCCGTATCGAATATGGTCCCACAAGGTTCACATGAACCTGTGCCCACAAGTCCTGATATACTTTTTGTTTCAGTACGGGCACCCCGACAATGCGGACAGATTACATCCCAGCTGAGTGATAATTCATTGTCTTTCACCATCCGGATGCATGCGCGAATTGCATCCTGTAGTTCAATGCCGAACTTCCCGGCAATTTCCTTAACATGAATTCGGTCAAGGTCGAGTGGATCGGCAGTGAGAAAATATGATCTTATGGCATCGTAGGCATCGGTCTTGGCCTGGATTTTTAGCCCGGTTTTAGTTTTGTCTTTTCTTTCTTCGAGAATAATTTTTGCCTTGCCCTGAAAAAACGTATTAAAAGTTTTTTCCAGTGCAGGAGGAACCATCTTAAAGAGTAGATGGTTTAAGAAACTATGAAATCCCCAGCGAAAATAGACATAAACACGTGTCGAATCATTGGAAAGTTTATCGATCCGGAAAACGCCCCGGTGACTGGCCATCCATCCGCGCAGGAATACCCGGTGTTGTTGGATTTCTTTTTCTTGAACCCAGATCCAGGGTTTCTCAATCCACTCTTCTTTCTTTCTGAGTGTGATTGTCGAGACACGAGTCTCACCATTTACTTCGCGTTCTTCTCTGGGAGGAAATCCCATCTCGAAATTCATCTTTGAGGTGTCGATGAGATATGGCCAGATTTCTGATCCCGTGACCGGAAGATCAAAGACAAACAAGCATTCGATCACACGCTTAGCTTTGGAAGCCGGGATAGGATGCAAAAGCTGTTCTTTAAAGCGAACTATTTCTTCCGGTTTAGCGATCATTATTCTTTAACCACAAAACTGCAGATTTTCCCCGGCACATAGATTTCTTTAACGATTGTTCCCTTGAGGTACTTAGCAACCAGCTCATCAGCTTTCACAATGGCGAACAGATGATCTTTGTCGATCTCACGATCAACTTCGAAAGTACCACGGGTCTTACCATTTACCTGGACAGCGATGGTGATCATCTCATCTTTAGCGAGATTCACATCGTAGGCAGGCCATGTTTCGTGAGCGAGTGTCTTTGAGTGGCCCAGATAACTCCAGAGCTCCTCGGCCAGGTGGGGAGCATAGGGAGAAAGAACAAGCGCAAATAGTGAAGCAGTTTTCTTAGTGATCTTGCCGGTTTTGTAGACATGATTCGTGAACATCATCATCTGCGAGATAGCAGTGTTGAAGCGCATATTCTCGATGTCTTCAGTGACTTTCTTGATGAGCTTATGCATCTCTTTGATATTTGATGTATCTTCCACACCATCTTCAGTATAACGGGCATCATCGAAGTAGAAGCGGTGAACGCGCGCGAGAAAATTATAAACACCCTTCGTGCCAGCAGAAGACCATGGCTTGGTTTTCTCAAGTGGGCCCATGAACATTTCATAGAGTCTAAGAGTATCCGCTCCCATTTCCTTAACCACTGAATCCGGGTTCACAACATTTCCGCGAGACTTCGACATCTTCTCGCCATCTTCGCCGAGAATCATTCCCTGGTTAACCAGTTTATGAAATGGCTCTTTGGTTGACACCAGACCCAGGTCAAAGAGCACCTTGTGCCAGAAGCGGGAGTACAGAAGGTGAAGAACAGCGTGTTCAGCACCTCCCACATAGAGATCTACCGGCATCCAGTAATTTTCGATTTTTGAATTCCACGGCTCTTTCTTGTTTTTGGGATCAGTGAAGCGAAGATAGTACCAGCATGATCCTGCCCACTGGGGCATGGTGTTTGTTTCCCGACGTGCTTTCTTTCCGGTCTTCGGATCAATCACATTTACCCACTCATCAATAGTGGCAAGGGGAGATTCTCCGGTTCCTGCTGGCTCGTATTTTTCAACCGGCGGCAAGGCGACCGGAAGTTCATCAGCATCGAGACAGCGGACAGTACCATCTTCAAATTTCAGGATTGGGAATGGCTCGCCCCAATAGCGCTGGCGTGAAAAGAGCCAGTCGCGAAGTTTATAATTAATTTTTTTTGAACCGATTTTTTTCTCTTCGAGCCACGTGATCATTTTCTGAATCCCGTCAGCTTTGTATGTTCCGTTCAGGAACTCGGAGTTCACATGCTCACCATCTTCCGTGAATGCTGCTTCATCGACGTTTCCGCCTTTCAGCACTTCTACTATAGGGAGATTAAATTTCTTCGCGAATTCGTAATCCCTTTCATCGTGAGCAGGTACCGACATGATGGCACCCGTGCCGTAGGTATTCAGAACATAATCAGCAATCCACACCGGAACTTTCTTTCCGTTCGCTGGATTAATGGCGTATGCACCAGTGAACGCACCTGATTTATCTTTATTGAGTTCAGTTCTTTCGAGGTCAGATTTGAGAGCAGTTATTTCACGGTATTTAGCGATCTCACCCTTGTGAGAATCGGTGGCGATTTTATCTACCAATGAATGCTCAGGAGCAAGAACCATATAAGTAGCACCGAAGAGTGTATCCGGACGCGAGGTGAAGACAGAAATTTTCTCTGAAGATCCATCGACAGCGAAATCAATCAGTGCGCCTTCCGATTTTCCGATCCACACTTTCTGCATTTCTTTAACTGAGTCAGGCCAGTCGAGGAGTTCGAGATCTTCAAGCAGTCTTTCAGCGTATTCCGTAATTCTCAGCATCCACTGCTTCATCGGCTTTCTGATAACCGGATGCCCGCCAATTTCCGATTTTCCGTTGATCACTTCTTCGTTCGCGAGAACTGTTTTGAGATTCGGACACCAGTTCACCATCATATGTGATTCGTAAGCGAGGCCCTTGTTAAATAGCTGAACAAAAATCCACTGGGTCCATTTGTAATAATCAACGTTAGATGTAGCGACTTCTCTTTCCCAGTCATAGGAAAAACCGAGTGACTTCAATTGTCTCTTGAAGGTCTTGATATTCTCCTGAGTCGTGGAGTCCGGGTGAGTACCGGTTTTAATGGCATGGTTTTCAGCTGGCAGGCCGAAAGAATCCCAGCCCATTGGATGAAGGACATTGTATCCCTTCATACGCTTGAATCGCGCCATGATATCTGTTGCTGTATATCCTTCCGGGTGACCTACGTGAAGGCCCGCTCCTGATGGATAAGGAAACATATCGAGAACATAATATTTTGGTTTGGAGTAATCTTCAGTCGTACGGAATGTTTGATTTTCATCCCAGTACTTTTGCCACTTCGCTTCGATATCCGAAAAATTGTAATCCATTGCCTTCCCTGCGTCTTAAAATGATCAGGGAATAGCTTAATCTTACGAGGGCTTTTTTGAAAGACGTGAGGTGCGCGTTACTTGCGTTTTGTCTGCAGTTCCTCGAGTTCCTTAGGGGAGAGCTCAGGGTATTTGGCCTTAAGTTCAAGAATGGTTTTTGATTTCAGGTCCATGTACAGGAGGTCTTTCTCGAGTTCATCGTAGTCTTTAAGGCCGTCTTTCCAGTTATCAGCGAAAAACTGTTCCCGCTCTGCTCTTCCGGGGAGGATATTCCGCGGTGGCTTGGACTTCTGAACTTCATGGTTCTTATCGAGCTCAGAAGAGGTGGCACCTTCATCGAGAAGAATTGCTTTAGGTTCTGCGGCGATGGCAGGTAACGAAAACATCAAAGCGAGCATCAGAGTTTTCATGATTATTCTCCTGCCATTTTGAGCCAGTCGTCGAGATGCAGATTGTCTGCCCCGAGAGGCTTCTCAGGCATCCTTCCGGTATATTCGTGCCAGCTGAATGGATTTTCCATTGTCTGAAGATGAAACTGACTTACCTGGTGGAGCCAGTTGAGGGCCATGAGTTTTTTCGGAGGAATTCCCGGCATCGATTTAAGGCCCTCGATTTTATGTAAATTAGCGAGAGTCTCCGCGCGGGTTTTACGGGAAAGATTTTCTGCATTGGGAATCCAAACCTGTAAGCTTTCAGGATGAGAATTTACATGAGCGACCGAAAAACGGTACTGCTCCTGGCTTTGCTTATGAGCTGCAATCATTTGCTGATGAAATAAAGGAATTTGTTCCGGAGTTTTTGTTACTGCCTCAGTAAGTGCATCGTAAATAATCAGTTGGTTTTTGAGATCCTGATACTTCTGGAATTTAACAGTCTGCTCAATGGTCTCTGGCTTTTTCTCGCCGCTAATCAAGTCCCCGAGCTCACTTTCCAGAGTCAATTTCAAAGCTTCTTTGGCAGTCTTTCTTTTTGCTACTTCAGCGAGATAAGCTTCTTTATTCTCTATGAGAGCTACAAGTGATTCTTCTTCGGCTACCTGAGCTTCAGACAACGCAATGGCATCCAGATAAGGTTTTGTTACGTCAGCAGGAGAAATATCACCAATAATCTGTGCCGCTCGAGCGAGATCTTCAGCGTAATACTTGGCGAAGTTCTTTTTAACTCCGTCATAGAAAAGCAGGTTGAATGCCTGAGTCATGCTGAATTCAAGATTGAGATAGGCCCCGCAATGCTCGTATCTTCTTCCGAGATTATAGATTCTTCTCATCTCGCCATTTCTGGTATCGAGAGGCGGTTCCATCTCACCATTGTAGTACTGGGTGATTTTTGACTGAATTTCAGCAACCACTTCTCTTTTGTCATCACACTCTTTGATATCCATACTACGCATGCGGCGTGAGGTATCATCCAGGCCGTAGAAAAACTTATTGCTGTCTTCTCTGCACTGAATCTCTGTATAAATTCCGGTGTTCATCATCGATAGACCGCGGATATTAGATCTCAGATAACGATCCAGGCTCGACTGGCTTGCCTGACCAAGAATGGTTGCTTCTTTCCGGAGAAGATCTTCCAGGTAATTGTGGCCGGCAATTTTATCGGAAGCAGGTGCCACACCATCATATCCGGCGATAAGCTTGGCACCAGGGAAAATAGTTTTCCAGTGCATGACTTCATTAGGAACAGTGGTGTAGCACCCTAGAAGCATGATGGATTTCACACCATTTACTTCCGGGAATTCTCCAAAGATCTCGTGAATATATCCCCGGTCAATTTCGCCTTTGTGGCCTGAATATGTTCCGCCGCCATCATGTCCGGAAATAGTGAAGTTTACTACCTTGCCGCCAGCAGTTTTCAGTTGAGTGAGTTGCTGTCTGATCTGTTCAGAAACCGGGGGAAGAGTTTGCTTGAATGTTTCGAGTCGGCTGTATGAAGCAAGGTAAGTTGCCTTCTGGCGATCACAATTTCCGTTTCCACCATTGCATCTTTCATAGGCCTTCATATCGTTTTGAACAATGTTTGTGAGCTGATCGTACTGTCGATGGTTTTGCGGAATAACTACCAGCTTCTGACCGCGGGCACACGCAGCTCTCTGAGCAGATGCGATTTCAAGGCCCGCATTATTCATGTCCACAAACATCAAAACATTTTTTGGGTCGACACGTCCCGTACACTGGGCATGGATAATAGAAGACACGCAAAGCATGATGGTAATGAGGAGGAGCTTCATGGGGATCTGATCGGATGAATGGGGGGGAGTCTTTAAAATGAAAAAAAGGGCATCACGCATCCGGCGCTAGCCCTTTTTTCAGGGGGGTAAACCGCTATTAGACAGAGAGACAAGTCAGTGGATATGTCATCTCATGGCCTTTAGGGGACGTAATTGAAAGGTAATCTTCAGCATCAGAGAACGAATTCACGTTCTTGACGTTAATACGGTGTTTGTTACCGTCGATGTAGAGGGTCTTAGAAAAACCCAGGTGTTTAACATGTGTACGAACTGATTCACCCTGTACGGATGAAATAGAACGGGAGACTCCGGCCTCATCTTCCTTGTGGAAAGAGACGCGATTATCGTCGATCGTAAAAGACTTTTCTCCAAAGGCAGTTTCACACTTAATAGAAGGTGCGGCTGCCTTGGCATTGAAAGAATGGATCATGAGGACAAGCCCCAGAAATCCGAGAACAGTTGGAATAGATAGTGTGTGCGTTTTCATAGTTTACCCCTTTATTACCCTGTTAAAGCCAGTCATCCTGATCAGCTCGTGTGCCTTCCTTAATACAAGACCAATGCCATCTTTTACTTCGGGAAAATCAAGGTTTAAGGGGGGTGTATGAAAACTTTACTGATCACATGTCTAGAGTTTAGACACTTCTTTGGAGAAGTTTCAGGGAGAAAAGTAGGAGCCTTTGATACTATTGATTCTAGGCAGTACCCAGGAGTCCGTGATGGAAATACGGATACAGTATCAGGGAATCGAAGGATCACCCTGGATGACAAAATATTTAGAAGGTAAGCTCGCCCGATTGGAGAGATATCTCTCTTCTGCCGCCCGAATCGAGATCGACCTCATTTCAAAGGGGGATCAATGTCTATCAGAGCTTTCAGTCAAAACACTTAGCCATGAATATAATTTTGATAAAGAGGGAAGTGATGTTTTTGAAGCTTTTTCCACTGCTCTGGATGAAGCTTTAATGATCCTTAAACGCGAACACAAAAAAATCCGGGAAAAATATCATAATGAGATTATTGATTTCATTGAGCCTTGAAGCTGTTCATTAAACGTTGTTGAGCAGCTGCTTCACCACTGACACTTTCTTCCAGAGTTTCCCGGGCGAGAAGCGGAGGAATGAGAGACATGAGAGCAAAATCAATAACCAAAGTCTTGTCTTCTTTAATTGTCAGATAGGCCGTCACATGGATCGAACCATAAGCGCCTTTGGAGTAATCCCACATTTCTTTAACAATGATCGATGAAGCACCTTTCATTTGGATGTCCATATTCTTGGTGCCCGTGATTGCACGGATTGCGCGGGAATTTTTTGTCGAACTGATGTCATCTGAATCAAAGTGAGTTCTCATCTTGTAATTTTGAGGTTTGCTTCCAGGTATGGTTACCTTAAAAACACCTTCTTCAAGCTGATTTACTTTCTGCTCACCTAGAAGATGATTAAGGAAGGTGAGATCAACGGCTTTAGTATTATCAAAAAAGCCGGTGGGCTTATTTACGACATAGGCTGACTTACTCACCATGAGCCTGGCGTTTCCTGGTTTTGTGATTCCGGTAGTATCAAGGTCAAGAAAATCAGGATATAGGCCGGCCAGCTCTTCTTTTGTCATGAGTGAGAATGAATAGTGAACATCACCTTTGAGTAGTTCTTCACCCTTCACCAGGAAGTTCAGCTCTTTCTGTTTAACAGAAGCAGCATAAGTGCTAAAGTGGATGCATAAAGAGATAAGTAGTGCCGTCATTTTCATGTGCAGAACTTATCGGAACTCTCAGATAAAGAAAAAGTAGTTTGTATGATTCGTTCTATTTGCCGTATGGGTCACCCAGTTCTTCGCCAGAAAGCTGCTGATATTTCCGGAGATTATTTAGTTTCTGACGAATTCCGTCAGCTGGTTCAGGATATGCGGGATTCGATGAAGCATTATGGTGGAATTGGAATCGCGGCTCCGCAAATTGGCGTATCACTCCAGGTGGCCATTATCGAACTGGGTTCTATCAATCGTTATGATGAAGAAGTGAGTCTTCCCTTCACCGTTTTTGTGAATCCGAAGCTTGATCTCATGACCGATGAACAGCAAGGTTTCTGGGAAGGGTGTCTCTCCGTTCCCGGACTTCGCGGATTTGTTGAACGTCCAAAGAAACTCAAAGTAAATTATTTGAATGAGAAAGGTGAACCGAAAGAAATCGTGGCTGAAGGATTTCTTGCCACCGTTATACAACATGAGCTCGATCATCTCTTTGGTGTGCTTTATGTAGACCGGATCAAAGACATGCGACTTCTGACTTTTCAGGAAGAGTACGATCAATTTCTTTCAGGTAAAGAGGAAGAACTCGAGTGAATCAACTTACTAAAAAAGTTGCACTAAGGGAGCTTCTGCTCTTCTCGCTTCCGATCATTGCCGGGCACATTGGACTTATGCTTATCGGAACCGGCGACATGATGATTGCCGGGAGATATTCGCGTGAATGTCTGGCCGCAATTGGACTCGCGATCTCAATAACTAATCCAGTTATGATGCTGGCATTGGGTGTTCAATTTGCGATTTCACCCCTTCTTGCTCAAAGACTAGGTCGGGGGGAGGACATCAAGGATTATTTCTGGACCACGATGGCCTTAAGTCTCTTTGTTGGAACAATCGCAACCGGACTAACTTATCTTTCAGTATATGTACTTCCATACCTCGGATATTCAGAGAATCTCAATATCATCATTCGTGACTACATAACTATTCTCGCTCCCTCGATGATTGTTCTTTGTCTTTATCAGGGTGTGAAAGAATTTTTTCAAGCTCAGGAGAAAACGATCTGGCCAAATGTTATTGCTCTCGTTGCTGCTGGTCTTAACATTGCCCTTAATTATGCTTTTGTTTTCGGAGAGTGGGGTTTCCCGGAATTAAAAGAACCGGGCCTGGCGTGGGCGAGTCTTACCTTACGTACTTTCATGGGAGCCGCTCTCTTCTTAGTGGCGATGGGAGCATGGAAAACCAAATTCACCATCAACACTTCTTTCTGCAAGGAAGTATTTAAAGTCGGCCTTCCGATTTCGATCTCAATTTTCTTAGAAGTCATGGCATTCTGTTCAGTCACATTGTTCATCGGGAAATTTGCAGAAATCCAGATTGCTGCCAATAATATTGCTCTCAATTACGCTTCACTCGCTTTCATGGTTCCAATGTCGATTGCCTCAGCTGTTGGTGTAAAAGTGGGCCACGCGTACGGTGAGAAGAATGTTCATAACATCCGAATTTTCTCTATCGTGAGTATCTTTGCAGCTGTTGCCTTTACAGCAATTATGGGACTCGTCACATTTAACTTTCCCGAAGTTATTCTCTCTGCATACTCAGGTGATCATGAAGTTCTTCACTGGGGCCGGAAACTTCTCTTCTGGGTTGCTTGCTTTCAGATCTTTGATGGAGCTCAGGTGACACTCGCCGGAATTCTTCGCGGGCTCTCGCTCACACGTATTTCGTCACTCGGAATTTTTATTGGATACTGGATCATCGGAATTCCGCTCGGATATTTCCTTGGTTTCCATCGTGGCCTTGAAGCTCAGGGATTCTGGATGGGACTCGCGTTGTCGCTGGCCTTGGTCGCGATAATGTTGGGCTGGATACTGAAAAGAAAAATGAAGTCTCTGATTCGCGAAGGTTTGTAGATGAAGGTTTCAATTATCTTTATGATGGGATTCTATACTCTAATTGGATGTGATTCTTATCGAGTGAGAAAACCAGACACATGCGTGAGGACTAAAAGCGACACAAGCATCTATAAAATTCTAAGTAGCAGCACAACTTATTTTCGAATTCAGAAGTCTTCCGGGGGAAACATCCAGGATGTAGCGAACACCAATGAATGGCTTCCAGTCGATTGTCCCTAAACTTAGAAAAAAATTCTCAACAGAAGTAATTTGAAAATTACGTCAAAGTTTCTCCCAACTTAAAGTACCTTGAAATATATATGCCTTTTTCAAAAGAGGGCTATGTGAAAACGAAGCAATTAAAATTCAATCTTTTTAAAGGAAAGCAGGGAGGACGTCGTCCTGGTGCAGGAAAAAAGAGAATTCATTCAAAGGGTGTTGCTCATCGGGTTCGCGAGCATGTGAATAATCGCACACCGATGCATATCAATTTCAAATATATAACTTACATACGAAACAAGACTTGCCTCAGGCTTTTGAAAAGGGCAATTCTCAACTCGAGAAAGCACGGTCTCAGGATCATTCATTTTTCTCTTCAGTCTAATCATGTGCATCTTATTGTCGAAGCCGAAACAAACTCTCTTCTCACAAAAGGGATGCGTTCTCTCACGGTTACTTTCGCCAAAGGGCTAAAAAAGGGAAGAGTGCAGATCGAGAGATATCATCTGCATGTCTTGAAATCGCTGAGAGAGACCAGAAACGCAGTTCAGTATGTACTATTCAACAAACAGAAACATGATAATGGCACATATTCAGTCATCGACGAGTATTCGTCCATTTTGTGTCTCGAGAACGCTAAGGAATTGATCCGGGAGTTTGCGAAAATAAATAGGGTGCTGCTGATGATTGGGAAATCAGAAGAATGGAAACCAGATCAGGGCAGAAGCTATTTGATAAAAAAGGCCCTCATCCATGAAGGCCATTAAGCGCAAGGTTTAGAGAGCGAAGTCCCCATTCCCTGGAACGATTACGTGTTTACATGAATACTTTAAAAGATCATTGAGACGCCACTTCCTAGCATAAATATAGTGCGGAGAAGGTACGAGGATTGCGACCATCTGCTTAGATGGAACGCGGTAGACAGAACGAATCCAGAAATTTCCACCAGCAGTGAGGTCAGAGAAACTAAAACCCGATGGCTGATTTTCATTATACTGATAGGGATGCACATACCATTTTCTGTTGCTCTTTACGTAGAAGATCATCCTGAAATCTTCCAGAGATGCTTCCGCGAGACCGGTCACATGACCTTGGATGTGATTGTTTCTTACGATCTGGGTAATTTTGATATCAGCTTTTTTACATTCCTCAGCATGTTGCTTAAGAATTTTTTTAGAGAATGCTTTCCACTGATTATCTGAGGCCTGAGTAGTTATCGAGATCAAAAGACCGGTAACCAGAATAAGGATTTTCATGTGGGTCGCTCCGTTTGTACAATAACAATATGCTTGAACAAATGATTCGGGATATCAAGGAGAAAGGCTGGGCCCATCAGCTAAATATTCTTACTGCCCATGACATATCTTTGATGAATGATTTCTTCCGAGCTCATCATTCTGAATTTGTTCCGGCAATGATAGGAAAGGGCGAACTGCGTCAGAGGAAGGAAGAGGTCCGCGGAGATTATACTTTCTGGATTGATCCTCTAAATCCGCCTGAAGAATTCATTCGTCCGCTGACAATTCTTCAGAATCTAAAGACCATTCTCAATCAGGAAATTTTTCTCGGCGCCCGTGAGTATGAATGTCATCTCGCGAGTTATCCACCCGGAACTTTTTATCAGAAACATGTCGATCGTTTTGAGAATGATTCGTCCCGTGTTTTGTCATTTGTTTTTTACCTGCATGAAGAGTGGAAATCGGAAGACGGCGGAGAACTCGTCATCCATGAGAAAGAAGAAATTGTGATTCCACCTCTTCCGGGAAGTCTTGTGGTATTTTTAAGCGAGGGACTCGCTCATGAAGTTAAGCCTTGTAAGCGCGAGAGACGAAGTTTTACCGGTTGGATGCATTCGAAAATAATTTATTGAGGATCAGCATGGAATGTAGCTTGTGCGAAAGAGTAAAATTAACTTCTGAAGGAAAATATCCGTATCTCATTCATGAGTTTCCTCACAGCTATCTCATGCTGGGCGAGCATCAGTTTTTCAAAGGGTACTGTGTTCTTGTTTCCAAAGGTCACTACAAAGAGATGACAGACATGCCTCCTTTCATGCAGGCGGAAATGTTTCAGGAAATGATGAAGGTCTCATTGATTCTTCAAAAACATTTCCAACCGGCCAAGATGAACACATGCAGTCTCGGGAATGTGGTGCCCCATGTACACTGGCATTTCTTCCCGCGTTATAGTGATGATCCGCACTTCAAGGATCCGCCATGGCTCAGAATGCAGCAATTCGACACGGGCCGGATTTCGACTGAAGTAGCGCGTGAACTTATCGAAACTTTGAAACCTTATTTTTGACATGTCAAAAATAAGGTCAGTATCTGGTTAAGAGATTGCCCCTATCAAATATTTGATTGCCAGACCTCCCTCAAACAAACTTCAATTTAAGGAACAACTTTCATCCGGATGTGAACATGAAGTTTACTCTCTTAATTTTGCTCCTTCTTTCAAGCCCGACATGGGCCAAATGGAGCGTCACCACTTACAACATCAGAAACTTTGACCAGGATCCTGGTGCGGGTAAAACTGATTATAAAGAACTTCAGCGGATCATTACTTCTGTTAAGAGTGATGTGATGGCATTTATTGAAGTAGTTAATGCAGATGCCTTTGCAACACTCATGAAAGACTCTCTTCCTACTTATCGCTACAATGTTTCGACATGCGGTGGTCGCGGGAAGCAGAAAATTGCGATCGCTTATAATCCGGCAGTTTTTGAATTCGTTTCGCAGAAAGAAGACTTTACGTTTTCCGGCAGCGGACTCGACAGTGCTTGTGGTTCACTCCGCCCAATTTTCCTCGTCACTCTCAAAATGAAGAGTTCGAAAGAAAACTTCACCTTTGGTGGGGCCCATCTTAAAGCTAAAGGTGATCCGGCTTCCATGCAGACTCGCTGGGGCCAGTACCGTAAACTTGAAAACCTCGTTCAGGAAATCGGGAATGCCCGCCTTATCCTTCTCGGGGACTTCAATACTACCGGATATAACATCCGTAATGAGGACTATACCCGCTTCAATACTTTTCTTGATGAAGCAGGGATGTGGACCGCTACTGAGAGTCTGGAATGTACCAGCTACTGGACTGGCGGCGATGAAGATCCGAATTTTATTTCTTCAATCCTAGATCATATCGTCATGTCTAACGCTCTCGCTTCTCAGGTAACATCGACAACTGTCGGTGCTCACTGTCAGAAAACGAAGTGTGAGTCTGTTCCAGAATCAGCACTAGGACTTTCGTTTGCTAAGGTTTCTGATCACTGTCCGGTGCAAGTTTCTTTTAAATAATCTTCTCTTCAATTTTCCAGACTGTTCCTGATAAGATGTGGGGGTAAATCCCCCACCAGGAACAACCATGACATTCTTATCAACACGAGTAGAAAAACTCCAGGAATCTGAAACTCTTGCCATGTCGAGACGCTCGAATGAGCTCAAAGATAAAGGCGTAGATGTTATTAACATGAGTTTGGGTGAGCCAGACTTTGTTACCCCTGACTTTGTGAAGCTTGCCGCGAAAGAAGCTATTGATAAAAACTTCTCGTTCTACACACCGGTTCCAGGAAATAAAGATCTTCTCGAGGCGATCTCAAAGAAATTCAAGCGCGATAATAATCTCGATTACAAACCAAACCAGATCGTCGTTTCAACAGGTGCCAAGCAGTCGATTATTAACGTTGTCATGGCCACAGTGAATCCAGGTGATGAAGTGATTCTTCCCGCTCCCTATTGGGTGAGCTATATCGAAATGGTTCAGCTGAATGAAGGGAAACCGGTGGTGCTTGAAACGGATATTACTTCCGAGTTCAAGATCACACCTCAGCAATTAGAAAAAGCCATTACTCCAAAAACAAAAATGTTCCTCTTCTCAAATCCATCAAACCCGACCGGATCTATGTATAACGAAAAAGAACTTCGCGCTCTTGGTGAAGTTTTCAAAAAACATCCTCAGGTGCTGATTGTTTCCGATGAGATTTATGAGTACATCACCTTTGAAGGAAAGATGTTTTCTATTGGAGCAATCCCGGAACTTCAGAGTCGTACAGTGACAGTGAATGGTCTCTCGAAGGGCTTTGCCATGACCGGCTGGCGTCTGGGTTATATCGGAGCTCCGCTTGAAGTTGCTCAGGCCTGTGTAAAAATCCAGGGTCAGTTTACTTCAGGGGCTTCTTCGATCACACAGAAAGCGGCCGTAGCGGCAGTGAACGCAGATCCGAATGTTGTAGTCAGCATGAAGGAAGCTTTCCACAAGAGACGTGATCTTCTTATCAGTCTTATGAAAGAAGTTCCGCACGTGAAGTCTAATAATCCAGGTGGAGCTTTCTATCTATTCCCGGAAGTTTCATATTATTTCGGCAAGCGTGACGGTGACACAGTCATCAAGGATGCGCGCGATCTTTGTATGTATCTTCTTAACAAAGGACATGTGGCGCTGACTCCTGGTGGCGCATTCGGAGCACCTAACTATCTTCGTCTGTCTTATGCCACTTCAGAGGACATTATCCGCGAAGCAGTAAGACGTATTGCCAAGGCCCTGAGCGATCTGCGCTAATTGCCACGAGCATTCATGACTTAGGGAGAAAGCACCTGTTAAGCTTTCTCCCATGCAGTACCTAATCCTTCTTATTCTCAGTTTCAATATTACTCAAGCAAGTGTCACCGGTGTCACCGAAGCGTGTCCTGTGAAGGCACAACTTATCGCTAATGAAGGTGAGAAGTTCGTCACCGTAAGAATGAATGGGAAAGACGAAAAGCTCACAAGTGTTTCCGGTGCCCCTTTCAGTCTTCAGGCAAAAGACCCGGTCACATTCAGAAACAAGAAATTAAAATTTGAAATGACTTCCGTTGTGATGAGTTCGTTACCACGTCTCGTCCTGTACTCCGCTGGTATGAAAAAACAATGCATGGTGAAGTTAAATGAATAACAGAATTGAGCGTGATACTTTCGGTGAAATAGAAGTTCCTGCGGATAAACTCTGGGGCGCTCAAACTCAGAGGTCTCTCCATCACTTTGCCATCTCTCACGAAAAGATGGAACCCAATCTCATTCATGCTCTGGTTACTATTAAAAAAGCTGCAGCTGAAATTAATTCTGAAATCGGCATACTTCCCATAGATAAGGCTCTCGCCATCAAAGGGGCTTGCGACGAGGTCATGCGCGGATTTCACTCGGATCAGTTTCCGTTGTCAGTCTGGCAGACTGGATCCGGAACCCAGACGAATATGAACGTAAATGAAGTAATCGCAAATATTGCGTCTGAGGTCATGGGTGGGGAGCGTGGTGAAAAGCGCCTGATTCATCCCAATGATGACGTAAATAAGTCCCAAAGTTCAAACGACGTCTTTCCGACTGCGATGAGTATTTCGGCGACTCAGGCACTGAACCTCGATCTTCTTCCTTCAGTCGAAAAACTGAAAGATACCTTGCGTGCAAAATCTCAGGAGTTCATGCACATTACTAAGATCGGACGTACTCATCTGATGGATGCAACTCCGGTTACACTTGGCCAGGAAATTTCAGGCTGGGCCTGTCAGCTTGAGCATGCGATTCAGCATATCGAAACAACTATTCCCCATCTTTCCCAGCTTGCTCTGGGTGGAACCGCAGTCGGTACCGGTCTTAATGCTCCGGAGGGATTCGCTGAAAAAGTTGCCCAGAAGATTTCTGACTATACCGGAATGACTTTCACTACAGCTCCCAATAAATTTGAAGCACTCGCCAGCAGCGATGATATTGTTCACGCGCATGGTGCGATCAAGGGACTGGCGGCCTCTCTCATGAAAATTGCCAATGATGTACGCTGGCTCTCTTCCGGACCTAGAAGTGGGATAGGTGAAATAACAATTCCTGAGAATGAACCCGGTTCATCCATCATGCCGGGAAAAGTAAATCCCACTCAGTGTGAAGCGATGACCATGGTCTGCGCGCAGGTGATGGGAAATGATGTTGCGATTAATATCGGCGGAGCATCCGGAAACTTTGAACTCAATGTCTTCCGACCAATGATGATCCATAACTTTCTCATGAGTGTGAGACTTCTTTCCGATGTCTGTTATTCTTTCGATGAATTCTGCGCTCAGGGAATTCAACCTGATCTGGCGCGGATTCAGGAACATCTCGAGAATTCACTCATGCTGGTGACCGCTCTGAATCCCCATATTGGTTATGACAAGGCAGCTGAGATTGCCAAGAAAGCGCATAAAGAAAATCTCACATTGAAAGAAGCCGCTCTTTCATTGGGCTATCTCTCTGAGAAACAATTTCAGGATTGGGTTGTACCTTCGAAAATGACGAATCTGAAAAGTTAGTCGCCTGGCTGATCGATAATGCTTTTAATCTCATTTCTGTGCTCTTTAGCCTTCTCCCTGCAGTCAGGGAAGGACGGACCGAGCTTCAGATCCTTGTAAGCATCCACGCATCCCTTCATATAGGAAAACTGGACCTGGTCCATGACGGATGAAACGTGAACCAACTCATCTTTATCTTTCTGGTCAGCAAGTGGTGGACGATGGGAGCAGGCAATGAGGGCAATCAGGATAAGGAATTTCATAGGATAATTCTGAAGGAGAAAAAGCGGTAAGGCCAGAGGCCCTACCGCATGTAACATAACTTAAATTAGATACACTCGTATCCGCAATCTTCGTAGCAAAGGCCACCAGTACAGTAGTCTTCACAAGTGTAAACTTCGTAGCACTCTTCGTTTTCGTTGATGCGGGCATCACCAGAAACGAGAAGGGCAACAGCAACGATGATGACAACGAGAATTGCTCCACCGATTACAGCGCCGCCATTCCAGCTAGCACCACGAGAGTAAGACTTGTTCATGACATCCATGACATACTTCTGAGCTTCTTTCTGATCCATATTGTTGATCTGGACCATAGTCAGAGCAGTACGAAGGTCTTTAGATGCTTTCTCGTCTTTAACCTGAGAAACAGCAAACTCTACGAGCTCCTGATTGGAAACATTTGCAGTACGAAGAGAAGCAGCAAACTTCTCCATTTGAGCATTGTAGAAAGCACGGTCAGTCTGGTTCCACTCTACAGAAAGAGAATAGTTCATCTCGTCGAAAGCAGTCTTAAGACCGTTGTTCGTTACGGCGAATGACTGAGCAGTTAAGAGGCAAAGTGCGATGATAGAAAACAAAAACTTCTTACACATTCGATAACTCCTTAATTAGGTGAACGGACGGGCGAGTTGTAACTGTGATAAAACTATTTCGCAAGTGCAGTTCATGGGGTTAGACTTGGAATTGAAAAATTTTTACTGCGCGCAGAGGGCAAATGTTTAAGGCAATTTTCATACTCTTAACACTCTTCACGAATCCTAAAGCTATCGCTCATAACTATAATCTGGTGCCATTCCAAACCGATTACTGCACAGGAATTCCCGAAGGTGTTCCACAGAACAGATCTGCATGGAAAAATTGTTGTCTCATGCACGACATGTACTTCTGGGCCGGTGGAGACAAGGCCGATCGTGATGAGGCCGATATTGGTTTAAGAAATTGTGTTGAAGATAAAGGTTATCCGAAAATTGCCTGGGTTATTTATCACGCTGTAAGACTCGGTTCATATTCACCGATCAAGTTTGAAGACAAGCAGTGGAACTTCGGCTGGCCTTCCAGACCAATCCACCAGAAGCTCACAAGTCAGGACATCGATCAGATTGAAAAAGAAATCTTCCTCGGTTATCTGAATGTCCCCCTTCACATCAAGATCGCTTTCATCTACGAACTCCGCACCAGGAAATAGTCATGTTCACATTTCTTGTCATCCTTTTATGGGGAAGCCTCGGCTTCTCTCAGGACTACGATTGCAAAGCCTCCTTCATCGAACTCGATATTGTCCGCCAGGAAGTAAAAAGCACTGACGAATTCTATTACTGCTTTGGTTATCACCATGGAGCGGACCGTGCATGGATGATGGACTATTTCAGAAGAAGTGCTGAAGGAAGAAACTCAGAAGTGCTTGGTTTCGATTACTTGAAATCAGATCTCATGATGAGACTTCTCGATTTGAAAGCAATCGCCGCCCGGATCTGGTCTGAGTATCAGGCCGATGAGAAAAAGAAACTTGAAGCTTATGCTCGTGGTGTGAATCACGGGTTCAAGACCGGTAAGACGGCTCACGAGTTTACTGACATTGGCTATGAACCTGAACCTTGGAAGCCCGAAAATACAATTGAGGTTCTGCTTCTTCAATCATTTGATCAGACCAGAAAGACATTCACCTCGGACTGGGAACAGGAAAAATTCAAAGCTCGCTGGAAAGATAAAGCTGCAGGGCTTATGGATAATGATAATGTGCCGTGGGAGAATACTATTCTCAAGCGTGGAGAGTATCCTGTAGGTAAAGCCGCCGCCTCAAATGCTCATTCACCAAATGTTGTTCCAGTATTGTGGGCCAGTTTCCCAACATTATTCGGAGAAGAGTCCGGATCAAACAATTGGGTCGTATCTTCTGAAAAATCCTCTACCGGAAAGGCGATGCTCGCAAATGATCCACATCTGGATCTGAAAACACCTCTCTTTTGGTATTGGATTCATCTCAAAAGTCCTGATACGGAAGTGATTGGTGCAAGTCTACCGGGAGTTCCACTTGTTGCGAGTGGTACAAACGGAAAAGTGGCATGGGGATTAACAAATGCATATATCAATACCGCTGATGCGGTCTTTATAAATGATGTACCAGAGAATGAAATTGAAACTATCCGTCCGTTAGTATGGATTAAATTCTGGTTTATTAAATTACCTTTTTTCTTTAAGAGCTTTGAGAAAACAAAAAGTGGCCATCCGGTCCTTCCGCTCGAAATTCAAAATGATGAGAAGATGTATCTTCGCTGGACGGGTTTTTCTCTTAAAGCACATGACATCACTCCGATGTTTGCGATTCCGACAGTTAAAGATATTGCGGCCCTTGATGAGCTTCTTCAGAAAGTGGGTCTTCCGGCCTGGAACTTTGTGTTTGCTGATTCGAAAGGTGATATTGGCTTCCGTGTGATCGGAAATGTTTATCGTGAAAATGGTAAGAGCACTTTTGGAATGAGGCGCCTGACTTATGAGGAGTTTAAATCGACCGCTCTTCTTTCTCCATCCGAGCGTCCGCATGTGATGAATCCAGCAAGAGGTTATGTTTACTCAGCAAACAATCGCCACTGGCCTTCAGGCAGTGAATTCTCCGGAGGAAGGGGATATGCCCAGTCATTCAGAGGAAACCGGATTGATGAGCTTCTCCAGACTAAGCAGGATGTAGAAAGCTTCAAGGCGATTCAATGTGATCATCAGGCAGTTGATGCAAAATATTTTTTACCGAAATTAAATATTGTTATGAAGACACCTGAACTGGCGAAATGGGATTACTCAACATCTGAAGATATTGTTGCTCCTGGAATTTACCGGCGCTTTATGGATCTTCTTATGCAGAAGTGGGAAGTGAATGAATTCGGCTTGTGGCGCCTCCTTGAGTCACCCACTGAAAGCATGCGTTCAGAAATGTACTTCGTTTACCAGGAAGCTCTTAAGCAGGTTGCAGGAAGAAAATGGGGGGAGCTTCATCGTTTAGGTTTCGCTCATCTTTCAAAAAATACTGACTGGGTTTTTGCTCCGGAGATTCCTGCGGCTGGTGACAATTTCACCGTTGATCCGGGAACAGCAAAATGGAATGAGGACCGGAAGCTTTATGAGCATACTTCCGGAGCTTCGATGAGAATGATTATTGAGATGGGTGAGCGTCCGCGGATTCATCTGGTGTATCCGGGTTTCAATCGTGATTACACTTCAAAGTCTGATAAGAATCCATGGGAAGACTGGAAGGCCTGTCGTTATACCAGCTTTACGATGTAGACATAAAAAAAGCCCTCTTTCGAGGGCTTCATTTTTAGTCTTCGTAGATTCCGAGATATTCTTTACATTTTTTCTTCTGACCACCGAGAACAGTTCCAAGTCTTCCGGCCGCTGCTTCTTTACAGGCCTGAAGAAGCTCACCCATATCGTATTGATCGCGAGTGAAGCGGATTGGAGTTCCTTCAGCATCTGCCTGAAGAACACCCATCGCTACAGTAGCTGGCGTCCAGAAAGGTCCTGGAGCAATGTATGTGTAGCAATCAACAGCTCCATATTGTGGAGTGTATTCAGGATACATGCGTCCCTTGTGCATGCGCTCAAAAAGATCGCGCTCGCCAGAATTAATCATTTTACAACTTGTTGTGTTCACGAATTTTGTGAGCCACTCACCAATGAGCATTGGTTTTTTTACATAACCTGGAAAGCCGCCGTCGATAACCCAGACTTGTCCTTTATCGTTAACAACCGGAGCAACGTGGTACCACCATTTCTTGCTTCCGATTTCGCCATTTTTTCCGGTGTAGAAAAGAAATATCTTACCTGCATCGATGTTCTGGAATCTCTTCATATCGTAAGTCCACATCAGAGCACGATTTGAGCAAACTGAACTTCCGGTCTTCACGATCTTGCGGTTGAGTTTTGCAAAAAGTGTATCCGGGGTCTCACCACGTTGAGAGATGTCCGTCATGTTGTAATGGAAATCTGGAAGAGTGGTCTGGGCAAATGCCGAGAGAGAAAAGAGAACAAGAATCACCGCTGAAAAAAGTTTCATGGTTTAACACCTCATAAAAAAGTAGAGCGTAATGCTCAGTTTCTTTTTTATTTTTAGGCAACTGGTATCAAAATGTCTCCCACAAATTTCTTACGACTCTATAGGTCGTTAGCGATAACGGGAGGATATCAAATGTGCAATTATGAACACATTTTATGTTGCATGGAGTATGCGTTGTGCATGAATAATTTCCGGCCCTCCTGATATATCCTTTTATTGAGCACTTCTTAAGTACCTGATTTTAAGGCTCTTTTTGGCCTGATCAATTTACTCAAGAAAGCTCGCTGAAACGTCGATAAGACTATGAGCATCTAAAGTTGTGCTCTTTTATGGAGGTACGTTTATGGGTGATAAAAACAAGAAGAAGCTTACGAAAAAAGAAATGAAAGCTCAGAACCACGCCAAGCTAATGGCGAACAAAGGTTCGGGAACACCATCGAACAGTAATGTGGTGGACATCAATGCGTTCCGAGAGCAGCAGAAGAAAGACAAAGCAGCTTAACGTTTTAAAATGGGGCTCCTTCGGGGGCCCTTTTTTTATGCCAGCATTAAGTTCACCATCAAGCTAAGCACAATCTAGAATTTATTTCGTGAGTTGCAGTGTTGTTTCCTGATGCGCAGGAATGAATTGCTCATCATTGAAATGAAGGGTTCTGACTGAGACCTGTTTGTTATCCAGATAAATTTCATTGAAGCTATTCTGCTCAGTCCGAATCCTCGAGGAGACACATGTTCCTCCGGCGACGGCGACAGTGTTGGGAAAGTCTGAAAAAGTTGTGACCTTACTCTGATGTTCATGGCCCCATAAGAGAAGATGCGGTTCGAGTTTCAGAAGTCTCTGCAGTTTTTTTGAAAGATGATCTGGTGTGAGTGGGTGATGGGAAGCGATTATCCGTAATTTGCCTTTCGCTTCAAGCAGTCGCTTTTCGATATTTTCGATTTCATGCCCGTGGATAAGTTCTTTTTTTACAGTGAATTTATTTGTCGTCCAGAGACCACAGACAATGACTTTATCATCTTCGTAGCACGTAGAACTCCAGGGTTCCAGAAATTGGCAGAAACGTTTATAAGGATGAAAAAGTCTCAAGCCAAGATGAAAGAGTGGAATGTCGTGATTTCCAGGTATGATAAAGACCGGCATCTGAAGTGTTTCAAGAAATTCTCTCGCGAGTAGGAATTCTTTTTCCTTGGCCCGTTGAGTGAGGTCTCCAGTAATGATTATGAGGTGAATGTCATGGCGATGATTAAAGATATAAGTTCGGAGACAGTCAAAGGCGGGACCGTGGATACGTCCAAAGTGCATGTCGGAGAGGTGAACAATTCGAAGTGGCTTCATAAGGATTATCCGGTTGTCATGGTCTTAATTAATCCTTATTCGCGACAGGGAAATTCAGTAAAAGAAGAAATTCTGAAAACCCTTGAAGGAAAAGGCGCTAAAGTTCTTCTACCAGAGTCTCATGAGGAAAGCATTGATCCAAATAAATTGATCCTGAAGCATCAGGATAGTATCGATGTCGTGTGTGTTGCCGGCGGTGACGGCAGTGTCAATCACATCCTGCCTTCTCTTCTTAAGATCAATAAACCCGTTCTCGTCATTCCATGTGGGACAGCGAATAACCTGGCCCGTACCTACAATATTCCGCTTAAGCCATCAGATGCAGTAACTGAACTTCTCTCGGGGGAAGTGAGATTGATTGATGTGGGAATGATCAATGACATTCCATTTTTAAATGTGGCCGGACTTGGTCTTAGTACGGAAGTGAATCTTCATGTGAATAAAAAGTTGAAACAAATCGTTGGTGTGTTTGCATTTGTCCTCACGGCAATTTCAATGGTTCTGCGGATGAAACCCTTCCGTGCTGTAGTAACTGTTGATGGAGGGAAACCGATTTTTACGCGCTCATGGCAGATCTCAGTTTGTAATGGGAAACATTATGGAAACGGTCTCACGATTAAAGATGATGCGAGTCTTGAGGACAGTAAAATTCATCTTCTTTCAACTGAAGTGAAGAAATGGTGGCACAGCCTGAAGCTCATCCATTGCTTTTTTCTTGGTACATTCAAAAAAGAAGATGAGGTAATGCTTATTGCGGGAAAAACTATTCATATAGAAACCCGCAGAAGATTCTGGGTTGATGTAGACGGGGATGTTAAGACAACTACGCCAGTGATGATTTCTGTTCTTCCTCGCGCGCTTTCTCTTATGGTCCCAGGATTTAAAGAATGAAGATCATGGAAAACTATCTCACGATAGGAACTCCCTCGGGGGCAATGCCGGTTTTTACCGCTGCTCCCGAAAATCAAAAATGCCCGGTTGTGATTGTTATCCAGGAAGTCTTCGGAGTAAATAATCATATTCAGGAAATCTGCAGAAGATTTGCTGCCGAAGGATTTATTGCCATGGCCCCGGAACTTTTTCACCGGAAAGGTAATCACATCACTGCCGATTATACTGCCAGAGAGAAGATCATGCCGTTATTGGGATTACTCTCTAACGATGATTTAATTTCTGATATCAGAGATGTCATGTACTTCCTGCCAAACATACCGAATGCGGACTCTTCAGGAATATTTACTATCGGTTTCTGTGTCGGCGGATTTGCTTCACTTCTTGCGGCAACTGAACTTCCTTTGACGGGTGCGATTTCTTTTTATGGCGCCGGACTTGTGAGACCACGCGAAGGTCTGAAACTTTCTCCCTTTGTGGAAAAGCTCGCGGATTCCAAGTGTCCTCTGCTGTTATTCTATGGAGAGCAAGATGCCAGCATTCCTGAAGCGGATAGATTTGAGATCCGGAGAGTCCTCGATGAGAATCATGTTCCCCACGAGATGGTTATTTATGGTGAAGCCGATCATGGCTTTTTCTGCGATGAGAGGAGAACATTTCATCGCAATTCAGCTAAGGATGCCTGGGAGAAGAGTCTCCATTGGATGAGAAAGCTGTAATCAGTTACCCTGAAAATTCCGGATCTTGGCTAACCCGACTAAAAGTCTTTTATTCTTTGATTTCCCTGCCGGATTCCGAAACGTTCCTATATGGCACGTCTTCTTCTCCTTACAGGTCTATTCTTATGCTTATCCTGGCCTTCAGGAAGTAAGCTCTTGCGCCGTGATCATAGAAAAATTTTTGTAGGGGTTGATGGAGTTTCGCGCGAAGAATTTGTATTTGCCCGTGAAAAACTTGGGCTTTTTCAGTCACTGAAATTTAATACTACTCACATCTCAACATTTCCTTCTATCAGTGACTATTCCTGGAATGTCATGGTTGATTCCCGCAAGGTCATGGGTAAGCGCGGTCGCATCCGTACTTATGAAGCTGCCCATTTTGACCGCGAGAGAAATGAACTCGTAAGTGATCCCCGGGAATATTTTCGGAGATTAGGAGAGGGTCATCATTATTTCACCGGAGCTTTCGAGCATTGGCTGAATCCTTTTATTGAATCGCTTCTCTACATTCCGACTGAGGAACTTCCTAAGCTTGAACTGAAACAGCTCCTGGCGTCCGTCAAAGAAGATAAGCGTGAGCTCGTCACAGTGATGGTGGCATCGAGCGATGCTCTCGCGCATACCAGACCAGACGGAAGTAAATTTCTCCTGGAACTCGATAAGTTCGTCTCTGAGCTGGAGCAGTACTACAAGTCTGCAGGAGAGGATGTTGAAATCATTCTCGCTTCAGATCATGGTCAGGCTTCACGTTTTCTGCCGGGTGAGAAGGCTCAACCATTAATTGGGGTGAGCTTAAAAGAATCACTAGTTCGTTCAGGACTTCAGTCTGTGAGAAGACTTGCCGGGAACAATGATGTTGTCTTTCCGGTCATGGCCCTCGCTAACTACGGAACTGCCTTCTTTCATAATATTGAGAATCGTCAGAAGCTTGTCGATGAGCTAAAAAAAGAAAAATGGTTCTCAACGGCACTCTTCCGCACTTCGGCCAGTCCTGAGCTTGTTAAGTTGTCCCTCTTAGATAAGGCGGGCATGGCTGAACTCACAATCCGGAAGGGCAAGGAATATTCCTATCTTTATCGTCCTGAGAATTCAAATCCTCTGGGGATCAGTAAAGAGAATCAAGGGCGTTGGCTCACAGATTCAGAGGCAAGAGCAGCTTCAGAAAAATCAGCTTACCCGGATTCGCTTTACCGGATTGCATTCAGTGCCTTTGAAGAAGAAGCAGATTTTCCGGATCTGATTTTTACTCTGGATGATGAATACTTCCTCGCCGGAGATTTTGGTTCTTATACAACTATGTATCAGACCCATGGTTCTCTCGGAAGAAGGTCTTCATCAGGGATACTTGCTTCCACTCATCCCTTGAAGCTATCTCATGAAGAACTTCGTACTCATGAGATTCTTCCGGCAGTAGGAATCACACCCGAAGACATGTTTAATAGCACTACCCAGGGTAATTACCCAACCCCGGTCGGGCAGATTGCGACTGGTTCAGAAGACTGGAGTAATCGCAGAATTTTCGCTCTCATGAATCGTGCTGTTCAGGATTCAAGATATGTTTTTGAAGAGAAAGGCCTGGATGTGATTCTCGGAGTTGTGAAACCTCTTCTTGATAAGAATGCTCCCCAGATGCCGGACGTAAACTGGAAAGAAACCATGAGTCTGGGCGATCTCGCTCATATGGTAGACCTCATGATTAAAAACGGGAACATTGATACCATCAAGAGTGATCCGAGATTTATCCAGATCAAGTCAAAGCTAGCCTCAGTAAATAAAGACCAAAAGCGCTTACCATCGTCCGAACATCATGGTTGGCATACTCCGGATATGATCCGGAAGAGTGACGCTGCCAAGAAGATTGCCATGAAATCGTATAGCAGCGTCTTTTTTCTTGAGAAAGCGCTGACGATTCCGGAGATGCCTTTTATTTCAGACACGCGGAATATGAATGTCGATCGATCTGACCCTGAAAAAGTATTCTCTGAAATCTTCAATGAGCGTTCACTGCTCGCAGAAATATTTCCCTCGAAAATCTCACCCAACTGGAATCAAGTTCTTCCTCCTGGAAATATAACGCTTGTCTATGTTCCGGGAATTTATAATTCTCTTTTCGATGATGAGATTTTCAGGAATGGTCTTGATCGTCTGAAAAATAAATGGGGTGTGAGAATTATCTTCCCTCAAGTCTTCAGTACTTGTTCCTCCGGGGTTAATGGTAAGCTTATCCTGGATGAAATGAAGAAAGATTTTTCTTCTCAGAAAGTACTCGGGCGCCCTTCACCATCTTATTTTATTCTTGGTTACTCGAAAGGCGGAGTGGATGCCCTTCATGGGTTTGCCTCTGATCCGGAATTTATTTCCCGTCATGTCTCTGGACTCCTCACAGTGGCTTCACCTATTAAGGGAAGCTCTATCCTTAATAAGACCGATCTTCCTCTCGAGGTGATGGAGCTTTTTGGGAATGAGAAGGCACCGGAAATCTGTCGTACTGAAGAGAAAGCCTCACGTTCAGTTACCCCGGCGGGTGCTCAGACATTCCTCAGAAAAAATGCCGCAAAACTTGTGGGACTTACCAGATACTATTCACTATCATTTGTTTCAGAACTTAAAGATTCTCATCTCTTTATGCGGGCGACGAAAAACATCGGAAGATTCGGCGAACCGAATGACGGGGTCGTTGCACTTTCAGCATCCACCTTTCCGGAGGAATTCGGGGCAACTGATCTGGGTATTGTGAAAGCAGATCACCTGGCAGGAATTGTTGCGAGTCACTTTCCGCATGAAGCGTTCATGGAAGCAGTTCTTTTCACAATGGGCCACCTCAAGGCCTTCGATCAATCTCAGAATAAGCTTATCAATGAGCGTATTACTTACTCAGGCAAGAAGACCGATCCTGAAAGACATCAAAAACATCTTTCAGAAAAAATCGGAACATTGTCGGACAAAATCTTTGAAGATGGTGCCAATCTCACTAAAGCAGCAAATGTTATTCAGAAAAGTCTTGCCGGAACTCCTTACGAGCTGAAACCCTTCTCACTGATCCGGAAGAATAAAAATGTGCATGTTTCTTTCCGTGAAGGGCGATGGCCTTCAGTCTCAGGTGGATCCAGTGTTCAGGTAAACGACGTTCAGGAATTACATTCATTATTCTTAACTGCTCTACAGGCTTCCGGTAGAAATCTTCTTAAGGCTTCTCGAATGAAAGTTCCTGAATCCAATAGAACTCTTATGACGCCACCTTCGAACGAACTTGGTTATCATGAGGATCTCCGTATAGAAGTGAGAGACCTGGATAAGTTTATCAGCGGAAAAAGGGTCGTCCCTGTTTCTCAACTTTCTCACCCTCAGGGATTCTCATTTATTTATGATCACGCTAGTTCTTCCGAATTCAGGAATGAGTATCAATTGAGTTTCGAAGACTGTGCTCCTGCCGATGCTGACGATAACCACCAATCAGGTTGGGAAACAATCGTGATGGGGGACAAGGTCTGGGGGAAGCTTACCAGTCTGAATTCAAGTATCAGATTATCTACTTATTCGTGGAGATTCAAGGCCAGTGAATTTCCTGATCTGGGAATTGAAATTCAGGTTAATGATGATGTCGATGGTGCTGATGTGCTCTACGGCGGAAACGGAAAGGATGATTCGGCATTTCAACTCTGGTTCACTTTCAGAGTTCTGGATGACAAAAAGAATCGCGAATATCTCAATCTCGAAGAGAAGATGATGACGATTGGATATTATTTTGGTGATGAGATTCCAGGTAAAGAGCTTCAGCTTGGTGGTATTTATAAAAACTATTATTCGGAAAAAGATTTTGTAGTCGCCAAGCTTCCGGCAGCAAAACAAAAATTGATCGGACTTGGTAAAGGTATGCTCGGGAAAGTGCTATCTACACAGCATGATCTTTTGGAAGATATTCGTGCTTCTTATCCGGATATTGATCCTGCAAAAGCAGAAATTGTGGCCATCACTATTCAGCATGATTCCAATGATACCAAGGGAAAATCAGAAGCATTCTTCCGCTCTCTCGAGCTTCGTCCTCGTCTCAATCGCACATCGAAAGCTGATTAGTCTATTCACCTATCTTCACAATTCTTTTAGGTTAAAGTCCTCTGTGAAATCGCTCTCACTTGCTAAGATGTATTCAACCGGGGTTCATCAGATGCATCTAGATGAACTTTTGCAAAAGAAAAAGGGCTAATCCGTGGCTTGAAAACCATAGGTGGTGCCGGCTTTCTGAGGGCATACTGGCAAAAAAGCCTCACTAAGTGGGGCTTTTTTATTTCCTTTAACTGACGCAGATCTCACTTACTGAAATGGATTACTTTGATTCGTCTTCCCTGCTAAGATTCTGCGCATGCGGCTATTTGTACTCGTTATCATTTTCCTTTGTCTCAAGGCACACGCGGATGCTTTTGGTCCGCTCGAGATCAATAATAAGGCCGCATGGGATTCAGCAAATCATCCTGCAATTCTCGTTCAGAATCCCGATTCACATTTTCCATCTCTGCCTTTAACGGACAATCTTCGGGAAGGAACTTCTTTATGGTCAGACAGTTATTGGCCAAGAAATGAAGGCGGCATCTCGCGCCGGTGGCAGGACATTTCAGGAACTGTTAAATACAAGCTTCTTTCGGAAAGACAGGCGCGTGCCCTTCCCGATACGGAAATCAGTAAGCTCTCTCCCGCAGAAAAGTTTGATCTTCTCCAGGATGATTATTCCTTTTCATTCACCCGTAAGATCAAGAGACAGAATCCGCGGAGTCGCCCTGAGTGGGAAGGCATCTGTCATGGATGGGCACAGGCATCCCTTCATCATGGTCAATTCCAACCGGTTATTATCAAGAGTAAGTCAGGAAAGGAAATAAGCTTCGCTTCGTCTGATGTAGCCGCTCTCATCAGCTACTATTACGCATGGGTTGGGGGAGGAAGGGTTCGTTTTCTCGGTCGTCGTTGCAGGGGAAATGCCGGCAATACTTCGATTAAGTGCACAGACATGAATGCAGGCGCATTTCATATCGTGCTTACAAATCTTATTCGTGCAAAAAAATCATTCATCATGGATCTTGATCCTTACAGACATGTTTGGAATTTTCCGGTGCTGGGATATGAAAGCCACGTTAAAGAAGAGCATGCACCAACGCCAGGTAGTGCGCGTGGTACGGTGAGAGAAATTCTGGTCTCTACAAACCTATTTTACATTCACGAGACTGGCCCAGAGTGGTTTCCCTCTGCACGTGTTGAAGGAAAGAAAAATTACTGGTACTGGCTCGAGCTGGATAAAGACGACAAAATCATCGGCGGTTCGTGGTCCGATGCAAATCATCCGGACTTCGCATGGGTGAGTGCTCCGGTTAAAATTCCTTCACCCTATTCGGTATTCATTCAACAATAGGTCTTTTTCCGAGACATATTTGCCGTGACGCAAAAAGTCATCAACACTTTGACCCTATAACCCCGCTGCAGATTCTGCCCAACTAGTGAGAAATCAAACTCACCCTTAGCCTTTAAGAACAGCTAAGGAGAATTAATGAAACGTTTACTAATGGCCTCGGTCCTTTTCGCGACGGTTGCTGCTCAGGCAGAATCGATTCGCTTACAATCTAATTTCAGAGGGACGAGTTCAGTTGATGTGAACACAGTTTCTACTGTTACTGGCGAAATCCACGAGATCCAATTTAACCTCGCAAAGGTTGAAGCTGAAGCTCTTACAGGGAAGCCGCAGTTTAAGGTTCTCTCAGAAAAAAATATTACATTCTCGCAGGACGTTGGTCTCGCGAGTGTTCCATTTAAATCAATCGTTGTTGCCGGTGAGCCCGATACAACTGATGTGATCATTGATATTGGTCAGGTTGTAGAGGCCGGCATTCTTGCAGCTCCCGCCCAGGAAGAAGATTGTCGTTGCGCTACCGACAAGACGAAGAAATTCGCTTTCACTCCTTCTAAGTCACGTCCGATGGTAAGAAAAGATTATCTTGGAACTTACCGTGGCCAGCCACTTACTCGTGTAACGATTTATGCAGCTGAAGCTGACTATGCTAATAACTCAGTTCGTTTCTATCCAAATCTCCGCGCTCAGATTTCTACAACAGGCTCTATGTCAGAAGCTCTGACTGCTGAAGTTGCTTCTCATTATGATTATCTGATCGTTTCTCCGAAAGCTCTTCTCCCTGGCCTTCAGGATTTCGTATTCTACAAAAATTACCGTGGTCACAAAGTGAAGACAGTTGTTCTCGAAGATATCGGTGCTGATGTAGCTAAGCTCACAGAATTTTTCAAGGCTGAGTATAAAGAGCATAAGTATAAGTACGCTCTCATTGTTGGTACAGATACTCTCTTCCCGAATCACCAGGTTCAAACTTCGGGGTCTCCGAAGACGCCATCTGACTATAAGTATTTCCTCATGGATTCAAACGATATGATCCCGGACGTTCAGTATGGTCGCGTGGTTGCTTCTACAGCTGAAGAAGTTAAGCGCCAGACCGGGAAATGGCAGGATTATCAGGAACGTCGTTCTGATGTCGCAGGCCTTCTCCACATGATCGGTATTGCTTCTAACGAAGGTAATAATCCTTCAGATGAAGATTATGTAAAAGGTATCGAAGCAGATCTCGCTAAGGCATTCGGAACTACTGCTTCTCACTTCCATCAGGACAACCCGACATCGAACCCAGCAGGGGTCAATCAAGCCTTTAATAAAGGATCCGGATATCTTACTTATCTTGGTCACGGATCAGGAACTGCCTGGGCATCTACCGGGACTTATTACACAGTTGCTGATGCTAAGAAAATCGAAAACGCTAACGTTCAGCAGCCGGTGATCATTGATGTCGCTTGTATGAATGGTGTCCTTAAAAAAGGTTACCTCGGCGAAACATTCATGAATTCTGTTGATTCACGCGGTGACGCTGTTGGTGCAGCAATGTATTTCGGTGGTACTGTAAATATCTCATGGCACCCACCTGCAATCATGGCCCGTGGTATTGTGAAGAAAACAATTGAGCAGAAAATTGGAACAATCGGTGATGCTCTCCTCGCCGGCCAGCTCTACCTTCTCGAGAACCACACAGACGTTGAAGCGGTTCGCGACAACTTCGAATGGTATGTTCTCTTCGGTGAGCCAAGCTCAAATCTCTACTTCCGCTAAAAATCAAAAGGCCCCTCACGGGGCCTTTTTTCATTTCTTTTTTATCTTACACTTTCAGGTTTTGCTAAATACGATCTTCCCCGGTCGGTGAGGGGAACTCCCTTCGCAGGATCAATATACGCTTTCACATTCTTCATAAGACTGGTGAGTTCGAGCTTGTAGTTCTTCTTGGGATCCGACGGATGCTTAGAAGTGAGTTTCACCAGCCCAATGGGCTTGGCCTCAGGACTAATCCAATAATCAATCGTCTGATCCTTAGCAGTTGTTCTGTAATGTGCTGCCTTGTCCTTACCCGCGGGAACCTCGACCATTTCATCACCAATCTTGCTCTTATTGAGCTCGGACTCAGTTGAAAAAAGAAAGTCATTCACCCTAACACCATCAAAGCCATTCAGATAATCGCCCGAAAGGATCTCAGGATTTTTTAGTTCCTTGGTCTGGATGAAACCTTTCGTGACCTTTGCTCCCGATGAACTCGGGGTAATTTCAAACTGCTGCCACATCTCAATCGGGATGAAACTTTCGCGGGAAGAAATGAAGTATTCAATATTCACATTTTCTTTTCCGGATGAAGCGACATAAATGGAAACATCCATGGGAATTTTCTGGCCCTGAACTTCAAGCTGATAAACACTCCCTTTACCCGGAGGAAAGCTCTGAGTCAGGTCCCCGGCATGGGCAATAGTCGAAAACAAAACCGCAAGAATTAGTTTATTCTTCATCTTCAAGTTCCTTCAGAGCTTTTTCCTGTTCAATTTGTGACTTCTTATATTTTTCCACTGTCTCCATGATTTCTTTTCTCTGTTCCGGAGTCATAGCAGGCTCCTGGGGGGAATTGGATTTTAAAGTTTTAGCTTCTGTTGTTTTTGAGCTGTAATCGGTCGACTTGAAACCCTGACCAGAATCTTTTTTCTCGAGCTGATTGACTCTCTCTTTCAGACCCTGAACTTCTTTCAGGAGTGCCCGTTGTTCGTCAGGGGATAGATCCTGGGCGAAGGCGAGTGGACAGATGAGAAAAATCATCATAATTATTTTCATAAAAAGCTCCTATGGAGACTTATCGGCAGAATTTCATTTATAATCCAGACTTATGAAAACTCCGGACAAAAAACGTTGCCGCTGGGCACTTGAAGAACCGAATAGCACTTATCATGATGAGGAATGGGGGAACCCGGTTCATGACGATAAGATCTTGTTTGAATTCCTGATTCTCGAAGGGGCCCAGGCAGGTCTTAGCTGGACCACAATCCTCAAGCGCAGAAAAATTTACCGAAAAGCTTTTAAGAATTTTGATGTTCGCAAAGTGAGCAAGATGAACGCAAAAGATGTGAAACGTCTTATGCAGGATGAAGGCATCATCCGTAATCGCCTTAAAATCGAATCTACCATCTCCAATGCCAAAGCCTTCATTGAGGTCCAGAAAGAGTTTGGTAGCTTTGCCAGCTACATCTGGAGCTTTGTTAACGGGATGCCTATCAAGCGTCACCATAAAATGCTGCCGGCCACCAGTCCTGAGTCAGACAAGTTAAGTAAGGATCTGAAGAAGAGGGGTTTCCGTTTTGTCGGCCCAACCATCTGCTATGCCTACATGCAGGCCTGCGGTTTGGTGGATGATCATGAGAAGAGCTGTTTTAGATATAAAAAAAAGGGGCCACATTCGTGACCCCTGGGGAACAATTAAATTCCCAGAATTTGATAACATTTTGAAGGAAGCTTTGACTTGTTTGCCTGTGAGCAAGCCTTGTCAGCAGCAGCTCCAGCAGATTTCACACAGCCCACTTTACGGGCCTCTTCGTGACAGGCTTTTTCCTGGCCCTCATCAAACTCAGTTCTTTTCTCTGCAAAAGCAGACATAGACAGGGTCATCATTGCAACAAACGAGAAATATTTCATAAGGACTCCTTTTAAATTAATAATTAGCAGCGAGGGTTTCCATGATCTTTCCGACCGCGTAGGGAACAGAATAGTCGCGGCTGGTGGAATAGCTTACAGCATGTTTAAAGCCCAGCTTGTGAAGCCATTCATGAATCATGTTTCTTGTTACCTGAGTAGAGGTATAGGTGTTGAGGAACTTGGTGTTCATATTGATGTAGCTTGAAGTCGTTGTCGTGTATCCAACTGTGCTTGAGTTTTCGTAATACACTTTGATGTTCAGGTCCATCGTGTTGTTCTTGGATTGTTTGTAGTTTTCCATTCCTTCAAGGATCTTGGTATAAATCTGGGAATTAGTCAGTCCACCATTATCGACAAACTTCTTCACACCACCGTAAGTGTGATTGAGGACCTTAGTTCGAAATGCTTCCGATTCAATGACCTTCATGATTTTGTATTCAGCACTCTGAATTTTTGCTTCCTGAGAACTGGTCATGCTGTAGGTGATTACATTCGTGTCGAAAGTCAGCGCCAGATTAGGTACAGCGGCATAACTAGAATTGGCGATGATGGAAACTAAAACCATCAGTGAATAAATCGTCTTCTTCATTAACCCTCCTGGTGTGATTCTGTCTGCTAATCCTTAGCAAACCTAAAGCTAATCTAAAGGCGATCGGATTTTTATCAACCCTAAAATCAAAAAAAAATCCCGGTTATCCCGGGATTTTCTTCACTTAGGTTCTATGCCTGATAGTGGTGACAGGTCTTACTGATAATTCCTATTCACATTTAAATGCATCATCGATCTTCTGCTTAATTGCCTGATCTGATTTTCCGGCAGCTTTCTCTCTCTGAATAACTTTCCCTAGTTTCAACCAGAGATCTTCTGATCCCGCTGGTGTTCTTGCAACTTCAGCGCGGAATTGTGGAGCATACTTACGGAACATATCGACCACGATCGCTGGTGAAGCTCCGGATTTTGAAAGCTGTTCAATGGCATGAGCAGCTTCTGCTTTTTCAGAACCAGCAAGACCCTGGAGCACACCTTTATATTCATCAACATCATTAAGTCTGGCAGCTACCTCATCAGCTGATTCAGTAACAGTTTGTGATGTACGTGCTGCTTCAGCGCGATTTAAATCAGCTGTTGCTAAAACTTCCGGGTCAATTCTTTCTGAGCGGGCAACTTCAATTAATTCGTCAGCTGAATGCTCTTCAATCGGCTTCAAGAGAGGTGCCGGAGTAGCAGGTCTTCTTGGATGAGCAACTTCTGGCCTGACGTTTCTCGCTGGAGCTGGAGTCGGAGCAGGAGTTCTTCTTACATTTCTCGGTCTGGCATTATCAACTGTAATTCTTGTCGGTGAAGGCGTATTTGGAGAAAGGCGACGGACAACTTCTTTGACTTCATTGGCCTCTTTAAATCTTCTTTCTGCGCGTGCAATCTTAGTTGCCTGAGCACCTCTTCGAAGCGCCTGAAGTCCGCGAATACCACCCTTCAGGAAAGTAAACACAAACAATGGCGGCATGATGAAATCACCAAGCACGCGGCAGAAGGTGTAAAGCTTAGCGGTACCGTTCATACACTGATACTGAGGAATATAATGAGCGGCAATTGCCTGCACTGCTTCAGTAACTAATTTTATGAGTGGAGCAAGGAGAGTTTCTCCAAGGGCCATCATAGGATTGAATGGATGCTTTGCGAGATTTCTCGGAAATTCGCGTGCGAAATACAGACCTGCAGAGTTCAGGAAAGCTTTCCCCAGGCGTGACGCTGATCCGGCAGTACGTTGAGCAGCAGCGTTGGCATTTTCACGGTACGTTGAATCGGTCATGTACTTGTACATACCGGCATATGTTTTCACCTGGGCTCCGACCATCATTTTGATCAAATCCCAAATAAATTTCCCGAGCTCCACCATGGAATCCCATAGGAATCCCTTGGCACATTGACCGGCCTTGCTCAGAAGATCTGCGGAAGAAAGAATCTCGTTATTTCTTTTTGCATTACAAGACATTCTCTTTTCAGGCTTGAGTTTTTTACAACCTTCATCATTCGCAACAATATTTTTGCAAATGCGTGTGAATTGAGTAGTGCTTACATTCGCTGCCATCAGTTCTTTGGGAGTATCACAATCTGCTGATGCTGGAGTTCGTCCATTCTTGTCTCCGCAGTTTGCCTGCGGAGTTTCCGGAAGCGCCGGCTCTTGCTGAATAAGCGCCTCGATCTCAGCATATTCACTGAGAGAAGTCGAAGCACCAACAGCTACGAAAGAGTTAACAAATAAAACCAGCGCGAGAAAAATTCTCATAGAGAAAATCCTATTTTAAATAATCCGAAAAATTATCCATTTTAAGTGCAAGAGTGTCGGAGGTAATCAGATACTGGCCGGCCTTGTCTTTATTGGCCCAGTATACTTCGATGAAGTTCACATTCTTTTTCTGAGCGTCTTTATAGTTGCCTTGAATAAGAACGATTCGCTCACCGTTTTTTTCAATCACTTTATGACCGGTCGATTTCCAGTCAGCAAAGCCAAACATCTTTCCGTATTCCTGCTTGGCATTCATGAGTCCCTTGATCTCAGTCATTTCTTTTTCAGTGAGATCCTCATATTTGAATTCCGATGCCATACCGTTAATTTCAATATCCTTGCCGGTGAGCTCATAAGTAGTGATATCACCCAGAGTACTTTTCAACTTAAATCCCGGGGCCGGACTAAGCGCCATGGCAGATGAAGCCGCAATAAGAGCGATGAACGTGAACAATGAACGTTTAAGCATAGATACTCCTCTAACTAAGGCCGTATCGGCCGGTATCCGGGAAAACATTAAATTAAAGTTGAGTAATATGGTTGCCGATAGGTATGCGTGAAAAAATTTAAGCTCTCATCAAAGGTCTTCTCCATGAAGTTTACCTACTTATTGTTACTTCTTCCTCTTACGGTGTGGGCCGAAACGCCTGTGCCAACTGCAGGTCCAGCATTCGTTGAGCCTGGAAGTGCAAACCAGGTGTGGTCTGATATGACCGAGGCCGGTGTCACGGAACACAATCGCAGAACCTATATTAAAGGAACCGAAGCAGTAGCTACTGAAGGTGCCGCTAGAGATGCCGGACAATATGTAATGTTTGGTGGTGAGAAAGAAGGATCATCAGCACTTATTACAAGAATCATGGGACCTAATGCAGATGGTTTCCGTGATTATGTGGATAGACTTGAAACAGAAAGTAAAAAGAAGTTTCTAGCTGAATTTCTTTCAGGTTTCGCGAGTGGAAGATATCACAATAGAGATGTAAAAAGCGCAGCTGGCGAAGTGAAGACGATGAATCTTGATGGGCTGAGAGGTCAGAACTTTCAGGCCATGTCCATTGAGCAACTCGATGAAAAGTTGAATCTCTTCCTCGAACGCGGAGGAGAAAAGCATTTTTCACATCTTACTCCGCAGACCCGAATCAAGATCTATAACGGTAATTTTCCTGGACTCACTCGAGAGACAGGGATGAAAAAATATGTAGATTTCGGTAGCTATAAGCCTCTGTGGGGTGATCCCGAGAAGTATATTGATGCCGCTCACGGTACCGGGGTTGGCGGTTGGGAAATTAACTTCATCCCTCAGAAATCCTATGGTGAATTTGAACACATGATCACATGGTTCAAAACTTCACTCAAAAACGCCGGACAGTTGTTCGAATCTCTTGGTCACCAGTGGATAGTTTATCCAAAGACTAAGGCTATGCTTGAATCTGCTGCTGAATCGAAAAGAGTTATTGAAGGTGTGAACGAGATCCATAAAAACAACCAGGCCTATATTGTTCTGAAGGCCGTTGAAGGTGATGCCGGAATTCAGTATTCAAACTTTAAAGACGTTCACACTCAGGATCAGTGGGTGCAAGGTCTTAAAGAAGCAGTGGAAGGCGAATATCAATATGAACCTCACAGCACTGGCCGAGGGGTTATCCGTCTTGAGAACAACCGGTTCCAAGTGGATAATGCGAATTCACTGGCCGTAGAGTTTCGAGCTGGTACAAAAAACGACAACATTCGCAGAAACACTCAACGATTTCTGATCTCACGGTACGCTGCTCAGGAATTTGATGATATTGCTCCCGCAAGTTCGTGGACGCTGAATACTTTTGATCAATGGAGTAATGATGATTACACTCCCGAAAAAATCGCTCAGAGATTCAATGTAACAACCGCAGAAGCTGAAAAGTTTCTCGAACACATTTCCAGCGCGACTGTGAACAAAGGTTACGGATATAATCCAACCCGCGAGATCAACAAGTCCTATCTGGTACCTCTTTGGAATTGGGAAGGCGCTCCTTATCTGTCTGCTGCAAAAAAGGCAGAAGTGAAGCAACTTACTGAAGCTTTCATCAAGACCGTTGCCCAATTGCCGAATTCAAATGCAACGGCGATTCAGGAATCGATGAAGTCATGGGCCCATACATCCCGTCTTTCTACAGATATTGAAAATTATCTCCGTCCGAAACCACGTCTTTCGGGAGCATCTGCTGCTGCCCAGATTGATCTACCTGACAATGCCCGTGTAAACGTGAACAATGTCGACGTAGGTATTGAGTACACAGCAAGATTTCCGACGAAGACAAGTGCCGAGTTCACACGTGTTCCCAATCAGCCTGGTAAAATGGAATGGCTCCGCACTTCATATGAATATTCAAAAGAAGAAAGAAGAGCAGTTCTTCAAAGAGCAGCTCAGAGTCTTGCTAAAGAACAGAACGCCGGCCGCTTCACTGCTGTCTCTCTGGTAAGTGGTGGTGATGGTCACGGTCACGGACTTGATGTTGCTTACGAATTTAAGGACGCAAAAGAGCGTACATGGCGAGTCGAGTGGGATGGTATCGGACGAAGCTACGATGCCCAGGGGAACATGATTCCTGAATCCCTTCGTGGTGGTCACATTGAAATCGTTACTCCGAAATTTAATCCAACAGAAAAAGAAATGAAGGGTGTCTTCACCGCTCTGGAAAGAGAAAGCTTAATTCCAGCAACCCGCTTCGGTGGTGGTCACGTTAACGTGGATCTCAAACCTTTTGAAGGAAATCCGAAGGCCCTCGCACGCTTTCTTGGAACTTATTACGACAGTCGTAACATGATGACACTTATGTTCCAGCATCCGGGTCGCGGTGTTGGTGCAGAACCTAACCGTGCTTCAGCTGCCCTCATCGAGAAACTGAAAAACTTTGAAGGTACTGAGGATGATCTGAAGAAGCTTCTTTATAATGAGAAATTCTTCAATACCCGCGTTGGTCGTAAGACAAAAAATAACCAGCTTAATATGATTGCTTACTTCCAGGACGTAATTCCTGAACAGCTCATCCACGAAGACTTCGACATGAAAAACGACATGTGGAGAAGAACTTTCGATGTGAACCCGAAAATCCGCAAGATGGAATTCCGTCTCTTCAATGCCCCAAGAAATGCTGCTGAATCTGCTCTTCAGATAAAGTTTGTTCGAGCCATGATGAACAAAGCACTCAATGAAAACTCAGCTGTTTTTCGCGGTAAGTACGATGTGAATATTAATCAACTTGCGGCTAATCCTGAAACTGCCATCTCTGAATTTGAAAGACTCATGAAAGAATTGAAACTTGATCCGAATGAATACCGTTCGTTTCTCACAGAAGGTCTCGCACTGACGAAAGCTCACATGAATAATCCGCATGCTCTTCCGAATGAAGAGAAACTTGCTCTTCACCCGGAAGTTCGTGACTGGGGTCAAGCGGCTGAACCAAGAGCGGTAGCCATCGGTTCAGAAGGCAGACGCTGGGCCGGAAATGATGTTCTACCGGAAGCACGTCAGTGGAAACAGCATCAGCTCGAAGCACGTCAGGTTGCTCAGGTCGCGAGAACTTCTTCACCGGCAATTGCTGGTCGGGTGGATAAGCTTACTGTTACCGGAGGCGATTCAATTGTCTCGGGTGCAAGATGCAGAACTGCTGCAAGCGTCGTGGATGATCTGCTTCAATAATTAGTAAAAAAAAAGCCACCTAAGAGGTGGCTTTTTTAAATTAAGGGATCATTTCGAGTAGTTTATCGGTGAAGAACTTCTGATATTCCTGATGACCGTATTTGAAATCATTCAAAGTTGTCTTGTAATCAATATCAGGAACAGCGCCATTGTTTTCAACAGCAACTCCATCCGGGCGATAGAATAGAGATCTGGTGATATCGACCTTCACCTGCGAGTTAGAAAGCGGGTTAAGAGGTTCAACGTGTCCACCGGCACCCATAGTTCTTGTACCAAGAAGTTTCGCGCGGCCATAACCACCCATGAGTGAAGGAAATGCGTCTCCGCCAGAACCACTGAGCTCATCCATCAAAACAATAATTGGCTTGGTGTAACGGATGTAGTGCGGGTAACGAAGCTCTTCACCAGAGATAGACGTTTTAGTAGTCAGATAATTCTCAGTTTTAATCCAGGTATCTAAAATGAGATCAATTACTTTTTGAGTCTGATGACGATCTATTGTGAATTCACTGGCACCAACAATCCACTTTGCGAAACTATGATACGAAGATTTATTTGCAAGGAGTTCAAACTGCATCGGAGCAAATGGTTTATCCATGAATAAAGACATGACCTGATGAAGGAACTCTACCGAGCCTCCACAGTTATGATCCTGATCAATAATAAGACCTACAGTATTCTTTTCGAGGATATTTACAGCATATTCATACTGCTTAAACGCAAGGGTTTTATCCGGGAAGCTGTAATGAGGAAGACGGAGGTAACCAATATTACCTTTGGCCGTAGGGTAGTAGTAAGAAGTGAAAAGATCTTTCGTAACCATCGTCGCATCGGCCGGAATCTTGATCCTGGAAGTTCCTGAACATCTGAAAGCTTCTTCCACACGAAGCATGTCATAGTCTATTCCGGAATTCAGGTGACGGGACTTCATATTTGGGAACTCGTCAGTGAATGTACCTTTCTTGATCCATGTGAGTTCTGCTTTTTCAGTGATCGCAGAATCTCCCCTTCTTACTTCAACAATTACGTTACCTGATTGAGCAGGAACTTTCGAAGCAGTACGCTTAGGAACCATGAAGGCAGCACGACGTTTAGCAGATAGCTCGAAACCCTGACCCATATAAGGGATAAGTTCATTCATTACTTCTTCAGCTGATTTTCCATCAAGTGAAACGATCTCATCACCCTTAGCGAAGGGAAACTTTGCTTCCGGGAGGACAGTGCGATCAACTTCATCAATAACCAGTTTCCCCTGCACGAGATCAGTGGAAAAACCCAGCGAAGTCACGAGATCAGTTGGAAGACTCGCTCTGAAGTGCGAATCCTGAAACTCCGCCACGAAGCGGACCATCATGTAATAAAATTCAGCATTGTTTTTTGTGTTCTTGATTTCTTCTACGTATTTTTCACGAAGACCCTGAACATCGGTTCCCAAAAGTGACTTCTTATACTGTAGTGGCCCATAGCCTACATTGATCTGGGCAATGAGCTCATCCAGATCGCTGATCTTTTGAGTAACGGTCAGTGAGCGGGCAAACGCCAGTGGCATGAGTAGAATGAACGCAAAAAGAAACTTCATCATTGGGAATCTCCATAATCTTTGGATAGGCAAAAGTAGCATGTCAGGGAGGGCACACACTAAATCGAGCGTAGGTGTGAAGTAAATACAGGGTATCGGAAATTTAGGCAGGGAAAGGATTAAGCAGGAAGGAATGTATTGGTGGAATCAAACACTTACCAAAATCTTTGAAGGGAGAGAAATTGTAAATGTGGATCCTTCACTAGCCTTCTCAATCGATCTCATTGCCGTATTCCAATTTGCAAACTTGGAGCAAATTCTGTCTTAAACTCTTCAGCTTAAGTTCTTCAATGTATTCAGTGGGGTTTTCAGGGAAATGATTTCTTCATTAATTACTGACTAGTTTATTCCCAAGTAAGTCAATTTTCTTAAAAAATCTGATCATCATAACTAACAATTTATTCTCCATTCCGAACTATGCTGGAAAGCCTATCCTAGAGATATCTCTACAATCATTTATCTAGCGCGGGATGTATAATTTTATTTTAGGAAATGGAGTTTTATGATGGTTAATAAGGCCATACTCGTAATTGAAGATGATCATGATATTCGGGTTGCCTTCCGGCAAACGCTTGAACAATCTGGATATTTTGTTTGTTCTGCGGCAAATGGTTGGGATGCTCTAGACCTCCTAGAAAAGACTACGCCCCCAAAACTGATCATTCTAGATTTATCAATGCCAATCATGAGCGGTGAAGAATTTCTGAAACTTAAGGAAGAAAACCTCAAGATCAAGGATATCCCGGTTTTGTTGGTCAGTTCCCATCTGGGGAGGCTCAAGGAACTTCCGTATTCGTATCTGAAGAAGCCAGTTGATATGGAAGAATTCAAAACAAAAGTTAATGGGTTTTTTCCACCTAATTAAGAACAATAATTTGCCTTGCATTGAGGTACTTGAAATAATCACTGCAAGAGGTGATTACGTGAAATCGTTCCTGCCAACCACAAGTTCTAAAGTAAGCTTAATCGAAATCTCAACGGCTGCAATCTTTGCGCTGCTTACAGTATTGATAGTAACAAGCTTACGCTATCTCATGCCTGCTGTGAATTTAAACGGCTCATTGTTGCCGTTCATCTTTCCTGTTATTGGCGCTTCACTTTTTTACGGATTCAGAACCGGAGTCTTAACTACTTTTCTTTCGATCGGGGCTGGAGCGTATTTATTTATTCCGCCATACTATTCTTTTCGGATGGAGCGTCTCGAAGACACTGTGACAGTTGTAATTTATATACTCGCAGGTTTAGTCATAAGTTTTCTTGGTGAATTCTTTCGATTTAAGAATGAAAAACTTCTGGACCTCATAAAGAAAGAGGCAATCTCAAATGAAAAACAGAAAATCGCTGATACCAAAGTCCGGGAGCTTGAAGCCAACCTCTCAAAGGTCTGGAGAATAAACACTCTCGGTGAAATGGCCACTGGCCTTGCGCATGAACTATCCCAGCCGATTACAGCAATAAGAAATTATGCTTCCGCGATTGAAACGATTAATAAAAGAAACTCAGACCCAGATATTGAAAAAGCAATTAAAGGCGTAATCTTTGAAGCTGTTCGGGCTTCCGAATTCATTCATAGCTTGAGATTATTTATCGGCAGCAGAAAACCGGACAAGAAATTAGAAGAAATAAATGAGGTCATTTCTGATGTATTGACCCTTATCAAAAGCGAACTCAGCGCCAGTAAGATTAGTATTCGCCTGCAACTTACTGAGCCAAGTCTCACGGTTCCAATCGATAAAATTCAAATGGTACAGGTAATGTTGAACCTGTTCAGAAATTCAATCGATAGCATGCATTCAAATATGGATTCGCATAAAGAAATTTTCGTAGGTACGAGTTTTCAGAATAATGGTGTTCTTCTTTGCGTTTCAGATATGGGGTCTGGCATTCCTTCTTCTGAATCCAAACATGTCTACGAACCTTTTTATACAACAAAGAAGAATGGCATGGGCATGGGTCTCGCAATCAGTAGATCCGTAATTGAAATCCATGATGGAAAAATTTGGAATATACCCAATGAACCACACGGCACAACCTTTATGATTTGGCTGCCTTCAACGGAAGTGTTTTAAATGAATAATAAGATTGTATACATTATCGATGACGATCCAGGAATGAGAGCATCATTAGCTATGCTTCTTGAAACTGAAAAATTGCAAGTTGAGTTGTTTGAGTCAGCGGAAGCCTTTATCAGTTCCTGCGAAAGGGGTATATCAGGTTGTGTAATATTGGATTTGCGGATGCCGGGAATGACAGGATTAGAAGTTCAGGAATTACTAGCGGCAAAGAGTATAGAAATTCCAATAATTTTTATCACCGCACATGGAGATGTATCTTCGGCGGTAAAAGCAATGAAAGCTGGCTCATTCGATTTCATCGAGAAGCCTTTTTCCGCCCAGGTTCTTCTCGAAAGAGTTTACAAGGCCCTGCATTTGAATTCCGAGCAACGTGCAGCGAAGGCTAAATTAAGTGCTGTCAGGGAAAAGCTCGCTCTTCTGACTGAGAGAGAACTGGAAGTTCTGGTTCTCGTCGTTCAAGGTCGTCCAAGTAAGCAGATCGCCGAGTTTCTGGATTTGAGTGTCAGCACAGTGGATAATCACAGAGCAAATATCATGAAGAAACTCCAGGCCGAAACAACAGCTGACCTCACCCGAATCGCTTTGCAGGCAGATCCTCAATTGTTAAGAGATCGTTTCAAGCTAACCTAAAAGATCTGCCGGTCGATTCTTCTGGGTGAACATCTCCATGTTCCGGTACCATCTGAAAAGAACAGGATAGGTACTCTCAATCCATGCTGATTCTTCGAGATCGGGCGACATGAAGCCCTGAACTACCATAAAAACTTTGAGATCGGTGAATGTCGGATGTTTGGCGAAAGCCTCAAAGTAAGACTGGCCTTCAATGACAGAGGCGAGAGATGAGAACTGTTGCGTGATCAGTTTCTGATAGCTCTCAGTTGATAATTCACCAACCGAGGTGCGGTTGAGGTATTTCAAAATAAATTTCCTGAGTTCATTAATACTTCCATCGTCAGCATGTGTACCGAAGTCTACGCCAGTGATAAAACGTTTGAAGTTTTCTTCTTTTTTCCAGCGGGCATAGACGAGTGAGTTGATGAAAGTATCGTTGGCCCATTGTTGGGTGATAAAGCTGTAAACTGAGTCAGTCTTGATAAGACGCTGTCGAATGTTCTTATCTTTAATGGTCGAAAGAAGATGGTCCCAGATCATGCGGCTGCTTCTGTATTTCTCCCCGTCAATTTCGAGGTAGGGAAGGCCTGTCAACCTGGATTCAAGCTGTGCTTTGAAATCCCCTCCAGGCCTAGGAAGGTGAACATTTATGACATTGAGTTCCACTCCGGCGAGGTTGCAGATTCTCTGGATGAGAACTGCTCTCGGAAAAACGGATTCGCAATTTCTGCACGGTGGCCATTGATAGAAGTTTTGCATCAAAGAATTCTAACAGATAAATAAAAAAGCCACCTTTCGGCGGCTTTTTTATTTTCATTTAAAAATGGCGGGAGAGAGGGGACTCGAACCCCCGGCCTTCTGCGTGACAGGCAGACGTTATAACCAACTTAACTACTCCCCCGGAGCTATAAATGTTCACCAAATATAAAGACCAACCCCGCCATCGTCAAGCCAAATCCATGGAAAAATACTGATTTCGGGGCGCAGCATATGTTAGAATTTATCCACTCAAAGGATTGAAATGAAATCTGTTTTTATCACGGGTGGAACCACCGGCATCGGTGCGGAACTCGCGAAATATTATGTAGAGAAAGGCTGGAAAGTTGGTGTCTGCGGTCGCGATAAGCTGAAATACGACGAGAGTTTTGCTCTTATCAAGGACAGCGTTGCCTTCTACCAGGTCGATGTCGCCAATCGCGATGAGGTGAAAAAAGCGATCAGAGAATTTTCAACCGTCATTGGGCTGGATCTTCTGATTGCCAATGCCGGTATCGGTTACAAATTCAAAACAAAGGTTCCTGATTTCGAATTCAGTTACAAGATGGTGCACGTGAATCTTCTGGGTGTGATGTACGCATTTGAAGCCGCTCTCGATGTCATGGTTCCACGTTCAAAAGGGCAGCTCGTTGCTGTTGCCAGTATCGCTGGATACAACGGACTCCCCGGTGTATCGGCTTACAGTGCGACTAAGGCTGCTGTTCAGAAATATTGCGAGTCTCTGCACCTCGATCTTCGTCAGTTCAATATCAATGTGACGACAATCAATCCGGGATTTGTGGATACTCCACTCACTAAAAGTAATCACCACCCGATGCCATTTCTCATGAACTCATCAAAGGCAGCTCGCCTCATTGGTCGCGCGATTGAGAAAAAGAAAATGACTTATCACTTTCCATTCATGTTTGCGGGACTCGTGCGGCTCGCAGGAATGCTTCCACGCACCTGGTACCGGTTCTTATTCAGTCTCAAAATGTTCAACTACAGCAAGGACAAATGATGAAAGCTTTTATTCTCATGATGATTGTTTCTCTTTCCTGTAATGCTATTTCTCCAGCGATGAAAGAATCTAAAAAGACCACTGTAAAAACAAAAACTACTGAAACGAAGTCTGTTCATCCCGCTCTGAAAAAAGAAGAAGATTGTGATGATAAGGCAAAGAAGCCAATCGAAATTAAGCCGGAATCGATTTCTCTTGGCGGCGGAACTGCTGGTTGCACTCTTCCCGAGTAATTAAAACCACCACCAGGTGTTAATATTCTCAACAATGACTCCATAAGAAGCCACTATCATCCACACGATGGTAGCCGCTATCGTATGACCGAAAATTACGAGCATGAGATCGCATTCCAGAAGTCCTGCACAGATAAAGAAAATGCAGATCGCAGGAATGAAGTTGGAAAATGGAATAGGTAGCGGAAGAGAAAGGAAGGCGGCCGCAAACATGATCGTGATGCCGCTCACGATACGAAATCCGCGTGAACGAATCGCCGGATGCTTGTAGACTGACATTATGGATGTGAACTTATCAAACTTCACTGCCGCTTTATGAATCATCATGAGCTTGTGATTGGTGAGCTTAAAGTTTTTCATTCTTTGAGTAAGAAGTGGTTTCCCATCGAGAGTAAGTCCTAAACCCTGGAGAAAGACCACGAAACCCAGGAGTGTTGAAAATCCTGGGATCGGAATAGGTTGCATAAAGGGAAGAATACAAATCAGGGAAACAATCAGCAGGGAATCATTGCCGAGGCGGTCAACGATGGAGCCCAGAGTGATCCCGGGGAGATGTTTGACCTCATCAATAGCATTGATGAGTCTCTCACTCATGCGTGCGTGTGCTTTCTGTTGTAGCTAATTGACGACCACAAAGAAAGTCCGATGAAGGCTGCACCAAGAAGGCCGGTGATAACTTCCGGAATGTGGATAATCGTGTTAGCGAACATGATCACGGCAAGAATACCAATAGCGTAAAATGCTCCGTGCTCAAGATAGCGGTACTCACCGAGAGTACCTTTATCTACCAGCATAATGGTAAGGCTTCGTACGAACATCGCACCGATACCGAGACCAATCATAATAATGAAAAGATTATTTGTGATAGCGAAAGCACCTACTACTCCGTCGAAAGAGAAAGATGCATCGAGAACTTCCAGGTAAAGGAACATTCCCATACTTGCTTTGTTCAGGTCGAGTTGTTCAGTTTCATCCGGAGAATGAAGGAAAGCTCCGATACCATCAACGATAATATAAGTGATAAGTCCCCAAAGTCCGCTCACGAGAAAAGTCATCACTTCTTCAGGTTTCTGCATTTGTGAGCAGAAATAAAGAGTCACGATCGTGAGACCTATAGAAACAGCCCCAACTTTTCCGAGTTTAGCGATTGGCTTTTCTATCACGGCGATCCAGTGAACTTCTTTTGCTTCGTCGAAGAAATATTTGAGGGCAACCATCATGAGGAAGGCACCACCGTAAGCCGCAATCGGGACATGGGCGGAGATCATGATCTTGGCGTACTCTTCAGGCTTAGTAGCAGCGAGAACGAGTGCATCGATTGGATTAATCCATGCCATAACTCCTACGAGTGCCAGCGGGAATACGAGACGCATACCGAAGACTGCGATCGCAATACCCCAGGTAAGGAATCTGTGTTGCCACAGGGGAGTCATCTTTTTCAGGACGATCGCGTTTACAACGGCGTTATCGAATGAGAGCGATACTTCGAGCACACTCAAAACCGTAGCAAGAAATAGCGCTGATAATGCGCCAGCCACATTGCCGGTATAGTAAAATCCGACACCGAATGCGGCAAACGCACCGATTACAGACAAAAGAATCGAACCCGAAAAATACTTCATCATCCACAATCTCCTTGATCAATCCATATAATGATCGAAAGTGGACAAAATGGCATTTGAAATCGGAATGCTGCGAGTTGTAGAAATAAAAAAAGGCCCCGAAAGGAGCCTTCTTTTAAAAGAATATTTTATCAATTATTGCCAGGTGAGATTCAATTCGCGATTTCCTTTCCATGCAGACTCTTTCGGAGTGAGGACAATCGTTTTCACATCATTAAATTGTGCTTTAGGAGCACAGGTTGTGAATTGGTTTTTCCATTCCTGGTAAGCACCGTATGGAGCAACTACCTGACCACCATTTGGCGATGAGGCAGGATCACGCTGATTCATATTCAGAAGGTGATATTGGTTCTGCTGATCAACCCAGGCAATCGTCCAGTTACTTGGAAGAATGTCCTGCTGACGGGCACCTTTCATCTCCAGATTAATATCGAAACAAACATCCTGCTTATCCACTCTCTTAGTGGCGTACGCGAGAACATTTCCCAGGGCGGCAGTGTCATAAGCGACGGGCGAGCCATTAGTGGCAGAGGCCGGATGTCTATGATGAGAACACGCTACAAATGCGAATAAACAAATAACACTTAGGATTTTCATGACATCCCTCCTTGGTCGTCTCCCAAAATTTTACCATAGGCATACTCAGGGGGGCACCCGGACACTTTTTCCACAAAAGATACTCCCCATTATTTGATTAAATTGGTACGAAATCAAAAATCCCTTTAGGAGCCGTTCATGATTTCAAAGTTCTTTGCCTTGTTACTCTTTTTGCTTTTGACCACCTCAGCGATGGCGACCAGCGTCTCCCTTCTTCACGGGAGTAACTTCCGTGACGATTTAGGCTGTGCCCCAGGTCAAACCTGCGAAACGGAAAGGACAACCTACACCATCGAACACTTCGGGCTTTGGGAATTGGGAACAGTCTTCTTCTATTACGACATCACAAATCCATTCTCTGAACAAAGAACCGGAAATAACCAATTTTTCGGCGGAACATCTGCGACTCTCTCATGGTCTAAAATGTTCGGCATTAATTTCGGAAATGGTTTCCTTCGTGACGTCTCTTTCCGTGGTGAGTTTGAGAACGGTTCTGGAAATGGTGTCTTCTCTTTCAGAAATTACTTCTATGGTCTTCAAGCAGACCTCGCGGTTCCCGGTTTCGACTTCTTCTCATTCAATACTGTTATTCGTGATAATCCTGTTGATCCAGGCGTTGGCGTTCAGTTCGGTATGTTCTGGCAGATGACACATGAATGGAGCCGCTGGAAGCGCTTCAAGTTCACAGGGTTCGTCGCTGCTTCTCCCTGGGAAGGTGATGCCGATCAGAACGGAGTTCCCTTCGGCACTGACAAGAAAGGCCGCTTCCTCACGTCACAGCCGCAGCTTCTCTGGGATCTCGGTAACGGTCTTTGGGCGAAGCCAAACCGGTTAGAATTAGGAGCTGAGTATGGCTACTTTCTGAATCGCTTCTTACAAAAAGATAAAGACGAGAAAGTACTACAAGCGATGATCAAACTCAGCTGGTAGAAAAGTTATTCGGCGGTCACGCCGAGTAAGAATGAAATCACAAGTAATGTAAAAACAAAGAACGCGATGACAGCTAGTGCGCGTTCTTTTTGTTTGATGAAAAGTACTCCTGTGAGAAACACCCGCCACACAGGAAGCGAAACTAATCCCGCGAGTCCCACAAAAGAAATGAGCGCTCCGTAATTCTGCGAACGGATGTAGTGATGTACGAGTTCCCAGAAGGGAATCGGATCATAATCTTTGTAGATGAAGAATGGATTTGAATCCCACTTGAGATTAAGTAACCAACCAACCAGAATAATCGATCCGCAAAATCCCACTCCGTAGCGGAGAAATTTTGCAATCAGAAGTTCCATTTCATAGGCTTTGTTGTCTGGTTTCATTCAAGGCCCTTCTTGAGCATCTGGAATGCAACAATACCCATGGCGACGACAAAGATTTTTCTGATGGTCGCGGCCTTCATCTTCGGCATGGTTTTTCCGCCGACAAATGCACCGACAATAATTCCCAGAGCTACCGGGCAAGCAATATCCGGACGGATATCCCCCTGAAGAAGAAATGCTCCGGCACTTCCGGCAGCAGTAACACCGATCATGAAATTGGAAGTCGCTGAAGAAACCTTGAGCGGCATCTTCATGGCATTATCCATCGCGAGGACCTTGAAGATCCCGGAGCCAATTCCCAGTAGTGCAGACATGATTCCCGCAAAAAACATGGTGATAAGTCCAAAGGGAACATTGTCGACCTTGTATTCGATCATCTGACCGTTTTCGTGTCGGTAATTTCCGGCGAGATTTAATTTTTTAGACCACGGATGATCAACATCAGTGATGCTGTCTTTTTTCTTCATGAGCATCATGACCGCAGAAAAGAAAAGGAAAATTCCGAACACGAGAAAGAGCCACTTGCTCGAAATGGATGAGGTAATGAGAAATCCGGTCATCGCTCCGACAACGGTTCCGACTTCAAGAAAAACTGCCACGCGGAGATTGGTGAGATGATCACGTAGAAAACTTGCGGCAGCACCGGAAGAGGTTGCGACGATGGAGATGAGGCTGGCGGCGATCGCATAACGGATATCAACACCGAGAACCAGGGTCAGAAATGGGACAACAATTGTTCCACCTCCCAGACCAAGGATTGATCCAAGAAAACCTGCGAGGACAGAAATTAGAAGCAACATGAGTGAGAGCATGATTTCAATTAGTTCTATCATAGAATGTGGGAGAGTCAAAGAGTCAGGAAATTAATGCAGCCTAGGGAGAAAAAGGGTCGCACGTTACGATGTTAGGGATTGAAATTAATCCCGGGAGGGGAGAATGAACCTGAAGAAGTTAAACGTGCTCGCACTCGCAACGATAGTTGTTACGACACTCGTAGCATGTTCAAGTCAAACGTATGTTGCGTACAAGGATCCGGAAGTTGCTAAAGAACAGGTGAATCGTTCAGTTGCAAATTCCAAGGTAACTAAAGATTTCACTAAGCGTGTATCAACACTCACGAAGAGTATTTATCATTCATATCTCTACGGACAGGTTCTGCTTGAAAAGTATGATCAGGAACTGGATCGTGATCCGGCCAAAGCTCTTGAAAGTAAAGCGTACAGCGAACTTCTTTCAGTCCGCACTTTTGTTGATGGCTTTGAAGAAGAGATAAATGATCTTTATATCAATCTCGTTATGACGAGTGCTCTACCGGAACATTCTCCGGAACAGAAAGAGAATGCCCGCGAAGCTCTTGCCCAGATCGGCTCATTCCTCGACGGTATCCGCACTGATGGAAAAGAACTTCCGGAAAATCTTCGTCCGATGGTTCTTTCTAACCTCACAGAAAAACAAACTCAGCTTTATGATCTTTTGAAAGCAACCCACGATGAGATGAAATCAAACAAGTCGATGAATGAAGCTACGAAGATTATCCGCGACAACATGATTCTTCTTCGCGCTACACGTCGCGCTTACAATAAGGATCTCTCATCTTACGAAGTTGATTCCGAAGCTCTGAGAGTTGCGGTTGATGAAGCTTCTCAGGACAAGGATTTTCAGAAATTTAAAAAAGAAGTGAAATCAGTTTCCAGCGACATTCATAAGCTCATTAAAGAACTTAAGAATGGCAGAAGCACATCTGGTGATGTGATCTATCCAGCAGTCGGTGCTGCCGGAAATATCACTGGTCGCGGTTTTCCTGCCAATACATGGTCAGTTACTTATGACGATGGTCCGGGTGGAAAAACAACTCCGCAGGTTCTTGCAAACCTCAAGAGTCTTGGTTACAAGGCAACTTTCTTCGTGCTCGCTCAGCAGGTTCTCGCTCTTCCGGGAATAACCAAGACAATCGTAGCGGATGGCCATGATATCGCCAGCCACTCTTACACTCATGCTCAGATTACCAAGCTCGGTCCACAGGGACGGAATAAAGAAATTGTTCAGGCCAAAAACGTGATTGAACAACAGACAGGAAAATCAGTTAAGCTCTTCCGTCTCCCTTATGGTGCCGGTGTAGGTGTGACAGCTGTCCGCCAGGATATCGCTAATGCCAATCTCATTCACGTTTTCTGGAACGTTGATACGCTCGACTGGCAGGATAAGAATCCTCAGTCAATTCTCGCCCGTTCACTCAAGCAGATGAGTGCCTATAAAGGTGGAGTTGTTCTTTTTCATGACATCCACTCTCAGTCAGTGATTGCTTCGAAGCTCCTCATGGATCACATGAAGAAAGCGGGAATCATTGTTTGTACGGTTCAGGGTGTTGTTGATCAGCAGAATAAAGGTCTCCCGGGCTGTAACTAAGCTCCGATACGGGTGCCCTCGACAAGAGTGGCACCCTTTAACGGTATTCTCTTATCAATGTCGAATCGATCTTCCCGCGAAAGAATATGTAAGCGTGTATTGAACATCGACAGGGTTGTATCTCTCGGTGCTTCGGAAATATTAAGCCCGCTCGATTCGTGAGCATCGATGATGTAAACAGCTCCGCTTCCGATTACCCTGATACACATGTTCTCATCCATAACGATTGCCGTATCCTCATCAATTCCCACTCCCAAATAGCGTGGGTTATGCGCCACGGCCGCAAGTAACCTTCCGATACGCCCGCGTTCGGCAAAGTGCTGATCAATAAGAAGCTTTTTCGCAAATCCCATACCCGCTGCCATGTTGAGACTTGAACCGATCCGGAATGAAGTCGCTCCTTCGCCAGAACAAAGCATCATCTCGCCCATGATTGCAGCACCTGCGGAAGTACCCGCAACGACACCGCCATTCTCAAAAATTTCCATTATTCGGTCGGCGACAACTGTCCCTCCGAGCTCACTTGTGATTTTGAGCTGATCACCACCAGTGAAGAAAACCGCATCAGCGTCTTTCACTGCCTTCAGGGCCTTCTGATCTACACTCTCTGTTCTGTTCACGACGTCGAGATGAGAAAGTTTTTTTACACCAAGATGCTTAAAGATGCGGGAGTATTCATTCCAGAGTTCATCCCCAACCGTGCTGGCAACGGAGACGATACAAAGTCTTCCATCACCAACATGTGTGGCGACCACTTTCAAAATCTCCATTTCTTTTTCGCGATCTTCTCGCCCACCAATGATGATGAGCTTACCGCTTTTCTTTTTCGCCATTGAGTTCTATCTTCCTGTTTGAATCCGCCATGCTTTTGAGCTTCGGAATGAATATATAATCCTGAATGAAGATCTTGCCTCTCGCCAGGACATGCTTAATCTTTAATGATTTTTTATCCACAACAATGATGTCTGCATCCTTATCAACTGCGAGTTCTCCTTTCTGATGAAACTTGAGAATTCGCGCGGGATTGGTTGTTACTAGTGGAAGAATTTTTTCCCAGGGCCACTTGAGCTCTTTATGAACTCTAACGAGTTCTCTCCACAGCGTTTCGGGTGCTGAGTGAGAAGCATCACTTGAAATAGTTATCTGATTCAGATCTCCACCCCAGGCAATGAAGTTTGTGAGGCCCTCAGTGAGATTTTCGTCCGTTGTATCGAGATCGCAAACGAATCCCTGCTTTGTAAAATCCGCTGCCTGTTTTAAAAGCCTGTCATTCCGGTTCACGTGAGTTGGATAGAGAGATTCCTTTTTTATATCATTTTCTTTCCACAGCTCGAGCAGTGGATCAAGACCTCTTTCACCATCCCCCATATGAAAATGAGTGACACCGCATTTCCCTGTGAGTGTTCCGCCGACATAGCAATCAGCTACGATCCGGGCAAGTTCATGGATGGTGGGTTGAGAGCATCGATAATCACTGATTGCTGTTTCACCAGCACCGATGACTTCGTTTACGAGGAGCATATCTGTCCTGAGATTTCCTGTGAGAGTAGAAGGTGGAACTGCATACCCACCGGAATAGATATAACAGGTAATACCTTCTTCATTAAATTCTCTGGCCTGGGCAAGAAGAGCGGGCATATTACGGAAATAAACATCCGTGCCAATGCAGCCAACAACAGTCGTTATTCCTCCCAGGACAATTTCGGGCAGCATGATCTGAAAGGATCGGGAAGCAAATCCTTTTTCACCCGATCCACCGATTATGTGCTGATGGGGATCAATCAGCCCGGGAAAGACGTAGCAGTCATTTGCATCAACGATACAGATATCCAGATTGTAATCACTGAGATTTTTCTCGTTCACTTCACCGATTTTAATTATCTTTCCCTCGATGGAAAGAATGTCACCTTTTCCCCGTGGAGTTGGTGAGAATATTTCCCCATTCCGGACGATCGTGGCTAATGCCATGCCTGAACCTCTCTCAAGCCTTCATCCCTGATCGGGATGAATCTTGAATAGTCATGAATGATCTTTCCATCCAAACCTTGGATGACATCACGAACCATATCGAGATCTTCATAAAGATAAACGACCAGCTCATTTTCTTTCATTTCACAGATTGCCCTTTCTAGAGAGAATTTCGGATCAGTGATAACTTTCACGTCGACGTCGGGATTAGCATCCCGGATGATTCCCATGAGGATGTCGGGCACTTCACCTGGTTCCCGGTCGCGGAGATCTTCATCTTCACGAATAATAATTTTCTGAAATTTCTGAGCAGCTGCCAGACCGGAGAGTCCGATCATGGCGTCCGAGCGATCTCCCGGTACTCCCAGCACTAAAGTCGATCCTGATATGAGCCATTTCTCCAGCATTGAACCGATTGATCTGATGGCCTCAGGATTGTGCCCATAATCCACCATCACATATCCATGACCCACCTGATACAGGTTTGTCCGTCCTGAATTGGATGCACTATGAAAGGAGCGAAGTCCGTCCAGGCATTCTCTCAGAGGAACTTCCATCACATCACATGCCGCAAAGGCAGCGAGAACGTTTTCAATCTGAAAGCCGGCAGTTCCACCGATAGTAAGAGGAATGTCTTTTGAATTGATGATGAACGTCTCGCGATGTCCATGTAGTTCATATATCGCCCCATCATGATGAACATAGGCACGTCCACCTTTCTCGACATGGGTTTTTATTAATTCAGAATCAGAGTCCCGAGAAAACAGGACCAGCTTTCTTCCACGCTGCGTAATCTTTTTATCTGTAATGAGTTTTGTGAGAGGCTGAGAGTCAGCATTCAGGATGATATGACCACCATCACGAACTCTTTCTGCCACCAGGCTTTTCACGCGCAAAATATCATCAATTGTCTCAATTCCATCCTGTCCAATATGATCTGCCTGAATATTAGTGATAATTCCGATATCGCTCCAGTCGTAACCCAGACCTCTTTTCATAATTCCACCGCGTGCGGTTTCAAGAACAGCAACATCTACTCCTGGATCATTCAGGACAACTTTGGCAGAAGCGGGACCGGTCGTATCACCGCGAGCGACTTGTTTTCCATCGATAAAGATTCCGTCAGTCGTGGTATTTCCTACAACGAGATCAAGTCCCGAAATAATATGCGTGATCAGTCTTGAAACTGTCGTCTTACCATTTGTTCCGGTAATCGAGACAATCGGTATTCTTGATGGGCGGTTCGGTGGATACATGTGCTCAATAATTGCTCTGCCCACGTCCCTTGATTTTCCACGAGAAGGGTAGAGATGCATCCGAATTCCGGGGCCGGCATTGATTTCAATGATCCCGCCTCTCTGGTTCATCCATGATTTTTTAATATCACCCAAAATGAGATCTATTCCGCAGACATCAAGGCCGATTATGCGTGCTGCTCTTTCACACATCTCTATGTTGTCAGGATGAATATCATCCGTTACATCCTCTGCTGTTCCGCCCGTCGATAGATTGGCAGTTTCTTTGAGATAAATTACTGTTCCCTGGGTTGGAACAGATTCAAGTTTGTAATTATTTTTTTCAATATACGCAACGGTCGCTTCATCGACTTTAATCAGGGTCATGGCCTTCTCGTGGCCTTCTCCCCTCAGAGGATTTTCATTTTCTTTTTTAATAAGGTCGATAATTTGCGATTTTCCGTCTCCCACGACATGGGCGGGTACCCGATGTGCAGCAGCTACCATTTTATCGCCTACAACGAGCACGCGATAATCCTGACCTTTGTAAAATTCTTCTACAATCACTGTAGGTGAATATTCACGCGCAACTCTATATGCTTCCCGAACTTCTTTCTGAGAAGAGATATTGAGGCAAACTCCATTACCGTGGTTGCCGTTGTGGGGCTTCATCGCAAGCGTAGTCGCCAGCTCATGAAAGGCGATTAAGGCGTCATCTTCGGAATGAACTACGATACCCTTTGGCACGGGAAGAGATGCCTGTTCCAGGATTTTTTTAGCAAAGTCTTTATCCTGGGCAATCCGTACTGCAATGTCGGAAGTTGCACCGGTTGTTGTTGCTTCAATAAGCTTACGATATTTTCCATAACCAAGCTGGATAAGGCTTTCATCGTTCAGGCGTGACCAGGGAATGCCTCTTAATTCTGCGGCGTCGATTAAGGATTGAGTGCTTGGGCCCAAAGCATGTCGTGAAACAATTCTTTTTGTTTCTGCAACTACTTCATCCACACCAAATTTATTTCCTGAAACAGCTGCTTCAACGAGCTTCACTGCCTCTTCCAGAAGATATCTCATGCCGTACTCGCACTCGAATCTGACGGCTACCTGATAAACACCTTCACTCCCGCCATAAATTGTTTTTCCATAACCCACGCCGATCCCGGCAAGATTTGAAAGTTCAAGGGCAACGTGTTCGGTAATATGAGCGAAGTATGTTCCACGGCGAAGTCTTTCAATGAAGCCACCCACATGTCCGGGTGAACAATGATGTTGTGAAATCCCCGGAAGGATTTCCATCAGCCGTTCAGTGAAGCCAGGAATGTCTGTGCTGGCCTTTTCTGTAAGTGCCTCTAGCTCCAGCATCATGTGAAGAATTGGCTTGTGATGAAAGACATTAGGACCTGTAAAGGTGCGTATGCTCCGGATTTTCATAAGGCTCCTGCGGCTTTTGCGCATTATTTCCCGAGGATTCAGTGCCAGAAACTTGCCATCAAAAAACCTCCTGATCCGAGAATATTTGTCCCATTTCCGGAGTGAGTTTCGATGTCATGGGCATTTTGTCCGGAAACTCTGCGGCTAGTGCTGGCATCCATCCTGATGCGAAAGAGTGCATGACGGAACGGAGCATCCGAAGGATAATTCTCATATTACCCATATGGAGTTTGCATGACCTGGAATGTTGATCCTGAGATTCTGAATATTGGATTTTTCTCCCTCCGCTATTACAGTCTGATGTTTATCATCGGTTTTCTTCTCATGGGAGAATACGTAAAAAAGCTTTTTGCAAAATACGGCCGAGATCCTGAGCTCGTTTCTTCTCTCACCACTCATATCATTGTGGGTATGCTTATTGGTTCCCGTCTTGTTCACTGCTTATTTTATGAGCCTCAATACTATCTTTCTCATCCACTAGATATTATCAAGATTTGGGAGGGAGGACTCGCAAGTCATGGTGGTTATCTCGGTGTGATCTTAGCTGTATGGATTTTCATGAAGAAGCATCCTGAGGTTAAGTTTTTCTGGATGATGGATCTGATCGCCGGCCCATGTCTTTTCGTGGGTGGTCTTATCCGTGTCGGAAATCTTTTTAATTCAGAGATCGTTGGCCGTCCGACTGATCTTCCATGGGCGGTTATTTTCCAGCGTGTGGATCCGTTCCCACGTCATCCGGCACAAGTGTATGAGGCGATTGGATATTTCACGATTGCGGGAATCCTTTTTCTCCTCGAGAAGAAGAAATTCCGTGCATGGAAGAATGGAAGCATCTTTGCCGTGGGACTAATGATTTCATTTCTCTTCCGCTTCTTCGTCGAATTTGTAAAAGATGAGCAGGCCACAATCACTGTAAGTTCTGTTTTCAATATGGGCCAGCTTCTCTCGCTGGTATTCGTCATTGCTGGAATTCTTCTTTGGGTAAGAGTTCAGAAAAATTCTATTTAAGGGGATTTTATGTCGGAAAAAGATCTGCAAGAACAGGAAAAGAAGAAGGTCCTCGATGTGGACGCAACCACATCAGACTTGCCTGGTTTTTCTGGTGTCCTTGAAAGCAGTCTGAGAAAAGCGAGGAATATTGCCTTCTTCCTGGTGTTAATTCCTATCGCATTCATTTACGTTTTCTGTGTCACGATTGCTCTCCTTCCTGGAATCACACTTTATCGTGAAGTCTCGGAGATGACCGCAAACTCCTCTGTCTTCTGGCAGAACGCAGGAATGGCCTTCTCTTTTGCTGCAACCTACTTCCTCTACGGGCTGACAATCATCTTCGTAGTCCCTGTTGTGAATAAGATTCTACCACTCAAGGTTAAACCTCATCGCGCTACCTGGTACTCTCTCAGTGTTGTTCCCTGGTACTACCACAACGCTCTTACATATCTGGTTCGTTATACCTTCCTCGAATTCCTGACACCGACTCCGCTCAATCTTCTTTTCTACAAGATGATGGGAATGAAGATCGGTAAGGGAAGTATCATCAACACGACAAATATTTCTGATCCGTGCCTGATCGAGATCGGCGATTATGTCACTATCGGCGGATCTGCAACAATCGTAGCTCACTATGGGATGAAGGGATTTCTTATCATTGATCGTGTCGTCATCGAGGATAAAGCAACGATTGGTCTAAGAGCGATTATCTTTGGTGATGTTGTCATCGGGAAAGGTGCTTTGGTGAAAGCTAACGATACTGTGATGCCAAAGACCCGGATTCCGCCACGCGATGAATCGAAGAAAGAGCCTTCTTAAGGAAAATTTTTGAAACCGTTTCGTTGAAGTTATGGCATTAGTCATGCGGTGATAACTTTAACTTCAACGCGGGAAGAAAAATGAAAACAGTACTGACTTTTTTCGCACTTCTGATGGTCCTGAAATCAGCTGCCTTTGCTAAAGTCGTGATGATTGATGACAAAGTCTTTCTCAGAAAAGACGGCCGCCAGGTTCCAGTCTTTATTGTGAACGAGCTCATCGAGAAAGACAAAGTGAAGAAAGTTAACCTCTATGGTGAAGGAAAAGTGCATATCATTTCTTTTGCTAAAAAAAATGAAAAAGAAAAATTGTATTCAATTGATGATCAGGGCTACATCTATTCGATCGAGCCTTTCGCTGATTACAAAGTAGATAAGATTGTTGATGGTGATCACTTCGTGTTTCACGAGGCTCCTCGGAAAAAATATCGCGTGACGGATAAGGGTTATTTCGTTCACTAATATTTGCTACCGCTTTCGACCGAGAAAAAAATCTAAGGTAATTCCCCCTCCTTCAGAACGACATACTGGAGGAGTGTGATAGAGGTTTCCTGGGTGCCAGACACATTTAGCTGGTTGAAAATTTTCCGTGTGCCAGATCTCCCAACGATCAAGTTTCCAGGTGTCCTCATTAAGCAGTAGCACCTGTTTCACCTTGAGGAGGCCATCTGAGACATTCATCCAACCTGTTTCTCGATGGCGACAGAACGATAATTGGAACTCGGAGTTTTCATCAGTTGAATCAAGGAAAATCGTTCCCACAATCTCATACGGATCGAAATGAACAAAAACTTTTTCCAAATCATCTTGGGTAGTGTGCCGAAGTCGAAAAGTTTTTCTTGGCTCGAGGGTAAAGTTTATCTGAAGCAGGTCTTTTAATATGGTGTGGAGCTCAGTTTCCTCTTCGTCAGTCAGAAAAGACACTTTGCCAGGGAGATGATCCTTGTCCTGAGCAGGTAGGAATTCCCTTTGATTTACAGGGGACTTAAGAAAATGAAGCGGGAAGTTTTCGAGAAAGCATGGCCAATTTTTCAACAAAATGTTTCTAAGCCGATCTTCAAGTAAGTGCCTCTGCACAAAAAACCGCAAAGACAGTTTGAATTTCGACAATGTCCTTGATCAGTGCATGACCAAGGGAACCAAAATGAATTTCCGTGGCTGGAGTTTCTTCAGAGTCACCATTATCTTTCATATGCTCAATTCTAACACAAAATCAGTCTGATTAAATCGTTAATATCTTTTTAAGGCCATGAAATCACGCACGCAGATAGGTTTTTTTGATGGGTAAGTTCAGGATGCTACCGTCTCGTAATAAGAGTTCCATGAAGAGTGGTTCTATGTCCTCATTAATTTCGATTCTTCCCTTGGACACAAAGAGATCAGTGCTTTGAATTTTGCCTGAGCGTGTCCTGAAATGGAAAAGCTTCGTCGTGCCCACTTCCTGCATGCGCTTCTGCTCCACCTCCCACCACTTAGTCAATGGCAGAGTATTGGTGATCGGGTATCCGTCGACGTCAGGAAAAACGTTCAGGGGAGACGCTTTCAGTGCAATTTTCATTAATATATCATTGGTGAATTTAAGAGAGTTCGACGCGAGAAAACCATCTTGATGAAGCTGATGCAAGCTATTTGTGTATTCATGGAAGCCGATGCTCCCCTGTCGGCTACCTGCTGCTGGTGAAAAAAGTCGGAGCTGCGATCTTCCGTTAAATCGAAGCGGCTTGATGAGTCCCGTAAAGCCTAGTTCAAGGAGAAACTTAATAAAGTCCACCGCACCGAGAGAGTCTTTTTCATCCAGTCTGGAACCCCGTTTGAATATTTCTCTGAGTTTTCTTTCTTCTACCGTCTGGTGCTCACTGTTAAGGGTACATAGGTAATCGACGAAAAACTCACTGGCATCATCCTGCGTGAGTGTCATAGATGGATAAACGATCCGGAGTGCTTTCAAAAGAGAATCAATGCTTCTTACTGCACTTCCAATCGAGTTCTTAACCTTAAAAGCATCACTCCATTGGTACTCGAGGATGGCTTCCGGTTTGAAATCCGATTTCTCTCCCTGGTGAAAGATATCAAAACTTACAGTGAGCTGACCCAGGTTCGTCCGAAGGTCCCACCCCTCCTCATCCAAAATCCTTCCATCCAGAATCAGGTTGTCCGGACTCGAGCCATAGCTTAAACCGAGGAAGAACTGTGAAGCATACTGGGCCAGACAGCGTCGAGTGATACCATCGGGAGCTGATCCTGGATGGAGTGATTCGCAAGACTTCCTTAATCTAAGAAGCTCTTCATTGGAAGGGTGAAAAGGAATCTGGGCAATCCTGATTCCATCCGCTGCCCGCACATAAAGACACTCATCGCCCTCAGGATCGATCAAAACGCCGTGTGCTCTCAGAGTTCCCAGAGGAAGCATGATGTTTCCCAGCTGAGACATGATGAAAGAATGGGTCGCTTCTAAGAAACTCATTCTTCCGGAATTAAAAATATGATGAAGGTTATTGGTGGGAAGTGTCCGGCCCACACCTTTGATCTGAACATGCTTCAAAAGCACATTGCGTGCAGATCCGATGTTAAGAGTTTTCCACTGCGGGTCGAAGAGTTCTGTCACCGCTATTTTGCTGCCAATAAGGGAGTCACTGTAAGTTTTTGGATTAAGCGATTCGATCGGGGAGAAAGATTGAAAGCTCAGTCCTTCAAGAACTTCAATATAATCGTTCCAACCCTTGGGATTCTCCTGCAAAGCATGCTTGGATTTGATGGCGGCTAAGAAAAAATCCCTGACATTGGTCGTATCGGATTCCAGTTGTGAATCAGGCCGAGAAGTGATCGCTCGAATTTCATCGGACAATATAAAATACGAGCTTGGATCAATAAGAAAAGCTTTCTGGTAGCAGCATCGCTTAAGGAGGACGGCGACGTAGCGCGAGGGATCCAGGCCAAGCATTAAAGCTTTACGATCAAAGACTTGCTGATTAAGAAACTTACGAGTTTTTCAAAGTCCTTATCAAAAGTCTGCGCCTGTATGTTTTGACCTAGCTGGGACTTAATGTCCTCGAGATTTGATGCATTTTTATCGAACATACAAAAGCATTTTGCGGCGGGGCCGACCAATTCGATAATTTCGTTCATCGACTCATCTAAGAAGATAATTTTTGTTGTATCATTCTTGGTAACGAAAGCAATTCCCGGGTTCGTGATGTAAACTTCTGACAGTGCGATGGCCATGCTTTATTTCTCCTGAATCGATAATAAGATGAGTTCGAATAAACGAAAAGGTATATTTAAAACTACAATGGAGCCCTTTTGAAAGTTAAAAATAACTTCTTTTCGAATGGCCACCGGCAACTTCTATTGGCATGCGGCCTCAAGCGATTTGGAACCCGCGAAGGTAAAGGCACCTTCAGTCCCGGAATTGTTCTTCTCGATGAGAGAGGAAAGGTCTACTTTCAGGCTGACTTGAAATTTTCTCCCCACTATATTTTACAACACCCAATCAATTTGAATTCGCTGATTCTCCTGGATAAAGGTGGTCCGGTCGGTGCCGTGGCCAATATGACGACAGATAAAAAATTAAGTTTGAAATATTTCAAGGCGAGCTCAAGCTCTTTTTCCCTCTACGGACATGGAGTTTTTTTTGATGAAAACCGGAAATTCATTGGCACCGAGCGTTCTGAGGACTCCCGGGGACAGCTGGTCATCAGGGATTCAGGATCATTCGAAGTCCTGAGCACTATTCCACTCCCGGGTTACGGGCTACACGACTGCTTGTTAGTCGATGGAGAAAAGCTCCTGGCAGTCGCTATGGACGGCTTAAGATCCGAGGGCACAATAACCAGCAGGGAACACAAGGGTTGCGTATTGATCTTCGACCTTGAATCAAAATCTGTGGTGGAAAAAATGGAGTCCGAATCTGAAGCGGGTTTCGGACATCTTGCCTATTTCGACGGACTCCTGGTTGGTCTGGAAACAGGCCTGTGGTCTGAAGGCACTCGCGGACTACTGTCGGTAGGAAAACTCGGCGGAGTGATGACTTCGCTTAAGGGAATTTCCGAGATTAATAAATGGGGAAGTATGGAAACTCTCAGTGCAACTATTGACTCTGAAAGATCCCGGGTGATCGTGACAAATCCAATGGGAAATGTGGTTACAATCTGGGATTTAAAAACGAAGAATTTACTGGGGTTCGTAGATATTCCAACACCTTCCGGAATTTTCACCTCTCCTGACCTGGACAAGTATGTCGTGACTTCAGCAACCGGATTCATCTTTCATATTGACCCAGAAAAATTCGGAGTGACAGCGATGATGGCCCTAGAAGTCCCAGGCCATTTTCAGTCTCATTTGACGGGAGTCTATCTGTGAATTGGTAAAGATTAGCGAATAAAGAAAGTCATGGTGGCCGAAACTTCGTTCAGGAGAAAGTAATTATAATGGACTCCGACAACAAGGGGCCGCCACCATGAGTACTGTACGCCCGCATAGCTCGTCTTCTTGATCCTCGCATCCTTTAACATTTCATCTTTGAATTTTGGAGTCGGAGAATCTTCCGTTCTTGCACCGTAATTAAAAATGAAATTTCTCCACGCAAGTGAAGCTGTATAGAGAGAAATCTCATTCCGATCTTCATTGAACTTGTATTTGTCGGTGATGATCTTTCCGTAATCAAAAGACATGTTCTTGATTTTAACTCCCACTGAGAAAGTCTTCACCTGGTAACTTTCATCGTAAGATTTTTTTCCGAAAATAGCGCTGTAGGGAAGACCTGTTGAAGCGTTGGTTGTATTTTCGAAATCCAGCCAGAAATCATCCTTATAAAAAGAAGCTCCCGCATTCAGGATCCACGCTCTTCCTGAAAGACCAAAACCGGTGCGAATTTTTCTTACTTCTGAGTGACGCTTAAAAAGAAGTCCAAAATCGAGTCCGTGGTTTTTCTGACGGATGATTTTCCCACCAATGGCTAAGTTGATTTTCTTATTATCGAAGCGAAGTTTTTCTTTGTTCCTGTCCAGAAAATTTTCGTTGAGTTCCGGGACCCTCACACCAAAGAAACTATTCTCAAGTGTCGGACTAATGAGTGCTCCACCGAATCTCCCGCTTCCTCCGACGAGATTAAATGCCACTTTATTATTTGCCTGAAGAAGAACCTCACCACCAAAACCGCGATCGACACTGGTGTTGGCCGGGTTCAGGTTGGCAGCTGTTGCAGGACTGGGAAGAGAGAAATTACTGGTACGGCGGCCCTGCTTAGTAACTCCAGAGCACGATGGCAAATCGATGAAATCACAAACCTCAACGTTTTTCGCCCATGAGGCAGGGATAAGTAATGTGATAATCCAGATGATGAACATAGAACTGAGCTTAACAGAATCCATCGGTTCATGAATAATGTTTCTTATGGCAAAGGTTCAAAAAACTCCCATTATTAAGGCGCGCAATATCCAAATGATCTCGAGAAAGCAAAAAAGATGGTTACACTCTTCAGACAATAACATTTTTGGCGTATCCTTCTTTCATGGTTACTAAAAACCCATTTCTCACTCCCGCCGAATCCCACGATTTCAGTAACAGGCTCGAGGAAAATAAGCACCACGGCTGGCAGGATAATTTGAATCTGATTTTCGGAGCGGCGGGCATAGGTGCTTCCGAGCAGCGCTTACCAGATCATGAAGCACGATTGAAAACTCACAATGAGTTCATGAGATCAGTCTTTCCTGACCTCCTGGAAAAGCTCAAGCATCATTTCGAATCTATACTCGGGCGACCCTGCTTCTTCGCTGATGAACTCAGCTATCCGGGCTTTCACATCTTTGCGATCCCACCAAGAACAGTGAGACCACTTTGGTTTCACTATGACGATGCAAGATCGATTCTCGAAAATGAATACCAACAGTTCGGTGTCACTAAAAGTTCCCGGCAGCTCACATTTACATGTCTTCTCGATTCTCCACCTGGACTTACAGCGGGCCTGTTGTATTTTCCGGATCAGAAAATGGGATTCAAAGTGATGAGTAGTGGAGTATCCCGCCAAAGTGACCTTGAGAAATTTGCCACTTTCCATGAATATAGTTTGGGAGAGATGAACTTCTATGAGCGGCCGGTGCACTCAGTTTATGGAAGAAACGATTCGGATTTTTATGTCGACCGGGTAACTCTTCAGGGTCACATAGTGGAAACAAAAACTGGTCTTCTTATGTTTCGTTAGATTTCATCCAAATGATGGTATACTGTAAATAATGTCTATTTTTTTAGGTTTGAACATCGGCCCCCATGATTCCTCAGCGGCTTTTTTAAAGCTCGAAAACGAAAAAATTGTTGATGCATCTATTTATTTGTCTGAGAGAATCGTCAGGAAAAAACATGCAGGTTTGTTTCCTCTGGCAGCTTTAAAATGTTTCAAGAATGAAGATCTTGTTGCCTGGGAAAATATTAATGATGATCACTGCGCAGTTAATTCTTTCAACAATTCGCCTCAGAAATTAGAACAATTAATCCTTCAAACGAATCCCTCATATGCTGATCTGATTGAACTTAATCAATTGCAAAAAGCGAGTACGCTTTATAACAAACGTATTCAATTCATTACGCACCATCAGGCCCATGCTTACTCAGCTCTTGCTTTCTGCCCGTTTAGCAGCGGAATACTATTGGTTTCCGATGGCATCGGAAACCGGCGTGACTCCTTTCCTGCTGATCATCCGGAGTTCAGCTTCGCAGCTGGACCGGGTGAAGAAGTGGAGTGCTTGAGTGCCTATCTTTTCACCGGGAATGAGCTCCGGCCTCTCTTCAAGAAATGGATCAATCTGTCCAATCAGACCGAGTTGATTGAAGGTTCGGGCCTTGGAACCTTATTTGAGAAAGTCTCAACCAAGCTGTTTGGACATTGGAATAACGCTGGGAAGGTGATGGGCCTTTCAGCTTATGGGATTCCATCTGAAACCGATGACCTTTTTACTTTCAGGGAAAAACTTAGCTTATTAAACTTCGAACCAGGAATAAGCAAAACCTCATTTGATCTACTAAGCCCGGATAAATTTTCTGAAGCCGCAGATCTTGCGGCCAGTACCCAGAAGTATTTTGAATCCACAATGATGCGGATTCTGAATGATTTAAAGAAAGAATTTCCTACCGAGGAGAATCTCGTCCTGGTCGGAGGTTGCGCGCTTAACTGCTTGTTGAATGATCGGATCTTGAGAGACAAACTTTTCCAGAATGTCTTCGTTCCTGCTTTTCCTAATGATGAAGGCATTGGACTGGGAGCTGCCGCAGCTCTCGCCAAAAATAAAGGCGCATGGACCTGGGCTCCCACTCCTTTTAAGGATCTCACTGCAGCTATGGGCCCGCTAAAAAATGATACGGCAAATAAACAGATCGAGGTCCCCTCAAAATTTGAGGACTACCAGGTGCTGAAGCCTCCGTTTTTAGAGGTAGAAGTGGCGAAGCTTCTCGTTCAGGGAGAAGTCGTTGCCTGGATCCAGGGACGCTCTGAGGTGGGGCCTCGCGCTTTAGGTAATAGAAGTATTCTGGTAAGACCCGATCGGGCCGGCGTAAAAGAATATTTAAATGAAGCTATTAAGTTCCGCGAAAAATTCCGGCCCTATGGAGCGACGATTCTCCACGAGGAAGCTCACCATTTTTTCGACATTCCCCATGGCTATCAGTCGCCTTTCATGACTTTCTCTCCGAGAGTCAGGGAAAGCAAGGCCGATCTTATCCCAGGCGTAATCCATCAAGATGGCACATGCAGGATTCAGACTTTGATGAGGGAACAAAATCCGCGCTTTCACACGCTCTTGTCAGAGTTTCACCGCCAAAGCAAAATTCCGGTTCTCCTTAATACCAGTTTAAACATCATGGGTCAGCCCATTGTTGAAACGATCGAAGATGCGCTTCTTTTTTTTCAGCAATCTAATATTGAAATATTGGTGTACGGTGACTACTTAATAACTAAGCGGACAATAAATATTGAGTCGGTGACGGAAGGATAGGGGAATAGTTTTAATTTTTTTAAAAGCACTTCCCAGCTCACTCTCAGGATACTTTTCATTTTCAGATTTCAATTCTTCGGCACCTTTCCTCATGAGCATGAACTTCATAAAACAATCGCCTGTTTTGTCGATGACAGGAGAGGCGTAGGTAAAGTGAAATGATAATAACTCATGAGCAGAGTAAAGTTCCTGGAGTTTCATGAAAGACACTTCATTCCTATCAGCAGCTAACAGGTCTTCCTGGAAAAAATAAATTTCTTCATATTGGGACAAGAACTTTGCTTTCATCGGTCCGATGTCTTTCGGAGAGCAATTTAAAATCAGGAGATATTTTCGCTCATGTTGTATTGGTGCCGGAAGAGGCTCGATGTGATAATACAGAAACCTCCTTTGGAGATCTTCGGGAAACATCGAAAGTAACTGGTAATTGAAAATTAGCTGCGTCTCTTCACTAAAAAATATTTTCGGCCGGAACTTCATCATTTCTTCGACCAGGAGCTTGCCATCTCTGCAAGTCAGAATGGGTAAAGTGGGAAGTTTTTCATGTCCAATTGTTGCCAGGAAAAAGTTTGCGTAAGGTGAAAAGTAGCTTCTGACATAGGGACCGAATCTGAGTTCCAGATCGCGGCTCCTTAACCGATTGAGAAAATGAAGTTCACTGTCTTTTGTGGGTGATATGTACATTCTTATGGCCAATAGTGTTTATAAATTTTACGGTAAAAATCCAGGTCGCTGTCGCTTATGAATGGTCCGGGAGAATTGTTGATAAGCTTTAACCCGGCTTCTGTAAAAGAATCATTAAATCCTGAGAATAAATGGATTTTTTTTTCGTTACCTTTTTGTAGCAAGGTTCTGGCCTTCATCTGTTCACTAAAGGCCAAAGCCTTTTCTGGCCGATCCAGACAATTCTGTTTTCTTGCCTCATCTTGCAGGATATCTGCTGCTTTTTCAGCAGATATCCTCCGCATATGGCCGGAATTCTCAACTGGTAAAAAAGTTGTTCCAAATGGTCGATAATCTTTAAGGCCACCCCATTGTGTGGCAATAATTGGTAGACCGGTTTGAAGCGCCTCATGAACGGATAGACAGTAGTCCTCATCATGATGAAGGCTAAAAGTAACAAAAACATCGGCCGCGCATAGTAGCTTATTGATTACCGCTGGAGTCTGGTATGAAATGAATTTAAGTCTCTGGCGAACTTCTTTCTCCAGCGAATTTACCTCATGATAAATAATATTTTCATAATATCCGTATAGAAAATATTCCCCAAAGATAGGATCAGAAAGATCATCAAAGTTCCCAACCAACAGAAGTCTGACATTCCGCTGTTCTGCTGCTACTTTGCTCCAGGCGGCTATTAGGGTAGTTATCTGTTTCTGAAAAGTAAGACGTCCGGTATAGATGTATATCTTTTCATCTTCCCTCACACCTAAGCGCTCGCGCATCTGATTTCTTATCACATCACTATAAAAAAATTCCGGAAGAAGCCCGGGTCTCAGGACATCCACGATTTCTGGGTCTTTCAGGAATTGAGATACAAAGTTGGCATGGACATTTGATGGAGTATAAAATTTGACCTTGAAGCCCATGAGAGGCCCGCACAGTTTCTGCCAGGAAGGGATGCTTTCAAAGAAGTTTCCATATAGGTGAAAGACCAGGACGGGACGAGTAGATCCGTTTGATAATTGAGACAAATTTTCAAGCAATTCCGGAGACGGGAGATGAAAAGAAGGGAAAATTATTTTATCGAAGGAGTGAATTTCACTTACGAATATAGCCGGAAAATCTGTGGCATTTGAATTTAGAAGAAAGATGGTGCTGTTAGTTTCTGCTTCATAGATTTTTATCAAAGCTTCTTCGATCGAATTAGCACTGTGGGACGAAGTTTCATTGAAAATTCTTATTATCGCGATGCTATCTTTCAAGGCCCACCTGGTATTAAAACTATATGTGCAATGGCAACTATAACATAGATGTACGAGCTTTACCTCAGCTGATGTTTAGTGGTTATTTTGTGACTGGGAAATAAATTGGACGACCGCTTTTGCACTGGCCTATCATTTAGGTATGGTCCAGATCCTTCGATATAAACTTGAATCTAAAAACATCATTATTGTGGATGGTCTTCTTTCAGATAGTTATTTAAACAAAGTAAACTTCGTTGTCTCGAATTGGCCATTGAGCAGAAGTGGAGTGACTGAATATGATTCACGGAGCACTCTTCACCTTCTCGCTCACGGCAATCAGGAAGAAATTAAACGCATGCCTTTTTATGATTCGTTAGTTGATCACGTCCAAACTGATTTTGGCGTTCAGGACCCGGTCCTCAGCAGATTGTTCTACCGCGAATTCGTCTATGGTGATCACCTCGAGTATCATGTGGATAGTCAGGAGGGTGAAGTGACAGGAATTCTTTATCTCAACAAGGAATGGGACAAAAATAACCATGGAGAACTTTTATTTCTTGATAAGGATTTAGTAGGCCTCAATATTCTACCTCGGGCAGGACGTCTTGTTCTCTTCGATTCACGCCTCCTACACAGATCCAGCTGCCCATCAAGAATCTGCTACGACTCGCGAAAAATCCTGGTTTTTAATTTTGCTACCGCTCTAAAGAAGGATTTTTGTGATGCTGGGCCTTGAATCCAAAAGATACGTACCGGTCCTTCTTAAGAATTCGACTCAATTACCGGTCCTGATTAACCCCCTCTCTTTCAGGACAATGGCAAGAGAAGCCAATTTTCTTCAAAACCAGCCAGACCTCTCAATTGACCAATGGCATGCCAAGGATCATTTTTTTGAAAGAATAAGAAAGTCAGGGGTTGATTCTTCTCTTCCAGAAACCTGGCATGAGATTGAGACAACGACCAAGAAACTGTCTCTCGAAGCAGTAAGCATTCCATGTTTTTCTGACCCTCTTGCTCATGACGAAGCCTTCAAGGGTCTTTTCATAGGGATGACAGAACTCTTTCATCCCCATTGGGATACTGTCAATATTGGATCCAGCCGGAATGCCCTTCTCTCCGAGATTCAGATCAAAGGCTGTGGAAGAACTTTGCCGGTAAATAACTTGTTGCATACATTTTCTTCAGGTACTTCTCTCATTAGTCAAAGTGTTCATTCCTTTTTGATTGCCCAGATTCTCGATACGACACTACCGCTGGGAGCTTTGCCCGCGCATGCGGTCTTTCTCGATCCGGAATCTGAGGATGGTAAATCTCTCTACCTCCGGACTGCCGACAGTGTCCGGATGGCCCAGATTCCTGGCCAACCTGTGCCTTCGGAAATCCTGCATATGCGTTCAATCCTCCAAAAAATTCATCCAGGCTGCTCGCCATCAGAAATAGTCTCCAGGGTAATGGCCCAATATGCCTCGAATGCTTTCCTGGGGGGCATACTCCAGTCAACACCTGACAATCTCCTACTGGATGGAAGACCTATTGATGAAGAAGATTGGCATTGGCCCAGAAAGCTCGGGCAGCTCGCCATCGATATAAGTTTTGAGTTTGATGGTGATATTCCGAACGACACATCTCCGCAGAATTTGAACTGGGAGAGAGTCCGAAATGTGACGACGACTTTTTCTGTTTTCAGAAAATCAATCAGGCTTTTTCTTGAAGGTCTTGGAAGAGTCATTCAACATGAAGTTTCACAGTCTTCAGCTGAAGAAAAATTTCACCATCACCTCAAATCGCTTTGGTCAAAGTTCGGTATCGCTCCTGAGTCTTTTACAAGACTTTGGGAGGAGGGAAGTCGCATTCAGGATGGAAAAAGTGCTGAGCTTTGGATCAGTAAGTATTCGCCGGAATGGCATTACCGCTTTGGCACTTCTATGCCCAAGCGCAAATACTTTTTCATCCTTTCTCCTTCACCGATAGAAGAAACAAACGCTCTTACTGATCGGAATTATGGAGCAGCGTTCGGGGCCTATCAAAAACTTGGTGTCTTGAAAGACAACTCTTTCCAGCTCAGTAGGAAGCTTCTCTCGGTAGCTGCGAGGGCCTCTCACTGGTTGCCTTTAACGGTTGATCTTAGGGGAGATACCGTTCCCAACCTGAAATCCCTGGAAGGATGGTGGACTGAGGAAATGCGAAGACTCGGAGGTTGGGAGGATAGAGTGCGGTCGGTCGTTTTTCAGGACCAGAAAGGTGTAGAAACGATTGCTCCCATGGGATCCACGTTCCCGAATATCAAGAGTTTTAAGCACCAGTGCCTCCCAATAGCGGCGGTTTTAAACTTCAAAGAAGGTGATATTGAAGTTCCACTGCGAAAGATTATGATCGAGCCCAAATAGTTTCAATGAATTTCAATCTTTGGCCGGACATTTTTGTAAATAATTGAATTAATCACTGTTTATGATAAAATTCACTTAATCTCAATAAAAGGTGAATTGCATGTTAGAAGAAGAAAAAAAAACAGATTTTGGCTCTTATGGATTTGCAGAAGTTGAAGTGCTGGAAATTGAAACATTCGTTTACAGCCAGGCGGAAACCTAAGTCTAAACTTCCTGAATAATCTGTTTCTTGATAAAAAAATCTATCATCTTCTGAAACCCAGCCTCATCATTTGAAATTTTAAACTTCTGATCGATTTCTTTCTTTATATCCCAAAGAGTTCTTTTGCCGTCAAAGAGCTGAAGAGCTTCCGCAGCTGGACCCACCAATTTCACGACATTATTATTCTCTTCATCAAGATAGATAAGTTTCAAAGTTCCTTCTTTCACTGTGAAGACAATGTCGGGATGAGTTTTGTAAACATTATCAATGTTCATGCTGCCGCCTAGATTTATCCATTATGACATTAAGTTTCTTGCATCACAATGGGCCTTATATTTCCTGAGCTATTCATGTGACGGTTGAGTAAAGCACGGTACTTCAAGAGTTCACCTGGTATTAAAACTTTATAAATAATGATGAAAATTATAACATGGATGTATGAGCGATGAAAGAATGTCCCCTAAAGTGAGTCTGAATCAGGTCTTCACCATCAAAGAAGAGCAGTTGGTATACACCAGAACGCAAGAGGGTAATATCATGATCTATCTGGCCAAGGATGATGGTGCTCTTCCTGAAACTTTTGTCATTGATGGTCTGGCCCTCACCATCTTTGAGTTACTCGATGGAAAACGCAGCTTAAGCAGAATTTTAGAAATGATTCTAAAAGAGCTGAATATCGAAGAAACAGCAATTCCGGAACTGCAGTCTCTGGCCTGTCATTTTATTAATGACCTGGTTATCAACGACATCATTGAACCAATTCAGAATAAGACATAGTGATGAATAGCTTTCGCGCCCTTATTTGTGTCATTGACAATTTCGGGGGCATGGCCGACGTCGCACGAGCGCATATTAAGCATTTCTCGATGTCACCGGAGTCTTCCAGTTCACTCGTCGTCCTGAGTGAGCGGCAATCTAAAGAGCACCCTTCAGAGAGAATCAAATATATTTTCGCCAATGACCTTCATGATGAATCTGAAAAGTCCGCAATAAAAACGGAAGTGGAAGCAGCCGTAAACGAATTCCGGCCTGACATCATTCTTCTCGATGCCATGGCCTTTCCTTTTTTCATCGATGTAGACAAAACCTTTGTGGCAGATACTCATTATTTGATGGCGGTAAATAATTCACTTAAACGAGTGCATGCATCTGACCATTTGTTTCGGACTATTTTAAGTAATGAACAGGACCTGCTTTTCCGGCAAACACTTCTGCAAAAGCAAATGAACGAGAAAAAGCTTTTCAACCGCGCGAGTGCGATAATATGTAATTCATGCGGAACCATGTTCGACCTTAAAGCTTACTATCCCAAAGAAACTTCGAGCAAGCCGGTCGAAATTATTCAGGTTAAAGATGTCATAGATGTTCCCGACTTCCTCCTCCCCTCGGAAAAAGAAAGGAAGTTTGCTTACAGTGGCAGATTTAATTCCTTGAAAGGCGTCGATCATCTGATCAGGATTGCCCAAAGCATACCTTTGCAAGTTCAGGCCTATGGAGTGAAAAAAGAAGTCATTTCTGAGCTAGCTTCCGGATATCTTGAATTAGCAAACTTGAAATTAATCCCTTGGATTGATGATCCCGTTTTATTGCAGCAGGAACTGAACCTATCGAGGTTCCATTTATTTCCGTCGTACTATGAACCATGGGGCCTGTCCCTCACGAAGTCGCTTTCTTCAGGGGCAATATGTATTGCTAATGAACGGGGAAGTGGGCATCGGGAACAGATCAAGGATGGTGAAAATGGCTTCTTACTCGACTTTGATGCCAGTGGATTTATGGATCGATTAAAGAGTATTATCGATATGGATAACACACATCTGGATTTGATTGCTTCCAGAAATGCACTAGTAAATAAAGCTTCTTCTCCACTTTACGTCAGTAGTATTTTAAGTCTTTTAAAGAAGGTTGCAGATGAAAAAAGATAGCCAGCAGAAAACTCCGAATAATGAAAAGAAGATTATTAAGACATGGGATCTGAAAACATTGAAAGAAAATTTCGGTGGGCTAAAAAAAATAGATCCTTCTCAAGCTGGTCTGAGTAAAGAGATCTTTTTCAAGTTTTCGTTCAGCTATTAAGTCCCAATAACACTCTCAGCACATTGATTTTCAGCGCTTTCACTTTGAAACCAGGCAGATTTTCTTCGAGAGTAGTTAATAATCCTTCGAAATAAGTTTTTTGCAGGGATGAGAACCTTGAAAGGGATTTTTTCTGATGCCACAAATGGTGAAATTTGAAAAATGTTTTCCGGTTTTCAGTTGGTACAAAGCTCCTGGTTGTACATGACCATTCGTAGCCCAGAAGCGCATCATGTTTTAATTTCAATTCCGTGCAGAGATATCCGGCCATTCTTTGCTCAGAAAAAGTAAGTAGATTAAGGGGCGATATTCCTGAAGTCCGGGGCTCAGAAGTAATAAAAAAGAATTTTTTGTAAAGTTCATTCTGAAATTCAGCATGATTAAGAAATGCGCAGCTCATATTCATTATCGGCGACTGGTTAATTTTCTTTGCCTCTTCTGTCGACCAGTTCATAGAGATTCTTAGCCTTTCGGCATCCGGATAAAAGGTGAAATCCGGATCCAGTTCTGTATGGGCGTAACCGAAGTCCAGCTCAAAAAATTTCTTTGGTACGGCTTCATATAAAATTGCATCCGCGTCCAGCATGATAAATGGAAGCGAGAGCTTGCCTAGGGCATACATCTTGGCCGCATTGCTAAAAGAAGCATTCATCTGAGGATACTCATTTTCAAATTCTGCAATGAGATCAATATCAATCTTTTCCCAGAGACCAAAGATATCAAAGGGGCGAAGAAATTCCAGTAGAGGCCTATCTATTAAAAGATAAGGTTTTTTGCCCTGAACCTCATGATAAGCAAGGGCCGAGATGGCGAGCAGGGCTATCTCGTAATCCTTCAGCAGGGAAGCTTTCTGTGCGCGAGGCTTAGACCAATATAAGTGAAAAGCTTTCATGGATTTTAAACCAGTTCCATAAGGATGAGTGACTTCCCGGCCATTATAATATTCCTGTTTTCGATAGTTACATTTCCATGTGTGACTACAGGAACTATCCGTTTCTCAGGAGGAGAATAGTAAGTGAATCTATCACCCAAATGAATAATAAGGACCAGTTGATGCGAACCCAGGGCAAGAACAAGGGTATGTTCATCGGTATTCTCGTCAAGCTCATAACTGTATTTTTTTATTTTAAAAGGGGCTATCGCTTTCCTGGCGCATAAAAAGTAACGAAAAAACTGAGAGTCAAAACGCAGCGTTGATTTTTTATCTCTGTTGCTCTTGTGAGCTTCTGTATTGTCTTCTTTTCCATGATGAAAGATTAAGTGATGCCTGCAACAAAACTCACTAATAAGATAGAGGGCGAGCTTGTCAAACTCTTCATGGATGACTTTTTTGTAATCGTGACTTTCCGGAAAGGCCACCAGATAGTCCAGATACTTTTCGCGTTGAGATCGACTTTTTAGCAGCTCTTTTAATTTCGCAAATGAGTGATAATTAAAAAACGTGAGTCTCATCGTAGAAATGAAGTGAGTGTCATCGATAAATATATTCTTCTTCTTTAAACTGGGTAACAACAAGTCGAGAAAAATGAACAGTGGATCGTCGTCGAGCCAAAGATCCAGCAAAAAACTGACTTCCTTCCCGGAGCGATTTCCATAATCCATTAATTCATTGATGAACTTTATCTGATACTGAAGGGGGATGACATTGGCAGCATCAATCCTGAAGCACGTAATGTTGTAATCGATAAATTTACAATAACTCCGAATAAAGTACTTTTGTAATTCCTCATTCTCATGGACAAAAGTCGGTAATCCAAAAAGCGGTCGCTGGCATATGATTTTCGTAATCTCTAAAAACTTACCTTGTTCTTTGGTATCATTCAGCAGAACCCATAATAATTTATCTTTATTCCCGAACTCGCGATGAACTCTGAAAAAATCAAGATCACTGACTTTGATTTTCTTTCCGTTTAACCTGAAGTTTGCTCGATAACCAACGTGGTTAATTGGAGCATCCATCAGTATGTTGATACCCCAATGTCGTGCCTCGCTGACAAGAAATTTCAGGTCTTCTTCGTCTCCAATCAGTGGATCTATGTTCTGGTGGTTGTCGGGCCAGTATCCATGGTCGTTATTCGTATAAATACTTTGCGTGTGGAGGGGGCTTAACCACAACTGCTTAATTCCGGCCTGGGCAAGAGCTTCCAGATTTTTTGATACTTCTTCCAGTCTGCCGTTTTTAAATATCCTGATCATCAGGTGATATGTTTCTGGAAATCCGGAGTATTCAATTTGGGAGAGAGGAACGGGCCTGGATAGATATTTTTTTTGTGGTCGTAGAAGGTACTTCAACTGATAAAACTTTTTTAAAAGAAAAAATTTAAGTTCCATCAGTATTTATCTTTTATAAAAAAGAGGTTTCTCTTTACCGGTCCTATTCAAAATTAAGGTGGTGGCTCCCCCGAGACTCGAACTCGGACATTGTTGCCAATGGCGGATTTTGAATCCGCTGCGTCTACCGTTCCGCCAGGGAGCCTTAATGTATCGATTTTAAGCCCATTTCCTATTGTTGGCTATCTAAGTTTAATAAGTTCAATTGCTTCTTTAATGGAAAAGCGCATGAAGTCCTGCCCAAGATGTTTCTTCAATTCTGTATTCGAGATCAGGCAGGAATATTTCATGTAATCGAGGAGGTAATCAGGAACATCAATATTGATCTTTCTTATAAGATTATTGAGAGGTCCGCCAAGCATCATGGGAAAAGGAATTCCCTTTGTGCCGACGACATCAAGCGCCTCACGAAGAGAAATATATTCATCGCCGGCTACATTGTATGTTCCGGTAGGAAGGTTCTCAAGTGCCTTATAAAGAATCTGTGCCATATCGAACTCATGCACGAACTGAAAAAAGGGATTGTAGTCCATGGGTCTCAGTGCCACCGGGCCAGCAAGAAATTTTGTCATGGCATTCTGAATGAGAGTTCCGACGATATTGCAGGGCCTCAGGACTACGGTGGAAATATCATTCTGATTTTTCCACATCCAGTTGGTACAGATCTGGTCCATTTCAACTACGTCTCTCAACTCTGGATGCTTTACCGAGGCTCGAAGGGGAGCATCTTCCCTGAGGAAAATTGAATTATCCGCATACGCGCCGTAAACGTGAAAGGTCGAAAGAATAACAACTTTCTTCACACCTGATCTTTCACAAAGTTCGAGGATCCGATTTGTTCCCATGACTGATAAATCAATTCTTTTGGCGAGGACATTGTCAGAGCTTGAAGAGTGACTGATACGACCCAGGTGATAGACAGCATCGAAGTCATGTGAACGGAAAACATTTTCAAAATTTCCCCGCGAATACTTTATTCGCATCGAGGTCAGTCCCTTCAATTGGGGAACACGTGAAAGATCACGCGAATCGACACCTATGATTTCCCAGTCAGGATGTTCAGTGAGAATGAGTCTGGCAGTCATCTGCGCCAGACCGCCTGCAATTCCGATGAGAAGAATTTTCTTCGGGGCACTCACGTATTACCCTTCGTCCGAAATTCCCGAATAACATATTTGGAAATGGGCTTACGGATCTGATCCAGGAATGGTCTACGATTCTTGAGGCCATTTACAATCATGCGTTTAATTGTGTTCTCTATGTGGAAAACGTTCTCTTTAATTTCTTTTTCCGGAGTATCGTCTTCAAAATGAGAGGGGATTTCAATTTCGGGACCGATATAAATGTCAATCGGTGAGGGCAATGGGAAATAGTTAAGCGAAAGAGGAACAGATGGGACGTTAAGAAAATCTGCTACTTTCTTTGAGTGAAAAACAAATGGAAACATTTCTTCAGCTCCGATCACGCACACTGGAAGAATAGGAGTCTTTTTCTGAATAGCAATCCGGTAGAAACCAAGATGGAAAGGCCGAAGCTTATAGAAATCGGGAGTGTTTTTGGAAATTCCCCTTACTCCTTCCGGAAAGACCAGAATCGATTCGCCATGATCAATCAGATATTCGCAGTTGGCGCGGTCTCCGAGAATAGCACCGGTCTGGGCCGAGAAGTCTCCTACGAAAGGAAGCTGGGCCATGAATCTTTCTACCATTGCACGAAGAACACGCGGAGGATGAACATCCATCGCAAAGGCCAGAGTGATCAGGGCCCCATCAATCGGAAGCTGCCCGGTATGATTTGATGCCACGATGTAGGGTTTGTCCTGAACATTCTCAGAACCGAAAACTCTCACTTTGAAATACGTGCGATAAAGCGGAAGAAGTTTTCGGACAGTTTTCTCACAAAGCTCAAGATTGAAGCCCCACGGATCCTTGTAATCTTTATATTTTTCACGAAGGAGTTCGAAGACTTCGGAAATCTTCTGATCATCATCTGGTTTTAATAGGGGGAGCGAGGGCAGATTGAACATCCCGTAATTATATCCTGTCTGCCTTACTGATTAAACTCCTGAAGTTCTTACCGGGCCTAACTGTTACAGTCAGATATTATTCGGGGAGTCGATTGAGGAATGTGATGATGGATTGTTCTACAGCGGGAAGACCATCACCCTTTTCAGCTGAGATGAAGTGAATCTGCTTCACCCATTTAAAACTTTTATAAATTTCCGGTTGGATTGCCTTGAGACGTGACTTTTCACTTTGGGTTTTCAGCTTATCAATCTTGTTGAACATGAGATATGTCTCAAGATTAAACGACTTGATATACTCATGAAAGGCATTATCTGAATCCTGAAGGGGATGGCGTGCATCCTGGATGTTCAGGAGAAGGATTTTTTTCGAACACATCTGAAAGAATACATCGAGAAGATTTCCCCAATTCATCGACATTTCTTTGGAGACATCGGCATGGCCGTATCCGGGAACATCGAAGAGATAATATTCTTTTTCTGTCTTTGTAGCTCTGTCTTCAACGGTAAAACCAAAGATATTAATCTGACGGGTGCGACCAGGAGTCTTGGATACGCGGGCGGTATCTTTTCCATAAAGTGAATTGATGAGGGAGGACTTACCAACATTTGATCTGCCAACAAATGCAACTCCGCTCATGAAGGCATGTTCATTAAGCCAGGTTTGCAATTGATCGACCTTGTCGATTCCCATCAGAAACTCAGTACTTCCCTTTTGTATATTCACGCGCTTTTCCCGGACAAATTCTTTTAACTCCACTCATCCTAGCAGATAAGGTGGCCTTTCAACAGGAGTTCAAATGTTTCATCGTAAAATGATTTTAAAGCAGATAGAGGATGGGGGAGTAAGACTAGGTGACAGCTGCAGCATAGTTCCCTCTTATGGGCGGAAGAAGGAGTTTACACTTAACCGTAAGGTTATCGATCTGGTTTCCCATCACTACCGACCCGACAATCTATCGCTGGCCTATGTGGAATTGCCGCAGACTTCAGTGAATCCGTTTCACTACCGGCTGGAACTGGAAGATATTGCAGAAGGTAGGTTTGTTCTTAAAACCTTTCAGGGTCAACCCTTCTGGTTGAATGGCCTTGCGGCCCGAGAAGCCTATGTCGAACGTTCAGATAAACTTTATGTCGATGAGCATCGTATGAATTTTGATTCCCTGGATCTGCAGGGAAAGACGATGAACCATTTTGAACATCCTGTTCTTTCGGAACTATTTCTTATGCAGTCTGATCTCCGGATTCTTATCGAAGGAGAAACCGGCACAGGAAAATCTCATCTGGCAGAGAAGATTCATGAACGCAGCGGAAGATCCGGCCCCTACATGGCGATTAACCTTTCTTCTTTCAATCCCCAGCTGATTGAAAGCGAGCTCTTCGGTCATAAGAAGGGATCATTTACGGGAGCGAATTCTGATAAAATGGGTGCTTTGAAAGCCGCTCATTTCGGGACACTCTTCCTCGATGAAATCGATTCTCTGCCATTTGAACTTCAAACGAAACTTCTGACATTCCTTGATAGTGGTAAGTTCAGAAGGGTTGGAGACATCAGAGAAGATACTGTGAATACCCGTCTCATCTTTGCTTCCGGAAGATCACTTCATCAGATGGTCGAAAGAGGAGAATTCCGGAAAGATCTCTATTTTCGCCTGATGGCGGGACACAGTCTGTCGCTTCAGCCACTTCGAAATGAATCGATAAAAATCAGGGACGCCTGCGCTTTTTTTTCCCTGAAGCATCAGGTGTCATTAACGGTAAGGCTGGTCGAATTCTATGAGACTCTCGCCTGGCCCGGAAACCTTAGGCAACTTCTGGGACATCTCGAGAAAAAGAAAATTCTTTCTCGCTCAACCAAGCTTGATTTCGATTCTGCGGACGAGGATCTCCTTCTTCAGAGTTCCGACCTGATCGCCATGGGGACACATCATGAGATTATTTCACTTGATCAACACAAGCGTGACTATGTGAAAAAAGCTCTTTCTGTTTGCGATGGGAATATCTCTCTAACGGCGAGAAAACTTCAGATCAATGAAAGGACAGTGAAAAGTCTGATTAGTTAGCGAGGATGTAGACAACTTTCATGTCTTCTACGTAGCCCTTCATCTTATGGGTCTTGAGGAAAGTATCCAGCTCGCTACTGAGTTTCTGACGAATGATTTCTTTGCCTTCTTCAGTGAGCGGGAAGCTCGCGACAGATGGTTCAATCTCAAGGATGAGATGATCCCGCAGCTGGAATTCCATTTTTTCAAGGAACAAACGGCTTTCACGTGTAGTCATGGTAGCAGTGAAATCGATATCAACTGATCTGAGTGCATTGACCTCAGGAATCCAGACCGGAAGTCTGAGATTTGTGATCGTAAGGTGTTTGGTATCTTTCTTATAATATGATGGACGATCATAAGGCACTTCTTCAGTGCTCGCAGGAGCGCGACCAGACTCATTATCCTGCATGAGTCTAGAGCTCGATGAAATGATACTGATACCTGAAAGTGCTGAAGCACCAGTAAGGAAAAGAAGGAGGAGAGACTGGGCGGCACTAAGGCCTTTAAGCCATTGACCCATGATAAGAAAAGGAGCGAGAAAAATAACTTTCAGCTGTCCCGCTTTTTCTTTCTGACCGGCATTGTATTTTACGAGCGCTTCTTTCAATGGTTCAAGAATGACTGCTTTGTAATCAAAGGTCTTAGCGTATGACTTAAGTCCTGGAAGTTTTTCTTTGATAAGTGCTGGAACATTTTTTACGAAAGAGACATTTCTCTTCCAACGTTCACCGAACGTTTCAATAAACACGAGAAGCTTCGCCGGAACAAACGAAAGTAGCTTCGTCCCAAGTTTCAGGATAAGCGTGTTGATTAAATTTTCCAGTTTATACAGGAAGTCCATTACTTGGCTCTTCGGCTGAACCGACCAATAAACTTAGGGGGAAAGGCTTTCCCACCTCTGGTTTCTGACTTGAGTCCGGGCAATAAAACCCGAAAAGAGGACTGTCATGTGAAGCAAGGATGGTTTTATGACACGTTACCTGATTCCGACAATTTTACTCGCTCTTTCTGCGTGCGCTGAATTTCCTACGGGAAGATCTTATCTCTCTGAGATGGAGCACGAAGATTCCAGCTTTTATCGTCCAGATCACGACTTTCCGGTTGTCGGTGGAGATGCCGAAATAACCGGCATGTCGATGGATGAGTATCGCAGAAATCGTTTGCCACGAACGGCAGAAGAAAAAACTTTCGATCGCCAGGCACAGGCCCTTCGCCAGGAACTGAAGTCGCTCGAAGGTTCGCAATCCGAAGAAGAGCTCGAGTTCTATCAAAAGTATAAGAAAAAATTTGCGACTAATTCTGAGAAAATTTACTATTTGAAACTCCCTCGTGGAGAAAGAAGAGCGTATCTTCAGGATCGAGGCTTCATTGAAAATCCAACCCGCTCGCCGGCATCACTTTCTCACTCAATCACTTCTCAAGGTTCCATCGGAATGGGAATGACGAAGAATGATGTCATGGCCTCAATGGGAAGACCTTCGCGTGTTGAAGTGGCCGGCAATCCTTCATTTCAGAATGAAAGATGGATGTATCAAGTGAACGGCTCATCCAAATATATCTACTTCGAATCCGGAGTGGTACAGGGTTGGGAGTAAGCGTCTTTCTATCCCGCGTGGATATTAATAGTGTCTTCACATGGAACATCATGTCCGCGAAAAACATCATCTTATCCTTCGCCTCTGCCACTGGCTGAATGTCCCGCTTCTTCTCATCATGATCTGGAGCGGTCTTCTGATTTATTGGGCCCACCAACCATATCTCAAGATTCCCGATGATCTCGGACCCTTTCAGTTTCATCACCGACTCGCAGAAGGCATGGCCTGGCACTTCACCATCATGTGGCTGCTGGTAATCAATGGTCTGGTTTACTTTTCTTATTTATCATTCTCAGGTGAGTGGCGTGAGCTCGTTCCCACTAGAAATAGTATTCTTCAGGCGATTCGCTACACTCTTTTTGATTTGAAAATCTCCCGGAATAAACCTGAGTGGAACGGGAAATTTAATCCTGCTCAGAAGCTCACATACTTTAGTGCAATTCTCATGACAATTGGTGGGGTCACTACAGGGATTGCTATCTATAAACCGGTTCAGATGGGACTTCTCCTGAAACTCCTTGGTGGTTACAAGGCAGCACGCTTGGAACATTTTATTTTCATGGCAGGGCTTCTGATTTTTATTTTTATCCATCTTATTCAGGTCGCGCGCGCTGGTTGGAATAAATTTCGTGGAATGGTGACAGGGTTTGAATATGAGAAATAAATATCTCCTCAGAACGATCTTCAGTGTCACTGTTCTAATTTCGTTCGCTTTCATTACGTGGAAGACATTTACTTCGATCCAGAAGACTCCGAAAACTCTAAACCGTGGTCACGTCCTCAATCAGAAGGTCTGGGAAATTCTCCGGAGCAATAAGCGCATTACTTCGGGTGATGGAAGAGGTCTCAAAGGAAAATCGCCGCGGGTGAATGGATCAATTGGTCTTCTCTCTCCGGTAGACCTTGATAGATATTCGGTAGAAGTCATCACAGAAGACAAATCAATATCACTTCCATTAGGTGCGATTCGACTTCTGCCAAAAATACCTAGCACGACAGAATTCCGATGCATCGAAGGCTGGAGCGAGGATATTTCATATGCTGGTGCTAGGTTTTCAGAGTTCATGCGAATTTATAATCTCGGAAAAAAAAGTGACGGAACTTATTACAATTTTGTGGGACTCGAAACTCCGGACGGAAAATATTATGTTTCGATCGACATGGAATCCATGCTTCACGAACAAACTCTTCTTACGTATGAGATGAATGAAGCACCTCTAAGTGTCGAAAACGGAGCTCCTCTTCGCCTCATTATTCCCGTGAAATACGGGATCAAAAGCCTTAAACGGATCGGGAAAATCATCTTTTCAGACAAGCGACCACCTGATTACTGGGCCGAACGAGGCTACGACTGGTATTCAGCCCTTTGACGCAAGTCAAAAGAGGTGCATTTTCGCTCGGGAACAGGTAATTTAATCCATACTTTTTAAGAGTATTCTCACCTACTTACCTGAGAGGCAAGAATGGATTTTACCCTGGAATTTGAGCGTCCGGTGTCGGAGCTTGAAAATCAGATTCGCGAACTTCGTCAAACAACGAATAAGAATATCGACATCTCCCATGAGATCGCGGCCCTTGAGGCCAAGGTCAATCAGATGCTCGAGGAGATTTATAAGAAACTCACTCCGTGGGAGCGTACGCAATTATCACGTCATCCACAGAGACCTCACTCGATTGATTACATCGAAAAAATCATTACTGATTTTCATGAGCTCCATGGCGACAGAAGATTTGCAGATGATCCCTCGATGATTACTGGTTTTGGATTTCTTGATGGCCAGAAAGTTGCGGTCATCGGAATTGAGAAAGGCAGAAAGACTCAGGAAAAAATCAAAAGAAATTTCGGCATGGCCAATCCTGAAGGATACAGAAAAGCACTTCGTATCATGCAACTCGCTTCGCAGTTTAATATTCCAGTGATTACTTTTGTCGATACTCCGGGTGCATATCCGGGGATTGGTGCAGAAGAGCGCGGACAGGCACTTGCGATTGCTCAGAACATCGAAGAAATGTTCAATATCAAATCACCGATTATTTCTGTGATCATTGGCGAAGGCGGATCGGGTGGTGCACTCGGGATTGCTGTTGCTGATAAAGTTTACATGATGGAGTACTCGGTATATTCGGTGATCTCTCCTGAATCATGCGCTTCGATTCTCTGGTCTGATCCGAAGATGGCCGAGACAGCAGCTAACTCACTTCAGCTTTCACCGAACAAAGCTCTCGAGCTCAAGGTGATCGATGCTGTGATCAAGGAACCGGCGGGCGGAGCTCATCGCTATCCTGATCAGGCAGTGAAAATCGTGAAAGATGCGATTACAGCATCTCTCAAGCAGCTTCAGACTCTCGATACAGATCTCATGATGCAGAATCGTTTCGAGAAATTTCGTCAGATGGGAAATACTACAATCACCGTCGATAACGACGACGCTAAGGAATAGCATGCCAGTTTATTCGATGACCGGTTTTGGTAAAGGTGAAGCCCAGGGGCAGAACTTTACCATCACGACAGAAATCAAGACGGTGAATAACCGCTTTAAGGATTTCAAATTCCGCATGAGCTCGCTCTTTAATTCTCAGGAGCTCGAGATTAGATCAAAACTTGAAAAAGAATTTCATCGGGGAAGCTTTGACGTAAGCGTGTCTTACAAAAAAGCTGATAAGGGCGAAGCAAGTTTTCAGGTAGATCCTTCAAAAGTTGAGGCCTACATTAATCTTCTGAAGCCGGTTTTTGCCAAGACAGGAACTCCTTTCAGTGTTTCCCCGACTGAGTTTTTACGGGGAGATTTTTCATTTGATGATGATGGTGAACGCGAAAAAGAAATGATGCCACTCATGCTGAAATCAATGGATATAGCTATCAAGGCACTCAAAGATTCCCGCTCGCAGGAAGGCAGAAAGCTCGTGGATAAGCTCCTCGAACATCTCGCCGTCTATGAGACCCGCCTCGGGAACGTCGAGAAGATGAAAGGTGATTACCCGGAGATGATGAGAGAAAAGCTCCAGGCAAAATTCAAAGAGAAACTGAAAGATATCGTGGTCGATGAAGGCCGTTTCCTTCAGGAAATTGTCTATTATCTCGAGAAGCTGGAAGTAGACGAGGAAATTAATCGGGCAAAAATCCATCTCGGAAAACTCCGCGGAACTCTTAATTCCTCGGGTGAGATCGGACGTCAGATCGACTTTCTTCTCCAGGAGCTTGGTCGTGAGACAAATACTCTGGGATCAAAATCTGCCCACCCGGAAATATCCTCGCATGTAGTTGAGATGAAAGTACAATTAGAGAAGATCAGAGAACAGGCCCTGAACCTGGAATAATATGTCCGGCAAAATGATAGTGATCTGTGCGCCGTCGGGCACAGGCAAATCTACTTTATTAAATCGTTTGAAGCTTGATCACCCCGAGCTGGAGTGGTCTGTTTCGTGTACCACGCGTCCGAAACGCACTGGCGAGACCGATGGAATTGATTATCACTTCATCGATAAAAAAGATTTCGAAGAGCAGATCAAAGAAAATATGTTCATTGAGTGGGCGAGGGTTCATTCAAATTATTACGGAACTTCCAAGCGCTTCGTTGATGAAGGTCTCACACTCGGAAAGAGCATGCTGTTTGATCTTGATGTCCAGGGTGCAGATGCCATGAAGAAGCTTTATGGAAATTGTGCCCAGATTATTTTTATCGAGCCACCTTCTGTTGAAGAACTCGAAAAGCGCCTTCGCATCCGTGGCACCGATACTGAACCTGTCATCCTTGAAAGAGTGAATAATGCCCGGAAAGAAATTCTCCGGAAGCATGACTACGATCATATTGTACTGAACGATGATGTTGATCAGGCCTACGGACGACTGGAAAAAATTGTGAAAGGGATACTCGGATAATGTTTGCTGAACGGATAGATTTTTCCCATGAAGCGACACTCACGATTGATGAGCTCATGAAACGCGCCGAAGTTCTGCTTCCCGACAATGACCTCACGATACTCAGAAGAGCATACGAATTCGCTGAGAAAATGCATGACGGAGTCAAGCGCTCGTCAGGTGAACCTTATATCATTCATCCGTTAAACGTAGCGGGAACCCTCATTAAGCTCAAGATGGATCTTGATTCCATCATGGCGGGACTTCTCCATGACGTCGTCGAAGATTGCGATGTTTCCCCGGAAGAAATCTCAAAACTTTTCGGTCAGAGTGTTGCTCAGATCGTAGTCGGTTGTACTAAAATCTCTAAAATTAAGTTCAAGACGAAAGAAGAATCCCAGGCGGAGAACTTCCGTAAGATGGTAGTCGCGATGGCGCAGGATCTGCGCGTGATTATTGTGAAGCTCGCTGATCGCATGCACAACATGCGCACACTTCAGTATGTATCGAAAGAAAAGCAGGCATCGAAGGCGCAGGAGACTTTGGACATTTATGTTCCTCTCGCTTCACGCCTGGGTATCAACTCAGTCAAAGGCGATCTCGAAGATCTTTGCCTTCGATATATTCATCCCGAAATTTATTATCGTCTCGCGGAAAAGATCGCAATGAAGAAGCGCGAACGCGAGTCGTATATCAATGAAACACTTGCTCTCATTGAAGAAAAAATGCTCGAGTATTCAGTCACTGGTGAAGTTACTGGTCGTCCGAAGCATTTCTATTCGATTTATAAGAAAATGCAACAGCGGGGAGTGGACTTCGAGCAGATCCAGGATCTTCTCGCTTTCCGTATCCTCGTGAATAACATTACTGAGTGCTATAAGGGGCTGGGGATTATTCACTCAGCATTCACTCCCGTTCCCGGAAGATTCAAGGATTACATCGCTATCCCGAAGGTGAATAACTACCAGTCACTTCACACAACGGTCATTGGCCCTAAAGCAGAAAGAATTGAAATCCAGATCCGTACATTTGAAATGCACGAAGTTGCTGAGCGCGGAGTTGCCGCTCACTGGAAATACAAACATAACAAGGGTGCTGAGACCAATAAGCTTAAATGGGTTGAAGAACTCATGGAGTTTAACCAGAACGTACAGAGCTCCTCAGAGTTCATGGACGTCGTTAAGAACGATCTCGATGTCGGTGGAGTCTTTATTTTCACTCCGACGGGGGACGTAAAAGAGCTTCGCTACGGAGCGACGCCGCTGGATTTTGCCTATGCTGTTCACACCGAAGTAGGTAACAAGACCGTTGGTGCAAAAGTTAACGGCAAGATGGTGCCTCTTAAGTACCGTCTGAAATCTGGTGATACTGTCGAAATTCTCACTTCCAAAACTCAAACTCCTTCGAAAGACTGGTTAAAGATTTGTAAGACTTCGCGGGCAATCACGAAGATTAAACAATATCTCCAGAAAGTTGAGCGCGATGAACATCGCGATCTCGGTGAAGAAATTCTCGAGAAGGCACTCAAAAAATTTGAAACTTCTGTTAAAGCACTTGAGAAGCGAAATGACTTTAAGCCTCTTCTGGAAAAGCATCATTATAAGACGGTTGAAGAAATTTTCGTGAACCTTGGTTCCGGTCATCTTCCCCTGAAAGAAATTCTCGTTAGTATTCCCTCGATTTCGTTCGAGGAAACCGATGAGCTGGAAGTTCCGGTTGATGATAAAGAAGATAGCTATTCCAAGCGCCTTCAAAAAACGGCACGCAAATCCACTTCGAACGACAATGCAGTCATTGTCGATGGTCTTGATGATATCCAAGTGAAGATGGGTCGCTGTTGTAATCCGATTCCAGGGGATCCGATTGCCGGAATCATCACTCGTGGCCGGGGAATCACTGTCCATGCTATGGGGTGTACCCGCATTGCTGATATCGAAAAAGGCCGCCAGGTTCATGTTGAATGGAACAAGCACTATAATTTCAGTCATCCGGTGAATATCAAAGTTACGACTCATGATAAGCCTGGGATTCTTTCCAAGATCTCCAAGTCGATTAACAACTCGGGAATCAATATTCGTTCTGCCATTGCCCGCTCCATGCCGGATCAGAAGGGTAACTTTATCTTCGAGATCGAAGTGAAAGATTACTCTGAACTCCTGAAGACCATTTCATCGATTGAGCAAATGGAAGAAGTCATTTCGGTCAACAGGGCCTGAGATGGCCAATCCTCTGGATCCTGAGAATTTACCAGAGTTGATCGCTGAACTTACGACGAATGGTTGGGCCAGAAGAACCGGAGTCCTGGAAGATCACGATATCCAGGCGATTAACTCCTACATTGATAGCAAACGAAGTTCCTTCAAGCTATCGCCGGTGGTTGCCGATGGGGTGCTGGCCCCGAATGACCATATCCGCGGAGACATGTATATTCCTGCCGACCTCGAAGCTCCAGCGCCAGAACTAATGACTGTTGTTCAGATGGTAAAAAATCTTGCCGCTAAACTTCGTGAATCGGGTTACGTCATAGATGGCTGCCAGCTTCATCCTACTTTTTTTCCGGCACTTCATTTTTTCAGAAAGCATGTTGATATATACGGTAATGATGGCGGGGTTATCGTCACTTTCATGTTCTATGTTAACGAGGCATGGGAATCCCGTGACGGGGGAAACCTCATCATCTACGACTTTGAAAATCGGGTTCTCGCCGATTTCTTGCCTGAGCCCGGATCTTTTGTGATCTTACTTAGCAGAAAAATTCCTCACGAAGTCCGGATGTGTAAACGGGAGAGGCGAAGTATTGCTGGATGGTTTCACGATCGTCCCTTTCAAGGAAAGAAATTCAGCTAACCGTTTTTTCTTCCTGAACTTTCGTCTTCCCAGTTGCAAACGGATATGTCGCTGGTGTGAATGGGCGGGTTGAAAAATCAAATGCATTCCAGTCTGTCTGATAGCTGTATGTGATTTCGACTTCCTGCTTGGTGTAAGAGAGGAATATGAAGCGAAAGAAGTCATAAATATCCCGAAAAATATTCCCGGAAATGATGCTTTTATAAAGTCGTCTCAATATGAATTTGGGATTCAGGAATGTCGTTTCTCTATAGGCCTTAGTTATACAGCGATGGATATCTTCATAGGATAACACTGGATGGCTGAACATATTGAAGCCCGAATAAATATGATACTGATCCCAGTTGTAACTGCGGATAAGATTCATCCTCTTGTAATCATCAAACATCTTGGTACCAGGAAAAGCAATCGTGACACCAAACTTCATCATGTCCAGGGGGAGTTTGCGGGCAAACGCGACGGTCTCATAAATTGTCGACTTATCATCAGACGACAAACCCACCTGAAAAAATCCTATTGTTTCAAGCTTTGCAATCCGCGCATGTTTTACGGCATCTACACCTTTTTCGAGACTCGCACTTCCACCCTTGCCAAAATTTTTCAGAACCTCGGTGTTTCCAGCTTCAAAACCAAAGGCTACGCGATAGCAACCGGCCTGTTTCATTTTCTGAAAGAGTTCAATCGGAGAACTTTCAACCCTGATTCCGTTTGTGCAAGACCATGAGACCTTATTATTCTGGCGAACTAATTCATCACAAACATCGCCGGCCCATTTTATGTCTGAAGTAAATATGTCGTCAGCGAGCATAAACTCCCGGATTCCGAGTGACTTCATGTACGCAACTTCTTCAGCACAACGCTTTGGACTTTTCTTACGATATCCAAAAGACATAGTTAGCTTTGAAGCGCAAAAGTCACATTTAAACACGCAGCCTCGGGAAAATTCAGCGGATACAAAAGGTGTTTTTTTCGCAAAAAGCCTGCTCGTTTTCTTTGCGTAGAGTTCAAGATCAAAAATATCCCAGGCGGGCATCGGCAGTTCATCGAGATTCTCAATTGCCGGTCTCCTCTCGTTAACTGTCACTCCGTCGCCATTTCTGAAAGCAAGTCCCTTGATATCGTGAAAGTTCCTGCCATTTATTAGTTCAGCGAATGTAAGTTCACCTTCTCCGCACACAACGGCGTCCAGATGTGATTCGAGAATAGATTCAGTAGGAAGTGCAGAAACATGTGATCCGCCAGCTAAGCAGATAATGTTCTGTGAAATCTTTTTGAGTGCCACGGACATGTCTCGAACCTGATTCATCGTGGGACTCAGGACTGAGAAACCCACTATATCCGGACGGTAGGAAGAGACTTCTTCTTCAATGTCTTCGACGCGGTAATTTCTCCAGGATAGGTCGAGAAGTTTAACTTCATGACCTTCTTTACGTGCTACTGCTGCTAATGAGGCCACCGAGAGGACAGGGAATATGGGATTAACAATGGATCCGATACTGCCGCCGTATGAGTTGCAGTAACTTGGATTTACCAATAAGATTTTACTCATCATAAGAGTTTACCACATCAGGAGAAAAATGCGCATTCCCGGAACCTTTAGAATGCCATCCATCGGAATTCTGGATAAAGGTTTCCTGGGCATTCTCCTGGTGGTCATTATCTACTCAGTTCATGACCGCTTGGGAATTCAGCCTTTCTGGGACGAACCTAAAATTTATCTCCGGCCTTTGTTTAATATGCTTGATGATCCCATGGCATATTTCCGGGGCACTATCACTCCCAGGGACAGACCGATTGGATTGAATTTCTTCTACGCTCCATTCTTGTGGATATTTGGCGAATCCATGTATTTCATCCGAATACTGAGCAGTTTCTATTTTTTATTGGGATTATTTTTCTTTTATCTGGCATTAAGAATGGAACGATTAACTGCATTTCTTATTCTGGCTTTATTTATAATGATACCAATTGTTCGCGTTTATATTCCGCAATTAGTGGGAGACCCACAGCTCTTTAGTCTTTTCGCTTTATATTTCTTTTTACTCACAAAATGGGAGAGAAATTTCTGGCCATTAATTGCAACTGGATTTCTAGCTGGCCTTATGAGAGAACCCGCGATTGCCTTGGTTCCTGCGTCCTTGGCATATTTCTATCTGCAAAAGCGTAAATTAAATCCTGGAGATATCTGCATATCATTTGCACCTCTTCTCGGACTCTCAGTCCATCTTCTGAGAAATTTCTTACGAAGTGGAGAGCTATTAAATCACGTCACAATTCAGAGTGGAGATCTGGACTTGCTCGCAGGTCTTGATGTCCGATATGTAAACATTGTTGAAATTCTTTTTGGTACCTACCGCCTTCTTCCGCTTCTTATTGTATCGATTGTTATTCTTGCCTTTAATTGGCGGAAGCTTAGGCTCACTCCTGAAATCGGATTCTCACTTGCTTTGGTGGTTTCATATATCGCAGTCTTTTCGGGCCTCTGGATTTGCTTACCCCGATATTTCCTTCCTTCAATACCTTTTCTCATCTATCTCCTTGTAGCTCCAGTGCTGACATGTTTGCCTTCAGGAAAGAGTAAGGCTGCATTCATTTTTTTTGCGATCACGTCTTCGCTAGTTGTCGGTGTGATAAAAGATCCATTGAGAAAGCCATTCCCAAGAGGTTTTGGGCCCCAGGACACTATGAATTATCCTGCCATGGCGAAAATTCACCATGAGGTCATCGTTAAGGCTAAAGAGCATCTTTCTGCAGGGAGCTCGATTGCTACCGGCTGGCCTTTTTTAGAAATCCTTACGAGTACCAGAATTGGATATGGTCCGATTAAAAATTTCAATCTATTCGTAGATTCGCAGTCAAACCCGGACGCCATCATCTGGTCAAATTTCCCGCAGAAACCGGCCTGGTCCTATGTCGAAGCGCAATTGAGTACTGCTAATTATGAAGAAACTGGTTACAGCTCCGGCCCATATCAGGTGAAGCTATTCCTAAAGAAACGCTGAATACAGTTACAATGGCTTGTCTGTTCACTGCCATTTCATCATAAGATTTTTTTGTGCTTCACTTCACTAGTCCGTATTTCTTCTTCCAGATGTAAGCATCAAGGATGAAATGCGACGCTTGTGGAAACACGGCGAAAGCATAAATAGCAGACTTAAGATGTGGAATTGATTTCAGTTCCTGGGGAGATCCAATCAGTTGGGGAAAATAGAAAACTGCTCCGAAGAGAGCGACGCATGTCAGGTACATCGCCGGCACTCTTAATGGGCCTAGACGTGCCCGCCAGCCCGTAGCCGTTATTCTTTCTGTTTTAAAAACGAGAAAATAGTATGGAAAGCCGTGGTGGAAAATCAAAAGCCAGACGGCAATGTACGCATTCTGAACATGTATCTTGGCCATGTACCATCCAAAGAATGTATTGATGGCAACGAGAAATTTTGTAGAGTTTATCGTTTTAGTTTTATAACTGTGCCAGATGTTTCCAGCAAGAAACACAAAAACCACTGGCAGATACAAATTCAAAGCAGTATTTCCGATGATGTCCGGGACCGCAACCATATCACCTTTCTCATACCAGTGAGCAGGGCCTGAGTTCCGGAGAAACCATAACATTGGGAGGATAGTCATGGCATAAGATGAAAAGATATCAAGACGTGCCAGCCATCGTGGACAGCTGGGATCTAAGCGGGTCGCTAGTTTCATCCATCCAAACTCCTGTCGGATGAAATGAATCACGGCGAGATAAGCAAGGAAGATAATAAAATAGCTTCGGTATCCGGAAAAATGGGAAACGAAAGCAAGAGCAAAAATTGAGAGGGGCACGGCAATGAGAATGGGTTTTAGTTTGCGAAACATTTCAGGATCGGAATAACTCACGAGAAGAGTCGAGTATACGTGAGATCCATCTACGAGAAACCATCCCAGAATAAAAAATTCAGGCGGTGGGTTGGAGGGAAGATTCAAACCAAATCCAGAATAAATAATTAAGCTTAATGCGTTTGGTGTTTTGCTTTCAGTTGAAGCATGTGGGAAATCTGAAATAGCAAAGCTCACAGATCCTTCGTCGAACTATCTGCGCCCCTATAGAGGGCCAGTTTGAAGTCACAGGATTTGCCTGGGCATTTCTTACCAGTGGCACTGACCAGGATCTTCCTTTAAAGAAGAAAAGTTTAAGAGAAAATATTCTAAAGTTGAAAGCTCCTGAATGAAATCAGTCCGGTCTTTGTGATTGGAAATCGTTCGGATGCCTGCCGGCTCCTCGAAAGTAACATCAGTCTCATACCCATGTTCCATGGAATTCCTAATCTGAATCTGAAGATACTTTCGCGGTAATAAACTTCCAGGGTGAATATAAGAATTATTTGACCGGATAATTCTCACCACATCACCGAGATTTCCGGGGATGCTAAGAGGAAAAATATAATGGTTTGTGAAGCCATTCTTAAGGACGAGATTACTGTACATGTTCATCGAACCTGCATTCTTTATACCCAGAAAAGGTGCCAAAGCATTCAGCGAAAAAAGCGCGGCTAAAGGAAGCCATCTAAGACTTATTTCTTTTTCTCTTTGGAAAGACAGAGGGTAAGCAAGGACCCAAAGTATCGCAACAAACTGGTGAAATCCAGAAAGAGAGATCGATAGAGAAAAGATGAAGAGTAAGATCCAGGGAATACGCTGGGACCGCGAGAAGGCGAATGCAAGTGCAAGAATAAATTCTCCGGCTATAGCAACGAATGGTATCGTCGTAAGAATTACTGTAGAGGTAATTCCGATACTACTTAAAAAAAATTTGCTACAGCTGCCGGAAGTAAAAAGGTGGGATGAGTTTAGCTTATGAAAAGCTGCAAAGAAAAAGACAAGTGAAATAAGGATTCTGTACGGTTCTCGCAGAGAGGTAAATCGTCCACCCCGAAAGAGTACAACGATAAAGACAATTGATTCAAAGATCGCAGTCATGACCCGACTGTCAATTGCCAGCGGCCAGATATTCAGGATGATAAATAGAATCTTATGAATGATAAAGACTTTGTGGTCGTGGTCACGTCGATGAAGTCCCAGTGCCAAGAATCCCGTCCCCAAAACAATCCATCTCGAAAAATCCGGGATGACCAATGATGAAGTAGAAAAGAAAGTGTGAAAGATTAAATAGTGAATCCAGAGGATTTTATAGAGAAACTCCGGGGTGGTCCTACTCAGGAGAGACACCGGGTATTGAGAAGAGACTTTAATCGAATTTAAAACCGGGAGTTTCATTGTTTCTTGATCATAACATCTTCCGCTGCCCCCACGGAAAAGAACTATCGTTGACAGAGAATTTGACACTAGCCGCGTCCCCACGGATAATTTTTGAATGACAAAACTTATCCTTCTCGCCCTCATCGTCTCCCTCCCGTCATTTGCCCAAAATGCTGACGAGCTGACGCTTGAAAGTACGACTGCACCGACTGTGATGGAAGACGGAACGGATCTCTCTCAGGCACCGATGGAAGAGCCAGTGGCCGAAGCACCGGATGCTCCTGAAGCTGTTGATACCGTGGATCCGGCAAAAGATATTCCGGCCCAACTTCCGAATACATCTCCGATGGAACTCACTAATAAATCTGTAGAAGATAAAACGATTACTGAGCCTGTTGAAGTTTCAACAGAAGCGGCGACCGATGATCTTGTGGCCCCGGAAGAGATTCCAACACCGAATCCAATTGCTGACGAAAAAAGACCTGAAGAAAAACCTGAGCCGGAAAAAGTTGTTGATCAGGCCCCACCTCCAGGTATTTCTACGCCGGTAATCACATCTGAAGCTCCGGACGATGATCGCTATATCAATCACAAAAAGAGTCATTGGATCGGGAGCTTTGCATTCGAAGGCTTGAAGTATGAGCTTCCGTTTGAGTTTGAAGGTGAAAGGAAAAATTTCCGTGATCGCGATCAGGAACTTTGGGGTGGGCGAGCAGGTCTGGGTGGACAGCTGTATATTGGCGGAGGATTTTTCACGACTTCGAAAATTGAAGCTTACTACTTAGGAAATGTTACTCAGGATGTTCAGGTTGCAGATCCAATAGTGGATGATGAAGAAGCAGGGTCAGTTAAAAAAACCGGTGGCCTCTATGGAGCGGAAGTTTCTCAAAGTCTGGGATATATTCTCGAATTCCGCACGAAGAATCCGATCATGGATGAGTGGGCCTATCTCACTTTCGAGCCATTCGTAGATGCTGGTATTGGTGTGGCCCGCGCCTATAATTCCGTCAAGTATGAGTATGATACTGGTGCTACAGGTGTAATCGAAGAGTATAAAAAACGCATGAGTGATGAGCTCACAAATGCTCGTGTCGGAGCAGGCTTTAACCTCACCGGGCGTAGTGGTTTCTTCATGACTGCGAAGGTAAGTATCAATAGATACGACATTACCAAGCGGGAAACAGATAGTTACACCAAGCAGGATGATGGTACTGTTACAAACCCTGCCAAAGTGACCGATAAGAATGTTAAGCTAGACCCGATCACCATGTTCACTCTCGGGGGCGGATATAAGTTCTAAGATAGCTCTTCTCTTATCATTTCTATTTCTCCTTGCCTGTGGTGAGACGGAAAGTATTGGTAATAAGTTGTCGGCTTCTGAGATCGAATATCTCCGTCAACGGGCAGCTGCCAGATGTATCGGTGATACAAATGGTGACTTTGTAGATTTTATTTCGACATCGAATTCGACCATGCTCGACTACCGCAGGGACACGCAGGAATGGGATCTGAAGTATTCCTCGTCAGGTAAAACACATAAGATTTACGTCTGGAAGCGAACTACGACAGCGGTTTATTTTCATATCGTAACCAGTGAAACAACACCCAAGCACATTTTCCTAAAAGTTTCGACTACTGCTAATTCGGCCCTCATGCGCGAAGTGCAGACCGATGGTTGCGCAAATGGAGTTTACGAGTCGACGGTGAACTCTTCAACGGTCACTATGAAAAAAGATGACATACTTTTCACTACTCATAGCTCGGTGGCGAAGTATAAATTTTTCAAAACCTGGACTTTCAGTTCTTCTCAGCCGGGATTTTTTGGATTCCTGAAATATACTCTAAAAAAGCAGTACTACGATAATAATGGCAATACGGTCGCAACTCCTGCTGTTGAAAACGACACTTATACCGTTACAGCAGTTTCGGCCCCGACAGTGCAGAGTAGTGATAGTTACACCAGCATCGATTATCCGAATCGCTACTACTGCCTGGTAAATGATTTTACCACCCAGCATATTGATATAGTGGAAGCGGGTGTTACGGCTGACAGTAATCTCTTATGTGATAATAGCGGGGATGCTCCGACAGTTACGGTTGGAACTGAAACGTTTACGCCGGCAACTGAGCTGATTGCACCGCTGTAATCAGTTCGAAGTCTGGGCCTCGTCAATATCTTCAATCACACTTTCTTTACCCAGAACTTTAAGCTGAATATAAGATCGAACGATCTTCACGGCTTCTTTCAGAAGCTTTCTCATGTCTGACCATTTGTCGTACGTTCCCGGAACCGAATCAAAAAAGATCTGTGGTTTCTCTCCCTTGATAAAATGAGAAATGATCAGCTTGATTCGCATGATGTGATAGTCACTTGAGATAATAAGGACTTTTGTGAATTGGGGATTCTTCTCAATAAAGCGGACTGTCTCCACCACGTTCTGATAGGTGTTCTTAGATGCGTAATCGAGCTCAAACTGCATTCCGGAGTTATTCACCACTTCACCAGTCGCAGGATTTGCCTGGGCATTGAGAAGCGTCTGGAAAGAGTTCGCAGCATGCACTCCTGAGATAAAGAGTTTCGCTGAGGGATTCTTTGTCATGAGGTCAAGAGCATAGGAGATGCGTCCTCGATCACCGGTAAATACTGCGATGGCGTCAGGGGATTTCTGGAAGAATGCTCCCTTTGATCTGCCTTTCTGCATTTTTGCGTAAACCGGAATATAAACGATGAAAGAGGCAATCAGTGCCACGGAAATAGCACCTACAAGGACTGCACTTATCAGTATGCGCCTGAGCCTTGTGGATTTTGATTCGAATACGTACTTCCGTCCGAGCAAGATTTACTCCAAGCCGCAGCTTTTAGCTGCCACAACTTCGATTTCTACAACTGCACCTTTAGGGAGTGCAGATACCTGAACAGTTGAACGGGCAGGATATGGAGCTACGAAAAATTTCGTGTAGGCCTCATTCACTTTTCCGAACTGAGCAAGATCAGTCATGAAGACTGTCGTCTTGATGATGTTCGAGCGTGTGAGATCCTGAGAGTGAAGAAGACCGTCGATATTCTTCATGATGTTATCCAGCTGAGCATCGAAGCCCGTTGCCATCTCGCCAGTCTTTGCATCAAGACCGATCTGACCTGAGAAATAATAAACACCATTGTGGAAAACGCCCTGAGAGTAAGTGCCAACAGCAGCAGGTGCCTTTTCAGTCGCGATAATCTTTTTTTCAAAAGCCATATGATTCTCCTTAAGAATTTTTGTTTGCTCTGTAGGCCTTAATCTCCTGAGAGATGAGAGCCGTGAGGTGAGACATGTTTACGATCTCATCCACTGTCGAGGTTCGCTGAACGATATTGATCGCGTAACGAAGTGGAAGAAGAATCGGACCGATCGGAGTAGCTCCACCCAACTGAGCGAGAAGCTTGTAACTGATGTTCGCTGAATTAAGATCAGGGAAGATCAAAACGTCTGCTGCTTTATCGAGTGTGCAGAAGTCGAAGAGGTTTTTCATAATGTCGTGGTTAGTAGCAACATCGGCCTGCATCTCACCATCAGCAATCAAAGTGGGATCTTTTTGTTTTGCGATCTTCACGGCCTCTGCCATCTTTGATGCAGTTCCTTCGCGGTTTGATCCGAAGTTTGAGTAAGAGAGGAAGGCCACTCTTGGCTCAGCTTTCATCACGTTCCGGTACATCTGAGCGGCATTGACTGCGATATCGGCCAGATCATTAGCATCCGGATTCATCTGAACAGTACAGTCAGCAAGGAACACAACACGTGTCTTAAACACAAGCATCATGATACCCGCAACTTTCGAGCGGCCAGGAATATGAGTGCCGATGGTTTTCATGATCGGACGAACGCATTCCGGATAGTTTTGAGTTGCCCCTGTGATCATCCCGTCAGCATCACCCATCTTCACCATCATTGAGCCGTAATAGTTACCACGCTTCAGAGTGTCCTTAGCGTAGTTATAAGAAACACCTTTTCTCTGGCGAAGAACGAAGAACTCTTTCACATAGTCTTCGTACTTAGGAGAGTCTTCAGCAGAAATAACTTCCAGCGCCTTAAGATTGGAAACTCCCAGAGCATCCATCTTCTTATGAATTGATTTTTTATTGCCGAGAAGAATTGGCTGAATGAGACCTTCATCGTTGAGAATAGAAACAGCTTTGAGAACTCGTGCGTTTGATCCTTCCGGAAAAACGATCCGTGGCTTATCAGCGCCACCAGCACCGGGAAGGCGCGAGCGGATATTTCTCATGATTGATCCAGTCTGACCCAGACGTTCCTGGAGAGATTTCGCGTAGGCATTCATATCTTCTATACGAATTCTTGCGACTCCCGAATCCATGGCAGCTTTTGCAACGGCTGGAGAAACGCGGGTGAGAACACGCTTATCGAATGGCTTAGGAATCAGATAATTTCTGCCGAAGGAGAAATCTTCATTTCCGTAAGCACGTTTTACATCATCAGGAACTTCTTCTTTCGCGAGTCCGGCAAGTGCATAAGCAGCGGCTTTCTTCATTTCTTCGTTGATCTTTCTCGCGCGAACATCAAGTGCTCCGCGGAAGATGAATGGAAATCCGAGAACGTTATTCACCTGGTTTGGATAATCCGAGCGACCAGTGGCCATGATGGCGTCTGATCTTACTTCCGCTACTTCTTCCGGAGTAATCTCAGGATCCGGATTTGCCATTGCGAAGATGATTGGATTTTTCGCCATGGATTTCACCATGTCTTTCGACACGAGTCCTTTTGCCGAGCAACCGATGAATGCATCAGCGTCTTTCATCGCGTCCGCAAGAGTTCTGCACTTGGTATCGTTAGCGAACATTTCTTTGTACTTATTCATTCCGTCAGTGCGACCTTTCCAGATCACACCTTTGGAATCTGCCATGAGAACATTTTCTTTTTTCACTCCAAGAGTAATAAAGAACAATGCAGTGGCAATCGCCGCAGCTCCTGCACCCGAGACGACAACTTTAGTTTTTGAGATATCACGACCTGTGATCTCACATGCGTTTAAGAAAGCTGCCCCACCAATGATGGCAGTTCCGTGTTGATCATCATGGAAAATAGGAATGTCACAGATTTCCTGAAGTTGTTTTTCGATTTCAAAACACTCTGGTGCCTTGATGTCTTCAAGGTTCACACCACCGAAAGTCGGCTCAAGAGCTTTTACAACCGCAACGACTTCTTCAACTGTACGGGATGAGATCTCGATATCGAATACGTCGATGTCAGCAAAACGCTTGAAGAGAACACCTTTCCCTTCCATGACCGGCTTACCAGCGAGTGGACCAATATCTCCGAGACCGAGAACTGCAGTTCCGTTTGAGAGAACAGCAACAAGATTTCCTTTCGCCGTATATTTATAAACGTCTTCTGGATTCTTTGCGATTTCAAGACAAGGGGCCGCAACACCAGGTGAGTAAGCGAGAGACAGATCACGTGCAGTGAGACACGGCTTGGTCGAAGTGATTTCAATTTTTCCCGGGCGACCTTGCGAATGATAATCCAAGGCAAGGCGATATTTTTCTTCAGCGGAAGAAGTTTCCTGAGGAGTAGTGCTCAAAGGTGATCCTTTTGTTAGCAAGAAATAGGCGAAAATTTTATTGGGCTAAGATACCAGTTCTGGAGGGAAAAGACAGCTTCTATGCGGTGCGCTTTCTCCGGAGAATTGAAGGAAGAAGCGGGATCGTCGTAAGAATCAGCCCAATATAGAACTCATCCAGTGTTGAGAAGGAATACTTCTTATTGAGTACGCGCCATAACACGATGCCAACACAGCCTAAAATGACTGAGAAACTGAAGTTTTTATCCGAAATCCTTCCCGGAAACCATTGACCAACTAGAAGTGGAAAAAGAAGACAAGCGGCCGAGAAACTTCCGAGAGTTTTCCAGACTTCGATCACATTTCCCTCGAAATAAACTCCGAAGACAACTGAAATGAAAGCGACAAAAATGAGTGCCATATGATGATGATAGATGCGGAACTTTTCTTTAAGACGGAAAAAATCATAGCTGATACATGTGGCCGCATTGAAGAGATAAGAATCCAGTGTCGAAAGGATGATGGCCAAGATTCCTGCAATGATAAGTCCCCGAACACCGTGAGGAACAAGCTGGATTGAGAACTGAAGATAAGCATCTTGTGGATTAGCATCTGGGAGAGCAGCTCGAGCGTAAAGTGCACCGAGAGTCGTGCAGCAGTCAAAGAGAAACCAGATCACAGTGGAGATGAGGATACCTTTCTTTGCTACTTTTTCTGATTCAGCGGCAAGACAGCGTTGATAGAAATTGGGATCAACTAAAGTCGAGAGGGCGATAAATCCCCAGATGAAAATCGTTGAAAAGCTTTCTCCGCCAGTCCATTCGAAATGAGTTGCAGGAAGTTTATCAATCAGAGTCGTGGGGTCACCAAATTTTGCCCATGCAAAAACGACAACCAGAATTACTGAAAGGATCATGAAGAAAAACTGAACGACATCTGAGAATACTACTGCCCGGAATCCACCCCAGAGTGACCAGACAGTTACAAGTGAAACTCCTGCGACAGAATTCCAGAAGAGTGATCCACCAATCAGGGCCTGCATGAAAATTCCGAGGCTGATGGTGTAAGCAATCGGCAGAAGATTCAGGAAATTAAGGCTCGCCGTAATTCTCTGAGCTCTTGGACCAAAGATCTGCAGGGCGAGGTCAGGGATGGTCATGATGTTGTGGGATCTGATCTTCTTTACGAGGAAAAAAGCGAAGATGATATAAGTCGCGTACCAGAAAAATCCCTGAGTCAGGAGATTGTAAATTCCCTTCTCAAAAGTAAGGGCGGTAACACCGAAAATTCCCCCGTACCAGGTCGCTACAAGTGTCGCGACGAAAACCGGAAGCGTCAGCTTTCGCCCCATGAGAAGAAGCTCCAGAACACTTTCTTTTCCGTCTTCTTTTGACCTGTTTTTGAGTGACTGGCCGTAAAGAACACTCGCCAGAGTTGCTCCGAGGACCAGGATGAACACGGCCCAGTCAGTCCAGTCAAGAAAGTCGATAAGATTCGCCTTGGAAACCATGGCTTGATTATAGGTTTTGGTTTATTGTTGGTCCATGAAATATGTTCTCATCTTTGTAGTAGCAATTATCCTTATCCGTATCGATAAGGTGATCGAACTCGGTGAGAAGGGCTTCATTTTGTTTCAAAGTGAAGCTCCTCAAAACCGGACTGATGATCTGGGCGAATCTCCTGTGATTGTACGTTCAGAAACTAATGTGAAGCTTACTCCGAGACAACAATATCTTTCCTCTTTGGATGGATTCCGTATTTCTCCGGATGCTTCTTATCGTGTTCAGGCGATGGCGCTTTTCAAGGATCATCCGCAGATGTTCGGCGAGAAGTTCGATAAGGATCTTGAAGCGAGGATTTATTCGTGGAGAGATCTCATTGTTCAGAATTCTGCCGAGCTTCCCCTGTTTCTTCTCGATCTCATGAATATTCTGAGAGGTGAGAACAAAGTTTCTATTACCAGGTTTTTCAGCGTGGTGATGGATCTCAATATTGAAATGTTTATGTCGAGTTATCCGCGCTCAAAAGATCCCGCCTGTGCTCCGGTTCTCATGATTGAATCCGCAGTTCCTCCGGAAGAAAAGTTTCCTGAGCTTTATGAACGAATGGGCGTCCTTGAAGATTATCTTGCGAAGGAAAATGTTCCGGCCGATAAAAAACTTTACGGCAATCTTTGTCTCAATACATTAAAGATTTATGTGGAAAAAGAAGGCGTCAATGCGCCTCGATCTCCGGAGGCTACTCCAGAGGCAGTTCCGGAAGGAACGCCGGCACCTACAATTCAACCCGAAGCAGGTACTACTCCGTGATCCAGGCCAATCAACTTACTAAAGGTTTCGGGACTCAGCTTCTCTTTGAAAACATCAGCTTCAATATGACCAGAGGCGAGCGCGTTGGTCTTGTTGGCCGCAATGGTTCAGGGAAAACTACCTTATTTAAAATTATTCTCGGTGAAGAGCACCCTGACAGTGGTGAGATTATTTATCCGAAGAATTACACCATCGGAACTCTGAAGCAGCATCTTCATTTCACTGAGAAGACTATCCTCGCAGAATGCTGTCTTGCCCTTAAGAAGGAAGAAGAATTTGACACTTACAAAGTGGAGAAGATGCTTCACGGTCTGGGCTTTAAGACGGAAGATTTTGAACGTGCACCATCGGACTTCTCAGGTGGATATCAGATCCGCCTCAACATTGCGAAGGTCCTCCTCGGAAATCCGGATTGTCTTCTCCTCGATGAGCCGACAAACTATCTCGATATTGTTTCCCTTCGGTGGTTAACCCGCTTTCTGAGAAACTTTCAGGGCGAAGTGATTATAATTACCCACGACCGCGGATTCATGGATGCGGTCACCACACATACGATGGGAATCTGGCGCCAGAAATTAGTGAAGATCAAAGGTGACTCAACTAAATATCACCAGCAAATCATTCTAGAAGAAGAAGTCTACGAGAAGACCCGCCAGAACACTGATAAAAAGCGGAAAGAACTCGAAGAGTTCGTTGCCAGATTCAAGGCAAAGGCAAGTAAGGCCGCTCAGGCGCAGTCTCGCATGAAGCTTCTTGAAAAACTTCCGGAGCATGAAGCTCTCGCCATGATGGCCACTCTTGATTTTGAATTTAATTACAAAGAATGTCCTGGGAAAGTCCTGGTGGAAGTAAAAGACGCGAGCTTTGGTTATAACGAAAAGCTTCTCATTGAGAACCTATCGTTCACGGTTCTTAGAAACGACAAGATCGCCATTATTGGTAAAAACGGGAAAGGAAAGTCGACCCTCTTGAATCTCATCGCTCGTGAGCTCACCCCTGTTGGCGGAAGTATTTCCGGGAACGTAAATCTGCTTATGGGACACTTTGGTCAGACGAATATTAATCGCCTGAGTATGGAAAATACTATCGAAGAAGAAATTTCCTCTGCCGATCCCACGCTGGGCAGAGAGCGTGTGAGAAGTATCGCCGGTGTCATGATGTTCTCTGGAGATCTCGCTAAGAAAAAGATCAAGGTTTTATCAGGTGGTGAAAGAGCACGGGTTCTTCTCGGTAAACTTCTCGCTAAACCTACAAATCTTCTTCTTCTGGATGAGCCGACCAACCACCTGGATCAGGATTCTGTCGATGCACTTTCTCAGGAACTTCAGAACTATCCCGGAGCAGTCATAATTGTCACCCACTCAGAGGGTATGCTCCGTGAAGTTGCGACTAAACTTGTTGTGTTCCATCATGATCACGTTGAGTATTTCCCGCAGAACTATGATGATTTCCTCGAGAAGATCGGATGGGAAGAAGAAGAGCAGGTTAAAGTTGAAAAGCCTAAGATAAAATTGAATCGCGAAGAGCAAAAGAAGCTCCGTCAGGAAATCATTTTTGAGAGATCTAAGGCACTGGGTCCTCTTAAAAAGAAGATGGAGCAGCTCGAAGCTGCAATCATGAAGACCGAGGGTGAAGCCGCGACTCTCGAGGAAGCACTGATTTCAAAACCTGAACCAGAAGGCTTCAAGCGTCTTGGGACAATCAAAAAGAAGATTGATGAGGACTTTGAGGAATTAGCGCGAATGACCGTTGATCACGACAAGCAGTTTGCTAATTTTGAAAAGCGACTGACTGAACTCGAGTGACAGAAAACGGATTAATACCGTTAGAAGCAAAGTACATCCATGCAGTTCCGGCCACCGATGAAGAAGTCGTAAAATCCGGATTCGTTGTCGTAGTGGCATAAGCAATCCCACCGTCGTCTTTTTTCATTTTCTTAACGGATGAGAGAAGCTCTTTAGCATTCACCGAATCGCAGGCAAATCCCGCTTTTTCCATCGCCAGAATCTGCCCGAGTGTTCCTTCAGACCAAACGAATTCGTATTTCTTCGGTCCATTGGTCGGCTTACTGTCGATAAAGCCCGATACACCTTCATGTTCGACATAGAGTGATTCGCAATTGAGAGCGAGGGCCTCATGCGGATTAATTTCTTTCAGGGAATCAAAATCCAGAGCTAAAAGACTCCAGGTCTGGTTATCAAGGTAAAGCTCTTCTTTGTTAATCCTGCCGGCCTTGAGATCAGCGCCCGACCAGAAATGAGAGCGGCTTTTATCCCACATCGCTAAGATAAACTTCTGGATGCTTGAAATTTCAGCTTTCCATTCATGATCAGGATTTAGTTTTGCAAAGTGAGTGAAGGCCGAATAAGCGTCGAGATTATGCTCGAGAGCTACAGTTTCGCTTTCCTTCCACTTGGTCGACGAGATATCAGATGGACCAAACCGAAGGGCAGCATGATCAATTCCGTTAAGAGTAAAAGTCTTAATCTCAGAGCGAAGCCAGGTGAGCAAATTCAGGTTGAAAGATACAAACTCCGTGGATTTGAATTCAGACTGATAATGAACGGCCGAAAGTGCAACCCAGGCAATGGCCCCGGCAAATCGACGATCTCCCTCAACCGGGTAGGGAGAAGTTCCATCCAGATTGTAGGAAAAGTAGAGTGAGCCATCTGATTTTTGAAGCGAGGAAAGTCCTCGAAGAAGTTTTTCTGCAGTTTCTTTTTCACCAGCTTTGGTGAAAGCAATGATCGCGAGCGCCTGATCATAAATATAACTTTGAGAGTGTTCTGAAAAACTTTTGATGAGAGTGCGATTCGCCTGAAGCGGAACGATTCGGGAGCGGAGATTGTTTAAGATTTCCTCGTTATTCACTGCCTTCGATTCTATCGAAATAAGGCAAAGTACAACCAGGGCAATCAGTTTGCCCGTATTTAAAATGTTCCTCTCCCCGTATGCCTGTGTAATGAACTCATCGGGACGCATCCGATGGATCTTGAGTGATTTTGTCTTCTACTCTTGAAATGATAAAGATCTTAGGGGTTTAGGCCACGCCAGTACGGGGAGTTTTCACCCAGTTTCAGGACATAAGGACGGATATCTTCCTGGAGTTCGGACGGGAGATTTTTTAGCGGATAAACGTGTTCTTCGGGTACATAACGGAAAGTAAAATTGATTCTTCTTGTTTGAAAGCCATCAATTGCAGGCCCCAATTTTTCATCACGCTTATTTTCCACGCGCTGAACCCGGTGGAAAACTTTCTCTTTCCATTTTTCTCCGGCAAAAATCTGAAGAGATGAATCTTCAAGCCACTGGGACAAGACAAGATTCTCATCACCCATCGAAGACTTACCATTCACAAATTGAAAGAAGGCCCGATCTCCGAATGACATTGAACCTACGGGACCCGGTTCAAAATCCTTGTGCTCACCAACCCGGGCACGATCAACCCACTTTCCATCTTCGAGTTTTGATCCGTAGAAATTGATGAGGCAAGTATTGAGCTTCCACTTAGGTGGGATAAAATTTTTCGGAAAACGTTTCTTAGCAATGAATTCAATCCGGTCGACAACATCCTGGAGAACCTTGGGATAGGGTTCCGCCTTCACACACCGATGAAGAATTCCTTTCGGGGGATGATAATAATCGAGACAAGCGAATTGCCAGTTCCCCAGCCAGTAAACTGGTCGAAGCAGGGGCCTCTGCAGATCACCCTCTGGGGGAGGATTATGTTCTGAAAAGCGCATCTCCCACAGCGGGACCAGTGTAGCTATCCACTCGAGGAGACGAGCGCGTTCCTTCCGGTCAATGAAGGGAAATTGATAGTATAGGCCGGTCGGGAGGTCGTCTTTTCTCATAGGAATTTCTCTCGAATACCAGAGAGCGACTCCCATGGCCCAAACCTGTGTAAAAAGGTGGCGGTTCTCTTGTGGCAAACAGGGCTTGGGAGTAGAACCTTCCCTATGAAAGTTCAACTCGCGACTGGCGAAGATATCTCCCAGATTTCGCAGCTCTATTTTGACGTCTACGAGGGGTCCTATCCGGATCCACTCATGAAGGATTTTAACCTCATCCGGAAATTTATTACTTCAGATTCAGGCTTCTGGTTTATCACAAAAGATGATCAGGGAATTGTTATAGCTTCCGTGCTCGCTGCTTATGATCGGGAGAACCTGGTGGCGAAAGCTTTTGGCGCTGTTGTTCGCAATGAGTTTCGCGCGAAAGGCATCATGGAAGAACTTCTTGGTTACGGGATCAAGTATCTTCGTGAGAAGACTGAAGGTGTGGACGTAATTTATTCCACTACCAGAACGGTTAATGAAGCGGCCCAGACACTCACCGAAAAACTTGGATTTAAAAAACTGGGAATCTTCCCGAACGCTCATCGCACGAATGATTACGAAACTCATTGCCTCGCTGCGATTGTATACGATTCAGCTCTGGAAAAAAGAAATCACGATTACCAGATTCATCATGAGATGGAGACGCTTTATAAAATCGTTGCTCAGGAAGTTGGACTCGAGGCCAAGACTCCACTGGTTCCTGAATCTCCAAGTAAGGTTCTCGTAGCACCGGGCGAGCTGGAAGTTGTGAACTCACCGAAGTTTGTGACTTACAGATATAAAAATCTTAAAGCAGAAAAGAAACTCGAGTTTGAGTTCTTCCCGTTTCATCAGCCAAATCTCATGATCATCACTCCGGATCAGTCGATCGAATTATTCTGCCACTTATCTCCAGTTGATGGTTACTGCGTGATTGTCGGTGGAAAAATGCCGGGTAATCTTAACTTCTCTGAGCTCTTCCTGGCCTCCAATAAACTCCTGCGAAATGCCGGTGCCAGATATATTGAAGTGATTGTTCGTGCCGACCGTCCCAAAATTCTCGAATCAATGATGCGTGCGAAATTCATTCCATGCGGATTCTTCCCGGCATTCCAGATGATCAAAGGCAAACGCCATGACTTCGTTGTCCTGAGCCGCTCGTTTGAAATCTTTGATTTCCAGAACGTGAAACTGAAAGGCCTCAATCAGGTTTATCTCGAAGAATATTTCAAGGCATGGAAGCGCATGTCGCTTAACCCGAAACTCCTGCAATTATGAAAGCGACGGAGCTTCTCCTCGAATCTGATCCCTTTGACTTCTCCTCTGCCGCAAAACAACTCTTCCTTGCGAGCATGAAAGAAAATGCTCTTCATCACTATGAGAAACATGAGTTCACTAAGAAGCTCTGGGATAAACTGAAATTTCATCCTGACGAGCTCAACTCAGAAGATGATCTCGCGAAAATTCCCGGGACAATGGTTCATCTCTATAAAGAGCATGAGTTCTGCTCGGTCAAAAAAGAAGAACTTGCTCTCATCCTCACGAGCTCCGGAACTGGTGGACAGAAGTCGCAGCAATTCCTGGATAAGAAAAGTCTCGAGAATGTGAAGCGTCTCGCTTACACCATCCATAAGTCTCTCGGGATGGCGTCCGAGAAAGATTATAATTATCTCTGCTTCACCTATGATCCAAAAGTCGCTAACGATTTAGGAACGGCCTTTACTGATGAGCTTCTCACGAACTTCACCGGAAAAAAGGAAGTCTATTACGCCATTCAGTGGAATGGGAAAGACTTCGAGCTGAATGAAAATGGTGTAATTGAAACTCTTAAGCGTTTTGAGAAGAGTGGAATCCCTACCAGAATTCTGGGATTCCCGGCACTGCTTTTTGAAATGATTGAAAAGCAAGATCTCCGGATGAATCTGGGAGCTGATTCATGGCTTCAGACAGGTGGTGGCTGGAAAGGGAAAGCAGACAAGGAAATTCCCAAGATGGAATTCCGGAAGATGATTAAAGAGCGCCTGGGTATTCCTGAAGATAACCAGCGCGATCTCTTTGGTATGGTGGAACATGGAATTCCCTACGTGGATTGCAAGAAAGGAAATCTCCATATTCCGAATTACGCCCGGGTGTATGTCCGTTCTCCGCATAACCAATCTCTTCTTCCGAAAGGGGAGAGAGGCCTTCTTCATTTTTTATGCACGTACAATACGAGTTATCCGGCACCGAGCTTACTCACAACTGACTATGGAAGACTCGGAAGCTGTGATTGTGGAATTAAAGGCGACACGCTCATCCTCGAAGGACGTGCAGGTGTAACGAAACATAAAGGGTGTGCGCTGAAAGCACTCGATCTCATAAGGTAAGAAGATGTACTGGTTCGGAGTCGAGAAAGAAGGACTCAAAGATTGGCTGGATGCTTCCGGCGATTCTCTCCTTTCGCTCAAAACCAGAATGCGGAAGACGAAGCTTCAGGAAATCGTTTCGGTTCTTAATCTGCTTTCCGAATATTGGAAAAAGAATCCGCTTCCGGAAGAAATCATCCGTGGGATTGAAGCGGATTCCGGATTTTCCCGTAAAGAAGTTGAAGAAACTCTTGCGATTCTTCCGGGACTTCTGTCAGAAGAAAGTCTCATGAAACGCCTGAGAGCTGAATTCACCAATGAATCGATGCTCGACCGCTTCGCAAAACTTCCTCATCAGGAAACAATGATTAAGGCCCAGCCACTGGGACTGATTCTTCATATCACTGCGGGAAATGTGTTTCTTTCAAGTCTTGATTCTCTTCTCATGGCGCTCGTAACAAAGAATCTCTCAATTCTCAAAGTAAGTTCCGAAAATAAAACTTTCCCTCTGTATTTCGCCCGGACCTTGAAAAAGATTGATACCAATTCCGTTCTTTCCGACAAGTTTGCCATTCTTCACTGGAAGGGTGGGGATCAGGCTATCGAAGCACCTCTCAAGAAAAAAGTGAATGCCATTGTCGCCTGGGGTGGGGAAGAAATGATCTCTTCCATGAGAAAAGATCTTCCGCCAGAAGTGAAGCTTCTCGATTTTGGTCCCAAGGTTTCTTTTCAGATAATATCCCATAAGGGACTGTCTTCCATGGGACTCAGCAAAGCAGCACAAGCTGTTGTTTCAGATGTTATTCCCTGGAATCAGGGTGCCTGTGCTTCGCCTCAGGATCTTTTCGTTCAGGAAGGCATTGATCAGAATGAACTCATGCGTGCGATGGAAGCAGCTTTCTCGAATGCCCCGAAAAGAAATCCTCTATCGGATGATGAAGCGACTGAGATTCTTAAAGAAAAATATCGCGCTCTCTATTCCGAACTTATGGAAGGTGGAAAAATGGCCGCAGGCCCTGATTTCCTTCTGCATGTGGAGTCGAATAAGTTTCTTCGTCCATCACCACTGAATCGCTCTCTCATTATTAAAACTTTCAAAGACGCTTCTGATCTTGCGGATCACCTGCGTCCGTTTTCATATTATCTTCAGTCAGCTTCCTACCTTTTGGCTTCAGATGAGAAAGAAGACTATCTCGATGAACTTGCTTCTGTGGGAGTGAAGCGACTAGCTCCCCTGGGCACAATTACTATGGGCAAAGACGGCGCTCCCCATGACGGAAGATTTGTTCTTCGTGAACTAGTAAGTTTTGTGGGTGATGAAATACGCGCGACTCTTTCAACTGATTCGGAACTTACCAATTCTCAGGATATCAAACGAGCTTTTGAAGCTCTACCACATCCTCCGGGGTATATTTTCTCTTCCGGTGGAACAACTGGTGAACCAAAGTACGTTCACTTCAGCTACGAAGAATTTGATTTTGTCTCTGATATGCTCGCAAAAAGTCTCCGTGCTCAGGGAATCAAACCCGGAATGAAGGTCGCCAATCTTTTTGTGGCGGGAAATCTCTGGTCATCATTCATGGCAGTGGAAAAAGCTCTCGAGAAAGTCGGTGTGATCCAGCTTCCAATCGGTGGCATGTGCGCTGATGAGAATATCATGATGTATCTTCAGAGATTCAAGCCTGATGTAGTGATGGGAATTCCATCGATGCTTGTGAAAAACGCCGAGTTCATGGATACCAAAGGTAAGGATGTAACAATCCCGATGGTTTTCTATGCCGGTGAAGCTCTCTCTGAACCACGGCAGGACTATCTTTCGAAAGTCTGGGGCACAAAATATTTCGGATCAGTGGGATACGCTTCTGTTGATGCCGGGGTTATCGGATATCAGTGCTCTCATTCCAAACCAGGTGAGCATCACCTCTTTTCAGATCTTATTGAAATGAAAGTGATCGATGGAGAAGCAGTTGTATCCTCTCTGTATCGAACAAGCCTTCCCATCAAAAATTATAAGACCGGGGACAGGGTGGAAATGATCGGCGCATGTACCTGCGGAGATTCCTCACCGAGATTCAAGCTTCTCGGACGCGCGGATAATCTTATTATGATCTGGTCATGCAGGATGCAGCTGGATGAAGTGGAAAAGACACTGAAGAGTCTGGATCCGGGAATCCTTTCGTATCAAGTGGTGATTACTGAAGATAAGTCGGAAGAGATTCTTTCACTTTATTACGAAAAGAACCAGAACATCAAAGAAGAGATTCTTCTCGCTAATCTCTATGAGAATTCACGTGACCTGAAAGATACGATCTCTCTTGAACAAATGAGTGCCAAAACAAGGATCATCCCCGTTGAGCATGGAATGATTCCAAGAAATCCGCGCACAGGTAAAATAAGTCTTATTCTAGATCGGAGACACTGATCTCTTTATTCCAGAGATCCAGTAGAGCTGTGGGAAGAGGGCTCTTGTCCCATGAGATGTTGTACTTCGTTTTGAGTTCTTCATTCTTCTCATCAAAAACAATTTTCTCGAGAATTTCTTTATCTGAGAAACAATGCTCATTGGCCTTCTCATCTTTGTGATGAGTATTGAAGGCAAGACACCCATATGGTTTTACTTCACGAGGAAGGGGACAACCCAATTCTTTAAATCCAAAAAATGAACAAGTGTATGTTTTACGAAGATAAGAGCGCTTTCCATTTCCCGATGCATGATCAAGGCGATAAGTCCGGGTGGTTTCTTCAAGCTGGACCCGAAGTGTGTCATCCTTCATACCACTCGTCTGAAGATGGGCCATTAGCTCGAGTGCTTCAAGTGGAGTGACCATCATTGAATTTGCCTCAAAGGTGCAGCAAGTACCTTTGCAGCCATGACAACTGATGCCTGAGGCTTCCGCTTCATCCATTTTCTCAATTAATGTTTGACGTCTTTCCTGACTCGACATGAGAATGAAACTAGAGAAAGTAGAGAACCCCGTCAAGAGAGAGCTATGTCCAGTCGTGGTGGAGTAACTGTTGTTAGGAAAAATATCCCACGGAGCATGAGACGGGACGAATATCACACCCTTCTTACTATGGGTTGGACCAAAACAATCACCCTCTTCCTGTTAGGCTTTCTTTTCGTCAATGCCATCTTCGCGACTCTTTTCTGGCTCGCACCAGGTAGTCTCACAAATTCTGATAATTCATGGATCGACTGTTTCTTTTTTAGTGTCCAGACTCTCGGAACCATCGGCTACGGGCACTGGTCCCCAGCAACTGACTATGCCCACATCATAGTCACCATCGAGGCTTCAATCGGGATTGTGATTGTCGCAATTCTCGCCGGATTTTTCTTTGCTAAGTTTGCTCGTCCTCAATCAAAAATTGAATTCACTAAAAAAATGATCCTTCAGGATTTCGAAGGGCATCCAACTTTGGTTTTCCGGATCATTAACATCCGCGAGAATCAGCTGATTGATTCAAAGGTACATGTAAACCTTCTCCTCGATACACTGACAAAAGAAGGTCAGATAATGAGAAGGTTTCTTGATCTGAAGCTTATCCGAAACCGCGTTCCGATTTTTTCCATGAGCATGAGTCTTATGCATGTAATTGATGAAGAGAGTCCGCTTCAACCAATGTTGAAAGGCGAGAAACTCAAAGGCGAAATTATTGTCACTGTCGTCGGCACCGATAGCACATTCGGACAAACTGTCCACGCGACTCAGCTCTATGAGCTTGATGACATCGTCACCGGAAAACGATGGTCAGACATGGTTGAAGTTAAGCCGGGTGGGGTTCGACACATAGATTATGCGGAATTCGACCGGATGATTTAGTCCAAAATAGACGTTAACGCGCGCCATAAAGCCTATTTTTTCAGCCTTATACGTTTACGATACCCGTCATTTTTAGTACAAAATTCTGTACCCAAATTTTTACTTTTTTCATTCATCACACATAGGGAGATCTCTCATGATGGAATCTTGGCTGACGTGGATTAAAACCCCCGTGATCTTCGGTGTACTCGCTCTCGCGATCGCCGGCTTTTTCTATTTCCGTATCCTCGGACTTGGAAAAGGAAATGAAACTATGGAGCGTATCGGTGGATACATCCGCGAAGGTGCAATGGCGTTCCTTTTCAGACAGTACAAAGTACTCGCTGTTTATGGAGTAGTTGTTGCTGCTCTCATCGGATACGGACTCGGTGGACTTGCTGCCGCTTCGTTTGGCCTCGGCGCATTCCTTTCACTCCTCGCTGGATTTGTAGGAATGAAGGCCGCAACTTACGCTAACGTAAAAACAACTCAGGCCGCACGCGAAGGTTCAAAAGCAAATGCTCTCCTCACTGCTCTCGATGGTGGTGCGGTTATGGGTCTTGCTGTTGCCGGTCTCGGATGTATCGGTCTCGGCGTTCTTTATCTTTGTTACAAAGATGATGGAGATAAAATTCTTTCAACTGTTCTTCACTCATTTGCAGTAGGAGCTTCTTCAATTGCTCTCTTCGCGCGTATCGGTGGTGGTATCTATACCAAAGCTGCTGACGTTGGTTCTGATATCGCTGGTAAAGTGATTGAGAATATTCCTGAAGATGATCCACGTAACCCAGGTGTTATCGCAGATAACGTCGGTGATAATGTTGGTGACGTTGCCGGTATGGGCGCAGATATTTATGAGTCAATGGTTGCTGCAATCGTTGCTGCCATGGCGATTGCAATTACTTCATCAGAAATGCCTACGCTCGTTGCGATGGGAGATGATGCTTACAATAAAGTTGTAGCGGTTGGTCTTCCACTCGTTCTTTCTGCTGTTGGTCTTCTCGTTTCCATCGTGTGTATCTTCATCGCTCGTATGTTGAAGAATCAGGATCCGGCGAAAGTTCTTCGCGCGGCCCTCATCTTGCCACCAATTGCTCTTGCGATTGCTTCTTATATCATTCTTGGAACTCTCGGGATCACTCAGGACGTGACAATTATCATGTTCATTGGTGCTCTCGGTGGAACACTCATCGGTCTCGTGACTGACTACTATACTTCTATGGGGCCGGTTTCCCGCATTGCTGAAGCATCAAGAACTGGTGCTGGTACAAACGTCATTCAAGGTCTCGCTGTCGGGATGGAATCAGTTGCTGTTCCGATGATCATTGTTGCAGTTGTTGCTTATCTTTCTAACCAATATCTTGGTCTTTACGGCATCGCACTTTCTGCGGTTGGTATGCTCGGTGGAACTGCAGTTGTTATGACTGTAGATGCTTACGGCCCAATCTCTGATAACGCCGGCGGAATTTCTGAAATGTCAGGCCTCGGGCCTGAAGTTCGTGCCATCACTGATGAGCTCGATACAGTTGGTAATACAACTGCAGCTATCGGTAAGGGTTACGCGATCGGTTCTGCGATCCTCACAGTTCTCGCTCTCTTCTCTGCATACAATATCGAGATCAATCATGTTCGCGCTCTTTCCGGGCTACCTGAACTTGCTCTCGTTCTCACGGATCCAAAAATCCTCATCGGTATTCTTCTCGGTTCAATCCTTCCGTTCCTTGTTGGTTCAACAACAATGCTCGCAGTAGGTAAGGCAGCAGGGGCTATCGTTGTAGAAATCGGTCGTCAGTTCAGAGAGATTCCAGGTCTGATGGAACTTAAAGCTGAGCCAGAGCCGAAGAAAATTGTTGATATCGCAACTGCTGCTGCTCTTCGTGAAATGATCCTTCCAGGATGCCTCGCGATCTTCGCACCGGTTCTCGTTGGATTCTTCATGGGGCCGGCTTCACTTGCAGGTCTACTCGCTGGTTCACTCGCTGTTGGTGCAACTATGTCTCTCTTCATGGCAAATGCCGGTGGGGCCTGGGATAATGCTAAAAAATATATCGAGAAAGGGAAGCTTGCTGGAGAGAAGAAGGGAACTGATGTTCACAAAGCTGCTGTCGTTGGTGACATGGTCGGAGATCCGTTCAAGGATACTTCTGGTCCGGGTGTTGCGATTCTCATCAAAGTGATGTCGGTCGTCTCTCTTCTCATCGCTCCTCTGATCGCACTTCTGTAATTTTAGATTTTTACGAAAGGGCTCCGCAAGGGGCCTTTTTTTTATCCGGAGTCATATGACCAAGCCCGATTTTCAATACGATCTGAAGTCATCCATTGTTGTCTTCCTGGTGGCGCTTCCACTGTGTCTGGGAATTGCTCTGGCCTCAGGAGCTCCACTTGCATCAGGACTAATTGCAGGAATCATAGGTGGAATTGTCATTGGCTCAATCAGTGGATCGCATATCAGTGTTTCCGGACCAGCTGCTGGTCTCACAGTAATTGTGTTCAATGGTATTGCTCAGCTCGGGGGCTTTGAGGCTTTTGGTTGGTCAGTCCTTTTAGCAGGTATTCTTCAAATTATTTTTGGTCTTTTAAAAGGTGGGGCGATAGGGGATTACTTTCCGACGGCCGTGATTCGCGGGATGCTTGCTGCTATCGGAATCATTCTTATTATTAAGCAGCTCCCCAATGCTTTAGGACTTCCCAAGGGGTCATGGTCTCCGGGAGATATGAATAAGGGTATTCTTCTTATTTCTGCTATCTCTTTAGTAATCATGATCGGATGGGACAAACTCGCTTCCACAGGAAATAAATTCTTCAAACTAATTCCAGGGCCTCTTGTTGCAGTAGTTGTTTCGCTGGTTGTGAATCAAATGTTTAAACTGGTGGATGGCGCGGGTCTGGTTAAACTTCCGGATTCTATTTTTACGGGATTTAATTTCCCGAAATTCTCAGCGATCAATTTTGCTGTGATACAGGTGGGATTCACGCTTGCAATCGTGGCATCGCTTGAAACACTTCTGTGTATCGATGCTGGTGACAAGATGGATCCCATGAAAAGAAAAACTGATAAAAACAGAGAGCTGTTTGCTCAGGGAGCAGGGAATACACTTTCCGGATTACTAGGAGGACTTCCCTTAACTGCGGTAATCGTCAGAACCTCAGCGAATGTCGCTGCGGGCGCGCGGACAAAATACTCTGCAATTTTTCATGGAGCACTTCTTTTACTCTGCGCTTTTCTTATTCCCGGAATTCTCAATCTTATTCCACTGGCCACTTTGGCATGTGTTCTTCTTATCGTGGGATACAAACTCACGAAGCCAGGCTTTTACATAGAGATGCATAAACGCGGTATTGAGCAGCTATTCATCTTTAGCGTAACTATCATTGCAATTGTAGGAACAGATCTCCTCAAGGGGATTTTTGCGGGACTTGTTGTTGCTATTCTTTTTGAGCTCAGAAAGCCGGCCCTCTCATGCATGGAAGTCACCCATGAAAATGATAAAGTTCATATCAAGTTCACCCGCAATGTTTCTTTTCTTCATAAAGCAAAAATTGGGCATCTTCTGAATGAACTCGAAGAAAATAAAAAAGTATATATCTACGGGATGAATGTTGTGAGGGTTCACGTTGATGTTCATGAACTCATTAGAGACTTCAAGCACGAATCTAAGAGAGAAGTTCACTATCTATAAATTTATAAATTTTTGTAAAAGGTTTTTATGAGGTTTCTTCTCGTTCTTCTCGTAAGTACTGCGTGTTCTCAAATTCCGGTAAAAAAAGAAAAAGAAAAAAAGCCCAGCCCATATCCGCGGATTGAAACCGGGATCAAGCGCGTGTGCAGTGTAAGCCAGGAACAGGATGGTTACGAGGAGAGATACATCTTCAACTGCAAGGAAGATTATTCTCCAGACTCGAGAATCTTCGCCGGATTTGGTTTCAGAAGTAAGCCGGCCCATCCTTATACTTCAGGAATAAAATCCCCTTATCCCCGCGGAAAAGTCGCAAGATCCATCGATATGATCTCTCGTCATCATGCTTTGAATGAAACCTATCTTTATGTGATCGACTTTGCGGGCGGCCCGGATTCTCATGATAAAAAGTCAGTGATCTATCTCTTTCCAAGAATTGAGATTCCAAAAGTTTCTACTGTTGGAAATGAAATTGAGCTTTTACTTCCTACCGGAGAGAAGGCTTTTTTCGATGCGGAGTCAGGTGCCATCAATGGTGGTGCCTTGAAAGAAGGACCAATTGATCTCAATTCTCAGTACCGGAAGAGAGCTCAGCCGAATGTCGAATATACCGGCGAATACATCAGCGTGCGCCTTAATCATGCGTTTGAAGAGCCTACAATTGGTGCCGAGAAGGCCGTGATCCAGCAGAAAGATAATATCTGCATTCTTATGCGAAACCGTCTTTTCGGCCGTGATGGGAAGCTTCTCACTAAGAGTGATGATGAGTTTCTCGAGGCGATTAATCGGGAGTGTACGACTCCTTTTCAATTCTAAGAAATTCAAGTTTTTGCATGTTAAGTCCGATGAGAATGCTCAGAGGATTTAACTCATGCCTTTTCTCATCTTTTTTATGCTGACGACATTCGCATTCGCACAGGAGCGCGAGCTTCGCTCGAGTATTGAACGTATGGCCGAGCTTGAGCAAGCGGTGAGAAGCCTCAATGAGCAGGATTGTGAAGAAGATCATCGTGCCTTCTCACAGGTTACTTCCGGAATTCCTGTTGCATGCGCTTCCGCAGAATCCGCGGATGGTTACGAAAAAATGAAAGTGATTGATTGTACCCGGGACGGAAAGACCTATCCTGGGGGATTTCGTTTTCGTGCAGAAAGCGGACATCCGTATGTGCCGGCGCGTTCGCTTTACAGTGACGGCGGACCTCCAGGAAGAGTGATCGAATTCTGGAGCCGTGATAATGCGCTTAATGAAACATATCTGTATCTTGCTGACACGGGTGGTGGACCTGATTCACACGATATGAAATCGGCGATGTTTATTCTTCCACGAAAAGTTGTTCCAAGTGTGAGAGCGGTTGGGAATGATATTGAAATGACAATGGCGACGGGTGAGAAGGTTATATTTGATAAGAGAACCAAGGCCATCAAGAGTGGTGCTCTCCGCGAAGGACCTGCAAACATCACGACTGACCGGTTTAAGAGACCACCACCAAATGTTCACTACAATGGAACGGGAATCAGCGTAAGACTCAATCACCGCTTTGAAGATCCGCTTCAGAGTTCTGAAACCGCCGATATTCAGCAGGGAAACCGAACCTGCAAGATTCCTCGCGCCACACTTTTTGATTCAAAGGGTAAGCTTTTAACGACAAGTGATTCGCAGTTTGTGAGAGTAATTAACCAAAGTTGTCCTGCTACCGGTAACCAGTCAGCATTCAGAATCTAGCGTCCACCAAAGAGTAATTCGAGCTGAATGGCCGCAAATGGTGTGCGACGGAATGACCATATCTTCGGAAATGAGAGCCCTGCCGTTAAATCAACGAAGAGAAGTTGCCTATAAAGATCCCGGCGATAGCTTGGGGCCGCAGAATACCCTGAAACAAACCAGATACCACCCACCACCGTGGTGGAAACGGCAACCCCGTAGGAAACAGCAGACCAGTCTGAAATACGGTGAAGAATTGCCGGTCCATGAGTAGTGCCGAATTCTTTTTTACTGATAGCCCAGTCAATATTGTTACTGAAGCGGAAAAGTAAGCTCTGATCAAAACTGTGATCGGTAGTTAAATTTGTTCTTTGCCTGAATCCATCTCTGGTGCTTACCCAGGATGCTTCCTGAACAAAGCGATGAATGAGTGTTCCGGTCTCTGCACTTTTACGAAGACGACCTAGTAAAGTGATACTGGGATGGATTGAAGCATTTACGTTACCGGTAACGTTGAAGAGCCAGTTTGTATTTACGCGGTTTCGATTTTTATAATCTTCTTCTCTTTTTTTCTTCTCAGCCGCCGTTTCGGGACCAGGTTTTCTCTTCTTTTTTTTCTTTTTTTCCTGCTCCATTTGAAATTTTTGTTCGAGATGAGGAAGCTTCAAGTTGAAGCTGAACCGGATATCATCCCGGGGGAGAGACCGCTCTTCCACGCGGTAATTTGTCCGCAGTCTGAAACGGCTTCGACCAAGTTCATCGTCGGCTCGTTCAGTGGCAAAGAAGGAATCGAAATCGTTTGCGAGATGGTTTACACGCTGGCCGAAAAATTCTTCGGCGGAATCCAGAATCGGAATCCTGGTTTCTTCACGTTCCTCTGCCGGGGATGCCATGGTGATCACCGGTAAAATCAGAAGTATTATCCCTAGCAGGAAGGTCATATATTCCATACTAGCCTAAATCACGCGACTGCCCAAGATATTGGGCATGGTTAATTTTGGGTGCCAATAACCCTTTGCTTCCAATGATATGGAAATCTCGAGTATGCTTAAAAATCTTATAAATTTACCTTTTTCAGCCGAAGAGTAATTTAACTATCTGCTATTCCGGGAGGACCCCTTGAACAAGAAACATATCATTATCGCAGCATCATTTTTTGCAGGTGTGCTGACGACTGGAACTATGTGGCAATTAAACAAGACCTCTTCAACATTCCGTGGTGGATCTGACGATGCACTTCTCGCACTTATTAAAAACGATCAGTCCTCATTCGAGGCCTGGGTAAAAAACGGCGGCGATCTTTCAGCATTTCTTCCAATGATTGACGGGAAGAAACTAACGGTCGCTGAAGGTCTTGCTTACTTTGAGCGTACGAACTTCGTAGCTTATCTTCAGAAAAACAAAGTGAAGTTTGTTAAGCAAAATAAAGACGGTAAAGATGACATCATGTCTCTCGCCATCTCTAAGAACAACCCTGAACTCTTCACTCTACTCATGAAAGAAAATCCGGATCTCACTGCAGCTTATGGTGAGAAAGGAATGACCCTCATGCATCTTGTGAGTGCAAGCTGTGCGGCCAAGCTCACATCTATCCTTCATGCTGATAAAAAACTTAATTGGGATATGAAAGCAAAAGACGGATCAACTCCGCTGACTCTTGCTGCTTCTTCTGACTGTCTTGCAGTTCTTTCTTATTGGAAGGAACAGAATGCTGACTTCAGCAAGAAAGATGGTAGGGGCACAAATGCAATGTCGATCATGCGCCAGAAGAAAGACGCAGCGATGGTTGCTTTCCTTCAGTCATTTGAAGCAAACCGTGGTCGTTTCCCTGCTTCAGCTTTCGTAGAACCAGAAATCAATTTCTATAAGAAGAGAGTGGTTCCTAAGGATCAGAAGGTTGATTACTCGGCCCTTATCGAGCCGGAAGATCGTCCTTTAGACGCTACTGAAACTGCTGAGGCATCAGAGTTTGCTGATTAATTATCATCACGCAGGGCGCAGTTCTTAACTGCGCCCTTCTTCGTTCTTGCACAAAATCCGATCCAACATAGAATAGGTATTAGAGAGGGAATAACATGGAAGTTATCCGACGTACTAATGCCGAGATCGAAAAAGAATTAGGCGCAGTTGCCTACTTCATCAGAAAAAAAAGAAAAGAGAGAGGGGTCACTCAGGAGTGTCTTGCAAAAGGTGCTGGAGTTGGTCTCGCATTTCTTAAGCGCCTTGAAGGCGGAGATGAAAATCTCCACCTGGCGAAAGTTCTTCAGGTTCTGCGTTTTCTTAACGCTGACCTTTTTCCGAAAGAATACCAATAGAATTTTTTTTCCGGTAGCGCATATTGAGCATTTCAACCAGAAGTGAGAAGGCCATCGCAAAGTAGATGAAACCTTTCGAAATGTGCGCTCCGAAACCTTCACCCACCAGCATTACTCCGATCAGAAGCAGGAACGAAAGTGCCAGAATCTTGATTGTTGGGTGACGTTCAACAAAACCACTGATGCTGCCTGCAGAAACCAGCATGATGATCATAGAAATCACCATCGCAACTACCATGATAGAAACCTGAGAAACCATTCCTACGGCCGTTATCACTGAATCGAGAGAGAACACGATATCAAGAAGTAGAATTTGTCCTAGCATCATAGATGGACTTGGATGCCTTTTCATTCCGGCTTCAGCACCGTGAAGATGAACTTCAGGATCACCTTCGACTTTATGGTGAATTTCGAAAGTTGATTTTGCTATCAAGAAGAGTCCACCACCGAGAAGAATCAGATCACGTCCTGAGAACGATTGCCCCATGACCGAAAAGAGAGGTTCTTTCAGTGTCATGATCCAGCTGATGGAAAAAAGAAGCCCGATGCGGATAATGAGAGCAAGCCCAATTCCCATATTCTGGATTCGTTTCTGATGTTCCTTGGGAAGCTTCGCCACCAGGATGGCGATGAAAATAATATTATCTATCCCCAAGACAGTTTCGAGTGCCGTCAGGGTTAATAAAGCAGTCAGGGATTCGGTAGTCAGTTCAAACATAGTCTCTCCATTTTCTCAGCTATTGTTCCGTAAGTGCCACCTCTTTGCCTAGCCGCACGGCCTTGATAAAATGAATTATGAGAAAATCACCTTCATTTTTATTGATTATTTTAATCACCCTGTCGGCTTGTGCCTCAAAGCCAAAGCTTTATCCTAACGAAAAATTGAAATCAGTTGGCAAAGAAGTCGCCCAGCAAGATATCGATCAATGCGTTGCCGAGGGCGATATGTATCTTGAAACCTCGGAAGCAAAAAGAATCACCAAGGGCGCCGGCAAAGGGGCCATGGTTGGTGCTGCAATGGGCGCTGTTTTCGGAGCTTTCACAGGAAGCTTGGGAGGTAGTGCGCTTCAGGGAGGAGCTGTTGGTGCAGCCGGTGGGGGTGTCGCTACTGCTATTTCACCCGATCAGCTGAAACAACGATATGTGAATCATTGTCTCAGCGAAAAAGGCTATCACGTTCTTGGCTGGGATTAATTGATTAATTTTCGTAAAGCTCTACCATCTTATGCCAGTGAACTGGAAGCCTTGATTAATTCAGCTTATCGGGGAGACTCTGCCAGGAAGGGATGGACTCATGAGGCAGATTTAGTAGACGGTCTTCGGGTAACTATCGCTGAACTCGAAGAGATTATTGCCTCATCAAAGCAGCTTTATCTTCTGGTTTATAGTGAGGATGTTTTATCCGGTTGTGTTCACCTTACGGATTCAGGGGATACTCTTGATGTGGGCATGCTTACAGTGAGGCCCGATCTGCAGGGTAAAAAGATTGGTTCCGCAATTTTCATGGAAATAGAACGATTAGCTCGCAAGTCCGGAATGAAATATATAAGACTGTCGGTCATCCACTCGAGAGTGGAGCTCATTTCGTATTATGAGCGGAAGGGCTTTATTCTTACTGGTAACTTGGAGTCATTCCCGGAGAAATATCCTGCGAAAATAACGGGCCTCAAGCTTCTGGAAATGAAAAAGACCCTGTAAAAATCACACACTCATCCTCATTTTCCGTTACCAATCCTTATTTTTGCTATAACTGCCCGCGCACAACAAGGAGAGGTCTATGAGACTTATCGTTTTATCAATTATTACACTTATGTTTGCTTCAGAAGCTTTTGCCCAGAGAGGACCTCGTTATAATCCTCCAGGCAGAGGAAATGGTCATCACCAGGATCGATACGATCACCATCGTCCGGTTCCCGATTACCATCACGAGAGATACGATCGTCCGGTTTATCGTCCAGGTCCGGTAGTTGTTATCAGCTCTGGTCAAGGGCGCGTTGTGATTAACCCTCGCCGTTCATATAGCACTGGCCGCGTTTATCGCTCTTATCGCCGTACTCCGGTGATCTGGTCAGTTCCATTCGGTTACAGCTGTAATATGTATGGTGACCTCGCACTTAACGGCAGACCAATTCATAACTTCCGTTACTCAATGGACTGTCATGATGCTGTTAACGACATCCGCATCTACGGTGACTTCTGCGATGATAACGTGATGTACGATCAGTCTGGTCACATTCACGCTGATTTTGCTTCCCGCTACGAATGTCGTGATGCTCTTGGATGGTACTACTAAGATTTAATTTTTCAGAGGCCGGGTTTACGCTAAGTAGATCCGGCCTTCTAAAGCCTTCAGAATTCCCTTCGATTTCCCATGCGTTCCAAAATCACACACACGTCCGGCCACGATAATCCCTTCAGGAATGAATATTTCATTGTGAGCAAAGTTGAGGATGACTATCGCTTTCTTTCCTTCAAAGCTTCTCTCAAAAGCAATCAGGTCTGAATGTTCATTCAGGAGAAAACGGAAATCTCCCTTGCGAAGAGTTTCGTTTGATTGTCTGAGTGCGATGACTTTTTTGTAGAAGCTCAGCAGTGAATCAGGATCATTTACTTCAGTCGCAACATTCACACTCATAAATTTGGAATTGATCGGAAGCCACGGCTCACCAGTAGAGAAGCCGGCATTCTTTTCTGGTGACCACTGCATGGGTGTCCGCGCCCGAGCTCTGCCCGGTATCAGCGGAAAGCGCTCAAGCGGATCCATCGCTTTACCTTTCGGCACTGGAGTATTCTCCATTCCGATTTCTTCTCCGTAATAAAGGAAAGGAGTTCCTCTTAATGAAAGAAGCATTGTGATCGCAAGCTTCGCTCTCGGGATAGAATATTTCCCCCATTTAAAACGGGTGAAGTGGCGGATGTAATCGTGGTTACTGAGAGTGAAATTGGGCCACGCCCCTTCGGGAAGTGCTTTGTACCATCTCACAATACTTCTATAGAAGCGCTTGGCTCCCCAGAACTGATACATGAAATGAAAATTGAATGCCATGTGAAGCTCATCAAAATTCTTTCCATGATAGCTTGCGGCCTCTTCAGCATTATCGGTGAAAATTTCTCCCACGAGCATGCGTTCACCGGGATATGAATCAGCGAGAGTTCTTATCTCGCGACAGATGTCGTGAGTTTCAGGGCGATTGCGATCATAAATATGCTTCTGAAAAAGATCAGGGAAAAGCTTAAAGCTCCACGGATTATCACGATACTGATCATCTTTAATATACCAGTTCACCACATCCATCCGGAATCCATCGACCCCAAGATCGAGCCAGAACTTCAGAACTTTAAAGATCTCTGTTTTAACTTCCGGGTGGCGCCAGTTAAGTTCCGGCTGATTCCGCGTGAAAGTACTGAGATAGTATTCATTTCTTTTTTCATCCCACCACCAGGCATTTTTAAGCTCGAGAGTTGCAACCCAGTTGTTGGGCCGCTTTCCATTTTTACCCTTGTGCCAGAGGTACCAGTCGCGCTTATGCGTGTTTCCTTCGCGGCTTTCGATAAACCACGGGTGCTGATCTGATGTGTGATTAATAACGAGATCCATGAGAATGCGGATGCCTTTTTCATGAGCATCCGAAAGAAGCTTTTTGAAAACGTCGAGGCTTCCAAACAGGGGATCTATGTCTGTGTAGTCTGAGATGTCGTAGCCGCAGTCTTTTCCGGGAGAGGGATAGACGGGAGAAATCCAGATGGCATTGACTCCGAGATCTTTCAGGTAACCGAGCTTCTGCCTGATTCCTTCGAGATCACCGACACCATCACCATTACTGTCGTAGAAACTACGGGGGTAAATCTGATAAACGATTGCTTCTTTCCACCAACTCATATTGAACTAGGCTAACAGAAAGAAGCTCCTGTTTGAAATTATTTTGTAAGACCTTCTGCCTTCAGTGCCGCCTGAACTGCAGGTCGAGCAGCAACTCTTAAAAGATACTCTTCGATAAATTTCGGAACTGGCACGTTTACGTGCTTTGACCATGAAAGAACGGTGAAAGCATAAGCATCAGCAGCCGTGAAAGCAGCACCCATGAGGAATGGTCCTTTAGTAAGTGCCGGTTCGAGATACTGAAATTTCTTCGTAAGATTAGCGATAGCTTTCTCTTTCACTTCTGGTGAAGCATCACCAAAGAGGGGAGAGTATCCTTTGTGGAGTTCAGTGCTGATGAAGTTGAGCCACTCGAGCTGACGAAATTTATCAAAGCCATCCGGGATGAGTTTTTTTTCCGGAGCAAGACTCGCCATATATTGAACGATCGCTACACCTTCAGTCAGAACTTCTCCGTTATCGAGCTGGAAAGTCGGAACTTGTCCTTTAGGATTGATCTTGAAAAAATCATCACCCTTCTCAGTTTTCTTCGTTCTAACGTCAGTCTTGAAGATCTCAACCGGAAGACCGAGTTCGAGTGCAACAATATGTGGTGATAGTGAACAGGCGCCTGGGCTGTAATAAAGTCTCATGAATTTCTCCTCAAATGGTGAAGATCAAACTTATCACTTTCCTGAGATTTTCAACTGTGCGGTGTCCTGTCGCTGCCCTATCAGCGTTATACGATTAAGGGACTCTTAAATTCTTTGTTGCGATCCATTCAGGTTAACTTCGCAGCGATTTTATTTTTAACTAAGGATTCGTATGAAAGCACTACTTGGCATCCTTCTTCTCTTTTCAACCATGGCACTCGCTAAACCCGACGAGCGTCACTTTTGCCGTCCCGACAGCACAAATATTTCCTGTCGCCTCGTACTCGCTCTTGTTTGTGGTGATGGCTATATCGATGGATGTCTTACTCAGCAGACCAGAGTTCATCGCTGTGTTTTGAAAAATGAAGGAGCGTCATGTGCTACTGAAATTCAAATTCTCTGTCCGGAAGGCTTTCGCGATGGCTGCGAAATCAATAGAACAACCCTACACCAGTGTGTTCCGGTGAGAGGCGAGAAGTGCGAGGATGATCACAATTTTATGTGTCCCGAAGGATTTAATGACGACTGTCACGAGCCTTAATTAGTTTCGAAAACCATTTCCGGGGATGGAATATCTTCTTTTTCCGGTGAAATGATCAGGTACTGATCTTTATAATTATCCGGAACAACAGTGATCAATTGGCACTTGAGAATATGAGGATATTTTTCAGGAAACAGATCGGTGAGGATAACAGGTTGCTTCTCGTTCAAGTAAACTGAGCGGTCGTATTTCTTATCGAATTTACCATTCACTTCTCTTCCTCTTACCAACAGTTCAACGAGTGGGGTATCCTTCATTACTTCGGTGACACCATTTGCATAATTGATTGTATTCTCGGGAAGAATATCAAACTGCTTCACCCTGAAACCAACTGTAAAATTATGTCCATTCTTAAAGACCGTAAGATTTTTCGGATGTTCCCCGGCGGCGAGATTTACCTCGAAAAAGAATGCCTGATTTAAAGTGATGTTTGCATCCGAATTGTTATCAAGAATAAAGTCGCAACGGAGCTTGATAGAATTGTTGTATTTAGCAGAAAGAATTTCTTTATCTGCTTTCTCTGAAAGAACGACGATCTTTTCTTCTGTCGTGAAAAGTGGGTCGCGCTTTTTGATCTCCGGGGCAGGAGCACAGCTAACAAGGGCCGAAAGAACGACAAACGAAGTAATAAGTTTCATAGGGGACTTTTACCATGCCTTGGTATAGGACAGTGACCGAGAGTCGTTTTTTGAAACTTTTACACTGAAAGTGCCTTGAATAATCCCCACCTCGACCATGGCGGAAGGACTTTTCTTGCTCCTGTTTTCAGGCACTTACCGGATGGAATAAATGTTCCCTATTGGATAGATCGCGAAAGACCTTAAACTTGAAACATGAATATATTTTTTACTCTTTTTCTGGTTTCGGCCGGAGCCTTCGCACAAGTCTCTCAGGACACTTTCTTTCTCCAGCAGAGAGGAATCATGCTTTCGCAGCACCAGTACGAGATGAACCTCGATTTTCTGGCGCTCGATCCTGAGAACTGTCGAGTTCCCTTGAATAGAGCAGACAGGATCCGGACTCTTCGCCTGAATACTCAAGAACTCGAATCAACAGGGGTGCTCTCTGCTTGTCGGACAAAAAAATTTATTGGACGGCGGAAAATTGTCCAGGATTTAAGAACTCAAAGAGTAGCTGTCGAAAACATTCTGACATACGCCACTCCCGGCCAGGGAATCACTCCAACTGCAGTTGTAAAACCAACAACAGTTGCAGAAGTGCCAGCACCGGCACCCGAAAATGCCCCAGCACCATCAGTTGTTTTAGCCCCGGCACCGGCCGCTGAAGTGACGGAAATTCTCGATCCAGTTGATAATTCCTACCTGCGTGAACCAGATCCGACACCGAACTACGGAGCAAACCCTTCACCCTATGATATCTATCCCGGATACGAAGGACTGCCATATCTGTCCAGGTCCGGAGTCGATGATACTATCTACTACAAGCCACCAAAGCCCACTGATCCACCAAGGTTCAGCTCCCGGGAGATGCCGCCCGGGCTTACCCTTATCAGCCAAGGAGACGTCACAGGAATTCCCCGCAAAGCAGGTCTCTTCTCACCAATCATGAAAATTGGCTCATATCTTACTAGTCCATTCAAAGGGCCGGTAAAATTTAAAATCTTCCCTAAACCAAAGTTTACGATCCTCGATCCGATTCAGGCCTATGGAACAGGCACAAGCTTTCGTGCCGATTATCCACCTTTTCTTAAAGTGATCTTTAAAGAAGGAACTGATGGGGCGCGAACGATGCATGGTACTCGTTCCGAAAAAGTCTATTTCGAAGTAAAAATTCTCAATTTGGGCGCCTTCGGAGCGATCGGTCTGGATACATTAAATCGAGCTTTTGGTGGTGGAACCACCAGTGATGGCGGAAAAATTTCCTTTAGCCTCACTCAGACATACTCGGATTACAGTCAGGGACTTAACCCCATTTATAAAAAATTGCAGAATGGCGACATCATGATGGTCGCTTACGATGCTGGCTCTGCCAAACTTTGGTACGGGGTAAATGGAACATGGCTGAAGCGCAAAATTGAGGATGTGGTTGATCCGTCGAAAGGCACTGGAGTTTATACCTCGGCCGAGGATCTTTCCAGAGTCGCGAATATTGTTCCCGGTACATTTGTCCGCCCCTTTGTTCAGGGTAGGGAGGGGACTCAATACATTACAAATTTCGGAGATCAACCATGGACCTATGGGCCGCCAGCTGGCTTTTCAGGTATCATGGTCACTGCGCTTGATAAAAGTTTTCCTAATCTTTTCGATTCTAATACGACATCGGCTACCGCAGCTGTCGTTGGTGGAAGATTTCCCGGCACCGGAGCTTTTTCCACGGACTATTTTGTGCTTAATTCGGGTGGTGATGCGATTCTCGCCATGAATCCGAAAACCAGTGGTCGCTGGCAATTTGAGATGTCAAATTACTCGTGGGCTGAGAGAACCGCCATGGGAATTGCGCCGGTAAATTTTCCGGTTGATAAGCTATTTAAGCTGGGAGCCGCTGGCACAAATAGTGTCGGTGTTCGCCGGCAAGTTGAGTTTGCCAGAGGTGGTGGTGTTGTCGATGTTAATGGAAAGTCATATTTCCTTGGGGATCAGAATTCAAGTTATGCTCTTCCGGATACTACCCGTTTCACTTTTGATTGCGACTTCGACAATAAGACCATCACGATTTACGCCGACGGAAAAGAGATTCATAAATCTGCATTGCCTGAATACACCGGTGCCTGGGCAATCGCCGCCACCATGGCCTCAACAACCGCCGAACTTTTCACCCAACTTCCTGGTCAGGGATTCATTCCTGAAATCGAAATGAAATATCCTGTACCAGGGGTAAAACCCTGGGTTATAGAAGAATCTTCTTGTCCGAACTGTGCTTCACGCCCAGCTGTTCTGGCAGAAGACAAGGTCATCGAGTGTGGACCTGCTGACTTCGCTGCGGGTGGAATTGCTTACGATGGAAATAGCGAAGTTAATTTTTGTACACTTCCTAAAACTCAGGCGAGTATGAGTGGGCAATGTATTATTCCTCCCAAGTTCTTCGCATGTTCTCAGGATGGTGGAGGGTTTCTCTGCCCATACTATATGGACTCCTATGACTCTGAGGAGAAATGTAAATCTGAATGCCGAATTCCGGAATCAGTTGTGAGGAAAGAATGCTCAAGCACTGGAACATGGAAATGATAAAGTTGAAGCAGATCACATCCGGAATTCTGATTTTGTTCTGGGCAATGCCAGGTTTCTCGGCGATTGATGAAGAGCAAATCCTCCAGCGAAAAGCTGCCCTCGTCGCTCAGAAAGTACATATGAGAAATATGGCGCTGGTTGGTATTGATCCGAAAACCTGTAAGACCACTGAAAATAAGAAACTCATTATTTCTCAGTTGGCCCAGATCAAGACCGGGAAGCTGAATCATTGTCCAGAGTATGTTCAGCAAAAGCTCAAAGCAATCGATGAAGAAATTAAAAACGTTGAAAACGGCGTCCTGGTTTATGCTCCTGTGAAAGCTCCAACTGCAAATATTTCACCGGTTGAAAGTATTCAGGAATCTGATCCATTGCCGGAGACAAATGAATACCCTGAAGAAAGTATTCCTGCGATAACTACAAACCCATCAAGCACTGAAGTCGATTACACAGGGCTCAATGAAGAGCAAAGAAGCCGGATTCTTCTTTTTCAGGAAAAAAATCGGGATCAATACGTGAACTACGAAGATGACGACCTTTTCTTAAAACTTTCGAACGCGTACATGCGTAATCTTCCCCGGCTTATGGCCAAGCCAAAACTTCCTGAAAAATCGGAATAACGCACCGGTTGGGCCACCTTGGTCTACCGCACTCCAAGCCTCTAATGCTAAATTCCCTTCATGATTCAACCTGAATTAAAAGAGCTCGTTTTCGTATCAGTAAAAACCCTCGGGAAAGCGATCAAAGAAGTGCACGGTTCCCGCCTGTACATGCAGATCGAATCCCTCCGCATCCGGATGAAAAAAGTCCGAAGCGCTGATCCCTTGCTGGTGGAAAAAGAACTGAACGCAGTTTACAAGAAACTATCTTCGAATAAAACCGATGAACTAAGACAAATCGCCAAAGCTTTCTCACTCATGCTGGAACTGATCAACACCTGTGAGACGGCATATCGCTCGCATCTTCTTTCAGATTTTAAAATAACCGCACAAAAAAAACCACGAGCAGTTATTTATGTTTTCACAAGTCATCCGACAGAATCTCGCAGCAAGGAATTCCTGCAGCTCATGGGGAATATTGAAGAGCTTCTGATCAGGGGTCTTGAAACTGATCTGGAATCCATCAAATCAAAACTTCTTTATCTTCTGAAAATTGCCATCAGACTTGATCTTGCCAATAACCGTAAGCCTCTCGTGAAAGATGAAATGGATCAGATATTTCACTTTGTCCTCAGTCCGAGAATTCTCCTTGAGCAAATTAACCTGAAAAAAAATGGCTATACCGTAAACTTCCGCACCTGGGTTGGAGGAGATAAAGACGGCCACCCGAAAGTCGGAAGCTCTACCATGCTTGAGAGTTTCACCAAATCCAGAATGCGTTTCCTCGACGGTATAAAAAGTCATCTGAAAGATTTTGAAGCTGAGATGACTTTGATTCAGGAAGGGGAAAAAGTCAGGAAAGAACTGGTTTCGTTCCGTGAATCCTTAAAAGAAATCGCAACTGTTAAAAAAGGCGATGGTAAGAGGATCACTAAATTCAAGATGAAGCTCGCGAAATTAAGAAATATTTCTGATCGCGCAAATCTCACCTCCCCGAGACTTGATGACGTGGAAAGACTCGTTCGCCTTTATCCTGCTCTCGTTCTTCCACTTGAGATCCGGGAAGATAGTGAGCTCATCAGAAATGCTGTCACCAATCCGCGCGAGCCAATTTATAAAATGCTTCTGACTCTGAAAGATGTCTCCGCAGGTATTAATGCCAAATGGTATGTGCGTGGATTCGTCATCAGTATGTGCCAGACAACTGAAGACATGCTTGCTGCGATCACTATCACTAAAAAAGCACTGGGTGCCATGCTCATTCCGGTCATTCCTCTCTTTGAAAACGAGAAAGGTCTGCGTAACGCCCGTGAAATTCTTCTCGGTGCTTTTAAAAAAGCGAAGCTCCCGCCTGAACACAAAAAGCGCTGGGATGGTCTTTACGAAGTAATGGTTGGCTACTCTGATTCTAGTAAAGAAAACGGTGTTCTTCCTGCAAGACTTCTCATCGAAGATGCACTCTTTGATATCGAAGCATTTCTGATTGGTCACGGCCTTACTCCGGTTTTCTTCCACGGTTCAGGAGGAAGTACCAGTCGCGGCGGCGGGACTGTTCTTGAGCAGCTCTCTTGGCTTCCAAAATCAGCACTCGATATTTTCAAGGTTACTATTCAGGGTGAGATGGTTCAGCGAACTTTCAGTAATCCACGAATCATGCGCTCACAGGTTGGAAAAGTGATAGAAGGCTTTGAGCTCGTTAAGCCCAAGGCCCCACGTCACTCAAAAGAAGTGATTCTCTTTTCAGGCCTCATCCAAAAATCTTATCGTAAGCTCGTTCAGGATCCTTCATTCCATGAGCTCACATCCAAAGCGACTCCCTACGACTTCCTCGATCTTTTGAAGATGGGGTCCCGTCCTACGAAACGATCGACTCCCGGTAAGTTCAGTCTTCGCGCGATTCCATGGATTCTTTGCTGGACCCAAACGCGGCTGAATCTTCCGGTCTGGTGGGGAGTAGGTAGTGCCTGGAAAGATCTTACGAAAGATCAAAAAGAAAAAATCAGAGAAGCTTACGGGCATTCACCTGTTTTACAGACCTATGTGAAAAATCTTGGATTCACGTTCGCGAAAGTTGAACTGGGCGTTTGGGATTTTCATCTTGATCACTCCGGCATGGAGCCAAAAGAACGTGACCGCTGGAAAAAGATTATTTCAACTGAGCTTGAGCTTAGTCAGAAATTTTTCCATGAGATTACCGGAGAAACTAACTTCACCTGGTTTAGACCTTGGCTGGGAGAGAGTATCTACTTCCGTTCAAGCATGATTCATCCACTGAATGTCATTCAGAAACTCGCCCTCGAGAGACGTGATCACGTACTTCTCCGGGAAACGGTAACGGGAATTGCGTGCGGAATGCTCACTACTGGTTAGAGAAAGGATTCATGGGCAAACTTCTGGCAATCTGCTCTTTTTGTGAGCGGCTTGATTTCCTCGTCACTTGATCCCTGCAGGAACTTAAAAAATATTTTTGGATAACAGTCACCAAGCTCCCCTATAGAGTGAGAACCCCCGGGGACAACGAACAGAAAATTATTAGGAAGACGGCGACTGGTCTCGAATGCGTTCTGTGAATCAAAAACGGGATCATGTTCTCCATGCCATACTAGAGTTCGCATTTTGAGATGCTGAAGTGAGTTCCTGTAGTTAAAGTAATCGAAGTGCCCTTTGAATACCTGGCAGGATTCAATTGGTGTATAAAGAGCATATTCACCAGGTAATACTGGATACGGCTCCGTCTCAAGGCACGCGATTGAATTCTGCATGTAGGAAGCCTGATAAATCTCTCTTGGAAAAAGATTCCTGGCCTCTTCCACCATCCCCATCGCCAGAAGACTTTGGACCTTCAACATCATTTTCGGAATCTCAGGTCGTTGACTGGCCTGGTACATGGTTCTGACAGAGAAACGGAGAAACGCATCTCCCAGGTCTGGATGCAATTTCTCAATGTCTTCAAGTTCAAGGTTCACTTCAGGGAATAAGCGATTAAAACGAGGACGGATTGTTCTCCGGGAGAGTCTGGCGTTTTCCGAAGAAAAATTAGTAAAAAAGAGAATGAGTTTGGAAACAGAGTCCGGAAAGAGCAATCCATAAGTTTGCGCAAGAAGAGTTCCATACGAGCCACCCTCAACGATCCAGGGCCTATCTCCCAGTAGCTCCCGACGAATCAATTCTGCGTCCGCGGCTGCAAATCTCATCTTATGAGCAGTGGCCGGGACAAAATCAATAAAAGTTTTTCTACTGCAACCGATGACCCTGTGATCCATGGATACAACATTATAGTTTTCAATTTCGTCGCCGTATTTCTTGTACCACGTAAAGATAAAATCACTCGTCTGCCCAGGGCCACCGGTAAAGAGCATAATCGTCTCTTTATTCTGATCAAACGGACTTAATAGCCGGTAGAAAATTTTGACTTTCTTTCCTTTGTGAAGAGCTTGCTCGTCTTCATGCAGATCAAGTCCCGGAATGTTTTCTACCAAGGCACCAAGTCCTCTGAGATCAGGATAGAGATCAACTTCGATGAACTTTTCAGTGGCAGATTCTTTCTCAGGACAAACGGAGCCAATTGCAGAAACGGAAAGCAGCAACACTGCCGATAAAATGATGATAGTTTTCATGCTCCTCAATTATCTCAATTGACTGAGTAAGCTAGCAGAATAGTAAATTTTACTGACTGCCCTTACTTGAATGACGAATTAAAAAAAAAGCCCCGCTTTCGCGAGGCTCTTTTTTATATAAATTGGTACTCCCAAGGGGATTCGAACCCCTGTTACCGCCGTGAAAAGGCGGTGTCCTAGACCGGGCTAGACGATGGGAGCAATACCGGGAATTCGCTCAGAATGTTTTCGTTGAATGGTGATCCCGCTGTGACTTGAACACAGGACCCCCTCCTTAAAAGGGAGGTGCTCTAACCAACTGAGCTACAGGACCACTTTCAAACGAAGGACTACAAATTATTGTTTCTGAAGTTTTTTGTCAAACACAAAGTTGTAAGAAATTGGAATTTTCTTAGGCCCTAAACCTAGATTTTTTACAGAGTTATTGGGCGAAAAACGGCAGACAGAGCATATTCGTCATAATGGAATATCACTGCTTCTGTGAGAGGGAGCCGCAGCCTGTTAACGGTAGATTGTCGTAATGTTCTGAATGTTCCGGGACATCTGATTCTGGCCCATATAACAAGCCTCAACAGTGTAGTCACCTGTGCCGTGTTCGTCGAAGGTGCATTCATCTACCCACTCGCGGGTGACCTTGTGGCGACAGATGCATTTCTGATTCTCATTCCATTTACCCCAGCTCGTTCCCCAACTGTTCCGTACGAGCATGTAACAATGCTGACCGATCTGTTTTCTGCCCACCATCATTGAAGAATGCATTCCACAATTAGGGTCTACCTCTTTATACTTCCGACCGATTTCGGAGTATCCATTGAAATTCGGATTGGTCCAGGACTCTGAACAATAACCGAAAATGAATGGGCCTTTGCCGATTTGCGCATTCATTGTGCTTCTCGCGTGCGCGTGAGTGTCGAATGGGAAAATGTTGACCGCTCTTGGAGTTTGAAACTGAGTCAGGTTCTGCGAAGAGCACGAATCCTGTAGCAAACGGGTAAATAGCTGAACAGAAGTTTCACTCACCGTTGAAAGTTGCGGCAGAAGACGCTCCCATAAAACATCATCTGAACAGTGAGAGCTGGCCTCTTTGATCGCTTCATCCTGGGCAGTCTCAATCATGGACTGGTTCACAGGTCTTGCTGGTCCTCTCGCTTGTCGGGTGAGACTTCGAGCATAGGTCTCCAGAAATGTGACCAGCGGCGAACCAGTGAGGTTAGAATTATTACTGAAAAGGTTGAGAGCGCCTTCGACCCGGTTGTAACTACAGTTACCGGCATTATTCACAGAATTGATGGCATTGAGTTCACTGCCCGCTTCGAGGATTCTTCGACTTGCTTTAAGTGCGACCCAAACCGGGTGCATGACGAGTTCGGAGGCCTGATTCGTCTTCAGGATATGATAGTTGAGAAGCTGGGAAGCAGTGTAGGCATAGCAGATTCCGGCGCCGTCCTGATCGGAAACTGGAATTTTTTCAAAGGGAGAATTTTCCTGAGTGAGATAGTTGATTGTCCCGCAGCTCTGAGCGTGGGCGAAGGCAGACAGAAAACAGAGAACGAAGAAGAGTTTCATTTGAGTGACCTCGTCAGTGCATTCGAGTCGACGAGTGACCCATCAGGAAAACCGCAGTAACTTTGTTCTGCCCCTCGCGGATCTTTCAGCACAAAGATATTCAGTTCGAAGGCCTTGCAGTACTGAGTAGCGGGATTTTTTCCGCCGTTGCGGTCAATCTTTAAAGGCCGCGGATTTTTCTTCTCAAGAAAACTTCTGGCATCGCAGGGCCCACTACATTTTTCTGAGAGATGGGCCTTGAACTCTTTATTCCAGCAAATAGAAACTGGCTCACCATATTTGGTGTAGGTCTCGCAAAGAGCGAAGACAGTAGAGGAGAATAAGAATAAAAGAAGAAAAATCTTCATCTTATCAATTATCCGATGGGGAATGAATTTATTAAAGGAGGCAGTTATTTCACGAAAGTGAGCTGCCCGATGTTCCGGGAAAGATCAGTGGAACGAATCCAACAGCCTTCAACAGTATAGCGATCATTACTGTGGGTCTCCGGACGACAGTCATCCAGAAATTCTCCAGTCACCTGGTCGCGGCAGACGCAGGCATAGTTTTTATTGTGGGCAGTCCACTTCGTTCCCCAGGTATTGCGAACCAGGAAATGGCAGGAGTTGCCGAGCTTCTTCTGACCAACTACAAGCGACTCGTGATACTCGCAGTTTTTACGGACCACATCTCTCTGGCCCAGAATATTCACATCGATTCCGTCGAAGTCAGGATTCTTCCAGACATTCGCGCAATAAGCGATGGATACCGGCGATGGAGTAGTCGTGAGTTTTACACCGAGGAATTTTTCGTAAGATGCATCATCATTCAGAGTCTGATAGTTGAGCCTTTCCACTTCAGGCACCATCACGAAAGTTCTCTTCTCAGGAGCACAATGCTTTTCCAGTGCTTCTTTCAAAGTTTCAACCGGAGTAAGACCCGCGGGTGAGCGATAAGTTCCGCGCTCGATAGCGAGAAGTGTTCTCACTTCAGAGTCATCTGGTTTCCCGATACTCTTCAACGCCGCTTCAACTGCATCGTAATCGCAGTTGAGAGAAGATCTCATGCTCTCCATCGATTCTTTCGGGTGACCGATCTCAATTTTCTTCCGGTTTCTCACAAGTGCGTACTGAAGAGCTGCCCATGCAGGATGGACATTTCGTCTCAAAGCGCCGTTTTTAATCTGGTACCAGTCAAGAATCTGCGCCGCTGAATAAGCGTAACAAATATTCAAAGAGCCCTGGTTATAAACGGGAATTTTCTGAAAGGGAGAATTGGCTTCCGTAATGAGATTTACAGGCGCACATTCATCCGCGTAAGAATGGAAGGAAAACAGGAGGATTAGGAGGAGAAATCTCTGTGTCATGTGGTGACACAATTATGAAGATTTCTCCGTCAGAACCTAGTGGGTAAACTTTGCTGTTACTTGAGGAAATTGTCTCTGAAAACGATCTGACTCCGGTCAGGCCCATAGGCATAAATCTTAACCGGAATTCCAAGCGCATCCTGCATGAAACTCATATAGGCCTCAAGTTCCGGAGAAGCCTTGTCACCTTCGAATGTATCTTTGAATGGCTTGAGCTCTTTGTAGAGAGGTTTTGCATCGTAAAGATTGATTCCCGGATAAGCGCAATCCACTGTTTTACCATTCACTTCGTAGGCATAGCAGATTTTAAGTATCGGGAGATCCGAAAGAATATCGAGTTTCGTGAGGGCGATACTTGTAAGCTGAGAGCATTTCACTGAATAACGAAGAAGTGGAATATCGAGCCAGCCGCAACGGCGCTTGCGTCCGGTAGTTGCTCCAAATTCATTACCTTTTGTCTGGATATGAGCTCCGAGATCATCAAAGAGTTCAGTCGGGAATGGGCCTTCGCCAACGCGAGTTGTGTAGGCCTTCGCCACGCCAATAACTTCTTCGAGTTTTCTGCCCGGAACACCGGCACCGGTATAAATTCCCGAAGCCGCAGTTGAAGATGAAGTTACATATGGATAAGTTCCGTAATCAATATCGAGAAGAATGCCCTGGGCACCCTCATAAAGAACGCGTTTACCTTCCGAGAGTTTCTGATCAATAAGACTGAAAGTATCAGTCACATAATCCTTCATCTGAATTCCGTAAGCATAGAGACGCTCAACTTCCTGTTCAATTGTCGGGAAGTCTATCTGATAAAGATTTTTAAAGAGGATCGCTTTTTCGGCATAACCATTCGAGAGACGACGGATAAGTGTGTCCTTATCAAGAAGATCTTTTACTTTGATCGCACGGCGGGAAACTTTATCTTCGTATGCCGGACCAATACCTTTTCCGGTAGTACCGATTTTTTCCGGACCCTGAGTCTCGCGGGCAGCATCGAGAAGCTTATGGTAGCTCGTGATGACTGTTGCAGTAGAAGAGAGCTTGAGATTATCGGGAGTAACTTTCGTGATATTCTTAATCTTATCGAGTTCTTTCAGGAAATTTTCCGGCTCAAGAACAACTCCGTGTCCGATCACTGAAATACAGTGAGGATGAAGAACTCCTGAAGGAATAACGTGAAGAACAGTTTTTACTCCATTCACCCAGATCGTGTGGCCGGCGTTGTGACCGCCCTGGTATCTCACGACTAGATCGCATTTCTCGGCGAGAAGATCCGTAATTTTACCTTTCCCTTCATCACCCCATTGAGCACCAATGATGGCCAGAGTCTGCATATGAGCTTTCCTTAGAAAAATTCTGAATGTTAATCGGTACACGAGACTATACCTAACCGTAGGGGCAATTAGAACGGCCCATTTTGAGAATTTTTTTGACTTGTGGCGAGTCAAGATGATGGGAATTTGACGTAATTAAACAAAAAAGGGGAAGGATTTTAATCCTTCCCCGGAAAGGCCTAAAACACTAATTCCTGGGAGGAGATAAGTTTTAGGCGATCGATCTTAATTCGAGGCGACTCTGGAGAGTGTTCAGCACATTCTGGAACTCGCTCAGGGACGGAAGATTTCCGAAATGAGTGTTCTCGTGCATGTTCATTGAGACAAAATCAAAAACTTCGATGGGAGTCGATTTCTCAGCACCCTTCTGGAATGCCCGCCAGTTGGATTTTCCAGTTTTCCGATAGCATTCAAAGAGATCTTCAACGAGCTCTTGTTTGCTCTTCACTCCGACACTGACGACATGTCCATTGTCATCAATCTCGAGATACCAGACACGATAGTCATTCTGGTTTTTCGGATGTTGCTTTGATTCGACAGCGATGGCGAGTTTCATGGATGCCTCCTTGTCTCTCAATTTCCTCCCTTCCTGGGAGGAAATCTGGTGTGTGTGTTTGAAGGTGTCCCTGATCTTCATCCTGAAGAAGTGGAGGGGATCGTCCTTCTCGCTTCCTGCTTACTCACATCATTCCATCGTGCCCCTACGATTGTATGCATCTTCTTGCTAACATCAACTCACCTTTTATAGAGGGAAAGTAAGAAGAAATAGGGGACAAAAAGATACTTAGTCGGATGCTTTCGTTCTCTCAGATACTTGCCCCTTCAAGTAGGGGCGAAAGGATTCCAATTTCTGAGTGAAATGTTTCGAAATTTGAGCGAAGATGGTGTTTATGTCGATCATTCGTTCTTCCATCAAGATGGCCATTGCTACTTTTTTCTCGCGCATCCTCGGATTAGTGAGAGAACAGGTGATGGCAGCGTACTTCGGAGCTTCCGGAGTGACGGATGCATTCCTCGTTGCGTACAGAATTCCCAATCTCCTTCGTGATCTCTTCGCAGAAGGTGCTTTCTCCTCAGCATTTGTTCCAACTTTCGTTGAAGCAAATCAGGAAGACCCCTCGAAAGGGCGCGAGCTCATGTGGGCACTTTTCTGGTTACTAGCTGCTGTTACGGGTGTGATCACTGCCGGAATTATGATTTTTGCTCCGGAACTTATTCGTGTTTTTGCCCCGGCGTTCACGGAAGATCCGGAAAAGTTCCAGCTGTGTGTGAACCTCACCAGAATCATGGCGCCTTTTCTCACGTTTGTTTCTCTCGCTGCTCTTTTTATGGGAGCTCTCAACTCACTGAAGGTATTTTTTCTTCCGGCCCTTGCTCCCGCTTCCTACAATGTCATGAGTATTCTTTCGATGCTCACTCTCTCGGGTGTCCTGCACGAGATGGGGTACCATCCGATTTATTCTCTTGGTATCGGTGCCATGCTTGGAGGTTTCATGCAGGCGGCGGTTCAGGTGCCGCTCATTTATAAAAAGGGCTATGGCCCCATGTGGCCCAAGGCTTTTTGGACAGTACGCGCTCAAAAAATTCTGAAACTGATCGGTCCTGGTCTCATTGGTTTTGCCGCCACCCAGGTAAACCTTCTCATTACTACAATTCTTGCTACCGGCACTATCGTTGGTGCTACCTCATGGCTCAATTACAGCTTCCGTCTCTTTCAGCTTCCGGTAGGTATACTTTCAGTTTCTATTGGTAATTCGAATCTCGTGCACTTTTCAGAAGCATGGAAGAAAAAGGATTTTGACGGAGCGAAGGCCCAGCTCCAGCAGAGTTACTATCTTTCATTTCTTACCGTCATGCCGGCGCTGGTGGTCCTCTTCTGCCTTTCCGACGAGATCGTGAATGTGATCTTTGAGAGGGGGAGATTCAACCGTGAATCGACTCTTATGACGGCAGAGGCCCTCCGGATGTATGCCCTGGGACTGCCCGCCTATGGTCTTTATAAGATCCTCGTTCCCACTTTCTATGCGCTGGACCGTCAGAAGATCCCGGTCATCGGATCTCTTCTATCAATCGCCTTCAACATCGCTTTTTGTTTATTACTGACACCCACCTATGGCTTCAAGATCCTGGCACTCGGGACCACCCTTTCGGTTTTGGTGAACGCGGCCTTCCAGAGCTGGATTTTGAAAAAAGACCTGAGTCTTAGCTGGGGATTCTTCTTTTCACGCAGGATATTCAAAGTCTTAGCGGCCACCATTGCCAGTGGGATAATCCTCCAAACTTTCTTTAAACCAGAATTTTTCTCTCAACCATTCATCACGAAGTGCGTGACACTTACGGCGCAGATCAGCTCGGTGGGCATTCTTTATGCCACGTTCCTTGTTCTTATGGGTGAACGTTCGGCGGTCAACGCAATCATGTCCAAAATCACAAAAAAGTTCGCAAAAAAGTAAAATATATCAACGCTTTAACTTGTGGGCGGTAGAGTTTTTAGTTATCCTATTAGGGAAATACCTATTTAAGGAAGTTTGATGAAGACTGATTTTGAAACGCTTAAAGCGCTCTCACAATATACGATCAATCATCTGAAGCAAGCAGAGATGATCGAGTTTGCTGCTGATTCGCGCGCTGATCTGATTGAAGCACTTGCCACTGAATTTGGTGTGAGCTTTGCTACTGATGAAAACATCAAAGAGCAGGCGATTGAGGAAGTGGAAGAAAAATTCGGCGAAGATATCCCTGGTGATATCACTGAAACAGAAATGTTCAACCACGCCCGCAAAGAAATTATCAAGTCATTCAATGGCGAGAATATCGGTGGACTCTATCTCATGGAGTCACTCCACAATATCTCTATCCGTGTGAAGAACTTCCTTCTCTCTAACGAGCTCGTGGAAGATGTTTTCAGCTCGGATGAAGAGATAATCGATTTCGTGATCGACAAGATTCGTGGCTTCGCCCCAAAAAGAAATTAATCTTTCTTCGGAAAAGTCAGAAGATTGCCTGTTAAAGCTACCATGAGGTTTGCCAGGTAGAAGAATGCGTTTCCGCTGCCTCCAATAAACACAGCTACAAAGCCGAAGAGCACGATTGATTCATTGAGTGCCCAACAGATTATGTAACCGGTGAATCTTTTCTCAATAGTCGCCTGAGTTTCAACACTGTTCTTGTAAAACATGTACACAGCTATCGCGGTTCCATTTGCAGCAAGAGCAATCATCTCGATCGGCTGAAGTTCTCCAGACGGCAGAGCAACTGCTGAAACCTTTCCCGTTATAAAGAGGACTACTCCGTAAATTATCATCGAGAATGTCAGTGCACCCCAGAGCATGCGGGCGACAATGAGTTGCTGATCAGATTCTGAGTGACGGGGCTGAAGCATGGGATCTCCTTATTTAATCTCAAGTTCCGAAAGCGATTCCTCAAAGTACGGGCCTTCTACCAATCCATTTAAAACGGAACTCCTGGATTCAAAAATATAGTATCCCGGAACATTCTGCGCGCGCATTAGATAGATATCATAATAGATGCGATCAACGATTTTCTGTGAGGCCTTGCCTTCAACTCTTATCACTTCCTGAAAATGTTCCTGAACTCTTGAATCACGAAAGAGAACCCGGGAGTCAGTTTCAAAAACTACGTCATCATCAAATTCTATTTCTTCGAGATTGAGTTTTTCTTCCAGAAGCTTCGGAAGATCTTTTCCATCGTGAACAGGGAAGTATTGATAAACGGAATACCAGTCGTAGCGGGTGTCGGTTCTTTCAAAACGGATCTCATGATCAGTCTGACTTGTTATCGACCACCAATTGGGGATCATGAGTATCAGGTTCTCGAAAGTGACCTGATAGGAATCGTCCTTAAAAGACGACTTTTCTTCTCCGATAATCTTCATCGTATAAAATGCGGCACCTATCATAAGGATGACGATGACCCAACCGAGGATGTGATTTGTGAAAATGTCCATAACGGCTTGAGATTACAGCATCTTCTAAATTCTTTCTAGTCATCGATTCATCTAAAGTCTTTGGGCCTATCTACCGATATTAGACTGACGAGGTGGAGTCATGCCCGGCGAATTTTGCCGAGAGATAGCTCCCGTTTCATCAAGTGTTAGTATTTAAGTGAGAAATCTTCCCTGGGTAGGGGAGACAAAAAATTGGGTAGGAATATGAAAAAGTTTTTCCCTGTGGTCCTTGGCCTTTTAATCCCTCTTGCTGGTGCGATGGCAGACAGCTTCGTTGATGAAGCGGTTTCCTTCTGCCGATCAAAGGGTGGGGACTACGCTATGGCAGACATGGTTGCTGAGGGCAATAATTACTGCCGACAGGTAACATGCCGACGTACATCTTCAGAGCGCTATGAGATTCCCGCTGGAGCTCCGGGCCCTGAGGCAAACGTAGAGGCCACGAAAAAAGTCTGCGTACCAAAATCTACAATCGACGGTAATTTTGAACCGGGAAGAAACACTAGTGGATCTCAGGCCGGTGGCGGCGGTGGATCTCCTTCTGGTGCTTCATCAGGATCATCTTCAGGTGCTTCATCTGGATCAGCATCAGGCGCTCAGTCTGGCTCATCATCAGGTTCACAATCTGGTTCACAGTCGGGCTCACAATCAGGCGCACAAGCTGGTGGTGATGGCGGTGGATATGCAATCATTTGTGATGAACTCACAGAACCACTAAGTATTTATCCTGGTGATCGTTGTTGGAATGCTTGTAAGCCTAGACGCGGATTCCTCGGAATTCTCGGAGCTAAGAAAGAAGGCGGCGAGCGCGCATCATGTATCAGATGTCTTCGCGGTCAATATCCAAATGCTCGCTGGAGAGATGGAAATGGTCGTGGAGTTGGTGGCGTAAACATTAATGGTGTTCGCGTTGGTACAGGTACAATTCAGTGTCGTCGTGTTGGTATCGACGGTGCAACTTTCAGTCATAACGGAACGATTTGTCCTTCGGGATCAGTAATAGTAAACGGCCAGGTTGTTTCTACAGGCGGTACAGCTGTCGGTGGAAATGGCGGAGTTGTTATCAGCGGTGGTGTTGCCGGCGGAATTTCTGCTGGTGGTGTTGGCGGTAACGGCGGAATCGTAATCTCTGGTGGTGTCGGCGGAAACGCTGGTGCAAATCGTCCACCATTCTGTGACTCACCTAGAAGAAGCGATATTGAAGCTTGTGATGCATGGATCAGAAATAATGCCCGCTATCAGTGTTCTGTTGGCGGAAATTGTGGTGTCGAAGGTCGAGTGAATTCACGCTACGACAGAGACTGCGTGGATTGCGGACCTGGTGCTCGCAGACAATCTACACTTTCTGGTATCGCGGAAATCGCAGGTGCACTTGCTCCTCCGCTCGCGGCACTTGGTATCGGTTACTTCAACTCACGCGCTCAGATCAGATCTGCTGAAGCATGGGCCGGTGCCGCTGCTGTAGGATTTGAACAATGTCAGATTGGTCAGAATAATTTTTATCAGTATCTCTCAGCTAACGAAGCTCCGGTTCTTACTCCGCAGCAGCAAGCTCAGATGAACTGTAATGGTTACCAGTTGAATCAGTTCGGTGGAATGGGTGGTGGATTCGGCGGTCTCAATGGCGCTGGATACTCAAACGGATTCATCGGCGGAATGATGGGCCCTTACGGCGGATATAATCCATACGGTGGTATGGGTGGAATGGCAGGCGGATTTGCTGGCGGATTCCAGGGTGGAATGGCAGGCGGATTTGCTGGCGGATTCCAGGGCGGAATGGCAGGCGGATTCTCTGGCGGAATGCAGGGCGGATTCCAGGGCGGCGGATTTGTTAACGGTATCTCTCTTGCCGGTGGTGTAGCTGCCGGAATGTATAATGGTGGTATGTCCGGTGGTATGTATCCAGCAGGCGGAATGTACGCTGCTGGTGGATTCCAGGGCGGAGGATTTCAGGGTGGATTCCAAGGCGGCGGCTTCGCTCAGGGCGGAGGATTCCAGGGCGGATTCCAAGGTGGATTTCAGGCGGGCGGATTAGCTCAGGGCGGATACATAGGTGTTGCTCAAGGCGGTGGATTCTCCGGTGGTGGATTCCAGGGCGGCGGATTTCAGGGCGGCGGATTTCAGGGTGGCGGTTTCCAGGGCGGCGGATTCCAGGGCGGCGGTTTCCAAGGTGGCGGTTTCGCCGGTGGCTTCGGCGGCGGCATGGGTGGATATCCAGGTGGAGCAGGCGGCTGGGGATCTGGTGTAGGTTCAGGCTATGGCTATCCAGGTGCTGGTGGCGGTTACTTTGGTGGAGCAGGCGGATTCGGAGGCAACTCTGGTTACCTCTCTCAGCAGACATCTAACTACGATGCAATGTTACAGCAGCGCGGTCTCTCATATAATATGGGCCAGATGTCTCAAGGCGGAATGGGTGGCTACGGAGCTGCTGGTTACAGCCCGATGAATATGGGTGGTCAGCTCGGTGGTGGATTCCAGGTTGGTGGTCAGCTTGGCGGCGGATTCTACTAGAAAAAAACAAACAGACTTAAATAAGAAGGGCCGCTTACGCGGCCCTTCTTTTATTATTCTTTCGGGATGATACATTCAACGGCATCTTCTCTGCCGTTTTCATTCATAACTGCAGTTACTGTATAAATTTGAAAATCATCGACAGCGAGTGTACGAAAAGTGCTTTTGTTATCTGATGAAAGAAACTCTCTTCTGCCGGCATTGAAGCGATAGCCAGTTCCCGGGTGAATTACACGCGCTACTACAGTTGTGCCTGTAACAGCGAGGATGTCTGCACGGTCAGCAGGAAAAGTTACATGAACCATGCAAACTTCATTTCCGGGGGTCATTCCAATATGAGATCCGCTATGGAAAAGCTCCTTAAGAGAACTCACTACATCAGCTGCGCTCACTTTGAATGAAAGTAGAATGAGGACTGAAACAAGGATAGATTTCAATGGATAACTCCGGGTTGGAAATTTTCCGGACGTTACCAAAGATGTGAGGGAAATTACAACTTGAGAAAGAAAAATTCAGGGAGCGTAACCCCCCTGAATAGTGGAAGCAGATTACATTTTTTTATTATGAACGAGAGTCTTAATCTCGTGGCGGAAAATGACTTCGATTTTGTCATCTACAACTTTCTCAACGATACCCGGACCAAATTTTGTGTGGTCGAGAATATCACCCTGAACAAATTTCTGGTCCATAGCATACGGAGTAGATTTCTTCTTCGTTGAAGACATCTTTTCCATCCAGAGATCAGAAACGGAGATGATCTTCGAAGGCTTCATCGTGGTTTTTTTCGTGCGAGTTTTGTTTTGCTTAGAAGATACAGAAGCGTCTTTGAAAGCTTGAATTGTATTACAGGTATTACATTTGACCTTTGCGATGTGCTTTACATCTTTCATCGCAACTATGGTGTGGCCAAGGTTCAGTTTACACTTTGTGCAATACGAGAGCACATCCTTGCCAACCGTTAACTGAGACATAGTTTTCCTTTTCGTTTATAGTAGGAAGCGAACATAAGAGGATCGGCTTCGAATAGATTTGAGCCTATCCATTATGCCAAACTGAGCACACTCAGTCAAAGATAACCCCTATGAAGAAGACCGAAGAGCTCCTCGAAAAGGCCAATTCTCTCCCGCTGGCCCCCGGTTGTTACCTCATGAAGGACAAGAACGGTCGGGTGATCTATGTCGGAAAGGCCAAGAAGCTTAAGTCCCGGGTCGTCACTTACTTCAATCAATCCGTTAAAGGCCTGAAAACCGAGTTTATGGTCTCTCACGTTGCAGATTTTGATTTCATTGTGACTCGCTCCGATGCTGAATCTTTTGTTCTCGAAAATAATCTGATTAAAGAACAAACCCCCAAATACAACTTTCGATTGCGCGACGATAAATCCTATCCGTACGTTATGGTGAACTGGAATGAGGAATTTCCGCGTCTCGAATATGTGCGCCGGCCGAAAAAAGGGAAGGGAAAGGAACTCATGGGGCCTTATCCCACGGGTTCAAATATCTCGATGATCATGAGAATTCTTACGAAATCTTTTGGCCTTCGGGATTGCAGTCTTTCCGAATTTAAATCCCGGAAAACTCCATGCCTTCTTCATCAGATGAAACAATGTTCAGCACCATGTGTGGGTCTTCGTTCCAAAGATGAATACGAGGCTGACATTGGAAATGCGATTGGATTTTTCCAGGGCCCGATTAAAGCAAGACGAACAGTTCATAAACTTCACGAACGCATGATGAATTATGCAGAGACTGAAGAATATGAAATGGCGGGGATCATCCGTGACAACGTAGGACTCCTCGAAGAGTTCCTCGAGAAAAGTCATGATCAGAAAGTGGAGAGTCTCAACTCTGATAAAAATATCGACGTGTGGTCGTACTGGAATGGCCGCGATGAAGTTGATATTTCAATTTACATGATTCGTGCCGGCCTTCTTTTAGGTCAGAAGAATTTTAACTTCGTTAAATCAGAGCTGATCGAAGAGCTGGAAGATGAAATCCTTCAGAAGATTGTCCAATACTATTCTGATCCCGAAGAAATGAATCCGGATATTCTGGTTCTTGATTTTGAGGAAGAGAAACTTGAAGATTTAAGACCTGCTCTTCTTACCTTTGGTGAAATGAAGGTCACGGGCCTTAATAAAAAATACTATCCATTAATTGAGATGTGCCGGAAGCACGCGGAAGAGAGCCAGAGAATTCGTATCGCCAATGCTGATTCGGTTTACATGGGTCTACACAAGCTGAAAGATCTGCTCGGCATGAAAGAACGACCGCGGATTCTCGAATGTTATGATGTCGCGATCTGGCAGGGTCAGTCTCCGACGGCATCGCAGATTGTTTTTGAAGAAGGAAAAGCTAACAAGAAAAAATATCGCTACTACCATCTGGAAACGAGACCCGAGGGAAATAACGATTTTGCGATGATGAGAGAAGTGATTTCACGTCGTCTTGATAATGGAGAGTTGCCGGATGTCCTCGTGATAGATGGGGGGATTGCGCAGGTGAATACCGTGTGCGCGGTTCTTCGTGAGATGAATGTCGAGATTCCTGTCGTGGGAATTGCAAAATCAAAAGACCTCACAAGTGGTGATTACAGTGCCAGGGAAGTAGTGAGATCTGAAGAGCGACTCATTATTCCGGGGAGAAGTAATCCGTACATCCTTACAAAATGCCCTCCTCTTTTTAAAATTATAGTTTCTATGCGCGATGAGGCCCATCGGTTCTCACGGAAACTTCACCATAAGGCCGAATCAAAAAGAATTCTTTCTACCTGGCTTGATGAAGTGAAGGGACTAGGTGAAGAAGGGAAAAAGAAAGTACTTACTCAGCTTTCTATGAGCCAGGATGAGCTAAAAGATTTCACTGTTCCGGATATTATCAATTACTTTGGATTAAAAAATGCCCAGGCGAAAGCTCTCTGGGATCATCTTCATCCGGTAGAATAATTATCTGGGAAAAGCACCTGTTAAGCCGCAAACAGGTTGCTGAGATGTAGGTGCTTCGCAGCCGAGTGATTCGCGAATGACCGGGTTTCTTCCAATCGTCACATCAATTCTGTTTCTTCCTGAGGGATAAGTTTCATCTTCATCCATTTCACAGAAACCTACTGTTGCTTGTTCAATCATACGTAAAGCATCGTTATTAACAATTCCTTGAGCGCGCATTCTCTGCGCCATGATCTGAGTTCCCCAGAAATCAGCACCAGTTTCTTCACCACGTAGTTCCCAGAAATTTGGCTGTCCGCTGACAGAGTTGTAGCAACTTCCCATCTGGCCGAAGATATCCTGAAATGAATCCTTACTCGCATAGTGACCAATCTCATGCGCCATAGTGAATGACAGGCTGTTTGCAATTTGAGGCCAGGATGAGGCGCCGAGATCAGCAATCGCATAAATAAGACCCGGGCAAATGACAAGACGGTTTCCTCTTCTGAACGCATTCACTTCAAGACCACCATCGCCGCAAAATGCTGAATATTCCTCGAGAGCGGAGTCTTTTATGGATTCTTCAGATACCCCTGGATTGCTTTGTCCAAGACTCACTATCCTCTCATCCAGATATTGTCCACCCATCATCACTGTTGCTGAATTTAAACTTGTAACCATTTGTTCGCGGATTTGGGCAGGGATTTGTACCTGTGTAGTAATGAGAGTTGAAAGAGCTGAGCGAGTTTCAGAGAAAAGCTCATTTATGTTTTCTCTGGTAACTGGAAGAGATGAAAAAAGATCATTTTCTACTTCTTGAATCTGTCTGATCCTCGGATTGGCCGGGGTGATAGATTTGCCATTTACAATTTGTGGCCGTGGAGAGGGAAACCTTGATTGAGCTGAACTTAAAAGAGGCGAGGCTCTTTTCCCGCTTGGGCACACAGCTCCTGAAAGACTTCTGCAATACTCAGATCTGTCACAGTTTACCTGTGGTTCCGGTGAAGCAAGCACTTCAGTTACATTACGGATTGTTTCGGGGGAAATCTTCTGGGCAGCGGCCGGGAGAGCTAAGGCGAGGAGAGAAATCATTCCAAAGAATTTCATTCTCTCCTCCCTTTTCAGTTGAGGATATGAATCACTCTGCGATTACCGCAACCGCAATCCATGCAACGTGCAGTTTCCTGCACAAGAAGATTTTTGTAATCCGGCATATGGGAAAGAAGAAGCTTCGATCCGCAAACCTTACATTCATCCATCGTCTTTTTAACTTGCTCAGCTCCGCCAAAGTACTCTTCAAAATTTTCGAACTTAAAATCGATGTCTGACATTGTGTTCTCCTGTCCGGTTACATGTCTTATCGGGCAGACACGAGGCTTAATTTAAGAGAATTAACGGCTAGGAAAGATCGTCCCATCTGTGCTAAAAATGCCGGTAATGGACGAGTTATTTAAGCGAAAATTATTGAATCTCCGGACTCCCCCGGTACCCGGAAACTTTTCTGAGGCGCTGATGGGAGAGTCTTTCCTCGTCGCCAATTCCATTCAGCATGAAAAGGTGACTTCGCGTGGATTTACGGAAAAGCGTCAGGTGATCGAGTCGCTTGAAAGATTCGCCAAAGAGAAGATAGAAGAGACTAAATTGCCAGTGATCAAGTTTGATCGTGGTGAAATTCACGTCAAACCAGACCCTGTCTGGGACGAAGTGAAATCAGCAACTGATATCACTGATCTTCTCCAGGGACTTTCTCTCGAGCGAGAAACGCTGAATGTCCTCTTTAAAGGGAAGATTCCCGGTAATATCAGAATCATGTTTGTGACTGAAAACATCCGTCCGTGGAGTGAGTTTCAAGCTGAGCTCCGGAATGGCTTTATTGATGAGTTACTTACGGGATTTCAGCTTAAGACGGCGGAATTTTTTGAACGCATGATCATGGCGATGAAACTCGAGCCATCTGAGGTCATGGTTTATCCCATAGAAAAGGATGAAAACTCTGATCTATCTGCGGAAGTCATCCGTATTGCCCTTCACCTGAAACCTGAAATAATCATCACCTTGGGAGCGAAGGCCACGCAAAGAATACTTAAGTCAAATGATCGGCTTTCACTCATTCATGGCCAATTCCACGAGCGCAAGGTGGAAAATCTCGGATCCCTTCAGATCGTTCCTCTCTTTCATCCCTCGGTCTTACAGTCTAATCAGAACATGAAAAAGACAGCTTGGGACGACATGCAGAAAATCATGAAGCACCTGAAAAAAATTCCTTAAACACTGTATCTTTCAAGGTAAGATGTTTTTGAGTCAACTTATCATTTCCAGGGATTCGGGAATAGATGCGAAAGACAGGATGTTTTCTTATCTCATTATGTTGGGCATCGGGCTCGTTTGCCGCTATTCCTTCCATTAAAGTACTCATCGCCAAATCACTAAAGAATGTCGTTCTCGAAGGCACTGATCTTCAGAAAACCATGCATACACTGAAACGTTCCGAAACTTTTCAGGGCAGAAAACAGGTTTCTTTTAACTGTGCTCCTGGAAGAACTTCTTATCGTCTTCCAAAAACTCCGATTCTCGTGGCCTCTCTCAAGTCTCCCACTGGACTTATTTCGTGGGGGAAAAACAAATATCAGGGAGAACTCCAGTTACTTACGACTCCTGGTAAAGAATCATGTGATCTGGTGAATAATATTCCGATGGAAGCTTATCTTCGTTCGCTTCTTTCAAAAGAGATGAACGGAACCTGGCCAATTGAGGCACTCAAGGCCCAGGCAGTTGCTGCCAGAACCTATGCATATGATCGTGTCTTAAAATCCCGTGGCGTTTTAGATGAAAAGAAACTTTATCATCTCGAATCCTCAGAAAAAGATCAGGTTTCCGGATCATTCTTTGATGTCACTGAAAAAACTCTTCGTGCTTCACGTGAAACAGAAGGTGAAATCCTTGTAGGTCCTTCAGGAAAAGTCGCTCCTGCTTTTTTCCATTCCAAGTGTGGTGGAAAAACTCTGCGTCCCGATCAGGTTTGGGGTGGAGTTGAAGAGGGGTACCGCTCTGTAAACTGCACTTTTTGTCAGAAGACCGGAATGAAAGACTGGCAACAGAAAATCCAGAATGGAAAGATCACAAACATGGTGGATAAGGTTCTTCGTCGTTATTACTCTGAACAACTTCATGCTTCATCTGATCTGCGGCTCATGCCGGATTCACTTCATAATTCTGAAATCCGTTTTTATGCCGGCGATCGCCTTCACATCGTGAAGAAGTCGTACCTGAGAAATCTCGCTGGTCGTGAAGTCCTTCCATCGAATTACTTTGTAATGAACCAGAAGGGCGGACAAATTACGGTTGAAGGTCAGGGCTACGGCCATGGCGTTGGACTTTGTCAGCTCGGTGCTCTTGAACTCGCTAAGCGCGGTTACGATTATCAGCAGATTCTATCTTTCTACTTTCCACGTCACCGGATGAAGAAAGTTTACTGACATGAAGTTCCTTCTCATCTCCCTGCTTTTCTCTATTTCTTCCTATGCCAAAGTCGTTCTCATTGATCCGGGACATGGTGGGGAAGAGTCAGGTGCAGTCGGATATCTCGATGCTAAAAAAACACGCCGGGTTTATGAAAAGGATCTCTCTCTTCGTCTCGCTAAAAGAGTGAAGGATGAGCTTTCAAAAACCACCACTACTTATCTCACGCGAAGTCTTGACCGTCAGGTTAGCCTCCAGGAGCGTGCAGATCTCGCGGATATGGTGAAGGCCGATCTCTTTTTGTCGGTACACTTTAACTCATCTCCTAATCCGAAAGGACATGGATTTGAGCTTTACTACCTCGATAACAATTCCAATGTTGCTGCCAGTAAGGTGGAGCGCGCAGAAAACCTGAATCTCAAAGGCGAAGAGCTGATTGTGAATCAGATTCTCGTTGATCTCGTTGTACAGCAGACGGTTTCCCATTCGAAAGAACTGGCGGCGCGGGTGCATGAAAAAATCAGGCCGGTTGTGAAAGACTACAAAGTGGTTGATCGGGGAGTTAAGCCGGGGCTCTTTTATGTTCTCGCTCTTTCAAAACGCCCGGGGCTTCTGGTGGAAGCGGGATTCATTTCAAATCCTGGCGAGCTTCATACGATTAATCAGGAAAAGTATCTGAAGGATATTGCCCGCGCGATCGCAGCGGGAGTTCAGGCGTACTTAGATAAAAAATAGAAAAGGCTCCCGAAGGAGCCTTTCATATAATCAGAATCAAATTTTAATTAACGACAGTAAGAGAAATTGGAACCAGTTGAGGTTTTGTAATCCATAATACGGAAGTTAGCGATAGCATCCCCAAGAGACAGACTTGCATTCATCTGCTTAAATCCGCAGTTCGTATACGGGAGAAGTGTAATTCCTGATGGTACTCCACTTACTCGAGTCATCTGAGATCTAGGGCAAGCAAAAACCTGAAAGACCGGGCCCTGTGGAGTTCCACCAACAGCAGCTACGTCACCAAAAGATGTTACTCCAACCCAGATATCACCATTAGCAATTACTGAGTTCACCGGTGCTGGAATTGTTTGAACAATCCGATACTGGGGTTGAGCTCCATTGGCACATGGGTTTTCCTGAATCACCTGTTGAAGTGACAGACCGTTATAGCTAATACCGGTACCTTGATAGGTTCCGGAGAAGCCGAGCTGGTTGAACCCGTAGTTGTTGTTTCGTTTGCCCGACTTGTTGTCCTTCCCGCACGATGCCATCACGGCAAGGAGTAAGAGGATCATAAATGTCGACACCGATTTCATGGAAAGCTCCTTCGTCTATGGACGATTCAACCACCTATCGGATCAACACCACCCGGAACTTTAGGAAAAATATTGAGAGTGATCACTTTAGTCAGGGATTTAATCAATGATCAGGACCCATTCTGCCTAGTTACATAGGTTTAGAGTTTTCGATTAAGATTAATTATATGAAACTATTTCTTTCTCTCTTCCGGCCTCAGGAATTCCGTCGCATGTTCAAGAATGAAGACACTCGCTTCATTATGCTTGTGGGCCTCAAGGTTTCGGGTATCTCACTCGCTACCTCACTTTTTATCTATTACTTCCTGTTTCAGGTTTTCCGTCTTAATTACGCTTTCTTCGAAGCTCAGGGTTTTCCTGTTCAGGATGAGACACTCTTCTTTGATTACATTACTAAAGAAGCACTCGAGAACGTTCCTCTTCTTGCGTTCTTCCATGTGTTCTTATTTTTCATTGGTACTTATGTCGGCTGGCTTATCCTTCGCCCTTTCCGCGTGATCGGGGAATATTGTGAAGAAGTAATGGAAAATCCCAATGCCATATATAAGATTGATGAGTTCTCGAACTATAAGCTTCTAGCAAGATTTTCAGAATTCTTCTTTGAGTTCCTTCGCGAATCGAGAAAAAAGGGTGAGATTACAAGTAATAGTATCCCGCCACAGTACTCCCGCATTCATAAGCCCTTACACGATTGGATTTTCCTTCTGCACTTCGGGATTCTGCTGATTATTATTTCGATCTGCAGTTCCGTGTTTATTATTGAGAATACCTCACTGCTATTCCGCAATATGACCGATCTCGCGATTAGTACCCTTAACGATTCAACCGCAGTCCGAAAGTTTTTTTCCAATCAGATGTTCGTTATTGAAGAGCTGGTCTTCATGACGATTGTCATAACCTCCTTTTTCTACATTCTTCTGGGGATTCATTTATATGGAATGGTTTCTGGGGCCGCGTTTGGTATTTTTTCCACCATGCGTTCCTTCATGAAGGGTAACTACTTCAGTCGGGTTCACCTTGTTGGTTACGCGTACATCAGGGACTACACGCGTAAGCTCAATAAATACCTCGACTACCTCGAGAATAATTTGATTAAGGACAAGCCGAAAGGTTGAAATCCATCGGCTCAAGCTTTACCATAGATCTCATTAACGCTTTTACTTCAGAGAAAGGATTCGCATGAAAAGATTTGCATTCGTCATCGGCGCGCTTGTTATGGCCGCTTCTTGTACAACATCAAAAGAAGATCTCAAAAAACTACTCAAAGAAAATCCGGAAATCGTTACAGAAAGTATCAAGGCGAATCCGGCCAAATACATTGAAGCTCTCAATGAAGCAGTGAAGTCTGCCCAGGAAGGCGAAGGAAAGAGACGCGAAGAAGATGAGAAGAAGCAGCTTGAAGGTGCATTCAACAATCCTCTTCAGGCAGAAATGCGCGCTGATGAAAGCTGGCGCGGTAATAAAGATGCTCCGATCACACTTATTGAATACTCCGATTTTGAATGTCCATTCTGTTCACGCGGCTACCAGACAGTCATGGAGCTCATGAAGAAGTATGATGGGAAGATCCGCTTCGCTTACAGGCACCTTCCACTTTCTTTCCACCCACAAGCTATGCCTGCTTCTCAGTACTACGAAGCAATCCGTCTTCAGTCTCCGGAGAAAGCCTGGGCATTCCACGATGCTATCTATCTTAATCAGCGCAAGCTTCAGAATGGTGAAGCATTCCTCAAGGCCGAAGCTAAGAAGCTTGGTGTAGATATGAACAAACTCGCTAAAGACGTTAAGTCTGAAGCTGTTCAGTCGCGCATCGATGCTGATATGGCAGAAGCTGGTAAGTTTGGTTTCCAGGGAACTCCTGGATTCCTTCTTAATGGTATTCCGGTGAAAGGTGCTTACCCGGCATCTCACTTCGATGGTCTTATCGAAGAGCTTAAGAAGCGCGGAAAGATCACTCTTTAATTAGTTCTTACAGTTTCAAAACGAAAGGCTCGGAATTGGTTGCTACCAATTCCGGGCCTTTTTATTTATAGTGAGTGATATCAGGTAGGCAAATAGTGCCGATGTCAGCCCGACTACTCTTCCTGCCCTAAACACGGCAAAAAATACCCTGCCCCTAGGGCAGTCCTTGCTTCAAACGACCCTCAAAGTTATAATTTTGACAGATATCCCTCAGGATGAGGGAACCCTAAAAGGTTATGTCATGGCAGACAACAATTCAGCAGCAGCTCCATCGGGCCCGGGAAAAAATCCCCTTCTTACATTACTCATGATTGTTAACATTGTTGCGATCAGTGCGATTGCTTATTTCCAATATCGCTTTATGCAGATGGAAGCGAGTCGTCCCGATCTCACGCGTTTACTTAAAGAGCAGCAAGACGGAACAGTTGTTGTAGATACTGAAGCAGCAGGTGAACAGAAAACTACTGAAGTCGTGAAGAAAGAGAATCTTCTCACTCTCGATAGCTTCACAGTAAACCTCGCAAGCGGTGATGGTCCACGTCGTTATGTTCGTCTCGATGCTGTTCTCAAGATGAGTGACGATGCAAAGGCTCCGGAGTTTGAGGCAAGAAAGCCGCAGATCCGCGACACCATCATCAGCATTCTCAATACAAAGCGTGCAGAAGACCTTCTTAAGAAAGAAGGCAAAAGTTTTTTAAAGGAAGAAATCAAATCTTCCATTAACTCATTCCTTGTTGATGGCAAGGTTGAAGATATTTACTACATCAGCTTCCAGATCAACTAAGGCAGGATGCCGTAGTTTGAAAATCCCAGGAGGGGAGCCATATGGCGCAGGTATTGAGCCAAGACGAAGTAGACGCATTACTTAACGCCGTTAACGACGATGGCGATACGTCTGCGGATTCCGGTGATGGTTTTGGTGAGGTCGAGGAATCGGATGCAAACATCCAGCCTTATGATCTTACAAACCAGGACAGGGTTATCCGTGGAAGAATGCCGATCCTCGAGATCATCTACGAGCGCTTCATTCGTCAATTCCGCGTTTCCCTTTCCAACTCTCTGAGAAAAATCTCGACGATCTCCATGATCTCGACCGATCTCCTGAAGTTTGGTGAATTCGTGAACACACTGCCGATTCCATCGTGCATGTGTATTATGCGTTTCAACGAACTCCGTGGTCCGGCCCTGATCGTGTTTGAATCAAAGCTCGCTTACGCGATCATCGATTCATACTTCGGTGGTACTGACCGTCCGTTCACGAAGATTGAAGGTAAGGAATTTACATCAATCGAGCTCTCATTCATGAGACGCGTGATGGATATGGCAATCAATGATCTTGAGGAAGCATGGGCACCGGTTCACAGAATCGATGCTCAATATTCACGTACTGAAATCAATCCTCAGTTCGTGGGTGTGGTTCCTCCTTCGGATGTAATTATCACGACAACTTTCGAAGTGGAGTTTGAATCTGCTTCGGGAACAATCATGGTTGTTATCCCGTACTCTACGATTGAACCAATTAAACAAAAACTCTCATCATCATTCCAGGCAGACAACGATGTCGTTGATACACTCTGGACCCGCTCTATGCAGGAGCATGTTCAGCACGCGCAGGCGACTGCGGTCGTGAAGCTTGGTGAAACTGATATGTCTATTGGTGATCTCATTGGTCTTCAGGTCGGAGATATCATCCCGCTCGCGCAGGAAGTGTCGGGCGAGCTTGACCTTGAGATTGAAGATGCGAAGAAGATGAAGTGCCTGATCGGTGTCTATAAGGGCAACCGTGCCGTTCAAATTACTAAAAGAATTACATAAAGGAATATCACCATGGCCAATCCAGAAATGTCTGAAAACAACAAAGATGCCATTCGCGAACTCGCGGACCAGTTTAAGGCCGGTGACGATGCTTTAAATAAACTGAAAATCCAGAATCTCGATTTCATCCTCGATATCCCGCTCAAAGTCAGTGTGGAACTTGGTCGCGCGAAAGTGATCATCAAAGATCTACTTCAGCTCGGTCAGGGTTCAGTGCTTGAACTTGATAAGCTTGCCGGTGAACCACTTGAGGTTCTCGTTAATGGCAAGCTCGTTGCAAGAGGCGAGGTGGTTGTGGTGAACGAGAAATTCGGAATCCGCTTAACAGATATCATCAGCCCTCTCGAAAGAATTGAATCTCTGAAATAGTCCTGAATTTTAAGTCAGTTATCTCGATAAACCAGGAAGGAATATCGTATGTACAGTAAGTTTGTTGTTTTCGTCATTTTGACTCTGGTTGCTTTTGGTGCCTTCGCCGGTGTCAAAGTGACAAATCTTGATCTCCGCACAGATGGCCCGAATGGGTTTGTGAATGTGGAAATCGACGGACGCTCAAACGATCTTCCTGACGTAAAAGTTTTCGGGAATACCATTCAGATCACTCTTACGAATGCAGTTCCTTTTAATGCCATCACGAAAACTGTTCGCGGTGCCATTCTTTCAGCAAATGTCCTGAACGGTAAGGCCATCGTTCGTGCGACTCTTCCATACGCAATCAATGCTTCGGCAGTTGATCTCGGATGGAAAAATTCAAATATAGAAGTTCTCTTTCCGCGTGGAGTGGCAACGACTACCATCAGTCGTGCTCCTACCAGAGAAGTGACCATCGTTGCCAAAACTCTCGCACCTGTTCTCGAAGCTCCGAAAGCGAAGAAAGCAGTTGAAGAGAAGACGGAAGCTCCCACAGTCAAAGCTGAACCTGTTCGCGAGATCGGTGCTTCACGCATCGGTGCAGTTAAGAAAGAAGAGCTCAATGAGGACTATCTCAATAAACTCATGAATGAAGGCAAAGACATTCCATCAGCAGCTGCAGCAGGAATGAAAGATGAAGTGAAGACTGGTGCCTCTGCTCCGGCACGTTCTGATGCAAAGACTGATATTCCGAAAGCTCCGGGTGCAGATAATTTCTCATTCGCAGGATACGCAGCGAAGTTCACGCTTTTCCTTGGTCTTGTTCTTGGACTCTTCTACGGAGTTGTTCAGCTTCTCAAGAAAGGTGTCTTCAACAAAGGAAAACTCGGTTTCCTGAATAACGGCAAGATGATCGAAGTTATTTCTACGACATATGTATCACCGAAGAAATCACTCATGATCGTTAAGGCCCACAAGCAGCTTTTCCTTGTAGCTAATTCTGAAAGTGGCCTTCAGTTCCTCGCGGAAATGAAAGACACAACCGGGATTATCAAAGAAGGGGAGAAGGCCATTACCGGAACTAACTTCGACATCAATATGTTGAACGCTGAGATGAACGGAGAAGCAACAACAGTCAAAATCAAAGAAAACCTCATGGAATCGACTCCGGTTTCGGAAGAAACTCCACTCTCAAGAATTGCCAAGGCAACTGATGTAGTGAAGTTTTCAGAAGAGCTGAAGAAGAAAGCACGCAAACTCAGACCGATTGAGTTTAACTAATTAAAAGGCACGGCATGTCCCGCGGTTCAAAGTTTATCATCGCCTTGCTTGCGATTCTATCAAGTGGAAGTGCTCTCGCTCAGTCGGCAAATCTCCCTGGAGTGGCCGTCAGTTTCGGACAGGGTACGAACCTTGTTGATACGATTGAGGTCCTTCTTCTTTTTACAGTTCTCACTCTCGCTCCGGCGATCATCATTCTTTGTACTTCGTTCACGCGAATTGTAGTTGTCCTCTCATTCATGAGACAGGCACTCGGTACTCAGAACATGCCACCAAACCAGCTTCTCATCGGGTTTGCTATGTTTCTTTCAATCTTCGTCATGATGCCGACGGGAAAATCAATTTACGAAAATACATTCAAACCTTATCAGGCGAAACAAATTGATGCGATGACAGCTCTCAAAGGTCTGGAGACAGACCTTCGTGGTTTCATGGAAAAGCACGTTCGCAAGAATGATATCGGACTTTTTTACGACGTAACGGGTGAGCTGGCCCCTGCAGATATCAAGGCCGTTCCGACTCATTACCTTATTCCTGCATTTATTATTTCTGAGCTCAAGACAGCTTTTCAGATCGGATTTCTTCTTTATATCCCGTTCATCGTTCTGGATATGGTGGTTGCCTCTGTTCTCATGGCAATGGGTATGATGATGCTTCCTCCGATGCTGGTTTCAATGCCTTTCAAACTTCTGCTTTTCGTTCTCGTGGACGGATGGCAACTTGTAACGGGCGCGATTCTTCGCTCGTTCAATACTTAGGGACCGGGGAGTAAAACGTGGAAAATGAATTTGCCATTGAAGTGGTAAACCAGGCCATCAAAGTCACCCTGATGCTTTCTGCACCAATGCTTATCGGCGCGCTTGTTGTCGGTATTCTCGTTTCGATTTTTCAGGCAGTCACTCAGATTAACGAGCAGACGCTTTCATTTATCCCGAAGATTCTCGTCATTATTGCTGCACTTGTTATCTTCAGCCCATGGATGATGGAAACGATGGTGAGTTACACTCACGATCTTTTCACTTCGATCCCGGAACTCATCCGTAGATGAATCTTTCCATTGGTGATGAGCTAACGTTTCTGGCCTTCTGGCTGTCCTTCGCCCGTTGGACCGCAGTTCTTATCCAGCTTCCTCTCTTCGATAACGTCTCCGTGCCGGGGATAGTGAAAATATTATCGAGCTTCATGATTTCCTATGCCTTCTTCCCGTCACTTCAGGGCACGCTTGTTGCAGAAGTCAGAGCGGTGGGCCCGGATAATATCTGGATTCTCATAATGTTCCATACAACGGCAGGTTTAATTATCGGATTTTTGGTGAAATGTATCATGAGCCTCTTCGTCGCTACCGGTAGCATACTGACCCAGCAGATTGGCTTTGCCAGTGTCAGTTATTTTGACCCCACTCAGGGTCAGCAGGTAGGTCCGTTTGAACGCCTCATTGAGTGGACCATGATTATTCTGGTTCTCTCTTCGGGAGCTCTCCTCCCGATGTTCAAGGGAGTGTTTCAGTCGTTTTTTTCTGTTAATTTCTTTACCGCGGACAAACTCCTGAAAACCCCGGAGTATTTCGTGTTATTCTTTAAGTCAGCGTTCAGTGCTTCTGTCCTTCTGGCAGGGCCATTGATCTTTGCAAACTTACTCATGAACCTCGTTTTCGGAATTGTCGCAAGAACCGTTCCTCAGATGAATGTTCTCATGGTGAGCTTTGTTGTGAACATCGGACTGGGTCTTCTTCTCTTCTTAGGAATAGCAGAGGAGTTTTTCCAGGTAAGTTTTGATTTGTATGTAGAAAAGCTGGGCGAATGGTTCCAGTTTCTCACCAGCACTTAAACGTAATCGGGGCATAGGATGGCCGACGAAAACGACAATGATGCAGAAAAGACGGAAGAGCCGTCCCAATACCGCATTGATGAGGCCCGTAAGAAGGGTGATGTAGCTCAGTCTAAAGAGCTCTCATCTGTATTGCTCCTTGCTGGATCTCTCCTCACTTTCATCCTCTGTGGAATGTTCATCTACGAGGTTTTCACTGAGTACATTGAATACATTTACAAGATCGACTGGAAGCTCGCTTACGAGAAAGAAAAATTCATTGAAATCTTCCGTCAGTCCGCATGGGCCATGGTGAAATGTGTTGCTCCATCTTTTGGGGCCTCGCTTTGTCTCGGCGTTTTAACCCAGTTCATTCAGGTTGGTTTTCTTTATTCGCCTGAAATTCTTACTGCCGATATCAACAGACTGGACCCGATCAAGGGATTCGGAAAACTCTTTTCCAAGAAAGCTCTGGTTGAAGCAGTTAAGGGTTTCTTCAAATTCACTGTCGTAATCGTCATCACTTACAATGTGATGAGAAATAACATCGGATCATTCCTAGGGTTCCTGCACGCAGATGCGGCCCAGTCGCTGATGTTCGGTAAGTACCTGATGGTGAAACTTGGATTCTCGATTCTCATGGGCCTTGGGGTAGTTGCTCTCGCGGATTTTGCCTGGGAGAAGTGGTCTTATCGTAAGAAAATGATGATGACCAAGCAGGAAGCGAAGGAAGAGGCGAAGGAAAAAGACGGTAATCCGGAAGTGAAGAACAAGATCCGTCAGATCCAGCGCCAGATGGCCACCAAGCGGATGATGAACGACGTGAAAAAAGCGGACGTAATCGTCACAAATCCAACTCATATTAGTGTAGCATTGAAGTATGACGGGGATGGCATGGTCGCCCCGGCAGTTATGGCAAAAGGTGCCGATCATTTAGCGCTTCGGATCAGAGAGATTGCGAAGGAAAATGACATTCCCATTGTGGAGAACATCATGCTGGCCCGTACTCTTTACAAGACAGTGAAGGTGGGTCACGGAGTTCCGAGAAATTTGTATAAAGCGGTCGCTGAGATTCTTGCGTTTGTTTACAAACTCAAGAAAAGACAGAAGGCCCTTAAATAGTTTTCAAAGCTCAGGATGAGCCGAGGTATCCATGGATAAATTTTTTGAAAAGCTAAAAGTCTTTTCTCAAAATTCGGATTTAGCGATTGCACTGGGACTCATGCTGATTCTCGGCGTGATGGTCGTTCCGCTTCCACCAGCTATTCTCGACCTTTTTCTTGCTCTGTCGATTGCAGTCTCAATCGGAATTCTTCTCATGTCGGTTTACGCGAGAAAGCCACTTGATTTCTCGACCTTCCCGTCAATTCTCCTCATAACCACACTTCTTCGACTGTCACTTAACGTGGCATCAACGAGAAATATTCTTCTTAACGGTGCTTCTGACGGAACAGCCGCTGCCGGACACATCATCGAAGCTTTCGGTGAGTTCGTGGTTGGTGGTAACTACGCAGTTGGTTTGATTATCTTCTCCATCCTCGTGGTCATTAACTTTATCGTTATTACCAAGGGTGCTGGTCGAGTAGCTGAAGTAAGTGCACGATTCACTCTCGATGCAATGCCAGGTAAGCAGATGGCGATCGATGCTGACTTGAACGCAGGTCTCATCAATGAAACTGAAGCAAAAAGACGTCGTGCTGAAGTAGCGCAGGAAGCAGACTTTTACGGTTCGATGGACGGTGCTTCGAAGTTCGTACGAGGAGATGCCATCGCGGGTATTCTCATTACTTTCATTAACATTATCGGCGGTATCATCGTCGGTGTTGCTCAGAACGATATGACTTTCGCAGATGCTGCGAGAATCTTCACCCTCCTCACAGTAGGGGATGGTCTTATTGCTCAGATTCCGGCACTCATTATCTCGACAGCTGCCGGTCTCATCACAACCCGCAACTCAGGCTCAAATGCCCTCGGTGCTCAGATTGGCTCAGAATTCGGTGCTCATCCGAAAGCGTTCTACATTACTGCAGCGGCCATTACTCTCTTTGGATTCATTCCAGGATTTCCGGCGCTTCCTTTTATGATCATCGGTGGGATTATTGCCTTTACCGGATTCAAGATCGAGAAGAACAAAGAAAACGCAAAAGTGGCAGAAGAAAAATCCGCGGTTCAGGAAACAAAATCGAAGACGGAAACTCTCGAGTCTCTTCTTCCGGTGGAACTCGTTCAGCTCGAAGTTGGTTATGGAATCGTATCGATTGTCGATGCCGAACAGAATGGAGATCTTCTCGAGCGTATTTCACATATCAGAAAACAATTTGCTCTCGACTGGGGGGTTATTATTCCTTCGGTTCGTATCAAGGATAATCTTGAACTCAAGCCGGGTGGATACTCGATCAAGCTCAAGGGTGTTGAGATCGCAAAAGGTGAGCTTCAGCCAGATCACCTCATGGCAATGGATCCTGGAACTGTCATCGAGCAAATGGATGGTGTTCCGACGAAGGAACCAGTGTTCGGTCTTCCGGCGATCTGGATTACTGATGACCGCAAAGATGAAGCTCAGTACAACGGATATACTGTGGTCGATCTTTCAACGATCGTTGCAACCCATCTCACTGAAGTACTGAAGACGAACCTTTCTGAGCTCTTCGGACGCCAGGAACTCGTGAAGGTTCTCGATACTTTCAAGGAAGAGAATCCGAAGATTGTTTCAGATCTCGTTCCGGAAATCATGACTCTCGGATCTGTGCTCAAGGTTCTTCAGAACCTTCTTCGTGAAGGTGTATCTGTGCGTGACCTTCGTACAATACTTGAAACACTTGCTGAGTTCGGAACTTCATCAAAAGATCCTGAAGCTCTTACAGAATATGCAAGACAAGCTCTCTATCGGACCATCACTGAAAGAATCAAAGGTGGTCAGGGAGATGTTCCTCTCTTCACACTTGATCGCGCACTCGAAGAAGCAGTCGCTCGCGCCATCATTCACACTGATCATGGTTCGCAGCTGAATCTTGATCCGAAAGTTACACAAAATATCCTCGCTTCTCTCAATGAGAAGATCGAAGAAGCCACTTCACAGGGTGAAAAAATGGTCGTGTTGTGTTCGCCGGTTATCCGTCGTCACTTCAAGAAGTTGACCGAAAAATTCATTCCCAACATGGTCGTGGTAAGTCATAATGAACTTAGTCCAGATATTAACATCCGATCTCTCGGTACCGTGAGGTTGTAAAGAATGTTCGTTAAGAAGTTCGAAGCAGATACGCTTGAGGAAGCCCTCAAGCAAGTTAAAGGTGAGCTCGGTCCCGACGCGATCATTCTGAAGACTATTACCAACACAGGCCTCAAAGGTGCGTTTAAGAAAAAACGTATTGAGATCACAGCGGCCATTTCCGAGCGTAGTTTCGAGAAAAAGGCGAAGGTGGATAAAGTGCTGAACGACGACCAGAAAGAATCACTTTATCAGCAGCCCGCAAGAAGTGTTCAAAAGACTATTCAAAATTACAATAATTCACCGGCGACAAGCGGTAATGGTGGCGGATACGGCAGCCTCGGTCTCAATAAAGTTGTGAATACTATCGCCCAGGGCGGTGAAAGACTTTCTGACGTCACATCAAAAACAGGCAAGCTTTTCAAAAACAGCCTGGATGATTTTCTCGGTGAAGAAGAAAATGATTCCATGACAGATTCGGTTGACGATAGAGTTGTTCGTCCGGCAGCACGGCAGCCAGTTCAGCAAAAACAAGCTCAGCCTCAGCAACCGCAGCAAGAAAATTCTCAGCGCGGGAGATATGCGGAGGCTCCTGAAGCTCCGAAATCCTCAGAACCTTCATCTCATGTCAGCCGCGAAGCCTACAATGAGCTTCGTCAGATGATGTCGACTCAACAGAATAAGATCCAGCTTCTCGAGCAAAAAATTCTTGAATTTTCCCAGAATTATCAGTTCAACCAGAAGCATCTCAATGAAGCGAAGGGAATTTTCCAACTTCGCACGACACTTAAGACTCTCGATGTGGATGAAGCTCATATTCTTGATCTCATCAAGAAAGCTCAATACGAACTTTCTAAAGATGATCTCGAAGATTCAGACATTGTTTTTGAATTTGGTCTGAAAGAAATGGCGAGCACGATCAATACTGCGATTCCGCTTTTTGCGAGAGTCGAAAACGGCGAGCCCGTGATCACTGTTCTCGTTTCTGAAGCAGCTTCCGGCCAGTCAACAATGGGAATGAAGATCGCGATCCTGAAAAAGGACGTGGTCGTTCTTCAATATTCGCAGGATGCCCAGAATAACGGAACAACTGACTTTGCCGCTCAGGTCTTCGGGATCAGGGTGGAAAAGGTTCAGAATTATCCGGAGTTGGTAGGGTTAACCAGAAAAGCAGTGGAAGCCGGCAAATCTGTCCTAATCGATGTTCGTTTAAATGGTAAACACTCGGATGAAACCAAAAAATTTGTTGAGACACTTAAGCGTGGTTTCCACCACGTAGAGGTCCTTACCACGTTATCTGCAATTCACTCTGAACTTTATAACCGGAAAATTCTTGCTCGTTACAAGGATATTGCCGACGGTGTTATCATTTCTCATGTGGACCTCTGCATGAACTTTGGAGCTCTCTTCAATGTTCACAAAGGTCTCAATAAGCTGCCTCTAAAATTCTTCGGAACCGGCCCTGTGGTTCCTGATGATATTGAAGGAGCTACTGCTGAGAGATTGATGGGCGGTCTCTTTCAGTTCTAGATCTAAGCCAAGTCAAATTATAACCCCGACAGGATGTCAGGGTTGTGCGCCGACAGGAGTTATATGCACAAGACCAGTGAGTGGTTGCAGACCTTTTCGACTTCCGAAAAGACCACTAAGTCCCGTTCTCTCGATTCATTCAGACCTTGTGTGAAAATTTCCGTTACCGGCGGTAAGGGTGGAGTAGGTAAGACTTCTATCGCTCTTAAAACTGCTGTAGAACTTGCGAAAGCAGGTAACAGAACACTTCTCATCGATTGTGATTCAAATCTTTCTAATACCGCTATCAAGCTCAATCTCCCGATGGATAACAAGTTCGAGAAACTTCTCACAGGTGAGAAAGCTTTCGAAGACTGTGTGATCATGCAGGGAAATTTTCATCTTCTTCCGGCATGTAATGGCTCGGTTGAAGTTTTCGAATCTCGTCTCGCCTTTGATGAAATCATCATAGATATCATCCAGGGACATGAGCATGAGTACGATTTCATCATCCTCGACTGTCCAGCTGGACTCTCGCTCTCAGCACTTACCTTGAATGCATTCTGCGATCACCGCTTCGTTGTGGTGACTCCTGATAAGTCTTCCATCACTGATTCGTATTCACTCATTAAGGTCCTTGCGAGCCGTTTTAACGTCTCTGAGAATCACTTGATCGTGAACATGTTTCAGCACGATAAACAGTATCAGAGAGTCGTCATGACCCTGACTGAGACTATCGGGAACTTCATCGGATCGAAGACTCATGTCCTCGGAGGTATTCCCAAACTGGATATTCCTGCCGAAGGATTTGATACTTTTTTCCTCTCTGAAGGGAAAAATGAGTTCCACAAAAATTTCGTTAAACTTTTATATGGGTACACCGAAAAACTTGGTGGACCACTGATCCGCCCATCGAGCGCTGGTCATTTGGCCTTTGAACACGACGTTCATTAATCGGCGAAAGCACAGGAGAGCTACCAAATGTCATCACTCACGGCCAAACTTAAGAACCTCAAAGATTACCGCTCTACTGTTGACCCAAAGGTCAAAGAAGAAATCATTCTCGAGTACGCTCCATTCGTACGCTATATCGCGCAGAAGATCGCAAGTCGTCTTCCACCGAATATCGAGCTTGATGACATGATCTCTTGTGGTGTTATCGGTCTCATGGACGCCATTGAGAAATTCGATCCTACTCGTGATAACAAGTTCAAGACATATGCTGAGTTCCGTATCCGCGGTGCTATCCTCGATGAACTTCGTTCACAGGACTGGGTACCTCGTTCAGTACGTGAGAAGGCCAAGGTTGTAGAGAAGGCTTATGCCAAACTCGAGAAAGATCTCGGTCGTCCTGCAACTGACGAAGAGATGTGCGAAGAGCTCGCTTGCTCAATGGAAGAATTCCATGAGCTCATCAATAAATCGAAATCTGTTTCTCTTCTCAATATCGAAGATGCAGCAGCAATGAGTAAGGGCGACAAGAAGCTCATGGTTTCTCTCATGGAGACTTCTCGTGGTGCAAACCCGGCAACTGCCGTTGGTTACAAGCGCGCGCAGGAAATCATCAAGGACGGGATCAAAACCCTTCCGGAGAAGCAGCGTCTCGTTCTTTCTCTTTATTACTTTGAAGACCTTAACCTGAAAGAAATCGGCCAGGTTCTCGATGTGACTGAGTCCCGCGTGTCTCAGCTTCACACTCAGGCGATCCTGAAACTCAAAGCAAAACTTCGCAATCAATTCGATTCATACGAAGATCTCGCGAGCTAAGAAAAACTCAAAAAGATCATTATTCAAAAAGCCCGAGTCTAAACCTCGGGCTTTTTATTATTTATTGAGCTTTCCAAACCGTGTCATTTTGTCTGAAAATTTAAGTAGCTAATATCTTTCATTTTCAGAGGTAACTTCTATGGATTGGAAAAAAACCTTCGCGAAGGGCTCATGGGTCATGCACGGGATCTTTCTCGTCGCCATCCTCTCAACTCTCGGAAGTGCGATCTTCGCACTTCGCCTGTTCCAGTATCAGGCAACTGAAGCGGATCGAAATCTCAAAGTTAAAGAAATGATCTCGTTTTACAAGGGCGATGATACTTTCGAAAAAATCGCAAAATACTTATCCTGGGCCCAGTCTGAAAAAGCTTTCGAGAAGTTTAAAGAACTCTCGGCCCGTATGGCCGAAACTGAAACCATCCTCGAAGTAAAACCTCATTCTGATCTTCAGAAATCAATCCGCACTTTCAACCGCCTCATCACGAAGGGTAGTGAGATGTCTGATCCTTCAGACGCTCTCAAAGTGATGACAGCGAAAATCAACACGCTTAATGGAGTTGCCCGCGCGAATGGCTTCAAGCGGATCTCTGCTATCACTGAAAAAATGCAGTCACGTCTGAATAATCTCAATTCCAAAAATGTAGCTGGGTCTGCTCAAGTCAGTTACTTGAGAAGTGATCTGAAATCGCTCACTGCACTTGTTGAAAAATCTGCTCTTACTGACGGAGAAAAGAACGGCCTTCTCGCCCGTTTTACTTCAATTGATAATGAACTCTCTCTTCTCGCAAGCCTGTCATCTTCATCCCGCAATATGAAAGCGGAGATCACTGCTGCAACTCTCGCCATGACAACATGGGTGACTGAGCTTGAGAAGAAAGCGACAAATCTGGCCTTTGTTCCGGTCCAGAAGCAGAAACATCTCATCATCTTCCTCTTTGCGATCGTGGGCTGCCTCATGACTGCATGGATGGGAGTACTTTACCTTTTCCGCTGGCAGAAAATCACGATCGGCGAACAGGTTGAGAATGAAGTTAAGCATGTAATTGAAAAAGGCGTTCTCGCTGATCAGCGTTTCATGGTGGATCACTATTCCGATGCCACACGTGAAGATATCATCCGTCTTCTGGATGAACTCAAAGTAAAACTCAATCTCGGTTCCATGCTCCACGAAGGTCTTCCTTTCGGCGGATGCATGCTCGATAACAATTTCAAAGTGACATGGTTCAATCAACTCTTCCTCGATCAGTTTTATCTCTCACCTGAGGAAGTAAGATCAGAGTCTTTTCACTGGGACTATCTCCGCGATTATCTGAACCTTTCAGAAGATCCGGTTTACGAAGCACTGGTGAATAAAGTGGCTGGTATTTATCCTGTGAAAATCAAACAGGACGAGCTAGCTCCCGCTCAGCCATTTGAAATGTATATCACTCCGATCACACTGAACCGCGAAGACAGAGTGATGGTATTTTTCTATCCATTAGTTTCAGTCAAGGATGCTATCCATGAGCAGGTAAATCTCTCACGCGAAGTCATCAGACGCTTTGCTGATCTCTGGAATACCGAAGCGCTTGATGAAGATGAGCTTTCAATGCTTGAGAAAGATTTCTCATCAAATAATCTCGAAGACACTTTCCAGGAACTGCGTGATCTCCATCACCGCATCTCCATGGAAAAGCATGAGTATCTCCGCACGATTCAGATAATTGAAAACGAGAACTCCGGATTTAGATCAGCTCTCGACGAGATTGGTAAGACTGAAGAAACGAAGAAAGATATCATCCGCAGGGAAATGAGTATCGCTAACGATCTCAAGACTTCACTCATCATAGTTCTCGATAAGTGTGAATCACTCACGATGATCAACAGAGGTGTTCTCCAGCAGAACGATGAGCTTCGTAATGAAGCCATGAGAATCCAGGAGAAGGGCCAGGAAGGGATGAAGCGGGTCCGTGAAGTAATGGAGATCGTTTCTCAGATTGATGGCCTCCGCGCTGATTATAAGAAACTCAAGTTTGAACTCATGGAAAACAAGGCCCGCCTGATTTCCATGAACAATTCTCTTCTTTCGCAGCTTCCGCCACTTGATGAAAACCAGCAGAAGCTTGCGACCCGTTATAAGGATGAGCTTGCACGCCTGGATGTCAGCGTGAGCCTTCTCGAGAAGAAGCTTGGTTCACTCGACGTACTCGTCGGAAAAATGAATATGATGAATGATGCTAAGGCGACTGAGCAGATTCAATTCAACTTCCAGACAACTCAGAAAGACCATGCCCTGAAAGAAACCATTCATGAGATTCAGAAAGTCTTCACATCCGAAGAAGGTAAGCTGGTTAATAATCTCCAGTCTCTGAGAGACCTCATGAAGCAGGATCTCGATGTTTCGCGGAGATCGCAGGAACTTGCTGATCAAAGTTCAGATCTTCAGCTTCTTTCCTGATGAAAGTTTATAAAGTTATTGCACGGGAGAGCGGAATTCTTTCCGCTCTCCTTTCCTCCTCTTCCAAGCTTCCCCCTGATAAAATTGCTGACGCCTGCACCAAAGGTGCTGTCTGGCTTCAAAAAGGCGGGAAGGGAAAGATACTGAAAGAAAGAGACGCGAACTATCCTGTTAGGCCTCAGGACATTCTTACCTTTTACTGTGATCCCCGTGTGCTCTCACTCCCGACCCTCACACAGGCAGAATGCCTCGAAGAAACCCGTCATTATGGAGTGTGGATCAAGAAGGCCGGAGTCGTCACCCAGGGAACTCAGGCCGGAGATCACACTTCACTCCTTCGCTATGTGGAAGTGAATAAGAAAAAAGAAACATACCTCGTTCATCGCCTCGATCGTGAGACTGAAGGTCTTACTCTTATTGCCTATACTTCCGAAGGGGCGGCAAAACTAAGCCGGCTTTTTCAAGAAAACAGAATCAAGAAGACATATGAAGCTGTGGTTTTAGGTTCGATGACTCCCGGCCGGAAAGAAACGATTACAGCTTCGCTCGACGACAAAGAAGCTGTTTCTCACATCGAGGTTCTCGATAGCTCTGAGAGTGTCAGTCTTCTCAAAGTGGATATCGAAACGGGAAGGCTTCACCAGATCCGGCGACATCTGGATCACATCGGACACCCGGTGATGGGGGACCCGAAGTATGGGAAAGGAAATAAGAATAGAGAAGGACTCAAGCTTCTTGCGAGCTCTCTATCGTTCGTTGATCCATGGGATAAGAAAATAAAGACCTGGAGCATGCCGGAACATTTAACTGTCTAAATGAAAAAGGCTCCCCTTACGGGGAGCCTCGGAGAAAAAAACTAGTAGAGATCCATGCCTCGACCCTGATATTCCCGGGCAAGGAATCTGTTCATGCGGTCGATAGATTCACGGGCCGTGATAAAATCTTCCGCCATTCCGTCCAGTGTGTCTGTTTCGAGGGCCTGCTCGATGAATGGTGAAGCTTCGTGAATCAGATTGCTAAGTTCTGTAATCGTCTTCTTTACCAAACCTAGCTCTGAGCGAGCGTTAATCTGAGCACGTAGATTGATGGCTTTAGCTTTGATAGCATCAACCTGATTTTCCTGTGCATTATTAATGAATGGCTCAATCGCCTTGGCCACTGCAACTACCGTGTTGGAAATCTGGAAAGAACGCATCTTGAAATTGAAACCAAGTACGTCCTCGTAAGAAGTCTGATTTTCTGAAGGACTTTGAGGTGCAGGCATAGGGCTTGGAGAGTAGTTACTGTAGCAGAGGCCCAGACGCTGAAGCGCTGGAATTGTCTCATGAGCACCCTGAATTGTTGGGAAGGCACTCGTCAAATAACTTCCACCAGCAGTGACATAAAAGTTTGAGTATGAGCGTTCAATCTTACAGGCGACACGCGCGCGGGGTGAATAGCATAAACGGTGGTTCACCAGTTTGTTCAGGTCTCTTTGAACTTCTGAAAGTGTGCTGGAAGCGCTTGTGAAATAGCTCGCGTTGATTGTGACATAATAATTGCTGTATGAGCGTTCAACTTTACACTCGCCTTTTGGTGTAGGAAGCGAACACATTCCGATTTTGTGAAGATCGTAAGCTTCTTTCATGGCTTCATCAATCGTGCTACTTGCATTAGTCATATAAGCGCCGTCGATCGTAACATAGAAGTTGCTATACGATCTCTCAATCTTACACTCACTGATTGCAAATGCACTCGTGGCCAGGGTCATAAGTAATACAGATGATAGAATTTTCATTTGTTCTCTCCTTTACGTTAAATAATCCTGAACACCTTAACACTGATGAAAATGAGGTAAGCGCTGGAGGAAAAATTACCAAGGGGGTGTCCAGTTTCTAGACACTACTTCGGCCCGGCTTAGTGGCTGAATCGATCTCCATTTTCCCTCGAGGACTCAATCGTCTAAAAGTTAGACAGTATTTCCTTTTTACCTTCCACGCCAACTCCAGAGCTTTGTTCAGTTATTATTTCCGGGTAATACAAGGAGTTTCTATGTTCCGCCTTAGTTCGGCCATTTTGATCACACTGTTTTCTTTTTCAGCTCTCGCTCGAGTGAGCATGGAAGAGAAACGTACACGTGTGCGCATTCTCGAAAGGCTTTCGCGAATCGTGCCGGCACTTCACATTGAAGGCTATCACCGCGAACTGAAATACGAAGAACAAAACCTTTCTCTTGATGACCGTGCTGAAGCGGAAGCTCAGCTCATGGTCGAAAAAATTAAACAGCAAGTTGTAACAACATTCGAAAAAGCCAAATTGGAAACCGGTGATGCGGAAGCTGCAAAAAATATGGTTCGTGAATCCATTGACCGCGACCTCGATCTGGCCGATGCCGGCATCCGTGAATCTTTTCAGGAAATTGCTTACAAAGCTCTTGAAGATGTTTCCAGCGGAGTCATTTCATCTGAAGACAATGTCGATCACCTTCAGCGCTTTATGCTTCCTGAAGTTACAGAGCGTTCATACTATCTCAATGTAGAAAGTGTGCTTTCAAGTACTAATGCGAGCGCTCCCATTGGTGGATCAGACAAGGACGCTGAAAGACTCAGATATACCAACAAGGCCGAGATTCTCTCTTCACTAGTCTCAGAACGGGCCAACACCCGCTGGGCATCTGCCGCCGGAATGACTACTAACTCATCAGTAACTAAAAGAGCTGACGCTAACATAAGCTACCAACTGAAGATTAATTTCCTCGGTGCTGAACTTTCCGGTGGTCCCAAAATCGATTTCCATCGTCATTACGAATCCAGGGTAATAATTCTTTCGGAAGGTCTTAGTCCTGCTATTACAGCTTCCGGAGAGTTTGATTTCAACAAAAGAGACAGAGCGGGCCAGCTCATTATTACTGGTGGAAAAACTCAGAAGCGCTTTATCGCTTTCTTCTGCGAAGTGGCCCTGAACTTTAATACCGAATATTCTGGTGGCGGTAACTTCAGTGTTGCCGGAGTGGGCGGCGGAGCTTCTTTCGGTGCTAAGTACGCCAATGATGTGACTATGACGTCTCGTCGTATCCTGGTTCCGGAATATGTAGGTAACCAGACCGCATCTCTTTCATACCTCCAGCGTCTTTGTATGAATGACTTTCTACATGCGAAAGTTAATAACCGCCTGACAGTAAAAGACGCTCTCAATATCCAGATGAGAAACGTTATTGCTTCTCTTCGCTTCTCTCACCCAAAAACAAAATGCGTAAGAGATAACCAGTGTATCCGTTGGTTCAACCAGGGAATGCGTGGAGTAGTAGGGAACGCTGCTGTTCCAAGATGTGTTGAGGAAAGACGCGAGAAGTACTTCTCGTGCGAAGTCAGGTCAGTTGTTAATCAGAAATGTCCGGTCTTCAAGAGTGGAAAGCATGTTTCCGCCGGAATGTTTGAATATGAATGTGATCGCGGACTTTACTGTAAGACAGTCAAAGAGGGCGGTTGGTTCACGTCGATGCGTGTCTTCGAATATGCTGAAGGCCGCTGTATGCCAAGGGGCAGACGCTAGTCGAAAGATTGCCGGAGAAATTGATTCACTTCTTCGGCAAGTTCCACCAATGTTCCTGAATTATCGATCACAAAATCAGACTTGGCTTTTTTATCTTCAATATCCATCTGACTTGCCATTATTGTCAACGCCATGGACTCTTCGTGGTTATCTCTTTCCATAAGTCTCGCTTTCTGAATTTTAGCGGGAGCGTAGACCAGGACTTTCAAATCCACCATCACATCAAGATGTTTCTCAAAGAGTAATGGAACATCATAAATCACCATCGCCGGATTACCGAGATTTTTGTACGCATTAGCAAATGCTGCCGGCATTCTGGCGTAGATAAAAGCTTCAATTTCATCCTTCACTGCAGGTGCCGTAAAAACTCTTTCTCTCAGAATACGGAAATCAATTTCAGATCCCTTCATGACATCGGGATAATTTGTACGAATGAAATTCTTCGTCTCTGATTGCGTATAAATTTCTTTTACCAGAAGGTCGGCATTGATAACGGGTAAACCTTTCTCAATAAGTACCCCTGCTACAGTGGATTTTCCGGTAGCTATACCACCGGTAAGCCCCACGACAGGAACATTGAGCTTGTGCAGCCTTTTATCAGTAGGGAGTTTCGTCCATTTTGCTTTAAGTTTCATTTTTTCTTCACTTCAATCCAGATTTTTTCCAGCTCTGATTGTGGGGCCTCTCCCAGCTTTTTGCCCTGGGACTTAACGGTATCTTCCACTTTTTTGAAGCGGTTAATGAATTTCCGATTGGCGTCTCTGAGACAATCTTCCGGATCAATATCAAGGTGTCTTGCTAATTGAGCTACGCTGAAAAGAAGATCGCCAATCTCTTCGCGGACACGTTCCTTGTTGTAAGTATTTCCTGGAGGTAGTTCTTCTTTAACTTCCTGCCACTCTTCTTCAACTTTTCCTGCGACCTGGTGGTAGTCATCCCAGTCAAAATTAACAGCAGTTGATTTCTTTCCAATATTAAAAGCCGAAACAAGAGCAGGGGCCTGAAGCAGCTTTTCGTCGATGGTGTATTTCTTTTCGCCTTTTTCTTTTTCCTTGATCTCCTCCCAATTCACTATGACATCGTCTGAACCATTCACTTTCACATCTCCGAAGACATGCGGGTGACGGCGGATAATTTTATCAGCAAGAGTTTTGGAAACAGTTTCCAGACTGAACTTTCCGGACTCGGACGCAATGGTAGAGTGGAGAAGAACTTGAAGCAGGACATCACCCAGTTCCTCTTCCATGAGCTTTGGTTTACCGAGCTCAACGGCCTCAATAAACTCATAGGATTCTTCGAGAAGATATTTGAGAAGAGACTCATGCGACTGTTCAAGATCCCAGGGACAACCAGTTTTCGGGTCTCTTAAGGCTTCGATGGTTTTGATGCATCTTTCAAGTTCAGGGTATTCCATTGTCTCTCCTTAGATCCGAGGATAACATAAGCAGGATGAAGAAACCTATCCTCCAGACCGAATTTCGTTCAACGTCGCGACTCTCGTCGCGCGATATGAAGCAGATGAAATTCTATATGAGCCTTGCATCAGAGGTTTTTTCCGATCTTCTGAAAGCGAAGATCATTCCATCGCGCCCTTCTCAGATTTATCAGGTGTCCCTTCTTCTTTGCGGAGACGAGCGCATCCGGAAGCTTAATCACGATTATCGCAATAAAAATAAAGCGACTGATGTCATATCTTTTCCTGCCTATGAAAATCTGAGAAAGATCTCACGGGCCGAAGATGAAATTTTTCTCGGTGATATTGCGGTCTCTATTCCTACCGCCCGCAGACAGGCTCTAGAACATGAGATCAGCACTTGGGATGAATTCATTCATCTTTATTTCCACGGCCTCTTGCATTTGATTGGATACGATCACGAAGTGTCTCTTACGGAAGAAAAGCTCATGCAGAAATGGGAAGATCGAGCACTCACTCTCATTTCAGACAAAAAAAAAGGGGCCCTAAGGCCCCTTTGAGAACTTACTAATTTCTTCTTTTTGACATCTTCGCAGCAGCTTCAAGAGCGCGCTTAAGATTCACACGTCCACCAGAAACCATTTTGCCTTCGAAAGCAGCAACCTTCACAGCAGATGCCATGAGAGCTTCCTTGAGTCTTTCACCCTTAACGTTCGGGTAGTAACCAAGAACCATCGCCGCTACACCTGAAAGGTTCGGAGATGCCATTGATGTACCAGAGGCCATAGCATACTTGTTACCATTGATTGTTGAGTAAATGTCAGAACCTGGAGAAGCGATATCTACAGTCTTTGCTCCGATATTTGAGAACGAAGAAAGTCCACCAGAGCTTGTTGTAGAAGCGATAGTGATAAGGTTTGCACTATCAAGAGCTGCAGGAATCTTAGGATTTGTGTCGTTGTTATGCCAAGAGAACGGACCCATAGAATCGTTACCAGCAGAAGCAACAACGAGAACACCGTATTTCTTGCCGATTTCATTGATTACGTCACGAACAGCATTATCACCTTCCATCGGTGCTTTACCGAAAGAACAGTTGATGATTTTAGCACCCATTTTAGCGGCGTACTTATAAGACTCGATGATGTCTGAGTTAAGTTCGTCAGAATCATCCGGAACAGTACGGATTGCCATGATCTTCACGTTCGAAGCAACACCGGCGATACCGATAGCATTGTTCTGAGTAGCAGCGATTGTTCCTGATACGTGAGTTCCGTGCCAGTGACCTGCCATTGTGTTCATCGTAGCGTTGCCGTTTGAATCTCTTACAAGAGTGTTAATTCCGTGGATGTCATCGATGTACCCGTTAGCATCATCATCTTTTCCGTTCCCACGGATTTCGCCGCGGTTTTCCCACATGATGTCACGAAGATCTTCGTGACTATGATCAACACCAGTATCAACAACAGCAACGATAACTTCGTTAACAGTGCGAGCTGGAAGTGAGCGATAGGCAGCATCAACTTCCATTCCGTTAGCACTTGAGAAGGCCCAAAGTTTTCCAACTTGTGGATCATTGAAATTAGTAAAGTTTCTCTCAAAGAGACCCTTCATTTTCATAGATACCGGGTCCATCGGCTCGAGCTTTGGCATGACCGATTTACCAGCATAGAAATCTTTCTCAGTATAAGAGACAGATTTTTCAGCTTTGAGGCTCTTCTGGAGAGCAACCGGATTAGAGGTTTTTACGAGATAAAGGTCCCCGAAAATCTTGTTGGAAGACTTAATGAGGGGAGACTTCACGAGAGATTCACCGGCATTCATCTTAATAAAGAGGTGATTCGGGTGAAAGCGTCCCTCGGCTGCCACTGTTGAGAGGGCAAACAAGGCAACGAAAAATCCAATAGTTAGCTTCATTGTTTATGGTCCTTTAGTTGAGTTGGAAACTCTGGGACGGACACTATATAAATGGCCTCTTAAAAACAAATAAAAAAACCGGAAGTGCCTGTGAATATGACAGGTCTATAACCTTTACATTCTTGGGGGAGGACACAATCTGCCTTGGTACTATGTGTCAAGTGTTTGGAATGGGATTCGGGAATAATGAATCCATAGGATTGTTTTTCATGTTGCGAGCTTTAACCACTATTGCACTTCTCTTCTCTGCCGGGGCCTGGGCCTACCGGCCGGATGGTATGCAATACGCTTCAATTGATACGGGCGGCGAACGCCGTCTGAATGGTTATGTCGGCGCACTTTCAAATCAAGCAAGCACCAATGTCGGTGATGTTCCCGGAAACCGTTACAACGGGAGTATGGAGTTCGACTATTTCGACAAAGCTCAGACTTCGTTTGAAAAAGAGCACCGTTTTACGGCCGCAGCTCAGTACAACGATCAAAATCTCACGCAATATTCTCTTCAGGAAGCCTATATTAAACTTCCCGTTTCAGAGAAAAACGTCTTCACAGTCGGACGCCAGATTCTTCCATGGAGTGAAGCCGATAAGACATGGGGCTTTGGTAAACTCAATAACCGCAGAAATTTTGATTTCTTTAATCCTGGTCAGGAAGGCCTCCTTGGCGCTCAGTTTGAAAGAAAATCTTCTAACGGAATGAGATACCGCGCTTTCTATTCTCCGCTCTACGTTCCGGAAACAAATCCGGGTCTTGATATTAATAACAGTGATAAGTCGATTACTTCGCGCTCTCAGTGGGGAAATCCACCTGCTTCAACGACAAATTACAACGGCAGAGAAATTCCCGTTCAGTATACAGTGGATTACCCGGGGCTTTCAGAAGTGGTTTACCGCCACAGTGTCGGCGCCAATATCGGTTACGAATCGAAGCATTGGGTGATGGATAACTTCATCATCAGAAAGCCTGAAAACCAGATTTCTACCAAAGTAGATTTTAAGTTAGATCCAATTCCAGATGTTGTAGAAGTTAAAGTCCGTCCTCAGTTCTATTATCACGATGTCTACGGCTCAACTCTCAAGTGGCGTAACAGAGATATCGAAGTCTATGCTTCAGGAATTGCTATCCGTCCTAATACTTTTCCGGATGGTTCTGCTGAGGCTTACCAGTATACTGAGATCAAGACTGAAAAAAGACGTGAAGACTATGTTGGTGGTGGTATTTCTAAAACCAATGATCTTTATGGAGTTGGCTTCAATTACATCGCAAGACTTTCTCCATACGATCGTCAGAAAGAAGAACTCGCCGAAGATCCTCGCTGGAACCAGGCAGTTGATGTGTTTGCTTATCGCGCGCTCACCAGAAAGTTCACACTCTTTGGTGACTTGAAATACGACACTCTGACAACAGATCGCATGCTCATGGTCCGCGGTACTTATAATGTGACTAGAAACCTCCAGATGATGGCAGGAGTGAATTCGATCGGAACACCGACCAATGGGAAATCCTACTGGTCAACGTTCGCGAATAACGACTCTGTTTATGGGGCCTTGAGGTATATCTTTTAATGAAGAATATATTCGGTACTTTCATTCTGTGTCTGATGCTTCTCACGCTGACTGCGTGCGGGGATCTCCTTGGTACAAAAGTCGTTCCTAAAGAACTTGATACTTCTCGCTTCCGTGCCGACTGCGCACTTGAAATCGATTCATTTAAAAACATCCTTCATCAGAACATCTCGAGCCAGCTCAGATGTCTCGGAGCAAACCTCAATCTCTTTATCAAAGTCGTAAAAAACGATAGTAGACCTGGTTACATGCACCGGGCATCTTTCGAGGCATACCTCAGAAAGCATGAGACAGGAATTACACCGGAAATTCTTAAGGCCCTCAAGGCTGTTTACGATCTGAACTTCCTAATCCGTGGTGAAGAACGCGAATATATTTCGAAAGAAAACGTGGATGACGTAATTAATCTCGCGATTGTTTTCAACGAGCAGATGGCGCTCAACTTTGGCCCGATTTTCCAGTCAGAGCAGGAAGCCACCTATCGCCTGCACAAGATCCATAAGTCACATGTTCGTGAGGCATCTAACAAGATCATGGTCGCTCTTCTTCGTACTTTCCGTAAGGAAAGAGGCGGAAGAATTGATACTCTCGATATTCCTGAGCTTCTGAAATCATTTACAACATCAGATACCGGCGAAGTGATCGCGAAAATCAATAAAGTTCTCTTCGTGAAGAAGGTTCTTCTCGGCGGAAATAAGACAATTATTTCTCATGTGGAGCTTGAACGCTTCATGTATTCATTTCCATATCTCGCAGAAATTGCTCTCGATGCTGTCCGCTACAAGTACATCCTTCTGGACCAGGAATCGATTCTTTCGATGCTTAAGATGGATGTGGAAAACCTCTCTGGAATTATTCTTAATCCAAAGCTCGGTAACCGTGACAATGAACACTTCTTCTCCATGGAAGACCTTTTCGAGACAGTGAAACTGTTTGTCCCGAAAGAAACTCTCGATATCGAGAAGTTTAAAAAAGTAGTGGTTTACGGGAAGAAGATCCTCATGGGTGGCGGATCTAAAGAAGTTTACGGATCTGATTTCAAAAACATGCTCTACCATGGCGATAAAGTTCTCACCATGGGATGGGTCTTCCACCGGATGTACGACAAGTTCCGGATGACTCTCGAATCGAAGCTTCCGGTTTCGATTAATTATAATCAGGCGATCAACGCATTCCCTGAATACTCGAATGAATTAAAGAAATTTATCCGTATCACTCAGAACTACCGCTTCATGAAAGGGGAGTTTGAGTCAGGTTTCTATACCCGTGACTGGCGCCGCAACCCGGATGCTGTCTTTGAAATTGCTCTTTATGAATATCTCCTCGATCTGGTGTTGCGTTTTGAAGATCCGGATGAGCTGGATTCTGAGGGCAAACCAGTGGCATGGGGGACGAAATTCCCTTACACAGGCACAACATTCACCCACGGTGTTGACCAGATTCAGATGCAGAAGATTCTTGAACGTGTGAAGAACGAACTTATTGCTCTCGATCTGATCATGCCTCACCGTGCGATCAGTACAGCAGATACCATCTCGCTTCTTGCGACTCTGTTCCAATATCAGTCGGATGAGAACATTGATCCGAACACGAAAAAAGGTTTACCGATTCTTGACGTAAATGAAGGAGCGGAGTTTGCCGTTTCTCTCGTAAGCGGAATTGGTATGGCCAAAGAAATGATGGTCAAATTTACGAAGTCTTGTGACGCCGACATGGATGACTTTGAACGTATCTCGCCATCATGTTTCAAGAAGAATTTCCTGAAGTTCATGTGCGAAGACTATGGATCTTATTATCCGCTTCTCTTCGACAGTCTCGGTGCCACAGAGTCCCGCGATCCACAAACTGGTATCACGAAGAGAAACTGTGAAATCCCGAACTCGGATTACAACAAAGCTTATCTGGATATGACGATCAAGGCTTCGCGTACATGTACATTCTACGAAGACGCGAATGGTAAGCCGACGGAAGAAATTTTCTATAACGAAGGCGACTTGATGTCGATCCTCGTAGAGATGATGCACGTTGAGGCAACATTCCTTCGTTGGGACAAGAACAAGAACAATAATCTCGACGTAAATGAAGTTGATGATGCTTACAGAATTTATTCATGGGCACTCGACGGATTCCTGGTCGACAAGCCTTCGTATATCAAGCTCTTTAAAAAGCAGATTTACCAGTTCATGATCAAGTACGAGGAAATCCCGAATGAGAAGGATCCTAAGTCCATCGCGAAATTCCTGAAGTTCCTTGTATCGTTTAACAAGAAATCATCTGCTACCCGGAAGACCTTCTCAAGCGTTCTCTGGGGAGTTTCAGAAGAAAACAAAAAGATCCGTATCGCCAACGGTACAGAGACCTTCCAGTGTAACTGGCTCAAAAATCCTAATACGATTCCACCTGAAGCAGACCGCCTTCCTGTTGAAGCACCGGCACCTCAGGCAAGCCTCTCTCCACTTCTCAGTCTCGTAGATGTTCAGGGAGATCCTGAGTCTGATAATGCGAAGTTTAAGGTGAACAAAGGCTGCGTTCATCACGAAGGGAATAAGTACTGCATCGAGGAAGATATGGAGCCTGAGCAGGAAGATGGTGGACTCTTTTCTAAGCCACTCAAAAAACTTTGTATGATTCTTGGCTTCTCGAGAATCTGCCAGTAAAGTGATGTCTTCCAGAAGGTTCACATGGATGACGCACTCCTTTTAAAGTTGGGAGATTTCAAATCCCAGTTCAGCTCCGTTAAAGATACTCTCGATCACATTCGGAGGTCACTTTGACGTCGAACGCAAAGGTCGCCGTTTAAAAGAAATTGCCGAGCTGGAGGCCCTTGATGGCTTCTGGAACGACACTGCCAACGCATCTAAGATTCAGAAAGAAAAATCGATTCTCGAAGATATTGTAGGTCTCTACACAGGTGTGAAGGGACAGGCCGATGATTTTGAAATCCTTCTTGAAATGGCCTATGACGGAGACGAAGCTTCTGCCACTGAGGCCCTCGAACTCTTTCCGAAACTCAAAACCAATCTTTCCGAAGTTGAAAAGAAAGCTCTCCTCTCAGGCGAGACTGATGTCAACAATGCGATTGTAACAATCAACTCCGGTGCCGGCGGGACAGAGTCCTGTGATTGGGCCGGGATGCTCCTTCGTATGGTGACTCGCTGGTGTGAGAAAAAAGGTTTTAAGGCAATCGTTACGGATTTCCAGTACGGTGATGCCGCCGGAATCAAATCAGCAACGGTCATTGTGAATGGAAACTACGCTTACGGATTACTAAAATCTGAAATTGGTGTTCACCGGCTCGTGCGCATTTCTCCCTACGATTCAAATGCCAGAAGACATACTTCGTTTGCTTCTATCTTTGTTGCTCCGGAAGTTGACGACACTATCGAAATTGAAGTTCTCGATAAAGATCTTCGTATCGATGTGTATCGTTCAGGCGGATCAGGTGGACAGTCAGTAAACACAACTGACTCTGCAGTTCGACTCACTCACTATCCATCAGGAATCGTAGTGGCGTGCCAGAACGAACGTTCCCAGCTCCAGAATAAAGCGACAGCGATGAAAATTCTCAAGTCGAGACTCTACGATATGGAGATGGCAAAACGTTTCAAGGAACAGCAGGAACTTGAATCAACTAAGATGGACGTAGCGTGGGGATCACAGATCCGCTCTTATGTTCTTCACCCATACAAATTAGTAAAAGATCACCGGAATGGTTTTACCTCTTCCCAGGCAGAAACAGTTCTTGAAGGTGACCTCGATGATTTCATGAAGGCATTCCTCCAGTGGAAGAGCCTTGGTGGAAAAGCCGTGGATATCGGAAATGACGATTTATAAAGGAAGCATATGAAAGACAAACACATCAGCCGCTGGACCGAACTCTTTAATGAACAGATGGGAGTTCGTCTTGAAAAACGTAAGAAGCTCGAAGACTCAGGGTCGCATCCTTATAAAAATAATCTTAAACCAAATACAACCTTCGCTTACCTGACTGAGACCTATGCGCACAAGACGAAGGAAGAAATCGGCGAAACTCCAAGATACAAAGTCGCGGGCCGCGTGATGATGGTGCGTGACTTCGGAAAGGCCGCATTCCTTCAGTGTGATGATGGCACGAGCCGCTTCCAGCTTTATGTGAATAAACAGGTTACTTCTGAAGCAGGCTTTAAAGAATATGCTCACCTTGATTACGGTGACATTGTATATGCCGAAGGCGATGTCTTTAAGACAATGAAGGGAGAGCTTGCGCTCAATGCACGCGAGCTTTCTATTCTTACGAAATCAATCCGTCCTCTTCCGGAAAAATTCCACGGTCTCACAGATGCTGAGCTTAAATACCGCATGCGCTATGTGGATATGATCATGAACTCGGACACTCGTGATAAACTTCGCCGTCGCTCACACATCGTCCGTTACATCCGCGAATATTTTTACAAGGCAGACTTCCTGGAAGTGGAAACTCCGATGATGCACTCGGTGGCCGGGGGAGCAGCTGCAAAGCCCTTCAATACTCATCACAATGCTCTCAACATGGAGCTCTTCATGCGGATTGCTCCTGAGCTTCACCTGAAACGCCTTATCGTGGGTGGGTTCAATAAAGTATTTGAGATGAATCGCTGTTTCCGTAACGAAGGTCTCTCGCTTAAACATAATCCTGAGTTCACCACCATTGAATTTTACTGGGCGTATGCCACCTACCTCGACCTCATGGATTTCACAGAAGACCTCATCACAGGAATTGCCCGTGATGTTCTTCATTCAGAAATTGTTCGCTTTGGTGAGCACGACATTAATCTGAAGGGCCCATATGCCCGCATGACGATGAGAGAGGCAGTCTCTAAATTTACAAACTCCACTATGGCCCAGGTCAATGACAAGGCCCATCTGCTGAGTCTTTTGAAAGGTGTCGATCAGGATCCGAAAAAAGTTGCTGCACTTTCATGGGGCAGGCTCCTGGTTCTTGCATTCGAAGAACTCGTGGAATCAAAACTTATCCAGCCGACATTTATCACAGAATATCCAACTGAAGTTTCTCCGCTCTCCCGTCGTAATGACGAGAATCCGGAATTCGTTGATCGTTTCGAGTTTTTCATGAATGGATGGGAAATTGGAAACGCCTTCTCCGAGTTGAATAACCCGACTGACCAGCTGGATCGTTTCGCTGATCAGGCGGTCCAGAAAGAATCAGGCGATGATGAAGCAAGTGACGTGGATTATGACTTCGTCCGTGCTCTCGAATACGGAATGCCGCCGACAGCAGGTCAGGGAATTGGTATCGATCGTCTTGTTATGATCCTTACTGACAGCCACACGATTCGTGACGTGATCTTATTCCCACTTCTCAAAAAAGAGCACCTCTTTGAAGAAGTCAGTGAATAGATATCCACAACTGCTAAAAATCGTTCTTCATGGTCGCTCATCAGGAAATATCCTGATGGCGACTTTTTTCTCATTCACATTCTCCATCGCCGTCATTCTTTGCACCTTCGGTCTTATGGACGGCTTTGATCACCTTCTGAAGACGGGCCTTCGTCAGTCTACGGGTGATGTCATCATCACGAATAAAAAAGGTTTTTTTCGCGAAGAAGAAATCCTCAAATACGTAAATGCGTCAGCTCCACTTGCTGTCACTCCGGTCATTCAGACGGAAGCCTTCGCACTCGCAAACGGCTTGAGTCAGGGTGTACTCGTGAAAGGGGTGGAATCTGAATCTTTTAAAGCAGCATCGGGTCTTGAGATTAAAGCTTCTGTTTCCGGCATCGTTATCGGCGAAGAGCTTGCAAAAATTCTCAGTCTCAAAATTGGCGACAATTTGGCACTCGCCCTGGGGAAGGGAAACGTGTCTGGAAATGGTCTCCCCAGTATTCGTGTTTTTCAAATCGGGGAAATTATCCGTCATGGTATTTATCAGAAGGATCTTAGATTCGTTTATCTGAATCGTTCTGACCTGGCTGAAATTCTGGGACTTGAAGATCGCATTAATATGATGATCGTGACATATTTTCCGGTTGATCAGGCGATTAATGATCTGGATCCCATCACTCAAAAATCAATGGATCTCAGGATGAGTCTTTCCGGTGAGTATCGTGTTCGTCCTTTCTGGGATGAGTACTCATTTCTCATTGAGGCGGTGAAGGTCGAAAAGTTTTCCATCTCTCTCATTCTTCAGCTTATCGTTCTCGTGGCAGTATTTAATATCATCGCTTTTGTTATTTTTGTGATGGAGAAAAAAGCGCAGGACTTCTTTTTCCTGCGTGCAGTGGGATTGTCCCTGAAAGAGCTCATGATGTTCTGGCTTAAATCCATTCTCATTCTCTGGGCCGCTTCCTGCGCCGGCGCGTGGGTCCTTTCCCATGTCTTTAACTGGTCACTCCAGAATTTACCGATGTTCAAAGTACCCGGACAAATTTACGTTCTCTCGGAACTCAGTATTCGGCTTGATCTCTTGGACTATGTGACAGTCTCTGCGATATCTTTATTCTGGGTACTTGTTGCGGCGGGGATCGGTTATTTCCGGTTGAAAAATCGTCCGATCATCGAGGGCCTTCGACAGGAGTTCAGCTGATGAGTTTTATTCGTCTGGAAAAAGTGGAAAAGAATTTCGGGAAAACAAAAGTTCTCCGCGGGATCTCTTTTACTATTCAGGACCGCGAGCTCGTTGCAATTCGTGGGGCATCTGGTTCAGGGAAGTCGACACTACTTTATCTTCTCGGCGGACTTGATACTCCTACGAACGGCTCAGTGATCATCGATAATCAGAATCTCTCTGTGAAATCGGATGAGGAGCTTGCACAGTTCCGGAATACAACAGTGGGTTTTGTTTTTCAGTTTCACTTTCTTCTTCCCTCAATGACATGCAAGGACAATATTCTTCTTCCTGCACGTATCGGTGGAAAGTCCTTACCTGAAACCGAAAAAACCACCCGGAAGCTGGCCGATATTCTTGGTGTGACTCACTGTCTCGAAAAATATCCTTATGAGATTTCTGGCGGTGAGCAGCAAAGAGTGAATATTATTCGCGCTCTTTCAATGCGTCCGAAGATCTTGTTATGTGATGAACCAACCGGAAATCTTGATTCTAAAAACACCGAGAAAGTCGCCTCTCTCCTTAAGAATCTCGCCCAGGAATACGGTGCTACGCTGCTTGTTGTTACACATGACGATCGAGTGGCCTCATTCTTTCCCCGCAAAATAGTGATTGAAGATGGTCAGATAATTGGTTAAAATTTCGACCTAAATAAATCTGATGACATACTGTCTTGCGTTAAGGGATTTCGCCTTTGAAAAGATCGCATTTCTTCTTCTTCATCTTCTTGATTTTGAGCGGTCCTACCAAAGGTTTTGCTCAAGAGATCATTGGACCAATTCGCGAAATGTTCAAGGTCGACGCGATCGAGTTTACCGGTAACCGCAAAGTTGAATCTGAAGCGATCCAGGAAAAAATCGGCACTCGACCTGAAATGATTCTGGATAACTATCTCTTAAGAAAAGATCTCTCCCGCATTTATGAAATGAAATACTTCGAGGAAGTCGAAGCATTCCATAAGCAATCGAAGAATCAAAACATCCTTCTCTTTAAGCTCAAAGAAAAGCCGATCATCTCGAAAGTCTCATTTGATGGAAATGATGAGATCAATGACGATGACTTGAAAGAGCAGATTAAGACCAAAGAATTTAACATCCTCGATATCTCCACTCTTAAAAACGATATTCTTCTTCTTCAGAAGCACTATGAAGAGAAGGGTTATTTCCTTGCTGTCGCCACTTACTCGCTGAAAGAAACTAAGGGTGGCGCTGTTGAAGTAAAATTCAAGATCAAGGAATGGGACAAGGTCCGGGTTAAGAAAATCATGTTCCTCGGGAACAAGGCCCTGCATGATGATGAACTCAAGGCCTTCATGCAGACGCGTGAGGAAACCTATTTCTCATTCCTCTCGGGCTCAGGGAACTTTAAAGAAATCAATTTCCAGACCGATGTTGAGCGCCTCAAATATTACTACAAGACCAAGGGTTATCTTCAGGTCAATATCCAGAATCCTGAAGTCACTGCTTCTGAAGACAAGAAGTGGATTTTCATTACTGTCCGTCTCCAGGAAGGTCCTCAGTTCTCAGTAAACGATATCTCATTTAATGGTGAGCTACTCTTTACTGAGTCTGAGATGATGGAAAAACTCAAGATGAAGAAGGGTGATATCTATAACGAAGAAAATCTTCGTCTTGATATCCAGACTCTTACTGAGATGTATCAGGATAAAGGTTACGCCTTTGCCAACGTTCTCCGCACGCTTGAGATTGTTCCTGGTGAAAATAAAGTCGATGTCGTGTTTTCTTTTGAGAAAGGTGTTATTGCCTACTTCGGTAAGATCATCATGAAAGGAAATACCAAGACACGCGATAAAGTCATCCGCCGCGAACTCAGGATCAAAGAAGGCGAGATGTATTCCGGATCAAAACTCCGGACATCAAAAGATAACGTAAACCGTCTCGGATTCTTTGCTCAGGAAAGTGTGATTTTTAACACCATCACGAGAAAGGGCACTGACAATATTCTTGATGTGGAAATCTCCATCAAGGAGCGTCCTACCGGCCAGATTTCTCTCGGTGCAGGTTATTCAACAGCGACTCAGGGATTTGTTCAGGCGAGTGTTGCCCAGAATAACTTCCGCGGTTTGGGCCAGAACATCAACTTGAACCTTTCTTATTCAAATCGCCAGCAGATTTATAACATCGGTTTCACCGAGCCATATCTCTTCGATACCAAGTGGACTGCCGGAACGGATTACTACCAGACAGTTTCTTTTTTCATCCGCTCATTCAGTTACAAAAAGCATGGTGCCGATGTTCGTGTCGGTCACCCGATCTTTGAGTATACGCGACTCTTCCTTACTTATCGTTATGAAGACAACGAAGTGAGCAATGTCATCAACGAAGGTATCGACAAAAAAGTTGAGAACGGCTCGGGCTCATCCCTTCAGGCCTCAATCATTCGCGACAAACGAAACAATATCTTTGAACCAACCGGCGGTTACTATACCAGCACGTCGATTGAATATACGGGTCTCGGCGGAACTTATCGCTGGATCAAGGGTGAACTCGAAGGTCGTTATTACAAGCCGATCTGGGGAGATCTCGTCTTCCGTACTCGGGCAACTGCCCAACAGCTTTTTAAGACGACAACTCGCGAGATTCCACGTGTTGAGAAATTCTCTATGGGTGGAGCGCGTAACATGCGCGGATTTAACCTTGAGGATATCGGTCCAAGACGTCTGGCAAGAAACACTGAAACTGGAAACCTTGAGGCATTTAACTTCGGTGGTCTCTTCAGTCTCCTTACAACTTTTGAGCTCGAACATCCCCTCATTAAAGAAGCCGGCCTTAAGTGGGTAGTATTCTATGATGCAGGTAACGTTTATGAGACGCGTATCGGAGAGGAAGGAAACTATGCTCTCCGCTCCAACTATGGTTTCGGTTTCCGCTGGTTCTCTCCCATTGGTGTTCTCAGATTTGAATTTGGATTCCCGGTCAATCCTCGTAAGGATCGTCTCGGTGACAAGGGCGACAATGAAGCCTCGAACCAGTTCAATTTTGACATAGGACAATTATTCTAACAGGTGCTAAAGTTTTCACTCTAAGGAGCTCATATGAAGTCTATTATCGCATTACTTGCTCTCTCTCTTACGCTGCCATCTTTTGGTTCAACTCTCGTGGGCCTGGTTGATATTCAGAAAGTCATCACGAATATCAAAGAAGGGAAAGGAGTTCAGAAGTCTCTTGAGAAATCTTTCAATGATAAGAAAGCGATCCTGAAGAAGGACGAAGATAAAATCAAAAAAGCTCAGGAAGATTACAAGAAGCAATCTATGGTTCTTGCTGAAGCTGCCCGCATGAACAAGGAGCGCGAGCTTCAGGAAATGATGATGGGCCTGCAGAATAAAACAATGGAATTTCAGAAAGAGATTCAGAAAATGGAAGCTGAAATGAAGAAGCCACTTCTTGAAAAACTTCGCCCGATCATCGATGAAGTTTCAAAAGCAAATGCTGTTGCGATGACTTTCGAGCTTTCAGCTGCTCCGATTGTTTATGCCGAGGCCAAGAAAGATATCACTGATGAAGTGATCAAGGCTTACGACAAAAAGCATCCTGGGAAATAATGAAACTCCAGGACCTGGTCAGGTACGACCAAAGTCTCAAATTAGTTCACAACCATGAATGGCCAGAAGAGATTCTGGCCATTTCTGCTTTAGATGCACCATCTGAGAAGAGTATCGTTTTCGTAAAGAACTCGAAATTCCTCAATCGCTTCAAGGCAAAATTCGATGACGTGGCCTCTTTGAAAATCGGCGCAATCATTGACGAGAAGTTTTTCTCGATGATTTCTTCCGAGGACAAGGAACTTCTTCTGAAGCTTTCATGGTTCGCGACATCTTCAAACGTCGCCATGGCCATGACCATGCTTTCTAAACCTTTCTACGACAGAAAGTTCAGCGGTATGAATTCCCAGGCCGACGGAAGACAGATGGGCACGACCGATATCAATTCTTCTGCTCAAATCTCCCAGCATGTTTTCATCGGTGAGAATGTAAAGATCGGTGCCAATGTTGAAATTCTCCCGGGTGTTGTCATCCTTCCGAATGTTGAAATCGGGGATAACACGAAAATTTATGGCAACGTGACTGTTTATCCTTTTACAAAAATTGGTAAAGGCTGCCGCATTCATTCCGGTACTGTGATTGGTGCTGATGGTTTCGGTTACACCTTTCACCAGGGCCAGCATCACAAGATCTGGCATATGGGTGGAGTAGAAATCGGTGACGATGTTGAAATCGGAACTAACACATCAGTCGACCAGGGAACTTTCTCTCCGACAAGAATTGGTTCTGGGACACGCATCGATAACCTCGTTCAGATCGCGCACAATTGTAAAATCGGAAAAGGTTGTGTCCTTTGCGGACAAGTTGGTCTCGCGGGCTCAGTGACTCTCGAGGATTTTGTCGTTATTGGTGGACAAGCGGCCCTTGGTCCGGATTGTCATATTGGTATGGGATCACAGATCGGTGGAAAGGCCGGAGTGATGGAAGCGGCCGTCTGGCCCGCTGGTTCTAAGATCGCAGGCTTTCCCGCGCGCGATCTCAAAGAATGGCTGAGGGGTCTGGCGCTTACAAAAAAGTTAGCTGAAAAATAAGGAGTCTTATGTTGTTTGATAAGAAACAGGTCATGACCTTTCTTCCTCACCGGGATCCGTTTCTATTTATCGACGGAGTTAAGGAAGTCCGGCTTCCCGAATCTCTTCAGGGTAAGACAGGACCTTTCAAAGCAAATGAACTTATTGGCGGAAAAAGTATCTGTACCTTCCGCGTAGATAATTCTGTGAAGGTTCTCGAAGGACATTTTCCGGGTAACCCGATCCTTCCGGGTGTTGTTCAGGTAGAGATGATGGCCCAGGCTGCATCTTTTCTTTGTCTTCACATGCTGACTAAGCCTCTCGAGGAAACAAAACTGGAAGTGGCACTCATTACTGTTGAAAGTGCGAAATTCAAGAAGCCGGTGAATCCACCGATGGATCTTGAAATTCATGCCACACTGATGAAGTCCCGTGGAATTTTCCAGAACTACAATTGCGAAATTTTTTCTGGTGGAGAGCTCGTGTCCCAGTGTTCGGTCATGGCGTCCATCAAACTCTCATAAGGAATTTTATGTCTAAGAATTATGATGCTCATCCGATGTCATTCATTCACCCTGAAGCGAAAATTGGAAATAATGTAAAATTTGGTCCATTCTGTGTGATCGGGGCCAACGTCACCATTGGCGATGATTGTGTCTTTCACTCAAACGTAGTGGTAGATGGCCATACGACTATTGGAAAGGGAAACCAGTTTTTCCAATTCGGCTCTATCGGTGCTCCTCCTCAGGATACTTCCTACAAAGGCGAGCCAACTGAAACTATCATTGGTGATAAGAATATTTTCCGCGAATACGTTTCTATCCACCGGGGAACAACGAAACAGGATAATAAGACTATCATCGGCTCAAACTCACTCTTCATGGCCTACTGTCATATTGCCCACGATTGCACTCTCGGGAATAATCTTACGTTCGCAAACTCTGTGAACCTGGCTGGTCACGTGAACATCGGCGATCGCGTAATCGTGGGTGGTAACACAGGTATTTCTCAATTCGTGACACTCGGAAAGGGTGCTTACATCGGAGGCGGTTCCGGAATTGATCGCGATATCCCGAACTTCTGTACTGCTTATGGAAACCGGATTCGGCTGAAAGGGATTAATATCATCGGCCTGAAGCGCCAGGGTCATGCCAAGGAATCAGTTTCTGAAGTGGTTGATTTCTACCGTTCGATGGAAGCCTCAGCTCTCGCACCACGTGCGTTCGTAAATCATCCGGAACTCATGGAAGAATACAAACACAATGTCGTGATTCAAGAAATCGCAGCATTCATTAAGAAATCAGAAATCGGTATTGCGCCATTCATGGCAGGATGATTTCTTTGGGTCTTGGTCTTAAAGTACGTCGCCTTCGGTACTCAAAACCTGCGACGTACTTAATGTACGTCTCGGTTTTTCGACCTTGTCTTCTTCTTTAAGCCGCAAGCCTCAAAGAAATCCAGGGTTCTAAGAAAGTTTGGAGTAAGAATGAAAAAAGTTCGCGTAGCAGTCTTAGGATACGGTCACCTTGGAAAATGGCATTGCCAGAAAGTCGATGCCCATAAGGAAGTAGCGGAGTTCGTTGCGATTGTTGAAAAATTTCCTGCTGGTCAGGAAGCTGCAAAAGCCGCTCATCCGGGCGTGAGAATAGTTTCTGACATCAAAGAAGTTATTAACGATATCGATGCTGCTTTCATTGTTACTCCGACCTCAACTCATTTTGAGCTCGTGAGATATCTTCTGGAAAACAACAAGCATGTTTTCTGTGAGAAGCCGGTTTGCTCAAATGATTCAGAAGCAGAGAAATTAAAGTCAATTGCTTCAGGGAAAAATGTCGTTCTTCAGGTAGGGCACTCAGAGCGCTTCCATGAAGCCTGGGAAAAACTACGCACAACCCTTCAGGCCCTTCCCACTCCATACACTGTCCGGATAAACCGTTATGCTCCTTTCAAGGGACGCGCGACCGATGTGGATGTGGTTCAGGATCTTGGAATTCATGATCTTGATCTTTTGATGTATCTCTTTAAATCAAGACCAGTTTCAGTGGCGGCACATGGGTATAAAATCAGAACTGATAAATGGGATCACGCTTCGATCTATGTGAAAATGGAAGACGAATGTGATGCCTTTGTTGTCGTCGGAAGAAATGCCACGAAAGAAGTTCGTGATCTCGAAGTTGTCTCAAAAGACGGCACGATCCATGTGGATCTCTTCGCAAACAAATTTTCTGTCGCGACATCTGGTAAATTTGAAGACGGCACTTTCGTAAAAGAAGAAAGCTACGCGAAACGTGATCATCTACTTCTTGAACATCAGAACTTCTACGAATCTATCAGGACCGGTCGACCAGCTATAGTGAATCTCAAGGATGGTATGAATGCCGTTCATCTGGTGGATTGTGCATTGAAGGCGATGGAATTTAGTTCTGCTATTCCGGTGAAGCTTGCCTAGCTGTCTGATTATCGCTGGTGAGAAATCCGGTGAAGAGCATGCGCTAAGTTTTCTTCCGGAGCTCGTGAAGCTTTGCCCTGATACAAAATTTTTTGGTGTTGGCGGCGATGATATGGAAAAGCTCGGAGTCGAGCTTCTTTATCACCTGAAAGATTTTTCCAGCATGGGTTTCTCGGAAGTGATTGGGAAAATTCCTTTTTATTTTAAGGCTCTTAGTAAACTCGAGAAAGAAGTCGTTAAGCGCGGAACTCAAACGGCTATCGTAATCGATTTTCAGGACTTCAACCTGAGGCTTGCTAAAAAGCTCTCGAAGAGAGGAGTGAAAGTACTTTATTACGTTGCTCCTCAGGCGTGGGTCTGGAAACCCGGCAGAGCAGAAACACTTAAGACTGTTGCTCATACCCTTTTCACGATTCTTCCTTTTGAAAAAAAGTGGTTTGGAGATAGGGGAGTTCGTCAGGTGAGATCAATTCCTCATCCTCTGATGCTGACTTATAAAAATCTTCTGAACGATATTCCGGCGAAGCCATATGGTTCTTGGGAAAAAAAGCTCAAGCTTCTTATTCTTCCAGGCTCCCGGCGTTTTGAAGTCGAAGGACTTCTTCCAGAATTTATGGCAACAGTGGATGAGCTTCGCAAAACTAATACGGTAGAAGTTCATCTGGTGAAAGTGGCGCATATTCCTGAGAGATATTATTCATTTTATGCTGATAAGGTCGACGTCACTCATGATTCACAGGATCTCGTTAAGGCGATGAAGGAATGTCATTTTGCTATGGCCGCAAGTGGAACTGTGACTCTTTCGACGGGCCTGTTTGAACTACCGACGATTGTTGCTTACCGGGCGTCGTTGTTGAATGAGTTCATTTTTAATAACTTTATCAATTACCAGGGAGCGGTTTCCCTCACCAATATTGTTCATGGAAAAGTCATTTTCCCGGAACTGATCCAGGCAGACGCGAACGCGAAGCGATTCCTTCGGGTAATTAGATCTTGGTTGGAAGACGAAAAGACTTATAATGAGATGAAGAAAGACCTCCGGGAGACGAAAAACCTTCTCGCGGGAGATGATTTTTCAGTGCCTCATTACATGGCACAGGTGATTCATGATTGATCCCGTCCGCAGAGGAAAACAACGCCTGAAGTCCGTCGTGAAAAATACGACGCTCTTGCCGTTCGCTTTTGCATGGGAGTGGGTGTACCGCATCCGCCGTTCATTTTACGAATACGGAATCTTCGATAAGACAGTTTTCAAAGTCCCGGTAATCTCCGTCGGTAATCTCTCATTTGGCGGAACCGGGAAGACTCCTACGATTGTCTGGCTCGCTGACTGGCTTATCTCCCGCAACCTTACGCCTGTTGTTCTCACCCGCGGATATAAAGGACAGCTTGAAAATTCTTCCGGGCTTCTCAAGTCCGGACAAAAGTTTCGTCTGAATCCTTTCGACTACGGTGATGAACCACTCATGATCTCAAATAAAATGAGCAGGGGAGCCGTGATTGTTGGTAAGAAGCGCGCGGAAAATCTGCTTAAATATTTTTGGGAAGTTCATCCTGATGTTGTCCTTCTTGATGATGGTTTTCAGCATCTTCAGATTTATCGCTCCTTCAATATTGTTCTTTTTGATGCCACCATGGCGCTCGATCTTTATAAAGTGGCGCCCCTGGGGTATCTCCGCGAAGGCTTCAGTGCCTTGAAAGATGCGGATGCCATATTGATCTCAAGAACTGATCTGGTGACGAAAGAGAAACTCCAGAAACTAACCCAGACAATTGGCGAACATATTCACCATAAGCCGATCATGGCACTGACCCGTTATCATTCTGTGGGGGTCTTCGATGTGCACGATAAGTACATCTTCTCCATGCATGAACTGAAAGGCCTCAAGGCCATCGCCGTAACCGCTATCGCATCTCCGGATTCGTTTTATCACTACCTTGAAGGTGCCGGAGTCGAGATTGGCGAAAAGGTGAGTTTTCCAGACCACTACTTCTTCACTCCTGAAGATGTGAATGATCTTTTGATCAAAGCTTCTCAACAGTCTGCAGTCATCATGTGCTCCGAAAAAGACATGGTGAAAATGAAACGTGTGTCTCTCGACAGCCGTATTCTCTTCATCAAAGTAAAAGTTGAGTTCATCAGTGGGGAAAAAGAACTTCTTGGTGCTTTAAGCAAAGTTCTCCATCTTGATTCCAAAGCCTAATCCCTTAAAATTAAAGAAGACATAGAAAGGGGATTAAATTGAAAACGCTGTGGCTAACCGTCCTCCTTTTAGGCTTAGGCTCATGTGCATCGTGGAAGCAAAAAGATTTTGAAAAAGATCTGAAGAAGCATCCCGAAGCAGAAACTGTGATCACCCAAGAGCAGGCACCAATTCTGGAAAAGTTTGAAGTTACAGATGTGGTTGAAAAGCCAGCTCCTGCCGTCAAAGAAAAATTAAAAACTACTGATAAGAAAATAACTTCTGCTCCGAAAAAAGTAATCCCAGCGCCGGTAAAATCTCTTCCTGCGGATTATCCTCCCGAGATGATTGCAACCAATGAGAAAGCTAAGAAAGTATGGGATGTTTATAAGTCGAATCATCATGTGGATGAAAAAGTCTTCCTCGATATTCATTACCTTGGAATGACTGTTGGTAAGATCATGGTCACAAACATGGGTAAGAAGATGATCGACAACAAGGAAGTCTGGCATTTTAATGCCCGCTTCAAGTCGGCACCTTTCTACTCGAATATTTATGAGCTTGATGATGCAGTTGATACTTATGTGACGACGGATAAATTTCTCTCAGTGAAATACACTGTCATCCAGCGTGAGAGTAAGCAGAACATAGATGATATCCAGCTTCTTGATCACGAGGCCCTTAAAGTCTACTGGCTCTATCACTCAATGCGCCTTTCCGACGGGAAGAAGAAAAACAAGAAAGAAGAAAAGTTCATTCCTTATTTCAGTATCGATCCATTCTCTACACTTTTCTTCTATCAGGGCCTTCCGCTTAAAAATGGTGACCTCTATGAGATTCCGGTCGTGAATAAAGGAAAAGTTCTCATCATGCGCGCAAAAGTTCTCGCTCGCGAAACGATTGAAACTGAAATGGGTAGCCGTAAGGCAATTAAGCTTCAGGCAACAACTCAGTACACTGGCGATAAGCTTAAGAGTGGAGACATGACCTTCTGGTTCAGCGACGATGAGAAGAGGTCACTTCTTAAGGCACAGGCCAAAATCAGTCTGGGAACGGTCACTGCTGATATCGTGAAGGAATAATGAGAGAAAAAGTCCGCCTCTCTGACCTCTCAGTTCTTTATGTTTGCCTCTCGGAAGAGTGGGGAACTATTGAACGCAGATGCCTGGCAGACGCAAGCTTCTTCCGGAACATCGGCGGAGCTTCTTTTATTCTTTGTCATGAAAAGTCCCTTGTTGATCAGGAAGCTCAGAAGCAGGACATACCAAGACTACATTTCGGTACGAATCTTCTCACCTGGCGAAGTAAGCTCAATTTCTATTTTCAGATTCAGCACATTCTCCAGAAGCAGCAGGTGGATATTATCCATTCATACAATCAGGACTCGCTTCTTCCCTTGGGAATGATCCTGAAGGGAATGGCCCACATTCCGATTGTGTTCACTTTTAATGAGAATTTTACGTGGAAAAAACGGAATATCTGGGACCGCTGGTTTGTTTCCCGTACAGATTCGATTCTTACTTTTTCCCCGAATATCCGGGATCTCGCAGTGGAAGCTTTTCCGGTAAGCTCGAGAAAAATTATCGTTACTGGTGCCGGAATTGATTTTCCGGTCAAGATCTCGCGCGCGAAACATCCCGAGACGAAAAAACGGATTATGACCTTTGTTCCAAGAACAGAGGATGATGTGGGTACACTGAGACTTTTTGTTGATTCGATTCCGCCACTGCTTCATTCTCTCGAAGCTCAGGGCTTTGATCAGAAACTTATCTTCACGTTTCTCACGGATGTTTCCTGGTACACGCATCCGGTCTACGACAGCTTAAAAAGAATGATTCTTGAAAGACATCTCGAGATGCATATCAGTTTTGAAACGAGACCTCTTGAAAGTAAGAGTTTCCAGGATTGTGATATCTTCGTGGGTTTGCCGATGAAGGAACTTTTCAGCGATCTTGATCTTTATGCACTTGTGACTCAGACTCCGGTTCTTCTTCCCCGTACATCAACCCGCCAGCAGATTGTGAAGCAGGGAAAATTCGGTGAAACATATCATCCGGAAGATGGAAGAGAGCTCAAGGATAAGATCATCAAGATTCTCAAAAATTATGAGACATATGTTGAAGAGCTTACAGGTGTTGAGCTTGAACTTCAGGATCTCCATCATTTCGAGCGATACGCGGAAACGCTTTATGCTCACTACGAAAAACTCTATACCCAGCGTCTGCGGTATACTCAGAAGAAAAAATTTGCGTCCTGATCCACGCGTAAGGCAGGATTCCGCTTTCTTCGCGTGCGAGATCGGTTGTAGAATCAATTAATGTTTCATACGGATAAGCGTTGAGACTCGCGCGGGCATTAGCGTACACAGCAACTTCCATACCTTTTTTCTTGAAACTATCGCGCAGGAAATGCGCGAACTGCAGAATGAACTCCGGATTTCCACCGAGATCTTTCAACTGAGTCTCTGTCATGAATTTTGATGGATCAATTCTCCACGTATATCCCGAATCAAGATTGATAACTGTGAATCTCACAATTCCGCGCTTGATTCTTGTTTTCATCCGCCAGGAATAGTTATGTCCTTCTTCACTCCAACCGGCATCGTGAGGATAGAGATGATTACGAAGAGGAATAATCGCCTGAAGTATTACATAGAGAGAAAGAAAGACTGGTGTGATTCTGGAAGTCCGGCTTGCATAATTCCCCGGACCAAAAATATTTTTGAGGAAAGGAAACTTTCGCGGCCACTCCGGTCGCATGTAAAGTGTGCAGGCAAGAAGCGCAAACCAGGGGAAGCTACCGAGACCAAACATCGCAACATTTGTCAGATGAAAAACAATCGCAATAGCGAAGGCCGGAATTCTTGTTTTTCTCCATAGGAGAAGCGGGATAATACAAAGATCAAAAGCAAGCCCGCCCCAGGCCATAAGATGAGGCAGGATCTCGTGATTGATCCCACGAGTGACCAGGAAAAGATTTGTCATCCTTCCTGATATCCAGTCGGGATGAAGCTTCGCTACACCGGCATAGAAATAAACAACTGCAATCTGAAACTGAAATAGATGAAGCACCCACAACGGAAGATGATTCGATCTGTATTCCGGATAAATTTTTGCATCGAGGGACCCATTCCGGTGAAGTGGAAGTAGCATGAGCCAGAAAGAAATCAGAACATAGAGATAAAGATGATTAACGTACTGAGTGGCCTCCATAAGAAGAAGCGAGAGATATCCGAGAAACAAAACCGCACTCATGATCCGATATAAAAATCCTGCAGCAACAAAAAATCCCGCACAGATGGTAGCAGAATAAATTGCTGTCATACCTTGTTCTCCGAATGGTTTTACCCAGGAGAACCACTGGTAATGAAAGTGATAACCGCCATGAGAATATTCCCGGAGATCCCCCAATGAGAGTGAATAGAGGAGTTCGATTGCAAGTAATGTCCCCACCATGATCCGGAAGAATACGAGAGAAGCCAGATCAACGGGTCGATAAAAGTAGGCCATCATGCCGGAATTTCTACCTATGAGAGAGTCAGAAGTCCCCTGAAGCTATCCTCAAATTCCTGAGTGTGGCGCAAAGTGTCGATGAAGTGAGATAAGTATGCCTAATCCTTTGCTTTTTACGCCCGCATGATTTATATTTTCCCCTCTCCAGTAGGAGAATTAATGTCTAGTAAAAGGGGGGCTATATAATGGCCACCACAAAAGCAACTGCCTCTAAATCCTTTGAAATCCCGGCATGGGTAAAAGGTTTTGATTTCGAAATGGGAGAAATCAAAGAAACTGTCGTGAAAACCGAATTCGGAGACATGATCAACTCTTCTGATGCGAAAAATTTCGCTGAAGGTGAAGTGTTCATGGGTAAAGTCGTCGCTATGAACGATGAATTCGTCACTGTCGACATCGGCTACAAACAAGAAGGTCTTGTTCTCGCCCGTGAGTTCCGTAACTACGATGGAACTATGAAAGTGAAAGTTGGGGAAGAAATTCAGGTTTACCTGGAGAAGCTCGAGTCTACTATGGGGAACCTTGTTCTCTCTAAAGACAAAGCTGAAATCCTCAAAGCATGGGACAAAATCTCTGAAGCTTGTGAAAAAGGTGAGCCTGTTGAAGGTACCGTTATCGCAAAAGTTAAGGGTGGTCTCTCAGTTGATATCGGAGTTAAAGCGTTCCTTCCAGGATCGCAGATCGATATCCGCCCAGTTAAGAACCTTGATAAGTACATTGGTAAAACAATGGAATTCAAAGTTATTAAATTTAACAAGAAACGTGGGAACATTGTCCTCTCTCGTCGTGCAATACTCGCTGAAGAGCGTGGCCGCATGAGAGACGATACACTCACTCAGATCCAGGAAGGCATGATCGTAAAAGGTATTGTGAAAAACATTACTGATTACGGTGCATTCATCGATCTCGGTGGTGTTGATGGACTCCTCCACATTACAGACATGTCTTGGGGACGCGTGAAGCATCCTTCTAACCTCCTTAACGTTGGTGACGAAGTTGATGTTAAGATCCTGAAGTACGATGCTGCTAAAGAGCGCGTATCTCTCGGTCTCAAGCAAGTTCAGCCGAACCCTTGGGAATCTGCTAAAGACAAATATATGCCAGGTTCGAAAGTCTCCGGCGAAATCGTATCTGTTAAAGACTACGGTATCTTCGTTGAGCTTTCTGATGGTATCGAAGGTCTTATCCACGTCTCAGAAATGAGCTGGACTAACAAAAAATCTGCTAACAAGACTTACAACGTAGGCGAAAAAGTTGAAGCTGTAGTTCTTGAAGTTGACGTTGAAAACAAGCGTATCTCTCTTGGTCTTAAGCAGCTTATGCCGAACCCATGGGATAATCTCGTTAACAAGTACAACACTGGCAAAGTCGTTGAAGGTACTATCAAAGCGATCGTTGATTTCGGTCTCTTCGTTGACCTCGGCGAGGAAGTGGATGCACTCATTCACGTTTCAGATCTTTCATGGACACGCAAAAACGTGAACCCTGCTGAAGAATACAAAGTCGGACAGAAAGTTAAAGCAGCAGTTGTAACTGTTGATGCTGATAACCAGAAGTTCTGCCTTGGTCTCAAGCAACTCGAGGAAGATCCTTGGAAGCGCATCGAAGAGCGTATGCCGGTCGGCTCACCTGTTGAAGGTGAAGCAGTTCGTATCACTGAGTTCGGCGTATTCGTTGAACTTGAAACTGGTATCGAAGGCCTCGTACACATTTCTGAGATGTCTGAAGAGCGCGTAGAGAAGCCGTCTGACAAAGTTGCTAAAGGCGACAGAGTTAAGGCGATCGTTATCTCTATCGACAAGCCTGCTAAGAAAATCGCTCTCTCTATGAAAGCGATTACTTCTGGCGAGTATAAGTCGAACTACAAGCCTGAAACAGCACAGCCATCAACGCTTGCTGATAAACTGAAAGGTTTCAAAGTTTAATTGTTTCTCACAATTAGATATAAGAGGGGCCCGCGAATGCGGGCCTTTTTTATTTTCAAACTCGTCGTCTCCGGCTCGTGCCTCCCGACGACGTACCGGTCATCCTGACCATAAAATTCAAGTAATTACCCCATTCTGCCGATAAGATAAGCTGTGAAGTTTCAACTCTTTATCCTCATCTTTGTGAGCTTTTCGGTGGTGGCTGCACCTTCGTGTGACGACTATGAATTTCAGGGAACTTTGAGACTCAAGGATAAAGCATTCTTTCTTGTGATCAACGAGGGAACACTTTCTGAAATCAAAATCCATATTTCTAAGGATGAAGAATTAAAATTTCTTCCGTATCACGATGAGCTCGTGAGCGGAAAATTTGAAGACGGAACATATTCAAATTTAGATTTTGCGATTCCTGATGGAAGAGAATTCCTGGAGAAAAAGGGAGACTGCAAATGATGAATCTTTTCATCCTACTTCTTCCTCTTACTCTGTTTGCACAAACACTTCACATGGCAGTTCTTGGCGGAAGTGGAGAGCCCCACAAAACATGGGATGGTCGTCCGAATGAAACGACGATCTTTGATACTGGTCTTGAGAAGATGGGACAGTTCAATCGTTCTCATCCAGACATTCGATCAGAAATCCTGTTCAATGGCGGTCATGCTCAGACAGAAGAAATTGCTCGTCAGGGATTTGGTTCAAGCCGCCCTTTCAGTGCGACCGGGTATTACCAGATCATTCAAAGCTATAAAGAGAAATTGAGGACTGGTCAGATAAAAAGTGGTGAGAAGCTTCTCATCAATATCTATTCTCACGGTGCCACTAAAGATATAGGAGAAAAATCCCATAAGATTGCTGCCGGTGGCGTGATGACAAATGCTAATACTGCGGCGGGAACGGTGACAGTTTCTCTGGATGATCTGAAGTCACTCGCTGATCTCGCAAAAGCGAAAGGTGTGAAGCTCGGGATTATCGATCTGAGTTGTCATTCGGGTAACACTCTCGCTCTCGCTGATGAGAATACGTGTGTGATTTCTGCAACCGGCCCGAATCATTATTCCGGTGCCGGTCGTTTATCTTTCGGAACGATTTTTTCTGGCGCACTTATCCCAGGTAAGAGTTTAGAGGATGCTTTCCTTACTGCTCGTGCTCAGTTTAATGATGCATCGTTCCCGATGATTTCTTCACCCGCTGGTAAAGAGATCCAGGAAAAAATTTATAATCAACAGACGCCTTTCCTTTATTACTACAATCCCAATAGCGATAAGTTCACGCCTTACATGGAACAGATCGCAACAGCAGTGGGAGAGTGCAGTGTTGATTCGAATTTGACGGGTCTGAATTCTGAGATAAATAAAATTCTTACTGCCGGTGCAAATGCCGAACTTACAGCGAAGTTAAATAATTTCCGATCTGCCCTGACTGAATATCATGCTTACTTGCGTGACGTGAAAGTTAAAATGGATCAATACGGAATCGGTGACATCGGGAAAATTCACGAAATCTGCAGCGGTAGTCTTTGTCAGAAGTATTCGGCAAAAGAAATAGTGAAAACGAGCTGGGATGCTCTCATTCCTTATTACTTGGATAAGGGTGATCTCCAAAGAGTAGATATGCTCCGTCAAGCGACGAGATTAAAGGCGCAGATTCTCGCTGATAATCCAAAGATCAGAGAAACTGCACGTTTCTGGCAAGGTTTCCGTAATCTCCAGCAGAATACATCTCAACTTCAGTCAAATGTATCGAGATCTCATCGTGAACTTTATCTCGAAATGTATCGCCGTACTGCTACTCCCGGACCGAATCCCTGCCGCGATTTCAAACTATAATTATCTCGATTGATAGACTGCCTGAAGAACTTCAAGACTTACCCGTGCGCCTGTTTTCTTCAGTGCCTCGTAATCATCAAAAAGTTTCTCTGGTGATGATTGAATGAACTGCACACCGAGTTCCTCATTGTAGTGAAACTCTTCCCATGATTTTAGAATCTCGGCTCGCTTGTCTGCGCCCACACCAGAAAGTTTGATGGTTGCTGTCAGTGGATGAAAGGTGTTGAGTCGATGATCGTACACAACATTTGCGCCTGTACCTTGTGAGCGCACAAAAAGAAATCCGTTCTTCTTTAAAAGTATTTTTCCTTCTTTAAACTCTTCTTCCGGAATTGCCCTGACATTCGGAGCGAGCTTCATTCCTCTCGGAAGACCAGGCAATAATTCCATTTCTTCTTTCGAAAAATCTTCTTCAATCATGGTAACCGGAATCGAAGGAGCGGATGGACGGGCAGTTGGAGCCGACTGAGTAGTTGTCACAAACTCTTCCTGGTGAAAATCATCCTGCACGGAAGCGGCACTTCTTGTAGGAGCTTTATTGTAATAAACGACTACTCCTGCTAAAAATCCGAGTAAGGCGATGGCATGCTTTCTCACTGTTGACCTCCGTTTACTTTAAGCTCCCAGGAAACAAGTCTTCCGGAATTTCCGCTTTTCCCATCGAGTACCTTGATGGTCCAGTTGCCAGATGAGCTTTCTCCGTAAAATGCATTCGATAAGAGAGTGAATCCGAATAACCCGCGATCTCTGATGTTGCTGTTGATCCGGAGGATCTTACTTACTGTTCCAGAAGGAGAAGTGATCTCCACCCCGATATCACTGATGAAAGGATGATCGATCTCTACCCGGATCTGAACAGCTTCTACTTTCAGATTATGTGACACGGGAAGTGAGTGCTTCGTTCCGGTTGCTGAATTATCCGGGATCGTCTGGTTGATAAAGTTCGAACGATAATCCCAGATGCCATTTGTTTCAGTTTCTTTGTAAGTCTTGAGAGGAAAGGTGTAACTTCTGGCCATCGTAACTGCCTTCTCAGCATCAACTCTTCCGAAGCCGAAAGTGTTGGAGAATTTCATTCCTGCCGCATTCACCACATAAGAGAAATCATAAACGTGACCCGCTAAATTCGAGCCCGAAGGGTGAGAGAAAGCAGCTGTCGAGAATTGAATAGGGTTTGAGCTTACTGCCAGAATGTGTTTTACATCTCTCCAGGTTAGATCAGGATTTGCTTCGAGCATAAGTGCGACAACTCCGGCGAGGGTCGGGGTCGCCGAAGATGTTCCGTTCATGACATTGGTATAATTACAGAGTGGATTCAGATCGTGCTGTCCGCGGTTAAAAAGACTGCTCCAGGAAGTTGAAAGTGAATAACCTTTCGAACATCCCTGAAGATCAGTGGTGATCATGGCGGGTGACTTGTCTCCGAATTCTCCGCCTGCTGATGTCACCCAAAGATTACTTCCCGGACTTGAATACGAAGAAGCTTCTCCGGATGCATTCGAAGCAGCAGTGACAATAAGATAAGGATGGTTCTGGTCTTCGTTGGTATTGGCATTACCCCAGAAAGTACTGCTGTCGTTCTGGTGGCACTGAGAATTTGTCCCGCGGTAATCATTCCCGGCGGCCTTGATATAAATCGCACCCTTTCCGTCACGAAGAGTGGTCACACCTTTTTTATACGCATCGAAAACTTCAGTCGCGGCAGGTACGAAGAAACAATTTGCGTAACCGTAGCTGTAGTTGAAAATATCAAAGTCACCGAGAATCTGATCGAGAACCCTTGCTTCGTAAGATGAAGTTGTATCCTTGAATCGTCCGATGAAATAAAATCCAGCGAACTTTGCTCCCGGAGCGACACCCATGGAGCCGATTCCATTTCCCGCCACTGCATTGATGAGACCTGTTACTGCAGTACCATGGCCATCACTTCCTTCCGGAGTTGGCTGGGAACCATGCCAGGTAGAAGGAGCTCCGGAATAACTTCTGTGCTCGCCTGATAATTGATTTGAATTTAGATCGGGATGATTTGTTTCTACACCTGAATCAGAAACTGCAATACGAATTCCTCTTCCAGTAACCCCAAGCTCATGAGCTCTCAGAATTCGTAAATCATTTCCGGCAACACCTTGACCGGATGAGAAAGCTGACTGAGCAGTATTCTGAAGATGCCATGCCGAAGACACGAGGGGATCAGCACCAGAAGTTTCAACTTCCACCGGCACCGGTTTATCGTAGTCTGGACTCACCGGCATTTCAGTGGTTTCGCCACTGGAAGGTCCCTTTGAATTACAGGCATAAAAGAAGAAGAGAATAAACAGCAGGGCAGTTGATTTGGTCATCCTCACTCCTTGAAAATGAACCTCTTACAAAATATAGCTCAGGCGAAATGCACCGGGGGGACGGAAGCTTTTGCCCTGTGAAACTTACAAACGGCGGAAATGAGTGATTTTATTTGTCGATGAGTCCCTGAACGGAACTCACGTTTACATCTTTCTCTTACAGACAGGGATTAGATCGATCAGTAATAGAAACTGTAGGCCAGCTGCGCTTCTTCCACGGGATCCTGGTCTTTAACAGCAAACCATGATCTTCCGAAGAGGCGCAGCTCATGCACGAGATTGATATTGTAACTGATTCCCGCTTCATGAATCATTCTCTGATTACGCATGTAATCCGCGCGATTGAGATCCTGGTGTAACTCAAATTCGTAGTGAAATTTCACAAAGTCATCGAGTGTCCAGATAGCACCCAGGTTGAGTGCCGGAGAGATGCGGTATCCGCGGTAAAGACGGCGTCCGGCTTCCGCATTCAGGGAAATCAGAGAATATAAATCCATATCAGCAAAAGGCGCCTTCACCGCAACACCACCGCCACTTCGGAATTGATGGGAAAGGCAGCGTTCGCAACTTCCGTCGTTAACACGGTAAGAACGCCCGGCAACCCTCCAGGAGAATTTGAATTCATCTTTAGTGATCGGGAAAAGTGAGAACGCTTCCGCATACTTCACTTCTTCAACATAAAGATTACGGCCGTTGGTTGAACGGAGTTTCAGTTTCGCCATTTCGAGCAGCGAATTCCGCGGATAACCCAGGTCACTATCCAGCATATCGTGAAGTGAGGCACGCATAGAGATTTCAGTGTATCGGTCAAATAAAGTATTGTTCCCATAAGCGAGTCCGTATTTCTGGGAATTGTGGGAATTATCCGGACGAAGTTTTTCCACCGGAAGAGTTTTGATGACATCAGGATATTCGACCTTACCACCGACCTTCGCTCTTTGGATCAGCACTTTCTTTAACCACTCTTCCTGCTCTTTAGTGAACTGTTTCTCTTCAAAACGCTCGTAGCGAAGTCTCGCGATTGCCGCTTCAAGAACTTTTGCCGAAGAGATGTCTTCAGGGCGTGCCTTCATCTCAACGAGTGCGCTCATCTGAGTGTGTTCCAAAGAGTTGAGAGATACTAATCTCTGTTCCATCGTCTTCTTATAGGCCGGGCGATAATGAACTTCGCGGATTGCACCTTTCACTTTCTTGATTGCTTTCACTGAATCAACTGGAATGGTCTCAAAATCAAACTCATCAGAAAGGTGCCAGTCAGGATTAGCAACTTCCAGAAGTGTTAGTAACTGGTAAGAGCAGTTTTCGCGGAAGAAATAATAATCAAAGTATGTGTTCTTCTGTAGTTCCCAGATATGAGCAATCATTCTTTCAATTTGGGCTGAAGTCAGATTGAGATCGTACTCCCAGAGATCACGATTTTCATTTTCAATGTATTCATTCATCTTCATGTAGTAGGGCTTGAGATTAAAAAGTCCCACGTATCCACCGAGCACTCCACGGATCGCAAATTCCACTCCGTGATCGGTGTCTGTCATGGCCGAGAAGTCGACACCGTAATCTGAGATATTTTTTTTGTCAGAAGAATTGATCCTGAGGAATGTGTGCCCGAAGATCGATGAAGGATTGTTCGCATAATAGCTGGCAAAAATCACTGTGACTGAATGGAAGGGAAGATTTTCTCTCCACCATTTGTAGTCCTTGCACTCAACGATTTTGGGACTCAGTGAGAAAATCTTTTTTAAATAATTGAAGCGGGCTGGGAATGCACACTGCGGATGACGGATATCAACTGTCTTAGTTTCATCCTGGAACGCCTTCACCGAAGCAATCATTTCGGCCTTGGGATCATACTTTCCGTTTTCGGCGTAAAAAAATGCTTCACCATCTGCCTGTGATTCGAACCGGAAGAACATATTTCTCTTGTAGTGAAGAAGCGTATGCCATTCGCGGGAAGACGAAGCTGTTTCAGCAATCTCTTCAACAGTAGCTGCATAGACAGAAGGAAATATCATGAGTATCAGGAAGAAAATTTTCATGTCGTGATAATGGGGCCCCTTTTAGGGGCCCTTTTTAATTAAGCTTGGCAGTTAAGAGAAGAAGCAATCGACTGAGCTTTCTTCACGAGATCAGCTGGAGTTTTACCTTCAACGATTTCAGAGAAGTTAGACTGAAGAGCAGTAGAAAATTCTGCAGATGAACAGCCCATAGTAGCTGCGAAACCAGCAAGGTATTCGCCCTGACCCTGAGCAATTTCAGTCATGAGGTTTTCGTAGTTAGCGTCAGCATAATGAAGTGGCTTCATATCTGCTTTAACGAGGCTATGTTGAGCACAACCAATTGTTCCTGAAGTCATTCCGAATGTCGGAGGAACAACAGAGTTAGTAGTTCCGCGAGTAGTTGTTGCAGAGAAAGTTTTCTTCTTAGTTACCTGCCAGCCGAGGCCGCAAGAATCTGTGTCTGGATCAGCGAAAGCAGCGAAAGAACCAAGAACTAGAGAAGCGATAAGTACGAACTTAAACATCTTTCCTCCTAGGAAAAATTAAAGGGCCCTCGTCATTAAGGATTTCCAAATTATAGCCTGTGGGGGGATTGGTTCAGAAGTTAAGATTGATTCTAGCGCAGTGCGGGTCCAACAAAAAAGGCCCCTTTCGGGGCCTTTTGGGGGGGAAGAAAACTTTTTTTAGTTAGCAATCATCGCTTTCATTGAACCGTCACCAGAAATATAGATGGTGTCGTTTCTTTCAAACATCTGAGTTGTAGAACTCATGCTGTACTTGATTGTGATCATAGCACCAACGATAGGATTAGCACGTGTACCGTGATTCATCATACCTGTGAGTTTCATTGAAGAGTTGAATGTCCAGCCGTGAGCAACTTTAATCGAAGCAGGGATGATGTTGATACCAGTGAGGTATTTACCAGCACCGTTATAAGAACCACCGTGTGAATAAATAACTTTGTACTGGAAAGAAACTGCTTCTTTACCAGTTGGAGACTTAACTTTTGCAGTAATCATTTTCTCAACCGGGAAAGAGAATCCTTCCATGTCGAATGGATCTACCGCGAATCTCTGAGCAGGATCAGCTGCTGTATTTGATGGGTCACGCGGAAGAATGGAGATCGGAGCATATTCAGTAGTAACTTTAGGACGACCTTTTTCTACAAGGGCGTAAATCGCTTCACCGAGAGCAACAACATCTTTCGCAACACCAATGACTTTACCAGTAGCTTCAACACGTTCATTCAGTGTCGGAGCTGGCGTAGTTGGGGCCGGAGTAGTTGGTGGTGGAGTCGTTGTCGGAGTAACAACTTGTTTCATGGAGCTTATCTCTGAGATGTCTGAGATTTCCAGTGATCCAAGAGCGCCGTTTTTAACTTCTGTCTTCGCTTGAAGAGAAGTAGCGAGTACGAGAGCAGCGAGTGCGATGGTCTTTTTCATTTTTCCCCCTATGAAAAAACTATATTTCCGAACTTCTATCAGGGGAGTGGTCGGAAGGTCAACAAATGTCCTTGGGTGTTACATTCCTACACCGGCATCGCGTTAACCAATGAATACCAGTGGTTTAGGCCGATTTTCCATTAGCTAGCCTTATAGTAAGTATAAGTTAGGTTAAGATTTGGCCTGAATTAACCATGCCCGGTGGATTTCCGTGTGGTGGAAGTCTTGGGGAATGGTCCAGTAGCTGATCTCTTTGACTATATATGTAGTGGCTATAATCGAGTGGAGCTCAAATTTCCTCTTATTAGTAGAGAAGATGAGGATACCCCCTGGAGAGAGAAGATGTGTGCAGTCCCTGACCAGGAGCATGTGATCTCTTTCGATATCGAGATCTTCTTCCATGCGCTTTGAATTGGAGAAGCTGGGTGGATCAAGAATAATGAGTTCGAATTTCTCGCCGGCCTCTTTTCTCTGAGCAATATCTTTCATCACATCCGCCTGACGGAAGACATGTGATTTAGGATCGAGATTATTCCGGAGAAAATTCTCATATGCCCAATCCAGATATGTTTTCGACATATCGACTGATGTGACTGAACCCCCACCCATTGCTGAAGCAACACTGAGTGAGCCCGTGTAGCAAAAAAGATTGAGGACTCTTTTGCCTTTGGAGTTAGTGAGGAGATATTGGCGCAAAGGTCGCATATCGAGAAAAAGTCCGGTATCGAGATAGCGCTCAAGGTTCACCAGAAATTTCATCGGCGGTTCGTTCACCAGGAAATAATCCTGAGAATCGGGAGAGATGATCTTGTATTGTTCGTTACCTTTCTGGCGTTCACGGATTTTAAAGTGCTGTGCACTTGCCGGGATGCCCAGAATTTCAGTGAGAGATTGTTCAATATCTTTCTGGTGTCTTTCGCGGATGGTGTCTTCTTCATCGGAGAGCTTCTTGCCCTGCTCATAAATCACAGCGTTCTTGCCATAAACATCAATAAGGTAAGGATATTCAGGGATGTCCTTATTATAGAGACGATATGCTTCTATACCTCCTTTGGTGAGGTATGATTTCAGCTTTTTGAGATTCTTTTGAAGTCGATTCCGTATGACGGTGTAATCTTGGGACACGTACTTGCCTTTGATATGAGCCTAATTATAAACTTCACAACATCATTATGTCTCAAGAAACAGAACGGGAAGAACAATCAGGTGTTGCGACGGCGAAGAAGGAAAAACTTCAGAAGCCTCGCATGTACAAGGTCCTCATGCATAATGATGACTACACTACTATGGATTTTGTTATACACGTTTTAGAAAAATACTTTCAAAAAGCTGCACCCGATGCACACGCCATCATGCTGGAAGTCCATACGCGAGGCTTTGGTGTGTGTGGAATATATACTTATGAAGTCGCCGAGTCGAAGGTGGCCAAAGTCATCAAGTATGCGCGCGAGAATGGTCACCCATTAAAATGCAGTACTGAGCCAGAAGAATAACCTTCTACAACCCTTGCACTTTTACCAATCGGGCCCATCTTAACGTATAATAGTTAGGTGAGGGACCACATATGATAAGCCAAAAATTAGAACAGATTTTGAACAAGGCCATTAAACGGGCCAATGAAAAGCGACATGAGTTTCTGACTCTTGAAAATGTTCTCTTCTCCATGCTGGATGATGAAAATGTTTCTGAGGTGCTTAATGATTGTGGTGCCAATATCGGTGACTTAAAAAAGGAACTGCAAACTTTCATTAACGATGACTCAAACTTCTCTTTATTATCTCCCGACGAGATCCAGGATCTGAACCGTAAGCAATTTGGCAATGATCAGTTAAGAGAAATTGCGCGCGAAAATGGGATTCTCTATCAACCAGAGATTTCTCTTTCTCTTCAACGGGTCATTCAAAGGGCCGCGATCCACATTCAGAGCTCCGGCAAGAAATCCATCCAGGCGATTAATCTCCTGGTTGCGATGTTCAGCGAGAAAGAGTCGCATGCGACTTACTTCCTTGAACGTCAGGGTGTGAACCGTATCGATATTGTGGAAAAAATTGCCCACACTACTGATAAGCCGGTGAACAACGGAAATGAAGAAATTAATGTCGAGACTGGTGGTGAAACCTTCCGTCGTGAAGAGAAATACGAGAAGGCGCTGGCCGAATTTACCACCAATCTCAATGATCTTGCCCGTCAGGGCAAGATTGATCCCATCATTGGACGCGAGGAAGAAATTCAGCGGATCATTCAAATTCTGTGCAGAAGAAGAAAAAACAATCCGATCCTGGTTGGTGACTCTGGTGTTGGTAAAACTGCGATTGCTGAAGGTCTTGCTAAAGCGATCGTTGAAAAGAAAGTCCCATCACTTCTCGCCAACACGACTGTCTATTCACTTGATATGGCCTCACTTCTTGCCGGGACCAAGTTCCGCGGTGACTTTGAGGAACGTCTGAAGCTCGTTCTTCAGGCCCTCGAAAAACAAAACGACAAGGAAGGATCAATACTATTCATTGATGAGATCCACACCATTATCGGAGCAGGGGCAACATCAGGCGGAAGTCTTGATGCCTCCAATCTTCTGAAGCCGGCGCTTTCCAAAGGTCAGATCCGTTGCATGGGATCGACGACTTTTGATGAATACCGGAAATATTTTGAGAAAGATCAGGCCCTGAACCGCAGATTTCAAAAAATTGACATCCTTGAGCCTTCGGTTGAAGACTCGGTTTCAATTCTTGAGGGTCTGAAGTCTAAATTTGAAGAACATCACCATGTTTCTTATCCCGGCGATATTATCCGAGCGGCCGTTGAGCTTGCTCACAAACACGTGGCCGAAAGAAAACTTCCGGATAAGGCGATCGATGTCATTGATGAAGTGGGGGCATATATCCGTCTTAATCCTGAAAGAGGCGAGGGATCTATTGTCACCATGAGCGATATTGAACATATCGTGGCCAAGATCGCGCGCATTCCGCAGAAATCGATCTCAGTTAATGAGAAAGAGAAGCTGCGGTATCTTGAACGTGATCTGAAGCTCATGATTTATGGCCAGGATGAAGCCGTGGCTAAAGTCTCAAATGCCATTATTCTTTCCCGATCCGGACTAGGTCATCACGAAAAACCGATTGCGAGCTTCCTTTTTGCCGGACCGACAGGTGTTGGTAAAACAGAGCTGGCACGCCAATTGGCCCATCAGATGGGTATTAATTTTGTCCGCATCGATATGTCCGAGTTCATGGAAAAGCACACCGTATCTAAATTAATCGGAGCTCCTCCAGGTTATGTGGGCTTCGATCAGGGTGGTACTTTGACGGATTCGATTCATAAGAATCCTTATTCTGTCCTCCTTCTTGATGAGATCGAGAAAGCACACCCTGATGTCTTTAATATCCTTCTTCAGGTTATGGATCATGGGTCCCTGACAGATTCTAATGGCAGATCTTCCGATTTCCGGAACGTCATTCTGATTATGACATCAAATGCGGGCGCTAAAGAAATGGATGCGGGATCAATTGGATTGTCCGGAAGCAGAGGGGGGGAAATAAATTCCACCAAGCGTGACCAGGCCATCAAAGGGTTTTTCACACCAGAGTTCCGGAACCGTCTGGATGCCATTATCACCTTCAATAAGCTCGAGAATAAGAACATCGAGCTCGTGGTTAATAAGTTCCTGATGGAGCTTGAAAACCAATTGATCGAGAAAAAAGTCGAGCTTGAAGTCACACCTGCCGCGAAAGCATGGCTCTCGTTGAAAGGATATGACAGCAAGCTGGGTGCTCGTCCACTTGCCCGTGTTATCAATGACAAAATCAAGAAGGCACTGGCCCACGAGATCCTCTTTGGTAAGCTTGAGGGTGGCGGAAAAGTGACAGTTGATGTGAAAGGCGATGACCTCGATTTCATTTTTCCCTAAATCTTTCTCAAAGACCTACCGATCTCTCATGCATACCAACTGATCGATGATCGATTGATGTGCATGAGGGTTCGAAGGCTTCAAAAAATCCTCCAACACCCCCCCGATCAGAAAAAAAGTTAGGTTTGAATAAAATTTGTATTTTTTATTTGCGTTAGATCGAAATTGTGTTTAAGCTTTAAATAAGAAAGGTCAATTATATTAACCACACATTTCCTGGGAGGAAATCATGGCTAAGAAAGCAGCAAAGAAAGCTACGAAGAAAGCAACTAAGAAAGCAGCTAAGAAAGCTACTAAAAAGAAAGCTTCTAAGAAGAAGTAGTTCTTTCGAAAAAAGGCTCCTCACGGGGCCTTTTTTTTTGCCCTCTTTTCTTTTTTCCCTCTGTGATACCCTCTAATTAATGAAAAAACTGAATCAGATTTTCTTCAAGGGACTCATCGTAGTCCTCCCCATCACTCTCACTTTCTATCTCTTGTATTGGGCCAGTATTAATGTGGAATCCATCTTCGGTCCGCTGCTCGCCAGAATTCTTGGTGACTGGCTTTATGTCCCGGGCCTCGGCATCCTCCTGTCTCTCGTCTTCATCATGCTGGTCGGGGTGCTCGTCAGTAATTACATCACGGCGAGAGTTTTTACCTGGATCACCACAATTCTCGAAAAAGTCCCGCTGATCAAGGCCATCTATAGTCCACTTCGCGATCTCATGGGCCTCATCCCCGGAAAAAGCAGTGATGGATCGAAGCTTCAGCGTGTGGTTCTGGTTCCGCTTGAACCAATGGGTGTTAAGGTCCTCGGATTAGTGACCCGTGAGGCCCTGGATGAGATCCCAGGAAATAATCTGATCGCAGTCTATGTTCCACTTTCATACATGCTGGGTGGGATTACGGTCCTGATTGAGCCTTCTAAAGTAGAGAAGGTCGATATGCCGGTAGATGTTGCGCTGAAATTGTCCGTCACTTCATGGATCAGGGCCAAGGCCGATAACAAATGATTTGTCCTCTCTGCCAGAAAGATGGGGCAGAAAGATTTCATCAGGACTCATCACGAGAATTTTTTCTTTGCTCAGGCTGCACGATAATTTTCGTCCCTAGATCGGCCCTCATCACTCCATCCGAAGAAAAGAAAAGATACGATTCACACCAAAACGATGGTGATGATCCCGGTTATCGTGATTATTTTCTTAAAACCGTCCGGCCTGTTCTTAATGAATTAAGTCCAGGAAGACGAGGTCTCGATTTTGGATGTGGCCGCACCAGGCTCATGGCCGGTCTGTTTGCGGATAATGGTCATGTCACCGACTCGTACGATCCGTTTTATTTTCCGGATGAACGAGTCTTCGAAAAAAAATACGACTTCGCCGTTCTAAATGAGGTGATCGAGCATCTGAGAGATCCAGCTGTGTCTTTAATAAGGCTCAAATCAATCATTCAGGGTCCAATCTTTGTCCGAACTAAACTTTATCCGGTCAATGAACCCGAGTTTGCGAACTGGTTTTATAAACGGGATATAACTCACGTTCAGTTCTTCAGTTTAAAAGCACTGTCGTTTCTGGGAACCGTCAAAATTTTGAAGGATGATCTTTACAGGATCGACTGGAAGTAATTTGAAAGGTCCGTCACAACTTCCGGTCGGAGCTTGAGCTCGCGATATTTGATCTGAGACATATCGAAGATTCTTTTTGCGATCAGATTTTCAACTGACCCGCTGTACTTGTCTGAAAGAAAAACCACTTCCTTGATTTTCACTGTCGCCATCATCTTCGCGCACTCATGGCACGGGAATAGTGTGACGTAACAACGTGATCCAGTGAGATCGGCCTTCGCGTGAAGAATGGCATTGGCCTCAGAGTGAACCACATAAGCATATTTTTGCTGATCAAGCGGAACTGATTTTATATTTCCCCAAGGGAGTTTTGATTCGTCGATTCCGGCGATCTGGCCATTGTAGCCCATGGAAAGCTGATGATTATTATCATCAACAAACACGCAGCCTACTTTGGTATTGGGATCTTTACTTTTAAACGATGCGATCATGGCCTGAAGCATGAAGTACTCATCCCAGTTAAGAGATGACGTAACCGGCATAAAATTGACCTGAGACTCCATGACGCGAACTCGATTTGATAATTTCTACTCAACATTTGAGGCTAATCGCAGTATCTTTGAGAGGTCCAAAACTGTCAATCAAGGTGCCTTCAATGAAATACGAAATCGGCCGTGAATCGTTCAAACAACGTCTCGAGAACAGACTCAATTTTGTTATCGTAAGTCTTCAGGCAGAAGATAAGTCGCCGGCAAAATACGAGAACGCAGTTTATATGAACTACGGTCCTGCTTTTAAAACTGATTTTTCTGCTAAATATCCTGATAAGAATCAAAACGTGATCGTTTACAGTCTTCAGAAAGGTGATAACTCACCATCGGAAGCCGCTGATGCTTTGGCAGAAGCTGGATATAACTTTGTTTATTTTTACAAAGGCACGCCAGACGACATGGTTCTCGACAAGGGACTCAATTAGATCACAAAAAAAAGGCTCCTTTCGGAGCCTTTTTTTTTCTACCAGTATCTACAATTTAAATTTGCCCAACCATGAACAAATGGCGCCCATGCATTCGTATAAACGAAAGCGAAGCGATTTGTACCTGGCTGAAGGAAGTGCTCAATAAATCCAGAAGTGAGTACAGGTCCGGCATATGTCTGACCGAAAACCTGGCCAGAACAAACGACTGGAACAAAGTGCGGATTATAAAGCTGAGCTGAAACCTGACCCGGAAGAACCTGCACTTGATATTGTGCCGGGAACCAGTTGTAGGCAGAAGCACTGAACGATGCAGTTACGATGAGTGCGAAAAAAAGCGCCTTAAGTTTCATGAAACCTCCATATATATAAGACAAAGTTACCCCCTTATAGAAAGGCTTGGCCATGCCTGTCAATATTACGATAAAGACATTTTGGATTCCGAAAGGTAAAACGCAGATATATTCATAACTTAGTCCGAGGACGACCCATGCAAATCCCTGCTCATTTTCCGGCAGAACCCAAACTTGTCTGGGGATATTTCCACGCCATTAACCAGATTCCACGCCCATCCAAGAAAGAAGATAAGATGCGGGAGTTTATTCTCGCTGAAGCTGGCCGCCTGAAACACAAAACTCATGTCGATGCTGTCGGTAACGTAATCGTTTATGTTCCGGCCACTTCTGGTTATGAAAGTCATGAAACTGTGATCATTCAGAACCACATGGACATGGTGACGGACGCAACTCCCGATAGAAAAATTGATTTCAATATTGATCCCATCGTTACTATCAAAGAAGGCGAATGGATCAAGGCCGATCGCACGACTCTTGGTGCGGATAATGGAATCGGATGTGCTGCTGCTCTCTCCCTCATGGATGACAGAACGATCCAGCATCCGGCCCTCGAACTTCTTTTCACGATTGATGAAGAAACGGGTCTGAAAGGTGCATGGGGAGTTGATGCTTCTCACTTAAAAGGTAAAAAGATGCTCAACCTCGACACTGAGGAATGGGGATCGCTTTATATCGGATGCGCCGGCGGAATTGATTATGAATTCAAATCTCCTGCAAAAATGGTGAAGGCGACTCTCACAAAAACCGTGAAACTCACCGTCGGTGGATTTCTTGGTGGTCACTCGGGAGTTGATATTCACGAGCAACGCGGGAACGCGATCAAGTTTCTCATGGATTGCCTTAATTCTCTTCCAACAGACTCATTTGAACTCGTGGAATGGAGGGGGGGAAAGGCCCACAATATTATCCCACGCGATGCTTTTGCGATTCTCAATGTAAAAGACGAATCGATTGTCGAAAAAACAGCGAAAGAAGTTTCTGCCCGCTGGTCATCATTCATGCCGGAGAGTGACCGGAAATTTACCATCGCAGTTGAATCATCTGAAGCGGCCACGGAAGTAGTTTCGCCGGAAGATACGCGCAGATTTCTGTCGTTTCTCCTCGCTTTTCCTCATGGTGCCCATGGGTACGATTTAGCGAGTAATAAAGAGCTCGTTGCTCTATCAAATAATCTCGCGATCACACTTCTGGTGAGGGGACAGTTTTATCTGCAGAGTTCACTCAGATTCTTTGATCGCGGAGAGTGCGTGGGTCTTGAAAACCAGGTCACGTCGCTTGCTCGCGGATTCAGCATCGAATTCACGAAAAACGGCGAGTATCCGAGCTGGAAACCAGTTCGCGAGAACCAGTTACTTGATCTTGTCGGGAAAAAGTATGAGGAACTCTTCCAGAAAACTGCCAAAGTGACTGCTATTCATGCGGGACTTGAGTGCGGTATTCTTCGAGATAAGATCGGGCCCATCGATGCCGTATCTTTTGGACCTACAATCATGGGAGCACATTCTCCGCAGGAAAGACTCCATATTCCAACCGTTGCAACATTCTATAAACTTCTCGGCGAAGTTTTAAAGGCATTATGATTACTTACGAAAACTACAAGATTATCCACCTTTCATCGATCATGATTCTCCTCACAGGTCTTGCGATCAGTTTCTACGGCACAAATGCCAAACACATCAAGATCATCACAGGAATCGCCACTCTTCTGACACTCGTCGCGGGAATGGGTCTTATGGCCCGGCTGGGAATTGGTCACACAACAGGGTGGCCAATGTGGATCAAGCTCAAGATGGGAATCTGGTTTCTCGTGGGAATTGGTGGAGCAATCATCTCGAAGCGCTTTCCGAAATATGGAAGGCCCGCTTACTTTGCGACGATCATTCTCTTCGTCGTTGCGAGCATGCTCGCCAATTACAAGCCGGAGTAATCTTTTTTCTTTCCATTCGCTATAACTCGGCCGACAATTAATTAATGATCGATGCAGTACTGCAACTATTCACGTTGATCATCTTCTTCGACGTGATCATGAGCTACATGCCAGACCTGCAAAGGCAGGAGTGGGCGCGTACTCTGCACCAGATTGCCGATGCTCCCCAGAAGCCGATCCGGGAAATGCTCCCGAAAGGTTTACCTCTGGATCCAAGTCCGATGATAGTGATCCTGATTATTCAGATCCTTCGATCGGTGATTTAAGGAAGTAATATGGATGACATCGAGTTTTTAGTTTCTGAGACTTTTAAGCACTTCCACACGAATTATCAGAAATCGGAAGAAGAAGTCGTCGCCCGTCCTGAGGCCGGTGTTCTTCATCCCGGACTCCCGACAGATCCGGGTGTTCTTTATCATATCCAGAAAAGCCCTTCGGTATTTGTGATCCGGACCCTCGTTTCCCAGAATATCCGCGAAGATTATCTGAAGATTCTCGAGAGCCCGGAAGATTATCCAAGTCTTCGTCTGGTTGAAACTGATGTGAATGAGATTGAATCACATCTTAAATTTTTCATCGTTGAGAATCAGCATCAAGCCGAAATGATTCATGATCAGCTCAATAATCGCCGCTTCCCGAAAGATGAGGAGATGATGTGCAATCTCTCTGATCCGGGTTTCAGCTGGTGGATGACGAAAAAAGAAGGAAGACTTCAGGTCGCCTTCAATCTTTCGAGCAGAGTGGAAGATGGTACGGTAAAGCTTGGTCCGCTTGGTGACCGCGAACTGGCACTCAAAAGTTTCATGCAATTTGCAGAATTACTTAATCGCAGCGGACTTCCGCTCTTAATTCAGAACGAGCCCAATCGCGTGGTCTTCGAAGAAGAGGAAAAACTTCTCATTGATGACATTCAGGATTTATTTGAAATGGGGGTGATTGGCACTGGCATGACGGATCTTTTCCGATTGCTCGCCAAAAAGTCTCTTGAAGATGGGGCGGTCGAATCTCTTTGGTACTACTTCCAGGAACTCGCAAGCATCCGCCGCTTCTGGATCCAGATTCAATATGATGTTAATGCTTAGGTCCACCCTTACTGACTAAGCTCTCATGCTTTGCCGCAAGAAATCCGGTCACCATTAATTGGGCCAGCATCCCGAGTTCCTCTTCATCAGTGATTCCGTAAAATTGTTCGATGTGCTGAACAAAAATCTCCACGTCATCGTCCGAAAGATGTTTTTCTACCAGTCCCATCATCGCTTCTGAGTCGAGTTTCTCGAGTGATTCGAAGAATGAAGTAAGGATTTGTTGCTTTTCAGTACTCATCTGTCAGTCCCTTGGTGTCAGTATTGCACCACGCCAATTTATGATTGTCATTCGATAAAGTCTATGGGAACAATCGAATATTCCTTTGAGATCAAGGCAAGTTTGCTTAATATCAGAGGTGTATTTCAAAAATTTAATGATTGTAAGGAAGGCTGAACCGGTATGAAAAGTTCTTTTCTAGTAAGTATTGTCCTGAGTGCATTAATAAGTGTGAGTGCTTTTGGGCAAACAAATCGCCCAAGAAGAGTTAAGCAGAATAAACCTGCTACTGCTCGGCAAACAGTTAAGCCGGCCGCTAAGCCAGCTGCTGCTCCGACAACTCAGACATCATCACAGTCTGTTGCTGGTGCTTCAACTGCTGAAAAATCTGCTTTCGACAGATTTTATGAGCGCCTTTCTATAGGTTACTTCGGAGTATTCACTTCTCCCACTCTCGAGAATTGGGATTCAAGAAATGGTGCCACTTCTCCGGAGTTCGGAGATACCGGAAAAGGTTGTAGAAAGAACTGTGATACTTATGCCATGAACCTCTGGAATCAAGTGAACTTCGCTTACGATTTTGGCTGGATCATGAAATTCGTTTTCATTCCGCGTGCTACGATTCACTTCCATAACCCTAAAGACATGGATCGTTCTGCCGGTGAAGACCGCGCAACGATTGGTCTTGAAGATTTTCTCGTCGGTATTGCTGGTACAATCGTTACTTCTGAGGACAAAAAATTCAACTGGTTCATGCGTCCGGCGCTTCGACTTCCGACATCACACTTCTCTCGTAACAACACAAATCCCACTTTCGGCGATATTACTCATCAGCCCGAGATAACTTCCTTTATTACTTACGATCCGAATCCTCAATGGCAGTACGGTATTATCCTCCAACAGAGAATGTGGGTCTATGAAGACCGTTATAATCATTCTCGCTTCCGTTTCTATACTTCTCCGTACATCTCGTATGCTGCGACTGAGAAGACAAAAGTTCAGCTCTATTATCAGAACATGTGGGAAAACAATAAGAGATGGAAGTCGGTCAATGGTAAAAATCCTGTCTTCAAGGATGTCTATCAGGATGTCATGCTGGCCGTTGGCCACGATGTCACTCCGAAAGTGAATGTCATGCCTTACATTGGTTACTTCGTGAACGACATTCCACTTTCAATGCGTTCAGCTTACCTCGGTGCCTGGGTTTCCTGGAAAATTAAGTAATATTCAAAGCAAAAAGAAGGGCCGCTCATGCGGCCCTTCTTTTTTTATTCTGCGGAACTCACCAGAGCTTGATAGCTTAGAAGAGTATTCATAAACGCCAATCTCGATTCATGGAAAGAAGCTTCCGCACGCGCCTGAGCTTCTTCTCTTAAATTAACTAAGAATAAATTCCCTCCGCCCTTTTGAAATCGATAAGTTTCAGAGACAACGAGTTCTTTCGATTTTGTGAATTCGATTTCAGATTGAGTCACTTGCTCTAATTGTAAAATCAGTGCCTGCCTGGCCGCCATGACTTCATACTTATATGACTGAAGTCCATAGCTCATCTCTTTCTGCGCCACCATCTGGCGGGCACGGGCTGCAGCGATATTACCCTTTCCTAAATTTCTTTCGATGGGGATACTCACCTGAGCAAGCACCATCAAATATTCACGAGGCATATCAGCGCTGTCTGCTGTCCTTTGATAATACTCTGTCGAGACATCAATCTGCGGCTTTAAATCCTGTCTGGCGAGCTCGAGATCCACTCCAGATCTCTCAACAAGAACTGCGAGATTCTTCATGTCAGGACGTTTATTGATCAATTCATCAATATTTGAATTCAGGTCAAGATTTTGAAGTAGGACGGAAAGATTCGCTGGGTAATCTTCAAAGCTCTCACCTGGACCTGGGATGATAGGATCCCCATTTTCGTTCCGATAAAACATTGAGAGTGCATATTCTGCGCGAAGAAGTCGCTCTTTTGCTGACTGGAGTGAGCCTTTCCGACTTGCTACATATTGTTCATTTTCAGTGACAAGAATCTGAGCAATATCGCCTTTTTTTGTACGGGCATCCAGATACTCATTTCTGGTTTCACCATTTTTGAGAAGATTTTCAAAAGCTGTTTTAACTTTTTGTGCTGTAACCCATTCCCAATAAGCCAGCTGACCAAATCTTTCGATATCGAGTTCTGTTAATCTCTTATTTGCCTTAGCAATCTGAGCATCATATTTTGCATTCTTAATGTTTGCTCTGGCAGGATCCAGAAAAAGATTTTTCCACAAGGACAACTGCAGACCCAGCACTGAGTAATTTCCTGTTTGCCCTGTAGTATCGGGGTTCCCGGTGTTGTAAACCGGAGAGAGCCTGCCTCGAGGATTACTGATTTGTTCAGAACCCGCGTAGATTTTTGAATTCGCTACACCCAGAGGTTTTACTAAAAAAGAGCGTGATACAGTTGCCCTGTAGGGACCCTTAGTTTGTCTTCTATAGTCAGAAACTATTTTAGTATCAAAGGCACCTCTGGCACCTGTGATGGCCTCTTCACTGGCACGCATTCTTTCGAGTGCAGCGAGTACGGTTGGGTGATATTTTAAAGCACTATTTTTAATAACTGCGGGAGAGAGAGCTCCGTAAGCAGGAAAAGTAATTAGAAATAAAAATCCAAATTTCATTTTCGTCTTCATTCCGGAATATCCTGGCTAGATGATTCAAGTTTCAATGCTGGGGCTTCATCGATTGAAGGAGGGAAGCCGTTAAATTGTCTCCATAACTCGTATCCGAGAGAGACAGTATTAAGAAGGATCCATCCGTTCACGCGGGTACCTTGTCTGATGTAGCGGGGATCAGGCCATTTCTGACCTTTCTCAGGAACAATAATCACGCGGAAAAGTCCATCCGGTGTTGCTGTCTGATCAACGAAACTGACTTCTCCCCCAAATGTACCTACTGCAACCGAAGGCCAGCCAGAGAACTGGATTGCGGGCCATCCTTCAAACTGAAGGCGTACTTTTCTTCCTTCATGAACAAGTGGAAGATCGCGGCCACGAACAAAAAGTTGAACTGAGAGCTGAGTACTTTTCGGAACGAATACTGAGACAACCTGACCCTGATTCACAACAACTGAACTTGTCCCGACTTGAAGTCTGACAATTGTTCCATCAGTAGGTGCGGTGACGAGCTGTGATTCCTGTCGGGTGAATTTTGACTGCATCTGAGTGTAAGTAGCAAGGGCCTGAGCTTCAGAAGACTGGGCATTCTTATAAGAGATGATCGCTTGTTCCATATCTTTTCTCGATGAAATACCCCGCTTGAAAAGATCCTGCTGACGATCGTAATCGTACTTAGCAGTATTCACGACAGCTACGGCCGCATCGTACTGGCTTTTTACAGCATTGAATTCGGTTTTTAGTCTCGCCATATAGTTCGGATCGATATCGATGATTTCAAGAATAGGATCACCTTTTCTGACAAAAGATCCTTCACGGACGAACCACTTTTTAATTCTTCCTGAAACGGTGGCGTGAATATTCTGCACACGATCCTGAGGAAGGTAGGCCATGACTTTTCCGCCGCCATCAGCAGTCTGCTGCCAAGGAATAGCGATGAGGAAAATCATCATGAAGAGGAAGAAAACTACAACCAGACGAGTGAGCATCTTAGCTACATCCGGAAGATCGTGAATATCCATCATCATCTGAGGATTATCAGCGTAGGTTTCTTTATGAGCTTCTTGTTTTCCGTCGTAGAAAACTTTGTTGTTCTGATCAGCCATAATTTTCAATCTCCTTCAGGAGTTCATTCTCACCACCGAGTTCTTTCAGGGTAGACCTTTCGAGCATTGCCATCCGGTCGAAATCACCCTTGTAGTATCTCTGAGTAAAGAAGAGGAGAGTCCACTTGTTGTTTTTATTTAAAAGTTCGTTATAGATGAGCTTTCTCTTGTAAGAAGAAATCTGTTCATAGTCGGGTGTCACAAACAGGATTCTTGGTTTCAGTAGCAATGCACGGGCAAGCTGAAGTGCGAGGAGCTGAGATTTTGTAAATGGGAATCCATTCGGACGAATCTTGGTTTCGAGCTTCTCTGGAAGAGATTCGATATTCTCAAATAGTCCTGTGCGAAGAAGAGCATCCTGAACCTCAGTTTCTGTAAACTCACGGCCTGCACCAAGGCCCACCAGATTTTCTCTGACCGTTGCCGCAAAGAATTGGTCATGTGCCACAATCTGAATGTGATTTCTGATCTGACTGATATCCAGATCTTCAATCAATGATCCGTCATACTTCACAGAGCCTGAAGTGTGATCGCTGTTACCCATGATGGCTTCATAAAGATGAGTCATGGAAGAAAAGCTTTTCACCAGAATCAGATTCTTAGAGTTTTCTTTAAATGAGAAGTTGAACTGATAGTTGGGCTCGAAAACTACACTCTCAAGGCTGAAATCCAGCTTCTGCGGCATGAAAGCTTTCTCTTTTACTGGCTCTAGTGGGTAGTCGTAAAAGCGGGCAATCATGTCGAGTGATGTACTGTAGTTATAAATACTGAAGAAGAAGTTCTGAAGATTCGGAAGACTCGCGATAATGCTGTTTACGACAAGTGCAGCTGCAACCAGCTGACCTGCAGAAAGCTCTCCGCGAAGAACGAGATATCCCCCGAGGCCGAGGAGGAGAACGTTCATCACCACACCGAATATCTGAAGACCGATGTGTTGGCGGAACTGAAAGGTAAAGAGATTGTTTCTCACTTCGAGCCAGCGGTTAAAGAGGTGATTCATCTTTCCGTAAGAGAAGTCGCGTCCCTTGTCTGATGAGAACACATTCCGCACCCGGCTCATTTCTTCGACCCAGCTTACAACATCATACTTTCCATCTGCTTCAGGAGATCCTGCCGCAACACCACCTGGACCAAAGAGCATCCAGTTTGCGACCAGAAACTGCGCCATGAAAGCAGCAAAACCCAGGAAGTATGGGTGATAAAAGGCGAGAAGTGTAAAACCGATGATGAACTGGATGATAAATCCAAATCCATTCACAAAAAAGACCACCATCTGAGATTGCATGATGATGATGTCGAAATATCGGTTAATAAGATCAGGAGAATTCGCTGAGCGGAACTTCTGATCCTGGTACTTAGCAATCCTTTCAGCAATTACAAAACCATAGCGGACGAAGAGTCTCCGCTGGAGAATCTCAACAGTGTATGTCTGGATTGTCTGAAGAACTCCGCTACAGGAAAGAATAAAGAATAGAAGCAGACAAAGAACAACCAGCGGCTGGGCCATTGTTCTTACACCAATGGAGTTAATGATGGTCTGTACCGCCAGCGGAACACCGAGGTTCAGGAGACTGGTCGCGAGTGTAATGATCACGATTGATTTGATAAATCCACTTTCAGGGATAGTCATGATCTTCAGCTGATCGCGGAATCTTTGGCCTGACCTGATCGTGTGATCTAGCTTTCGGTGAAATAAAAGTTTTTTCATATCAGTTGTCTCTTTTTGGTGCTGTAAAATCTGCGATCTTGGAATAAACCCACATGAACGCAATAGTTGTAATTAATCCCCAGAGAATGGTGAGCTGAGGATTGAAACCGAAACGGAAATGATTAATACCGAAACCCAGGAAGCAGGAAATGATCGTCACAAAAATCAGGACCGGCGAATAGCTGATCCGGATATATTTTGCAAGAATCATCCTGCACACAAAGAATGCAAGAAGTGGTCCGGTTGAAAGATAAGCAAACTGGAGTCCAGCCTTGATCGCTCCAGGAATAAGCGAAAAGAGATAAGCCACGATGATAATCGAAACGGTGATAATGAAATTATCAATGTTGATGAACACCCGGAACATCTTCGACTTATCCACACTCATAAGATCATTCCAGAAAACTGCAGAAAGAGCGTTGATGGCGGAATCCAGTGAAGACATACTGGCAGCAAGGACACTGGCGACCATGAGGCCCTTTAGCGGAGAAGGAAAGTGGAGTCCGATGAGAGAAGAGAAAAGCTTATCTGGACTTGGAAGTGTCTGACCGTGCTTCGAGTAGTACGCCCAAAGAATTACTCCCAGTGAAAGAAACAACAGATTCACAAAAAATGATCCAAGTGCTGACCATGCGAGAGCTTTCTGTGCCGTCTTGAGGTCGCGCGCTCCAAACAACTTCTGAACAAGATCCTGATCAACACCATGAGTAGCAGCATCGTAGACGATTCCGGCCAGAATCCCATAGACGAAAGTCATGAAACCACCGAAGCCATTAAAGAGTGAGAATTTTCCTGCCGACCATCCAGCAGAAAAGAGTTCTCCCCAGGTATAAGGACTGATTTGTCCGACCACATAGTGAGCTGCAAATCCACCAAGGATAAAAATCCCTGCCTGAATCATGTCTGTACGAACAACAGCCTTGAGACCACCCAGCATTATATAGAGATACGTCATGAGAGCAATCAGCATGATCGCAAAGAAAAGTGAGATGTCGAAGAACTCAGCAATAAGAATCGAACCACCAAGAAGTTTTACACTTGTCCCGATTGTTTTCGTAAAAACATAGAAAAAGGCAAAAGCCCTTTTCCCTGAATTACTTTCTTTACTGATATTCGTGTACCCATGAATGCCGCGGGCAAGAGCTTCAAAGATCGTGAGACCCTTGTCGTAAACCTTCGGGATAAAAAATGCAGAGATAATCAGCCTTGAACAACATGCTCCGACAATAAAGCGGAGGTAACTCATGTTTTCAAAGTAAACGTAAGTAGGGATTGTGAGAAAAGCCATTGCTGAAAACTCAGTCGCAACGATAGAGAGCAAAGCTTCCCAGAACGTGATCGATTTTCCTGCGAGATAATGATTCTCAATCGGACGCAATCCTTCCTTACTCTTTTGTAAGAAGTGATCTCGCATGAAGAAATTGGCCCGAAGGGCAATGCCGAATATGATCAGGATATACGCCACGACGACGGCTACATCCATAGGACTTAAGTGCATAACTCATTTCCTTGAGTAGGTTTCTTTAAATTATAAAAGAAATTCCTAAATCAGCAGGAAATAGTCCTTAGGGCGATATTGGGCAAAAAGTGGCAGGTAGTGATCGTGATCGCGGTCTACATAAAGCGTAGGGGCAATGACCACGAGAGGAATGAAATCCTGGGCAATGGGATTGAGTTTGTTATTGTTGTTTTTCGATGAAGAAGAGTTGATGGGATCGATGTTAAAGATCGGCGCATGCGAAATCTCTGTTTCCATGACCTGATGGAAGGTCTCACTAATTGAGACCGGCAGTTCATAGATCATGAACGCGAAAACGGCCGCGAGAATATGAGAAACAAGAGTCTGCATCACTTCATTGTATGGAGAAGGCCATTCTTCACAAGGGTTTTAATGTGTTGAAACCTTTACATTAACCCGACCTTTATGCTTATGCCCTTAACGCAGTTTGACTATTCCTTAAGGTTTATGGTAATCAAGCCCCAGTCGTTTATTTTGTAGCCCACTCCCACCCCGGACCCTGTCTGTTTCGTCTATAGGTCTAAGTGGTTCTGTAGGTTGTTTTCGAGACCATAGACCGGCCTCAATACATTCAAAAAAAAAGCGCATAACTTTATTCTCCAAAGGAGAACGCATGTCGTTTACGTCATTGGGACTCAAAGAGTCCTCACTCAAAGCAATTGAAAAAATGGGATATGAAACTCCCTCTGAAATCCAGACACAGGCAATCCCTGTTCTTCTGGGTGGCGATGTTGATTTCATCGGTCAGGCACAAACCGGTTCAGGAAAAACTGCCGCGTTTGTTCTTCCACTTCTTGAAAAACTCGATTTCAAATCGCCGACTCTTCAGGCGATCGTACTTGCTCCGACTCGCGAGCTTGCTAACCAGATCAACGAAGAGATTCAGAAGCTCTCAGCTTTTGAACCAATCCGTTCAATGTCTGTTTACGGAGGTACATCTGTTGGACTTCAGATCAAAGACTTCAAATCGAAAAAGCCACAGATCGTTGCCGGTACTCCTGGACGCGTGATGGATCTTATCGAGCGCGGAGTTCTTAAATTTGATAATTGTAAATTCGTCATTCTTGATGAAGCAGATGAAATGCTCGATATGGGCTTTTTTGATGACGTAACTGCAATCATCGCGAAAGTTCCTGAAAAGAGAATCTGGATGTTCTCAGCTACTATGCCGGGTCCTATTACAAATCTCGTTAACAAAGAATTCTCTAATCCTGTAACAGTAAGAGTGACGAAGAAAGTCCTCACTGCTGATTCAGTTGAGCAGATGGCAGTTGTTGTTCGCCGTGAAAACGGAATCGAAGCACTTTGCCGTTATATGGACTTCAACGACAGCATGTACGCGATCATTTTCACTCGTACAAAAATCGGTGCTAAAGAACTTACTGACGAGCTCAATGCACGCGGATATCCAACTGACGCCCTTCATGGAGACATGGACCAGGCATCTCGCGATATGACGATGAAGAAGTTTAAAGAGAAGAAAATTAACCTTCTCGTTTGTACTGACGTTGCTGCACGCGGGATTGATGTTAACAACCTCACTCACGTAATCAACTTCGGTCTTCCACAGGATAACGAAGCTTATGTTCACCGTATCGGTCGTACCGGTCGTGGTGGTTCGAAAGGGATTTCTCTTTCAATCATCGAGCCGAATGAACAGGGTCGTGTGGGCCAGATTGAGCGCCTGACGAAAGCACAAATCCAGAGAATTTATCTCCCTAAAGTTGAAGAAATTCGCGAGAAGATCCTTGAGAAATCAATGGTTCGTTTTAACGAAAACGTCGCATCTTTCTCTGACCAGCAAGAACTACATTTTGATTCATTCAAAGCTAAGTTCGATTCTATGTCTAAGGAAGATCTGATCAAGGGTATCTACGGATTCATGTTCGAAAATACTCTCAAGCGTTACCAGAAAGCGCAGGAAATTGATGTCACTCCTAAGAATCAATTCGACCGCGTTCAGGGAACCCGCGTTTCGGGCGGAATGCAGAAGTTCTTCATCAACCTCGGAACTATGGATGGCGCCAATGCTGGCGAACTCCTGAAATTCATCACGACCGCCGCTGGCGTATCGGGAAGAAGTATCGGGAAGATCGATGCGAAAGAAAAATTCTCTTTCCTTGAAGTTTCTTCTGAATTCACAGATGCAGTTCTCGCTATGAAAGGTGAGATGTGGGGCAGTCGCCGCGTATCTATCGAACTCGCTTCTCCAGCTCCCATCGGAAATGGTGGAGGCGGACGTGCCTTCGGCGGCGGCAGTGGAAGCCGTGGGGGCGGCTATCGGGGCAAACCATCTTACGGTGGTGGCGGATCACGCGCTCGTTACTAAAACTTTTTTTCAAAGAGGGCCCTTCATTGGGCCCTTTTTTTTACCTACTAGGAAAAAAATTCTCCCCAGTTCTACGTTGCGGGATATTAGCCGACCATGTTAACTTGTTATTAGCACACAAAAATTTATAGTCGGACCAAAGGTCTGACGAAATACAGGATGTATTTTGCGTGGAACTAAGAATGAATCGTAATACTCATGAGGAGTATGAAGAGGTCGAATCACCCTTTTCTCCTCGTTCTCATAAAACTGCTTCTGGCAGTAAACTTCGCTCGAAGAAAAACGTTTTCAACCGCCCTTTCGCGGCTGATTCGACGAATCCTCCTGCCGTGTTTGAAACTACCTCAAGAAGAAGGTCTGTAGGCCATCCCGATGATACTGATCTCATTCAGCATCGTTCATCTGAATTATCAGAAACTGAAATTGATTATCTTGATGAAGAAGAAGAAGAAGAGAATGAAACGCGTCCGGCGCGTATTTCTCCCCGTGCTCAGAAAAAACCGAAAGTCAGAAAGAATCTTCTCGCTAAGCTCGGCTGGTCAGTAATCGGCCTTCTTGTTCTTCGCCTGATCTGCATGGATCGTGGTGTATGGGATTATTTTACGACTGAAGGTGATATCAAAGAAAAGCAGACTGAACTCAAGACTTATCAGGATGAGAATTCATCTCTCAGAACTGAGATCGTGAAAATTCAGTCAGACAAAAATTACCAGAGGCAACTTGCTAAAGAACATCTTGGAGTCATCGCTGTTGATGAATTCCTGATTCTCTTTGCTGGTGAAACGCCTGAAGTAGAAGAAAAGAAAAACAATCAGATCTGATTATTTCGAAAGCAATTCGCTTACTTTTTTATCCATCTCTGAGTATTCAGTCTGACCACGCCATTTTAACTGATCGCCAATCTTGAGACTTGCGGCCAGCGGTGAACCGGATTTCATTTCCAGAGTGTGACGGCACCAGACAGGTCGGGCCTTAGGGATAAGTGCTTCATTGTGTCTCCCTTTGTGGTGGGCAAGCTTCCTCACAATATCCACAATACGCAGATCCTTATCCAGGTAGAAAAGATCGAGGTCAAAATAGGTATCGGGCATCCAGAAATATTTTTCATTATCGTTCAGGTAGTAAAATAGCATTCCCTGGTTGTCATCGAAGTCATCCGGTTGAACACCCGAGAGACCTTGTTCCTGCTCAGAAGATGTGATGGCGAGCTTGGTCTTAATTGCTTCGCCATTCGGAGAAATCAGTTCAACTTCACCAGTTGATTTTCGTGACTCACTCTGGCAAGAAAGCATCAGTGTCAGGAGGCAAAGGGTAAGAAATTTTGGCATGAAGTTTATCTCTTCTTCGGGTATGATTCTGGACATTCATACGATAGTCAGGAGCCCTTCAAATGTCATCACAGAGAACAGAACTTTCAGGATCAATGCGCACTCATCACTGCGGTGAGCTTCGTGAATCTGACATCGGTAAAACCGTTACTCTTTGTGGCTGGATGAACAAGTACCGGAATCTCGGCTCACTTCACTTCATTGATCTTCGCGATAAATATGGAATTACCCAGTTGGGCTTTGAATCTTACAAGGGTGACGTAAACGACCTTCGTAAGTTTTCTCTGGAATCTGTTCTCATGGCCACCGGTAAGGTCATTGCTCGCCCTGATTCTGCAAAGAATGCCAACATGGCAACAGGTATCGTGGAAGTTCAGGTGGAGTCGATTCGCTTACTTTCGCTCGCTGAAGAAGTTCCATTTCTTCCGCATGGTATGGTCCAGGCGACTGAAGATCTTCGCCTTCGTTACCGTTATCTTGATCTTCGTTCAAAAAGACTTCAGGACATTCTTGCTCTTCGTTCAAAGTCAGTCCGCAAAGTCCGTGAGTCTCTTTACGCTCTCGACTTCGTTGAAATTGAAACTCCGATTCTTTATAAGACAACTCCTGAAGGCGCGCGCGACTATATTGTTCCTTCACGCGTGCATCCTGGAAAGGTCTATGCTCTTCCACAATCTCCTCAGACGCTGAAGCAGCTTCTCATGATCGCCAACACGGATAAGTATTTCCAGATCTGCCGCTGTTTCCGTGACGAAGATCTTCGCGCTGATCGCCAGCCAGAATTCACCCAGATCGATATCGAAGTTTCTTTCCCGACACTTGAATATATGAAGAACCTTGCCACTCATGTTGTGAAAGGTGTTTTCGACATGCCTGCTGATTTCGAGATGAAATCGATTGCTTACGATGAAGTGATGAGAGATTACGGTTCTGATAAGCCAGACGTCCGTTTTGGTCTTAAGCAGTTTGTGGTTACGGATCTTTTCAAAACTTCAACTTTCACAACATTCTCAGAAGTAGCTTCTGCGAAATACGGAATGGTGAAAGGAATGTTTGTTCCGGCCACAATGGGAACACTTGCGAGAAAAGATATTGATGGTCTGGTTGAGATCGTTAAGCCTTACGGTGGAAAAGGTGTAGCGTGGTTCAAGGTTGAGAATGGTGCCGTGACTGGTGGTATTTCTAAATTCGTAGACGCTCAATTGTTGGGCGCGCTCTCTGAGCGCGCAATAGCGCAAGGCAATCCGAAAGGCGATGGCTGGTTCTTCTTCACTGCCGACAAGAATGAGAATATTGCTCACGACTGTGCTGATGCTTTAAGAAGGCATTTCGGTAAGACTTTCAATCTCATCAACCCTGATGTTTATGCATTTCTCTGGGTTTATGATTTCCCGCTTTTTGACTACGATGCTGAAGCAAATACTCTTCATGCAAAACACCATCCTTTCACACGTCCTAAGGACGAAGATGTTGAACTCTACTTCTCGTCTGATAAATCCAAGATTAAAGATGTGAAGGCCTACGCGTACGATATCGTCTGTAATGGTTACGAGATCGGCGGTGGTTCAATGAGAATTTTCGATAATACCCAGCAATCAAGAATGTTCGAGCTTCTGGGCTTTACCCCGGAAGAGGCTCAACACCAGTTTGGCTTCTTCATCGAAGCTTTGAAATACGGAACTCCCCCGCATGCTGGTATGGCGTTCGGAATGGACCGAGTCACTATGCTTCTGGCGAAGACCGATTCTATCCGCGATGTGATCGCGTTTCCGAAGACAGCATCGGCCACAGATCTCATGGCGAGCTCTCCTTCGAAACCAAATCCTGCTCAGACTAAAGAGCTGGGCTTCCAGTGGCTAAAAGAAGAATAGTGGCAGTTTAAATTGCCACTAAATCTCGATTTATAGGCGGTTACAAATCATTAAAACCGCTCAAGAATCATTAATTTCAGTCCAATAATAAAGTCGTTCCTTTGAGTTAGGTGCCATCTCTCAACATTCCTTATTTTGACCGGTGTTAAAGTAGGGGAAACAAAGAGAGCAAGATGCAGAAGTATCTCCTCCTGGTAGACCGGGAAGAAGACATTCTAGAATTACAGGAAGCCGCGCTTAAATATTTTTATGGCGGTGAGATCGTTACATCGCGTTCGCGTGACGAGGCAGTGAAAGCTCTCGCTCGTCTTGGTAATCCTGAAATGATTGTCGCGAATCTCCAGATCTTGAAAGATGGACTCCATTCTTATCTCCAGGAGAAAGGTGCCTACCTTCCTGTGATTGCGACTGGAGCAAAAGAGAAGAACGGTAAACCAGAAGAAATGAACCTCATTACTTCAATGCTTTCGGGAACAGTTTGTCCGGACGAGCTTTCTCATCTCGTGAAATCTTTTACGCAAGCTCCACCTGAGAGTCCTACGCACGTTCCGATAAAACTCAAAGTTGCATGTGAAGTGGCTTCCCGGAAGTTTGATATCTATCTCAAGCTCTCCGGAACCAACTTTGTAAAAATCACGAACAAGGATTCAGAGTTTACTTCGGTTGAAGCTGAGAAGCTGTCTTCGAAAGGTATTAAGGAAGTTTATCTGAAATCTTCTGAGAGCCGCGAGTTCCTGCAAGAGTGGGAAACGAGCCTGGCACTCAAGCTCGCTGGTCGCAAAGATGCTCCCATTGAATCAATCATCGCGATTGATTGTCTCGAGCAGGTTGAAAAAATCTCCCGCGCTTTCGGATGGTCTTCTGAATCCGTAAATGCGTCCATGAAGATTATTAAGAATGCGATTGCGGTCCTGAATAAGGATGAAAGGATCTCTGCACTTCTCCGGAAGAAGTTCGCTGAGAGAAACAGCGCGTATTCTCACCACGTGGGACTTCTCGCTTATCTTTCATGCATCATGTGCTCAGAGCTCAAGATGCATGAGGCCTGTGAAAAACTTGTCATGGCCTCACTTATGCACGATCTCTCTCTCGATGAAAATATCTACGGCAATGTTGAAGAGTGGATTAAGCAGGCGAAAAACCTGAATGATAAATCTCCTGAGATCGCACGCTTCCGTCTCCATCCACTCCACGCTTCTCAGACGGCGCAGACAATTGATGTTCTTCCGCCGGACGTGGAACAGATTATTCTTCAGCATCACGAAGCACCAGATGGTTCAGGATTTCCGCGGGGACTTACCGCGAATCGAATCCATTATCTGGCTTCAGTGTTTATAGTTGCTGAAGACCTGGTTGGTTTTTTGGATGATGGCGAGGCACTTGAGACAAGCCTCAAGGACTTCCTCACATGGGGTGAGAATCGTTATCAGCAGGCAAACTTTAAGAAGATCTTTGACGGCATCAAGACCAAAGTCGCTTAAGCAACTTTCCACAATTCTTCATCTTTAATTTCTTCGTCTTTCACCAGAGTCCGCACATCAGGAGCGGCCATTTCTTTCTGAGTAATGAGCTCTTGCCAGAGGTGATCGTGAGCGGAGATTTCTCCCCATGCCTTAGGAAGTTTCCTGATCATCAAATAAGCGAGACCAAGCGTGAAGAAGAGTGAAAGGGACATCATCGACCAGCGGAAGGCACTGGCAGCGTCGTGTTCCTTCATACTGATACGGCATTTCATGAAATGCATGCCGGCCGTCTGGCCATTATTCAGATAAAAGCTCGTGAAAAAATACATGATCGCAACTGAGCTCCATGAGAGCGTATTGAGAAGAGTCAGGTCGGTCATAGACCAGACCTTATGGAGGCTACTTGTTGTGAGATGCAGTTTAACCGCGGCCTGGAAGAGAGTCGCGACCATGAAATTCAGCGAGAAGATATTCCAGAAATCAAAGAAGAGTCCCATGAGGAATCGGCCATTGTGGTTTTTGGAAACCTGCGGGCCCAATGAGCTTTTCGGAAGTTTGATTTCTTTGACTGCGAGATCTGAAAGATTAAATGGGGCCATGTTTACCTCAACAATCGTTTCGGTAAATGGCCCCGGAATTTGAGTCTAGACGGGATGAATTCTGGTCTTCATCTCGTGGAGTTTCTGAAGTGCCTGAAGTGGGGTGAGGTTCATCACGTCCAGGGTCTGCAGATCCTGTTCTAAGTCCGCTAAATACGTAGGAACCAACGGTGTACCGGTAAAGAAAGTCAGTTGGTCGGATTTTATAGCATTCTGGATAATATCTTTCCCGACATTTCCCTGATTCTTCTCAAGGCCCTTCAAAATTTCGCGCGAGCGCTTGAGCACATCTTTCGGAAGTCCTGCCAGCTCAGCCACGTGTATCCCAAAACTCTGAGTGGCACCTTGTTCAATGAGCTCATACATAAACTGAACTTTGCCGTTCTTCTGTTCAGTGCGAACGGTGAAGTTTTTTGCACCATCAAGGCTTTCCACCAGTTCAATTAACTCATGGTAGTGAGTAGCAAAAAGTGTGAGGGATTTCTTCTGCACGAAATGCTCAACGAGTGCCCACGCGATAGATAGTCCATCGTAAGTCGATGTCCCACGTCCAATTTCATCGAGGATAATGAGCGACTTCTCTGAAGCATGACGGAGAATTTCAGCTGTCTCTGCCATCTCCACCATGAAGGTCGATTGACCCTTGATGATGTCGTCCGATGCTCCAAGGCGCGAGAATAGATAATCGCAGATTCCCAGCTCTGCTTTCTCGGCTGGAACGAAAGATCCTAATTGAGCGAGATACTGAATGATTGCCACTTCTCTCATGACAGTAGTTTTACCTGCCATGTTCGGGCCCGTGATAAGACCAAAGTGAGAGTTCTCATCGAGAGTAATAGAGTGAGTGACAAAACTGTCGCGGATATTTGCCTTGATAAGCGGGTGCCATGCACCTTTGACCGCTACTTTAGTTTTTTCCTTATCAAATACCGGACGAGTGAAATTTTCCTGAAGACTGGTCCATGCGAGTGCCTGAAACACATCCATCTGGGCAAAGCGCTTCGCTACATCGAGAAGAAGGTAGCTATGGTCAGCAATATTCCGGCAGATTCCTTCAAAGATTTCTTTCTCAAGCTTCATGAGCTTATCCAGAGCGGTCGTCACATCTTTTTCAAAGGCTTCAAGTTCGGCAGTGACGTAACGCTCGTTATTCACGAGAGTTTGCCTGCGCTGGAAAGTCTTAGGAACTTTTGAAAGATGAGAGTTCGAAATCTCAACGAAATAACCAGAGATATTGTTGTGCTTGATCTTGAGATTCCCGATTCCGGTAGTACTCCGATACTTCGTCTCGAGACTGATAATTTCATCGGCGGCAGAGTTCGAAAGCTTAGCTAAGCGATCACGCTCTTTGGAAGCTCCCGCCTTGATAAGATTTCCCTTATCAGCATGGGCACCCATCTCGTCGCTTATCGTTTTTCTAATTTCAGCAGAGAGAGTCGCAAGATAATCCGTGTCTTTCTTAGGCAGCTTCTGGAAGAACGTAAGCTCACTTTCTTTCATGAGATTTTCAACGGTCGCAAAAATCTCAAGCGCTCCAGCGAGATTGAGGATATCTCCGGCCACAGCTTTCTTAGTGGAGATCTTGGCCATGATCCGATCAATGTCACGGACTTCTTCGAGCACGCGACGAAGAGTCTTCATCACGTCCGGAGTTTTTGTGAGCTTCTCGACAAGATCAAGGCGTTTTTCAATTGTTGCCGGATCACATGATGGAGTCTGGAAAAACTGTCTCATGTATCGTGAGCCCATGGATGTTTTTGTTTTATCCATGAAACCGAGAACGGAATTCATCGCCGTCTCACGAGATCTTGGAAAAATCTCAAGGCCCGCGAGAGTGGCAAAAGTCACTTTCATCGTTTCATCATTGTTGATGAGGCGGAAAGGACGCAGATGGCTTATGCGCTCAATTGTTTGAGTTGAAGAAACATAGTAGGAGAGTGCTCCCAGTGGGGAGAGAACATCCGGATGTCCCAGGATGATTCCATCGCGTTGGTAAGTCGGGATAAGTTTCTGGATGTAAAAGCCGGAATGCTTTTCTTCAAAGTATTCCTGCGAAAGATGAGTCTTAAGCACATCCATGTTGTGAAGATATTCTTCGAGAAGCGGATATTTTTCCCACTGCCCGAGATAAGCAATGAATTCTTTCGGACGGATCATGAGAAGTTTTTCGCAGAACTCTTCAACCGTTTTAAAAGTCACACCGAAAAAATCTCCGGTCGTGAAATCAAGCAGAACCAGAGTGAAGATTCCGTCTTTTACAAAGCCCGAAGCGATGAATTTATTTTCTGAAGTAGTACCCTTATCAAGATCATAGGGCATGCCGGGAGAAACAATCTGAGTGACGCCACGTTTGACGATGCCCTTAGCTTCTTTCGGATCTTCTAACTGCTCGCAGATAACAACTTTTTTTCCGAGATTAGAAATCCGGTCCACATAAACAGCGGCCGCGTGATGAGGTATGCCGGCCATGGGAATAGGATGATCACCAAGCTTTCCGCGAACAGTGAGAGAGATATTTAAAAGTTTAGCAGCTTCACGGGCATCTTCAAAAAACATCTCGTAGAAGTCACCCATCCGGAACATGAGAAGGATATCGGGATAGAGTTTTTTCACCGCATAGTACTGCTCCATCATAGGAGTGAGCTTGATACCTTGGGCCACCAGCTCAGCGAGTGAGCTGTGTTCGGGAAGTGTTTGATTTTGCATAAGGAAAAAGTATCAAAAACCGACCAAAAACGTCATCTCTTTTTCCCTTTCATGGGCTTCTTAGTTGAGAGGAAAGTTTTGATAACTACCGGGAATCGTGACGGAGGAGTAAAATGAAAAGATGATGATTCGTAATCCCCGTTCAACAATAATTATTTTAGGCTACGTCGCTTTCAATGCTCTCATTCTGGCCGCGGCCTGGACTACTCAAAATGCTCTAGAGGCCTTGCCTGGAAAAGGCGGAGCGCTCGCTCCTGAGTACACGCTGATTGATAATCTCGATTACTTCCATGTGAAAGATGGTTTGCCACTAATGTCTCTTTCAGCAATTCAGATGCGTTCGCAGGGAGAGGAAACTGCTCAGTTTGAAAATCCGGTTGGGATTTATAATCAGCACAGCCGTAACTCTACTTTGAAGTATCAGGCAAAGAGCGGTGAGTATCTCAAAGTGAAAGACAGTCTGATTCTTAAAGGTGAAGTGAAAGTAAAATCCGAAGAAACAAATTTCGAATCTGATCGCATGAGATATTCCTTTAAGAAAGATCTAATCCAGGCGTCAGGAAATGTGAGATTTTCTGGTCTCGATCTCAAAACCGGCGATCAACTAAAGATAAATTCAGACAAGATGAAGGCGCGTCCCAAGCTTAAACAAAGTGACTTCACTGGCTCAGTTACCGGAGTGCTTCTCAGAAAAAGACGCTACGAAGGGGATATGAATTTCACCTCGCAGCTTCTTAGATTTGATGGGATCACCTCACTTGCCCACCTCGAAGGTGATGTGTTTATGAAGCGTGAAAATTACCGCATAACTGCCGGAAAAGCCGATATCTATCTCGAGAACTTCAACAAATCACTCAAGTATTTCGTCCTGAATGACGATGTGAAAATGACGGAAACTCTGAATAATCCGCAGACCGGGGTTATTGAACGGAAGGCTTTTGCTGAACGACTCGAGGGCTTTGGGCGCGAAGAGAAAATGATTCTCTCCGGTGCTCCGCGAGTAGAGCAGGGGACTGATGTGATTAAAGGCTATCGCATCACTGTTCGGGAGAATTCTGATCTCATCGAGGTGGATGATGCAATGTCGGATGTACAGATGAAAAAGAAGAAATTAAATGAATAGCCCCGCAAGCTTCCACGCGAGAGATCTTAAGAAAACATATAATGGCCGGCAGGTTGTAAAGAACGTGAGTATTGATGTGGAAAGAGGCGAGATAGTAGGACTACTTGGTCCTAACGGTGCCGGAAAAACCACTTCGTTTTATATGATGGTGGGACTGGTGAAAGCGGACGAAGGGCAGATCAATCTGATGGACGAGAATGTGACGAGAGATCCTCTGCACGTTCGAGCGAAGAAAGGGATTGGTTATTTGCCTCAGGAAGCCTCTGTTTTTAGGGAACTTACGGTAGAAGAGAACATTTTTTCGGTCCTGGAAATCCGGGATCTGTCCGATAAGGAAATGCAGAATAACCTCGATAATCTTATCCGCGATTTTGGTCTGGATCACATCCGGAAATCAAAAGGAAGAGAGTTATCAGGGGGAGAGCGGAGAAGAGTTGAGATCGCGAGAGCGTTAGCACTTGATCCGAAGTTTGTTTTGTTAGATGAGCCTTTCGCAGGTGTGGATCCTCTGGCAGTCAGTGACATCCAGTCGATCATCAAGCGGTTAAAGGCAAAGAATATCGGTGTTCTCATCACGGATCACAACGTGAGGGAAACTCTCGGGATTGTAGACCGCGCATACATTATGAGTGCCGGTGAACTCCTGGTGAGTGGAACACCGGAAGAGATTATTAATAATGAAGTTGCACGTAAGTTTTACTTAGGTGATGAATTTAAGATGTAGGGAGTTTTCCTATGGCAATTAAGATGAGTCAGGGGTTGAAGCAGACGCAGAGTCTGATGATCACACCCCAGCTACAGCAAGCTATTAAGCTACTGACTCTTACTCACCTCGAGATGACGACACTTATTTCTCAGGAAATGGTCGAGAATCCGATGCTTGAGGAAATTGACGGTGAAATGGATTCAGCTGTTGAAGTTGAATCTTCCCGTGAAGAAATCGATGCCCAGGAAGCCAGAGCTGATGACTTCTCCGGACCAGAGCTGATTGAAGGCGCTAAAGATACTTTCGATTGGGAATCATATTCTGAATCTTTCAATACAACTTCTTCATCTTCTCCGAACATGAAGGAGAGCGTTTCTCCGGATGATCTTCCGAGCTATGAGAACATGGTTTCGAAAGGCCAGTCACTTCAGGAACACCTTGAGTGGCAGATCCGCATGGAAAGTCTTTCTACTGATCAGCTGAATCTCGTTCTTGATCTCATCGGTAATATCGATGACGACGGATATCTGGAAGTTTCATTTGAAGAAATCGTAGCTCGTAATCAGATTGATGATCGTGACGAAGCTCTCGGAATGCTGGGGCTCGTACAACACCTGGATCCGATTGGTTGTGGTGCTGCGAATATTGAAGAGTGTCTGGGCATACAGGCGCGCATGCTTCCGGAAAGATCTCCCCTGGTTGAGCTCATCATTGAGAGAAACCTGAAAGACCTTGAGAAAAAAGACTACGCCAAGATCGCCAAAGACTTTGGTGTCTCGAAAGATAAAGTTAAGGATGCTGAACAAGTAATCATGGGTCTCAATCCGAAACCAGGACGACTTGTTTCTGCTGACGAAACTCAGTATGTCGTACCGGATATCTTCGTTGCTGAAGTGGGCGGAGAGTTTGTGGTCCAGGTAAACGATGAAGGTGTTCCTCGTCTTCGTATCTCAAACCTCTACAAGTCACTCATCAAATCTGGTGAGAACAATACAGAGGCAAAAGAGTTCGTTCAGGACAAGCTTCGCGCGGCAATGTGGCTTATCAAATCTATCGAGAACCGTCAGAAGACGATCTATAAAGTTGCGAACTCAATTGTTCGCACTCAGCAGGAGTTCTTCAAAAAAGGACCTGCGTTCCTGAAACCGATGATCCTGAAAGACATCGCTGGCGAGATCGGCATGCACGAATCAACGGTTTCACGTGTGACTACAAATAAGTACATGCACACACCGATTGGTACTTTTGAACTTAAATACTTTTTCAACGCTGGTATCGGCGGTAAAAACGGCGGAATCGACATCGCCGGTGAGTCTCTCAAGCTGAAAATCAAAGAGATGATCGGACACGAAGATCCAAAACGGCCGCTCTCCGATCAGAAAATCTCCGAGCTTCTCAGCACGAAGGACATTGTCGTGGCACGCAGAACAGTAGCGAAGTACCGTGAGATGATGGGGATTGCTCCATCATCTAAGCGTAAAAAATAAAGGAGGTTGTGAAAAAAGAATCTTTAAAACGGGAATAATTAGAACTGAGTCCGTTACGTTAATTTTATCTGAGGCACGTAAGTATGAAATTAAAAATCTCTTTTAAGCATTTAGAACACACTCCGGCACTCGACCACCGGATTGAAGAAAAATCAAAACACTTTGAAAAGTATTTCCACGGGAACATCACCGTACAATGGCTTTGCTGGGTTCATAATGATGAACACTGGGCCGAGGTGAAAATCCACGGACCGAAGTTTGACTTCTTCGCAAAAGCTTGTGCCGACAACATGTACAAGTCGCTTGATCTTGTCGTGGATAAGGTAGAAAGACAGTTTGAGAAACAGAAAGACCAAATGAGAAACAAACTTCACAAGCATCCTTATGGATCACCGAAACACCAGGCGATCAGGGAAAAGATATACGAGGAAGAGAAAGTTTATTTTGAAGAGTGGGAAGAAAAAACCGCTTAACGATAAAGGCTCCGAAAGGGGCCTTTTTTTATCTAGCCTTGAGAAACTCCACGCCTACTTTATAGTCGGCGTATTTATCTTCAATTTCGATATTCACTTTTACATAGCGAACGATTGCGAGAAGAGGTTTCTCAATTACCTTATCCTTGAATTCGACGATGAGAAGGCGATCGCCTCGCTTGAATTCTTCAGCGTCCAGGATGATAAAACTGAGGCCACCCTGCGAAAGATCAATCAGCTGATAAATTTCAAACTTTGATCCTTCTTTCTGGATCTTGACCCATTTGCCTGAATTGGATTCAAATCGTGGATGTTCGCGGTTATTGATCGACATAGACTAAGATTAAGCGGTGGCATGATGAATTTCAACGGGCGACAGATAATGATTTTAAGGGCATTTTAGACACCTCCCATAGTGAGAAAAAAGCGGTCACATTTTCAGGTACTTAGAGGTGTGTAGAAGGTTCTCTTTTTGATCTTTAGGTTGGTAAGTATGAATCTCTCCTTTTATAGTCTGCTCAATGAAATTCTTCGTATCGATTTTGATTCTCTTTTCTTCGATTGCCTATGGTCGCGGTTCTCTTCTTCTGATTGGAGGCGGAAATCGTTCACAGGGAATCCTGAAAGAAATGAGTAGGCTCGCATCCGGAAGAATTCTCATTATTCCTCTTGCAAGTTCCATTCCGGATGAGGTGGCAGCTTCGGCAAGTTCGCAACTTGAAAATGTCGGTGCAACAGAGGTCCGGATATTTTCCTGTGACAAAGAAAATGTTGATCGCGAAGTTTGTCTTTCAGAGATCGCAAACGCAAATCTCCTTTATTTTACCGGTGGATCTCAGATTCAGTTGCTCGAAGCTTTCCGTAAGAGTGCGGCCCTGAAACTTATCCAGGCGCGCTTTGAGAAAAATCTTCATCTCGCTGGCACCAGCGCCGGTACTGCGATCATGAGTGAAGTCATGATCACGGGTGATGCTCTTTCTCCATACCAGAGGCTTGAAGGTGTAAGACAAAACATGGTGGGGACAGCTGCTGGCTTCGGATTTACTAAGAATTATCTTTTAGATCAGCATTTCTTAAAGCGCTCAAGACAGGATCGCCTATTAAGTGCAGTTCTCGATCATCCGCAATATGTAGGTCTGGGAATTGATGAGTCCACCGCTGTTCTGATTAAGGAAGATGAGAGCTTTCTTGTTCTGGGAGATTCTCTCGTGACTGTCATGGATGCGAGACATGCTTCAATCCAGGTCCTTCCTGACGGAAGTTATGTTTATCAAAATGTTTCTGTGAGTTTACTTGCGCCTGGATCAACATTTAAGTTACCTTAGAAATTCATGAATATCCGGAAGCTGGTGTAACTCCAGCACTGTCCCGCAACTGTAACCGAAAGGAAGTCAGATACGGATTCATGAAAACGGCATTCCCGGGGAGGAAATCATGTCGGTCTTTTTCATCTTTCTGTTTTTAACTTCTTTCTCGTATTCAGCAGAGACTCTCGAGCTCATCGAAGTCAATGCCACTAAAAAGATTGAAGCACTCACTTTCACTCTGACTGAGATTTTAACCAAAGAAGAACTGGAAAGTTCTCCTGTTCCACTTGCCTCGCAGATCCTAGAACGCGTTCCCGGGCTCATTAGCTCGCAGAATGGAGGTCCTGGCGGGAGAACCACATTCTTTATCCGTGGAACTGAAGCAAGACACGTTTCTTTTACTCTCGATGGATTGAAGCTCAACGATTCCTCCAATACTGATCGCCAGTTCGATGCTGCTTTCCTCACCCTTACATCGCTGGAAGATATCCGCGTTCATAAAGGGCCGCAGGCCGTGCTTTATGGTTCAGATGCCATGGGTGGACATATTGAAATGAGAACGAGAAAGGGTAATGCCGTACCGGAGAAAAAACTTACTCTCTCCGGGGGAAGTTTCGGAACAGCGGGAGCGGCCTATCGTCAGGACTGGAGTCAGGGGACTTTAAGTGTCGTGAGACAAAGAACCGATGGGATCTCGCGCTTTAATAAGAAACGTTTCAGTGGCACGGAACGGGATGGATCTGAAATCACTCAGCTCACGAGTTCTTCCACTCACTCACTCTCAGATAAACTTCAGACCGATCTTCTCGCCTCGTTCATTGAAGGAAGAAATGACCTGGACATTACCAGCGATAGTTCAAACGAAAAAAGCCGCAATCACCAGTATCTTCTGCAGCAGAAAACTTCTTATCGCTTTTCGAAGCAAACCGCTTTCTCCCTGAGAAATGGTCTCAACCGGAATGACAGAGTTATTAAAAGTGACTTTGGTACAAATCAATTTAGCGGAAACCTGATCCAGAACGAGCTTTTGTGGGAGCAGGGGACAAAAGAAAAAAGAATTGTTTCAGGAATTTCGCTGGAAGAAGAAAGTTTAAGGCTCTCTGGTAGAAAAGCTTTTACCCTGACATCCGCTTTCATGCAGGGACTACTCACTGATGGAAAATATTCTTTTCAGGGAGGACTGAGAGTTGATCAACATTCTCGCTATGGAAATTTCCTGACCGGTGGAACAGGTTTTGAGATGAATTCCGAACTTGGTATCTGGTCATTTCAGTATGCCCGCGGGTACAAATCGCCATCTTTGTATCAGCTTTACGGTCCACCACTTACTGGCTTTCCCATTGTCGGGAATCGAAACCTTGCCCCCGAGAGTAACCAGTCTTACGAGGCTTCCTGGAAGAAAAAAATTGGCGATTGGGAATTACAGAATGTTGCTTTCCAGAACCGTCTTTCAAATCTCATCGTTTTCACCAATAGCGGGGGGTACCGAAATCAAGGCAGATTCATCGCTGAAGGGGTCGAGCCATCAGTCAAATGGATGAAAGACTCGCTTGAAGTGAAAGGAAGTTTCACCCATCAAAGATTCCGCGAAGAGGAAAGAACTGTTCTCAGACGTCCCTATAATATGGGCCAGTTAACCGGTACCTGGTTTATTCAGGATGTGAATGAACTTTTCATCAAGGGCAGATGGTTTGATTCGAGAAAGGATGAAGACTTTTCTCAGCAATCAGTGAAGCTCAGTTCGTTTGAAACCTTTGATGTGGGTGGAGTTTATCGAAAAGAGAAACATGAGTTCTCAGTTCAGCTGGTTAACATCTTTGATCGTGATTTTGAGGAACTTTACGGTTTTAGTGTGATGCCAAGATCGGTGTTCGGTGCCTGGAGTTTGAAGTTTTAGTGCACTTTTTTTTCGGACGGGTCTTCAAAGCAGCAAGAGCCATCATGGTGCTCAATCTCTTCTTCCATACTCGCTTCATATTTCCTGCGATCTTCATTTGAAAGACCCAGAGATTCCGTAAGTGTCTCACTTAAAGTCGGGTGCATGACTTCAACTGATAGACCCATCTCTTCCAGGCCGGCAGCAAACTGATAGGCCTTTTCAGACTCTTCCAGAGTGCATTCGAAAAGCACCTGGCGGGTATCAGTGTCCACAACGCGGATTTTGGAGATTTCTTTTTCCATAGGGAGATGGTAGTTATCCTTATCACCCCTTGTCAAAGGCAGAAGATGGGTCTTGTACTCTGGATCGACCAGAATACCTTTGCGTCAAGTCTCATTGAGAAGGTATACCGTCAGAAAAATCTTCCATTTTATACCATTCCTCATGCGCGGGATTTTTCCTATTTAGTCGAAGACATGAAACCAGGTCTCATCGTGATCGATGCATCTTCAATCCGGGCAGATATAGAAGTTTTCCGGAATCAGTATGAAGCGAGCGAAGTCATCCGTTCTACACCATTTGTGGTGATTGGCCCATGGACCGGTCTGGAATTTATTCAGAAGAAGAAAGGGGAGATTCCTAGGACTCTGGATCCTTTTCAGGTTCCAGAAATGCTCTTATACTTAATTAATGAGTAACAAAGATAAGATCATCATCATTTCCGGATTAGTCGGAGCTTTCATCATATTCACTGTGACGCTTTATTTCCGCAGTGGAGCTTTCTGAAAGAAGCTTAGGTCCCATCATATGAAGGGGATCTCTTTCAGACTCAGAAATAAAGAAGCTCGAAAGTCTCTTATCCAATACAGACAATAAAACATCCACCAGCTCATGATAATGAGTATGAATCCATTGAGCGTAGAAGTGATTCGGCACTTCGAGCAAAATTACATTGTGAGAAATTACTGTTGGTCTTACTTCTTTAAACCACTGGTGATGAACTTCCGGTCCCAGGATGTCACTGAGTTGCTCAGAAACAATTGACCAGATGTAAGACGCGCGCACAACAGGGTGAGCGAGATCAGAATTTTTTTCTTTGAGTCCGTGGCGACCGACGTTCGGACGGTTTTGAGTCCAACGTGTCCTAAGACAATTTTTTCGGCGTACGATTCGTGTTTTCTTCATCAGGGGAGTGAGACTAAAACTTTTTGAAAGCTCTCACAACTTGATTTTGTCAGGTGGACGAAGAATTTTGTTCCCACTCTTTAGCTTCATGAGGCGCCAGAATAAAAGACTGAAGCCCGAGCTGTTGGAAAATAAAATCCGGGATACGAATCCTATAAAAAATCCCTTGCTCGTGGGAAGTGAGATTCATGATGTTGGCATTTCCGCGTACTCGGGCGTGAGCATCACCTTGCTCGTAAGGAATAAATAGATCGTAGTGTTCTTGTTGAGAAAGGAAGAAATCAATAATGTATTCCCGCAAATTCTGCATGTCTTCTTCGTTATATGAGGAAACCAGGAATGAATTCGGGAAATTCCGCATGATAATCCGCGCCCGGACAGGGTCATTCAGTAGATCTTTTTTATTGAAAACGATGATCTGCTGTTTCTCATCGATCTTAAGTTCTTTCAGGACATCCTGAGTAACTCTCATATGCTTCTGGTAATTCGGATCTGAGATGTCACAAACAATAATCAGAAGATCAGCCTCTAGTGCTGATTCAAGAGTTGTTCTGAAACCCTGTACCAGAGTGTTCGGAAGGTTGGAAATGAATCCCACGGTATCAATCATGATCATCGGGGGCTTTGAATCAGGATTGAGTGTCCGGAATGTCGAATCGAGAGTCGCGAAGAGTTTATTTTCTTCGAGAACGTTCACTTTACAGAGACGGTTCATGAGAGACGATTTTCCGGCATTGGTATAACCGACCAGGGCCGCAGTCACGGCCTGGTTTTGCCTTTTTTTACTTTGTTGCACACGCGAGCGCTGAACTTCTTCCAGCTGCTTTTTATAAAATTCAATTCTCTCGCGCACCATACGACGGTCAAGCTCGAGCTGCTGCTCACCCTCACCACCAATGGCCGCACCGGCAGCACGCTGTTTCGAAAAGTGACCCCACATACTTGTAAGACGTGGAAGAAGATATTTAAGGCGGGAGATCTCAATCTGGATCTTCGCTTCTTTCGTGCGCGCGTGATGAGCAAATATCTCAAGAATGATGGTATTACGATCGACGACTTCGAGTTTAGTGATCTCTTTAATGTTTCGTGCCTGAGAAGCCGTGAGCTCAAAATCAAAAACTAATAGTCCTGAGCCTTCCTCGCGGGCAGCATCGGCGATCTCGGCGAGCTTTCCTTCACCCAACATGGTGGCGGGATCAATCTGCTTTCTATTCTGAACATATTCCTCTCCGGCAGGGATGCCGAGAGTTCTCAGAAGTTCCCGAAGCTCTTTCAGGGAACTGTTCGTTTCAATGATATTAGAGTGACTTTCAAATTTATCGCAGACGATAGAAACAAGTGAAGCCTTCTGGCCTAATGGTAATTTATATTCTTCGTTATTCATGCGAGCTCCATCTGGAGATTATCGAGGAGCCTGGTCGTACGGAGCTGGAAAACTCCGAGGAGGGTAATCATCTTCGATCGTGTTACATCTGTTGAAAGGTTGTCTCCATCACGAAGCTCGAGATAGTTCCAGCGGGTGTCTTTCAAAGTTTCATTGATAAATGTTTTTGCTTCTGGAAGATTTGATCTTTTTCCATTCAGCAGATCTTTAATTTTCATTAGCGTCCGGGAAATTATCAGAGCTTCTTTTCTTTCTTCTGTATTCAGGTACTGATTCCGGCTTGAGAGTGCAAGTCCATCATGATCACGGATAATCGGCATGCCGTTTATTATGATCGGGAGCTGAAGGTCGGCCACCATATTTTTAATGACCAGGAATTGCTGGAAATCTTTGAGGCCAAAATACGCTTCCCGCGGTCTCACGATTTCAAAAAGTCTGTACACTACCGTAGCCACTCCTTCAAAATGCCCCGGACGAATATCCCCTTCGAGAATGCCGGATAAACCGGGAACATCAATCCTCTGATCATATCCTTGTGGATACACTTGATCAGGACTCGCCGGTGCATAGACCACAATCTTTGCAGACGGAAATTCTTCCATTGCCTTGCGGATAAGTTCAAGATCACTTTCTAAAGTGCGGGGATAGCGGGTGAAATCCTCTTTCGGTCCAAATTGCTTGGGATTCACAAAAATGGAAAAATAGACTACGGAATCTTTTTTCAAGGCTTCGCGAAGAAGCGAGATATGGCCGTCGTGAAGATTTCCCATGGTTGGAACAAATCCCACTGGTGACTTTTCAGAGTTTCGCTCAAAGATGAGATCGCTTGTCGACTTATGAACAATCACCATGTCACTTCACCTTCAAACCACTGGCGAAGTTTTTCTCCGACGTCTTTTTTGGTGAGAGCAACCGGGCCTTTAATATCTTTTGATGTGATGAAGAAATAATTACCGTCACCTTTCTGAAATCCATAAAGTTCATCACCCAGAAGACCATTACTCACTTTGTTTCCTATCATGAGATCAACTGGCTTCCGGTTCATTTTTTCCATGAACACATCTTTAGTCGTTTCAGTTTCAGCGGCAAAGCTCACAACTTTCTGACTTCCTCTCCGCAGAGTGAGGATCTCTTTCATGATGTCAGCAGCCTTCCTGAAGGGGAGAGAATCTCCCATGCCTTCTTTTTTGATTTTCGATGCTGATGGCTCAAATTCAATGTCTGCAATTGCACCTGTTGAAATATAGAGATCGGCAGAAGGAAATCTTTTAATTGCTTCCTGTTTCATGATTTCCGTCGTGGGCGCCTTTATCAGTGTAAATCCTGGATGACCTATGAGGTTTTCAACTGAGCTGTCGCACTGATGTCCAGCGAGTACCGTAACAGTATATCCAGCCTTCAAAAATGCGTGTGCGACTGCAATCCCCATTTTACCGGAGGATGGATTTGTAATGTACCGGACTGGATCGAGGGGAGAAACGGTGGCACCTGCAGTGACAATAACCGATCCTTTCTTATTAGTTCCTGGAGTGATTCCGGGAGATAGTGTCGCAATAAAATCTGCCACCGCCGAAACTTCAGGGAATTTTCCTTTCCCGATATCTCCGCATGCAAGTAGGCCTTCGGTTGGATTAATGAGAGCGATATTTTCCCGCTTAGAAATTGCAGTAATATGTTCCTGAGTACGCGGATGATTCCACATCTCAGTATTCATCGCGGGAAATAGTAGCATCGGTTTTTTTCCCGACGCCAGGACAATACTCATCAGGAGATCATCCGGAAGACCCAGCGAGATTTTTCCGAGAGTATTGGCAGAGAGAGGGGCGATGACGATTTTATCGGCCCATTTTGCGAGCTCAATATGCAGGACATTTTCTGTGGCTGAGAGATTCGCCGGGATGAAATCATCCTGCGGGCCAAAAACATTTTCCACTCCGAGGTAGCGGAAAGTCTCCGGTTTTACGAACTCAAGAGCACCACGGGAAAGAACAACTGTGACCTTGTCGCCATTTTTCACCAGAAGACGTGCGAGATCATAGCCCTTGTAGGCAGCGATTGATCCGGTGATACCGAGAAGGATTTTCATAGCGGTTCTATCTGTGTCGTCATCCAATAAAGAAGGGCAGAGTGTATCAAATCAGGATGAGTCTCCACAACGGAAGGTGCCTTCAAATCGCAGAGAAGCTTTTCCCAGAGGGAAGAAGCCCCACCAGTAATCAAGACCTTCTGGATTTGATGCTCCCTGATAAGCTCGCGGACCAGGGCGGCGAAGGCGGAATAGCTTCCTGACATGGCCGCCTGACTATCGTGGGGAAGAGCATTTGAAGCATTTGGTTTCAGTTCAAAATTCTTGAGATTTTCGCCTTTTTGATAGGCCTCAAGATATGTTTCTGCTCCCGGAATAATGAATCCACCATCAAGGCCCTGGGTGGTCACAACATCAATCGTAACGAAAGTTCCGGCATCAATCACAAGAGTATTGGTTTTAAATTTCTTGAAAGCATAGAAAGCTGTGATGAGGCGATCTTCGCCAAGGGTGTCGGCATAGTTCACATTCATGCCGTGAAACTTTTTTCCGCGCCAATAATCTTTCACCCGGGTAAGAAGAAATCCTTCTTCGATGAATGGCTGGAGCTCTTCCTCACGAGGCTTTACGTCAGATAGAACGATTTGCGTATTATGTGCAGACATTCCCAGTTGGGTGAGGAAAAGCTTAAGTTCAGAAAGAGGAACTTTCTTTATGAGTGTGGATGTCCCTTTATCCAGAGAAAAAATTCCCGCAGTCGCGTGAGTATTTCCGAAGTCGAGGGTAACCAGCCCTAGCATGCTACTTCCCCTGATCTTTCAGATATTTTTCGAGGAGAGATTTCTTGAGTGAGTATAAATCAGCGATCGGCGGACAGAATTTCGGAGGAGTCTTAGGACCCATTTTGAGAAGATCATTGACCACGAGAACCTGACCATCGGTATTTTTTCCGGACCCGATTCCGATAGTAGGAATCGTCAGTGTTTCAGAAATCTTCGTCGCCAGATTTTCTTCCACCATCTCAAGCACGATTGAAAATGCACCAGCAGCCTCAAGGGCCTTGGCTTCTTTCATGAGGCGTTCCTGAGAAGCATCGGTCTTCCCATGAGTGTAATATCCACCCTGCTGATGAACAGACTGGGGAGTAAGACCAATATGTCCCATGACCGGGATACCTGTTTGGGTGAGGCGCTCGATGAGTTTCAGTTGGTAGGGAAATGCGCCCTCGAGTTTAATGGCTTCTGCTTTTGTTTCTTTAAAGAGCTTCGTAGCTGAATGAATTCCCTGTGAAATTGTTGAATATGTTCCAAAGGGAAGATCGAGAATGAGAAACTTCTCAGGGGCACCTCGTCTCACTGCCTTACCAAAAATAATCATTTCCTCTAGTGTTACTTCCACAGTGGTTTCGTAACCCAGGATCACATTCCCGACACTGTCGCCCACGAGAATCATATCGAGAGCAGATTCGTTCATGAGAGTTGCCGTCTGGAAATCATAACAAGTGAGGACCTGAAGATTTCCTTTCTTGGCCTTTCTGATGTCACGGACATTTAATTTTTTCATGAGTTGATCCTGAGAAAAGTCTTATTAAGTTCATCATTTAACCAGCGCTCACGGATTTTCTTCCTGAGGGCCGGAACATCTGCCGCCTGAACTTCGCGGTCAAACTTTCCTGATTTAATATCTTCAAACAATGAATGCATCTGGTTCTTGAACTCTGGTGTCATGAGCTTCTCATAACCTTTTTCAGCACCAATGAGAGCATTGGGACTAATGAGATCAAAGAAACCCTCAGGGCCCTTATCGATCATGGCATTGATGATGAGTTTCAGTTCATGCCAGCACTCAAAATAGGCCAGCTCAGGTTCAGTTCCTTCTTTCACGAGATGATTGAACATCTCCGATGCTGCATACGGAATGAGTGAACAAAGAAGTCCCTGCTCGGAATAAAGATCAGCGTTGGTCTCGCGAAGAAAAGTTGTTTTGTAAGGACCCATGGTAATTCCCAATGAGCGGGCAAGGTCTTTTAACCAGGTTTCAACATTGCCAGAATCTTTCACATGCTCAAGCGAGAAAACCGCACCCAGTTTTCCTTTTTGCAGATACTGCTTCCGGAGTTCAGTGCCGATGGACTTCGGAGCAAAGAGAACATGTCTTAATTGCGAAAATTTTTTCTCAAGAAGGTTCCGCGAAAGTGCGTAACCATGAGCATAGAGTACAAGTGTATTGGATTGAAATTTCGGGGCATGCTCTTCCAGGAATTTACCCTGAATATCATCCGGGATGAGAAGGGCAACTGCCTCACTCTCAAAGAATTCCTTAGAGCCAATTTCTACTGTAGGGAGTTTTTCACGTTTCACTTCTGTCAAACTTGAGCTATCGCGGCGAAGTGCCACTCTGACCGGGAATCCTGAATCCCTGAGGTTCAGTGCCCAGGAGCGGGCCTGGTTTCCGAACCCGATGATGGTTAATTGCATCATAAATAACTGCTGGTTTTAAACTCCGAAGCAAAGCTATCATCAGGGAGCTATGAATGAAAGTGTTAACAGGGCCTTCATGTACGGCGAATCGGTCTTCACCACCATGCGGATGGTGGACGGTAAAATACGTGACTGGGAACTCCATTTTGAACGCCTGAGAAAGAGCGCTGAGTACATCTACGGACCTTTCAAAGAGGGCGAGGGATGGCAGGCACTCCTTCGTGACAGGCTTGAAAACCGTCTGGAAACGGAACAAGGTGATAAAATCATCCGTCTGACCCTTTACCGTGAGCAGGAAAAAGAAAGGGGTCTTCAGACAACCCGTCTGTTTTCACTCATGGATATCAAGGCTCATGTGGACACGCATCCTTTTGAACGGGAAAGATGGGAAGGAAAAAACTTTCACCTGAGAACACTCATGGCAACATCCAAACCATCCTGGTGGCCATCATATCTCAAGGCAGGAAGTTATCTCGAAACTATTCTCGCTCAGAAAAAATTTCTAAAGCCCGGTGATGATGATCTTCTTTTCCTTTCTCATGACGACACTGTTTTTGAATCTTCTGTCGCCAACATCTTTGTCTACCGGAATGGAAGACTTTATACAGCTCCCGCTGGTCCGAATGTCCTTGAAGGTGTGATGAGAAGAAGAGTGCTTGAAAAAGCGCATGGAATTTTCTCAGAAGTTTCAGAAAAAGAAACAACGATGAAAGAATTGATGAAGGCCGATGGGATCTTCGGAACAAATTCTGTAAGAGGGCTTTTCTTAATCTCTCAGATAGATGATCATGATATCTCCACCTCTCCGGAATTTCTGGACAGGTTTGATAAATTGAAACGGGCACTGGGTCTATGAAACATAGAGATGTGAATTGTCCCACGTGCAAAAAGAAGTTTAATTATTTTGAGTCTGAGTTTCGTCCATTCTGCTGTGAAAGATGCAGACTGATAGACCTGGGTCAGTGGCTTTCGGAATCTTATGCGGTTCCGGCAGAAAAGCTCACACCCGATGAAATCGACACCCTTGAGAAATTACAAAATGAAGACCAAGAAGAAAGTAGCCAAAAAGACGACCAGCAAGAAAATGAAGACGAGTTCCAGTAAGCGTGGGGCGACTCTTGATCTCGACGTCGTTCTCCAAAATATGATTGAGTGGGCGTTTGAATGTGGAGAGATTCTCAACTCGCATCTCGTCCAATCCTACGAAAAGCCACTAAAAATTCTAGATAAAGGTAAGCAGGGTCTCCAGACTGAAGCTGACCTTTTATCAGAAAAATTTGTAATGGAAAAAATCAGTGAGTTTTATCCTGATCATCTAATTCTTTCTGAAGAAGATTCTTTCAAGCGCCAGATTAATCCGGATAAAATTCCTGAAGAAAAATATATCTGGTTAATCGATCCTCTGGATGGAACAAATAATTTTTACAATCGAGTCCCTTTCTTCTGCGTGAGCCTCGCTCTTAACCGCGGAAAGGAAACTCTTGCCGGTGTCGTTTTCAATCCGGTGAACTGCGAACTCTTCTACGCTATCAAGGGAAAGGGAGCTTTTCTTATTCGTCTGATTGGCGAGACTGAAGTGAAAATTCAGCTGAATCCGCCGAAAGGGAAGAAGGGATTTAAGGAAGCACTTTTGTCAGCTAATCTCACAAGCAAGCGGGTGGAGAAAGATCTACTTAAGAGTTTTCCTGAAGTCCGGGCCATGAGAAGACTCGGATCTGCTGCACTTGAGATGAGTTACGTCGCCGCAGGGATGCTCGATGCTTATTGGGAATATCGACTCCAACCGTGGGATATGGCCGCTGCCGGACTCATTTGCGAAGAAGCTGGAGCAAAAATATCAAGTATCGCGGGCGATGAGTATCATGCCTTCGGACACTCAGTTCTCACCGCTGATCCCAATCTCTATGACGAATTAAAGAAGATCCTCAACAAGAAGTAGTTGTTTCTTACTTTGACATAAATTCCCATGGCTTAGATAATAGACTGACAGCAGCTATTTTCAGCTAATCCATGGAGGGGTTGTGTTGGATCCGGTAAGTAATTACGTCGCTAATTTTTCTGATCCTATCCTGACAATTACGTCGGGACTCCTCATCATCATCACTACACTCATCATGTGGTTGTGGTTTGCCAATCGCAGAAAGTATCACAATCTGAAACATCAGATTCCTGCACACGTGGTAAAAAATTATCTCGATTCTATTATTCAGAATTCCACTGCACTCAAGTCTTCACTCTTTCGTGGCGGTGGACTTGATATAAGCATTCCATCAGTGATGCCGCTTCAGGGTCTTGGTGGTGGTGACGGTCTCGCACTTTCCGGTGCACCTTCTACTGCTCTCATGGAAGAATTGAATCACAAGAAAGCACTCATCTCTCAGCTGGAAGCTCAGTTAAGTGCACTTCAGAATGCGAATCGTGATCTTGAATCAAAATATGCTTCTTCTCAGGCGGCACTTGCAGTTGCTGAAGCAAAAATCAAAGAACTCGAAGCTCTTCTCGCTCAACTTAAGAAAGGCGACATGGGTGCGGATGAAGCACTCAAAGCTGAACTTAAAATGGTCACGAAAGAGCGTGATGAAATTCGCGATCGCCTGAAAGAATTTGAAATCATTTCTGATGATCTTGCAAATCTCAAGCGCCTCCAGCAGGAAAACGAACAGCTGAAGCGTTCACTCGCTGCTCAGGGTGGAGCAATTCCAAAAGCTCCTGTGAAAGAAGAAGTTCCATCACCTGCTATTAAAGCAGAAGTGGCAGATCTTCTGGAAGATCTCGGATCAAATGAAACAATCACCAGTGATGATAATAAAGCTCTGGAAGATTTCCTGAGTGAGCCAGCAGTTGCTGCTGAAGAGCAGGTTGTAGCTTCGTCACCTGATATTTCTCTCGATAACAACAACGATACAAAACCGAAATCAGATAAAACTCCTGAGGACCTCCTCTCAGAATTCGAAAAAATGTTGGGGTAAAAATGAAATTGTTCCTCGGGTCCCTGCTTGTCCTGTCGACGTTCGTACATGCTGCTCCCTACAAACCATCTCCAGAGGCCATACGGCTTCTCCAGAACCCCAAAGGTAGTCAGGTTAAACTCGTTAAGGAAGATGTCATCTCCCTCGAGCGCCTTGAAACCATGTACACCATGGATTCACATACTCCGGGACTTTCGGCCATGCTGAAGAGAAGCACTCTTCGTCACGGTAGCAAGGCCGTACCTGTTCTCATCAAAGTCATGAAAGAAAGTAAGTACCCTGAGCAAAACCGCTGGCAAGCGACAATGCTTCTCGGTCGCATCATGGGTAAAAAATCAGCTCCGTTCATCGCGCGTTTCTCTGATCATCCTCACTGGATGATGAGAGTTGCTTCGCTCAAGGCTCTTCTCGCTCTCAAACAAGATACTTATCACCAGGTTTATTCGAAAGCTCTGCGTGATCCATCCCTCATTGTAAGAGTACAGGCGCTGGATAATATTTCGCGTATGCAGATCAAGCCTCTCGCTCCACACGTGTGGAACATGCTTTATGATCAATCAAATTACAGTGGTGATGCTGGAACGAGAAAGCGCACTTCCATTGTTAAGTCTGTGATCCGTACTCTGGGAGATATTAAATTCACCAATGCGAAAAGACCTCTGGCAAAACTCATTCAGAATCCGAAATACCAGGATCTGGTTGAAGACATTGATTACTCTCTCGAGAAAATCACAGGTGAGACATCACCAAACAGTGCTGATCAGAGAAGAAAATTCTGGTCTAAGTTAGCTGTGGTTGAAACGAAAAAGAAGATCTAGTTAAGGCGTTGTTGGTGGCGCTGTGGCTGCAGGTGTCTCGGCATTCTGCAGCTGTTCTTTCTCACGGGCCTTGTCGATTTCCTTGAGCTTATTATCCGTCGCAATCAGGCGTTCCATCCGGTAGAGAAGAGTCTTCTCCATAATTCCGTCTGTCGTGACTTCCTTCCAACCCTGAAGGAAATCCTGTTCCACCAGCTGCCGCTTATAGACAGTAACTTTCGCAACTTCGCGTCCTCCGCGAAATCCTTTCACCACATTGATCACGAGCTTGAACTTAGCGGCCTTCACCGTATCTGATGATCCGAAGGCGTCGGCAAAGTTCACTTCGAGTGTATTATCCATCCACCGGGTCTTAATGAAACCGGCTTCCTGGTTCTGTTGTGCTATGTCGTATTTTCTCATGACCTGAATCACGGCCTGCCAGGTCTGGTTGTAGTCAGCCTTGAAGACTTTCGTTGGAATTTCCAATTCTTCAGTGATCTGGCGGAATTTCTCATAATTCGCACAGCTTCCAGCGAGGAGGGACATTGCGATTATAAGGATAATTTTCATGACTTTTATGTTATCAATGATTCAGATAAAAACAACTCCGGAACCTTATGAGCCATAGAAACATCCTTGCCCAAGTACTCAAAACTGAAGCTGAGGCCCTCTTGAAGGCCGCTGATCGCCTGACAGACGACAAAGCGAAGGCGCTGGTTGGAATCTATGAGCTTCTCGCAAGTACCGGTGGATCACTGGTTATCTCTGGTGTGGGGAAATCCGGTCATATCGCTACTAAGATAGCTTCAACTTTTTCATCTCTAGGTTTGCCATCATTTTTCCTTCATCCGACTGAGGCCATGCACGGCGATCTCGGACGAATTACAACTCGTGATGCTCTCGTTCTCATCAGTAAATCGGGAACAACGGAAGAGCTTCTGAATCTTCTGCCTTATCTCTCACTTCCTAAAGAAAGAATTATCGCGATCGTTGGCAAGATGGGTTCTCCCATTGCTGAGAAATCAGGAATTGTTCTCGATGCCTCTGTTGAAAAAGAGGCCTGCCTCAATGACCTCGCTCCCACAACCAGTACTACTCTCGCACTAGCACTCGGAGACGCGATGGCCGTGCTCTATGAGAATGTACTTGGAGTTTCGAAAGAAAAATTTGCAGTCAATCACCCGGCTGGTCTTCTCGGAAAATCACTCTCACTCACTGTTGATCGTCTTCTTACGAAAAGAGATGATTGTCCCTCAATTTCTGAAGACGCGACTCTTCAGGACGCTATTCTTGCCATGACCAGGAAACCGGTGGGAATGTGTGCAGTACTGAAAGGTGAGGAGCTTACCGGAATATTAGTGGAAGGTGATATCAGACGCGCGTTCGCTAAAAGCAAGGACGCTATTCAGATGAAAGTCTCTGAACTCATGACCAAAAAACCTATTTCCGTGAAACCTGATCTACTGGCATTTGAAGCTTTGAAAATCATGGAGAATCCGGATCGCCTGATCAGTGTGGTTCCAGTTGTCGATGCGAAGGGGCATTTCTGTGGTGTGCTTCGTCTGCATGATCTCTTCAAGGCCGGATTCAACTCATCTATGAAATCTTAGATTTCGCCCGCATTTCTCTGAGAGCAGTGATGAGTAGAAGGAATGCAGCTATTATCAGCAGCGGCCACACTCCCCAGGTCTGATAGAAAGTTGCCTTTCCACTTCCCATTGGCACACTCACATCCAGGATATTCTTTTCACCAACATTCAGACGTTTTGATTCTGACCCATCCGGATAAATCACAGAAGAAATTCCTGTGTTGGTACTTCTCACAATCGGAAGCTGGAACTCGAGTGCTCTCCATTTTGAGAGGAAAAGATGCTGGTGCGGTTCCGCAGTGTCGCCATACCAGGAATCATTCGTGTGATTCACGATAAAGCGATTATTTCCAAATTCATTTAAGAGACTTCGCATGTAATTACTCTCAAGGATCTCATAGCAGATCGGAGTGACGAAGCGCTGTCCATTTTTTGTTTCCATGAGTGGCGTTCCATGCCCGCGGGCAAAGAGCGAAACCGCCGGAACGATGGAAACTATCTGACGATTAAACGGACCAAAGGGAAGAGTTTCACCGAAAGGAATGAGAATATTCTTGTGATAGCTCGATTTGATCTTTGTTCCATTCATGAGAACGGAAGCATTGAAAACCGATTCGATGATATCAAACATTTCTTTTGAAGAATCCTGAACGTAACCACCGATGAGCATCTCTGAGTTGTTTTTCCCCATGATATCGATGAAAATTCCGGGAATTTGAGACGTGTGACTATAGAAAGAAGATGAGTACGCCGTTTCGGGCCACACGATGAGCTCAGGAGTGAAACCATTTTCAGTGGTCGAGAGATCAAAATAATCTTTATTAATCGAAGAGAAAGAATTCTGATCACCGCTCTCAGAAGAGACTTTCATGAAGTTTCCAACATTCGCCTGAACGATGCGGACATTAAGCTTATTTCCATGGTCTTCAATCTTAAGTGGGAGAAGAGCATTCACCGCGACGAAGAGAACAAATACGATAAATACCTGCGGTCTTATTTTTTTCATTTCAATCTGAGTGACGACTTCCAGTGATAACCAGAAAGTCATAAAGCTCATGGTGACTACACCAACAAAAGGTACAGTTCCCAAAAAAGGAGCCAGATGCAGCCACGGACTTCCCACGAATGTCGGAAACTGCTGAGGAAAATATCTCTCCATCAGGGTCATAAGTATGGCCGTGATGAGGACACCTTTTTCAGTTCTCCAGTTGAAATCCGGACGGAACTTCTTCCACAAAGCGTAGAGCCACCAATGCGGCTGAAGAATAAAAGAAAAAAGAAGTCCGAGGAAAACAGAAACAATCCACGGAAGCTGGCCGAATTCCCGCAAAGTATGCGGAACCCAATAGAAGCCAACGACATTGAGACCGATATTGTAGAAGAGAATAATCGCGAGACTTTGCTTAAGGCTTACCGAGCGCTCAAGAAGCCACAGAAAAAGAGGAACTGCGATGAAGAGAAGTGGCAGCCAGCCTGGCATCCAGGTAGCGGGATATGTGAGAGCGTAAAGTCCGCCTGCTATGAAGGCAAGAAGAAGAGAGAGGGAGAATTTCATTCCCTCATTCTAAAAGATAAATTAACGATTAGCTACTTGGCGTGAACCGAGTTTTGCATTTACTGACTCAGCAAGCTCAAGTGCTTTACCAGCATCAAGCTTCCCAGAACCAAGAATCTTGCCTTCGAAAGTCTTAACTTTAAGTGAAGAGCCAAGAATGATGTTTTTAACCTGATCGTATTTCATGCCCGGGTACTTTGACTTGATGAGAGCAGCAACACCTGAAACAAAAGCTGTTGCCTGAGAAGTACCAGTCATATAACCGGCAGCGCTGTTTGGAATCGCTGAACGGATGCGGTGACCAGGAGCTGCGATATCAACAGAGTTCTTACCGTAGTTAGAAGATGGGATGATGTTAAGTGAATCGTCGTGAGCACCAACAGTGATGATGTTAGAAAGACCGTAAGAGGCAGGGTAGTAAGCGTGGCGCTTGTCATCGATGTTTGAACGCTCGTTACCTGCAGCTGCGATTACGAGGATACCTTTCTTCTCAGCAGCTTTAAGAACGCGAAGCTCTTCAACAGAAGCTTCAGGACCGCCGCCAGAGTAGTTAATTACATCAACATTGTTATCAACCGCGTACTGGAGGGCCTTGATAGTTGCATCGAGGTTCGCCTGACCAGAAGCTTTAGGATTGTAATATTTAAGAGCGAGAAGTTTTACATCAGGAAATACTGACTTCACGATACCGGCAACGTGAGTCCCGTGTCCGTGAGCATCTGTTGGAGCAAAAGTAACTTTCTCACCAGAGAAATCAACACCGTAATTGAGAGCAGACTTCTTGCCGTTCAGAACCGCGATGTTTTCCTTGATGAAAGGATGGTCGCCCTGGATACCAGTATCAATTACAGCAACGATGATTTCTTTGTTCTTTTTGAATGTCGTCCAGGACTCACGAAGATTAATAGAAGCAAGGTGTTTGTCCGGATCAATTCCCCATGAAGCATAACGAGAGATAAGGAGTTCTGGGTTGTAAGCGAGTGACTGAGCAAACGCTACTGAGAGGTTTAAGCTGAGTGCAACTGAGACCAGGATTTTAGCAGCTTTCTTCATATCCAATTCCTTACCACGTTTTTGGGGGCCCGATTCATCACCGGGAAAACTTGTAATACTTAAAGCAAGGACCTTGCCAGAAGGGGGAGTGGGCTATCCAAGGGTTAGCTGGTGAATTGTGTCTGAAAGATGATGGGTGTTTAAAGTTTAGACAGTCGTGAGGAGTGGGTTCTTTTTCAATTCAAAGAGATGCATTCGGAAAGACCAAAAAAAAGGCCCCTTTCGGGGCCTTCTATTTTCAATCAAGCTTGGCGCATGATTTGTAATTCTTCTCTTTCTCTTTCCTCGGCGTGCTGGATACAAAGATCCGCCCACGGCTGGTTCTCCAGGCGCTTGGCGCTGATCTCTTCTTCGCAGTCATCACAGTGTCCGTAAGACCCTTCTGAAACCCGGTCAAGGGCAGCATCAATCTTACGAAGCTTAGTGTATTCGCGGTCACGGATCGTACAGCTTAACTGCTGCTGAACCAGTGAGGTCGCTAGATCTGTCTCGTCCGAAAGGTCCTCTTCCGAGACGTGTAAATCGTCTGATTTATTTAGGAGTCCTACATTCAGGATTTGCTGTCTTTGTTTGAGCAGCAGTTGTTTGTAGTGTTCGATCTTCTTTCTCTCCACGAATCCTCCTCGTAAGGGTAAGTGAGCCGGCATTATATAGTAAAAACCCACTTCTACCTATTTTAAAGCGTCTGTGGATACCGCTCAAGTGAGGATTCTCATCGGCAATTTCCGCCTAAAAATTGAAAAAATAATCTGTCATTTTCAGTCAAATTAACCCGCAGGTTTGACATGCATGTTCAGGACTCGTTAAGGTTGAGTGAGTAATATAATAAATCTGAGGCGTTATGCTGCATAGTGACGTTGCAATGGCGGTCGGACACATCCCATCGGGATTGTTCATAGTTACCGTTATGGACCCTGAATCGAAAAAGATCGATGGTTATCTGGCCAGCTGGGTTCAACAGGTTTCATTTAATCCCCTTCTCATTTCGTTAGCTATCAAACCCGGAAGGCCCGCTTATGACCTGATTAAATCGGGCAAGGTCTTCAGTGTAAACGTTGTGGGTGAACACGATAAAACCTATTTAAAGCACTTCTGGAAGGGATATGACCCGGACTCGAATCCCTTCAGTGAACTCAATCATGCGGTCGCTGCCCATGGGGGAGTAGTCATTCTACAGGCGAAATCCTCAATGGAATGCCAGCTGGTTGATAGTCACAAGCCAGGTGATCACGAAGTTGTGATTGCGAAGGTTATTTCATCCGTCCATATGGCAGAAGAATCAAAACCAATGGTTCATATCCGTAAAACAGGAATGGACTACTGATGCTTAAAATCCTCTGCGCACTATTTGTCTTTGGACTTTTCTTATCCTGTGGGAAAAAAGAAATTTCAGACAAAGAAGAAATACTTACTCCACGAATCATTCATGAAAGAGAAGAGTTTCTTTCCCAGCAAACCGTTGGCTGTGAACCAGGCACTTATTGTCCTGATTATGTCGCAAAAATTGTTGTCTTCGACAAGGGCTCACCACGCTTTTGCACGGGAACTCTCGTAGGAAGATCAAAACTTCTCACGAGTGCCAGCTGTCTTCCGAATTATCTCCGCTCTACTGATGTTGACTGCAGTAAAGACGTTCATATTTTCTTCGGTCGCGGAAACCGTCCAGTCGAAAGAGTAGATTGCAAATCCATTCTTCAGATATCTGAGCTTGATGGAAATGTGGCCGAATATTGGCGTGATGATGTGGCAATTCTCGAGCTTTCAAAAAATTTATGGACCCGTGAATTTAAGGATATTTCCCGTAAGGGTTTCCGTGACGGGGATAAAGTTCGGTTTTATGGTGTTGAGCAGTCAGGAGATTTCACAGGTGTGATCAGAAAAGAAGAGTGCGAGAGTGTGCTCAATTCTTATCTTTATCCACTGAGCTCAGATGAATCATCACCGAATATCCTTCTTGCTGGATGCGTTCGTAAATCTGGATACAGAGGAGCTTCAATTCTTGATGGCTTCCCTAGAATTCGCGGTATTCTTTCCGACAACAGCTCCCTCCGTGCCGGTCTGGAAAACTCAACTCTTCTCATTAAGCCGCTTAAGGATTTCGTCAACGTTTCAAACTTTGCCTGCGCTCCGTTTATGGATGAAACTTCGTCCTTGAGTGAGCAGGAATGTGTGAAGACTCTTGATTACTCTGCTGTTGCTGGCGGAAGATCGCATCTGCTTTCTGATGAAGTTCGCTATGGAGATCTCCTGACTGAACTTGAGCGAGTGGCTAATAGTCTTTCAAAATATTATAAGATTCTTATTTCCCTTGATCAGTCCGCTGACCGTCAGATCATCAATTATCGGCCGGTCTGCTTTAAGAACATGAGTTCTTGGTTAAAGTCCGTAAAAGGTGATGGAGAGGTCTTGGAGGCTCCGAAGTTTTCCGGACGCACACTGAGAAAAGGTGTCGATTCTTACGGGCGCGCTCTGACTCAGGAAATGGAAGGGAAAGAAGAAAAATACTATCTGACTTTCTCCGGAAAGCGCCTCTTTAAGGAAGCGCTCTCCGACGTGTTCATCTCAACGGATTCAACGCCCACAAGACGTTTGAATTCGATCAAGGCTTGTCCATAGGACTACTGCTTTAAATCTCTCCAGCTCTTGCCCTGTCTTGCTCTTGAATTTCTCTGCCAGACATTCACTGCTTCCACATGTTCCTGATAGGTGCGGGTGAAAACATGGGTGCCGTCGTTCTTACTCACAAAGAAAATATAATCATTGGCCTCTGGATTAAGTACTGCCTTGATCGCTTCGAGGCTTGGATTGGAAATCGGACCGGCAGGCAGAGCGGGGATTTTATACGTATTATAAGGAGTCATCTCGAGGAGATCATCCTTCCTGATATTTCCTTTATAACGACTCCAGATTCCGTAGATCGTGGTGGGGTCGGATTCTAAGCGCATTCTTTTTTTCAGGCGATTCGTGAACACACCAGCAATTGCCGGACGCTCCTGTTTAGCACCCGTTTCTTTTTCCACCATACTTGCGAGAATCACGACCTGATGTTTATTCAGAAAAGGATGATTCCAGTCGATGGCTTCAGTTTTTTTCCGGAAGAGATCGACCATCGTTTTCACAACATCTTTGGCAGGCGTATTCGGTGCGAACTTATAGGTCTCAGGATAAAGATATCCTTCGAGTGAAGTTGCCTGGATCTGAAGATAAGAAATAATATCCGGATGCTGAACGGCCTTGAGAAATTCTTCTTCACTTGCTATCCCGGCAGAACCCACGAGTCTCGCGACCTCGTACATGTTCTTTCCTTCCGGAATGGTGATGCTCGTAAGATTCGGCTGACCGAAGACAAGAGTGTCGAGAACATCAACCATCTTTGCACCACGGGGAATGGTGTAAGAACCGGCGCGGAATTTGGTGAGAAAGCCTTTGTACTGAGCATATCTATGGAAAACCCTCATATTGGAAATCAGGCCTTCATCCGAAAGTCGCTGATTAACACGACCAAAGGTATCACCGTTTTTTACGACGAAAACTTTATCGGCGCCGTCGTAAGAATCATTGAGAATGAGCCACACATGGGTGCCGATCATGAGACAGGCAAGGAGTGGTCCTACGATAAAGACAAAGAGGAGTGTTTTTTTGATCATGGGAAAATGATAAACCAAAAGCTTATTTCTTGCGGAGAATAAAATCTTCCAGAATCACACTTGCCGCCACGGCATCGATTTGTTTCAGGTCCACCTGAAAATTATAGCGGGCAGAATTCTTCATCCGGGACTCAGCTTCATAGGTAGAAAGGGTTTCGTCCTGTTCTTCGACCGGGAGAGTGATTTGGTTGCGTATAGATTCAACAAATGTGACGGCCCTGGCGGTCATGGTCGTTGTTTTCCCATCGGTCAGTCTCGGAACTCCGATCACGACGATGTCGATACTTTCATTATCGATGATGACCTTAAGTTCTTTGACGACATTTGGGAGACCCGTATTCTGGATTCTTCCAAATGGAACCGGGAAAGGGTCACGATTCACGCAATAGGTGGCCACACCAATAAACTTCTCTCCGAAATCCATGGCAAGAATCGTCTTGTGATTTAATTCGTGGTTTTCGGGAAGATGAAACTCGTTCATAGGCTTTTCTAACCCAGAAATCGTTCATCCGTCAAAAGATCAAGCTGAAGCTCTTCTTCCTCTTCACAAGCTTCATTATAGAACTTCACGCCGACACCCAGTAGGCGAACGGGCCGTGGGTCTTGAGACCATCTCTCTTCCAGAAGGAGGAGAAAGTTTTCTTCTTCAAGTGGTAGCTGCCGCTCAATCGTAGTCTGTTTAAAATCATGATACTTTATCTTCACGTGAAGATTCTTGATCTCGCGGTCCTGATGATTCTCGAGAGATTCCTTGAGATCAGAAACCATAGTGACGAGATAGGTTTTCATTTCTTCGAAGTCAGTCAGGTCACGATCAAATGTGCTTTCGTGACTCACAGATTTTCTTTCATATTCCGTGATGACTTCCCGGTCATCAATTCCGCGGCAATAATCAAAGAGCGCATCACCGAATTTGCCAAGGAGATGAGTGAGATCACTCCGGGTATATTTCTGCATCTCAAGACAGGTCTTGATACCATGGTCGTGGAGATATTTTGCGGTGACTTTTCCAATGCCGTGGATTTTTTCGACCGGCACTGTCTTCATGAAATCATCCACCATCCATGGAGCAATGGTGAATTGTCCATTCGGCTTATTGTAGTCACTCGCCATCTTGGCGATGAGTTTATTGGGAGCAATTCCAGCAGAAGCGGTGAGGCCTGTTTTCTCAAAAATCTTTTTCCGGATATCTTCAGCGATCCAGGTGGCAGAATTTTGAAAGAGCTCGCAGTTGGTGACGTCGAGATAGGCTTCATCCAAAGAAAGACCTTCTACAAATTCAGTATATTGATGGAAGACTTCGTGCACTTGTTCAGATGCTTCAATATATTTTTGGTAATTACCCTTCACCAGAACGAGTTGAGGACAAAGTCTCATGGCGGTTGCAGTAGGCATGGCGGAGCGGACACCGAATTTTCTGGCGGCATAATTGGCGGTAGAAAGAACACCACGTCGATCACTCGATCCACCAACTGCCATGGGCACGTTTCTTAAGGCCGGATTGTCTCTCATCTCAACAGACGCAAAAAAAGCGTCCATGTCGACGTGAATGATCTTTCGCATTTGATTATCATACGGAAAGATTACGGATGAATCAATCCGGAAATCTTTGGCCCTTAGGGTAGATTTAAGGTGTTAATAAGCTGAAATCATATGATTTTCATGAACTTCGACACAAAGTTGAAATTGACTTCTGCCCGAATCAGGTTAAGATGGTCGGGAAATCAAAATTAGATTTTTTCTCCGTTATCTCGTCGCTTTAATTTAAATGATTAAATTTAAAGGCGAGAAACAAAAAATCCCCAAAAAATTTTCATGAGTCATCGATATAAAAAATTTCATTAACATTACCTTGGAGCCATCCAAATGCATTTGAGTTCATTACGTGACAAAGACATCGAAGAATTGACCAAAATGGCCGAAGAGGCTCAGATTGAAAATGCTGCTGGTCTCAAAAAGCACGAGCTTATCTTCGCTCTTCTCACCAAGAAGGCTAAAGACAACGAAGAAATTTCTGGCGACGGCGTTCTGGAAATCCTTCCTGACGGATTCGGATTTCTAAGATCACCTTCTTATAACTACCTTCCGGGTGCCGATGACATTTATGTTTCTCCATCCCAGATCAGAAGATTCGGTCTTCGTACCGGCGATACGATTGAAGGTCAGATTCGTACTCCAAAAGAGGGTGAACGTTATTTTGCTCTCCTCAAAGTAAATCACATCAACTTCCGTGATCCTGAACAACACAGAACAACTGTTCTCTTTGATAACCTCACTCCACTTTATCCTCAGAGAAAAATCAATCTTGAGTCGAAGCCGACTAATTATTCTACCCGAGTAATTGATCTCTTCGTTCCACAAGGATTCGGCCAACGTTGCCTCATTGTGGCGCCTCCAAAAGCTGGTAAAACCATGCTTATGCAGGATATCGCCAACTCTATTTCAGATAACCATCCGGAAGCGAAACTCATCGTTCTTCTGATTGATGAGCGTCCGGAAGAAGTTACAGATATGAAGAGAAACGTTCGCGCGGAAGTTGTTTCATCGACATTCGATGAGCCTGCTACCCGTCACGTTCAGGTTGCCGAAATGGTAATTGAAAAAGCAAAACGTCTCGTTGAGGCCAAGCAGCACGTGGTAATCCTTCTCGATTCAATCACGCGTCTCGCTCGTGCCTACAACACCGTTGTTCCTCCATCAGGAAAAATTCTCTCGGGTGGTGTGGATTCAAACGCACTTCACAAGCCTAAGAGATTCTTCGGAGCTGCCCGTAACATTGAAAACGGCGGATCACTCACAATTATTGCAACTGCACTTATCGATACCGGTTCAAGAATGGACGAAGTTATCTTCGAGGAATTCAAAGGTACCGGTAACTCAGAAGTTCAGCTCGACAGAAAGCTCATGGAGAAGCGTATCTTCCCATGTCTTGATATCAACAAGTCTTCTACGCGTAAGGAAGATCTCCTTATGGCGGATAAAGACCTTCAGCGCGTATTCGTTCTCCGCCGCGTGCTGAACCCGATGAACACTATGGACTCAATGGAATTCATCCTTGAAAGGATGAAGGACACAAAAACTAATATCGCATTCCTGGATAAAATGAACGGCTAATGAAAAACACACTCAAGCGCATTATTCTCATCACTACTAAGCAATACACCTCAATCGGCGGCCAGGCCGTGATTGAAGGAGTAATGATGAGGTCACCGAATGCGTTTGTGGTAGCTGTGAGAAAGCCGGATGGTTCTATCCGCCTTCGCCGCGATCAGTGGTACGGACTTTCTAAGAAGCTCGACTTCTTAAAAAAACCATTCCTCCGCGGAATTCTCATGTTGATTGAGACTATGGCCAATGGTCTTGTCTCGCTTAATTATTCTGCCAATATTGCAATGGCAGAAGAAGAAAGAGAGAAGGCACTTAAAAAAGGGAAGACTCTCGAGGAATTTGAGGCGAGCCAGAAGAAAAAAGAGAAAGTGGATATTGCTACTTTCTTAACGATGGCAGTTTCGTTTGCATTCGGAATCGGACTTTTTGTATTCGTTCCTCACGCAGTTGCATTCTTTATCGGTGATCTTCTCGGTAAAGACTGGACTCTTGATAGCTTTGCTTTCCACGCCGTGGACGGTGCTGTGAAGGCCCTGATTTTCGTTTTGTACATCTGGGGCATCAGCTTTATTAAAGACGTCTATCGAGTTTTCCAGTACCACGGTGCTGAACACAAATCGATTGCGACCTTTGAAGCAGGAATGGATCTCACGGTTGAAAACGCACGGAAGTTCACAAAACTTCACCCGCGTTGTGGAACCAGCTTTATTTTCTTCCTGATCCTTATTTCTATTATCCTTTTCTCTGCAGTATTCACGTTGATTCCAGTGGGAACAAATCTTCCTCCGATTCTTCGTCACGTCGTAGCTGTACTTTTTAAAGTTGCTCTCATGCTTCCTGTAGCTGGTATCAGCTATGAGCTGATTAAGTTCAGCGGCAAGTGCTCAACTCAGTGGTGGGCCAAAGCGATGAGTGCTCCGGGTATGCTTCTTCAGAAGCTCACAACTAAAGAGCCTGACGATCAACAGCTGGAAGTTGCCCTTTCAAGCATCAAGGCCGTGCTTCACCTTGAAGAGAAATATAATCTCAAGGATGCGAAGTCTAAAATTATTAACCTCGAAGAAATCGACATCAAGCACCTGACTGATATCGAAACTACGAACACTTCCCTCAAAGAATTTCTGGAATAAATCGTGTTTGACAAATTAGATTCCGTCATCCGCCGCTACGAGATCCTGACTGAACGTCTGGGTGATCCAAGTCTCTATGACCGCGCTCAGGAGCTTCGTGAAACAAACACCGAGCGATCAAACATTGAACCCATCGTCATCAAGTATCGTGAATACAAAAAACTGAAAGCTGACATCGATAACAACAAAGATCTCATTCATAATGAAAAAGATGAAGAGATGCGCGATATGGCCAAGGAAGAGCTCTCAGAACTTGAAGCAAAACTTCCAGGCATCGAGCAGGAACTGAAACTTCTTCTTCTTCCGAAAGATCCTAACGACGACAGAAACGTTATCCTTGAAATCCGTGCCGGTGCCGGCGGTGATGAAGCATCTATCTTCGTTGCTGATGTCTGGCGCATGTATAAGAACTATTTCGGTACCATGGGCTGGAGATCAGATGTCATATCTTTTTCCGAAGGCGACCGCGGGGTTAAAGAAATTATCGTTAACGTTTCCGGCGAGAAAGTTTTCTCCAAGATGAAATATGAATCCGGAGTTCACCGCGTACAGCGCGTTCCGGATACCGAGGCTCAGGGTAGAATTCACACTTCGACTATCACGGTGGCAGTTATGCCAGAAGCTGATGAAGTGGGCGATGTAGTGATTGATATGAACGAAGTCCGCATCGACGTATTCCGTTCCGGCGGATCGGGTGGTCAGTCAGTTAACACTACTGACTCAGCAGTTCGCCTTACTCACATGCCGTCAGGTATCGTGATTTCCATGCAGGATGAGCGTTCGCAGTTAAAAAATAAAGACAAGGCCTTTAAGATTCTTAAAACCAAGCTCTACGATCTTCGCCTTCAGGAAGCTCACGCAAAGGAATCTTCCATGCGTAAGGGTCTCGTAGGAACTGGCGACCGTTCTGAGCGAATCCGGACTTATAATTTTCCTCAGGGACGCCTCACTGATCACCGTATCAACTATACGATGCATAACCTTCCGGCCTTCATTAATGGTGATATCCAGGAAGTTATCGATGCTCTGATCGCCCACAATCAGGCAATTCTGCTTCAGGGAGCTGAGGAATAAAAACGCTCAAGGATCACTGGAGCGCTTTTTATAAAACTCACGAGGCAACACTTTCGGCCCATTATCCCGGACTCTCAACCGATCGTTTTTTTCGCGAAGTAAGCGATATCATCGCCAAAGATTTATCTGAGTCTCTTTACTCACTCTCTCAAAAAAATCTGAAAGAGCTTGAAGTTGTTTTCCTCACCGGGAAACCATTTTGTTATATTCTTCGTGAATCCGAATTCTTTCAGCATCGTTTCTTTGTAAATGAAATTGTCCTGATTCCGCGCCCTGAAACTGAGCTACTGGTCGACTTGCTTGTTCGCCAGGGGAAAAAGTTTACAAACATGCTGGATATCGGAACAGGAAGTGGAGTGATTCTTCTTTCTCTAGTGAAAGCGGGAGTTGCTGAAAAGGGAACTGGTTCAGACATCTCGGATGAGGCCCTGAAAGTTGCCAGGATCAACCAGCGTAAACTGAGACTGAGTAATAAAACAAAGCTTGTGAAGTCAGATCGGTTTCAAAACATCACAGAAAAGTTTGATCTCATCGTTTCCAATCCTCCTTATATCAAAGCTAAGAATCACCGCTCACTAGTTCAGTCGACAGTGGATGCACACGAACCACACCTGGCGCTTTATCTCGATGACAGCACTTATGATTCATGGTTTCACGACTTCTTCCATGGAGTGAAATCGCATCTTCTTCCTGGCGGCCAGTTCTGGATGGAAGGTCATGAAAAAGAGCTGGCAGGACAGGGAAAGGTTCTAACCGAACTTGGTTTTCAGAATGTGAAAGTTCTCAAGGATTTCTCCGGTTTAGACCGCTTCCTCAGTGCATATTCCCCTGCATAAGAATTGAACACCCCACGTATTTATTTCCATCAAATCCCTTGAAGGCAATGAATGGCCTATCCTTCTAAAAAAGGGGTTTCCCATGAAATTTTTTATCCTCGCCCTCACACTCATTTCTTTCAACGCTTTCTCGGCCGAGAAAGAGATTCTCGCTTGTTCAACTCCGGGCGACGCTCTTGATGATGTGAAGTTTATCCAGAAAGACGGTGAAGCACTTATCCGCATCAGCCAGATGGATGAATCAATCGAAGAATACGAAGTCCTTTCAAGCTTTAAGAATATCGCCAAAGGTGATTCTGATACATTAATTGCGGCGGCTGCTAACTCTGAAGAGTTTGGTGGGGCAACAACGAATTCAATCCTGATCCGCGTCCTTCCAGGACAGAAATCAGCTTACCTTGCAAAAGACGGAATGGTTTTCACACTTAACTGCCGGAAATAAAAATTATGAAAATTTCAATTGTCGCCATCTTCCTTACTCTCTCAGTCTCTTCATCATTTGCCGGTGAAGCAGAAGGTTGCCGCCTTTTCATTATAGGCTACCAGTCCCTGATCGGGGATAGTCAGGAACTGAGAGCATCAGTTGAGAAATCATTTGCGAAGAAAGATATTGATCTGATTGAGGCTGCTGATCTCCGTGAAGGTGACTACACCAATGACCTGTTAAAGAATTTTGAGACTCACGGTGGTCTTCCCCTCCACAAATACATAATGTCTAAAAAACGTGATGTGATACTTGTCCCTTGCACCGGATTTCCTCTTTGTTCTCCGGTGGTGGTAGATGAACAGGTCACAAGCATAGACGGCATCAAGTACAAAGATAACTTTCGCGTAAACATCGTGACTGCATCCGGCGAAGAGAGAATCTTTGAAAAGTCATTTAGCCATGCTTACCGCGGCGAAACAGTTAGCTACCGGAAAGATGTTGATTATATCGGCTCCCAGGAGCACATCGACCTGGTTATGGCGGTGGCAAAGAAAGTTCCGGGCTGTAAGGCAATGAAAAAATCTAAATAATGTTGAATTAACTTTTCCGTACGACCAAACCTTTCCTAGAATATCCTTAACCAGGATGTTTTATGGATAAGCTCATTGTTCAGGGTCCCTCTACTCTAAAGGGTTCCGTTAAAGTCTCTTCAGCAAAGAATGCAACTCTTCCGATTCTCGTCGCAACTCTTCTTTGCCCATTTCCGGTAAAATTCAACGGCATTCCCGATCTCATGGATGTCTCAACGATCCTGAAGCTTCTCCAGAGTCTCGGAATAAAAGTCACAAAAAATGGTGACGACATGATTGTCGATGCTTCTAAGCTTGATAACCAGCACGCCGACTACGCACTCGTGAAAACGATGCGCGCTTCGGTTCTCGTCCTCGGACCACTTCTCGCGAGATATGGTGTTGCCTCAGTTTCTCTTCCTGGTGGTTGTGCCATTGGCGCCCGTCCGGTTGATATTCATCTTATGGGGATGGAAAAACTTGGTGCTGAAATTCAGATCGAGAATGGTTACATCAAGGCGAAATGTAAAAAGCTGATTGGAGCAACCATCACGCTTCCTTTTCCAAGTGTTGGTGCCACTGAGAATCTCATGATGGCTGCAGTCCTCGCAGATGGGACAACAGTTATAGAAAACGCAGCGATGGAACCTGAGATTGATGATCTCGGTGATTTTCTCAAGGCCCAGGGTGTGAAAGTTGAGGGGGCCGGTACTTCCAGAATAACCATTCATGGAACGACAATTGATAAATTAAAACCTGCTCCTTCATATCGCGTGATCGGGGACAGGATTGAGGCGGCCACATATATCATCGCCGGCATTATGACTGGTGGAGATGTGAAAGTGGAAGGCTATACTCCGAAGCATCTCGGATATGTTCTAGAAACACTCACAAAGATGGGTGCTAATCTCGAGAGTGGTCCTGATTATACTCACGTTCGCCCGGCATCCAGATTAAAGGGTGGAGTGATTGAGACTCAACCATATCCGGGTTTCCCGACTGATGTTCAGGCGCAGATGATGGCGCTCATGAGTACCGTTGATGGAAACTCGATCATCACAGAAACCATTTTTGAGAATCGATTCATGCATGTTCCGGAGATGGCGCGGATGGGAGCAAAAGTTACCTTGAAAGGAAATTCTGCGCTGATTGAAGGTGTTGATAAGCTAAGTGGTGCTCCTGTCATGTGTACCGATCTCAGGGCCTCTGCAGCTCTCATCCTCTGCGCGTTAGTAGCAGATGGACAGACTGAAATTCAGCGTGTCTACCATCTTGACCGGGGCTATGAAAGAATCGACGAGAAGCTCACCAGGATGGGTGCCCAAATTAAAAGAGTGAAAGGATAAATATGAGCGATTGTATTTTCTGCAAGATCGTTAAGGGCGAGATTCCTTCAACGAAAATTCATGACGACGATAAAGTTATTGGTTTTAAAGATCTTCGTCCGCAGGCATCGAAGCACTATCTTTTCATCCATCGCAATCACACAAAAGATGTTACCGATATGGTGACTCATGATCCGGATGAGGTGAAAGATCTCTTCCGCGCGATCACTCATTTTGCGAAGAAAGATGGATTAGATAAAGATGGATTCAGAATCGTAACGAATCAGGGTGCCTTTGCTGGTCAAACCGTCTTTCATACACACTTCCACCTTGTCGGCGGAGAACAGCTGGGACATTTCGGGAGTTAGCAAAGTCGTTGATGGTTGCGCTTTTTAGCATCTTCAATTGCCACAAGAATCTTCTCGAGCGCGACTGGCTTAGAAAGTAAGGCCGCACAACAATCTTTCAGTGCTATCTTCTCGATAGGTAGTAATTCGGGATTTCCAGTTATAAAGATCACCGGGAAATGAATATTGTTATCCCTGCACCATTGAAGGAGTTCAGCTCCATTCATATTAGGCATGCGGAAATCGGAAATTAAAAGATCGAATTTTTCTTTCTTAAGGATTTTAACAGCTTCATCCCCGTCAGCCGCTTCGGTGCACGAATAGCCTTCACCGCTTAAAAAATCTGTGAAAATTTCACGGATTACAGACTCATCATCAACAATGAGAATCCGGTAAGCATTCACGTCTGAAGACCGTTAAAGAGTGCCGCCAGAAGCGTTCTCTGAAGCTGATTCAGTTGCGGCGTTCTTGCCATGAAGATCATCGGACTGCGATCAATCTGAGCAGTGGCAACAAACTGGCCTTTGGCCTGGTTGAATTCAGTTACTTCAAAAACTTCATGGAACTTATCCACATAACTCTGCATGAGCTCTTTTTCCTTAGCTCCACCCTGCATAAAATTTGCTTTCTTAGTGCCAGAAAGAAGTGATTGAATAAGCTTCGGTCTGTCTTTCTTCTCGTTGTTCTCGTCTTTTTCTTCAGTATGAACAACATCATTGAAGACAATTGAGAGATCGCTGGCCCCGAGATTTCTCTTCATCCAGTACCAGAGCTCTTCAAAAAACGAGATGCGATCTTTTTTCCAGAGGTCACGGAAGTGATTCGTAATCTTCCAGATATTTTCAAGTGAGTTGAAATTCTGGCTCATGGTCCAGCGATTGAGGATCTTCATGGAAAGATCGCGGAACTGCTGGGGAGGAAGTGATTCGAAAGAGCCAAAAGACAGGCTTTCATCACGGGCATCGATGATAGGGTAGTAGCTTTTCTCTTTTTCAAGGATCCCGACGAGGGAGCTGAAATTGTCATTATCGTCCACAAACAGGGCCTGGAGGTTCTGGTCGACGAGGTCGGTGACATCGATCAGACGGGAATCAATGGTATTCTGGGCCCAATTGAGCTCGCGAACGAGGACCTGATTGGCAGATCGGACAAAGCCGACAGAAATAATCATGCAAAACCTTCCTTGAATCTCGTCATACTAACAAACGCGAACTTAAGTTACAATGAACTCATGCTGCATCAATGGATACTTTTAGGCCTCATTCTCCTCGGAAGTGCTGAAATTTTCGCTCAGGACGAAAGATATTACCGTCAGATTCTGACTGGTGATTTGCCCGTCACCGCTGAACCCAAGGAAAGTTTCGTCAGGAATTATCTGGTAAAGGGTGCTGAATACCTGGTGGATCTCGATGCTGACGGCATCGAAGAAGTTATTCAACCTGAAAAAAGAGATGGGATTGATTATCTCAATATTCTCAATTCTTCCCGCGGGAAAATTTTCTCTGCAAAACTTTATGCTTCTGGCGGAGATAGTGCGATTTATAAAATCCGGATTGTGCATCTGACAGAGAAGGTGAAGACTCTCATCATCTTTCTCGATGAAGGTTCAACCAAGGGTTTAAGGTTTGAATCAGTAGCGCGGATCTATTTCCTTAGCTATGAGGATAATAAACTTGAGACTATGACTTTGAATCCCGGTCCCCATATCTACCAGGAGAAAGAGGCCCAGCGTGATCAATACTGGCGCAGGGAATTTGTGGTGGACGTTAAAGATCTCAATGAGGATTTAAAACGCGAAATCATAGTGCATTTCGGGCACATTCAGCACATCTACGAATACAAGGGTAGCGGGGAGTGGTCGCGGTTCTAAGAAGCTTTTCTCTCAAAGTCTTCTTTCTTCCGGCCCTGTTCTCTTTCCCGGCGGTATCTTTCAAGCACTTCAACATTCGAAGCACTCTCAACACTCGCGCGTTTTCTGAGTCTGTTCATAACGAATAGCCATGAGAAGAGCGGAAGTCCGATTATGAGAAAAACTGCCATGGAATTAACAACACCCCATGAAGTTTCCGAAGGTGATGAAAAGCTGATCTTTTTTGGAGCACTTTTCACTGTATAGGCTTCAGCATGAATAGTCTGAATGTCTTTTCCGAGGTCAACCAGGGTGTCTGATCCATGTGGAGTTGATTCCGGATGGTCGACTTCAATTCCCACAAAGTCTTCAACGGCTGGTCTTCGATCCACTCCCCAGGCAACGCTGGAGAGGAGTAAGCCTATGATTACAAATGACCGGAACTGCATATGTGGAAGTCTCCTTCAGGCCCTATCGGCAGCTAAGGTCCCAATCTTTAATCCCTAAAGAATGGTAGCGAAACTCCGATATAGATATGTGCCATCTTTGGCCCACTTGAGGGTGATTCGTATGAAAACTTTTTTCGTCTTCCTATTCGTCTCTGCCGGTGTCGGCTTCTACTGCTGGAAAGTGGAGAAGGTTCACCTTCAGTTTTCTTCACAGTGGAAGACTCAGCTTCAGTACGAAAAAAAGTCACTTGAACTCGCAAAAGAAAATCGTGAACTTCGCGCGAAGATTTCAGATCTCGCTTACAAGATGAATGAACTCGAATCGAAGAATAAATATTTTGCTTCTCAGGCGAGTGGGAAGAGCCGTTCAATTGCGAGTGTTCCCCAGATGAATCCTGATGATCTTGTGAACTATGAAGTTTATAAATGGGCACCGGAAAAACTTCTCGCGATCGGTGAGAAAGAACTCCATTTCAAAAATTACGAAAAATCGGCCCAGTTTTATAATGAGCTTGTTGAGAGATTTCCTAAGCATGAGATCGTAGATGACCGCGTTCTCTTTGGGGCTGGTGTAGCTGCTTTTGAAACCGGCAAGCGCTTTGACTGGTCAGAAAAACATTTAACCCGTCTTGTTTCTCATCATCCGAAATCTGAGTTCTACAGAGGGGCGAAGCTTTGGCTCGCTCTCTCTCAGTATCAGCAGGGTGATCATAAGAAGTTTCTCGCAACAGTCGAAGAATTCAGACTCAAATATCGTAATACTGAAGAATGGAAAATTTTAAGCAGGTACTATGAAGACATTAATTACAAAGTCAAAAAGTAGTCTCATCCTTATTGCGCTCATTGCGCTCATTGCGCTTCCGGCGTGGGCAAAACCAGTGGCACAGGTAACAGAGCTTTCCGGCTCTGTTTTCGTCGTTAAGTCCGACGGAAAAACCTCTACCCTGAAAGTAAACGATCATCTCGAGGATCAATCCGAGATCATGGTTGAAGAGGGCGGAGCTGTGACTCTCAATGATTACTACGATGCCACTTATCACCTGATCGGTGGAACACATCTCAAATTCTTCGACCGCTCAGCACAGCTGAAGCGCGGAAAAACCTGGATCCAGTGCCTGAATGGCCGCTTTCCTCTGGCGATCACTACTGCCAATGGCCACGCGAAATACTGGAAAGGTGAATTCATTGCAACTTTTGATCAGGGAACTTCACGTTCTCAGTTCCTGGTTGTGAATGGTGACGTAGAAGTTTCAAACGTTCTTGATCGCGAGATGAAATACACTGTTCCTGCTGGAACATTCACCATGGTAGATCCTGAAATCGAGGATGGCATACCTCGGGCGCCTACAAAGGTGGGACTCGCTTCACTCGATAATGCTCTCTCTGAATTCAAAGCTCTTCCTTCGAAGATCAAAGATTCCTCAGCTTCGCGCGGAATTGCTTCTGTAGAAGAGCGACCAGCGAGAGGAGAGATCACATTTATCAAATCAAATCGTCTTCCTGCATCTGTCTCTGGCGGAGCTCACAAATACTTCGCGAAAAAAGCAAAATCACATTCACTTGAGCATGCTCCGATTCGTTATGTTGGTACCAGCTGGAAACCTGTGGCAGCTCCCCGCGCACCAGCTTCAGTCGCCCCAATGGCCATTAGGGTCCAAAAGACGGTCGCCCGCAGTCTAGACCCTGAGTTTGAGGACTCCCTTAAGAGAAAAGTTGATCAGCAACCTAAGTATCCGAAAGAGCTAGACAGCCTGATCGAAGATTTAAAGAGTTACTAGCGTTTAACTCGGGTATATTAATTACACCTTAATGAGTTTCTAAGCCACTGTAAACCAAGGGCTTTTTACGTTCTGACACGCTTAATGTAAGGATTAAGGAATCTTGAGTTCATATTCTACCTGTAGGAGCCTTAATATAGCGACATGGAAAAGAACAGAATGCATGTAACGATCATCGACGACAACAAAGACCTCCTTGAAGTGCTCTCAAGCTCACTTCAGGACTCCTTCACTCTGGAAACATTCTCAGAGCCGGAAAAGGGCCTTGAATTCATCCGTAACAATCATACGGACGCAATTCTCCTGGACCTTCACATTCCTGGCAAAGATGGCTTCCAGGTTTATGAAGAAGTAAAAAGAGCGAAGCAGAACCTTCCGGTGCTCTTCCTCACTGGTGACTCAGATATGGGTGCACGTGTGAAGGGTCTTGAGATTGGTGCCGACGACTTTCTTATTAAACCAGTACAAACTGAAGAGCTCGTAGCGAGAATTCGCAACCGCGTATCTCTTTCGAAGAGAAATCTCCAGAATAATAAGGTTATTAAGTTCAAAGATTTAGTGATCGACCTCGATGGTCATCAAGTCATTCTTAACAACCAAGCGGTACGTTTGACGCCTAAAGAGTATCAACTTCTTTTGGTTCTCTCACAGAATCCAAATCGCGTTATCCATAAGGACGACCTGATTCACATGCTCTGGAAAGATGTGCACGTTGAAGTAAACAACCTCGACACGCACTTTTCGAACCTTCGCCGTAAGCTGAAGCCGTTTTCGACTCACATCAAAACGCTTAAAAACCTCGGCTACGTTCTCCGTATCTGATTCTCCTCTACAATCAATAATCTTATCAGCTATCCTTTTGTTAATTCAAAAGGATGGCTTTTATGTTTTATACCGAAGATTCAGCTCTGACGTATGATGATGTTTTGATAGTCCCGAACTATTCAGAAGTCCTCCCTACCGAAGTCGAACTCAAAACCCGTTTTTCCCGCAACATTACGATGAATATCCCCATCGTTTCCTCTGCAATGGATACTGTAACAGAATCGCGTACAGCGATCGTTATGGCCCAGGAAGGTGGAATTGGTGTGATCCACAAGAACTTAACGAATGAAGAGCAAGCCTTCGAAGTTGAGAAAGTTAAAAAATACGAATCAGGAATGATCCTGAATCCTTTCACCGTTAATCCTGATCAATCGATCTCTGCACTCTTTGATCTCATGAAAAAATATAAGATCTCCGGTTTTCCGGTAATCGATGGTGAAAAGAAACTTGTCGGTATGATCACCAACCGTGATCTGAGATTTGTTACGGATACTTCTAAGAAAGTAAAAGATGTGATGACTTCAAAAAATCTCGTCACCGCTCCGGAAGGAACAAACTTCGAAGCAGCAAAACTCATCCTTCAGCAGCATCGGGTGGAAAAACTTCCGGTCGTGAACCAGAAAGGGCAATTGCGCGGACTTATCACCATCAAAGATATTGAAAAAACTATCGCCTATCCTCTCGCGAACAAAGATCAGTTCGGGCGCCTGCGTGTGGCCGCTGCTATCGGAGTAGGGGATAGAGAAGTAAAACGCGCTGAGGCCCTCATAAAGGCCGGCGTTGATGCTCTCGTCATCGACACTGCTCACGGACACTCGAAGGGTGTCATTGAGATGGTGAAGATCATAAAAAAAATGTCAAAGGATGTGGATGTCGTTGCAGGAAATGTAGCGACTGCTAAAGCTTGTGAGGATCTCATCGCTGCTGGTGTCGACGGCATCAAGGTCGGTATTGGCCCTGGTTCGATTTGTACCACCAGAGTTATCGCTGGAATTGGTGTTCCTCAGATGCAGGCTATCTTCGATTGTAAAAAGCCCTGTGAGAAAGCTGATATTCCATTTATCGCTGACGGAGGAATTAAATTCTCCGGTGATATCGTAAAAGCTCTCGCTGGTGGAGCATCGACAGTCATGATCGGATCTCTATTTGCCGGCACAGATGAAGCACCCGGTGAAATGGTTCTTTATCAGGGTCGTGCTTATAAAATGTATCGCGGAATGGGTTCTCTCGGCGCGATGGAAAAGGGATCGAAAGACCGCTACGGACAAAGTGCCGTGGATGAAGTCTCGAAGCTCGTTCCGGAAGGAATTGAGGGACAGGTTCCTTATCGAGGATCTCTCGGTACAAATCTTTTCCATCTCGTTGGTGGAGTGAGAGCAGGAATGGGATATGTTGGAGCACCTGATATGAAGGCCCTGAAAGAGCGCGCGAAATTTATCAAGATCACTTCAGCGTCTTTAAAAGAATCTCATCCACACGATGTCATCATCACGAAAGAAGCTCCTAACTATCGCCAGGTATAAGATGAAAAGCTCAGTCTGGATTGTTGATTTCGGTTCCCAGTACACTATGCTCATTACGAGAAAATTCCGTGAGCTGGGATTTACCTCTGAAATTATCACTCTCGAAGAGGGACTTGAGCGCATCAAGACCTATAAGCCGAAAGCACTTGTGCTCTCGGGAGGACCTCAAAGTGTTTTCGAAGACACTACCGACTATTCACCTTTCTTCTCCGACGAAAAACTTCCGATTCTGGGAATCTGCTACGGCATGCAGATCATGGGTCAGTATTTCAAAGGCAAAGTAGAGAAGGGAATGCAGGGAGAGTACGGTCTCGCAAAGATGAGAACCGTTCCCGGTTTTCTCATTCCGGGTTGTCCGGCCGAGAGTAATGTCTGGATGAGCCACTCCGATCACGTGAGTGTTATACCAAAAGATTTTAAGCTCATTCTTCAGAGTGAAAACGGTCTTACAGCAGGAATTAAGCACGAATATCGTCCTGTTCTAGGTCTTCAATTTCATCCTGAAGTTCAACACACGGTTCACGGAAAGGAAGTCTTAAGTTTCTTCCTCAACAACATTGCCGGACTTAAGCAGGATTGGTCATCGAAGACGATGCTTGAGACTTCACTTGAAGAAGCTCGCGCGGTGAAAGGCTCAAAAGTTCTTTGTGCATTTTCCGGCGGTGTTGATTCTCTTGTTGCTGCAACTCTTTGCGAACGTATTCTCAAAGATGATCTCTACTGCTTCTTTGTTGATAACGGGCTTCTCCGTCCGCAGGATTACCACACGATCAAGCTTCTCCAGGAAAAAACAAATCTCAATATTGAGATCATTGACGCCAAGGAAACTTTTCTCACGGCGCTTCGCCAGCAGAAAGATCCAGAGACGAAGCGAAAGACTATCGGAAGAACATTCATCGAAGTCTTTGAAAAGAAAGTGCACGAGTTTGAAGCCTCTCACGGAATCAAGTTTGATTATCTTCTTCAGGGAACACTTTATCCTGATGTGATTGAATCTCTTTCTCCCCACAAAAAAGGCGGGAAATCGGCTACGATTAAATCTCACCATAATGTCGGCGGACTTCCCGAGCGCATGCACTTAAAACTCCTCGAGCCCCTTCGTTATCTTTTTAAAGATGAAGTAAGAGCAATGGGACTTGAGCTTGGATTAGAGCATGACTGGGTCTTCCGCCATCCATTCCCGGGTCCGGGGATCGGCGTGAGAGTCTTGGGTGAGCTTTCGGAACAGGCAATCAGGAAAGTGCAGGAATCTGATCAGATCCTTTTTGAAGAGCTCAAGGCAAATAAGCTTTATGATTCTACCTGGCAGGCATTCACTGTTCTTCTTCCGGTAAAGACGGTTGGAGTGAAAGGCGATGGTCGCGCTTATGAGGAAGTGATTGCACTTCGCATGGTAAACTCTCAGGACGGGATGACAGCTTCGGTGACTGAGCTTCCATGGAGCTTCCTCAATCGCGTTTCGTCGAGAATTTGTAATGAAGTAAAAGGTATTACTCGGGTGGTTTATGACATTACGTCAAAGCCGCCGGGAACTATCGAGTGGGAGTAGGCTCTTATCGTCCGGATGTAGACGGATTAAGAGGTATTGCCATCCTCTTAGTTGTTGGATTCCATTATTTTCCTGAGACCGTGCGCGGTGGTTATATCGGTGTTGATAGTTTTTTCGTTATCTCGGGTTATTTTATTACCGGTATTATCAGAGATGGAATCTCAGCAGGTCATTTCAGTTTTACTGATTTTTACGCTCGAAGAATTAAACGTCTCTTTCCTGCTCTCCTGCTTATTCTGATTTTCTCTTATATGGTGGCTTGGGCCGCAACAGCGGCTGATGAATTTCAGGAAATTGGGAAACATATTTTTTCTGGGTCTTTCTTCTTTGCGAACTTCACTATGGCAAATGAAGTTGGCTATTTCGCCAAGGCTGCAGATTTTAAGCCTCTTCTCACTTTATGGAGTTTGTCTGTTGAAGAGCAATTCTATATCATTTGGCCGGTATTAATTGTTTGTCTCATTAAGTTGAGGATCAATCTCAAAGCCGCTACAGGTCTACTGTTGTTAATTTTTTTTGGTGTGGCATATCTTGCAGATCCTTCACTTGCGGACAAAAATTATTACTATCCACACATCCGTTTCTGGGAAATTTTAGCGGGATGTTTTTTAGCAATCAACGTTGAGGAAAATAAGCGTTTAAACTCAGGATGGAAAAAAATATTTTCTATCACTGGTTTCCTTCTTTTCTTAATAAGCTTAGTCACCATTAAACGGCCTGATCCAGTTCTGCTCCTCATGCCGATAGCAGGGACAGTACTTTTGATTCTGGCAGGAAAGGATACATGGATAAACCGTAAGCTCCTTTCTTTTCCACCACTCGTGACTGTCGGGCTCTTCAGTTATTGCATTTACATCTGGCACTGGCCTCTTCTCGCACTAGTCAGGATTGCGTTCGATTACGAGCCTGATGTGATTGGAAAATTGGGTCTCATCGTCCTGACTTTTCTCGTGAGTTACCCATCGTATTACTTTTTGGAGACTCCAATAAGGAGAAGTACAAGTAACTTTGTACCTTTGGCTCTTTTGGCCGGTGTTAGTTTTGTAGGAATTCTTGGCTACGTAACTTATGCAACTGAACTCATTCCCCCTCGTTCGAGAATCAGGAATGCCGAAGGAAGACTTGCTCTGTTTGATAAGAAGCTCCAGGAAGATTCTTTTTACCCTAATAAGCTTCTTTTCGAAAGAAGAAGGACCATCCGTCGTGGGATCTGTCACTATCCCCCCGAGAGTGGATCATTTAAGTCTCACCTGCCGAATCTTCGCAAATGCCTTAATATTGAATCACTATTCCCAAAGATCGCCATTATTGGTGATAGCCATGCAGCAGATCTCTATGGCTCTTTATCGAGATCTCATCCCCAGATCAATTTTTTGCAGATGACAGGAGCCGGATGTACTTTCAACAATATGATTCCACCTGAATGCGGAAAGATGATTGAATTTGCTGTCTCATTCTCTGAAACTTCTAAGATTGATGCAGTTATATTGGCCTCTGGCTGGAATAATACCTTTCCTGTAATTGAAGAAATAATTGAGCGGCTTCAAAAAGCAAATCGCAAAGTAATAATTGCCGGACCACCACCCTATTATAAAAAACACATCAGGCTTGTCCTGGAGAAACGTTGGGGCGATGAAGACTTGCAATCTATAGTCAGGAGAAATCTTAGAACTGAGCAATTTGATCTTAATAATAAAATGAAACATTATGCACGTATTGCTGGAGCGGCTTATATAGATCGGCTTAGCTTAACTTGTAAGAGTTCAGAATATTGCGAAGTTTTATCTGAGACAGGGGAGCTTCTGGTTATGGATACTATCCATATCACAGTTCCCGGAATGGATTATTTGGGAAAAAGAATATTAGAAGAAAAAGTTCTGGAAACCATCCTGGATAAATAACCGAAAGGATCACTGAAAGTTTAGTTCGGGAAATAATCCTTCCTGATGAACTTTATTCGCTGTCTGGATAGCCCCCCATTTATTGAAGTGATTTGTATCCCTGTAAACAGGCTTTCCGTTCATGTAGAAATTCTTCTCAACCGGATCCAGGACTTTCCCAAAGTTTACCCATCGAACATTATTAAATTTTAAAACGATTTTTTGAATGATGGCGTTTGCCTTGTCAGGCTTGTCGTCAGCACGAATAGTGTGATCAAGACCAATATTCCTGAAATGCTCAATCTTCTGATAATTGAGGTTCACAACCGGTAGCTGTGAAAAAACGAAGACCATTTTATTCAGATCTTTTAGATGCTTGAGGGTTCTCTCAAATTTTTCGAGGTAATCGGGATCAGATGTCTCTCCTGCAACAAGGCCAAGTTGAGAATCCCATCTCGTAACAAAGATAACAGTCTGAAAGTCCGGCACAACTTTGTAAAAAGTGTTTATCAGCTCTTTGCAGCCTGTTCTGATCTTCTTATGTACGAACTGGCTTAACTCATAGTTAATAACCGGGGAACAAGAGGAAGCACTCATAACTGTTGCGCTCCAGCCACGGAGTTCACCAAGCTTCTGGATAAAATGATTGAGATGAGCCGAATGGGAATCTCCAACCACTAGAACCTTCTGCGTTCCTCCCTTGCCTTTCATGCATCTGGCAAGGTTAGTGAAGTTTCCATTACAGATTTCAAGTCCGCCGGCGGTGCTAAGCTGCTTATCTTCGGGTCTTACTTCACGCGTGAGAATCATTGATAGTGAAAGAAGTACAAGTGAAGGAAGTACATAAAATACCATCAAGGCCCTGGTGAAACTATAGGGAAGTCGTCGTAAGGGATTTTCAATTCGAGTCCATGTGATAAGGGACAGTAGCACAACAAGGATTAGAGCACTAAATAGCTGGAGACCTCTGACTTCGTACCATCCAGTCACGTAGCGAATGAAGACAAGAACCGGGTAATGCCAGAGATATAGAGAATATGACATAAGGCCTATGAGGACGAGTGGCGGCGTTGAGAGAATGCGGGTGATGATATCATTTTTTTTAGCGCCAATAATGATGAGTGCTGTTCCCAGGCAAGGAATCATGGCCGCAGGCCCCGGAAAGATCATAGTTTTATGAAAGAATACCAGTGGGTAAATCAGTAGAGCCGAACCAATCAAAGTCAGGGGCCATTTTTTTTTGAAACTATCTCGTGGCAGATAAGCGATCAAACAGCCAATGAGAAGCTCACTGAAGCGGAATGGTAGGAAGAAAAATACCTGTATCTGCTCACCGAGGACATAAAGGAAATAATACGACAGGTAAAGTGAGAGAATAAGAAGTACAGCTATCGCGCTCACTTTCTTGGCAAGGCCGGATATCGCGGATATGGCGACAAATATAATGGGCCAGAGAAAATAAAATTGCTCCTCAATTGACAGTGACCATGTATGAAGAAGGGGTGCTTCATGTAAGGAAGGCGAGAAGTAGTCTGTCTGAAGAGCGAAGAAGTGATTTGAGAGGAATGTGATCGTTGCCCTCAGCGTGTAATTAAAAAGTTTATAATCTTGCGGAGCGAGGATAAAATAGAAAATAGTAAATGTGACTGTCAGGACAATAAATAGCAAGGGGAGAATTCTCAAGATCCTGCGCTTATAAAATTCCCTGAAAGTGAAATTTCCATTGACCCTGTTGGTGATCATGATTGAAGTCAGAAGATATCCCGAGATAACAAAAAAAATATCTACTCCGACGAAGCCACCAGGAATCCACCGCTCATCGATATGAAAAATAATGGCAGCAATCACGGCAATGGCCCTGAGACCGTCAATTTCTGGGCGGTAGGGAATATTCTCGGTGTGACCGTGAGCAATGTGCATAGTCTGATTTTAACAGGTGAGAGGCCCGAAAACACGACAAAAGATTTTTACCAATGAGGCTTCGGAATAATCACGAAGCCTCATTGAACCCTAAGGGTATACTTTTAAAATAGAATGTCTGAAAAATCACCGCGAACGCAGTCTTCCTTACCACCGTCATTATTCTCGCAGAAAACTACATCTGTTAGATTCACCATCGCTACATCAATATCGGCCATGTCTGAAGTCTCAGTCTTTAATGATGGAGACTGACTCAGGATAATATTCTTGAATGATGATTTGGCGAGATCATATTTTATTGTCATGAGCTCAGTTCTAGTCGTTCCGTCATCGTTAGTGAGAGTTCCACTAATAGTCATCGTAATAGCTTCACCGATTCTCGAAGCTGACTTCACATCACTTGCCTCAAGGTCCTTGAGGTCCTGAGCAAGAGTGGGTTTCGCTGCATAGAAAAGAATGCTTTCTTCAAAGGCTTCTACACCGGCGGCAGTGCATGCTGCGCTTACTGCTGGCCGGAATGTTTCCTTGCTTAAGACGATCATCTTTTCGGCTTCAATTTTCAGGATCGATTGAACCGCAGTTTGTCTGAAATCGCATTTCGTACCGTCTGGAAGAACAACAGCAGAAGTCGTCACTGCAATTTTGCTCATGCCAGGATTCACAGCTTCCAGAGTTGCTTTTCTCCCCTGAAGGAGTGTCGCAATCTCTGCTTTCGTGAGGTTTTGGGCAGAAACAGATGTTGATCCGAGGGCCAGAATTCCAACGAGTATCGCTTTCATGGGTCTCCTTAAGACTGTCGGATAATAGTGAAAAAAACATAACTCTTCTTTCGTTTATCAAGGAGAAGGGAATCTTTACAGACCCCAAAATGGCACCACATCGAAATGCTGGAAAGACCGGAATGAAAGTGATAAATCCAACTCAATATATTGAGGTAAATATGCAGAAAATCGCTGTTGTAACGGGGGGCTCGTCGGGAATCGGTCTAGCTATTGTTAAATCCCTGTCCGCATCCGGGATCAAGGCCGTTTCATGGGACATCAGACCACCGACAGAGGATGTGCCTTTCGTTGAGTGTGACGTTAGCTCCGAAACCGCCGTGCAGAGTGCCTTGGCCAGTACCGTTAAGTCATATGGCGAGCCAACGATCCTGGTAAATAACTGCGGTCTCCAGTTTATGTCGCCAGTCGAAGAATTTCCGATCGAAAAATGGAACCAGTTAATCTCGATCATGCTGACCGGAACATTCATTTGCTCTAAGACCCTGATTCCGACCATGAAGAAGCATAACTGGGGCAGGATCATCAATATCTCAAGCATTCACGGCAAAGTTGCGAGTCCCTTTAAGTCGGCATACGTTGCGGCCAAGCATGGGGTCATCGGGCTGGCGAAAGTTATGGCAATTGAGCTGGCTGATCATAATGTGACTGTGAATACTATTTGCCCGGGATTTGTTGATACTCCACTTATGCGCGCTCAGCTCTCTAAACAAGCCGAACTCAACAATATGTCTGAGGAGCAGGTTGCGACTGAGATCATGCTGAAGCCCGCTTACATCAAGAAGTTTACTTCAACGGATCAGATCGCTGACATGACAAAATTCTTTATATCAGAAAGTGCAAATACAATTACCGGCGAGGCATTCTCAATGTCCGGCGGATGGGGGATGGGACAATGAAAAAAAATATTACTTTTATGCTTCTTTTAGGTGCGTTCGCCGTTCAAGCGGACATTGTCACGGTCACTTTGCCGAAAGAAGGGACATTTCTCGTGACGATTTCAAGACCTGAGAGCTGTACACCGACTGAGTTTTCCATGGCCGCCACAGAACGGGGATTTTATTCCGACATGACATGGTTCCTGAACGTTGAGACAGCAAGGATCAACAATCTCTTTGGAAGTTCAATGGAATGCCGGACAGGTGTGAATACTTCAACAGGTGTCTTTGTGATAAAAGCCAAGACAGTTTTAAACATCAATATCGTTTCAGGACTGGAAGAGTCTTCTGTCACAGTTTCTGAAGTATTAAAAATAAGAACTGCTCAGTAATTTAAAAACTTCCGAACATTGTCCCGAGGATAACGACGGCAATGTTCGCAATTACCTGAAAGACTACCGACACCATGAAGATGTCCATGTAGGAGTCTTTGTGAGTGAGTCGGCAGATAGTAAGAAGACTGATCACTGCTCCGTTATGAGGAAGACTATCAAATCCTCCACAGGCAAGAGATGCTACCCGGTGAAGAAGCTCGGGAGAAATATTCATCTGGGTGGCAAGTTCAAGATAGCGCGCTCCCAGAACCTCAAGTCCAATACTGAGACCACCGGAAGCTGAACCCGTAATTCCCGCGAGAGCGTTGATCGCAATACTTTCCGAGATGAGAGGATTAGATGGAGCAATACTCAGGATTGCATCCTTGAGGATCGCAAACGAAGCAAGAGCTGCAATCACCGATCCATATCCGACTTCTGAAGCCGTGTTGAATATCGGAAGAAGCGAATCCATTGTCCCTTCATTAAGTGAGTTTACAGGCCGCTTGTTGTGTTTTCTGAGGAAAATAAGGACGAATGCAATGGCAAGAAGGACGGCCAGGATAAGAACCCAAAGACCCATGAGGCCTTTGATATTGGCGTTACCGAATTTGTCTTCAGCAAGGTAAAACGTGTCCCAGTAAGGAACAACCCATTTAGAAAGAATATAATTTCCAGCGATCACAATCACTAGTGGTGTGTAAGCTAGCCACACACTCGGAAGAGTTGAATCACGTTCAGATTCTTCTTTCTGTATAATCCCGGTATTGGTTTTTGCTGATTGGTGATTGAGCCACCACATACCAAGTCCGAAAATCAATATGGAAGCAATGATCCCTAGCCCAGGTGCTGCAAAAAGAGTTGTTCCGAAATACGGCATCGGAATAGCATTCTGAATCGCAGGAGTTCCTGGAAGAGTACTCATGGTGAAAGTAAATGAACCGAGAGCAATCGCACCAGGTATGAACTTTCTGTCGACCCCTCCCTGATCGTAGAGAGTGAGAGCAATAGGATACACACAGAAAGCAACGACAAAGAGAGAGACCCCACCATAGGTAAGAATTGAACAGGCGAGAACTGTAGCAAGGATTGCGTGTTTCGGACCGAGAGCACGGGAAATCGATTCACCGATCACCTGAGTTGCCCGTGAATCATTCATGAGCTTCCCGAAAATTGCTCCGAGAAGAAATAGCGGAAAATAAGTGATGAGATATTTTCCCAGTGAGGTCATGAAGACCTGGGTGTAATAGGCCAGTGCCTGACCATTTCCTGCGTAGGATTCGGCCTGGAACAGAACCGCCAGGATGGCACATATCGGAGCGAGGATGAGAACATTCACCCCCCGATAAGCAAAATACATGAGTGCTGAAAGAGAGATGATCAATCCGAGAATGCCGACCATGGAGAGCTCTTGTTAAAGTTGAAAAAAATTCAGAATGAAATCGTTGGTAGATGGGGCCGTCGGATCGAAGTTTTCCGAGATGGGTTTACCGCCTCCCCATGCGTGTGCCATTCCCTGAACCATAATTAGGCGTTCAGTGAAATTTACTGTCGTGTATTTGCGATCACGGATTGAAACACCAAAACCGCGCAGGTCGCGCTGGCCGGTAGATTCAGTAAATTGAGCAGAATTATTTTTCCTTCCGTCATCGTAATAGTCCATCGTCACCTGATTTACATCAGAGATCAGGCGTGAGTGAAATGGATCAACTCGCTTGTCTTCTTCACCATGAATGAGAAGCATCTTATCCAGACGGCGATTCATACCTACGCGACCGCAAGTGTAAGCCGCTTTCCCGAGAAAATTTGGAGATTTGAAATGATGAGCATCAAGAACAGTTGAAGCTTCATAAAGATTTTCAGCAATCTTGTAAGCAAGACCTGCTGAAAGAGCAGCTCCTCTGAAGACATCCGGATAGCAAGAAGCAAGATTATGTCCCAAGACTCCACCGGCACTCATTCCGGTTAAATAAATCCGCGATGGATCAACCTGAGTTGTCGTGATCATGAGTTGAATGGCAGCAATTATCTGTCCCATCTGATTAACAGGAACGCGGCTTTGTTCATACGATAGGAACCAGTTCCAGCAACGGTCGTAGTTTTCATAGGCCGACTGTTCGGGAGCAATAACGTAGAAGTTCTTCTGAACCGCTACTTCATCCAGACGGGTACCTTCAAGAATGATTTCAGGACTTTGTTTACAGCCATGAAGAACGAGAAGGAGGGGGCGCTTCTCTGTTGGTTTAACCCGCGGACTAACTATCACGAACCGGCGACCGGCGACCTTCATCTCACTGGTTTTAGCGAATGAGACAGTAGCGGTGAGCAGCATTAGTATCGTAATAATATTCTTCATTGAAAAAAAACATACCTTTTTCAAATCACATTGCAAAGCAGGATGGCCTATTTTTCATGGTTCTAACGTCTCGATATCACTGTTCGTCATAGAAGCTCCGTGGTATTTGAGCTGTCATGAAAATCTTTTTACTTCTGGTTCTTATGGGATGCACTCAAAAATACGCTGGCTATGATCTCATCCGCAAAATTGACTTCAATAAAGAGTCATATGAGCGGCCTATCAGCGTTTATGAAGTTCTTCCGGAAGGGAAGGATGAACTGAGCACGTGTTTTAATCAGTGGCTCTTTTTTTCAAATGCTGAGAAGGAAAAAAATTCTGCTATCCCGATCATGGTGAAAACTCTCTGCCCTGGGAAAGATTACCTTCTGGATACCAGCATGACTGAAACCTGGTGGACGACTCTAATTTTCACGCGCTCTTGCGTCGACATGGAAACCAGCTGTGCTGTAAAAAAGAAGCAAATTAGAAACGAAATTCCGCGAAATTTTTAATCCCATTGAATTTCGAAGGCTCAGTGCCCTCGCGAAGTACATGGGACACTCTGAATCCCGCGAGTTCAGCAGCATTCAGCTCTTCTGGTATGTCAGAGAAGAAATGAATATCAGGCGGCGGGAGCTGGGTCTTAATGGCGATATTTTGATAAGAAACTTTTTCGCGTTTTTGTCCAACCTGAGTATCGAAATAATATTTTATGAATGGCGTAAGGTCACCGGCGCTTGAGTTAGCGAGAATGAGCTTCTGAGCATGAACTGATCCGGAAGAATAAATTCCGATGAGATATCCGCTTGCGTGGAGATTCTCGAAAAATGGACGGACATCCTGATAGACATGTCCTTTGAAAGCTCCATTCTTATATCCTTCTTCCCAGATGAGACCCTGAATTTCTTTGAGTGCCTTGTGCTTCCTATCTTCGTCAATCCACTTGATAAGAGTTCGAACAACGGCAGAAAGATCTGTGTCCTTGCCGCCTTCTTCAGTAATCGTATTTTTGACTTCATGAATGTGAGGAGCGAGTGTTTTTTCGTTCTTTGTGACAAATTCACTCATCCTATCGCGCGAGAAAGGGAAAAGAATCTTATGCACAAAATTGATATCGGTAGTTGTCCCTTCGATATCGAAAATAAAAAGTTGGCGGCTCATGATTGATATCTCTTTTCCACGCCGGAGTTGGTGTAGTTTGCGACCCAGCCATCAGGTGTCATGAAAACCCGAATGGCCTTCACATGATATTTCGGAGCAAGGTCAAACCAGTGGGTATAACCCTTTGGCACAGATATAAAGTCACCTTTCTGACAAAGAAGAGAAAAGACTTCTCCGCGGTCTTTTAAGTGAAAGAAGAATTCACCTTCACCATCAACAAAGAATCTCACTTCATCTTCGGCATGAGTGTGTTCAGCGAGAAACTTCTGGCGGATGGCCTCAATGTTCGGAGTATCCTTGTGAACATTGATAACATCAGCATTCACATAACCATTTTTCTTCATGTAGGGAACAAGCTCGTGCTCATAGGCCTTAAGAATAATCTCCTGAGTGTCAGTATCATTAAGTGGCTGGGAAGCTTCCCATTGTTCAAAAACAATCCCGCGCTCATTCATGAATTTTTTGATCTCAGGTGGACTCGAAATTTCTTTCCGATTGTCATCAAGTAGTCTCAGCACTCCCATAGTTGTCTCCTCATGGTGTGATAACACTCAAATAAAAACTCGAAAGTTTCAACATGTCGTTTAGCTGTCGCGATATCTTTTCCCCAGGTGTAGAGCCCGTGGCCCGCAATCAGAAATCCGTGAATCGGTTCACCTGAATCAAAGAAGGGAGAAAGGTCGCGCATGATATCCGGAATATACTGAGAATTAGGCACGATGGGCATGACCTGCTGGAGTTCGTGCGTTTCATTTCCCTCGAGACCTTTCAGGATTTCTAGTCCTTCGAAAACGACTTTCTTATTTTTTAACTGACAGTATGAAAGAGTGGTCGAAAGAACAGAGTGCGAATGAAGCACAGAATTTACATGAGGAAAACGCTTATAGATTTCTGTATGAATTCCAGTTTCGGCAGAAGATTTTACTCCGGGCAATCTGAAATCTGAGCGAATGTCGCCTTCGGAATTAATGAGGATCAGATCTTCCAACTTAAACTTACTTTTATCCACTCCAGAACGTGAAATGAGAAACTGTCCCGGATTCTGGGACGAGCGTGCGGAATAATTTGTAGAGGTCGCAGGTGTCCAGTTTTTTTGTTCAAAAAACCTGATTGTTTCAACCAACTCCGCTGCCAAAATTTTGTCATCGCCAGTAAACATTTTTCATCTTCTCCAGGAGGTCCATTCATACCCGGAACTAGCTAATATTTGAAGCTGTATTATGGGATAATTCATTCGATGACGCAAAACCCCAAAATGGTCGGTTATGAGTGAGGAATTGTGGGCCAAATAGCGCCGTCACATTTTGTCTTTTGCCCTGAAAAATGATTATCTTAAACTGTTCACACACACACAATTCGAGGACTCCCATTACATGAAAAACTCCTTCGTCGGAAGTGATTTTCAGAATACCCATAAAGGTAATTTTACTCATCTTCATCTTCACAGCCAGTACTCACTTCTTGATGGTGCCATCCGTTTGGGTGATCTCATGAAGAGAACAAAAGAGCTGGGCATGCCCGCGATCGCATGTACCGATCACGGTAACATGTTTGGTGCAATTGATTTTTATACGCGCGCTCTTACCGCGGGTATAAAGCCGATCTTAGGCTCTGAAATTTATTTCACGCCTGGGTCTCGTCACGATCGGCGTCCACCGAAAAATTTGAAGACTCTTGATTCTCAGGATGAAGTGGAAGGTAAGCACCAGATTCATCACCTGATTCTTCTTTGTAAGAACCTCACTGGTTATCAGAATCTTTGTAAGCTTCTCTCAAAGGCGTATCAGGAAGGCTTCTATTACAAGCCAAGAGCTGATGCGGAACTTCTGCGTGAATATTCAGAGGGATTGATTGCTACGACTGCATGTCTGAAGGGCGAGGTTGGTTACAATCTTTTCACCGGACAGGATGAGCGCGCCGTTCAGGCGGCGATGAAGTTTCGTGAAATTTACAAAGATGATTTTTATCTGGAGATTCAGGAGAACGGAATTCCGGAGCAGATGATCGTTAATCAGAAGCTTCTGGGGTTTGCGAAAGAATATTCGATTCCTCTCGTTGCAACTAATGACTGTCACTATCTCACGCGTGAAGATGCTGCCGCTCAGGAAGTACTCATGTGTATTCAGACGGGGAAAACGTTTGAAGATGAAAAACGCATGAAACTTTCAACGACTGAGTTTTATCTCAAGTCGCCTGAAGAGATGAGAGCTGCTTTCCATTACGCTCAGGAAGCCTGTGACAACACTCTTAAGATTGCTGATAAATGTAATCTTGAAATCAGATGGCAGGATGATAAGGGTAAGCAGATCTACCTTCTTCCACAATTTGAAATTAAAACACAGGAAACCGAAGCAGATTATTTTGCAAGACTTTCCTTAGAGGGACTTGAGGAAAGATTTATTGGACCTCACTTCAAGCACCTGGTTACAAAACCCAATTGGGAATCAGAAATTAAGCCGCAATACTATGAGAGACTTGATATCGAAGTTGGGCTCATTAAGCAGATGGGATTCACTGGTTACTTCCTCATCGTTGCTGACTTCATTGGCTGGTCTAAGGCAAATGGAATTCCGGTGGGTCCGGGTCGTGGATCCGGAGCAGGTTCAATTGTTGCTTATGCTTTGAAGATCACGAACGTTGATCCGATTCCATATAATCTTCTCTTTGAAAGATTCATCAACCCTGAACGTGTTTCGATGCCGGATTTCGACATCGATTTCTGTCAGGACCGTCGTCAGGAAGTCATCGAATACGTAACAAATAAATACGGAAAAGAGCGCGTAGGTCAGATCATCACTTTCGGAACTCTTTCTGCGAAGGCTGTTCTCCGCGATGTCTCACGTGTGTTTGCTCTTCCATACTCGGAAGCTGATACACTCGCAAAACTTGTTCCGGAAGAACTTGGGATTGAACTACAGGATGCCATTGATAAAGAACCAAAGCTCAAGGAGCTTGAAGATAATGATCCAAAGATCAGAAGAATTCTTCAGATCGGAAAACGCCTTGAAGGGCTCAACCGTCATGCGGGAATTCATGCTGCCGGCGTAATCATCACTAACGAACCACTCGTTACTTACTGTCCGCTCTTCCGTGGGGCCAATGATGAACAGGTTGTTCAATTTGATAAAGATATGGCGGAGAAGATCGGACTTGTTAAGTTTGACTTCCTTGGCCTCAAGACACTGACTGTAATTTCAAACGCTGAGAAATTTGTCCGTCGTGATTTTAAATCAGACTTCGATATTGAAGATATTGATATCAATGATCCCAATGTTTACGAAATGATCTCTGATGGTCAGACCGTTGGTGTGTTCCAGCTCGAGTCATCGGGGATGCAGGATCTTTGTAAGCGAATTAAGCCTGGCTCAATCGATGATATCACCGCGATCAATGCTCTCTATCGTCCGGGTCCGATGGGATCTGGAATGCATTTAGAGTTTGCGGAGATCAAAAACAAAATTAACGGCAAGATTGAACAATATTCATTCGATGCTCTTATTCCGGTTTTGAAAGATACCTACGGCATTATCGTTTACCAGGAACAGGTGATGAACATCGCCCGTGTAATCGCTGGTTACTCACTCGGACAGGCGGATATGCTCCGTCGTGCGATGGGGAAAAAGAAAGCCGAAGAAATGCAGATGCATAAGGAAATCTTCCGTAAAGGTGCGGTTGAACGCGGCTTTGATGAAGTAAAAGCAGTTGCCCTCTTTGAACTCATGGAAAAATTTGCTGAATACGGATTCAACAAGTCCCATGCAGTTGCTTATTCGATTGTTGCTTACCAGACAGCATTCCTTAAAAGATATTACCCGGCCCAGTTCTTTGCAGCTCTTCTCGGTACCGAGATTAACAACAAGGATAAGATTACTTCCTACATCCAGGAAGCCAAGGAGTGCGGAATTTCAATTCTTCCTCCCGATATCAATGAATCGCTATGGCTCTTTAACGTTATCGGGGACACCATCCGTTTCGGAATGGGTGCCATTAAAGGTGTTGGCGAGGGAGCTGTTGCGGAAATCGTTCGCGAAAGAAAGGAAAACGGACCTTTCACCGGATTCATCGATTTCTGTGAGCGCGTGAGCCTTAAAGCAGTAAACAAGCGCGTATTCGAATCCCTCATCAAAGTAGGAACATTCGATAAGATTGAGAAATTCAACCGTAAGACTCTTCTGGATAATATGGAACTCATTATTTCTTATGCTGAAAAAAAGCAGAATGATAAGCTCATGGGGCAAACTTCACTCTTTGATATGGGTGCTGGAGCTGAATCCGTGTCTGATGAACTTCATATTTCTGAATCTCAGGAATTTGATGAGAGACAAAAACTATCTCTTGAAGCCGAACTCTTAGGTATTTATGTTTCCGGTCATCCGCTCTTCCGTTTCCGCGACATCATGTCAAAACTCACTTCCATGAATCTCGCTCAGATTCAGGAACTTCCCACAATGCCGAAGCCGGAAGGTTTTCAGCGCATTCCGGATGAGCATGATCCGACGAAGAGAACCATGGTCGTTGCCGGCATGATCTCTGAATCCAAAGTCATTCTCACGAAGAAAGGCGATAAGATGGCCTTTGTGACCATCGAAGATCTTTCAGGAAAAATTGAATGTCTCTTTTTCCCGAAAACATTTGCTGAGTATCAGCAGTTCCTCACGATGGATGAGCCGCTTATTTTCCACGGAGTGGTAAATCTTACTGAAGATCCGAAGAAATTCTTCCCGAACAAAGTTGCACTCCTCAAGGATGAATCCGACAACCGGGTTACTTCAGTTCGCGTGAGTGTTCCGCTTAATAAGCTTAATCCTTATTCTCTCCAGCAGGTGAAACAGATCCTTCTTTCATATAGAGGATCTGTGCCGATTCACTTTATCTTTGAAATGGGTGAAGGGAAGGCGCGCCTTCCGCTGGATGATAATTTCCTCGTGAATCCTTCTCCGCAGATGGCGGCCAAGATTAATGAAGTGCTGAATACGAATTCAGTTTCGTTCATTATCGATGGCAAAATCGAGGAAGTCCGTCTGTGAGATTTCTATTCCTCTTTCTATTCATCATGAATGCATCAGCACAGGATTCCAAAGTGGATCCTATGCCAGAAGCGGCTCCATCAGCTCCGTTTTCACAGATGCTCATACTGGGAGAAATTAATCTTCTGGGTTTTGAATGGAAGGACTTAGGCCTTGAACGTGAAACCCAGTTCACTGCACCACTTCTGAAGAATTGGGAAAAATGGCTGAAGGAGCATCTGCCGAAGTCAGTAGCCGAGATCAAGGTCTGTGAAGCAGACTGCCTGTCTTATCACTCACAATGGGAAGAAAAGCTTCCGGAAGAACTGATCGCTGGATCGGGTCAGGGATATGAAAATGTCCTGTGGCTGAAAATGAGCCTGACTTTGAGACGAATTCTCAAAAATAATATCCAGGGATACTCATGGGAAGGAAGAGTTCATCTTTTGGACGGAAACACTAAAAAGAGTCTTTTGACGGTCACTCTTCCACGCGAAGAGAAGGAATGGTTGAACCTCCCTCAGAATGAAATCAATTCCGGACTTGTCTCTCGGGTCTATAAAACTCCACTGGGGGCCTTCCCATCCCTCATGCAAAAAGTGGAAGGGCTCCTCCCATTAAACCGAGTAATCAAGTTGACTATCTCTGGTCACAAGCACTTAGGTGATGTGATCAAGCTGATAGAGCTCCTCCAATCCCGAGGGTCTTCGTTGGGTTTACAAGTTGAGATGGGACAGTTCGGTTCCCAGGAAGCCGTTATGAAAGTTTACTTCCGTGGTGAGGAAAAATCGTTTACTGATTTATTGTCACAGGTAAAAGAGTTAAAATCTTCCTATAACTACTCGTTAGTAAACGAGGTCACTGGCAATGGCCTCGTGATCCGTATGGTGAAGCAGTAGTTCCAGGAAGGAAAACAATGCTCGGATTTTCGCGTTCTCTCGCCATCGTGTTGGTGATTCTTATCGCTTCATCATGTGCTCCGATTTCACGTCGCAAACCAATCTCTCAATCTTCCCGGATGAACAATGTCAGCGAGTTCAGTCCGATCAAAAAGAAAATTGCTCTCCTTGGATTTTATAATGAGTCACCCATGGGCGGCGAAGATCTCGCGGTCACTGCAACTGAAGAATTTCGTCGTGAGCTGAATAAGTCGCGCGAATTTATCATCGATCACGAAGCGGAAACTCTCTTCGGTACTTCCAAGGAAATTTACGCCGGCGGAGGAGTGAAACTTGCTCAGCTTGCTCGTAAAGCGAAAATGTCAGGAGTAAATATTGTTATTTTCGGAAGAATTAAAGAGGCCCGTGTTCGCCAGAAGAGTGATGAAATTGGTTTCGTAAGAAAGATAAAGTCACTTGCAGAAACCGTTGTTGAAATCAAAGTTTATGATGTTCTCTCCAACAAAGAGCTCTTCTCTGAAACTCTGGATGGAAATATTTCTGACGATAATCTTCGTTTCTATAAAGCTGAGTCAGAAGACAATTTATCGTATCGCCAGGATCTCCTTCGTTACTCAGTGAAGGTGGCGGTAAGAAAAATCGTACCTCGCGTAGTGAAGATCGGTTCCAAGCTCGACTGGCTCGGGCGTGTGGCAAAAATTATCGGAACAAGAATCTATATTAACGCTGGAAGGACTTCAGGAATTAATCTCGGCGATATCCTGAAAGTTGTGACTGAAGGGCAGGAGATCTATGATCCAGAATCTGGAGCGATGATTGGTATGTCTCAGGGTGAAGTAAAAGGAACTCTGGAAATTGTGGATTACTTTGAACCTAATGGTGCCATTTGTATTCTTCACTCCGGAGGGTCGGTTACCGAAGGGGACTTTGTCCAACTCTATTAATGGAACCACAAACACAGACACAAATTCCTATTTTGGTCGTTTCAGATTCTCCGTATATGCGGGGAATTCTTAAATTCGTCCTGGAAACACTTCTCAATACTGATGTGACTGAGCTTGAAAACGAAGAAAAGGCGCTGAACTTCCTGAGAGATCTTGAAGGTGCACCGGCAATGATTGTGTATGACTACACCTCCAATGCCTATCTGCTGGAAGATTTTGTGGGTTATCTGAAGGCCTATCAGAAGCAGGTAAGGATCATCATCCTCGTTGATGAGGTTCGCGAAGAAGGTAAGGAATTACTGAAGCATCTTGAGCAGTTTAAGCTTATCGAAAAATCAACTCTTCCCAATTCTATTGTCGATGAAGCGAAAGCACTTTTTAAAAATTCACCATTTATCAATTCCAATCCATATTGCCGGATCGGAATAAACTTTTTATCGATACTCGATGGAATTAATAAGAATCTTTACATCCGCATCGGGAATGAAAAATACATCAAGATCTTCAATGAAGACGATACGACTGACATTCTCGACATAAAAAAATATAAGTCCAAGGGAATTGCTTATCTGTATATTCAGCGGGAAACCGCAATCTGGGTCATTACCCAGATCCAGAATCAGATTTCGATCTTCCTCAAGGCGAACAACTTTCGCTTTGTCTTAAGAGGTGCGACAGATTCACCAGAGAAGCGCTTTGAGCAGAAGATTCTCCGGATTGATGATGAAGTTCACGTCGATAAGGAATTCAAGGAAACGATTGATAAGGCCGTAGACAAGATTCGTGGTCTCGTAGAGAAAGAGACCACGGTTGCGCACTATCTGAAAACCCTGAAAAATAAACAGGATGAATACGCACTCTTCACCCAAAAGATGAATCTCACAAGCCTTGTATCCTGTCTTCTTGCTAAACAGCTCGACTGGATTTCGAAGAGCACTATGGATAAACTCGTCTACGCTTCAGTTTTGTGTGACATCACCCTGGCAGTAAGACCACCCTTACTTTCAATTGCTGATATTTATGAATTTAATAAATTGAAAGACACTTTTTCTGAAGAGGATCAGAAGCTTTATCTGGCCCACCCTAAGGATGCTGCCTTTTTGATTAAAAAATATTTTCAGTCAGCACCACCCGACACAGATGTACTGGCATATCAGCATCACGAGTTGCCGGATGGACACGGCTTTCCACTAAGTCTTAAGGCCGAAAAGGTTTCACCCTTGTCGGCCCTGTTTATTATTTCAAATGATTTTGCTTATTACTTTCTGAAAGATGATGAGCCTTCGGTGGATGATTTCATCCTGAAGGCCCATTCCCGCTATGACTTTGTGAATTTTCGGAAAATTATCAAAGCACTCGAAAAACTCAAAAAATAATCTTAATTCGATTTACGCGTTTCACGCTTGGTTTTCTTTTCAGCTTTAAAGCTGCTTCTCCACGAATCATTTGCATCCTTGAGAGCTTTCATCTGAGTTTTGTGAGTAGCACGACATGCTTGCATAGCTTCTTTGTTGGCAGCTCCTGAAATACAGCCCTTGAGCTCATTCAGGGAAGAGATGCGCTTATCGATATTAGAAAGCTGATGCTCTTTTGCTTTCGCGAGCATTTCACCGTCTTGGGCCGATACTGATGAGCATAGTGAAAATAGAACTGCGATGGTCAGAAATTTCATAATACCTCCTATTGATATTCAATAGGATCGATCATAACAGCTTCGCGGAAGCCTCTGAGGCGCAAAGCGCAGGAGTCACATTTGCCGCATGCTTTAGTGGAGCTTTGATAGCAGGACCAGCTGAGCTCGAATGGAACCTTAAGCTCTTTTCCCTTTAGGACAATATCTTTTTTCTTCATGCTGATGACGGGAGTTTGAACTGAGATATCTCCGGCCTTTGTTCCTTCTTTAATCACTTCATTGAGTGCCTTGTAATAAGAGGGACGGCAATCAGGATATCCTGGAGAGTCTTCATGGTTGGCGCCAATATAAAGATTGGTTGCACTAATTACTTCAGCATAGGAAACCGCAAGCGAGAGGATGATTGTATTTCGAAAAGGTACGTAAGAATCAGGGATGACATTGGAATCACCCTGATAATTTTTTACGGAGATGCTTTCATCGGTAAGGGAACTTCCGCCAATCTGGCGGAGAAAATTCATATCGATAACTTTGCGGTGTTTTTGGGGAACCTTGTAATAATCAGCGATATCATCGAAAGATTTTCTCTCGCGACGGGAAGTCCTCTGGCCATAGTCCATGTGAAGAAAATGGAGTTCGTGTGCTGCCTGCGAAGCAATTCCGGCACAGACCAATGAGTCCATGCCACCTGATAAGAGTACAATTGCCTTTGTCATCTACGCCTTTTCGCAACACTCTTTGATCTTGTCTTCGATCGTCTTCACTTTCTTGAGAGCATTGACCTTCTTCTCTGCAATTGTACCCGAAGTTTCTCTCACCATGGTGTAAAATTTAATTTTTGGCTCAGTTCCTGAAGGGCGAAGAAAAAGCTTGTTACCCGATTCGAACGTGAATGAAAGAACATTACTTGCAGGAAGATTGACTCCCTTGAGGTAATCTTCCTTTGCTACGATCTTTTCACCCGCAAAATGAGACTCTGGATAGTTTCTGAAATACTCCATGATCCGGTCAATCTTCTTAGTTCCGGCGACTCCTTCATAATCCTGCGAAACGAGGGACTCAAAGAAGAAGCCATACTTGTCATAGACAGAATCCAGGGCCTCCATGAGATTCATGCCCTTCTTTTTAAAGTAGAGAGCGATCTCAGAGATCATCGCTACAGATGATACGCCGTCTTTGTCTCGGGCCTCACTGTGAAGCATGTATCCGAACGATTCTTCGGATGCGAAGACAAAGCTCAATGGAGATTTTTTTATTTCATGCTCGCGGAGACGTCCCGCCATCCACTTAAAGCCGGTAAGAGTGTCTTCTACTTTTCCGCCGAAGCTTTCAACGATCGCATTCTGAATGGGTGACGTGACAATGGATTTCAGTACCAGTGGATTTGCGGGGAGAGTTTTTTTCTCCTGGCGACGGCTGAAAATATAATAAAGCATCAAGGCGCCAATCTGATTTCCGTTAGGGTAGGCAGCCTTGCCGTGATCATTCACAGCGAGTCCCAGGCGATCACAATCGGGATCGGTTGCGGTGACAATATCAGCATTCGTTTTCAGCATCAGATCAACTGCTAGTGCCAACGCCTTCGGATCTTCAGGATTCGGATATTTTACCGTCGGAAAATTTCCATCAGGCTTGGCCTGCTCAGCAACTGATACAAACTTAGTGAACCCCAGGCGTTTTGCGATTGTTTCACACGGAACCTGACCTGTTCCATGAATGGATGTGTAGACAACAGAGAGCTCACCTCCGTGATTTTTTATCATTTCACTATCGAGCATTACTTTTTCTTCAATTACTTTATAGAAAGCTTCATCAACTTCGGGACTGGTCCAGCTAGCTAAATTTTTCTTCTGCGCTTCTTCAAACGACATGTGCTTAATCTGGCCCCAGTCAGTGAGTGAATTGTATGCGGTGATGATTTCTTTATCGTAAGGAGGAACAACCTGAGCGCCATCATTCCAGAAGGCCTTGAAGCCATTATAAATCGGAGGATTGTGGCTGGCAGTGATCATGATTCCAGCGTGGGCCTTCAGGTGTCTGACGGCAAAGGAAAGCATTGGAGTGGGAGTGAGTTCTGGAAAAACATGCGCCTTGATTCCATTAGCGGCAAAAACTCCGGCCGCTTCAAGAGCAAATTCCCGCGAGCAATTCCTTGAGTCGTAAGAAATAACCGCGGAGCCCTGACTTCCGAAATGCTTAATCACGGTATTGGTCAGCGCTTGAGTAGCACGACGGACATTGTATTTATTCATCCGGTTCTGGCCCATACCCATAGGGGCACGCAGTCCTCCGGTACCAAATTCGAGATCCCGATAGAATCTTTCTGTTAATTCCGTTTCCGAGGCCGGCAGTTGATCGATAAGTCCGGCGATTTCCTGGCGATCCTGATCAGTGAAATATGCGTTCTGACCCCAGAGTCGCGCGGCCGCCAAAATCTTCTGATCCATGATTTCCCCTTAGTTCAGACGAAAAGAAACTACTCGGACACTCTTTCTAAGTCAAAAATGACACGTGGCGAATGGCTCATAAATCCTTGATACTCCCTGCTGGCGGAACTATATTAAGGACCATGGCGAATCCGAAATTTAAGCATCCAAAAAATATCCCGGGCCCTTTCTATTGCACGGATCCCGATGATGACAGCGGTGAAGGCTGTATTGCCTGTAATGTTTGTTATTCGGGAGCTCCGGAATTCTATGCGGAAGATGACAATGGGAACGCTTACATTAAAAAGCAGCCCACAACTCCGGATGAGATCAATCTTTGCGTCGAGCAAATGGATGCCTGCCCGGTAAATTCCATCGGTAAAAACGGTTAATTTTTCACCAAAAAATTCTTCTTTCCCTTAAACTTAAGAAAAGACCCTTTTCCAAGGAAGGAAGATGAACCCTACGACCATTCAGTTGGCGGCCACGATTATTTTTGCCGTCGCCATTCTCCACACGTTTCTTGTCAGTAAGTTTGCTCACATTGCTCACAAATATCCGGAAGGATCGATGGGTGAAAACTTCTTCCACTTCATGGCGGAAGTTGAAGCTGTATTCGGTATGTGGGCGCTCGTTTTCATTCTTTTCGTGATGGCCGTTAGCGGAACACAAGCTCCGGTTGAGTATCTCGAATCTCTCAACTTCACTGAGCCTGGATTTGTTTTCGTCATCATGGCGATGGCAGGAACCCGCCCGGTGATTAAGCTCGCAGAAAAGATCATCGTCGCAATTTCACGAGTGATTCCAATTTCACCCAAGATGGCTTTCTACATTACTGCTCTGGTTATTGGACCTCTTCTTGGTTCATTTATTACTGAGCCAGCTGCGATGACTGTTACTGCGATCATCCTTCTTAAAAATTTCTACTCGAAAGAAATGTCGACGAAGCTCAAGTACGCAACGATCGGTCTTCTCTTCGTTAACATCTCGATTGGTGGAACACTCACTCACTTCGCTGCGCCCCCGGTTCTGATGGTTGCAGGTAAATGGGGATGGGGCATGTCTCACATGTTCCTTAACTTCGGTTACAAAGCTGCTATCTCATGTCTCATCAGTGCTATTTCGGTTGCTTTCATGTTTAAGAAAGAACTTACTGGAGACTTCCAGCTTCGCGCAGACAATAACGAGAAGATGCTTCCACCAGTTTGGGTAACTCTTATTCACCTTATCTTTCTCGCTCTCGTGGTTGTTAATGCTCACCACATGGTTGTGTTCATGGGTCTCTTCCTTTTCTTCCTCGGCTTCACTATCGTGACGAAGGAATTCCAGGATGAAGTTCAGGTGAAATCTTCACTCATGGTTGGATTCTTCCTGGCCGGTCTCATTGTTCTTGGTACTGAGCAGAAGTGGTGGCTCCAGCCGCTTATCTCAAGCCTCTCTGATCAGGTTCTCTATTTCGGATCAACAGCTCTCACTGGTATCACTGATAATGCCGCTCTTACTTATCTCGGATCACTTGTTGAACTCACTGATTCAGCTAAGTACTTCCTGGTTGCCGGTGCGGTTACGGGTGGTGGTCTGACAGTTATTGCGAATGCTCCGAACCCAGCTGGTTACGGAATTCTCAAGGATTCATTTGGTGCAGACGGGATCAGCCCACTTGGACTTTTGAAAGGTGCACTCTATCCGACATTTATTGCGATTTTATGTTTTGAATTACTGCCAAGTATAACCATGTAAAAAAAAGCCCCTCGAAAGAGGGGCTTTTTTTTTAGATATCAACGTTTCTCACTTTATAGAGCCAGCCCTTCGGCGCATCCGATCTTCCTGCCTGCATTCCTACAAGCTTTTCCCGGAGACTCATTCCCATTTTGCCCTGTGGATCTTTCACGCGATAAGTTTTTCCATCCTTATCCATGAACGATGCAACCGGAGCGATAACCGCAGCAGTTCCGCAGACGAAAGCTTCAGTACAGCGTCCTTCTTCAGAAGCCTTGAGAATATCATCGATAGAGATGCGTGATTCAACCACTTCGATATTTTCAGACCGAGCGATATCCATAATCGAGCGTCTTGTAACACCATCGAGGATTGTATCTGTGAGTTTTGGAGTGTGAAGAACACCATCCACAACAGCAAAGAAATTCATACCGGACATTTCTTCAATGTACTTATGCTCGTGAGCATCGAGCCACATTGTCTGATCGCAGCCGAGCTTGAGAGTTTTTTCGTATGAGCTTAAAGACGCTGCGTAGTTTGCACCAGTTTTGGCGAAACCAACTCCGCCTGGAGCGCAACGGATATCCTCGCGCTCAATATAAACTTTTACTGAATCACCTGAGAAATATGAGCCTGAAGGTGAAGCAACAACAACGAAGAGGAACTGCTTCGCAGGCTTAATTCCCATTCCAACTTCTGTCGCGATCATGAAAGGGCGAAGGTAAAGTGATTCACCCAGGCGCCTTGGAACTGCACTTTTACAGTATGCAGAGATCACATCACATGCCTCGAGGAAGAGCTCTTCCGGGATCGAAGGCATCGCCATCCTTTGCGCAGAAACATTGAATCTCTTGGCGTTCATTTCGGGACGGAACATATGGATGGATTCGTCAGGATGACGGAAAACCTTCATCCCTTCAAAAATTTCCTGACCATAGTGGAGGACCTTTGCACATGGGTCGATTGCGAGGGGCCCGTAAGGAACGAGCTCCATCTTCTGCCATTCGCCTTTATCATAAGCACAGACGATCATGGCCGGGCAAACGTACTTTCCGAAGCCTAAATTATTATCTGTAACCGAGAATTTTTTGATTCTTTCCACGGCATCCGGGTGGATTTCGACTTTCTTCATGGTTTCCTTGCCTTTTTCGCTCGGCTCTATGATAAAATTTCTAGGCATTCATAACATGGAAAAATTGAGATGAAAAACCTTAGAAACCTATCGCTCGCTGTGGGAATTGCGCTTTTGATTACCGCCACTTGTATGGTGTTCTTGAGTGCAATATCTAAAGAAAGTTCGCCTACTATTTATCGCCTCTTAATGCTGCTCGGAGCCGATGTCGTTAACGGCGGTTACATTCAGATGTTCACTTACTTTGCCTTTTTCTGGGCATGGTTTGAAGTGAAGGACAAACTTAAGGCCATTGCCCGTGAACGGAAGGCCTTCAAGATGAACATCATTCCTACTCATGAGAAGCTCGTTTTCCTGCCTGAGGATATCAATAATCTGAAATTCAAACTTATCGAGTTTGAGAAAAAAGAAAAATACATCCTGAGCGATCTTCTCAAAAAAGCGACGACGAAATTCCGCACAACGGGATCTCTTTCTGAGCTGATCGACATCGTAAGTATTCAGATCGAAGTTTCTCAGGAAAAAGCAGAAGGCGATCAGTCAGTGATCCGCTATCTGGCCTGGGTAATTCCATCGCTCGGATTTATCGGAACAGTAATCGGGATTTCTCAGTCCCTCGTTTATGCAAACTCAGGGGACATGGAAAAGATCACCTCACTTCTTGGAGTGGCATTTGATACGACTCTCGTAGCACTTGTTCTTTCGGTCTTTCTGATGTGGTTTGTTCATCAGCTTCAGGAAGAAACAGATCGTTTTCACTCTGATCTCAAGGAATTCGTGATCGATAATCTGATCAATAAAATTGAAATTCGATGAGAAAACGCCGTCAGATCGAATTATTTTCTCTCTCGTTTCTTGATCTGATTTCCGGAGCACTTGGTGCTGTCATTATTCTTTACGTCGCTATTCCCAAGAGTAAGCAACAGGTTCAGGAAGCTCCTAAGGTGGTTGATCGTTCACTGGAAGTAGCATCGCTTAAGTCAAAGCTTGAAGAATTACAGAAAAAAAACCAGACGCTTCAAAGTCAGCTGGCGGAAGCTTCAAAACCTGTTGTTAAGCAGCCAGGTGGCATCGACATGGATGTGGGATTCAAATTCCGCGGGAAGAAGATCGTTTTTATTATTGATACTTCTTATTCAATGACCCAGGAAGATCGCATGGGTCAGGTGAAGGCTGGACTTAAAATGCTTCTTACTGCTTTACCAAATACATACCAGGTTGAGCTGGTACAGTTTCCCTATGGAGATCGAGCTCCTTACAAGGCCTTGTGGGGAGGACTTAAGGAAACTGATACCGCTCATAAGCTCGAGGCTTTTGAGTATATTTACTCCTTGAAGCCTTACGGTGGTACGCCGACCAGGGATGTTCTTAAGCACGTGTTGAGTCACTACTCGGAAGTCAGTGACATTGTCCTTCTCACTGATGGAGCGCCATCGCTTCATAATTCCAACAAGCAGGATGACTTTCATGACATCCTGAAATTGGTGAGAGAAATGAACAAAAATAAAATTCAGATTAACAGCATCGGAGTTGGTCTGAGTTTCATCCGCAACCAAACCAGTGATCAGTATCAGTTCCTAAGCCTTCTTTCAGACTACAATGGCGGATTCTTCGTCGGCTTCTAGGTCAAAGGTGCCGGGAGAAGCTTGTGCTTCTTCACGATCTTTCCGATCTCTGGATTAGTCAGCACCTGAGTATAAATCCATGGATATAATTTATCTTTCTTGATGGTCTCATCCATCACTTCTTTTGTTTCGGTTGCACCAAGGTAATGGACGAGGGCCCGGTACTCAAGATGGCAAATCAGAAGATGGAGATATGTTGATTGATCACTATGAGAACCCCCTGCCGGAAGCTTGGGAAAGAGCACTTTGAAATCTGCGATGGCCTTCTCTGTTGCTACTTTTTTTTGAACTGCCCACCAGTGAAATTCTTCATGCAGCCAAGTGGCGAGAAGCTTCTGGGGTTTATCCGAATTCCGGGTATTGATCGTTAGAGTTGGATGCGAGTGGGGTATGACATATGACTGAACATGAATCTGTTTGGTGTAAAGGAATGGTCTCAGATCATAGACTTTCGCCAGATGAAAAAGATTCTGCTTCGTCACGGCCGTCAGGCGATTGGGATTAATTTCTGTAATCTCAATCACATCTTCATAAACTCTTTTCGGTTGCTCAGTTGAACAGCCTAAAATGCTAAGGGTAAAGATTATAGGTAAGAAAAGTCTCATTCTTTTTCCATCCAAGTTTTTCATAAAGCTTCTGCGCTGGAATATTTGTCATGGCCGTCTGGAGAGTCAGTCCCCGAGATCCATCTTTGGTTCCGAACTCCATCGCAGTTCGCATGAGTTTTTCACCGGCACCGCTTTTACGTTCTTCCATTCTGACATACAGATCATTAAGGACCCATTGCTTTTTCAGCACCGTCGAGGAGAAAAGGGGATATAGCTGGGTAAAACCAGTCAGTTTTCCATCTTTCTCTGCAACAAAGATAACCGACTCATTTTTCAACATTCTTTCACTAAGAAATGAACGTGCTGCATTCAGGTCTGCGGGCCTTTCGTAAAACTGCCGGTAGAGGTCGAAAAGCACTGACAATTCTTCAAGGTCAGAAATAGTCCCGGAACGGATGAGCATTTGATTCTCTTTTTAGTCTGGATACAGGGCAATACGAATAGTCTAATTATGAGAGAGTTTAGTTGAGAAGTGAAGACTCGAGACCGGAAAATGAAGGGACTAAGGAGTCATTATGAAAAGTTTCTCAATCCTCATTGGTATTTCTCTAAGCGCTATGGCAATTGCCTCGCCATTTCAGCTGAAGGGATCATATTTCTTCCGTGGTGGGGAAAAAACTCCCGTGAAATTCAATCTTAGCTGGGTCGAAAAAGAGGGCAGGGTCACTGGATTTTATTCTGATAATCGTTTCACAGATCGCACTGTTGTAAATGGATTTGCCTCTGATAATGGAAGAACCTTCGAAATCATTCTGCCTCAGGTGGACGGAGGAGTGAAATCATTCTCAATGCTCACATCTTCAGCTGGAGCTTCAGAAACCGGAAAAGAGATTCCCCTTCAAATCGTCACCCGTGACTTGAAAGGAAATCCACTTTCCACTGCAAAATTCAATGCTCAATTTGTTGAGATCACTTCTGGTGATCAAAATTCCCAGGCCCAAACACAGGAAGCGAAACCTTGCTCTGATGGATTCGGCGAAATGTCTGGCTACTGCGGACGTTACGGGGGAATGCTCACCGAAGAATTTGATTCTGGAAGAGTCTGTGATTTTCTCACTCAGAAAAATATCCGCCTGGAAGTTGATAACGATGCCAATGTTATCTTTCATACTGAGCAACCTCAGGACAGGCATGCAACTCAGGATCATCTAATCGGAAGAATTCCTTCCGATGCCTCTTCGAGAACTGTCGATCTCATGAGCCGTCACTGCCGGCCACTTCCGGGAACGAACTTCCCCGGAGATGATTGTAAAAGAATCAATCTCATCGGAACTTTTACCAATCGGAATGGGAATCTACATTTCAACGGGACATATTCCATCATCGATGAGAAAAACGACAGAAGCTGTCGTTATAGTATGACAATGGACCGGGTTGAAAGGATCTAAAACCTATTTATGAAATTTGAGATTCTCTATCACTTCTCTGAAGGGCCCGTTCACCTCATCGAAACAAAGCGCGTGGGACTTCCCGCGTCTGCGACTCCGGGTGAAATTTATCAATGGCATTTCGTGGAAGAAGATAGTGTTCATCTTCTGACCTTTGAAGCTATGAACATCAAGCTTCAGACAAGAGTGTTCTCTGAAGGCTCAGTTATCCTTGGGATTAACTCCTGCAGGGGAGAGATCAGGGGCAAGTCCATTGAGCTCACAAGACATGACCGGATAAGTGAAAGATTAATGACGCTTCTTCGTAAAAGCCTTGAGACAAAAACGGTCACTTAGGGTGTCTAGAAACTAGACGTCCCTTCCAATCTTTGTTGTTTCTGGGCGATTATGTCCGGTTAATTTCGGAGCGATTATGTCCTATTGGACTCTAGCCGGACTTTCTTAATTTCGACTTATCTCCATAATCATTGAGCCTCTTTCTA